>CAWKDY010000006.1:0-123079 GCA_963848465.1 uncultured Chloroflexia bacterium | reverse complement strand
TCACGACGAGAAAGTTTCTTGTTCATCATCAGTATTTCTTTTCCTTTCTGTTCCCTTAAGTAGATCTTTATTCGCTTCTGATCACTTATCAGTTCGGAATGCACCTCCCTTAGCGTTATTGGGGTGATGTCAACCCGACGGCATTTCTGCCGGGTTATAGGAAGAGTTCTAGGCTGGGTTCTTGACGGTGAATCCGCGCGGTCGACATGCTCTCGAAGAACATCGGCAACCAGTAATCGTAGATTTCGGGCGTCGCACCCTGTGCGTTCAGCGCGATCTGCCGCGTATCCTGGTAGAGCACGCGCGTCCAGCGCTTGCGCGTCGCGCCCGCTTCGCTGAAGGTGTATTTCGCCTCCATCTCGATGATGCTGCCGGAGGCTTTCATTTTGTGAGTTTGGATCTCAACTTGGGGAAGCCGTGCGATTGTCTCGAAGAAACCCTCGGCGAGCACTTCCAGATCGCTGGGTTCGAGTGCTGTGCCTAAGTCTTGGAGTTCGACGGCGAACAGGGTTGCGATGTCATCTGGATCCGGGCTGTAGATCACGCGGGCGGGGGAGGCGTCCACATTCGACCGATGCCAGTCTTCAGGGACAAAGAATGAGAAGTACTGATGACGGTGCCAACGGAGACCACGAATCGCCGGTAACTTTTTTTGTGCTTGCTGAGCCACTTTTCACCTCAATTTATTACTATAAACAAATATAAATCTTGCAGTGCGCCCGTTGAGGGTTATTTTGGGCGATTGGGCTTGCTCAAGAATTGTAAAAAAAAACTGCTGAAAAATATGAGTTAGCGCTATCTCAAGTGCCTTTAAATAACGTTTTGATACGTTACGGTAACGTAATCATATCTTAGCGACACTTACTGATCATGTCAACCAAATTGTGGCAAGGGGCGGAAATCGACGCTTGCGCCGTAGGTTAGCGCTAAAGTGGAATTTTGAAGTTTTTGTCGGGCGCAGCGAACTGCGCCCTCGTACTCGCGTGGACTCCGCGTGAGCCGAGGGGGCAGCCCTACGCGCCCTCCAAGCTGCCGACGATCTGATTGGCGCTGGTGAGGTCGCCAGCGATGATCGCGCTGGCAGCCTCGTCCAAGTGCGCGTTGATGGCGGCGTCGTCGGCGTGGGCTTGGCGCAGGGTGAACAAGCGCAGCGGCAGGTCGAGATCGCTGGCAGTGAAGGTGAACGAATCGCCGCGCAGGTCGCGCGCCGTCGCTTGGATGATTTCGAGGTATTGGCTGCCGAATTCGACCGTCGGCTCGATGATCGTGCCTTCGCCGTAGTCGTTCCACGTCACGATCTGGATGATGTCCGGTTTCGCCCGGAGCGCGGTTTCCAGCGTAAAGCGCAGGATGTCGCCGTCCAGCGGGTCGATGTAGCCGTAGCTCGCCCGCACGCCCGCTTCCTGATAACTGTCCCAGAACGCCGGGAATGCCGCCCCGACGACGTAATCCCAGTTGCGCGCC
Source organism: uncultured Chloroflexia bacterium (assembly GCA_963848465.1). Lineage (GTDB taxonomy): Bacteria > Chloroflexota > Anaerolineae > Aggregatilineales > Phototrophicaceae > Flexifilum. The sequence continues at coordinate 121,615 of CAWKDY010000006.1, read as the reverse complement.
TTGAGGTAGAAGGTGCGGAAATACGCCTTGAGCGCCGCCTCGTTGAGCGTGAAGCCGGACATGGGGGGCCACGGGAAGCTTGATACCGCGTCGAGCACCATGTGCTTGTCCAAGGTGATCAGCGCCGGAGCCGGATCGATCACCGAAAACAGCGCCGCCCACTCCGCCGAGCCGTTGAAATACTGCGGTCCGAAAGTCAGCAGCACCGGCTGATCGCCATGCTTGAGGTAGGCGTCGTCGCTGAACCAGTTCGCTTGCAGATAGCGCATCACATCTTGCCCGCGCGCGACTGCGTCTTCGCGTGCCAGCAGCCCGTCGTCGACCATGTGCTTGAGCGACTGATCCTCGTAGCAGATGGCGAACTTCAGCCCGGCAGCTTTGATGTGCTCGAACAGCTTGCCGGTACTGCGATTGTCGGCGGCGTAGTCAGAGTAGTCGAGGATGCCGTACCAATCGACGATCACGCCGTCGATGCCCGCCAGCTTCATCAGCAGCACTTGATATTCGAGGATGTCGTCGTCGCTGGAGTTGTAAGGTCCGGTCAGCGGATGGTAGTGCGAGGCGATCTGCGGCAAGCCGTTCGCGTCGGTCTGATCAGGATCGAACGTGCCCATCGTCCAATGCCAGCCCCATGCTCCGCTGACGTTCGGCGCTTGATACCAGGGCATGAAGTGCGCCATCAGCAGTGGGCGATCCGCCGTGTCGTCGCTCTGCGCCAGCAGACTCAGCGGCGCTTGTGCCGCCCAGAGCGCGCCCGCCGTCAAGCTGAGTCCCTGTATGAATTGGCGACGCGAGATATTTTTGTTCATGCGCAAAAATCCTTTGATCAATAATGATTTCTTTGATGTAGGGGCGAGGCATCGATTCGCCGGTTCTGACCCCACCCCCAGCCCCTCCCCGAATTCAGGGAGGGGAGAGTGCCTTTGTCCGGTTCAGGTTTAGGCGGTCATCGGGCGAACACGCAGGTTCGCCCCTACAGCGCGCGTGCCCTACGGCGTTTGCTCTTTTTGCCCTCGACCACGCTGAGCAGATTGAAGTAGTCGATTTGCGCCTCCCACTGGGTTGGATGCACGTTTTCCTTGTAACTACCGCTGCGCCAGACCTGTTTCGGTGGGATGAAGCAGGCGAACTTGGGCGCGACGCCCCGGTCATGATGCGCGCCGCGCTGGAAGCCGAATTGCAAGTAGACGTCGCGGTAGCGATAGGTGATTCCGTCGTTCTCGTGATTGTTCCAGACGATCACCTGCACCGGCTTGTCGGTGTCGGTGACGGCGTAGACCCCGGCGTCGCAGATAGTTTCGAACAGCGCCCGCGCTTGGGCGTCGGTCATCGCCAGCACGTCGGGCGCGAGCGCCGTCGGATCGCGCAAGATGGCGTCGATACCGCTAGCGATACGGTTGCGGATGCCCGCATTCAACCGGAAGAAGCGCAGCATGGTCAAGATTTTCTCGCGCTTGCGATCCCGTCGCAAAATTAGATCATCATTCGTCGAAATTTCCAATTTGAGCGAGGATGTACTGTTCAATTTGATGCCAGAGATGATCAGCGTTTCAGTTTGCGCGTCGTAGCTGCCGTTCACGTCGATCTGTGCGTCGTCGATGGTGACGGTCGCGGCGACGTTGGCGCTGACGCCGTGAAGGTGCAGCGTGATCGCGCGGGCTGCCGGGATCAGGTCGAGGTCGCCTTCGGGCGGGTTGATCGTGAAGTCGAGCGCATCGCCGCGCCACGTCTGGGTCATGGTGGTCGTGCAAACGCGCTGATCACGGTAGGCGTTGCTCTCGCCGTCGTCTTCGTAGAGTGTGAAGGCGTTATCCGCGCCCGCGAAGACGTGCAGATGCAGTTCGTCCGGCACGCCAACGCCGCCCCAGCCGACTTTCGGTCCCAGCGGCACAATCGCGCCCGCTTTGGCGAAGACGGGGATGTCGCCCAGTCTGCCGTAGATCGCGTGCCACTGATCGCCCTCGTAGTATTCGCCGGTGAACAGGTCGTACCAGCCGCCTTCCGGCAGCCAGACGACTTGGCGGCTTAGCTCGATGGTCGGGTCCGCCGGGTCGATAAACGGCGCGGCGATCAACTCTGTGCCGAACAAGTACTGCTGCGGGCAGTGATAGGCGGCTTCTTGGTCGGGATACTCGTAGTACATCGGCTCGCTCAGCGGCAGGCTTTCGGCGTGGGCGCGATACGCCATCGTGTATAGATACGGGATCAGCGCGTGCCGCAGTTGCAGCGCCTCGCGCAGGACGCGCAGCACCTCGGCGTCGTCGAACATCCATGGGCGCTGATCGTAGTATTCGCCTTTGGTGGTGTGGATGCGCAGTACCGGGCTGAAGACGCCGAACTGCACCCAACGGACGAACAACTCCGGGTCGCCGGTGCCGCTGGTGTGCCCGCCGATGTCGTGGCTCCACCAGCCATAGGCGACGTTGGCGGCGGTCGAGGTCATGTAAGGCTGGAAGCGCAGCGAATCCCACGTGCGGTAGCTGTCGCCGGAGAAGCCAATCGGGTAGCGCTGGTGTCCTTCGTTACCCCAGCGCGAGAAGATCAGCGGGCGGCGGACGCCGGTGCGCCCTAGATCGTAGAAGTGCAGGTGATTGATCCACCAGAGCGGGTCGAGCCCCGGCAGGTCGCACTTCAGCCCCTGCTGCCAATCCATCCACCAGAAATCGACGCCCATTGCTTCGGCGGGGTGGTGCAGAATCTCGAAATAGGCGTTGGTGAAGGCAGGGTCGGTGATCTGGAACGGGATCGGCGCTTTGGTCGCCGAGTCGAGTCCCAAGCGCTGCGCCATCTCGACGTAGCTGTCCTCGTGCGCGTGGATGCCCTCCGCCGGGTGCAAGTTGAGCGCCGTTTTCAGCCCGTTCGCGTGCATGAAGCCGATCAAGCCGGTCGGGTCGGGGAACAGCTTGCGATTCCAACTGTAGCCGGTCCAGCCGGACGAGTCGTTGCCGGTTTGCGGTGACGTGCCAGTCCATGTCGATGATGCAGACCGAGAAGGGCAGCTCGTAGTGCTGGAAGTCGCCGATCAACTGCTTGAAATCGTCCTGCGTATATTCCCAGTAACGGCTCCACCAGTTGCCCAGCACCCAGCGCGGGATCAGTGGGACTTCGCCGCTGACGTGGCAGTAATCGCGCAGGCAGGTTTTGTAGTCATGCCCATAGCCGAAGAAATACCAGTCGGTGCCGCTGGTGGTGCGATTTTGGAGCCAGCCCTCGTCGTTGAGCACCAGCGTCGCCGAGTCGTCGATCACCGACCAACCCGCCCGCGACATCAAGCCGAGCGTCAGCGGCGTGTAGCCGTTCTTGTCGTCGAGCGTGCGGGTTGTGCCGAGCAAATTGTCCTGCGGTAGGTCGCCGGGGTGCCAGACGACTCCGCTGGCTTTGAGCGTGATCGACAGGTTAGCGGGCGAGAAGGCGCCGCCGCCCTGATAGCTCAGGTGCAGGTATTCGGTCTCGATTTCGACCTGATCGCCGTCGATGCTCGCTGTGAAGGGCGGCACCGGCTGCTGGCGATACCAGAAGGCTTGGCTGGCGTGATCCTCGAACACACCGTCGGCGTGATACTCAAGCCGGATCATCCGGTCGGTCAGGACGGTGAAGCGAGCGCCTCCGGTTGCGCAACTACCGCGTCGGCTGCGGCGGTTGGGGTTAAATGGAGTTTGAAGTGCTCTGGTACGACGGACACGAAATTTCTCCCAATGTGGTGAGAGGGCAGATAAGCCATTAATCGGCAAATTAAATGGTTCAAACACTTGTATCACTCGCTCAACCTCACCCCAACCTCTCCATGCATGAGCGAAAATGGCTACAGCACTCTTTGAGGTCAGCGTTCCGCCAAATTAACGGACAAGAAAAAATTTGAGTAGCTGATGGCTAGTATCGATGCTTCGCTAAAACTCCGCTTAGTGGAGTAAGGACAAGAACAGCATACGGGAAACTTGAATGCTGTCAGAGTAACTAAACACCGTCCCGTTGATTATCCCTTGACACTGCCGAGCGTCAACCCCGTGGTGAGATAACGCTGGAGCAGGATGGCGACGAACAGCGGCGGCAGCAGCGCGAGGAAGGCAGCAGCCATCTGCAAGTTGACGCCGTAATTGGTATCTGCCAGATAGAACAGCCGCACCGTGATCGGCTGGCGCGTCGGGTCGCTGATGATCAAGAAGGGCAGCAGGTAGTCTTTCCACAAATCCATGAAGGTCAGAATGGCGAGGATCAGCAGGATCGAGCGCGAGAGCGGCAGCACGATCCGCAAGAACACCTGAATTGCCGACGCGCCGTCGATCTTGGCGCTGTCGATGATCTCGCCGGGGATGCGGTCGAAGAAGTTCTTCAGGATGAAGATGGCAAAGGCGCTGACGGCGTAGGGCAGCCACAAGCCCCAGTAGGAGTCGAGCAGGTTGAGGTGCAGGATCGGCAGGTCTTTGAGCGTCACGAACAGCGGCACGAGATAGGCAATGCCCGGAATCATCAGCGTGATCGAGAAGAACGCCAGCACGAAGCGCCCGCCGAATGGCTTCAGCCGCGACAGCGCGTAGGCGGCGAGTGTCGAGATCGTCAGCCGCAGCAGCACGCCGACCGTGACGATCACGAACGAGTTGCCGAACAGCTTGATCATCTCGAAGCGTTCCCACGCCTCGCGGTAGTTGCTCCATTGGGCGTTCTGCGGGATCAAGTTCAAGCCGGACGTGAAAATTTCGGTGCTGCCCTTCAGCCCGGAGGTGAAGGCATAAACGAAGGGGAACAGCACCAGCACCGCCATCACCAGTAAGCTGCCCATCGAAGCGTAATAGATGATCCGTCCGCTGCCGGTGCGTAATTCGACGTTGGATAAAAAGCCACGATCCATTTCAAGAATTCCTCATCTTTTCGCGCCACGCTCAACCTCACCCCCCGACCCCCTCTCCATTGCATGGAGAGGAGGAGAAAAATGGGGTTGCAGTGCCTTTATGATGTCAGCGATCCGCCAAATTAACGGACAAGATAAAAAAGGTGGCTCATGTTCAGAAAGTGTGGGCGCAGCACGCTGCGTCCCCTACAAAAACACCTGCTTTTCACTCGTTTTGTACATGTGCCTAGAACTCGTCCTTCGGTTTCAACTGCCGTATTTCGCGGTGATGCGCCGGTTGATCAGTTGGTAGATCAGCGTGAACAGACCCAGCACGATCACGAGCATCACGCTCCACGCCGAAGCGTAGCCGATGTCGGCGCGCAGGAAGGCGCGGTTGTAGATGTGCAGCACCGGCGTTAGCGTTTCTTTGCCGGGACCGCCATTGGTCAGCAGGAAGGGTTCGGTGAAGACCTGCGCCACCGTGATCACTTGCAGCACGAACAGCAGCGACATGATCGGCGCGAGGTGGGGCAGGGTGATATGGCGAATCCGGCTCAGCGGCGACGCACCGTCGAGTTCGGCGGCTTCGTAGAGTTCGGTCGGGATTTCTTGCAAGCTGGATAAGTAGATCAGCGTGGTCGTCCCGAAGGTTCCCCACGTCATCACCAGCACGATTGCCGGTTTCACCAGCGCGGGATTTTGCAGCCACATCTGCGCCGTGACGCCGAAGATCGCCAGAAAGCTGTTCAGGAAACCGGCGTCAGGGTCGTAGATGAAGCGCCAGACGATCACGGCAATCGAGATCGGCACGACCGTCGGCAGAAAGTAGACGATGCGGAAGAACCCGCGCGCGACCCGCATTTCGCGGATCAAGATGGCGATGATCACCGGGACGGCGTAGCCGAGCAAAATGCTCCAACCGGCGAACTGAAGCGAGTTGCGCCAGACGATTTCGAGCGCGGGGTCGCGCAGCATCAGTTGAAAGTTCGCCAGCCCGACCCACGTCGAAGCGCCGTTCAGCTTCACGTCCTGAAAGCTCATCTGGAACGCGCTGACAATCGGATACCACGCGACTAAGGCGAAGATCACCAGCGCGGGCAGCAGAAATAAGTAGGCGGTCGCTTGGCTGGAGATGCGATAAGCGATTTTGCTGATAAAACTTTCATTTTCTTGAGCAGTCATCTTTAAAGGGGCAGCTATTTTGGTGGACATTGGGATTTTTCCGGAATTCTAGCTCTGTACAACCACACTGGGCGCGAGGCGCTTGGTCGTGTGGGCGAGTCACCCGTGAATTGGCGTATGCCTCGCCCGTTTTGATCCTGCTAATCGATCTGGCTGTACTCAATCGGGTCTTGCTAGTTCTTCGACCCCTCACCCCCGACCCCTCTCCCACGTAAACGGGGAGAGGGGAGACAAACGCGGCGAGCGGGGGCGAAGCTCGTTTGATCTTGAGTTACTTGCTTGATGGACTACTAGTTGAGCACGAAGTCCTGGAATTCTTGGGCGACTTCAGCCAAACGCGCCGCCGGGTCGGCAGTTTCATCCGACAAAATTTCGCTCACCAGCGAGCCGACTTCGGCGTAGTAATCTTGCGCCGCCGCTGCCGGTTCGGCTTGCAGCTTGAGGGTGCCGTTGATCACGGCGTCGTTGAACAATTGGTAATTCTCGACCGGCAGCACGTTGTACTGCGCGCGGAACTCGTCCTGCTTGGTCTGGAGTTCGCCGACGTAGAGCGGCAGCACCGGCTGACCGATGGCACGTCCCTGCGAGTGCTGCAGGATGATCGAGCTTTCGAATTCTTCGGGGTCGAACTGACGCCAAATCTGATAGTAGAAGGCGGCTTCTTGCTGGTCAGCCGAAGCGTTGGCGCTGATCATCCACAAGTTGCCACCGGTCAGGGCGACGTTGCCATTCGAACCCGCCGGAGCAGGGGCGTAGCCGTACTTGCTCAGGTCGGCATCCGGGAATTGATTCTTCATGAAGCTGAACTGATCACCCGCGTAGATCACCATCGCTACGCGGTCGGACGCCAGCGCTTCGGTGATGTTCGACCAGTCGAGCGTTGCGCCGGGCAGAACGTCATACTTCCAGCGCAGGTCGTGAATGTAATTGAGCGCGTCAACGGTCGCGCCGGTGCCGAAATTGGCGGTGTAGGTGCCGTCGCCGTTGGGCGCAATGATGTCTTCCGGCGTCGCGCCGAAGCCATAGGCGATGTCGGTGTAGTGCCAACCCGCCGCGCCCGAACCGTCGTTGATGAAGGCGAACCCGGCGATGCCGTTGGCTTTGTCGGTCAGCGCCTGCGCCATCGTGGCGAGTTCATCCCACGTCGCGGGCGGGGCGTCGAAGCCTGCCGCTGCCAGCATGGGGATGTTGTAGGCGAGACCAAGCGAGTAAGCAAAGTCGGGGATGCCGTAGACGCTGCCGTCAATACTGGCGATGCCGACGACGTTGGGGTTGAAAATGTCGGTCAATCCGGTCTGGTCGTAAAGTGAGGACAGGTCGGCGACCGCTTCCTGCTGGACGAACTTTTCCGGCTCGGTGAAATAGGTCTTGAACAGGGTCGGCAGTTGGTCACCGGCGATCATGGCGATGAAGGCGGTTGGGTCATAAGTGACTTCCAAGCCCTCGATGGTGACGTTGGGGTACATTGCCTCGAATTTGTCGGCTTGGCGCTGCCAGAGTTCCAGTTCTTCGGGCTTGTCGGCGGATGGCTTGTCGCTGACCGTGATGGTCACGTCGCGCCCCCCGGCAACCTGTTCAGGCAGATCGACAACTTGAGGAACCGTCGTCGCTTGGGCAAGGATGGTTCCCACCGGGATGCTCAAAAGCACCAGTACAAACAGAAACAGCAATTTTTGCTTCATTTTTTCTCCTAGAGCGTGACTTGAATGTATTCCTATTCGATCTGACTTGGTCGATTTTCCGGGTTTGCCAACCCGCACTATCGGGTATTGAGACGTCTCAATAACGAGATTATAATGAGTCCAACGAATTGTCAAGCAGATGGATCGGGAGTTTGTGCACTTTGTTTTTGACCGTTTGCTAAATCGAGTATGATCTGGTTATCCAGCGGTGTACGGAGGTGAAATGGCAACCCTGAAAGACGTAGCAGATCGCGCGGCAGTCCCGATGCTGACTGCTTTTGAGGCGCTTAACGATGGGGTTGCTCTGGACGCCGAGACTCGCCAGCACGTGCTGCGGGTCGCCGAGCAGATGAACTATTCGCTCAAGATTACGCAGATCGACATTGCGGACCTGGCAGGCGTCGCCAAAGCGACAGTCTCTTATGCCTTGAACAACAGCAGCCTGATTAAGCCGGAAACGCGCCAGAAGGTGCTCGACGCCGCCCAAACGCTCGGCTATCACCTCAACATCACTGCTCGCAATTTGCGCACCAACCGCGCCGGTGTGATCGGTTACTCGTGGCACGTCGCCGACGACCCCAGCCGGATGAATAATCTGCTCGACCGCTTCATCTACCGGGTTACCGCCGCCGCCGAGATCCACAACCAACACGTATTGACTTTTCTTCAGCCGCAGGAAAATGCCGACCGCGTTTACGAGAACCTGATCTCGATCAGCCGGGTGGACGGTTTCATCATCTCGGACGTGGCTTACGACGATCCGCGCATTGCCCGGCTTTCGGCGATGGGCGCGCCGTTTGCCGCCTTCGGCGGGATGTACCTGCCGGACCCCGATTTCGCCTTCGCCGACGTGGACAGCAAGCTGGGCGTCAAGATGGTCGTCAATCACCTGTTGGAGCAGGGGCACGAGCGGATCGCGCTGATGACTCGCCATCCGGGGATGCCCTTTGGCGACGCGAGAGAGGCGGGTTACCGCGAGGCGATGACCGCCGCCGGGATCGCCGTGCTTGACGACTGGATCGCCTATACGCTCAACGTGTTGACCGATGCGGCAGCAGCGGCGCAGCAGATCATGTCGGCGAAGCACCGCCCGACCGCGATCATCTGCACCAATGACCTGATGGCGTTCGGCGCGAAATCCTATCTCGACAGCGTGGGCTTGCGTATCCCGGAAGACGTGGCGCTGACCGGCTACGACGACGACCCGACCTCGGAGTTTCTGGGTATCACCTCAGTACACCAGCCGATTGACGAGATCGCCGCGACGGTTTTCGAGATTCTGCTCGGCGAGATCAATCACGAACCCTGCGCCGAGCGTCAGGTCGTCTTCTATCCTGAACTGGTCGTCCGGCAGAGCACGCAGTTCGCGCGCTAGTTATAGGGTAGTGGGAAAGTACGGTTGAGAATCAACCCGACGAGAATTTCAGGGGAACAGCGCGCTGATCAGGAACACTAACAGCCCGACCGAGGCGGTCAGGTAGAGACCGCGCATCGCCTTGCGTCCCTCATCGGCGGTTTGGCTGTGCAACAGCTTGAAGACAAAGTAGACGCCGGAAATGTCGCAGAGCACGACGATTACCGAGAAGCGCGCGCTGCCATACGCCAGCGCCAGCAGAAATGTCAGCAGCATGACGCCGCCGATCAGCGACCCCGCCAGCCGCAGCGCGAACGGTCTGCCGCGCGTGATCGCAATCGATTTTGAGCCGCGCTGCTGGTCGCCTTCGACATCCATGACGTCGCCCATGATTTCTTCGGCGAGGTCGAAGCAGAACGCGATCAGCGCGAAAACCCAGACGGTAGGGTTCCCCGGCTGACCGACTGCCACACCACCCAGCACGAACGTCACCCCGACCGAAACGGCGACGCTCAGGTTGCCCCATAGCCCCGCCGCTTTGAGTTTCCAGTTATAGACGAAACCCAGCACCCACACGATCACGCTGATGCCCAGCGCCAGCGGGCTGATGGCGAGGGCTGCCGCCAATCCGATCACGGCGACGCCGATCCCCAGCGCCATCGCCGCAGCGGGCGATACCCGCCCCGACGGCAGCGGGCGCTGCGGCGCGTTGATCCGATCCACCTCAAGGTCGAAATAGTCGTTGGTGATCAGCGCCGAGGCGGAGAGGAAGAAGCCGCAAGCAAATCCGAGCGCGAGCGGAGTTAAGTCAGGCAGCCCACCTCGCGCGAGCACTTCGCCGATCACGACGCACATGCCCGCCGCAAGCGGCAGTTCGGCGCGAAACAGTTGGAGCGCACCGCTGATCTTTTGCCGAAATGTCATCGATTGCTGCATCGTCCGCCCTGCGAGTTGTCAGGCACATGACTTAATTATGCCTATAGCGCTGCGTTGGAACAATGCAGTCATTTTACGGTGCGGCGGTGACGTGCTCCGTCCAGTAGTGATGAGTCTTGGCGACCACCGTCACCACGTTCTTGATCTCGCCCGCCAGCGCGAAATGTGGGGCGGCGGGCAGATAGAGCACGTTGTCCTCGCGCCGCGCCGCGACGTTCTCGACCAGAATCGCCCGCAGCAGCCAGATCGCCATCGGCTCGTCGGCGCAGACCAAGCCGATCCAACCGGGCGGCGCGTCGGTGATCACGTCCAGCCCGGTGATCATGCGTCAGCCCGCGCGCGATTTCGGCGATCACCGTCGCGTAGGCGTCGGGATCAGCGCGGACGGCTTCGGGCGTGCCCGGTTCGAGCAGCGTGCCGCGATGCGGCGGACCGCCCGCCAGCGCCAGATCGCAGAAATCCGCCCAAATCTCGTCCCACGCGACGCGCCCCTGCGCGTCGTACTTGAGGTCGGCGGCGCCCATCGGCGCGGGCGATACGTCCGCAGCTTGATAGCGCGGCGGCAGAAAATCGGCTTTGAGCACGTCGGGGTGGGTGTGATGGTGCGGCTCGATCACTCGCGGCATGGGCTGGTAGGTCGGATCGCGGCGCGTTTGCAGCCGATCCTCAATCCACGCGATTACGTTCGCTAAACCCGTGCCGCTTTTCAGGTCGGTGAAGGTGTAGGGCAGATCGCCGCGCTGCGCGTCGGTATCGCGCCGCATCACCTCAAGGCTCGCGCCAACGTGCGGCGCAAGGTCGATCTTGTTGATCACCAGCAGGTCGCTGCGCGTGATGCCGGGTCCGCCTTTGCGCGGGATTTTGTCGCCGCCCGCTACGTCGATGACGTAGAATTCGACTTCGACCAGTTCCGGGCTGAAGCTCGCCGCGAGGTTATCGCCGCCGCTTTCGAGGAAGATCAGGTCGAGATCGTCGAAGCGCCCGCGCAGCAGATCAATCGCGTCGAGGTTGGCGGAAATGTCGTCACGGACGGCGGTATGCGGGCAGCCGCCGGTCTCGACACCGTAAATCCGGCTGGGGTCAAGCGCGCTCAGCCGGGTGAGGATTTTGGCGTCCTCCTGCGTGTAAATGTCGTTGGTGATCACGGCGATCTGGTGCTTCGCCGACATCGCCTTGCACAGCTTCTCGATCAGCGTGGTCTTGCCGGAGCCGACCGGACCTCCCACGCCGATGATCAGCGGCAGCGACGGATCGACCTTTGCGCCTAATATCGCGTCGAAATCGATTTTGTTCATGCTAACCCCAAATCGTGCGAGTATGCCTGTCCCTAGTCATGTTTCACGAAATGAACAGCCGCCGAAACAGATGCTCGTGCTGACCGGCGCGGATGTCCAGCCCCGGCGCGAAGGCGCCGAAGTCGTCGAGCGTCAAGTTCAACGCTGACTCGACCGCCGCCTCGATGCCCGCGCCCGATGCCGCCAGCACCGCCTGCGTCTGCGACTGCCCGATGCGGATCAGCTTGAGCGCGGCCGCCGTCTGGTTGACCGCCAGCGCGTAGGCGAAGGCGATCAGCGCCGCTCGCGCCTCGATCCCCAGCGCCGCGCTCGCCAGCCCATGAACGACGGCGTGATGTCCGGCGCAGCGCCCCGCCGCGATCTCGCTCTGATACCATGCCAGCAGCGGATCGTCGCGCAGGTTCAGGATGCTGCCGAGCAGCCGCCGCCCGATGGTCGAGCTGGCTTCGCGGCTCTCCCGCGCGATTTTCGACGCCGAGAGCAGTTGATCTCAGCTCGATGATCAGCGCTTGGTCGCTGTCGCTTGCCGCCGCCATTGCCGCGTGGACGACGATCAAGTCGGTGGTCGCTGCCGCTGCCAGCCGCGCCGCGATCAGCCGAGCGAGGTCGGCGGGCGTCTGGACGAGTTCCGGCTTGGGTGTAGGTCTCCAGCCCGTTCGAGTGGGCGAACGCTCCGGTCGGGAAGGCGGAGTCCGTCCACTGGAGCAGGGTGAGAAGCTGAGCGGAGTCGAAGTTCATGGCACGAAAAGAAGTACCGAGTACTGAGTACTGAGTGCTGAGTAAAAGCTTGACACAGCAGCATTGCTACGACGCAGACTCACACAAAACATGGTTATACAGACCCCGTGTTCAAAGCAAGACATTGCTTTTCCTCAGCACTCAGTACATGGTGCTCAGCGCTAGAAAAGAAAATACTGCTGCGCCAGCGGCAGCGTCGCCGCCGGTTCGCAGGTGAAGACTTCGCCGTCGACGCGGACTTCGTAGGTTTCGGGATCGACGCTGATGTTGGGCAGAAAGTCGTTGTGGATCATGTCGGCTTTGGTCAGCCCGCGACAATTGCCGACCGGGACGACCTGCCGCTGAAGTTTCAGCGCCTCGTGGATGCCGCGATCAATCGCCGCTTTCGAGACGAAGGTGTAGGACGTGCTCGACAGCGCCCGCCCGTAGCTGCCGAACATGTAGCGCCCGTGAACCGGCTGCGGCGTCGGGATCGAGGCGTTGGCGTCGCCCATCTGCGCGTAGGCGATGAAGCCACCCTTGAGGATCATCTCCGGCTTGACGCCGAAGAACGCCGGACGCCACAGCACCAAATCCGCCACCTTGCCCGGTTCAATCGAGCCGACGTACTGGCGCGATGCCCTGCGCGATCGCCGGGTTGATGGTGTACTTGGCGACGATAGCGCTTGACGCGGAAATTGTCGTTACGGGCGGTATCCTGCGGCAACGCGCCGCGCTGGACTTTCATCTTGTGCGCCGTCTGCCACGTCCGCATGATCACCTCGCCGACGCGCCCCATCGCCTGCGAGTCGGACGACATCATGCTCAGCGCGCCCATGTCGTGCAGAATGTCCTCGGCGGCGATGGTCTCCGGGCGAATGCGCGACTCGGCGAAGGCCAGGTCTTCCGGGATCGACGGGCTGAGGTGGTGGCAGACCATCAGCATGTCGAGGTGTTCGTCAATCGTGTTGACGGTGAACGGGCGGGTCGGGTTGGTCGAGGAGGGCAGCACGTTCGGCTCGCCGCAGACGCGGATGATGTCCGGCGCGTGACCGCCGCCCGCGCCTTCGGTGTGGAAGGTGTGGATCGTGCGTCCCTTGAAGGCGGCAATCGAGTCGTCGACGAAGCCCGCTTCGTTGAGCGTGTCGGTGTGGATGGCGACCTGCACGTCGTATTCGTCGGCGACCGATCAGGCAGTTGTCGATGGCGGCGGGCGTCGTGCCCCAGTCCTCGTGCAGCTTGAGACCGAGCGCGCCCGCCTCGACCTGCTCGCGCAGCGGGTCAGGCAGCGAGGCGTTGCCCTTGCCCATGAAGCCGAGGTTCATCGGGAAGGCTTCGGCGGCTTCCAGCATCCGGCGCGATGTTCCACGCGCCGGGGGTGCAGGTGGTGGCGTTGGTGCCGGTCGCGGGGCCGGTGCCGCCGCCGAGCATGGTCGTGATGCCGGACGACAGCGCTTCCTCGATCTGCTGCGGCGCGATGAAATGGATGTGGGCGTCGATGCCGCCCGCCGTCAGGATCATGCCTTCTCCGGCGATCACTTCGGTCGCTGCGCCGACGATCAGGTTGGGCGTCACGCCGTCCATCGTGCCGGGGTTGCCCGCCTTGCCGACGCCGACGATCTTGCCATCGCGGATGCCGATGTCGGCTTTGACGATGCCCCAGTGGTCGATGATCAGCGCGTTGGTGATCACGAGGTCGAGCGCGCCGTCCGCCCGCGTCGTTTGATCTTGCCCCATGCCGTCGCGCAGCGTCTTGCCGCCGCCGAACTTGGCTTCGTCGCCGTAGGTGGTGTAATCGCGCTCAATTTCGATGATCAGTTCGGTATCGGCGAGACGCACGCGGTCGCCGACGGTGGGTCCGTACAAATCAGCGTATACGTGACGGGGTATGCGGAGGGGCATGGTTACAACTCCTTTTGAGTACTGAGTACTGAGTACGAGTAAAAACGCAATGCGAAGTGAGCAGAATGGCGAGTTAGCTGAGATAGTGAACTGAGCTTGGTCTTTGACTCAGTACTCAGCACTCGGTACTCGGTACTTTCTCACTTGTCCAGTTTGCCGTTGACCTTGCCGTTCAGCCCGTAGACTGTCCGCGACCCGGCGAGCGGCGTCAGTTCGACGGTTTTCTCGTCGCCCGGCTCGAAGCGCACGGTCGTGCCCGACGCGATGTTGAGGCGCATCCCGTAAGCCGCCTCGCGGTCGAACTGCAAGCCCGCTGTTGACCTCGTAAAAGTGAAAATGCGAGCCGACCTGAATCGGGCGGTCGCCCGTGTTCGCCACCACCAACGCGATCACGGGGCGGTCGGCGTTGGCGATGATGTCGCCGTCCTCAAGAAATATTCACCGGGAATCATGACTAGCTCCCTTTCTTTACACAATCGGCTGGTGAATCGTCACCAGCTTGGTGCCGTCGGGGAATGTCCCCTCGACCTGAATTTCGGGGATCATTTCGGCGATGCCGTCCATCACGTCGGCGCGGGTCAGGATGGTGCGCCCGAACTGCATCAGTTCGGCGACGCTGCGCCCGTCGCGGATGCCTTCCAGCACTTCCGCCGTGATCAGGGCGATCGCTTCGGGATGGTTGAGCTTCAGTCCCGCGCGCTTGCCGGTCGCGCGCGACCATCGCCGCGACGTAGATCAGCAGTTTGTCTTTTTCTCTCGGTGTTAAGTCCATCGGCATCCCTCTTTATGAAAGTGATCGGTCGCGTCGCCCGATGCTCAAAGCATCGGGCTAAGAAATCAAGCCTGCTGAAGCAGGCTGTAAATTCTGACGTTGGCGCAGCCCGCTTCAGCGGGCTTGATCGCCTAGCCGCAGGCTTCGAGCCTGCGGCGTTCACTTCCGCAGCGGCGCGGCGGGCAAGCCCAGATAGCTGGTCCGCACCCGTCTCGCGCAGCCCGTGAAACGCCGCGTAGATCGTCTCCAGCCGCCGCGCGATCACCCGCGCGCCGATCCCGTTGCGGTAGAGCGCCGAGATCGCGCCGATCCCGTCGGTCAAATTGAACAAATCCTGCTGCGCCGCGCAAAAGTCGCTGCGTCGATCCCGCGCGCCGCCAGATCGCCGAGCAGATAGGCGCTGCCCCACGCGGTGTAGCCTTCCAGCACGCCGAGCGCGTCCACGTTCTGCGCGGCGGGCTCGATCGTCGCCGCGTCGTGCAGCAGCAGCCCGTCGATCGTCGCGGACGACCAGCCGGTTGGCGTAGCGCCGGAACTGCAAGCGCTCGCCGCGCGCGATCCGCCCCGGCATCACGATCTCGTGCAGGATCAGCAGCGCGCCGCCGTGCAGCCGGACCTCGATCTGCTGGCTGAAGTCGGCGTCGGCGAACAGGATCGCCGCGTCGGGCACGAACTTCGAGCACCGCGCCCGCCTGCACGTCGATGCGGATGATCTGCTCGGCGCAGTCGTCGGGCATCTTATAGACTTTGGTCGCCGACTGCGTCGTCACCAGCGCGTGCGATCCCGCGCCGACGTTGATCGTGATCGCGTAGCGGTCGCCCTGCACGACGCCCCCGGTCGGGCTGAGCAGATAGACGCACAAGCACCCGGCGCGATCCTCGATGGCGCGCATGACCTGAAGCGGCGGGCGCGAGTAATTCTCGGTCAGGATCGTGCGCCCCCCGCGCTGCGCGAAGGTCAGGCGCAGTTCGCCCTCTCTGCCGACTCCGTGCAGCGACATCTAGCGCGATCGCCCGACGTGCGGCGAGCGAACGAGCAGGGAGCGCCATCGGTCGGCGGAGTCGGCAGACCATCGCTGGGAGGCAGGGCACATCCTATAAGCTGAACGATTCATCGATATCCGTCAGTGTATAGAGGGCTGCTTTGGCTAACGTTGTAACATTGATCCAATATCAGTCGTCGTTTTTCGGTAACTTCTAGCAACAAGCCGCAACCCGCTGGTGCGAGCGATCCTGACCATTCTGCTACTGACGCCGCTCGCTTAAGTGGAGGCGAAGGTGCGACCTGATCTCTAATGCGCAGCTCTCTTTTCAGAGAAATGGGCGAACTGCACCCCCGTTATGGGCTGCATTTTCTGTTCATCTGCTGACCGCTCGCTGCCGCTGGAATGGGAGCGTTCGTCAGATAATTTGCCAGACCCGACGGCATCCTTAAGCAGCACTATCCAGCTTAAACTGTGCAAACTGCCTTAGCGGCTTGATCTATCGGTCAAAACCCACCAGCGTCCGAGTGCAAATGGAGCGCGTCCACTTTTTTAGCCGCTTGTTACAAAAATAGTCGATAAACATTGTATGGTCTTCGGTGTTTTCGGTATTCCTCAGTCTGCTACGCTGTCCTCGTGTGCTCAGTTGCCACCCCTACAAGGAGAATATATGACTCACGTTTCCGGCTCCACACTCGGAAAGCGGCTCGTTTGGGCTTTGCTACTCATTTTCATCGTCGGCATCATTCCTGCGGCGAGCGCTCAGGAAGGCGACACGATCAAGGTCGGTCTGCTCCATTCGTTGAGCGGAACGATGTCGATCAGTGAAACCACCGTCCGCGACTCGGAACTCATGGCGATTGACGAAATCAACGCCGCTGGCGGCGTCATGGGCAAGATGCTTGAGCCGATCGTCGAAGACGGCGCGAGCGATTGGCCGACCTTCGCTGAAAAAGCGCGCAAGCTGCTGCAAGAAGATCAGGTCGCGGTGATTTTCGGCTGCTGGACGAGCGCCAGCCGCAAAGCGGTGCTGCCGGTCGTCGAAGAAAACAACGGTCTGCTGTTCTACCCGGTTCAGTATGAAGGTTTGGAAGAGTCGCCCAATATCGTCTACACCGGCGCGACCACCAACCAGCAGATCGTCCCCGCCGTCCAGTACCTGCTCGATCAGGGCAAGACCAACTTCTATCTGCTCGGCTCGGACTACGTCTTCCCGCGTACCTCGAACACCATCATCCGCGCGCAGCTTGCCGACGCCGGTCTGGAGCCGGTCGGTGAAGAATACCTGCCGCTCGGCGGGACGGACTTCACCTCCATCCTGCTGAATATCGAGCAGGCACAGCCGGACGTGATCTTCAACACGCTCAACGGCGATAGCAACGTCGCCTTCTTCAAGCAGTTCACCGACGCGGGCTACGACGCGACGTCGCTGCCGGTGCTGTCCGTCAGCATCGCTGAAGAAGAAGTCACGGGCATCGGCGTCGACAACGTCGTCGGTCAGTTGACGGCGTGGAACTACTACGAAACCGTCGATACCCCCGAAAACACCGCCTTCGTCGCCGCTTTCAAGGCGCGCTTACGGCGAGAATCGCGTCACCAGCGACCCGATGGAAGCCGGATACTTCGGTGTCCACCTGTGGGCGGAAGCGGTTGAGAAGGCAGGTTCGACCGACGTTGACGCCGTGCGCGCAGCCATCAAGACCGGCGACGATCAGCTACGCCGCGCCCGAAGGCATGGTCACGCTCGACGGTCCGACGCAGCACACGGTCAAGCCGGTGCGTATCGGTCAAATCCGCGAAGACGGTCTGATCGACACCATCTACGCGACCGACCCGGTTGTCCCAGATCCGTACCTCTGCTCCTATCCGTGGGCGGACGTGCTGACCCGACCGGAAGGCATCTGCGATATGGCAACGGAAATGCCCGCCAGCTAAGGCGGGGCGAGACCGTAAGAAAACAATGCTTCTGCTCCTTTCGAGGGGCAGAAGCATTGTCCGTTTCAGCTCAAAGTCAGGGGTAACGAGCCGGAAAATGAACATCAACATCTTGGTTTCCCAGTTATTCAACGGCTTGAGCATCGGGTCAATCCTGCTGCTGGCTTCGCTGGGGCTGGCATTTTCCTTTGGCTTGATGAAGGTCATCAACATGGCGCACGGCGAATTCATCATGGCCGGCGCCTACGTGACCTACATCTTCCAGACCTTTCTCGCCGACCCGCTGCGCGGCGCGGACGGACAGAAAGAAGGGCTTGATCTTCGTGCTGTCGATTGTCGCGGCGTTTTTCATCGTCGGCGCGCTGGGCTATCTGCTCGAATGGCTGGTCATCCGGCGGCTTTATGGTCGCCCGCTCGATACGCTGCTGGCGACGTGGGGCATCGGCTTGATCTTGCAGCAGGTCGCCCGCAGCTACGACCCGCGCAACGTCCCCGTGACCGCGCCGGCTGGTTGAACGGGCGCATCAACGGTCGCGCCGATGGTCGTGCTTTCCCTATTCGCGCCTGTTCATCATCGGCTTGGCGGTCATCTGCGTCGTCGGCGTCTACATCTACCTGTATCGCACGTCGATGGGGCGCCGGACGCGCGCCGTCATGCAAAACCGCGAAATGGCGGCCTCGCTGGGCGTGGCGACGCGCCGCGTCGATGCGCTGACCTTCGCGCTGGGCGCGGGGCTGGCGGGTGTCGCCGGTTCAGCGCTGACGCTGCTTGGGCAGATCGGTCCGCAGTTGGGCACAGGCTACATCGTCGATGCCTTCCTGGTGGTCGTGCTGGGCGGCGTCGGCAGTCTTGTCCGGCACGATCCTCGCGGCGATCATCATCGGCTCGCTGAGTCCCATCTTCCAGATGTACTGTCTCTCACGCGGGTTCGACTCGGCGGCTTCACTCGGCAAAGTGATGGTCTTGCTGGTCGTGATCGCCTTCCTGCAATTCAGACCGAACGGTCTGCTGGCGCTGCGCAGCCGAACTTGAGCTGTTAGCGAGTTGATGAGGAATCGTATGCTAAAAGTGAACCCGTTTACGAAATCAAACGCCGCTATCGCCGACCGCTACGACGCCGGCAAAGCGCCGCCAAAGTCGCGCAGCATCGTTTCGCAGGTGCTGCTGTCGATTGTGCTGCTGGTCGTGCTGCTGGCGCTGCCGCCGGTGCTTTCCGATTTTCAGATCAACCTGCTTGGGCAGGCTTTCTGACCTATGCGATTGTCGCCCTCGGGCTTGACCTGATCTGGGGCTACACCGGGATGCTCAGCTTGGGGCAGGGGCTGTTCTTCGGCTTGGGCGCTTACTGCTTCGGCATGTACCTCAACCTGGAAACCGCCGCGCCGGAATCTGCCGGAATTCATGGGGCTGTACGGCGTGACCGAACTGCCGTTTTTCTGGCAGCCGTTCTATTCGCCGGTCGTTGCCATTGCTTCTGGCGATCGTCGTCCCGATGGTGATCGCGGCGATGCTCGGCTTCATGCTCTTCCGCAGCCGGATTCAGGGCGTCTATTTCTCGATCATCACGCAGGCGCTGACGGCGATTGTCGCCCTGCTGCTGATCGGGCAGCAGCGCCTGATCAACGGCACGAACGGCATCACCGAAATGCGGACGATCTTCGGCGCGCGCCTCGGCGACCACAGCACGATAGTCGGCGCTGTACCTCGCCACGGCGATTGTGCTGGTGGCTCGTCTATCTCGGCTGCCGCTGTTTGGTCAACTCGCGCTTTGGGCGGCTGCTGGTCGCCGTGCGCGACGACGAAAACCGCGTGCGCTTCATGGGCTACAACACCGTCATGATCAAGACGCCGTCTTCGCGCTCTCCGCCGGGATCGCCGGGCTGGCAGGCGCGCTGTTCGTGCCGCAGGTCGGCATTATTTCGCCCAAGCAGTTGGACATCGTCGCCTCCATTGAGATCGTGATCTGGGTGGCGGTCGGCGGGCGCGGCACGCTGATCGGCGCGATCATCGGCGCGGTGCTGGTCAACACGGGCAAGAGCACGATCAGCACCGTCAACCCGGACATCTGGCAGTTGATCATGGGCGGGCTGTTCGTCGGCGTCGTGCTGCTGTTCCCGAAGGGCTTGGTCGGCTCGTTCACGATGGCTATTAACCGGCTTCAAGCCGCTCTGGAACAAGTCCTACGTCCCGCCAACCGAAGTCCGAACGCGGCGATCGAAGTCGAAACCGCATCATGCAGTGAAAGGCGAATCTGCGATGACTGAGCACATCATGGAGGTCAACAACGTCACCGTCAGCTTTGACGGCTTCAAGGTGCTGGACGACCTGAATTTCTCGATCGACTACGGCGAACTGCGCTTTCTGATCGGACCCAACGGCGCGGGCAAATCGACGCTGCTCGACATCATGACCGGCAAGACCCGCCCGGACAAGGGCAAAGTGATCTTCGACGGGCACGTCAACGTCGCGCGCACGACGCGAGCATCAACTGGTGCGCGAGGGCATCGGGCGCAAGTTCCAGACGCCGACCGATCTTCGGCAGCCTGTCGGTCTACGAAAATCTGGAAGCCGCTATCGGCTTCAAGACCCCGTTCTTACCTAGTCTGGCGCCGCTTTCCGGCGAGCAAGCGGACAAGATCGACGAGATGCTGGAGATCACCGGCTGAAGGACAAGCGCGACGTGCCGGCGGAGATGCTGTCGCACGGGCAGAAGCAGTGGCTCGAAATCGGGATGCTGCTGGTGCAGGAGCCCAAGCTGGTGCTGCTGGACGAGCCGGTCGCGGGATGACCCGCCGCGAACGCGATCAAACCGGCGAACTGCTGCACCGCATCGCCGACAACCGCTCGATTCTGGTGGTCGAGCATGACATGGTGTTCGTGCGCCAGTTCGCCAGCACGTGACCGTCCTGCATCTGGGATCGGTCTTCTGCGAAGGTCCGGTCGAGCAGGTGCAGAGCGACCCGCGCGTGATCGAAGTCTATCTCGGGCGCAGTCACCAGGAAAACCGCCTAAGTCTCGAACGGAATTGTAGTTGGTGAGGCAACACCCATCGCCCTAGGATCTAAGGACGAAAACCATGCTTTCGATCAACGGTCTGCAAGTGTTTTACGGACAAAGCCTGATCCTCAACGACGTGGAAATCGAAGTGCCGGACGGGCAGGTCGTCTGCCTGATGGGGCGCAACGGCGTCGGCAAGACGACGCTGCTTAAGGCGATCATGGGCACGCTCAAAGCCAAGCAGGGCAAGATCATCTATAACGGCGTAGACATCACCAATCATGCCAACGCACAAGCGCGCCACCGCCGGGATCGGCTATGTGCCGCAGGGACGCGGCATTTTCCCGCACCTGTCGGTTTACGAAAACCTGCTGATGGGCTTCGAGGCGCTCAAGGGCGGCAAATACAACGCCGAAGCGGTCGACGAGGTCTACACGATTTTCCCGGTGCTCAAGCAGATGCGCAAGCGCGTCGCCGGGACGCTCAGCGGCGGGCAGCAGCAGCAGTTGGCGATCGGGCGCGTGCTGGTGCGCGATCCGAAGCTGCTGCTGCTGGACGAGCCGACCGAAGGCATCCAGCCGAACATCGTCGAGGAAATCGAGAACGTGATCCGCTCGCTGCGCGAGCGCAAGCACATCACCATCCTGCTGATCGAGCAGTTTCTCGACTTCGCGCTGGGCATCGCCGACACTTGCTACGTGATGGAGAAGGGGCATATCGTCGACAAAGAGAGCACCGCCACCCTTGACATCAACCGCGTCAAGGAATACCTCTCGGTGTAGTCAGCTTGTGCTTGGTTGTCGGTAGGGGCGCTGTGTTTGCTTCGCAAGCCTATAACGCGCCTACAGCGCTTTTGAAGGTGAGGTCATTACGCTACCCACATGTCGAAGCTGTAGAGGAAAAGCAGCATCCCCATTAGCAAAATGCTCGCCAGCGTCCACGCCCGGTCGAACGAGGCGTTTTTCCCCAGCCGCGCCAAGAATAGATAGATCGACGGGATCACCAGCACGTAGCGGATCAAGCTCTGCGGCGCGCCGACGAAGAAACTGACCGCCAGCGACCAGCAGCCCGAACAGCGCGATGCCGGGATACCGTCGCAGCGTGAACAAGCAGGCGATCAACGCCAGCCCAACCCCCGCCGCTTCGAGCAAGTAGTAAATCCGCATTTGTAGATTGCCGTGCGCGATGGCGTCGAAGGCAGCTTCCCAGCCGGTTCGCGTGCCTTCGAAGTCGAACAGCTCGCGCCCGAACCAGTTCTGCTCGACAAGGTTGAAGTTTTTGCCGAGAAAGTGCTGCCAGACCAGATACGCGCCAATCGGGCAGCAGCACGCCGATCAGCCCCATGATCAGCCCGCGAAACGGACGCAGCGCCGCGCGCCAATCTTGCCGCAGCCGCCGCCACTGGACGCTGCTCAGCCATGCCAGCGCCAGCGGGATCAGCAGCGCCAAGCCGACCGCCCGCGTCCACACCGCCAGCGCCGCGCAAACTCCCGCCAGCAGCAGTCGCTTGTGCTTGATCAGCGCGAGGCTGCCGAATGCCAGCCCCACGAATAAGCCCTCGGTATACATCTGCGCCAGAAAGAACCCGGTCGGAAAGATCAGCAGGTAGAATGCGGCACGGATGCCGCCCGCCTCGTCCAGCTTGATCGCGCGCGAGGTCATAGAGGCTGATCGCTCCCACCAGCGCGCCTAGCAGCGAGAGGATCACGCCCGCCAGCGTCGCGGTCGCAATCGGCGTCAGGTTGAGCACGCGCAGCGGCACGGCGAGCGCGCCTGCTGCCAGCGGGTAGAGCGGGAAGAAAGCGTAGTTGAGCGATAGGCGCTCGCCGCTGCGGAGGCGCACGGAATTCGAGTTCAGGTCAGGGTAACCAGCGACAGCAATCGACAGGTAGTATTCCGAATCCCACGCGACCTGCCGGTTCATAAACGGCTCGGTCAGGTAGATGTGCCCGTCGTTGCTGTCTTTGAGGGTGTATTCCGGCGTCCATTCACGCGAGTAATCCGGGCGCTGCGGCTCGACGCGCTCCGACACCAGCGTTTGAAAGCCGAGGATGATCGCCGCCCATGCCGCCCAGATCAGGACGATGGTCAGCAGCGTTTTGTTCTTGAGGATCATGGGCACGGTTCGCCTTAGGTGAGGCAGTGAGCAGTCGTAAATCGGGGCGTTGTGCTTGCTGCGCAATCCTTGAACGCCCCGACGAATAGCTTGATCACACTTGTGAGATTAACCCGGCAGGGCGAACAGCGTCATCGACTGTCCCGGCACTGTGATCGTCGCGCCGTCGCTCAGCGGCAGCGAGGCAATCTGCTCGGCGTTCTGATCGGCGTCGAAGCGCCAGACCTCGGCGTCGCCGCTCGGCTCAAACCCGTTGAGTGCCAGCGTTTTGGTTTGTTCGTCCGGTCCGAGGTTGATCACCATCAACGTGAGCGTGCCGTCATCCCGCCGCGCCGCGTAGATCGACACGTCCGGGTCGCCGGAGTCGGCGCTCAGTAGTTCGCTGCCGAAATGGGTGTACATGATGTAGGTGTAATACGTTGGGCGCACGTCGTACTTGGCGAGCAAGCCCCAGCCGCGACCCGCGCCGCCCTGCATATCCCAGACCGCTACCACGTCCACCTGATTGCGGATCAAATGACCCAACGTGTCGCCCAGCCAGATCGCGTTGTAGAAGGAGTCGAGGCTGGCTTCACCGCCGGTGCTGTTCGCCGAGTTCGAGTTGATCTCGGTGACGGCGATGGGGATGTCGCGTCCAGCGGCGTCGCGGATGATCTGCCGCACGTTAGGAATCACGGTATCCCATTCAGCGGCTTGGTGGCTCATACCCTCGATGGTCGCGCCCTGTCCGTGACCGATACCGGGCCACGGATAGCGGTGGATCGAGACGTAAGTCAGTAGATCGCCATTCTCGCGCAGGAACGTGGTCAGCCAGTCGTTGCCCTGCGCGTCGAGCGCCAGACCGCCCTCACTTCCGGGCAAAAATGTCACCGGATCCGTCGTCAGCGGCACATAGCCGGTGATGTCGGGTCCTACGAATTCGATCGTCGGATCGACCGCCAGCATGGCGTCTGCTATCGCGCGCCAGTCGCGGCTCAGGTCTTCGACCGTATAGGTCTCCGCGCCCATCAGCGCGACGAACAGATTCGGCTCGTTGCCGATGCTCCAGTAGTGGATGTTGTAGCCTTTTTCGACGTTGGCGTAGCGGACGAGTTCCGCCGCTTTTTCCGGCGTCCCACCGAGCAAGTCGCACCGTCACTGCTGGCTCCGCGCCTACCGTTCGCACCTGATAGACGAACAGGTCGAGCACGTTGGTCGCTAAATCCTGCTGATCGCTGTCACCGCCGCCGAAGCGGATGTATTTGATGCCGAGCAGTTTGGCTGTGTCCATCAGTCTGGGCGGAATCAGCGAGTAGCGCCCCAGATTCGCGCCGTAAACGTAGGGGCTGATCGCGCCCAGATCAGCCGACGCATCGACTTGCAATACGTCAGGCGGCGGGCGCTTCGTCGGCTGCCTCTTGCGCGGCGGCGGCGTTCAAGCTCAGTGCAAGAATACGAGATCAACCAAAGAAATTTCTTCATTGTCAAAATCCTTTTGGTGGATGGTGATGAGTTTGCCTACACGGACGTGATACCTCTGCCTGGTTGGGAAGCGGTTCGGCGACCAAACCGTCTGCTTTTAATCCCCCTCTCCACAGCGTGGAGAGGGGATTAGGGGATGAAGTTATTTCTCGACGCCGGTGATGACCACGCCGCGCATGAACACCTTCTGCGCGAAGAAGAAGATGACCAGCGGCAGCACCATCGCCATCAGCGAGGTTGCCTGAACCAATTCCGGGTGCGGGCCGTACTGGAAGTTGAATACCTGCACGCCTACCGAGATCGGCTGTAGTTCCGGCTGACCGATGAGGTAAATCAGCGGACCGAAGTAGTCGTTCCAGGCGAAGATGAAGTGGAACAAGCCGACCGCGATGATCGCCGCCCATGACTGCGGGATGATCACGCTGATTAGCACGCGGAACGGTCCCGCGCCGTCGATCATCGCTGCCTCGTCCAATTCGCGCGGCAGCGTCAGGAAGAACTGGCGCAGCAGGAACACGTTGTAGGCGTTGGCGAAGAAGTGCGGCACGATCAGCGGCAGCCACGTCCCCGTCCAGCCGATCTTGGCGAAGAAGGCGTAGGTCGGGATCAGCGTGACCTGCGTCGGCAGAATGATCGTCCCGATCAAGATGATGAACAGGATGTTCTTGCCCGGTATCGGGAAGCGGGCGAAGGCATATGCGACGCAGATGCTCGACATCAGCGTCCCGATCATACCCGTAATCGCGATCACCAGCGTGTTGCGGAACAGCAGCGGAAAGTTCAGCAGATTCCCAGGCAGTTGGCGAAGTTTTCCGGGTGCAGGTCGACGGCGTTGTTGACCTGAAGCTGGCGCCAATTACCTGTCCAGTCGATTAATCCGGCTTCCGGGTTCGCCGGGTCGACGAACTGGCTGGTCTGCCGCCCTTTTTTGACCAGCGCCCACTGGTGGATGACGCCGTCTTCGGTCGGGACTTGATAGACGTCGTAAGCCTCACCTTCGTAGGTGAACGTTTCCGGCGACACCGGCAGAATCGGGCTATCGGCGCTGGCCGCCAATCTGTGCTTGACTCTTAAGCGAGATCGTCGCCATGTTGCCGAAGGGCAGCAGGTAAGCGATAGCGATCACCAGCGTCATCAGCGTGACAATCGCGATTCCCCCGAACTTCCGCAGTTGATAGCTGTAACACGGAGATGTGTTGACTGCTTTTGATTGCATGCGTGCTGCGGCAGCCATAGTTAATCTCCGCTCGAATAATAGACCCAGCGCTTGGACGTGACAAACAGTCCAATCGTCAATACGAGGGCAATGATGAAGATTAGCCACGCTTGCGTAGCACCGTAACCCATGTCAAAGAAGGTGAAGGCGGTTTTGTAAAGATGCATGTTGAAGAAGTAGGCCGCGTGGTTGGGGTTGCCCGTCCCGCGGGTCATGACGTAGGGAACCACGAAATACTGCATCAGACCGATGACGCTCAGCACCAGATTGTAGAAAATCACCGGCGAGATCATCGGCAGCGTAATCCGGTACCACTTCGTCCACGCCCCCGCGCCGTCCACGTCGGAGGCTTCGTAGAGTTCGGTCGGGACGCCCTGCATCGTCGCCAGCATCGTCAACATCGCGTTACCGACACCCCAAAGACCCATCAGCAGGAAAGCGACCAAAATCCAGCTTTCGTCTTGCAGCCAGTTGGGGACGTTGACCAGCCCGAACCAGTCTCGCAAGACGCGGTTGAGCCAGCCGGACTGCCCATTGAGGAAGCTCTGCCAGATGAAGATCGACGAGATAGCGGGCACCATGTAGGGCATGTAGAACAGCACGCGCCAGAAGCGCTTGCCCCACAGCTTCTTGGAATTCAACAGCGTCGCCATCCCCAGCGGGACGATGATGCCCACGGGCACGGCGATCAGCGCGAAGCGGAATGTGACGCCCAGCGACTCAATGGTCAGCGGGTCAGTGAATAGGCGCTGCCAGTTCCTCAGCCCGACAAAGGTCATCGGTTCGGAACTCGCCAGCGAGAAATTCATGAACGAGAAAATCAGCGAGGCGATCATTGGCGCTGCCGTAAAGACCGCAAACCCGAAAATCCACGGGGAGAGGAAAATCCATCCCCAGATACGCTGCTGGCGCATCAGATTTCCCGGTTTGTTCTCTTTCATTGTGCCCGTTCCGGCTATCGGCGCAGCGCGTGACCGATCTGTGGATGCCATATCCTATACTCCCCGAATTACTGAACTAATCAAATTGGTATCAACGAACCGATCTTTTAACAAGAATAAGCCATTCTTCAATTTTTGACTGTTGTTCACCGCTGCGCTTGCTCGATGGTGGCTTTGGTTGGCAGTGAGAGCGGGCATATGCCCGCTCTCGTTTGTACTTTTTTCAGTCACCTGCGAACCGAACCGCTTAGCTGCCGGCAGAGTCGATGATCGACTGATAATCCGATTGCAACTTGTCGATTTCTGCGTTCACGTCCATGGTTGCGCCGCTGTCGCCTTCAATCAGGGACAGGAAGGCGGTTTCACGGTCGTAGGTCTGGGCGTAATTCGGAACGTTCGATTCGTGGTGCCACTTGCCGGGGTTGGCATATGCCAAGCTATCGGCGGCGACACCCCAATTGACATCCCACGGGTACTTCTGGCTGATGCTGTCAACCCATGCCTGCTGGGCAGCCGGCAGCGCCGGGTAAGCGCCGTAAGCGGTCGCCAGCGCCGGGGCGGCGTCGGTTTCCAGATAGGTGAGCACTTCGAAGGCTTCCGCCGGGTGCGCACTGGCTTTGACGAGACGGAACGTGTCGGCGTCGAGTGCCACATGCTGCTCACCGTCGAAGGACGCCGGAACCGGGGCGACGTTCCACTGTGAAGTTGCCGATGCTGTTGTCGAGGCAGCAGGTGTACCACAGCGGGGTGATTGCCATGGCGAGGTTGCCCGATGCGAAATCGCTCGGCTGCATCAGTTCGGCTGCTTGGTAGGTTGCGTTCGGGGTGATGTGCCAGTTCCACATAGCATCCCAGTACCATTGGGCAGCTTGACGCCACACATCCGGGAATTTCAACCTTGCCGGTGGCGGCATCGTAGTAGCTCTACGGCTGGAGATCGTCGAAGATCAGGCGGATACGCGCCCACTGGAAGTTCATGCCGAATTGGACGATATTGCTGGGGTCGAAGTCCGCACTGGTGGCGTCGTTGCCGTTGCTATCAACCGTCAGAATCTTGCCGATTTCGGCGACGGTGTCATAGTTCCACGGCACTTCGCTGCCATCGGGCATGGTGTACATCGCGCCGAATTCAGCCGGCGGATATTCAGACCGGCTTCGTCGAACAGGTCTTGGTTGTAATAGGTCAGCACTGGATAAACGGCGAACGGAATACCGCTCAAACCACCGTCATCGCGGCGATACAGCTCGACCAGCGCCGGGTCGTAGGTGCTCATGTCGAAACCAGCGGCTTCCGCCAGCGGCGTGACGTCCATCCATTGATCGGCGAAGGAGTTCGAACCGGCGACGCCAACTGGTCCAACGATGTCGGGCGGAGTCCCGGCGGCGAGCAGCGTGCTCAGCGTGTCGGTTGCCGTTTCGTTGCTGGCGGCGATGTTGATCACGAGGTTGATGTTCGGGTGGGTGGCGTTGAAGTCGTCAACGACCTTATTCTGAGCGGCGATCTGATCCGAGCTGGTGCCCGTTCCCAGACCCACATACCACGTAATCGTTACGGGTTCTTGCGCGGCGACGGGGACGACCGCGCCGATGACCAATGCCACCATAGCGGTGAGCATGACAAGGTAAAGTGCTTTTCTGGACATAACTTACTTCCTTCTTCTAAAATGACTAGCCCTGCGAATGCGAGTGACCCGATCTCACTACTTTTCAAACTGGTCGAATAGCACCTCCCTCCTGAAACCCGCTCTACTCCCTAGAAAATCGGACTGGTTCGCACCGCCGCTGGGCGGATGACGAGCTAAATAGGTTGGGTTGCGCGTCGTGGTGTTAGCAGGTCGGGCAGTTCACCGTGCCGCGCATTTCATCACTGCTGGATGTTGGTTAAGATTGTGCGCTTCTAGGCGTGTATTCCTTAACAAAATTAATCATAACCAATATTCTACTGCTAACCATTGACGTGCGCTTTCACGAGTACCGAGTTGTACACCCGGTTGGTCTGACCCCGTCGGGAGTAGATCGCTGGTAAAACGGTGCCGTGCCACGGTTGAGAGCGATCGCGAGCACAGGCGTTGTTTGGGTTCGTTCATAAACCTGTTCAATTTGTTCAATGCAGAATTGAGAACGCTCCCATAACAATCGCTGCCGCTCGCCAAACCCGCTTAAGCAACCCTAACTCGCATTCTATCTCGAAACTGTTCGCTGTACAATAGGTGTGGTTCGGTCTTGTTCAAAATAGATAATCTTTATGAAATTGACAACATTACTGAAAAATAAGAATCACACAATCTATCTGGTGGTAGTTGTTCGTTCGAAACGAGGGAATTCCCGATGGTCAATGCGAAACCGACTCTTCGAGCCGTCGCCAAGCGAGCGGACGTGTCGCTTGGTACTGCGTCTAACGTATTGAACAATCGGAGCAATGTTGCCGAATCGACGCGCGCGCGTGTGCTGGAAGCGGCGACCGCGCTCGGCTACCGCGCGCAGGTGCGCAGCGGCGCGCGCAAACTGACCGTGATCGGCACTATCGGCAAAAACAACGGCGATCAACCGATGTCGGTCAACCCGTTCTATTCCTACGTCCTCGCCGGGATTGAGCGAGAGTGTCAGCGTCACAACCTCAGCATGATGTACGCTAATATCGAAGTCAATCAGCTTAACCGCCCGACCAGTCTGCCGCCGATGCTGTTGGACAGTCAGGTCGATGGCGTCCTGCTGGTGGGGACGTTCCTGCCGGATACGATCCGCTTCGTGGAGCGGCAGATCGACAAGCCGGTCGTCTTGCTGGACGCTTACGCACCGGGTGGCGGTTTTGACAGCGTGCTGACCGACAATCTCAACGGCGCTTATGCGGCGGTCGACTACTTGATCCAGCAGGGGCACCGCGAGATCGGCTTGGTCGGCAGCCTGCCGGATGCTTATCCGAGTATTCAGGAGCGGCGCAAAGGCTACTTGCGGGCGCTCAAACACCACCAGATCGCTAGAACTTATATCGAAGCCAGCCCGTTGACTCAGGAGGGCGGTTACGCGGCGACCTGCGCGCTGCTCGCCCGCGCGCCGGAGATCACCGCGATTTTCGCCTGCAACGACGAGGCGGCTTTCGGCGTGCTCAACGCCGCCAGCGATCTAGGGCGCGTGGTTCCCGACGATCTTTCGGTCATGGGCTTCGACGACGTGGATATGGCGCGTCAGGTCAGCCCGGCGCTGAGCACGGTGAGCGTCGAAAAGATGCTGATGGGCATTTTGGGCGTGCGCTATCTGATCGACCGGGCGGAAAACCCGGATCGCCCGGTGCTCACCACGCTGATCAGCACGCAGGTGATCCCGCGCGCCTCGGTACGCGCGCTGGAGAATAATCCCGCCCACGCCTAACTGCGCTTGAGGATTGCCTCGACGGCAGCGCGAGTTGGTGCCGATGGCGCGCCCCCGTAACCGGTGGTCGAAAGCCCGCCGCAGACATTCCCCCAGTGCAGACAGGTCAGCAGGTCGCTCCCTGCGCGGCGCGCCGTCAGAAAGCCCGCGTTGAACACGTCGCCCGCGCCCGTGCTATCGACCACCTCGACCGCCCGCGCCGGGACGTGATAATAGCGCTCTTTCTCCCACGCATGAACCCCGTTCGCGCCGTCCTTGATGACCAGCAGCGGCACCAATTCGCGCAGGCGTTGGGCGGCATCGTCGAGGCTGGTCGTTTCAGTCAAGCGCAGGGCTTCGCTGGCGTTGGGCATGAAGCAGTCCAGCCGCGACAGGATGTCGCGCACCAGCGGATCAGCGAGAGTATCCTCGCGGTGCTGGCAGTCCATGGATACGGAAATCTTGTGCGCTTTGCACAGACTTAAGATCTCGGGCAGCGCCGGATTGACCGTCAATCCGGCGAAGTGCAGGTGATCGCATTCGTCTGCCGCGACTGCTGCGCGCACCCCGTCGAGCAAATCGGGCGGCGGATCGACGTAGGTGACGAAGGCGCGGTCGGCAGGGTAGGAGAGCGCGACCGTCACCCGCTGGAACGGCTCGGCGCGAGTGGTCAGCCATGCCCGGTCGATCCCTTCCTGCGCGATCCATTCGTCCACGACGTGGCTGAACGGATCGCTGCCGAGGACGCCCATCCAACCGACGTGAACGCCCAAGCGTCGCAGCGCCGTGATCGTGTTCAGGCAGCCGCCGGGGACGATGGTCAGCTTCTCGGTGTACAGCTCGGTGCCGAGCGCCGGAAAGCCCGGTATTCCGCTGAAGATCAGGTCGCAGAAGTAATGACCCGGTATCAGTATTTCGCAGTGTTTCAACGCTTGCCCCTGTACCGATTCATGTAACGACGTAGGGGCACGGCATGCCGTGCCCCTACAAGGGAAATCAACCTATTTGTTGGAAACACCTGCGGGGCGCTCGTCTACTTCCACTCCCCGACCAAATCCTGGTGGGCTTCGAGGAATTCCCCGACCAGCGCGTCCGCCAGCGGATACGAGCCGATCAGCGGATGAACGGTCAGCGCCTCGACCGCCAGATCGCGCGAGCGCTGCAAGATCGCCTGCGCTGCCAGCCGCTCGTAGAGCTTGACCGTCTGCATCAGCAGCAGTTGATCGCGGGTGGATGCCAGTCACGGGCAGCGGCGTGATGTGGTCGGCATCGACCCCGCAGGTCACTTCGACCACGTCGTCGTCCGCCATCGCCGGGATCGCGCCGCGATTGGGCACGTTCAAGCCGGTGAACAGCGTCTCCCCGGTGCTGATCGCCTGAATGCAGCCCAGCGCGACGGCAGCGTAGCCTTCCTCGTCGTCGCCGACCGGCTCCAGCTTGACGCGATCTTTGCCCTGACGCGCGTGCGCCATGTAAGTCGCGCTGCGCCGCCCCATCACCTCTTGGTAGGCAGCGCGCGCCTCCTCCGGCGATTCGGCTGCCGCGCATCCGCTCGAGCAGTTCGGTCGTCAGACGCAGGGTTTCCTCGCCGCGCGTTTCGCTCTTGTGCAGCAGCGCCCCCAACGCCTCATCGCGGTGATAGAAGTAATGCAGGTACTCGTTCAGGAATGCCTGCTCCCAGTCGATCAGCCCCGGCGCGAACATCGCCATGTGGGTTGACTGGATGAACTGTTCGTCGTGGAGCAGGGCGGGCAGCACTTCCTCGCCGCCGCTGCCGTCCGCATCCGGGTCGATGCGCACGCTGCTGCGTCCATGACAGGTGATTCAGCCCGTAGACACTGTGCCGCACCCGGCTCATCGGAATTTGCATGAAGCGGCTGACCGCGTGCTGCGCGCCGTTGGCGCTGTCGCAGATGCCGACCACCCGCTTGATCCCGGCGTAAGTCAGCCCTTGAGCGACCAGTCCTGCCGGATTGGTGAAGTTGTAAATCCACGCGCCCGGCGCGGCGATCTCCTCGACCAACCGCGCGTAGTCGAGAATCGCGGGCATACTGCGCATCGCCATCGCAAAACCCGCTGCCCCGGTCGTCTCTTGACCGAGTACGCCGTGCTTCATGGCGATCCGCTCGTCCATCGCCCGACCCAGTTCGTCGCCGGGGCGGATGCTGGTGATCACCGCCGTCGCGTCCTTGATCGCGGCGCGTGCGTCGGTCGTCAGGATCAGCTTGAAGGTCGCGCCCTGTTCTGCTGCCATCGTCCGGCACAGCCCGCCGATCAAGTCGAGCTTGTCCTTGTCGATGTCCATCAACCAGACTTCTTCCAATTGCAGCGCTTTCGCTCGCTTGACGAGCGAAGGGATTAATCGGGGGGTACGGACGCTGCCGCCGCCTATAATCGTTAGTTTCATCATCTCTTGGTCTTATTGACAGTCAATAGCTGCGATGTTACATTCAGGCGCGAAGTTTACTAGAGCCAATCTATCCAAGCCAAAATGAATGCGATTTGGGCGCATGACGGCGGCAGCGGTTCCCGGCTGATCTTTCGGATTAACCGTACTGCCGGATGTGTTGATTTGTGTTCAAGCTGTCCCGAAATTGCCGGGCTTTTTGTTGCTTGTGCTGCGTTAGCGCGGCACGGGTAAGTCGAAGCGAGATAGGTCGTTTGCCGACTGCTAACCGTCAATCGTTAGGCTTTATTCTTTAATCGAAAGGGTAATTGCATGAAGAAATACGCTTTACTTGCGCTCTTAGTCCTCGTCGGCGTGTTTTCGACCAGCGCCTACGCACAGGACGCTTCGAGCACTGTCACCACCGCCTTTACCGAGGCGCAGCCCAACACGCTTGACCCGGCTGCGGCGTCGCTGACGGACGAGTTTCTCGTCCTCCGCAACGTCTGCGAAGGCTTGGTCGATGCCGACCCGGTGACCAATCTGCCGGTACCCGCGCTGGCCGAAAGCTGGGACGTGTCCGAGGATGGTCTGGTCTACACCTTCCACCTCCGCAGCGGCGTGACCTTCAGCGACGGCAGCAGCTTTGAAGCCGCCGACGTCAAATACTCGCTCGACCGTCTCGCCCGCCGCGAGACCGGCACCTCCTACACCGCTGGCTTGGTCTTGGGCGTCGTCGCCGGTTGGAGCGATGTCCGTCCCCCCACGCCCAGCGTTGGCGAAGGCACCCCGACGCCCGAACCGATTATGCCCGCCGACAGCATCAGCGGCGTAACGGTGATCGACGCCAGCACCATCCAGATTACGCTCGGCACGCCGGTCTCCTCGTTCCTTGAGCGGATGACGCTCCCCGGCGCTGACGTGGTTGCCGAAGGCTCGGCGACAACGCCGACTTCGCGACCAACCCGGTTTGCACCGGACCTTACGTCGTCTCCGATTTTCAGGCGCAGCAGTCAGGTCACGCTGACCGCCAATGACAACTACTGGGGCGGCGCGCCCGAAGTCAAGACCGTCGACATCCGCGTCATTCCCGGACAAATCCGTCCAGATGCTCGAATACGAAGCGGGCAATCTCGACATCGTGTCCGTCCCGCCGTCCGACATCGGGCGCATCCGTGACGATGCCACCCTGTCGCAGCAGTTGGTCGAAATCCCGACCCTCTCGACCTTCCCGCTCCGCATCAACCTCAACGACCCGTTGTTGAGCGATGCCGCCGTCCGCCGCGCGCTCTCCGGCGCCATTGACCGCCAGTTGATTGTCGATACCGTCCTGCAAGGGCAGGCAGTTCCGGCTTACGGACTGTACCCGCCCGGACTGCCGTCCTACAACGCTGACTTCAACCCCGCCCCCTATGATCCGGAAGCGTCAAGCAGGCGCTGGTGGATGCGGGTTATCCTGACGGCGTGAACATTGAGTTCCGCACCGGGCAGGACGAGACCGAGCGCCGCGTCCTCAATGCCATTCAGCAGACCGCCGCGCCCGCTGGCATCACCATCACCGTCAACGCGACCGAGAAGTCGGTCTGGGATCAAGATCGCAGTCCTGCACTATGCAAGCCGGTTCGGTTGCTTGGGGGCTGGACTACCCGGATGCCGAAAACGTCGCCGCGCTGGCGCTGGCGGGAACTTCCGGCTCGCGCATCAAGTGCGGCTACGGCACTTACGAGAACGTCGATCAAGCGCAGGCGATCTACGACCAAGCCGTCTCGACGCCGCTCGGCGCAGACCGTGACGCGCTCTGGCAGCAGTTCCAAGAACTGACCGTCGGTCAGGAAGCGGTCGTCATCCCGATGTATCACGGCGTGAGCACATCGCTGGTCGCGGCGCGCATCGGCGGAACGCCGATCGACAATCAGGGCATCCGCCGCTTCGCCCGCATCACGCTGAACCAGTAAGCATTCGTGTCCATATATGAGTAGGGGCGTTATCTAGCGCCCCTACCGAAACCACAATCAAGATGCGATAAAGCAAGTCACTCGTTTTAACCGCTTGGGGGCGGGATCATCTCCCGCCCCTTTTGTTCCCAAATTGAGCGATGTTTCGATATACCCTGCAACGAATTGTGCAGTTGATCCCCACGCTGCTCGGGATCTACACCATCGTCTTTTTGCTGCTGCGAGTGCTCCCCGGTGACCCGACGCTGTTTTTGGCGGGGTTTCACGACGATCAGGAAACGCTCTCGAATCTGCGCGTGCAGCTTCACCTCGACGAACCCATCAGTAACCAGTACCTCGGCTTTTTGTCCGACATGCTGCACGGCGATCTCGGCACCAGTTTCATTTCGCGCCGCCCGGTCACCGAGATGATCGCCGAGACCCTGCCGCAGACGGCTGTCCTCGCCGTCACCGCCATGCTATTCGCCGTCGCCGTCGGCGTCCCGTTGGGGATGATCGCGGCGACGCGCCACAATTCGATCTGGGACGCGGATCGCGCCTGATCGCGCTGATCGGCGTTTCGATCCCGATCTTCTGGCTCGGCTTGCAGCTTCAGATCATCTTCGGCTTGCAGTTAGGCATCTTGCCGATCAGCGGGCTGGGCTTTGACGCACATCTGATTCTGCCCGCTGTCAGCGCCAGCATGGGCATGTTGGCGCTGCTGACCCGCATGACCCGCTCCAGCCTGCTCGACGTGCTCAATCAGGATTACATTCGCACCGCCTTCAGCAAGGGACTGACCACGCGCCGCGTCTACGTGCGCCATGCTCTCAGCAACGCCCTGCTGCCGATTGTCACCGTCTGGGGCACGAGCGTCGCCAGGCTGCTCAGTGGCACGCTGCTGGTCGAGGTCATTTTCAGCTGGCCCGGCATCGGGCGGCTGCTGGTCGATTCGATCAGTGCGCGCGATTATCCGATGGTGCAGGGCTTGGTCATCCTGTTCGCGCTGATTTACACGGTCATCAATCTGCTGATCGACCTGTTCTATCCGCTGCTCGATCCCAGGATTCGCTACCATGCCTGACGCCGCTCCTCAAAACCGCCCACCCGGTTGTCGAATTGGAAGTCCACCAGCAGACCAGCGAGCTCGCGGCGCGCGCTGCGCCGCCTGTTCCGCAACCCGACCACCGTCCTCGGCTTGTTCCTCGTCGCTGCTGGCGATCTGCTGCGCCGTCCTTGCCCCGGTGATCGCGCCCTACGACCCAATCCTCGGCAACCTGCGCGATTATGTCCAGCCGCCGTCGCCGGCCACCTGTTCGGCACCGACGACATCGGGCGCGACATCTTCACGCCGCGTGATTTATGGCGCGCAGATTTCGCTCAAGATCGCGCTGTCGGCGCAGGGCTTCACCCTGGTCTGTCGGCCTGCTCTTGGGCTTGCTCGGCGGCTTTTACGGCGGCTGGCTCGACGCCATCATCATGCGCATCGCCGACATCGTCATGTCGTTCCCGCTGCTGATCATCGCCATCGCGCTGGTCGGCATTCTCGGCTCAAGCGAAGCCAATATCATCGCGGCGCTGGCGCTGGTCTCCTGGCCCTACGTGACCCGCCTGACGCGCAGTCAGGTGCTTTCGCTCAAAGAGCAGGAATACGTCACGGCGGCGCGCAGCCTGGGCGCGAACGACCTGCGGCTGATGTTCCGCCACATTCTGCCGAACCTCTCACCCCGGTCATCGTCTACATGACGCTCGGCATCGGCAGCATGATCCTCGCCGAAGCGTCGCTCAGTTTTCTCGGCTTGGGCAGCGGCAACAGGCGCAGCCAAGTTGGGGGAAAATGCTGAACGAAAGCCGCGCCTTCATCCGTTCGGCGTGGTGGATGCCGTTTTTCCCCGGCGTCGCCGATTTTGCTCACGGTGCTGGGCTTTAATTTGCTCGGCGATGGTTTGCGCGACGCGCTCGACGTAAGGAGTGATAACATCATGACGAACGTACTGGCAATCGGCGCGCACGGCGACGATCTGGAATTGTTCTGCGGCGGCACGCTGGCGCGCTGCGCCGAACGCGGCGACAAGGTCTTCATGTGCGTCGTCACCGATGGGCGCGGACGCCCAAAGGGCGACCCTGACCAGATCGCCGCGATTCGCCAAACCGAAGCGCAAGCCTCAGCCGACGTGATTGGCGCGGAATTGATCTGGCTGGGCTTCCCCGATGGCGGCCTGATGTTCGACGACGCGACCCGCCACCTGTTCATCGAGGTCATCCGCCAGGCCAGCCCGACGTGATCATCACCCACCCGGCGGACGACTATCACCCCGATCACCAAGACCACCAGCCGCCTCGTCATGGACGCAGCGCAGATCGCGCGCACCGCCAACTATCCGTCGGCGTTTCCGCCGCATCGCGGGCATGTGCCGGTCGCCTTCATGGACGCGGAGCGCGGCATCGGCTTCATCCCCGAAGAATATGTCGATGTTTCGCCGGTCTGGGAAAAGAAGCTGGCGATGCTCGACTGCCACCTCAGCCAGTTGATGCCCGGCGCCTACGACCCGAATTTCCAGCTGCCCGCGCCAGAAGCCAACGTCTTTCATTACTATGCGCGCGCTCTCAGCGGATTTCGCGGCCTAGCCTGCAACGTCCGCTATGCCGAGGGCTTTCCGCTGGTGGCAGGCTGCTAATCGCATCGTCACCTACCGCATTCTCCCCTAAACGCTGACCCCACCCCCGCCCCCTCCCCGAATTCAGGGAGGGGAGAGTGCCTTCGTCCACCACCGCTGTCAATGGTTGGGTTTGGCTGTTTTTCGGCGCGGCGAAGTTGCTTTAACCAGCCGAATACATCCCTGTAGGGCTGTCTTGCTTTTTTCTTCCCTTAAAAGGATTTATTGATGCCTGAACAACCGCTCGAATTCTGGGCGTTTCTCGAAAATTCCGACTTTCAACGCCTCAAGAATGGCGAACTCTACCGTCAAGATGAGGTGAAGCTCATCCGCCATGACGAATTTCTCGACGTCGATTACCAGTTGCTGACCGAGATCGGCTGTATCGGCGTCCGCGATGCCGCCCGTTGGTACGTGACCCATCCCGCGCCCGGTCAATTCGACTGGACGTGGCTGGATCAGGTCGTCGCTGCTGCTGACAAGCACGGTCTCAAGCTCTATCTTGATCTCTGGCACTACGGCTATCCCGACTGGCTCGACCTGATGAGTTCCCGCTTCCGTCGAGCACTTCGCCGAGTTCGCCGCTGCCATTGCTCGGCGTTACCCGCAGCTAAGCTACTATTGCGTCTGTAACGAACCCAGCTTGATGGTCGAGCGCGCGGGCAAAACCGGCGAGTGGCGTCCCTTCCTGACCCACGACGGCGATCCGGTCGAAGTTCGCCAGCAAATCTGTCGCATGATCATCGCCGCCTCGCGCGCGATCCTCGCGGTTAAGCCCGACGCCGAGCTTGTCCTGCCCGATCCTTGGCACGCGACCGACACCAATCCTGAAGACCACCAAGCCGCCGTCATCGATACGGTGCTCGGTCGCCGTGACCCCGATCTCGGCGGCAGCAGCGACCTGATCACCGTCGTCGGCTTGAACCACTACCGCGACTCGACTCTGCCGCCGTTCCATCAACTGATCCTCAACGCCCGCCGCCGCTGGGCGGACAAGCCAATCTGGATCACCGAAACGTCGGGTCCTCCGACCGGCTGGCAGCAGACCGAGTGGTTCTGGTGGATGTTGGCGGAGACGCGCCTTGCCAACATCGCTGGCGCGGACGTGCCCGTGTTGACGTGGGCGCCGACGATTTCGATGTATGGCTGGGTTGACGAAACCGAGCCGCTCGCCAACGGCGTTTGGACGATTGCGGACGATGGTTCGCGCGTCCCCAACGGCAAAATGCCGGAAGCCATCGCCCTCGCGCGCAGCCTCGGCTACCTGCGCTAATCAAAAACCCCTCAACCCTTAGCCCCTTCTCCCACGCAGGCGGGGAGAAGGGGGACAGCTCATCGTTGGCGAAACGGCGATGAGCAAGGTGAGGGGCTATGACGTTTTGTCGCGCTTGATGATCCACCGGCTGAGCAGAAACGTGAAGGGCAGCGTGATCACGATCACCAGCGGCGGCACAAATTCGGCGTTGACGTGCGCGCCCTCGACCAACAGCGTCGTCAGCGTAATGCCTAGCCCGTATTGCAGCACGTAGACCAGTGGATACTGCACCGCCTGCCGCCAGTTGAGCGGTCGCCGGAAGACGAAGCGCGCGCTCAGATAATAGGCGAACACGATCCCGGCGGCGTAGGTCACGGTGTAGGCGACAGCATAGCCGATCAGCGGCAGCAGCAGCAGATAGGCGGCGTAAGTGGTGGCGGTGTTTAAGCCGCCCGCGAGCAGGTAGCGCAGCGGCTCGGCGAAGCGCGCCCGATTAATAGACCTCATCGACGACGACTTCCGGTCGCTTGGTCACTTCGTCGAAGATGCGCCACACGTATTCCCCGATGATTCCCAGAATGACGATCACCACGCCGAGCAGGAAGCTGATCAGCGCGACCAGTGTCGGGAAACCAGCCACGTCGCGGTAGCCGAAGATCGCCGGGATGACGACGTAAGCGCCATAGGCGAAGGACAGCAGCGAGACGATGAAGCCGATTGCCGAGATGATCCGGATCGGCAGCACTGAGAAGCCGAGGATCGAGTCGATGAAGTAGGT
The DNA here is from genome assembly GCA_963848465.1 of uncultured Chloroflexia bacterium. Taxonomy (GTDB): domain Bacteria; phylum Chloroflexota; class Anaerolineae; order Aggregatilineales; family Phototrophicaceae; genus Flexifilum. The sequence goes on along the minus strand of CAWKDY010000006.1, from coordinate 82,939 downwards.
CAGCTTCTTGGCGAAGGTCCAGCGCGACTTGCCGTGCTGCCGCTCACGCCGCTCGTAGTGGACGGTCGCGGGCTGGTAACCCAGCCAGTAAGCGAGCAGCGCCGTGTTGATGTTCTTGCTGCTGTCGCGGATGTGGGGGACGAGCGCGGCGTCCATCAACGCGATGTCGAAGCCGCCTTTCGGGTAATCTTGGCTGATCATCGTCTTCACCAGCCAGTGATATAGGTTGGCGAACAGCGTCGTCAGCGGCGGATCGACCCGGCTTTCGCGCAGCGCGATCACGAACTTCGACCCGGCGAGCCATTGATCGGTCATCTCGATCACCAGTTCGGGCGGGTCTTGCAGATCCGCCGCCAGCCACATGAAGCAGTCGCCGGTGACGTAGTTCAGCCCCACTTTGGACGAATGCACCGCGCCGAAGTTGCGCGCCAGCTTGACCACCCGCGTATCCGGGCGCTGATTCTTGATCTTCAGCAGCTCGATCATCGAGTCGTCGCCGGAACCGTCGTCCACGAAGATCAATTCCAGCGCGCAGTCGCGCTCGTGAAGCTGCGCCTCGACCTTTTGCAGTTCGATGAACAACAGCGGCAGCGATTCGGCATTGTAGTAAACCGGGACGACGACCGAGACCGTTTTCATCTTCTCTCCTGTAATTCAAACCGCTGCTGCATAGCGCTCACTCGCATCCGATAGGTATCACAGGTGACCGCGCGCCCGCCGAATTCCTCTTTCTGCGTGATCAGCCCGATTTGCAGCGCGTCGTCCACCGGATTGTGCGACGTGCCAAAGTCGAAATAGCGCCGATCCGCGTAGGCATCGTGGATCAGGTGGTCGAACAGCAAATCCAGTGCGCCGAGCGCCTTGCCTTGCTCGTTGGCAGCGATGTACTGCGCCCGCGCGACTTGATCGCTGACGTAGATTAGCACCCCTGCGATCATTTCACCCCCGGCGCAGGCGACGTGCAGCCGGATATTCTGCGGGAAGCGTTCGCGGAGCAAGCGGATTTCGTCCAAGCTGTGCACCGGGTGGGCTTGGTGCGTCGCCCACAGTACGGCGTCGAGCAGCGCCCAGTAACCCGCTAAGTCGTCCGACGCGCCGACGCTGACGCCCGCTTGCGCTGCTTTCTTGACTCCGCGTGCCCGTCGCTGCTGAAAGGGGAGTCGCGCGCGCTGGTCGATCACGCTGATCACCCGCCGCGCGATCAGTTCAGCGCGGTTGATGTACAGCGCGTAGCGATCCTCGTCGGCGGGCAGCCGGTGATAGGTGTAGGGGATCGCCTTGTAGACGATCTCGCTGATGCCTTGAGCGGCGCAGTAGGCGCGCAGTTGATCGAAACCTTCCAGCATCAGCGGCATTTTCATCCGCTCGTCGGTGATAAATCCGCCGTAGGTCAGCCCGCCGTGACTGACCAGCGAAGCACCGCGCTGATTGGCGGGCAGCAGCGCGATCAAGCGGTCTTTGTCGTCGTAGACCAGCAGCGAGTGATCGGCGAAGCGGTCGGCGTGATACTCCATGTAGCCGCGCTCGAACATGAACCAGCCGTTCTTGCTGCGTCGCCACGAAACCGTCCCACGCCGCTTGATCCGCTGGCTTGTAGCGCCGGACGATCATCAGGGCTTGAGCACCAGCAGGTCTTCGCGGCGGTTCGCCATCGGCAGCGTCTCCGGCTGCGGCAGCAGATAGCTGTCGAACCCGGCGGCGCGGCAGCGCAGCAGCAGCCCCAGCAGCAGTGCGTCGTCGATTTGCCCCGGCTCTGGCAGGTTGAAGTGGACTTCCGGTTCGTCGGTGGTGTTCATGAACTGCTGGTGAAAGCGAACGCCGTTGGGCGAACTGAAAAAGCGCTTGCGCATTGAGACGTTGGGCACGTCGCCGATCAGCCACTGCCCGCCGTCCGCCAGCAGCGGCAGCGTTTGGTCGATGAACGGGTAGAGGATGCCCTCGGCGAAGGCGATGTGCAGCACGCTGTAGGCGATGGCAACGTTGATCTTGCCCGCGTAGTCCGCGAACAACTGCGGGCACTCCTTCGGGTAGAACGCCGGAATTTTGGTGATGAACGGCTCGTCCGGCAGTTGATCCAGCATCTCCGGCGCGTCGATCAGGATCAGCGTGATGTTCCTGCTGGCGGCAGAACTCGATCATCAAGCGCGGCACTTCGCTGCACCCCGGACCGATGTCGAGCACGGTTTGCCGGGGCAGCGCCAGCTTGGGCAGCTTGGCGCAGATGTCGGCGAAGATCGCCGCGCCGTAGCCCTTGCGGTACGAGTCGGGAAAGCCGATTTTCTCGTACTCGCTCAGCGACTCGTCCTGCGCCAGCTTGCGGTAGGTCGCGTAAGATAAATCCTCAAATGTTGTTTTGCTCATTAGCCCTTACCAATCCAATCCAACCGATTACCCGACCTCACCCCTAAATCCCCTCTCCATTACATAGAGAGGAGACTTTAAAAACCCGCTGCAAACGGTTTTTCACCCGGCAGGGGATGAGGTTACCAGTAATGCCCCTTGTTCAGCCGGTAATAGCCGACCGCCTTGGTCAGCCCGTCGCGCAGCGACGTGCTCGGCTCCCAGCCGATCCATCCGCTTGATCTTGCTGATGTCGGCGTAGAAGTCGCCCGGCTCTTGGGCGGCGCGTTCCGGCGAGAACGGCGCGAACGCCCAGCGCCCGGTCTGCGCCGACCTCGACCAGCGTTTTGGCGAGCGTCACGAAATCCAGCGGATCGCCGGTCGCCACGTTGAAGATTTCGCCGTAGGCGTCGTCGCAGAGGGCGCACATCAGCAGCGCGTCGATGCAGTCGTCGATGTACAAGAAATCGCGCTTGATCTCGCCGGTGCCGAAGACCTTGATCTCCTCGCCATCAATCGCTTGGCGGATGAACCAGTTGGCGACGCCGTAGCGCGAGTGGCGCATCTGCCCGCGCTCGCCGTAGATGTTGGTCAGCCGCAGCATCACCGAGCGCACCTGATGGACCTGATGGTACATGTGCGTGATTTTCTCGGCGGTCAGGTTGGAGATTTCTTGCAGGACTTTGGGCATCGTCGGTGCGGTTTCGTCCACCGGCAGCGAGGTCGCTTCGCCGTACTGTCCGCGCGTCCCGGTGTAGATCACCCTCACGCCCGGGTTGAAGTGGCGGCAGGCTTCCATGACCGTCGCCGTCCCCCGGATGTTGATGTCGATGTCGGGGTAGGGGTCGCTCAGGCTTCTCGACGTGATCAACGTGTCCGGCGAGGTGGAATAGGTAATCCTGATCCTTGACCAGATAGCCCATGATGTTGGCGTCGCGCACGTCCGAGAACGTCACCGTCACGCTGGTGCGGATCGGCGCGATGTTGAACAGGTTCGCGCCGTGATCGGGCAGCATGGCGTCCATCAGCGTGACCTGCGCGCCCAACTCCACCAGCCGGATCGCCAGATTGCTGCCGATGAAGCCCAACCCGCCGGTGATCAGCACCTTTTTCCCTGAAAACTGCGACGTTTCAAACATAATTTGTCCTTTTCAGACGGCGGCGAGGCAGCCGATCAGCCGTTCCGCGACCGTCTCGACTTGTTCGACGCGCAGCCCGGCGTGCAGCGGCAGCGACAGAATCTCGGCGCAAATCTGCTCCGTCACCGGCAGATCGCCGCGCCGGTAGCCGAGATCAGCATAAGCGGGTTGCAAATGGACGGGTACGGCATAGTGGATCAGTGTTTGCACCCCTTGCTCATTGAGCCGCTGCATCAAAGCATCACGCTCGGCGGCGCGCACGACGTACAGGTGATAGACCGGCTCCGCGCCTGCGCGCACCTTCGGCGTGATCACCACATCTGCCAGCGCTGTGTCGTAGCGCCGCGCCAGTGTTCGCCGCGTCGCGTTCTGTTCGTCCAGATGCGGCAGCTTGACCCGCAGCACCGCTGCTTGCAGTTCGTCGAGGCGGCTGTTGATGCCCCGCGTTTCGAACTGGTAGCGGCTGACCTGTCCGTAATTGCGCAGCCGCCGCAGTTGGTCGGCATAGCCCGCGTCGTCCGTGATCACCGCGCCGCCGTCACCCGCCGCGCCGAGGTTCTTGGTCGGGTAGAAGCTGAACGCCGCCAGATCGCCGAACGTCCCGACCAACTGCCCATTCAGTCGCGCGCCGTGTGCTTGCGCGCAGTCCTCGATCAGCAGCAGCCCGTTCTCCCGCGCGAGCGCGCTCAGCGCCACCATATCGGCGGGCTGACCGTACAGATGCACCGGCAGGATCGCCCGCGTGCGCGGCGTGATCGCCGCCCGCGCCGCCGCCGGATCCATCGTGTAGGTTTCCGCCTCGATGTCCACCAGTACCGGGATCGCACCCGCCCGCTCGATGGCGCAGACCGTCGGCACGGCGGTGTGCGCCACCGTGATCACCTCGTCGCCCGCGCCGATTCCCGCCGCTCGCAGCGCTAATTCGATGGCGTCCGTCCCGTTGGCGACCCCGACCGCGTGCGCGACGCCGTGATAGGCGGCGAACTCGGCTTCGAAGGCGCTCACCTCAGCGCCGAGGATGTACCATCCACTGTGCAGCACCCGCAGCGCCGCCGCGTCGATTTCGCTTTGCAGTTCGGCATTCGGACTCAGCAAATCGTTAAACGGTATCATCACTTCCCTGTTGGCAGTCACCAAGCGCTGACCGTTGCTCTCAAGACTTTCTCTCGTTCATTATATGCTAAGATGTTTCGAGATTTCGTAAACGCGCATCTCTCGCAATTATTCTGCTGCCGCAGCTATCAGGCAAACCGCATGTCGAACGCGCGCCTCTCGTCGATCTTCGAGCCGGTCATCAGTTTTGTGCTCGCCTTGCCGGTGCTGTTCTTCGCTTACGTAGGCACGTTCAGCCGCTACATGGCGGATGACTTCTGTATCGTCAACGAGAGCGCCCACATGAGCATCCTCAGCGAAACGCTGCTCTGGTATAACACGTGGGGTGGGCGGCTCTCGCAGCCGGTCGCGCTGTTGAGCGCGCTCAGGCTCGGTCAAACCTTCCCGGCGATCTCCCCGGTGCTGTTGATCGCCGGGTGGCTGATCGCGCTGGCGTGGGCGCTGTTCGAACTCGCCCGCTGGCTCAAGCTCGAACGCCCGCTGGCGCAGGGACTGGTCTTTGCCCTGCTGCTGCTCTACGCCACACTTGCCGGGACGCCGCAGTTAGGGCAGTCGCTCTACTGGCTCTCCGCCGCTTACGCTTATACTGCGCCGCTCCCGCTGATCGCCGTGCTGCTGGCGCTGACCTTCCGCGCCGCCCGCACCGATCAGACTCGCGCGTGGATCGCTATTCTCGCCGCGCTGATCGCCTTCGTCGTCGGCTCGTTCGCCGAGCCGGTCGTCACGCTGGAGTTGATGGCTCTGCTGCTGCTGTTCGCGGCGTTCCGGGCATTCGCGCGGCAAGCCCGCGCCGCTCAAGTCCTGCTAGCCGCTCAGATCGTCGGCGCGTTGATCGCCCTCGTGCTGATGCTCGCCTCACCCGGCAACGCCATCCGCGAAGTGAAATTCGAGGCGTCGCCGTCGGTCATTCACACGCTGATCATGTCGTTAGTCGATGGCTTAGGCTATCTGTTCCTGTTCGCGCCACGCCTTGCGCCCGGCGCGCTGATCGGCGCGGTCGGCTTAGCGGCTCTGGCTGCCTTCGTGCGCCCATCCCGCTTGAGCGGCTTTGCCATCCCGCGCTTGCTGCTGATCCTGCTGCTCTGGCTGGTGGCTCATGCTGCGCTCAGCGCCGCGTTCATGGCTCCCGGCGTCCACGCGACCAACGCGCCGCCGCCGGCTCGCTCGCTGATCGTGATCCAGTTCAGCGCGGCGATCCTGTACGCGGGAGTTGGCTATCTGCTCGGCTTAATCCTGCGTCAACTGCTGAGCCGCCGCTTTGGTGGCTGGCTGCCGCTGGGCGTGGCGATCACCAGCATGCTGCTGCTGATCGCGCCGCTGGCGACCCTGATCAATTTCAATCGAGAGGCGCAAGTCTACGCCCAGTTCGCCCGCGAGTGGGATCGGGACGATACGCTGCTGCGCGCCGCCGATGGCTCGGCGGTCAGCTTGCCGCCGTACACAGTGGACGTGGCGCGCGGCTTGGGTCTGGAACTCGCTGACGGCGGATGCCGATAACTGGGTCAATCGCTGCGTCGCCGAGTACTACGGCGTCGCCGCCGTCAGCCTCGCCGGGCAGCCGTAAGGCGGGTAATGGGAACGGAATATTCGGTTGTGTCCCCGCACGCGATTAGACGCGAGCGTCTAACCGATTGTGCTGCCCTTGCCTGCGCTGCCGACGAAATGCCGCATCTTGTCCTCGACCAGCGCCTTGACCGCCGCTTGCGCCCGTTCGCGTTCGGCGGGTGGTAGGGCGCTCATCTGCGCGTCGGTGAGGTAGTCCTCACGGTTGAGCGCTGCCAGCGCCGCGACTTCAAGGTCGGTGGCGAGGTTGACTTTGCTCACGCCGCCGCCTTCCAGTTTGATCGCCCCGGCGATCATTGCGCTCGGCACGCCTGATCCGCCGTGCAGCACGAGATGAACCGTCGTCAGCGCGCGGATCGCCTTGAGGCGTTCTAGATCGACTTTGGGCTGGCGCACCATGTAAACGCCGTGCGCCGTCCCCACCGATGCCGCCAGCGCGTCGATCCCGGTCTCCCGAACGAACAACTCGGCTTCTTCCGGGACGGTGTAGAGTTCCTCGTCGCGCTCGGTTTCGACGAAATCGGTCGTGCCAATTCGCCCCAGTTCCGCCTCGACCGAGACGCCCAACGGCTGCGCGTACTCGACCACCGCGCGCGTCCGCTCGATGTTCTCATGCAGCGGTTGCTCCGAGGCGTCGATCATCACCGACGTGAATCCGGCGGCGATTGCCGTCTGAATTGCCGCCAACTCCTTGGTGTGGTCGAGGTGCAGCACCACCGGCACGCTGATTTTCAGCGCGTCAAGCTGGGCGTAGAACTCGTCGGCGAATGCCGCCGGTGTGATCTGGTAGCGGGTCAATTCTCGCTGCGAAATCTGCACGATCAGCGGCGAGTTCAAGCCCTGTCCCGCTTGCAGCACCGGCTTGATCATCGCCGTGTGGCGCGGCGAAAACGACCCGACCGCATAGCCACCGCGCTCCGCCGCCGCCAGTACCGGGTTCAGGTTGTACAGATTGCTCGGTTTCGCTCTCATTCAGTTCAATCCTTTTGCGCGCTTGCCGCCAGCGCCTCGGCATTGAGAAGACCGCTCATCGCGGGATGAATCGACGTTGATTCTATCCCAACTCACACACCTGTACCCATCCGGTACTACCCATCAGCGTTTCGTTTCCCGTACAATGATCCCATTCGTGTTAGGAGATAATCGTCATGGACGCAAAAACCGCCTTCAGCCAACACGCGGGCGACTACGACCGCACCCGTCGCCAGCTTGTGCCTGATTTCGACAACTTTTATGGCATCGCGCTGGAGCTGATCCCCTACGCGCCCACCGCCGATCTGCGCGTCCTTGATCTGGGTGCGGGCACCGGCTTGTTCTCATCCATGATCGGCGCGGCATACCCGAACGCTCACTTGACGCTGGCGGATTTCTCGCCGCAGATGCTCGATCAAGCCCGGCAGCGCTTCGTCGGTCGCGCGGGAGTCGAGTACCTGCTGCTCGACTACGAGCACGAGTTCGATCCCCGGCGACTACGACGTGGCGATCTCGGCGCTGGCGCTGCATCACACGCCGCCGTCAGGGCTTCAGTCGGTGTTTGCCAAGGTGTATGGTGCGCTGGTGAGCGGCGGGCTGTTCATCAATGCCGATCAAACGTTGGGGACGAGCGCCGCTAACGAGGCGCGTTACGCGCAAGCGTGGCTGGACGCGATTCGGGCGAACGGTTCCACTGAAGCCGACATTGCCGCCGCGCTGGAACGCCTCAAGGCGGACAAGACGGCGACGCTTGAGGATCAACTGGCGGCGCTGCGCGGAGCGGGCTTCAGCGAGGTCGATTGCTGGTATAAGCGCTATCGCTTCGCGGTCTATTCCGGGCGCAAAGCTTAAGCGCAACCCCGCTTTAGGTTCGTCCGCTGGCGAACTTCGCAGGTGAAACCGACGCGCTACTCTCCCTCTCTCGACACAGCGGGGAGAGGGGCAGGTGGTGAGGTTAGCTGTTCTGCACCAGCCGGAAGCCAATCGAAGCGTGGTAGGACTCCGGGTTGAGGTCATAGTGGAAATCGACCAGCGCGCGTTGGTGCGAACTCATGAACGATCCACCGCGCACGACCCGCTTCTCCTGCTCGGCGGCGCTCGCCGTGCTGCCGGTGTTCGGGCTGCCGTCGAGACACCATTCCCAGACATTACCTGCCATGTCATAGACGCCGAAGGCGCTCGCGCCGTGCGGGTAGCGCGTGACGATGGTCGTCATCTTGACGCCACTTTCGGCGCTGTTGCAGCGCTCCGCCTCGAAGCGGTTGCCCCATGGGTACATCCGCCCTTCGTCACCTTGAAAGGCGCGCTGCCACTGAGCGGCAGTCGGCAGCGTGACCTGCGCGTCCAGTCGCGTCGAGAGCCAGTTGCAGTATGCCATCGCGTCGTACCACGACACCATCTCGCGCGGGCGCTCCGGTCCCTTGAAGCGCGAGGCGATAGCTTCCGGGTGTTTCAACCGGCTGGCGAGCGCTTCCGCCGAAAATTCCCACCATGCGGTGTTCCGGTAGCCGTCGTCGTCGTCGATGAACGCCTGATACTGCGCGTTTGTCACCGGGTAGCGGCTGATCACGAACTTGGGGACGCTGATGCGCTTCTTTTGTTGGCTGGAGTTGGCGTTCGTGTAGCAGATATCGACGTTGCCAGTTGAAACCTGTGCCCATTCCAGCAGCGGCAGGACGAAATTCGGATACTCCGCCAGCGCCGTCCCGTTCGACTTGACCGGCTGCGCCAGCGCTGCTACCTCCACCGCCGAGAGATACTGTGCCATATTGTCCGGGTCGTGGGTCGGGAAATCGACGTGGAATGCCTTGAACGCCTCCAGACCGAGCGTGCGCGTCGCCTTGACTTTGACCAGCTCGACGATTTGGCGATACTCGCGCTCGACCTCGACTTGCATCGTCTGCCGTGAGAGCGCGGCTTCGGCTTCCTTCAGGATCGCCTCGATGTTGATGTAGGTCGATTTATAACCGTTCGCCTTCGCCTGCTTGAGCAGCAGCACCGCTTGATCGTAGCTGCCGTTCGCCATCGCTTCCGCCGCCAGCTTGATCACCATCGCCGAGTTTGCCGGGGGCAGCATCATCACTTCGTTAGTGCTGATCGTTTCGACTGACATCGGACGCACTTTTTGCTGGGTGCGTTCCGCCAGATAGATCGAGTTGAGCAGCATCTTGACCGCGTCCGGCTCGATCCCCTTTGATAAGTCGACGTACTGTAGTTCTTTGATGTCGTTCATGGTGTCGGGGATCAGCGTGTGGTCGCGGACGATGATCGGGAACACCGGGCGGCGCAGCATTTTCGCGAGTTCTGCCTCTTTGCGGCAGTATTCCGACGCGACCGAATCGGGCGAAAGCAGGTAAATGAAGCCGTCGCACCAGTCCAAGCGCCGCAGAATCTCTCTCCACCAATCCTGACCGGCATAGAGCCGCTGGTCGTACCAGATTTCGTGGATGTCGAGCATATTGACGACCTGAATGGCGTAGGGTTTGTCGACTCTGGCGTAGCTTAGAAACAGGCGCATATTATTCTTCCCCTTGAACGATGGTGTATCACCCTACTTGGTTTCAATGATTTGGCGGACCCTGTTTCCACGCTTCGAGCGCGGCGCGGGCTTCAGGTGTATCAATCGCTGCTAGCGCGCTGGCTGCCACGTCGCAGGTGCGTTTCTCCTCCCAGTGCGGGCAAGTCGTATCTTGCAGCAACGGGATCAAGTCGGGCACGGCGTCCGGATGCGCGATCTTGCGCAGCGCGTCGGCGATGCTCCAGCGCAGGGCGGGGTCGGCTTCGCTGATGGCATTGTGCAGCGGGATGACCGCTGCCACGTCGCCGATGTTGCCGAGCGCTTCCACGGCTGCCACGCGCACGAACTCTTCCGAGTCGATCAACGCCTGCGCCAGCCCCCCGACGGCGCTCTTGTCCCCCATCGTGCCGAGCGCTTCGGCGGCGGTCTGCCGTACGTCCGAGCGTTCGTCGCTCAGCGCGATAATCATGCTTTCCATCCCGCGCGGATCGCCGATTTCGCTCAGGGCGCGGATGGCAGAAGCGCGCACCATCCACTGATCGTCCTTGACCAGTTGCGTCAGCTTCGGCACCGGCGTCGGGTCTTTGATCCACGCCAGCGACTCGGTCGCGGCGTAGCGGATATCCCATGCGTCGTCGTCCAGCAGCGTCGTAATGCGCTCGACGCTGGCGGTGTCGGTCGTGCCGCGCAGTTTCTTGCCGTAATCGCGCAGCAGCTTGGCGGCTTCCTGCCGCTTTTCCCAGTCTTCGCTATGCACGGCTTCCAGCACGTCGCTCAGCACGACGAGGTTGCCCTTCGCATCCGATCCGTCACCCGTCGTGACCGCCTGTTCCAGCGGTGATTTCTGGCTTCTGCGCCACGCTTGAGCGGCTTCCAGCGCTTCCGGCGTGGCGATCTTCTCCAGCGCTTCGACGGCGACATCGCAGATGCGCTGTTTGGACAGCGCGGTCTTGCGCAGGTCTGCCAGCGCGGTGATCAAGTCGGGGACGGCATCCTGCTGACCGATTGCTCCGGCGACGTCGATTGCCGCCGCGCTGACGTTCAAATCGGGGCTGCGGATGGCGTAGAGCAAGCCCGGAATTGGGCAGACGCCCAACGTTTTCAGCGCGCCGGCTGCCGTGTCCGCGACCAGATACTCGCCGTCGCGCAGCGCTTGGAGCAGCGCCGGGAGCACCTGCGCGTCGCTCTTGAACTTCGCCAGCGAGGTGATCGCCGCGACGCGCACCTGACTCTCGTCGTCATTGACCAGTTTCAGCAGCTCTGGGATGGCGGTCTCGGCGGGTTGGTCGCCTAAAGCGGTCGCTTTGTCCCGCCGCGCGATCCAGTCGAAATCGCCCGAGCTGGCAGCCGCTGCCGGGGCTGCCTGAGCAGTCGCCCGCTGGAGCACCTGGAGCAGCCGTTCCTTGACCGTCTTGCCCGACCCCGACGCGGCTTTCGGCGTCGCTTTGGCGGTCGTTTTCGCCGGAGCACTTGAAGTAGCGCCATCGGGTAGAACGACTTGCGCCGTCACCGCAGTTGCTGCCGGAGTGGTAACCACCGCGTCGGCTGGATTTTTCCTGCCGATGCGAATGTTTCTAAGCTGACTCAAACGCCATTTTTTCACAGCCGTACTCGCCTCCCGTGACCCCATGTTTTCGAGGATGTTTGCCGCCACGTCGCAGATCCGCTGCATACTCCAATCCGGCTGATCGGCGTCGTCAAGACACTCGATCAAGCGCGGTAGCGCTATCTTGCTATCAAGATGCTGCAGCGCCGCGACCGCGGCAAAGCGTGCTTCAAGGTCGTCGCTGTGCGTGAACGCCAGCACCAGCGCGGCAGCAGCGGGACGCTGCATCTGCGCGAGGATTTCGACCGCGTGAATTCGTTGTCGGCGCGAGTCCGCCCGTTCCACGACTTGCTGCAATGCCGGGAATGCCGTATCGCCGATCTTCACCAGCGCTTGCGCGGCGGTCGTGCTGATGCGCCAGTCGCGGTGCGCCAGCGTTTTCACCAGCGGCGGAATGGCGGCAGCGTCGCCGATGCAGCCCAGCGCCGTGATCGCTTCAGTCGAGATCGCCCGGTTGGGCGATTGCATCAGGTCGACCAAGAAGGGCACGGCGGCGCTATCGCGCAGCCCGCCCAGCGCCTTAGCGGCTTCGTGCTGAAGCTGGCGCTGGGGCGTATTGAGGAAGTGCAGCCAAACGCCGAGCGCTTCGTGGGTGAGCGGCTGCTCGGCGGTTTGGGCGATAGCGGCTTGAGCCGCCTCGCTCTCGGCGGGCGCGGCTTCCGGTGTGTAATCCAGCCGCCGGAGCGCCTGAGCCGCCGCCAAACGAGTATCCCAATCGGCGGAGCGGGCAGCCTCGATCAATAGGTCGCGCGCCAGCGCCGGATCGTACTCGACCAGCGCGTTCGCCGCGGCGATGCGCCGATCCGAAGCGCGCGCCAACGACGTGATCAGCGCGTTGTAAGTCGCTTCGGCTGACGGCGGCGCTGCTGAAGGCTGCATTGCAGCGCCAGCAGCGGATCGACCGCCGCGACCGCGCGGATCAGCCCATCGGGGTCATCGACCAGCCCGACCAGCATCCGCACGACGGCGTCCCATTTTTTCGGTCGCCGCTGAAGCTGAGCGTCCAACTGCGGTTTTGACAGCCGCCGCGTGATCTCCAACTGCCGGAGCGCCAGCGCGGCGTAATACTGCTGCAACAGGATGTGCGCGTAGCCGACCCGGTCGCCGTCGCTGGTCAGCAGGTGAGCATCCGACCGCTGCGTCGAGCAGGGCGGGGTTGTCGAAGTGTGCCTGCGCGCTCTGGATCGTCACCATGATCGGGCTGTCGGAGTCGGTCAACGCGTAGGCGAAGCCGCTCAGCGCCGGTTCGACCTCGACGTAATCGGGCGCGCTATCCGTCTGCGCGGCGTAGGCGTTCCATAAGGTTTCGACTACCCAGCGCAGGAGCGCGCCCGCGCTGGTGGGAAGATCGGTTTCGCCGCTGCGACAGCGCAGGATCAGCGCCGTCGCAAGGTAAGGATTGCTTGTGATCTGGCGGTAGGCGGCGGCAGCGATTGGATTGGCGATGTCGTCTAGCTGCGCCAGCAGCGTGTTGACCATGTCGGTCGGGAGCTGCTGCGCTGCCAGCGCCTCGACGCCTGCGCGGTCGAGCGCCGTCAAGACCACGCTTGGCAGCCCCAAGCCGCTGACTAGTTCGGCGTCGGTCGGGCTGCACGTGATCACGACTCGCCGCGGCGCTTGCGTGCTCGTCAGCCAGTTTTGCAGCGCTTCCCAGCGCGTCGCGAAGCCGGGCTGCTGGCGATTCTCGCTCAGACCGTCGAGGTACAGCGCGAGCTGCCCGCCCGCCAGTAGGTCGAGTGGATCGTCGTCGTAGCTCCACTGTGTGCGGATCAGCCCGCTGACGTCGCCGTCAGCGCGCCAGTCCGCCAAATCGACCAGCAGCGGCAGCGGGACGGTGCCCGGCTCGGCGGCGTAGCGCCGCAGTGCGTCAAGGACGAGCGACCGCAGCGTGTAGCTCTTGCCTGCGCCGACCGGCGCGACGAGGACAAATGACGGGTACTGGCTGACGACCTGATCGAGGCTGACCAATGCTGTCGGCTTGGCGTCTGTTCCCGCTGCCGTGACGCGGACGCTTAACGTGCTGATGTCGTCGGTTTGCGCCAGCAGGGGTGGCAGACGGCTGCCGCTGGTTACCGTCGCCGCGCGCTCACTGAGAGCGGTTTCAAGACTTGCCAAACTTCCGTGCGGCGCTTGTAATTTGCCCAACAGCGTCGTGATGTACTGCGCGTCGGCATCCAGTGGACGCCAAACTTGCGCGGGTGCCTCTCTGCTCAGCAGGTCGACCAGCGCGTAGAATTGTTGTTCGTAGACGTTCGGATCTTGCCACTGTGAGAAGTCGATGCCCATATCGGCGGACATCGACTTGCCTTCAGGCAGCGCTGCCACCGGTAGGAGATAGATCGGTTTGCTCGACTGCTGAAATGCCGCCAACTCGCCTTGACTGGCGGTCGAAACCGCATACGCCGGGCTGAGGATCACCAAAACGGCGGCGCTGCGGGCGCGCACCTGCGTTAAGGCGGCTGTCCAACTGGCGGAAACGGTATCTAGCCGATCCATCCACAGATAGACACCCACGTTTTTGAGATCGACGGCTAACCGGAGCGCGAAGTCCACGTCGGCTGCGTTGTAGCTCAAAAAGAGCGGTGTACCTTCGCCTAACAATTCATAGCTTAGCATCACGGACTTTACTGCTAAAATATAACCACAACGTAATATACTTCTAACTTAAGATTAACCATATTTCTTCCGAAGGTCAATATTTGGTTAGGAAATCGATTGAAATAGGTGAGACCCTTTTCACGGGGAAAACGCGACCTGCACGCGACTGGAAAGAAAACGGAGTAGTCAAAATTGCTAACAATTCCGTACATACGTGCTAATGATTCGGGCAGGTACGGCTTAACGTTTCAATTTTGGATCAATCGGCGGGCTGATCCCTCGACGATATTTATGACCGATTGTAGCATTCTTTCTCATAGTCACGAGTTAGTAGGTTGTAATTCCCTTTACAATTATAGGAATTAACGCCACTTCGCCGATTTTCCCTCAACTTGCTCGCTGACTGTCACTGCTACTACTATATGCCGCTGCGACATTTCCGCTAGTTAATAAACTCCCAAGTAATCGTGAATATCCTCCATGGTTTCGCGTCGTAAGGTTGTGCTAGCGAGAAGCATCGCTGATTGACAAACCGCGCTAAAATAGCTCCTAAAGCTGATTCCGCACAAACCATGCTGGAGGTAAACCATGACCGCGCTGATGAATGCCGTCAATCAGCACGATGCCGCCCTCGTCAAGCAGTTGATCGCGCAGGGTGCTGACGTGAACCAACTCGAACCGAATGGCGACGCCCCGCTGATCATGGCAGCCTATAAGGGTTACACCGAGATCGTCAAACTGCTGCTCGAAGAGGATGCGGATGTTACGGTGCTCGATCCGGGCATGAAGGCGACCGCTTTACACGCGGCGGCTTACGCCGGTCATGCTGACGCCGCTAAGCTGCTGATCGATTACGGTATCGACATCGACAAGCAGGGACCCTATAACGGCTACACCGCGCTCCATGATGCGACGTGGCAGAATAACGTCGACGTGGCGAAAGTTCTGATCGACGCCGATGCGGATCTCACTATCCAGTCGAACGATGGGCAGACGCCGCTTCAGTTCGCCCGGTCGCGCGGTCACAACCAGATCGCCGCGCTGATCGAGCAGAAACTCGCCGAAACCGACGCTTGATCGCTGTTCGTACGTCTTAATTCAATTTGTGCTATAATGCTGCCGTATCATCGAGCGTGATAGGTGCATTAGTAGCCCCTCAGCGGGTGTAATCGTCGGTCGTGCGTGCATGGTTATTGGTTTTTGTCTGAAAACTAATCACTATCACGAATTGCTGATTTGTCCCCTCGCGCTCACCCTATCCGTCGTGAGAATGTGTCCTCCAAACTGACGCATTTAACCTACCAATTGAGGCTTCATGCAATTTCAAGATTTGAATCTAATCGATCCCTTGCTGCGCGCGGTGCGCGCCGAGGGATATGATGAACCTACGCCGATTCAGGCGCAGGCGATCCCGCCGGTGCTTGCCGGACGGGACTTGATCGGCTGCGCCCAGACCGGCACCGGCAAGACCGCTGCCTTCGCGCTGCCTATCCTACAGCGGCTCGTCGCCGCCAATCAGAGTCGGCGCGGCGGCGTGATTCGCGTGCTGGTGCTTTCGCCCACCCGCGAACTCGCCTCGCAAATCGGCGACAGCTTCGCCGCTTACGGTCGCCATACCGAACTCAAGCACATCGTCATTTTCGGCGGAGTCGGGCAGCAGCCGCAGGTCGATAAGCTGCGTCGCGGTCCCGACATCCTCGTCGCTACGCCCGGTCGCCTGCTTGATCTGATGGGACAGGGTCTCGTCCGGCTCGATACCGTCGAGGTGTTCGTGCTCGACGAAGCCGACCGGATGCTCGACATGGGCTTCATCCATGACGTGCGCCGCATCATCAAGGTGCTGCCGACCAAACGCCAAACGCTACTGTTTTCGGCGACCATGCCGGAGGCGATTCAAGACCTCGCCTCGTCGATCCTCATCAACCCCTTGCGGGTCGAGGTTACACCGCAGGCGACCACCGTCGATACGGTCGATCAATCGGTCTTTTTCGTCAATAAGAAAGATAAGCGCGCTCTGCTGGAGCACATCCTCGCCGACCGCGCCATCCGCCGGGCACTGGTCTTCACGCGGACGAAGCACGGCGCCAATAAGCTGGTCGAACAGCTTGACCATGCTAACATTCAAGCGGAAGCTATTCACGGCAACAAGTCGCAGACCGCCCGCGAGCGGGCGCTCGCCAATTTCAAAGCGGGCAAGACCCGCGTCCTCGTCGCCACCGATATCGCCGCGCGCGGTATCGACGTGGACGACGTGACCCACGTCATCAACTTCGACCTGCCCAACGAGCCGGAAAGCTACGTGCATCGCATTGGACGGACAGCGCGCGCCGGGGCATCCGGTATCGCCTTTTCGTTCTGCGACGCCGAGGAACGCGCCTATCTGCGTGATATTGAGAAGCTGATCCGGCTGCGTGTTCCGGTGGTGGCGGAGCATCCTTACGTCTCGAACGAGACTCTGCCCGCCGCCCCGTCGAGCGACAGCCGCCGCAACGGTCGTAACGGAGCGCCACAGCAGCGCAGCAATGGGAACGGGGGCGGTGCCACCCGCGCTGCCAACGGTTCCGGCGGGAACAGTGCACGTCGCAATGGCGGTCAAAACGGTCCGGCATCGGGCAAGCGCCGCTGGAACGACGGTCGCCGGTCCAACGCCAACTAAGCCGTAATCAAACGTAGGGGCGCATCTCTGTGTGCGTCTGCTTCTACGAGTTCTTGCCCTCACCCCTCGCCACAGCATAGCTGAGGGGGGCGGGGGTGAACAAAAAAAGCGACCCGCTCATTCAGCGAGTCGCTTTTAATTTGCCGAATCTGCTAACCTGTTTACGAAGGCTCGGTAGTTTTGGGTTTGCGGCGAGCGCGCGGTTTACGGGCGACCGGCTGGCTGGCGCCTGCTTCGGCGGCAGCTTTAGGTGCGGGAGTACGTTTCTTCATGGGACGACCGGCGAGAATGTCCGCGAGATCAGCGTCCGCTTTAGCGTCGCTAGCGGCGACTTTGGCGGCGATTTCAGCAAGAAATTCATTAGCAGAGTTTGGCATGTTCATCCTTTGAAGGAGCGTTTTGCTCCACATATTCTCCTTCTATTATACCGCAAAATCCGTCCCACGGCTGGGTAGTATGTGACCCTAAGCATATTTGGGCGGGCAGTCGTTGGTCTGACTTGGCTTACAGCCGGGGCAAGATCAGCTCGGCGATCCGGTCGATGGCGGCGACGTCTTCACCCTGTGTTGGCACCAGCACGACGCTGTTCGCGCCCACCTCGACCAGCGCCTGAATCGCCCTCGCGCAGTCGTCCGGCGTGCCCACCACCGCCATCTGGTCGATCCACTCGTCCGGAAATGCCGCCGTGAACTGCTCGGCTGCCGACCTTTGCCAGCAGGTCGGTAACGTCTTGCTCGATGCCCAGCGCGCGCACATAGGCGGAGGTTGTCTCCAGCCGCAGATACTCGCCGATCAGCGGACGCAGCGATTGACGCGCCGCTTGACCGTCGGCGTCAACCGCGCTCCACATGTAGACCGTCACCCGATGTGGATCGCTCCGTCCGACTGCTTGCTGCCCCTGCGCGATCTGCTCGCGCGCCCAGCGCACGTAAGCCGGTGACGCAAATTCCGCCAGCAGCGTGCCGTCGGCGGATCTTCCAGCCAGTTTCAGCGACTCCGGTCCGCGCACCCCCAGCGAAATCGGCGGCACAATTTCCGGCGGGAACACCAACTGCACATCCTTGATCTGCACCTGCTGTCCCTCGACCGTGACCAACTCGCCATTCAGCAGGCGGCGCAGTGTCAGCGTGACTTCTTCCAGCGCCCGCAGTTGCGACTTCGGGAACGCGCCGATCTGCCGCATCCAGTCCGCGACCCCGTGCCCTAATCCCGGCAGAAAGCGTCCCGGATACAGCTTTGCCAGCAGCGCGATCTCCATCGCCGTGAAGGCGACGTTCCGGGCGACGGCGGGCATGATCCCCAAGCCGACCACGATCCGCTCGCTGAACGCCAGCGCGCTCGCCGCGAGCGCGATCCCGCCGCCGAAGAAGCAGTCCTCCACGACCCACACTTCGTCAAGCCCGACGCTTTCCGCTCGCTGGACGAATGGTTTGAGCGTCTCCGGTGGATAGTGGCGGCGGTACATCACGCCAAACTGGTAGTCACTGCGATTTACGGGCATCTCTTTTCCTCGCCTGTGCCGATTAACCGATCATCTGTTGACTATACCGCGAGATGATCGGAGCGCGCTCGTGGGCGAACGCGCCGAACCACCACTTTCCGGAATCGACCAGTTCGAAGCGCGGTTGTAGGAGCGCAGCACGGCTGCACCTTTAGAGTTAATTCTGTCGATTTGCCGCCTAGAAAGTGTGGAACAGTGAAGTCAGGGCGAAGATATGCCTCGCCCCACTCTAAAAGCGCCGCTGTCTCTACAGAAGCGGGAGGAATAGCACGTGTTATTCGAGCATATTTTGCAGTTCGCGCAAGAAGGTGGTGCCATCGACCGGTTTGGCGAAGTACGCCTTGAAACCCTGCCATGATCGCATCTTCACGCAGCTTGGAGGTGTGATACGCCGTCACCGCGATGCAAGTCAGGTCGGCGGTCTGTTCGTTGTCGAGCACTTCCGCCAAAATCTGCCAGCCGTCTTTGTCCGGCAGCGCCAGATCGATGATCGCCGCGTCGTAGGTTTTGCCTGATTCGAACAAGAAATACTCGGCTTCGGCGGCGTCGGCAGCGATGTCGGAGGAGATATTCATGTGCCCCAACAATGTCGACATCATCACTTGCCCGTCAGCATCATCCTCGACGACGAGGACGTGCCACTTATCTTGAGCCATTATGAATGCCCTTTCAGTAGTTCAATTCGATTGCAAATTCAGGAATGTCAATCAACAGTTTCACAAGGTCGTCCATAAATGTTTCGACGGTGAGCGGTTTGGTCAGGTAGTTGTGGAAGCCGGCGGCGACGGCGCGCTCACGGTCGCCGACCATCGCATGGGCGGTCAGGGCGACGGCGGGAATCAAACGCATTCCCGGATCATTCTGCATTTCATGGATCAATCCCCAGCCATCCAAGACTGGCATCGAGAGGTCGGAGATGACGAATTGGGGTCGCACGGAACGGATTAATGCTAATCCCTCCTCGCCATTGGTGGCGGTGTGAGTGGTCGCCCCATACTCATCCAACATGATCTGGGCGACCAGCAGGCTGTCTTCTTCGTCATCGATAACGACGATGTCCCAACCCTCTAACAAGTTCATTGGTAGATCAAACATGATAAGTACACATCACTTTCTACAGACCGATGATCGGTTCTGTCTTCAATGGCAGTGTGACGGTGAAAGTGCTGCCTTGACCCTGCTCGCTTTTTACCGTGACTGTCCCGCCCATCGCGCGCGTGTACTTCTGAACGATGGCTAGTCCTAAGCCGGTTCCGCCGTACTTGCGCTTCGACGTCTGGTCGACCTGTCGAAACTCCTCGAAGATGAAATCGCGGGCATGCGGCGGAACGCCGATCCCGGTATCCTCCACCACGATGTTCCACGTCTCGTCACCACATTCCAGCGCGAGCCGTACTTTGCCATGCTCGGTGAACTTGATGGCGTTGCCCAGCAAGTTGATAGCGACCTTGGAAATCGATTCCTCGTCGCCGTACAGCGCTGTCGGGGAGGTCCTCGTCAATCTCAATCTCGAACTTGAGGTTTTTCTTGTCCGCCAGCACGCTGATCTCGCTCTCCCACCGTCTGGCAATCTGCTGCGGTGAAAATGACTGGTTCGCCAGTTCCAAGCGCCCCGACTCCACGCGCGACAGGTCGAGGAAGTCGTTGATCAACTGCAAGAGGCGCTTGCTGTTGGATCGGATGCGATTCAGGTAGGCTTCGGTCTTCGGGTTGTAGTCCGTGCCACCGATCCGGTTCAGGATGATGCCCGTAAATCCTTCAATCGCGTTGAGTGGCGTCCGCAGCTCGTGAGACATCGTCGAAAGAAATTCCGATTTGAGCCGCGAGTTCTCGTCCGCCAGCCGCTTTGCCGCTTGCAGCTCCTTGATCAGACGCTTACGCTCTAGATCAACGCGCACATACTCGTCAATGTCGCTAACCAATCGTTTACGTTCCGCTTCAGTCCGCAGAAACTCGTCGACGGTTGCATCCAACTCGATCGCGCTGTCCTTGAGTTCCTGTTCGAGCCTCGCATTTTCCTCGCGGAGCTGTATGACGGTGGTTTCCAATTCCTCTCGGCTGGCAGCTTCCAGATTTACGGCGTTTGTTTCCATGCGTAGATACCATCCTTCTGTTCACAACGTTGTTTGTACTATTGTGGCAAAGGTTTTGCCGAATAATCCCATAACCTTTTGTAAACGCTTGATCTTAGGTGCTTTCTTATGTTTTCGTTCGATGATTGACTTTATACTCTGTTTAAACATTCTATCAATACTCCGATAGGATTGAAATCTAACGCCGTGAAAAATTAATGAATACGTATTCACTAAACGGTTTGCGCCGTTACAATTAATTCTAAGCGTTGATGAAAGGTCAAGGAGATTCTCTCGTGTCGAAATTAACCATTAGTGATACCGAATACGCGACCCTCTGGTACTACCCGGAAGATAAAATCGTTCATCATCAATTCCACAAGTTCATTCACAGTGATGAATTCCGCAAAATGCTGATGAAAGGGGTAGACGTCTTCAAGCAGTATGGCGCGGATAAATGGCTCTCGGACGACCGCTTGAACGCGGCGATGACCGCCGAGGACATCCAATGGGGGCAGGATGTCTGGACGCCTGCGGTTTTCGCAGCAGGCTGGAAGTACTGGGCGATCATGATGCCGGACAAGGTCGTCGGCAAAATGTCCATGCGGCGGTTGATCGATCAGTATTCGGAGATGGGTGTGACGGTCGATATTTTCGACGACACCTGACGAAGCCCTGAAGTGGCTGCGCTCGGTCTGATCGTATCAGCGAGTGCGAAGCAATAAAAAAACCGCCCCAATTTGGGGCGGTTTTGCTTGAAGTTTTAAGCCGGAAGCTTATTCGCGCACAACCGTGACGGAACTCGCTTGCTTGCCCTTCTTGCCTTCAGTGATCTCAAATTCGACGGTCTCACCCTCGTTCAGCGAGCGGAAGCCGCTTGCCTGAATTTCCGAGTAGTGAACGAACAGATCGGGACCATTTTCCGGGGTGATGAAGCCGTAGCCTTTTTCACCATTGAACCACTTCACCGTACCACGTGAACGCTGAGCCATTGCTGCTCTCTCCTGAATTAGAACTGGTTTCTGCTCTAGCCTTGGGTACTCACACTTTATCCAGAAATTTCAGGACGCTCATGCGGTACTTTTTGAGAAGACCTTGAACCATCGTAACTAAACCCTCACAGTATGGGGCTACGAAGTTCAGGCTGCTATCTTCTCGTCTGGCGTAGTCGATGTCGAACCAAATCATCGACGTGGGAAAGACGATATTGTCTTGTAAATATCCACACTGCATTTACACTATACGAGGTTTTTTTTGAAAAGTCTACACCTAATTTAGACGCCACGAACAAATTTCACGCCCTGTTTCTTCGCTTGTGCGGTGCGCAATTGGTCAGATGACGCCCGCGACCGGGTGAGGTAAGCTTGCATTTATATCAGCATGACAGTAATGAAAGGATTATGGATGGCGCAGCCCTTTACACCTGATTATTTGGCACTGCCGGATCGCTATGAGCGGATGCCGTATCGTCGCTGCGGGCGCAGCGGTTTGAAGCTCCCGACGATCTCGTTGGGTTTGTGGCACAATTTCGGCGGCTATGACACCCTCGAAAACGCGCGCGCGATGCTCCGCCGCGCTTTCGACCTCGGCATCACTCACTTTGACCTTGCCAACAACTACGGACCGCCACCCGGCTCGGCGGAGGAGACTTTCGCGCAGGTGATGCAGAAAGACCTGCATCGCTACCGCGACGAGTTGATCATCTCGACCAAAGCGGGCTACGACATGTGGGAGGGACCTTACGGCGAGTGGGGGTCGCGCAAGTATCTGCTTGCCAGCCTCGATCAGAGCCTCAAGCGCATGAAGCTCGAATACGTCGACATCTTCTACAGCCATCGCTTTGACCCCGACACCCCGCTGGAGGAGACGATGGGCGCGCTCGCCCAAGCCGTGCGGCAGGGCAAGGCGCTCTACGTTGGCATCTCGAACTACAATGGCGAGCAGACCCGCCAAGCCGCCCGGATTCTCAGCGAGATGGGCGTGCCGCTGCTGATCAATCAGGTGGCTTACAATATGCTCAACCGCTGGGTCGAAGGCGATCTGCTCGATGCGGCAGCCGAAACCGGCGTCGGCTTGATCTTCTTCTCGCCGCTGGCGCAGGGGCGGCTCAGCGACCGCTACCTCAACGGCATCCCCGAAGATTCGCGGGCGATCAAGTCCGGGCGGTTCTTGAAACCTGACCAGATCACGCCGGAGTATCTGGCGAAGGCGCGCAAACTCAACGACATCGCTAAGAGTCGCGGGCAGTCGCTCGCCGAGATGGCGTTGGCATGGGTACTGCGCCATCCGGTCGCCGTCTCCGCGCTGATCGGTGCGAGCAGCGTCGCGCAGGTCGAAGACGACGCCGCCACCGCTCAGAAGCTCGACTTTACACCTGCCGAGCTGCAAGCCATCGACGCCGCGCTCGCCTAACTCCCTTGTGAGTCCTTGTGTTCCCTCCACCCTGTGGAGAAGAGGCGACCGTAGGAATCTTATCGACGGGTTTTCCCCTAGAAGGGCGGGTCTCAGACCCGCCCCTACACGGAATTTCCCGGTGGCGGTGAGGCGCGCAACGGCGGCTATAGGCGACGGGGTGAGGTTTTTGACTCATCGCTCCTTGCTCGTCACTGCTCTTTGTGCACTTAACCCCATTCCAATTGACAGCTTCCGCCACTTGTTCTACTGTTAAGGTGAAAGCGCTTACAAGTTATGAGGAGCGCTCCCATTTTTGGATTATGGGCGGTGCGCCGCCTTGACAATTATCTTTTAGCACAGGAGAAATACGCTTAAATGAACCCTCATTTACGCCCATTTCGGTTCTTGATCATGCTTGCGCTGTTTCTCAGCCTCGGCATAACGCTCGTCAACGCGCAGGACGAACCATATCGCAATCCGGATCTCCCGGTTGCGGACCGCGTCGCCGATCTCTTGGCGCGGATGACGCTCGACGAGAAGATTGGTCAGATGACGCTGGTCGAGAAGAACAGCCTCAGCCCCGCCAATGTGACCCAGTACGCTATCGGCGGCGTTTTGAGCGGCGGCGGCGGCTATCCCTCGAATGGCAATTCCGTCGAAACGTGGGCGCGGATGACGACCGATTTCCAGCAGGGCGCGCTCGACTCCCGCCTCGGCATCCCTATGATTTACGGCGTCGACGCCATTCACGGACATAACAATCTGCGTGGCGCGACCATCTTCCCGCAGAGCGTTGGCTTGGGCGCGACCCGTGACGCCGATCTAGTCGAGCAAATCGGGCGCGCGACCGCGCAGGAGATGATCGCCACCGGCATTTACTGGGACTACGCCCCGGTGATCGCCGTGCCGCAGGACATCCGCTGGGGGCGTTCTTACGAGGCTTACGGCGAGAACACCGACCTCGTAACCGAGTTAGGCACCGCCTTCATTCACGGCTTGCAGGGCGATGATCTCGCCGCACCCGATACCGTTCTGGCGACGCCCAAGCACTTCATCGGCGACGGCGGCACGGCGTGGGGAACTTCGCCCTTCGGACCGCGCAACCTCGACCGGGGCGTCACCGAAGTTGACGAGGCGACTCTCCGCGCGCTGTTCCTGCCACCGTATCAAGCTGCCATCGACGCGGGCGCGCAGAACATCATGATCTCGTATAGCAGTTGGGGCGGATTGCGGATGCACGCGCAGAAGTACCTGATCACCGACGTGCTGGAGGGTGAACTCGGCTTTGACGGTTTCATCGTCTCCGACTGGGCGGGCATGGACGACGCTGCGCCGACCTATTACGACGCGATGGTCACGTCGGTCAACGCGGGCGTCGACATGAACATGGTGCCGCAGGATTACCGCCGCTTCATCACCACGATGCAGCAGGCGGTCGCCAACGGCGACGTCAGCGAGGAACGGATCGACGATGCCGTCAGCCGCATCCTCAAGGTGAAATTCGAGCTGGGGCTGTTCGAGCACCCCTTCGCCGATCCGGCGCTGGCGGCTACGGTCGGTTCGGACGAGCACCGTGCGCTGGCGCGTCAAGCCGTCGCCGAGTCGCAAGTGCTATTGAAGAATGATGCTCAGACCCTGCCGCTCGCCAAAGATGCGCCGCTGATCCTGATCGCGGGCAGCGCCGCCGACGACATCGGCATTCAGTCTGGCGGCTGGACGATTGAGTGGCAAGGGCAAGCGGGCGATATCACCCCCGGCACCACCATCCGCCAAGCCATCGAGAACACCGTCGCCGACGGCGCGGAGGTCAAGTTCAACCGCGCTGGGAATTTCAACGACCTCAGCGGCACGGCTGACGTGGGTATCGTCGTCGTCGGCGAGCGCCCCTATGCCGAGTACGAAGGCGACAGCGCGACGCTCGCGCTTGCCGCCACCGATTTGGCGACCATTCGCCGCGTGCGCGCCCTCGCCGATAAGCTGATCCTCGTCGTCGTCTCCGGGCGTCCGGTCGTCATCGACGAACTGCTGCCTTACGCCGACGCGGTCGTCGCGGCGTGGCTGCCCGGCACTGAGGGGCAGGGCGTCGCCGACGTCCTCTTTGGCGATCAGCCCTTCACGGGCAAGCTGCCTTATACGTGGCTGCGCACCGTCGATCAGCTTCCGTTTGATTTCGCCAATCTGCCGACCGATAGCTGCGACGCGCCGCTGTTCCCTTACGGCTACGGCTTGACCACCGAGGACAGCAGCTCGCCTTATCTCGATCTGGCAGCCGAGTGCGCGCCCGCCGTCGAAGTGGCGGCTCAGCCGACGCTGCCGCCCGCCGTGATCACCGCCGACGCGACGCCCGCGCCAGCAGCGGCGGAACCCGCCGTCGCGCTTGCGCCGGATGGAGTCTACGGTGAGACCTACAACGCGCCGTTTCCGGTCAGCATCACGCTGGACGGCAGCTTTAGCGACTGGGCGGGCGTCCCGCGCGTGACCGTGCCCCAGAATGCCGACCTATCCTCGACTAATCCGTCCGTGACCTTCGCCGCTGCTGCCGATGACCAGAATCTCTACTTCTTTGCCAGCGTTGTCGACGACAACATCATCAGCGGCGAGCACGACGCCGACTACTGGAACGAGGATTCGGTCGAGTTCTACGTCAACGCGACCGGCGATCTGACGCTTACGAGCTATAAGGCGGGCGTCGCCCAGATCACCATCCCGGCAATGGACGTTGACCTTCCGGCGGATCAAGCCGTGATCTCCGGTATGCAGAGCGCCAGCGCGAACGCGACTGTCGCCGGATCGCACACTGCCAACGGCTACGCCGTCGAGGTCGCCGTCCCGCTGCACACCGACGTTTGGGACATCACCCCCGCCGACGGCGGCGAGATCGGCTTTCAGGTGCATCTCAACGGCGCTTCGACCGCTGACCGAGACGCCAAGCTGATCTGGTCGAAGGCGGACACCAGCGACAGTTCCTACCAGGATCCGAGTGTTTTCGGCAAGCTGATCTTCACAGCGGTGAGCGCGGCGAAGACCACTGCGCCTGATCACTTCGCCTCGCACTTGAGCGCCGACGGCATGATCGACGACTTCGAGCGCGGCATCTGGATGGGCGTCGATCCTTATAATGCCGGGATCGGCTTTGTGCCTTGGGGCGACACCTTCGAGAACGTCAGCCTTGCGCTGCGTTTGCTGCCGCCTAAGTCCGCACTGGCGATCCCCGGCACCGAGGCGGCGCCGAACACTGTGCTGGCTGCCATTTACAATATCGGCTCGTGGGGTGGCTTCACGCACGCTTTCACCGATGGCTTCAATTGGGTTTCGCAGGACTGGACGGCTTACGACGGCATCAGCTTCTGGCTCTACGGCAATGATACCGGCGGCGTCGTCCAGCTTGACCTGTTCGACAACCGCAATCCTGATCAGCAGGGCGACACTGCCGAGCGCTGGTACTACCGCCTCACCGACGATTACACCGGCTGGCAGCAGTTCACCATTCCGTTCGATCAGTTCCAGCGCCGTACCGATTTCCAGCCGAGCGGCGCACCCGACGATGGCTTAGGCTTGAACGAGGTTTCCGGCTATGCCTTCGGCTTCCCGGTCGGCGTCGGCACGCAGATCGCCTACCTTGATGACGTGCGCCTTGTGAAAACGGGCGCGCCTGAAGTGAGTGTCGTTCAACCCACCCCTCAGCCAACGGAGGTTCCGGTGACAGTCGACAACAGCGTTACGTGGGACTCGCGCGAGTGGAATCTGGTCTGGTCGGATGAATTCGACGGCGACGCCGGAACTCCGATCAACAGCGAAAACTGGACAGCGGAGATCGGTGGCGCTGGTTGGGGCAACAACGAGCGCGAGTATTACACCGCCCGCCCGGAGAACGCCTCAATGGACGGCGCAGGCAATCTCGCCATCGTCGCGCGGCAGGAGAACCCCGGCGAGTATCACTGCCACTATGGCACTTGCGAGTACACCTCTGCCCGCTTGATCAGCCGGGACAAGGTCGAGTTCACCTACGGGCGCGTCGAGGCGCGGATCCAAATTCCGCGCGGGCAGGGGATTTGGCCCGCCTTCTGGATGCTCGGCAATGACATTTCCAGCGCGGGCTGGCCCCAATCCGGCGAGATCGACATCATGGAGAACATCGGCAAAGAACCGCAGATCGTTCACGGCACGATTCACGGACCCGGCTACTCCGGCGCCAACGGGATCGGCGCGCCCTACACCAGCGATACCGATTTCGCCGACGACTTCCACGTCTACGCGGTCGATTGGGACCCGGACGTGATCCGCTGGTACGTCGATGGTAACCTCTATAACACGCTCAGCCGCAACGACATTCACGGCAACGACTGGGTCTTCGATCACGATTTCTTCATCCTTCTCAACGTGGCGGTCGGCGGCGGTTGGCCCGGCTACCCCGATGAGACGACCGTCTTCCCCCAGACCATGCTGGTCGATTACGTCCGCGTCTATCAACTGGCGGACGGTTCGTAATCTCCTGAACGGACAACGTGGGGGTAGGTCATTGACCTGCCCCTACGCACATCGGCTGTCGGGCAATGGTGCAGCCTGCTCCTTTGCCTAGCAGTCCGCGTTTCACCTGCCTCAGCGCCGCCGCGTCGCCGACGCGACTCGAAATTCAGCCGTGAAAAATGTCATCCACAGCGCAAACACCAAATCTTAATCGAGCGCGCACCTGAACTATGGCATAGTCCATGTAAATGAATATTGCGAAGATTACGGCTCGGTCGCACTTTTTTCAAAAAATCATCAGGAGGAAATAATGCCCAGATTTGGTTTTCGGATTTCGCTGCTCATCGTTGTGCTGATGAGCATGTTCGGCTTCACGCTGCAAACGTTGGCGCAAGATACCGTCGATATTGCCGTCCTGCTGCCCGATGCCGTGTCGTCCCCGCGTTGGGAGAACGACGACCGCCGCTTTCTCGCCGCCGCCTTTGAGCGCGCTGGCGTGACTTACTCTATCGTCAATGCCGAAGGCGACCGCCAAACGCAGCTAGCGCAGGCGGAGCAGGCAATTGCCGATGGTGCCAAAGTGCTGATGCTGGTCAACAACGATAGCAACAGCGGCGCGGCGATTATCGCAATGGCGCGCAAAGCGGGCGCTGCCGTCATCGATTACGACCGCCTCACTATCGAGGGACCCGGCGCGGATTTCTACGTCAGCTTCGACAACGAAGCCGTTGGTCGCTTGCAAGGCGAGGGGCTGGTCGCTGCGGTCGAGTCGGCTCAGGCTACCGGTACGTTGGGCGACAAGGTCAACGTCGCCATCCTCAACGGATCGCCGACCGATAACAACGCCACGCTGCTCGCCAACGGCTATCACGGCGTGCTCGACCCGCTGTTTGGCGATCGGGCGAGCGGCTGGACGAAGGTCGCCGAGCGGTCGGTTCCCGATTGGGACTACCAACAGGCGTTGACGATCTTCGAAGCGATGCAGACCGGCAATCCCGACATCAACGCCGCCATCGGCGCGAATGACGGTTTGGGGCAGGCAGTCATCACCGCGCGCCAGAACGCGGGACTTGACTACATCCCGGTCACCGGGCAGGACGCCAGTATCGGCGCGATCCAGAACGTGCTGGCTGGTCGCCAGAGCCTGACCATCTACAAAGCGATCAAGGCTGAAGCGGAAGCCGCTGCCGCGCTGGCAGTGGCGCTGGTTCAGGGCGACGACGCCACCATGATGGTGACCGGCAGCGTCAACAATGGCAGCAACGACATCCTTTCCGTTCTCCTGATCCCGATCTCGGTGACGAAGGACAACGTTGCCGAAACCGTCATCGCCGATGGTTTCCGCACGTGGGCTGAAATTTGCGTTGACGAGTTCGCGCAGTTTTGCCCGGCGGACGCGCTGCTGGAACCCACGCCCGAGGCGACACCGGAAATGACGCCCGAATCAACGCCGGAAGCGAGCAGTTAGGTCTGAACGTTCGTGGGGTAGGGGCGTAATCGGCTGGCGAAACAAGCCCAACGCCCCCTATGAGCGCAAATCAGCGACCTGCTCGCAGTGCGTTACAGGTTGATCACCCCATGCGCGATCAGCCATTGCACCAACTCGTAGACCGCTTCCAGCGACGTATAGCGCGGCTGGTAATCGATCAACTGCTGCGCCTTGGCGATGCTGGCGTTGGGGCTGTGGGCAATGTGATCCCATGTCGTATTGGCGTCTTGCTCGCTGACGGTCTGGCGGTATTCCTCGAAGGGCAGGTATTCGAGGTTCGCCGTTTGCCCGAACCAGCTTGCTGCTGCTTCGGCGAAGCCCCGCAGGGTGATCGCCGCGGGCGACACGATGTGGAAGCTTTCGCCGACGCTGGCGCCCCAATGGGTCATCGCCTTGACGAAGCCCTGCGCCACGTCCGCCGCATGGACGTGATGTACGGTTTCCATGCCCATATTTGGCAGCGTGACTTTCTCGCCGCGAGCGAGCCGAATAAACACTTCGGGATTGCCGCTCCCGACCGGATTGACCGGCGCCCAACCCTGCCCGACGATGTGCCCGGCGTGCAGCAGCGTCGCCGGAAAGCCGTTCCGCCGCGCCTCGTCCAGCAGGTAGGCTTCAATCGCCGCCTTCTGGATGCCGTAGCTTCCAAATGGGTGACGCGGCAGGTCTTCCCGCGCCGGGACGACGGTGCTGTGTCCGTGAACCCAAACCGTCCCGCAGTGGAGCAGATGCTGCACCTCGTCGCGCAGCGCCTCGACCAGTTGCCGCGCGCTCGCTTCCTTGAAGCAGATCAAGTCCATCACTACGTCCGCTTCCAGTTCGCGGATGTGCTGCCCGAAGGTCCCGGCAGCATCCTCCGCTTCCCGATCCGCCTGAACAGCTTCGACCGACTTCCACGCGGCGTGCGGCAGATACGGCTCGCGCGCCCCGCGCGTGACGTTGATCACCTCGTGACCGCCCTCGACCAGCATCGGGATCAAATAGGTGCCGATGTGTCCGCTTCCGCCAATGACGACGACTTTCATATGTATTTCCTCTCAATAAACCATTCAGGAGCTAAGTACGGCGCGCAAACTGGCGCCTTGTTCATCCGAGTAAACCCCTGCGCCGCGCCAGATCACGCTGCCCTCGTGGAGCAGGAAGGCTTGCAGCGTCGTCGCGTCGGGGATGTCCAGCGCCGCCAGAAATTGATCGCGGTCTTCCAGAAATACGGTGATCGTGACGGCTTGCAGTGCCGCGTCGCTGATGACGACGTTTAGCCCGGCGCGGATCACGATCCGGAAGGGTGCGGCGGTGTCAGGGAAGACCGGCACGTCGTAGTAGGCGAATCCATCGTGCGCGGCGGCGAGTTCGCGCGCCAGTGGCAGCCACCCGGCTGCCTGTCGCTGCTGGGTTTCGTCGAACGGCACGATAACCAGAACTGGATCGCCGACTGAAGTCCGCCGGGAGCGTGAAAAGCTGTCCTCAGCAGATTTTCGCCGCTGATCACGGGGAAGCTCAGGCAGTCGGTGCAGGGTGACCCTGCCGTCTGGACGGTCGAGGCGTCCGGCGCGTAAATCTCGCTGACGCCGACCAGCGCGACTCCGACCAGCACGATCAGCCCGACGATGATCAGCGCGACTTGGCGGCGGGTCACGTTCGCCAGCCTTCCCAACCCGGTCCGCGCACGAAGCGCCCCGGCGTCGCTCCAGTGTGCTCGCCGTCTTTGAGCACCTGCTGCCCGTTGACGAAGACGTGCTGCATCCCGGTGGCGTATTGGTGGGGCTGCGCGAAGGTTGCACGTCCCCTTATCGTCTGCGGGTCAAAAACGACCACGTCCCCGTAACACCCGGGCTTGAGCGCGCCGCGATCCCGCAGCTTGAGATTCGCCGCCGGGAGCGAGGTCAAACGGCGGATCGCGTCCTCAAGTGTCACCAGCCCCAGATCGCGGACGTAAGTCCCCAGCAGCCGCGCGAAGTTGCCGTAGGCGCGCGGATGCGGCTGACGCTTCAGGAACAAGCCTTCCGCCGCCATCAACTCGGCGTCGGAGCAGAAACTCACGAAGGGGAGCTGCACCTGCTTGCGAATGTTGTCCTCGGACATGGTGAAGTAGAGGGTGAAAATGCGCCCTCCGTCCTCGATCAGCAGGTCGATGGCGGTGTCTTCGGGCGACGTGCCGCGCATTGCCGCGATCTCCGCCAGCGTTTTGCCGGTCAGCGGCTTGAGCGCTTCGGTGCGGAAGCCCGCCAGCAAAATCTGCTCCGCCAACTCGACTTCCAGCCACATATTTTCCCACTCATTCGACGGCGTGCACATCGCCTCGATGATTCGGGCGCGCGTTTCCGGGTCTTTGAGCCGCGCCAGCATGGCGTCAAGTCCGCCCTCGTGTGCCCAAGGGGGAAGGGAGGCGCTCAAGCCAGTGCCGCCCGCTGGATACAGATACATATCCGCTGTAACCGCCAGCCCTTCGGCGCGTGCCGCTTCGATCTTCCCGATAACGGTGTCCATTTTGTCCCAGTTTTCGCGTCCGGCAGCTTTCAGGTGATAGAACTCTGCGCGGATCTGCGCCTCACGCGAAATTCTGATCAACTCGTCGGCGGCGGCTTCGAAAAACCAGCCCTCGCTGCGGATGTGCGAGATGTACATGCCGTCGTGCTGCGCGACGACTTTCGCCAGTTCGATCAGTTCATCAGTGTGCTGGAAAGTCGCCGGCGGATAGATCAGCGCGGCGGACATGCCGACCGCACCCTCGCGCATCGCCTGATCCAGCAGCCCGCGCATGTGGTCGAGTTCCGCTGGCGTCGGCGCACGGTCTTCGTAGCCCATCGCGTGAATCCGCAGTGTCGCCGAGCCGACGAACGAGGTCACGTTGCAGGAGACGCCGCGCTGTTCCAGAAATTCGAGATACTCGCCGAGCGTCGTCCACGTGACGTCGTACTCGATGTCCTCGTTGCCGAGGATGGTGCGCGCGCCGCTCTTTTTCATCTCGTCGCTGAGGGGACCCATCGACGTGCCTTCGCCCATCACTTCGAGGGTCACGCCCTGCCGAATCTCGCTCTGCGATAACCCATCGGCGATCAGCGACTCGACCGACCAACTCAGCATGTTGATGAAGCCGGGCGCGACCGCTAACCCGCTCACGTCGATGACGGTCTTGCCTTCGAGCGTCCCCGGCGCACCGAGCGCGGCGATCCGGTCGCCCTGCAAGGCGAGGTCGCCCCGGTAGCCGGGGGTGCCGCTGCCGTCGTAAATCGTGCCATTCCGCAAAACGAGATCGAACATGGTGGATCGGCTCCGTGTGGCTGAGTTTCGCGCGCCGATTATACCCCGAAGCCGCCGGGGAAACGGTTCACACCAGACCAATCCGCGAGCATATAGAGCAGCCCAATTCACAAACGGACACCTGTACCATTTACCAGTTGACTGCTTTACTGAGCAGTAGTATTTTTTACGGGTGCGTAGGAATATGAATACAACCTAAGATGACCAAGCTGTCCTACAAAGAGCGGGCGAATCGGCGGCGCGAGCGCGAGATTCTGCTGAGCGCTCGTCAGTTGATTCAAGCTGGCGGCGCGTCCCAACTGAATATGGATGATCTCGCCGAAACGGTCGGGATTTCCAAGCCCACGTTGTACCAACATTTCAAGAGCAAGGAAGACTTGTTGGCGCATGTCTTTGTCGACAGCTTGCACGAGTTCGAGCGCTATTTCTGCGCGCAGACCGGGCTTTCGCCGCTGGAGCGGCTGAAAGATGCGCTCCATTTCATGCTGGTCAACCGCTACTTGCGCGACGGACTGCTGACCGGCTTTGAAAGCGACGTTTTTGTTTCGGTCTTGCACTCCAGCGCAGACGTGGCTGCCGCCAAGCAGCGGGTGATCACCGAAATCGGCGCGGTCGTCGAGCAGGGTAAAGCTTGCGGTGAACTGACACTGGCGGTTTCCGGTTTGCTGGCGAGCTGTCTATTTCTGAAGCTGGCGAGCCTGCCGTCCGTTGCTTTGAACTGTATGAACGCGGCGGATGTCGAACCTGATTCGCTGGTCGAACTAATCGACGGTGTTGTCATCTTGTTCGAGCGCGCGATTGTCGAGACCGGGTCGCCGCTCGTGAATCCAATTCAGTCAACCACATAACTTCAATCTAGCTAAAGGGGAACACAATGGCTCTTGCAGCTCAATCGTTTGCGACAGCCGAGGAAGAACGTGCTTATAAACGCCGCTGGATCGCGCTGCTGATCCTCAGCATGAGTTTGATCATCATCGTCATCGACAGCACGATTGTGAATATCGCCTTCCCGACGATTCGGGAGACCTTCGGCGCGTCGTATTCGGACGCCGAATGGATCAACTCGATCTATTCGCTGGTGTTCGGCGCGCTCTTGATCACGTGGGGCAAGCTGGGCGACCAGTTCGGGCGGCGCAACATTTTCATCGGTGGCGCAGTTGTGTTCGCCTTGGGGTCACTCGGCGTCGGTACGTCAGCGACGATTGGGATCGCCATTGGCAGCCGAATGCTGCAAGGGTTGGGCGCGGCGATGATGTCGCCTTCAACGCTCTCCATCGTCTCGGCGACCTTTAAGGGCAAGGAGCGCGGGATCGCCTTCGGCATTTGGGGCGCGACGGCGGGCGTTTCGGCGGCGATTGGTCCGATCCTCGGCGGCTGGTTTATCGAGTACGGCACTGGCATCATGGCGCAGCCGTGGCGCTTGGCTTTCTTGGTTAATATTCCGATCGCGGTCTTGGCGGTGATCGGCAGCTTCTGGGCGATCCGCGAAAGCCGCGACCCCAACGCCAAACCTCACATTGACGTGATCGGCATCATCTTGATCACGCTATCGCTGGGCTTGATCGTCTTCGGCGCTATCGAAGGGCAGTCCTACGGATGGCTCGAAGCCAGCAAGGTCTTCTCGCTCGGTCCGATCACCTATCCGGTGCTGGCGGCGGGCGTGACCGCGATCCCGGCGGGGACCGTCTCGTTTATTCCGTTTGTCTTTGTCGTCGGCGTGCTGCTGTTCGCCATTTTCATTGCGGTGGAACTGTGGCAGGAGCGTCACGGCGGCGAGCCGCTGTTCGAGTTCGGACTGCTGCGCTATCTCAGCTTCCGCTACGGCTTGCTGACCATTTCGATTGCTACCCTCGGCGAGTTCGGGACGTTCCTCGTCCTCTCGCTCTACATGCAAATCGCTAAAGGGATGGGCGCGTTCGAGACCGGCGTGCAGTTGTTGGCGACCGCTGGCGTGATGGTGATCGCCGCGCCGCTGGCAGGGGCGTTGTCGAGCCGCATCGGGGCGAAGTGGATCATCACCTTGGGCATGGTGCTGGAGGCGACTTCTCTGTTCTGGATGAGCCGTATTCTCTACCTTGACACGCCGCTGTCCACGATTACCCTGCCGCTGATGGTCTATGGTGCGGGCTTCGGCTTGTCGATTGCCCAGATTGCCAACCTCGTGCTTTCGGACATTCCCTTTAACAAGGCGGGAGTCGCTTCGGGCGCGGTCAACACCATCCGCCAGATCGGCGCGGCGCTCGGCATCGCCATCATCGGCGCGGTGATGTTCGGCACGTTCGCCAGCGCTTCTACGCCGCTGGTCGAGCAAAGCACCGCTTTCGAGGATTTCGGCACGCGCGTCGCCGCGAACACCCAGATTTCCCCGGAGTCGCGGACGCTCGGCGGCTTGATCGGCAGCTTCGGCGACACGGCAAAAGCCGCGCTAATCGCTCAGTTAAAGAATAACGAGGGCTTCGACAGCTCGGTCGATCCGCTCGACATGATCCTCGCCAATCTGCCGCCGATTGCGCGCACCGGCTTGAAACTGCAAGGCATCAATCTCGACGATCCGGCAGTCGTCGCGCAGATTTGCAGCGACTTACAGCCCGACCTCAACATTTTGGCGGCGGGTATCGTCGAACCGTTAGGCGTCGGCTTCTCGCAGGCAGCCCGCGCCGCGACCGGGACCGCCGCGATCTTCGTCGTCTGCGGCGCGATCTCGTCGCTGCTGCTGCCCAACACCAAGCGCGACGAACCGGCGGGTGAGCGTGTCGCCGTCATGGCACACTGACCAGCCGCAGTCCCGATAGTTTTGCTGGTAGGGGTGGGTTTCGGCTTGCGCAGCAAGCAGCCTGCCCCTACTGATTCTGATCATGAATGGATTCTGCGCTTGCGCGAAAACTGATTGCGCCGGATCACGTCTTTTTCCGGTATCCTCTGATCATGATCCCGACCAGCCAACTTAAGGAGTACAACGCGATGTACATCGTCCATGTTGATATTCAAGTCAAACCCGAATTCCTCCACCTGTTCCGCGATGCGACCATCGAGAACGCCAGCAACAGCATTCAAGAGCCGGGAATCGTGCGCTTCGATCTGCTCCAAGATAGTGACGAAGCCGGGCATTTTCGCTTGGTCGAGGTCTATCGCACGCCCGCCGACGCCGACCAGCACAAGCAAACCGCCCATTATCAGAAATGGCGCGATACCGTTGCCGAGATGATGGTCTCGGCGCGGACAAGCATCAAGTTTATGAACTTGTACCCTGATGATTCTGGATGGGTCTAGCGAGGTCACTCTGCGTGTTGCTGGTGGGTCGTTTGCCCTGAAAACAAACGCGCCGACTGATTGTTTCCAGTCGGCGCGCAGCGGGCGGGTCTAGGGTTTCGCTCGATGCGGTAAGTTGTTCTCCACGATGTCCGCATCGACCGGGATTTGCTTGGATGCCGGACGTACCGGGTCATCCGGCAAGCCAAAATCCCCGGCGAGCGCTTCGATCTGCGTCATCGCGTCGTAATCGAACTCCTGATACTGGCAAATATCGCACTTCCACGTGGGCATTCGCGGCACGCTCAAGAGCATCCCATGGTGAACACAGGAATAAGTTGCCAAATCCGGCTGTAGAAAACCGATTTGGCAGCGAGGGCAGGGCACTTTTTCAGTCATAGGAATTAAACCCTCCTTAGGAACGTGCTACTGTTCAGGGAAGCGGTAGCGAGTGACGATCCCCCAGTCGGGCGGGGGCCAATAGCGGATGACGGCTTCGCCGATGATGCGATTTTTTGTCACCGGACCGAAAGCGCGCGAATCGCGGCTGTTGTTCCGGTTATCGCCCATGAAGAAGTATTCATCCACGCCGAGTTGCCACGAATTGTCGCTGCACGAGCGTGTACACGGTTCTTTGGTGTACGGCTCGTTGAGCGGCGTTCCGTCGATGTAAACCTGTCCTTCGTGCAGTTCGACCGTCTCGCCCGGCAGCCCGATCAGCCGCTTGATCAGCAGCGGTTCGTTGGGCGTGCCGTCGTCGCCCGGCGGGTCAAAGACCACGATATCGCCGCGCTGCGGATTGCCCAGCAGGTAATTGGCGCGGCTGACGATCAAGAACTGATCCGCCCAGAAATTGGGCTGCATACTGGGTCCCTCGATGTAGAAGCGCACCGAGGCGAGATTCACCAACGTGTAAAACAACCCGATCAAGATGATGGTTTCGAGCAGTTCACGCACGAGAGTTGACCGCTTTAGTTTCGGACGAGGCTTTAGCTCCGGGAGCGTCGTCGCCATTGTCGTCGAGATCATTGCGTCTCCTGCTCATGGTAGCCCGGCATGACATTCCACTCCGCCGGAGGCCAGTAGCGGACGAGCGCTTCGCCGATCAAGTTCTGGCGCGGGACGGGTCCGAAAGCCCGTGAGTCGCTGCTGTGATTGCGATTGTCACCCATCACAAAATACTCGTCCTGACCGATCTCCCAGGTCGCGTCCGGGCAGTGCCGCGCGTCGCACGTCTCGTTGATGTACGGCTCGTAGAGCATTGCGCCGTTAACGTAGACCTGTGTAGCGCGGATTTCCACTGTATCGCCCGGCAGACCAATCACCCGCTTGATATAATCTTCGGTCGGGTCTTTGGGATACTGAAAGACGACAATTTGACCTCGCTGCGGCTCGCCGAGCAGGTAATTCGCGCGGCTGACGATCAAGAACTGCCCCGTATAAAAATTCGGCTGCATACTGGGTCCATCGACGACGAAACGCGCAGTCGCCAGATTGACGAGCGCGTAAAGTACGGCAACCAAGACAATGGTTTCGCCGATCTCGCGGAGGCTGGAACTCGTTCTTCGGTAGCGAAGCCGGGGGCGCGAGAGTGTTTCTGCCGGTGCTGGCTGCAAGGCTGTTCTCGTTTCTTCAAGCATTTGTTCGCATTATAAACCCGCAGACGGTGGCGGACAATGTGAACTTGGCTTTCTTTCCTAATTCTTATGCTTGGCAGTCGCTTATGCAGCGCGGTTTACGTCTCGCGCTATAATGAAAAGTGTATAGACCGACCAGCCGAGCGAGGCGCGCCTTGGAACGTATCCTGATCGTTGATGACGGGCACGAAAACCGCGAGTTCATCGCCGAATACGTCCTCCAACCGAATGGCTATGAG
The DNA here is from genome assembly GCA_963848465.1 of uncultured Chloroflexia bacterium. GTDB lineage: Bacteria > Chloroflexota > Anaerolineae > Aggregatilineales > Phototrophicaceae > Flexifilum. The sequence goes on along the minus strand of CAWKDY010000006.1, from coordinate 46,125 downwards.
GCGTTGATGGCGAAAGATGGCAAAGAGGGGTTGGAGATGGCGATCTCCGAACACCCCGATTTGATCTTGCTCGACTACCAACTGCCCCGCATGAATGGCATCGAGGTGCTGCAAGCGATGGCGGAGCAGGGGATCACCATCCCTGTCATCCTGATGACCTTCTACGGCTCGGAGGAGGTTGCCATCGAGGTGTACCGGCTCGGCGTCCGCGATTACGTCAAGAAACCGTTCACGGTCGAGGAGATGATGTTCGCCATCGAGCGCAGCCTCGGCGACGTGCGTCTGCGCCGCGAGAAGGACGCGCTCACCGAGCGTCTGATTCAGGCGAACCGCGAGCTTCAGAGCCGGTTGCAAGAACTGAATGTCCTCTACGGGATCGGCAAATCCGTGACCAGCCTCATGGAGCTGGATCAACTGCTGCCGCGCGTCGTCGATGCCGCCATCAAGCTGACGGGAGCGGAAGAAGGCACACTCAGCTTAATCGACGCCGATAAGTTGGTTTTTCGGGCAGTCAAGCAGGGATCGATGGCGCACGCGCAGGCGGTCAGCACGCCGTGCGACGATCAAGTGCCGCTGCATGTCGTTCAGCATGGTCAGCCGCTGATTTTGACGCCGGAGCAGCTTGAACGCGCTCAGCGTCCCGCGCATTCGGTCGCTGCCGCGCCGCTGATGATCCGCAATCAAGTGATCGGCGCGCTGGCGGTCACGACGCTGTCCGGGGACGGGCATGCCTTCACCAAGTACGATAGCGCCCTCTTGAGCGCGCTGACCGACTACGCCGCCATCGCGGTCGAGAACTTCCACAACCTCGCGGCGCTCGAACAGATGAATTCGTAGCGCATCTCCCGTAATTTGTAGGGACGCACAGCTTGTGCCGTCCCTTTTTTGATCCGATCGAGCCTCAGATCGAACGCATTTGCCCGCCATCGACGCGCAGCGTCGCGCCGGTGATGTAGCTCGCAGCGGGCGAGAGTAGATAGGCGGCGGCTTGCCCGTACTCGTCAATCGTCCCCAGCCTGCCGAGCGGAATATTCTTCAGGCTGCGCGCGCGCGCTTCCTCGAAACTGATCCCCAGCCGATCCGCCACCCCTTGATCGAGGTGGGCGACGCGATCCGTGTCGATCCGCCCGGAATCAGGTTGTTGACGCAGATGCGATCCCCGGCGAGTTCGTCCGCCAGCGTCTTCATCAGCGCCACCACCCCGGCGCGCATCACGCTCGACAACACGAGCCGTTCAATCGGCTCTTTCACCGACGACGACGTGCTCACCAAAATCGACCCGCCCTCGTGCATGTAGGGGAGCACGGCGCGGATCAGGCGGACGCTGCTCATCAGCGTGAGTTCAAAGGCTGCCTGCCATTGTTCGTCGCTGACCTCTTTGAAGTAGGCGGCGGGGGGACCACCCGCGTTGACGAACAACCCGTCGATGCGCCCCCAGCGCGTCACCGTCTGGTCGATCCACGCGTTGATGGCGGCGGGGTTGGTCACGTCACAGGCGACGCCGAGCGTTTCCACGCCGAATTCCTGCGCCAGCGTGGTCGCCGCCTGCTCGATATCCAGCGCCTCGCGGCTGCACATCGAGACCCGCGCGCCTTCCTGAGCCAGCGCCCGTGCCGTCCCATAGCCAAGACCCTTGCTGGCGGCGGCGACCAGCACAACCTTGCCTTTCAAGCCTAAGTCCATTGAGTATCCTTATCTTTTGACTCATGGTTGCAGGATGCGAAACAGCGGTTCTCCGGTCACTGCCGCGAACACCACCTAATTTCACTGATCCTGCCCATGAGACTGCGCCTGAATTGGGGAGTGGAGCCGCGCTCCCGTAGGATTACGCTAAATCGTTGGTTTGCGTCAAGTGGCTGCTCAGATGTTTGTTGACAACCTTCAGTAGGTCGGACGCGCGGAATGGCTTGGTCAGATAATCAGTCGCGCCCAGTTTCACACTGGCGGCGAGAATTTCTTCGCTAGGCGTCGCCGAGACAAATACAAGGGGGATGTTCGCTGTTAGGGGCGTGGCGCGCAGCGCACGCAGAACGCCGTAACCGTCAAGCTTGGGCATCAGCACGTCACAGATCACGACGTCCGGCATCGTCTTTAGAGCAAGCTCGACGCCCTCGACACCATTCTCCGCCCCAACCGCGATAAATCCTTCCAGCTCAAGGATTTCCAGTGTGTTCATCAGGATCTGGGGGTCGTCTTCGATCACAAGTACGGTTGCCAAGAGCCTTCTCCCAAGTAGTGCTATTCAGTCAACCGAGCACAGACTGCCTCATGCCCTGTTCGCGCCAGCGGATGGGACTAATACTACCTGCGAATATCGCTCTGTGGAAAGATGTTACTTTTGTCACAACCATCTATTTTTACCAGATGAGCCTGCCTAGACGCAAGTTTAGCTAGCCCTGTGCCGAACGCGACCGGCGTTTGCCGATGCTCCGCCCTAGCTACCACGACGCGAAAATGCGCTCGGCGGCGGCGATGGTCACCTGAATGTCGGCGGGGGTGTGGGCGGTGCTCATGAAAGCCGCCTCGAACTGGCTGGGCGCGAAGTAGACGCCCGCTTCCAGCATGGCGTGAAAGAACTTGGCGTAGCGTTCGGTATCGGCGTACTGCTTGGCGCTCGCGTAGTTGGTGATTTCGACCCCCGCTTGCTTGAGGAAGTAGAAGCCGAACATGCTGCCGCGAGCGCATGCTGCATCGGGACGTTATGCGGCTTCGGCGGCGGCGGCGATGCCGCGCACGAGTTGATCGGTCAGCCGTTCCAGCGGTTCAAGTACACCGGGTGCGAGCAGCGCGCGGATCGTCTCAATCCCGGCGGTCATCGCCAGCGGATTGCCCGACAGCGTGCCCGCCTGATACATCGTCCCGGCGGGCGCGACCTGCTGCATGATTGCGCGCTTGCCCGCATACGCGCCGACCGGCAGCCCACCGCCGATCACCTTGCCCAGACAGGTCAAGTCGGGGTCGAGCTTCGCGGGTTTTTGGTAGCCGCCATCCGAGCGCGCGAAAGCCGGTCATCACTTCGTCGAGGATGAACAGCGCGCCGTATTCGCGGCAGAGCGCTTGCAGCCCTTGCAGAAAGCCGGGCTGCGGGCAGGACGAAGCCCATGTTGGCGGCAATCGGCTCGACGATCACGGCGGCGATCTCGCCGGGATTCGCGGCGAACAGGTCGCGCACGGCGTCGAGATCGTTGTAGGGCGCGGTCAGCGTGTTGGCGGCTGCGCCCGCCGGAACACCGGGCGAATCGGGCAAGCCGAGCGTCGCCACGCCGCTGCCCGCCTGCACCAGCAGCATATCGGCGTGGCCGTGATAGCAGCCCGCGAACTTGACGATCTTCTCGCGCCCGGTGTAGGCGCGCGCCAGGCGCAAGGCGCTCATGGTCGCTTCGGTGCCGCTGTTGACAAAGCGGATCATCTCAATCGAGGGCACGGTGTCGATCACCAGCTGCGCCAGTTCGCTTTCGAGCGCGGTCGGCGCGCCGTAGCTCGTGCCGCGCGTGACCGCCTCTTGCAGCGCCGCGACGACGCGCGGATGGGCGTGACCGAGCACCAGCGGCCCCCACGACAGCACGTAATCGACGTAGCGGTTGCCGTCGGCGTCCCAGATGTAAGCGCCCTCGCCGCGCTCGATGAAGCGCGGCACGCCGCCGACGCTGCGAAAGGCGCGTACCGGGCTGTTGACGCCGCCGGGGATGATCTGCTTGGCCTGCTCGAACAAGCGCTTCGGATTTAGCTCGTTTTCATGGGTTTTTCGCTCGCTGCTGTACTCGTGGACAAAATCGACCAGCCGCCGCACGTTCTCGACCGGCGTTTCCGGCAGAATGCCGTGCCCAAGGTTGAAGATGTGTCCCGGTCGCCCGCCGGCTTGATCGAGGATACGCTGTGCCTGTGGCTTGAGCACGTCCCACGACGAGAACAGCGCGGTCGGGTCAAGGTTGCCCTGCACCGCAACGTCGCCCAGTCGCGCCCACGCTGCGTCGAGGTCGATACGCCAGTCGACGCCGATCACGTCGCCGCCGGCCGCCTGGATCAATTCCAGCATGCCGTTGGTGTTGGTGCCGAAGTGGATCACCGGCACGCCGCCTGCGCCGCGATGTCGAGAGCGCGGCGGCTGTAGGGCAGCACGTAAGTCGCGTAATCCGTCGGGGCTGAGTTCGCCGACCCAGCTATCGAATAGCTGCAGCGCCTGTGCCCCGGCCTGCGCCTGAGCTAGTAGATACTCCCCGGCGACTTGCGCGAGCTTGCTCATCAGTTGGTGCCACGCCGCCGGTTCGCGCCACATGAACGACTTGGCGATCAGGTGATTTTTGCTGCCGCCGCCTTCGATGGCGTAAGACGCGAGCGTGAACGGCGCGCCGCTGAAGCCGATCAGCGGCTTGCTGCCGAGCGCTGCTCGCGCCAGCTTGATCGCTTCCAGCGTGAAGCCGAGGCTCTCTTGCGGCGGCGTCACCCGCAGCCGCTCCACGTCCGCCGCGCTGCGGATCGGGTTGTAGATCACCGGCCCTTCGCCGTGAATGAAGTCGAGTTCCAGCCCCATCCCGACCAGCGGCGGCAGGATGTCGGCGAAGATGATCGCCGCGTCGAGGTCGAACGCCTTGATCGGCTGAAGCGTCACCTCGCAAGCGAGTTCTGGCGTGTGAATGATCTCCAGCATCGAGTAGCGCGCGCGCAGGGTGCGGTATTCGCTCATGTAGCGCCCGGCCTGGCGCATCAACCAGATCGGCGTCGCGTCGGTCGGTTGGCGTCGGCACGCGCGCAAAAATCGGCTGTTTTCCGGCATCATCGTTCCTACAAGGTTAAGGTAGGGGCATGGCGCGCCATGCCCCTACGCGGCGTTGTTGACAGTGTTGCTATTCGCTGAGCCACCGCGCGGCGTCGAGCGCGAAGTAAGTCAGGATCATGTCCGCGCCCGCCCGCTTGATGCTGATCAGGCTTTCCAGCGCGCAGCGGCGCAGGTCGATCCAGCCATTGGCGGCGGCGGCGTGGAGCATGGCGAACTCGCCGCTGACCTGATAGGCTGCCAGCGGCAAGTTGTAGGCGGCGCGCACGTCCGCCAGCACGTCGAGATAGGGCAGGGCGGGCTTGACCATCAGCATGTCCGCGCCCTGTGCCACGTCGAGCGCCACTTCCTTGAGCGCCTCGCGGCGGTTGGCGGGATCCATCTGGTACTCGCTGCGGTCGCCGAACGACGGCGGGCTTTCGGCGGCGTCGCGGAACGGTCCGTAAAAGCCGCTGGCGAATTTGGCGGCGTAGCTCATGACGGCGACGTGATCGAAGCCGGATTGATCGAGTCCCTGCCGGATCGCGCCGACCATGCCGTCGATCATGCCCGACGGCGCGATCATGTCCGCGCCCGCTTCGGCGTGGACGACCGACGCCCGCGTGATGATGTCCAGCGTCGGGTCGTTGAGCAGGTAGCCTTCCGGCAGATGCGCCGTGTAGTGCTCGTCGCCCGGCGTGTTGATGATCCCGCAGTGACCGTGATCGGTGTACTCGCAGCAGCACATGTCGCTGATCACGACCAATTCCGGCGCGGCGTCCTTGATGGCGCGGATCGCCTGCGGCACGATGCCGTTCGGGTTGTAGTTCTCGCTGCCGCACGCGTCCTTGTGCTCCGGGATGCCGAACAGGACGACCGCCGGAATTCCGGCGGCGCTGATCTGCTGTGCCAGCGGCGCGAGCTGATCGACCGACCATTGGAACTGTCCCGGCATCGAGGCGATGGCGCGCTGCTGGTCGCGCCCGTAGCGCACGAACAGCGGATAGATGAAGTCGGCAGGACTGAGCGTCGTCTCGCGCACCATGCGGCGCAAATTCGCGGTGCGGCGCAGACGGCGCGGGCGTTCGATTAAACCGCGCCCGGTCGGCGCGGCGTGGGGTTCGATCACGTTGAATGCTCCTGAAAATAGGCGCTGAGCGCCTCGATCATGCCGTCGAGCGTATGGATTGCTGGCGCGACGGCGACGGTCATGCCCAACGCTTCAGCGCTGTGGCGCGTCTGCTCGCCGATACAGGCAATCGTAGCGCTCGCTAGGTCGTCGATGCTGCCGCCTTCCATTTGCAAGCGCTCGGTGAAATAGCGGGCGGTCGACGAACTGGTGAAGGTGACGGCATCGACTTCGTGCGCGCGCAGCAGCGGCAGCAGGTGGACGCCGCCCTGTCCGCGCACTGTCTGGTAGGCGGTGACGGCGATCACGTCCGCGCCGCGCGCGGCGAGGGCGTCGCGCAGCAGCGGGCGGGCGACCGCCGACTGCGGCAGCAGAATCCGCTGCCCCGGCGTGATCGTCAGCGCATCGGCGAGACCCTCGGCGCTGAAGTCGTCCGGGATGGTGGTGACGTCGACGCCGAGCCAGTCGCGGGCGGCGTCAGCCGTCGCCGAACCGACGGCGGCGGTGCTGATTCCGCTGAAGGTTAAGCCGAGTCTTTGCAGTTCTTCTTCGAGGATCATGACGGTGTTGGCGCTGGTCAGCACCAGCAGGTCGAACTCGCTGTGCAGTGCCGCGTCGAGCGCGCTCGTGTCGTCCGGCGGCGCGATGGCGATGCATGGGTAGTGGATCGGCGTAGCGCCGTAATTGTGCAGCACCAGATCCAGCGCTCCGGCTTGATGCTGCGCGCGGGTGTTGACGATCCGCCGTCCGGTTAAGCTCATGAAAGCGACTCCAATAACTGCGCCGCGCCGAGCGCCAGCGCTTGTCGTGCTAATTCGCGCCCGACCGCCTCGGCTTCGTCCGCTCCGCCGATCAGCGCCACGTCGATCTGCTGCGCGCCGTCGAGCGAGTTGACGCGCCCGCGCAGGTGCAGGTTGCCGTCCTCGATTTCGGCGTAGGCGGCGACCGGCAGCGAGCAGCCGCTGCCTAGTTCGCCTAAGAAAGCGCGCTCGGCGCGGACGGCGGTGGCGGTCGGTGCGTGGGTGATCAGCCCCAGCAGCGCGCGCGATTCGGCGTCGTCGCGGCACTGGATGCCCAGCGCGCCTTGTCCCGGCGCGGGCAGCAGCGTGGTGAAATCGATCCGTTCGCTGATCACGGCGGTTTTGCCCAGCCGATCCAGCCCGGCGAATGCCAGCACAATCGCGTCGTAGTCGCCGTCGGAGTCGAGCGCCTTACCGATGCGCGTATCAACATTGCCGCGAATGTCGCGCATTTGCAAATCGGGGCGGGCGTGCAGAAGTTGAGCGGCGCGGCGACGGCTGCTGGTGCCGATGCTCGCGCCGTTTGGCAGCGTCGCCAGCGTGTGTCCGGCGCGGCTGACCAGCGCGTCGGCGGGATCGGCGCGTTCGGGGATCGCGCCGACGATCAGCCCGTCGCCGAGTTCGGTCGGCAAATCCTTGAGGCTGTGGACGGCGCAGTCGATTGCGCCGCTGTGCAGCGCGGCTTCGAGTTCCGCCGTGAACAAGCCTTTGCCGCCGACCAGCGGCAGCGGTTGATCGAGCACGCGGTCGCCCTGCGTCGAGATTACGGTAATTTCGACGGTCAGGTCGGCGTATGCGGCGCGCAGCAGCCCCGCGACGTGATCGGTTTGCCAGCGCGCCAGCGCCGAGCCGCGCGTGCCGATGCGGATAGTCTGGTTAGGCATGTTCGCGCACCTCGTCCGCTGCGAGCGGATTGTCGCTATCGAGTCCGAATAAGTCGCGGACGGTGCTGGCGTAATCGGCGCCGTTGCCGCCCGCCGCATGCAGTTTGAGGCGCACGGTTGGTTCATGCAGCAGCTTGCTGACCAGCCGGTGCGCCAGCCGCGCGATCACCTCTTCCGTGTGCGGGTCGTTTTGGTCGAGCCGGTTGAGCGCCTGCGTGATCTCGGTGTCCGCGACCGCGCGCGCCCAGCGCTGCAAGTCGGCGATCACCGGGACGACTTCGCGGCTGTTCAGCCACTCCCGAAACAGTGTCGCCTCGGCGGTGATAATTGCTTCGACCGCCGGGATTGCTGCCTGTCGCTGCGCCAGATGCGAGTCGACCAGTGTTTGCAAGTCGTCGAGCGCGTAGGCGGTCACGTGGGGCAGCTCGCGCGCCGCCGGATCGATGTTGCGCGGAACGGAGAGGTCTATCAGCAGCAGCGGGCGTTCCCGGTCTCCCAAGTCGGCGGCGGTGATCACCGGCTGCGGCGCGCGGGTCGCCACGATCACCACGTCCGCCCACGCCAGTGCCGGACGCAGTTGCAGCCAATCCAAAGCCCGCCCGCGCACCTCGCGCGCGAGTGTCGCTGCGCGCTCGTAAGTGCGGTTGACCACCGTGATCGGCTGCCCGTTGAGCGCCAGCGCCGCTAACTGCGCCATGTCGCCCGCGCCGACGATCAGGACGCGCGCTTGATCGCCCATTTGCTCGCTGGCGAGGCGGGCTGCCGTGTGGCTGACGCTGGTGGTGTGGCGGCTGATCTCGGTCTCGCTGCGGGCGCGCTTGCCGGTATGGACGGCGTGCGCGAAAAGCCGTGCCAGCGTCGCGCCGAGAGTCCCGGCGGCGCGAGCATCTTCAGCGGCGGCGGCGACTTGACCGATCACCTGCGCCTCGCCCAGAATTTGCGAGTCCAGCCCGCAGGCGACCCGCATCAAATGGGTGATGGCGTCGCCGTCGTGCTTAGTGTAGAGGTGCGGGCGCAGTGCATCCAGCGGTAGATTACCTAGCGTGGCGATATATGCCCTCAACTGCGCCGTCGTATTCTCGTCGCCGCTGCCGCTGCTCGCCGCGTAGACTTCGAGGCGGTTGCAGGTCGAAAGGATGACGATCTCGCGCTCCCCGTCCACCGGACAACTTGCAGGGCGCAGCTCGGCGAGCGCTCGCGTCATCTGCTCGCCGGTCAGCGCGAACTGCTCGCGTAGGGCGAGCGGCGTCGTCCGATAATTCAGTCCCACCAGCGTGATCGACACGTTTTATCCTTTGCCTTGACGAAGTGATCGAAAGCAAGTATCCGAATCTATAAATTCTAGAGGCGTGACCAGCCGCCATTCCACTGACCTTTGTAACACACCCTTACGGATGATTGACCCCGACCGGGCAGCAATCCGCCGGGCAAATGTCGTGGTTGGCACCGAACGTGCCAATCGCCTTGCGTTCGCTCGCCCCGCTGATGCGCTCGACGATCAGGTCGCGCAGCATGGCGACGAACGCCGGGTGCGTGCCGACCGTCTGCGCGCGCACGAGGTTCAGCCCGATCTTGTCGGCAAGCTGGCGTGCTTCGACGTCGAGGTCGTAATTGACTTCCATGTGATCCGAGATGAAGCCGACCGGCAGCAGCACCACGTCGCGCGCGCCGGATTCTTTCAGCGCGCGCACCGTTTCCAGAATGTCCGGGTCGAGCCACGGCTGGCGTGGCGATCCGCTGCGGCTCTGGTAGACCAAGCGCCAACTGCTGCGTCCGACGCGCTCGGCGATCAAGCGGCAGGTTTCCTCAAGCTGAACGACGTAATTCGACCCCTGCGCCATGCTCAGCGGGATGCTGTGCGCCGTGAAGACCAGTTCGGCGGCGGCGCGGCGCTCCGGCGGGATTTGCTGGAAGGCGGCGAGCGTGCGCTCGACGTTGGCGGCGATGAAGCCGGGATGGTTGTAAAACACGCGCAGCTTATCGATCTGCGGCGCGTCGGCGCCGACTTCGGCTTGCGCGCGGGCGATGTCCTCAAGGTATTGGCGGCAGCCGGAATAGCTGCTGTAGGCGCTGGTGAAGATCGCCAGCGCGTGCTGGATGCCATCGTTCGCCATCTGCCGCAGCGTATCGGCGAGGTAGGGCGACCAGTTGCGGTTGCCCCAGTAGATCGGCAGGTCGATGGCGTGGGCGTCGAGTTCGGCGCGCAGCGCGGCGATCAAGGCGCGGTTCTGCCCGTTGATCGGGCTGACGCCGTCGAACAGCTCGTAATGATGCACGACCGTTTGCATCCGCTCCAGCGGGACGTTCTTGCCGCGCAGGACATTTTCAAGAAATGGCATTACGTCGTCCCTGCCTTCGGGACCGCCGAACGAGACCAGCAGCAGCGCATCGTAAACGGGCGTAGCTTGAGCGTCAGGTGCGGCAGTAAGACTGTCATTCTGCATGGGTCTGTCCTTCCAATTCAGGGATTACGCCTGCGCCACGGTTGTTTCAGGGAGCCGGGTTCCGACGACGAGCACACCGTCGCGGATTGCGACGGTGTAGGCTTCGACCGGGGCGCTGGCGATGCCGTCGATCACGCTGCCGCTGGTCAGGTCGTACTTGGCGTAGTGCCACGGGCAGACGACCGTACAGGCGTCGCTGTCAACGTCGCCTTCGCTGAGTGGTCCGCGCGCGTGCGAGCAGCGGTTGCTGATGGCGTAGAACTTGCCGCCGAGGTTGAACAGCGCGACCTGCTTGCCGTCGAGGTAGACGACGCGCCGCTCGCCGGGGGCGAACTCGTCAACCGGGCAGACTTCCGTCCACGCTTCGTGCTGGCGCTTCGGCTTCGACCGGCTCGGCAATTGCCTCGCCGCCCAGCGCGTCGAGCGCCTCGACCAAGCGCATATTGGTGCAGGTGAATAGGGGCGTATCTTGCAGCGTGTAGCGGCTCGACTCGGTTTCGCGCAGTTCCTGCACCAAGTCGAGGAAGTCGGCGGGTTCGTCGGTCTCAAAGCCGAGGATGAACTCGTAGTCGTCCAAGCCGAAGCTGTAAGTCGTGTTGAGCTTGACGGCGGGGTACTTGCGCCCGACTTCGATGTGCTCGTCCATGATCCCCTGCCGGGCGTGCAGCGAGAGTTGATACCAGTCGCGCGTCTTGATGAAGGGGTAGACGAACAGGTATTTCGCCTCCGACGGCTGGATGATCAGGCGTTCGTCGCTGCCCAGTGCACCGCCGCGAATCTCGTAGATCGAGCGTTTGGTTTGCGAGAAGTAGGAGTAAACGATCTGGAGATACGCGCCCATGCCGGTGCGGGCGATGGCGGTCGCCAGTTCCCCGAACGGCTGGGGCGATTCGGCGATCTGCCAGAGCAGCAGTTCGGCGTCGGCGCGCGTGCCCATCAAGCTGTAGGGGCGCAGCAGCATCCGGCGCTTGAAGCCCTTCGATGGTGGCGATCAGTTCGCGCTTGTGGGCGGCTTGCTTCTCGGCGGGCAGCCGTCGCCACGCCGGATCAAGCTTGTAGAAGGCGAAGCGAACGTACTGGCGCTTCGTCAGCCGGTCTTTAGGCTGATCCGGCGCGCGCTGGGTCGAGGCGGCATTGCCAAAACGCGAACTCTGCGGCATGATTCAGTTCCACTCGTTGTATTTTCGTCGGAAAACCTCCTAAAATATACAAAAACCTCATAAAACAAGCAAGCGCGGATTGTCCTTGATTTCCCATATCATTCTGCGTCATTTCCTTGTGAAACATATCACAATTTAGTCTTGCAAGCGGAAAAGCGGGGATTCGGGCGAGGCGCACCCCGCCCGATTTCTTAGCAACTGCTCATGCTCAGGGCGTGGTCGCCAGCCAGTTTAGATCGTCCCAGCGATACGCATTCGTCAGGACGCGAAAGACCCTATTCACCAAGAGCGCGGTCGATGAGTTCTGCCGCGTCCGCGCTGATCAGCGGCGCGCTCAGCGTCAGCAGCATCACGGAGCGATCAACGCTGGGCGTGAACACGCTGGATTCAATGGACGTAACGCCTTGCGCGTCGAGTAAGTCGCCGAAGCGATGGAACGCCACCAGCGACTGATAGCTGGTCAGATGAGCGGGGAACAGCGCGGCGGCAGCGGCGGCATCACTTGAATCAAGATAGACCAATGCGACCAAGGCTTGTTCTTCGGTAGCAGTCGCGCTGTCGGCGATGGCGGTCAGCGTATAAGCCGGCAGCAGCGCGTGATCGGTTGTGGTACCGGGCTGCGGTTGGTCAGGAGATACCATGCTTAGGGGCGACATCATCGCGCCGTCCGTTGCTGATGAAATGTCCTCCGGTGCGATAAAGTACGCCTGAGTCACCGCTCCGTGCGCCGTGATTGCCTCGGCAGCGGCACGGTAATCTGGTTGTTGAGCGAGGCTGTCACTGGCTCCGCTGATCGTGCTGGCGGTCAGCTTGAGCGCGTCAACATACTGCGAACTGGCGATAGTGCTCGCGTTCACCAGCACCGGCTGAGCGTAACCAAAACTACCGTCGAAGATGTTCGAGCCGTCGACGTTTCTCGCGTTGGTTTTGCTCCGGCAGCGCAGCCGTCCGCGCTGCACAGCAGGCTCAAGCCGTGCGTTTCGCTGACTGTGTAGCCCCGCGCTGTCGTGCGCGGCGATCACAGAAGTCAGGGTTGAAAGCGCCTTCGAGGATTGTCACAGCAGCGGGATATTTGCCGTACTCGATCCGCGGTCGATGCTGAAAAATCAAAACCCATCGTTTCCGGCATGGCAGTCGCACTGGAGAGTCCAATTCGAGAACATCAGTTGTGGTCCAGCAGTGATGACTCATGCAGCGCATCCATGATGGGCTCGGCGTTCAGCGCTGGGGCGGTCAGCCTCGTCAGCGTTCGAAATCCTGATAAGAATGTACTTGCAGGCGCGCCGGGATAGCTGGCAAAAATCGCCTGATAGTCCACGTAGGTCAAACCATTCACGGGTGGGGGCTGTGTCCGGGATGCGTGCCAGCAGGTCAAGCAGGGGATTGCTCACCTCTTGGGCGCTGGTGGGAACGATTCCCACGATCAGGATCAGTGCCAGCAGCAGATCCGTTTCCGCACGATCGATCTCCTTTGCTTCGGGTGTTTGCTTGGTTCTATACTACATCAAGTTGATCCGGTTCGGATGCCTTGCACGGAAGGGGATTAGGACTCATGTTGACCCAAGATGGCTGTCATCAACGCCAGCAGCGGCTGCGGCAGGTGTTGGTCGAGCAGAACCTCGACGCCGCCGTGATCAGCGACCCGCACGAACTCTACTACTTCGCCGGTGTTTTGCTGCCGGAGAGTCCGATTTTTGCTGCCCGGCTTGCTCTGGATCGACGCCAGCAGCGCGTGGCTGATCGCGCCGGAAGGCTTTGCGGCGGTCGGCGTCGAGGACGTGACGACCTACGTCTATAACATCGGCAGCACCACCAACGCCGACTGGCTGCGGGTGATCGAGCCGCTGGCGACTGCCAAGCTGGGTGGGTCGGTGGGGCGGATCGGCTATCAAGCCGAATTGCTGGCGCTGCTGCTCGGCAAAAGCATTGACGCCAAGCTCCACCCCGATGAGTGGGTCGTCATCGACGAGCTGATCAGCCAGATGGAGCGGCGCAAGGACGCCGACGAACTCGACCTGATTCGCCGCAGCATCCAGTGTGATCTGGCAGCTTATCGCGCCGCGCAGCCGATCATCCAGCCGGGCGTGCGCGAACTCGACGTGCTGGCGGCGGCGACGCAGGGCGCGATCTGGGCGGCGGGCGAGCAGGTCTACCACAGCGGTGATTACCGCGCGGGCGCGCAGGCGGGCGCAGCGCGTGACCGCGAGATCGTCGAAGGCGAGCAGTATATTGTCGATGCATGGACGCGCTATCGCGGCTACTGGTCGGATTTGTCGCGGTCGTTCGCGGTCGGCGGCGAGGTGAGCGCGCTGCAACAGTCGGTTTACGACCACATCAAGGCAATTCAGGAAGCGGTACCGACGTTCCTCAAGCCGGGTATGGATGGAACCGAAGTCTGGCGTAAAGTCGATGCGCTGATGCGCGAGCATCCAGCCTTGAAGGCGACCGGCTTGATCCATCACGCCGGGCACGGGTTAGGGCTGCGCGCCCATGAAATGCCCGACCTCAACCCCACACGCGGCGGCTTGATCGAAGTCGGGGCGGTGGTCACGGTCGAGCCGGGGGCATATCTCGAAGCCGAGGGGGTGTTTGTCCGGCTGGAGAACATGTACCTGATCACGCCTGATGGTGCGGAGAATCTCGCCGTCTTCCCGATGAACCTGCGGTAGAATGCGCTGATTTACGCTAAAATTACGACCGTACACGATTGACTAGGGTGATCTTGAAATCCAGGCTTTTGATCTGCCTCGTTGCCGCCGCGCTGGGCGTGGTGCGGTTCTCCTTTGCTGACGACTCGCCGTCCCCGCTGGTGACGACCGCCTATCAGCGGGTCAACCTGTTCGACGGTCCCGGCATCACCTACCACCTGAGCGACACCATCGCCGCCGGGGTTCCGCTGACTATCGTCGAGCGCAACAACGTCGGTACGTGGGTGCACGTCCAGCGTACCGACGCGAACGGTGAACTGCTCGACGACGGCTGGATTATCAGCGGTTATCTCAATCTCGATCCCGACTTGCATTTTGGCTGGTTGCCGATCAATACGACGCTGCCCGATGCCGATCTCGCGTTGGTGCCGGATCAACTGCGCGAGCTTTCCGCCGCGCCGATAATCCCGCCGGTCAGCGATGCAGTCCGCGACCTCTTCACGCACGGGCGCGACGATCTGCGCAACTACAGCTACGTGATCACCAAAGTGGGCGACAGCATCACCGCCGACCCGCTCTACTTGAAGCCGATGAGCCTCAACCGGCGCGTGCTCGGCGCCTACGACTACCTCGCCACTACGATTGACTATTTCGCCGCTTCGACACAGGTTGACAGCGTCGCCGCGCGGGTGGGTATGACTACTTTTACCGTGCTCGACCCGATGTGGGCGGATAAACAAGTCTGCGAGCGCGGCGAAACGCCGCTCGACTGCGAGTACCGGCGCAAGCGACCGAGCGTTGCCTTCATCATGTTCGGTCCGAACGATCTGCTCCACAATGGTCCCGATACGTATGAGGAGAATATCCGCACCATCGTCGACAAGACGATTGAGCGTGGTATCATTCCGGTCTTGTCCACCTTCAGCTACGATCCCGGCATGGGGCTGTGGAACCGGTCGGTGCTGTTCAACGAGCGCCTGATCGAGATCGCCAACGAGTACCAGATTCCGATAATCAACCTGTGGCTGGCGGCGCGAGCGCTGCCCAATTGGGGTCTGGAGAATGATCAGACGCACATGAAACACTGGGGGTACGAATATCTCAAATTCGACGATGGGCACGTCGCCTTCTCCGGCGCGGCGCTCCGCAACCTGCTCTCGATTCGGATGCTCGATGAAATTCGCACGACTGTTATCCTCGATCTCAATGCGGCGGGGTGATGCCTTGAATGGTTTTCGTGTAGGGGCAGGCAACCGAAGGTTGCACCGCGCCATGCCCCTACTATTAGTGCTGCTGGCGGGATTCCTGCTCGCTGCCTGCGCGCCAGCGAGTGGCGGCGATCCCGCTCAGACGGTCGAGCAGTATTTGACGGCGAAAGTTGCCGGAGATGAGGTGGCGCTCCGTCCGCTGCTGTGCAGCGCGATGGAAGCCGATCTGAGTCGCGAGGCATCGTCGTTCGCGGCGGTCGCTGCCAAGCTGAACGGGATGTCCTGTGCTCGTGAAGGTGATACCGATGTTGTTACCTGTGCCGGACAGATCGACGCGACTTACGGCACCGAGCAGACCAGCTTTCCGTTGACCTCGTATCGCGTGGTGCAGGAGGATGGCGAATGGAAATGGTGCGGAGAAGCGCCATGATCCGCCGCATTCTCTCCCGCGAGAACCTCTACGCGCTGGCGCTGTGCCTGATCGTCATCATGGTGATCGTCGTCACCAGCGACTCCGCCCCTCAGTGGATTTATCAGGGTTTCTAGCTCGTGACCTTTGATCTTCTCACCATCCTGATCTTCGTCGTCGGGGCGCTGTTGTACGCGGCGCTGCTCCCGGCGCGTTGGCGCGGTTGGGCGCTGCTGATCGCCAGTGTAATTTTGATCTACCGCTTGCAGCCCGCGCTGCCGATCCGCTACAGCGATTTCATCCTGCCGACCGCGACGGTCGTCATCACGGTCGCCTGCTGGTGGTTCACCCGCGCGCCCGATCAAGCGGCGGATCGTTCAGATCGGCTGACCTTCGGCGTGATCGCGCTGCTGGTGCTGGCGCTGGCGCTGCTGCGCTTCGTCGATGCCGATTACCGCTTGACCGCCTCGCGCCCGCCCGAACCGCTGGCGGTGCTGGTCGCGCTGGCGCTGGTGACGGCGATTGTGCTCGGTGCGTCGCTGCTGGTGACGCGGATCACGACGCCGGAAAATCAGCGGCGCGTCCGGAAACGGGCGCTCTGGGTCCTGATCCTGCTGATCGTCGTCCTGTTCGTCGCCCTCAAGAGCGAGCCGTTAGCCGCGTTGGTCGCCCGCGCGTGGCGCGGCGGTACCGGGCAGGATACCGCACTAGGCGCTTTTACTGACTTGAACTGGCTCGGCTTCTCGTACGTCGCTTTCCGCTTAATTCATACCCTGCGCGACCGGCAGTCGGGCTTGCTCCCGGCGCTCGGCTTGCGCGAGTATGTGACCTACGTGATCTTCGCGCCCGCCTACATCGCCGGACCGATTGACCGCATTGAGCGCTTCGTCGAAGACTTCCGCGCCCTGCCGGAGAAAGTCGGCATGGACGGCGCGCGCTGGACGGAAGGTTTGACCCGCATCACGATTGGCATCTTCAAGAAGTTCGTGATCGCCGACAGTTTGGCGCTGGGCATGGCGCTCAACCCTGTCAACGCGACGCAAGTGCAGAACGCGCCCGGATTGTGGCTGCTGCTTTACGGCTACGCCCTGCGGCTCTACTTTGATTTCAGCGGCTATACCGACGTCGCCATCGGCATTGGCATATTGCTAGGCATCAAGCTGCCGGAGAACTTCAGCCGTCCCTACCTGCGCACCAATATCACCGTCTTCTGGCAGAATTGGCACGCGACGCTGAGCGCGTGGGCGCGTTCGTACATCTTCTCGCCGCTTTCGCGTTGGTTGCTGACCCGCAAGCCCAAGCCCTCGCCGACGCTGATCGTTCTGCTCACCCAGACCGCAACCATGATCACAATTGGGCTGTGGCACGGCATTTCGCTCAACTTCCTGATCTGGGGGATCTGGCATGGTGTTGGCTTGTTCGTCCACAAGCAGTGGAGTGACCGCACACGCAAGTGGTATCGTTCGCTCAACGATAAGCCAGCGCAGAAACGGCTGTGGTCGGTCGTTGGCTGGCTGATCACCTTCCACTACGTCGTGCTCGGCTGGGTTTGGTTCGCGCTGCCGACCGTCGATCAATCGCTCCACGTCTTCGGCGGCTTGTTCGGGATCGGGCTGTGATGGGCTGGCGCTTTCTCCTCCGCGTGATCGTCAAGGCGGCGATCCTGTTCGTGCTCGCCAATCTGATCTTCGCCTTGCTCGATCCGCTTGAGACGTTGGGGCGCAACGTCTCGCTTTACAACGTCGTCCTGCCGGGGCGCGAGCGGCTGCCCTACGGCGAAAACCCCGCCGAGTCCTACAACCTCAACCTCTACAACGTCCCGGCGCTGTTCGCCGCGCACGAGATCGCCCGTGCCAAGCCCGCCGACGAATACCGCGTCCTGCTGATCGGCGATTCATCGACGTGGGGCTGGTTTCTGACAACCGGGCGAGACCTACGCCGCCAACCTCAACGCGGCACACTTGACCAGCGCCGACGGACGCCGGATCGTCGCCTACAACCTCGGCTACCCGATCATGTCGCTGACCAAAGACTTGATGCTGCTCGACACCGCTATGCAGTACCAACCTGACCAGATCGTCTGGCTGGTGACGCTGGCGTCGTTCCCGCGCGATAAGCAGCTTTACCCGCCGCTGGTGCAGAACAACGCCGCCCGCGCCCGCGACTTGATCGCCCGTTATGATCTGGCGCTCGACCCGCACGACGCGCGCTTCGTCGATGCGGATTTCTTCGGCAAAACGATTGTCGGGCAGCGGCGGGCGCTGGCGGATTTGCTGCGCTTGCAGTTGTACGGCTTCTCGTGGGCGGCGACCGGCATCGACCAGAAAATCCCTGACGATTACACCCCGCACGCCGTCGATTTCGACACTGACGTCTCGTGGGAGAGCTTCGACGCGCCGGTGACGCTGACGCCCGACGATCTCGCCTTCGACGTGCTGGCGGCGGGGATCGAGCGGGCGGGCGACGTGCCGATCACCATCGTCAACGAGCCGATGTTCATCAGCAGCGGCGAAAACAGCGACCTGCGTTACAATGCTTTCTATCCGCGCTGGGCATACGATCAGTACCACGCCTTGATCGCGCAGCAGGCGGCGGATCACGGCTGGCGCAGCCTCGATTGGTGGGATCGCATCGCCATCGGCGACGAGTTCACCGACAGCCCGGTGCATCTCACACCCGCTGGATCGCGCCAGTTGAGCAGTTGGCTAGGCGAGCAGATCGTTACCGTATCATCAACTCAATGAAAATGGATTTGTGTAGGGGTGCTGCCCCTATGGATGCCACAGGGAGAGAAAAATGGACGAAAGCACTGTACGTGAAAAACTGCGCGACTACATCAAGCGGGAACTGATCCGCGACGAGGATTACGACCTGACCGATACCGAGGGCATCGTCACCGGCGGGCTGATGGACTCGTTTTCACTGGCGGAGTTCGCCGTCTACGTCGAGGGCGAGTTCGGCGTCTACATCCCTGACCCCGACCTGACCGTCACGAAAATGGACACGCTCGACCAGATGACCGCTCGCGTCCTGCGCGATCTGAAATCATGATGAGGGATCATAACACTGGCGACGCCCTGCGCGACCTCGCCCAGTCCACCGCCGATTTTTACGCGCGCTTCGGCGTCGTGCCCGAACGCGAGAACGCGATCATGAACTTCGAGGAAGAAGTCCGCGAGTTGATCGAAGCGGCGCGGACGGGCAGCAATCTTGATCACATTGCCGAAGAAAGCGCCGACGTGCTGGTGACCGCGCTGGGCGTCTGCTTCGCCAGCGGCATCGACGTGAATCGCATCATCCAGCAGGTCTACGCGGTGATCGCCAAGAACGACGCCAAAACGCACGAAACCCACGTCGTCCACACCGGCAAGATTCGCCGCCGTTCGTCGTTACCGGATAGTGCTCAATGATGAATATTTGGGCGTTCCGGCGAATGAGCCGCCCTCGCGTCGCATGGAGTGGGGGACGGGAGGCGAGGTTGTGTTAACGATTGAATCTCGCTCCGCCTACACGACTTTACTCGACGCGGCGGCGCTGCAAGCCAGCGACGCGCCCGCCATCATCTACCTGAGCGTCGAAGCCGAGCCGGTGACGGTCACGCGCGCCGACTTCGCGCGCCATGCCCGCGCCTATGCTTCGGCGCTGCGGGCGATGGGAATCGCCCCGCGCGACCTCGTGATCGTCGCTCACACCCAGAACCTCGAAAGCATTTATGCCTTTTGGGGCGCGCTGCTGATCGGCGCGATCCCGTCGATGTTCCCGACGCTGACCGAGAAGCTCGACCCCGACATCTACATGGCGAACATGGCGGAACTCGTCCGCGTCTCGGAGGTGCGCGCCGTGCTGACGACCGACGAATTCGCGCCTGCGTTGGCGGAGCGGCTTGGATGCCCAGTGTATGGGTCGCAAGCGCTGCTCGCGTCGATCAGTGATACGGCGGGTTTTTCGGCTGATGTTCCCGTCCCCCATCGTGATGTGGCGGATTTTTCGCCTGATGTTCCCGTCGCCCACAGCGACGCTGCGGATTTCTCGCTCAATGCTCCCGTCCCTGACGAGATCGCTTTTTTGCAACACTCCAGCGGCACGACCGGATTGCAGAAAGGCGTCGCTTTAACGCACCGCGCCGTGCTCAATCATCTTGCCAGTTACGGCGACGCGCTCGACCTGCGCGGCGACGACGTGATCGTCAGTTGGCTGCCGCTGTATCACGACATGGGCTTGATCGCCGGGTTCCTGCTGCCGCTGATTCAGGGCGTGCCGCTGGTGCTGATGTCGCCATTCGAATGGGTCAAAAGCCCGGCGCTGCTGTTTCGCGCCATCAATGACTATCAGGCGACGCTCTGCTGGCTGCCGAATTTCGCTTACAACCACTGCGCTCGCCGCATCCGCCAGCGCGATCTTGAAGGCTTGTCGGCGGCGTCGATGCGGCTGTTCATCAACTGCTCGGAGCCGGTCTATCACGAGAGCCACCAATTGTTTCTGGAACGGTTCGCGCCGCTGGGCGTCATCCCGTCGATGCTGGGCGTCAGCTATGCGATGGCGGAGAACACCTTCGCCGTGACCCAGACGCTCCCGCGCGAGATCCCGCGCCTCGACGTGATCGACCGTGCCGCCCTGCAAACCGAACTGCGCGCCGTGCGGGTCGATGACGAGCACCCGAACGCGGTGATCAAGGTGTCCTGCGGTTTGCCGATCAACGGCGTGGCGGTGCGCGTGCTCGATGCCGACAATCAACCACTGGCGGAGCGCCACGTTGGTGAGATCGCCGTGCAGAGCGACAGCATGTTGAGCGGCTACTATCACCGCCCGGATCTCGATCCCTTCCGCGATGGCTGGTATCTGACGGGGGATCGCGGTTACGTTGCCGACGGCGAGGTCTACGTCGTCGGGCGCTCGAAAGACCTGATCATCAACGCGGGCAAGAATGTCTACCCGCAGGATATCGAGGCGATCCTCAACGGCGTCGCCGGGATTCACGCCGGGCGCGCGGTCGTCTTCGGCGTGCCGGATGAGCGCGAAGGCACCGAACTGATCGCCGTCGTCGCCGAGGTCGAAGCGGGTGTCCCCGACGACGCTGACGAACGCAAGGCGATCACGCAGCGAGTGCGGCAGGCGGTGGCGCAGCAGAGCACGGTCACGCTGAGTTACGTCCATCTGGTTGATGAGCGCTGGCTGATCAAGACGTCGAGCGGCAAGATCGCCCGCGCCGCCAACCGCGAGAAATGGCTGAGCGAGCGAGGGCGGGGATGATCGGCGGGCGGCGGGCGGCGGTCACGCTGCTGATCCTGCTGCTGATCGCGGGCTGCGCGCCGCGCGAACCGGAAATCCCGACGCGGGCGGCGCTGCCAACCGCTGCCGAACTGCCGACTAATCCGCCGACGCGCATCCCTGCGCCGATTGCCGGGTCATCTTCAATCGCCGCCGACTGAAGCGATCCCGACCGAAGTCGCCGCCGTTCCGTCGATCCCGGTGCTGATCGGCAGCCTCGACCTGAATAACGCGCCGGGGATCGCGCTGCGCCGTGCGCCATCGGTTGACGCTGAGACGGTCGTGACCATCCCCGGCGGGACGATTGCCCACGCGCGGGGGCGCTCGCTTGACGGCGCGTGGTACGAGATCGTCACCGATCAAGGCGCGGTCGGCTGGGTCGCCGCGTCGGATGTGTTCGCCGGGGCGGATATTGCAGCAATCCCCCTCGAATCAGCGCCTACCTTGATCGCTGCCGCGCCCGACATCCTGCCGACTTGGACACCATCGCCCGAAGCGAGCGCGCAGCCGACCGCCGTGACGCCCGGCGATATCCCGGCGATGGAGCGCCGCCTGCGCGAGACGCCGATCCTGCTACAATCTCACCAGCGAGCGCACCCGCTGGCTGTTCGAGCGCGGGCGCGATTTCGGTCTGCGCGCCGACGTGTTCACGACCATCGGCGACAGCAACACCACCAACGGCGACTTCTTGCAGCCGTTCGGGATGGGCGCGGATTCCTACTGTACGTGGGGTGATTACGACGATCTGCGGGCGACGGTGGCGTACTTCTCGACCGCGCCGTCTGACGAGGCGGCGAATTCCTTCGTGCATCACAGCGAGACGGCGCAGAAGGGCTTCAGCAGCGCCTCGGTGCTCGATCCGTTCTGGGCGGGCGGGAGTTGTCGCGGGGGCGAGTCGCCGCTCGCCTGCGAATACCGCACCATCCACCCCGGCGTGGCGATCATCATGCTGGGCGGCATCGACGTCAACGACCTGACGACCGCCGACTATGCCGCCAACATGCAGACTATCGTTCAGACCTCGATCCGGCAGGGCGTGATCCCGGTGCTGACGACTTTCGTCGTCGCGCCGGATCGCGGCAGCATCTACGAGCGCTCGCTGGAATTCAACTTGGCTTTGCTGGACATCGCCGACACCGAGGGTACGCCGCTGATCAACCTATGGGCGGCGGCGCAGAGCCTCCCCGACGATGGCATCGGTCCCGATCACACCCACCTGAAAGCGCAGATCGGGAGCTACTGCGCCTTCGACGGCGCGCAGGATCGGCTCGGCGGCACGCTGCGGAATTTGCTGACGCTGCAAGCGCTCGACGTGCTGCGGGCTGAAGTTCTGAACCACTAAAAGATTCAACGCCAAGACGCAAAGGGAAAGAGAAAGGCGCAAAGAGGGTTTCATAGGCATCAAGTTAAGTAGTTTATCGAGCATTTCTCGCTGCGCCGCCGGAGGTTCAAAACCTCCGGCTACGAGAAACCAAGCCGCCTGAAGGCGGCTATTGAGCCTGCTTCAGCAGTGCTTTTGCTGCTAATCAGACGCTCGAAGCATCGGGCGAAAGGGATCACGATCCTTAACTTGATGCCTTTGCGTCGTGCAGTTCAAGCTATTCCTTGATGAATTCCTGCCAGAGCCGCATGGCGCTGCCGATTTGATCCTGATAGAACTCTTCCGGCGTGATGCTGAGGGTCTTTTTCGCGGGCTGGACGGTCGGGTGCGTGGCGGCGAAGTCCTTGATCACCTGCGCGTGCGGCTTGATCGATCCATCGGGGCGCACCAGCCCGAAGTAGATCTCGTGCTTGTGCTCGACCAGCGGCGGCTGATCCCACAAGTCTTCGCTGTAGTCGGCGAAGCACCAGAGCATCGCGCCGGAAGCGCCTACATCGACCAGATTGGGCAGCGTTTGGGCGATGTAATCGGCGAAAGCGTCTTCGCTCGCCATGAACTGCTGGTACGGCTTGCCCAACATCGACCATTCCCACGTTTGCGACGGTTCGCCGCGCGGCGCGGTGCAGCCGCCGAATTCTTCCATCAGCGTTGGCTTGTCGCACAGGGCGCTGACCAGCGCGCAGGTGAAGGGCACGAAGCGCGGATCGAGCGGATTTTCGAGAAAGCCGGTGTACATGGGGTAGGAGTGCATCACGGCGATGTCGGTGGTCGTGAAGGTCTGATCGATGCGCAGCGGTTCGGGGCGATAGAGGCTGGCGACGTGCAGACCGCAGGTCACCGGGTGGCGGCTGTCAAGCGCCTTGATGATGCCGGTCATCTCGCGCACCCATGCCGATCCAATCGCCTGATCCGGCGCGATGGCGAACAAGTCCGGCTCGTTGCCGAGATTCCACATCCAGACACCGGGATGATCGTGATATGCGCCGACGACGGTTCGCAGCAGCAGGCGCTGCGCCTCCCGCGCCTGTGGATCGGTGAAGTAGTTGCGATACCAACCCGTGACCAACTTGCCGCCGCTGACCAGTTCGTGACCGGGCAAGGGGGTGGCGTCGGCATCGCGCAGCCAGCCGGGAGTCCAGTTGGGACCGCTCATGTGCCCGGTGAAGAAAGTCACATCGAGCGCGAGTTCGTTTTCGACCGCGATATCGAGCACCTTGCCCAGATTGGCGAGGCAGTCCTTCGACACGCTGTCCGGCGTCGGCTGCCAGTCGTCCCAGAGCAGGAAAATCCGCACGACCGACATGCCGAACTCGCGGATGATGGCGAACTCTTGGCGGACTTCTTCGGCGTCGAAGTTCGACCACCAGTACATCGCCTTGCGGCGGGGCCAGTAATTCACGCCGAGGATAAATGGATCACTCATAAGTAATTTCTCCTAACAGGTCGTAGAGGTCACAATTGAGGGTGGAGCGGATTTGGCGATCCTAGCCTACTTGGGAGCGACTTGGTAGTCCAGTGGGCGGCTGCCGAACAACAAGCGGGTCTGCGCGATCAACGCCGGGAGCGTCACCAGCAGCAGCATGATCAGCGGTTGGGCGAAGAAGCTCAGCATGATCAAAAACGAGGCGTTCCGCCGGGATCGCTGCGGGCGCAGGCGCACGTCGATGCGCCAGAAGATCAAGCTGGTGAGGATCGTGACCACGTAGGAGGCGGCGACCAGCGCGATCTGCGGCGTCGTCAGCCAGACGTCCGGCTGCGCGATCAGCATCAGCGGCAGCAGGACGAAGGTCGTCACCGGCACGGCGATGGCGACGACGTGATCCAGCAGCACGCGCGCCAACAGTTGAAACCCGCGCAGCGGCGGCAGTTTTTCCGAGAAGAGGACTTGATCGAATGCGTAGCCGACTTCCTCAGCGCCCCACGCATGGCGGATGGTTTGCTGGAAGCGGTTGACGCAAGTCTGCCAGAAGGTCGCGCCGGTGACGACGCAGGCGGAAATCGGTAGGTAAACCGGGTCGAGGATCAGGTTACCCTGCTGCTTGACGTAGGCTTTGATGAACATGTGCTGGTCTTCGGCGATCACGTTGACGTCCCACCAACCCAGCTTGTGCGCCAAGCGCGCGCTGATCGAGTAGGTCGAATAGGCTAAGCCTTGACCGAGAAAGGCGGCTTGCAGCGCCGATGAGTAGCTGTGCATTGGCTCGAACAGCGGGCTGACCTGCTCGATATTGTTGTGATAGAAGACCGGCGCTTGCCAGAAAGTCTCATGGCGGCGGGGCGAGGTCAGGAATTTGTAGTTGACGCATTCCAGATAAGCCGGATGCAGGAGCGAGTCGGCGTCGGCGACGGTGATCACGACGCGGTCGATGGCGATGCCGAGCTGGCTCAGTTCGACCATGCTGGCGCGCGCCGCCCAGGCGAGGTTGGCGGATTTGCCCTTGACCTCGTCGGGCAGCCCCTTCGGATGCAGGGTCGTCAAGATGTGGAGGAAGCTGGACGCGAATTCGCGCCGGAGTGTGGCGGCGGTGCTGCGCGCCAGATCGTCGCCTTCTTCCATCGCCAGCACGACGATCACCTGTTCGCGGGCAATCCGGCTCTCGGCAAGCCGCTGGAGAGTCGCTTGCATGACCGGGATCGGCTCGTGATAGCTGGGGATCAAGATCATGTGGCGGACGACTTCACCGCCTTCAGTTGACCAGTCGATCTGCTCCCATCTGCGGATGCGGCGGTAGGCGGCGATGGCGGCGGCGGCGGCAACCATCATGCTGAGGGCGGCGTAAACGGTGACGATCACGGCGAGGTTGAAAATGATGACCGGAACCAGCAGCACGCTGACGCCCAATGCCAGTAAGATCAGCCACGAAATGAAGCCGGGGATGCCATTGAGCATTCGCCGTCGTGCTTGTACTTGGATTTGCGCGCGTACCTGTGTGGCTGTCGCGTTGTCGGTTGGTGGCAACACTTCATACGCCATCGGTTGCTCCTCATCCACTGCGCTGGATCAGCGCCACGACGATTGTACACGAAAAGAGCCGGATCGCACGGTCACTTTTAAGCTACAATCACGGCATAGGCAATGACATAAACATCGAAAGGTCGAGATGATGACGATGGAACGCGAAAAGCAGGTCGGTGTGTGGCACGAAAGCAAAGCCAGCCTCCGGTTCTGGTTGCTGACGATTTTTACGCTGTCGCTGTACTACTGGCTGGTCTACAAGCATAACTCGATTGTGTTGACGACCCGCCGCGTCACCCAGAATCGGGGCAGCGTGCTGACGTCCAATGAAACCGCGATCAGCATCGAGAATATCACCAACGTGGACGTGAATATCTCGCTGCTGGGGCGGATGTTGAATTACGGCGATATTGCCATCCAGTCCGCCGGGTCGAACGCTGCCGAAATCGCGGCGGTGCGCCTGACTAATCCCGATAAGCTGCGCGACGCCATCTTTGATCTGCGCGACGGCACGCTGGACGAGACGAAACTGTAATCGGTTTAGTCGAAACCTCACCCCCCAACCCCCTCCCCATTGCATGGAGAGGGGGAGTTAAGCACCGCCGCCGCCGAGTCATCGTTATCCGCTGATGAGGCTGTTGGGATCGGCGCGGCGGTAGAAGGCGCGGTAGGCGGCGGTTTCGCGCAGTAGGGCAGTCAGCCGGGCGCGCGCTAGATCGGCGTCGGGCTGGGCTTGTCCGTCGCCCGCCGAGAGCGTTGGTGTGCCATCGGCTGCAACCGTGAGGTTGATCTGACCGCGCGCGCTGAGCCAATCTAGCCCTGCTTGCACCGTGACTTCGCGCTGCGCGGTCGCCGCTGCTAACGCCGCCAGATTGATCGCTGGTTTCCCGTGTGTGATCATGTAGTTGATCAGCCCTACCAGCCGCTTGGCGAACGGTTCGAGCGTGTCTAGTCCCGGATCGTGGGCGAACAGGTAGACCGTTTCCGGCTTGACGGCGGCTAAAGCATCCCGCAGTTCGGCGCTTCCCGGCGGTATCGTCCAGATCGCCAGCCGGGGCGCGGGCGCGAGTTCCAGCCGGGTTTTCCCCTCAACTTGCGCGTCAACTTCCCGCCAGATCAGCACGTCGCCCAATCCGCGCAGCCGCGCCAGCGGGTCGGGATGGTCGCGGTCATCGACGACCGCGACGGTCGGCGCATGTACCTGAAGCACGCCTTCCGCCGGACGCGCGTCGATCCACTCGACCTGAAGCTGAGGCTTTCCTTTGTAGGTACTCGTTCTCAGGCTAAAAGCGAGGTCGATTCTCGCCTGAGGGATGGTGCCGCTCTGCCACCAGATCGCGCGCTGCTCGTTGCCCTGCTGATCCGCGACCGTCATCCGGGTATGTTCGCCGCCCCGTCCGACGGCGCTCGAGTTGGTGATTTTCAGGTCGCGGGCGGCGAGTACGAGCGGCGGATTGCCCGCTCCGAAGGGCGCGAGCCGTTCCAGATCCGCCGCAAGTTCGAGCGTAAGCTCCGGCAGGGTCACGAAGCCGTGCACGTCGAGCGTCGGCTCGCGCGAGGGCAGTGTGATGGTGCGCCCGAGCGCGCGCCGCAGCGCCCGAATGTTCGCCTGCGGCAGCCGTAAACCCGCCGCGCCCGCGTGCCCGCCGAAGCCGTCGAGCAGGTCGTGCGTTGGCAGCCAGCGCCTCGGTGATGTTGACGCCCGCCACCGACCGCGCCGATCCGTGCGCCGCTTCACCTTCTGGCGTGACCAGCAGAATCGCGGGGCGACCGTACTCCTCGACCAGCCGGTTGGCGACGATGCCGACGACGCCGCTGTGCCACTGCGGGTGCGCTAGCACCAGCACGCTGCCGTCGAGCAGCGCAGGATCCTGCGCGATCTGCGCTTGTGCCGCGTCGTAGACCTGTTCGACCAACAGCCGCCGCTGGGCGTTGAGCGCTTCCAGCCGCGACGCCAGCAGGCGCGCCCGCTCGCGGTCGGTGGTCGTCAGCAGCTCGACGGCGAGATTGGCGTCATCGAGCCTGCCGAGCGCGTTCAAGCGCGGCGCGAGCGCGAAGCCAATCGTCTCCTCGCTGATCTGCGCGGGATCGACCTCCGCGAGTTCGATCAGTGCCAGCAAGCCGATCCGTTTAGTCTGGCGCAAAACATCCAGCCCGCGCTGGAGCAGATAGCGGGTGTCGCCGCGCTGCTGCGCCACGTCGGCGACGATGCCAAGCGCTACTAGATCAAGCAGAGTAGGGACGTCACCGCTCAGCGCCTCGATCAGCTTGTAAGCGACGCCGACGCCGGGCAAGTCGCGCAGGGGATGAGCCTCGGCGAGCCGCTGCGGATTGACGACGGCGTATGCCTCCGGCAGTGTGGTCGGCAGGGTGTGGTGGTCGGTGATCACCACGTCAATCCCGCGCGCGTGGGCATAGTCAACCGCCTCGTGTTCGCTGATGCCGGTGTCGCAGGTGAGGATCACGTTTGCGCCTTGGTCGATCAGGCGCTCCAAGTTGGGCAGATTGATCCCGTGCCCCGCGCTGAGACGGTTGGGGATGTGGTAAGTCACCTGCGCGCCCGCAGCGCGCAGCGCCGAGACGAGCAGGGCGGTGGACGTTTGCCCATCGACGTCGAAATCGCCCCAGACGGCGATCAACTCGCGCTGCCGGATGGCGCGGCGGAGGCGCTCGACGGCACGATCCATGTCGGGCAGGTCGAACGGTGACGCGGGCGCATAAGCCGCCGGATCGAGGAAAGCGCGCGCTCCTGCCGCCGTGACGATCCCGCGCCGCGCCAGCGTCTCGGCGACCAGTGGATGCCCGCCGACGGCATCGCGCAGCGCGTCGGGGATGGTGATCGGGGGAGGTTCAAGCCAGTGTTTCAAGTGCTTCACCCCACCCCCGACCCCTCCCCGAATTCAGGGAGGGGAGCAAACAGGTCTGTTTCGCCTGTGGATTTCGATAGATGCAAGCTCCATATGGGGCAATCTTCTCTAAAAGCGTCTTTAATCAAAATTTTCTTCTTTGCGACATTGTGCCTTCGCGTCTTGGCGTTGAATCTTTGGTGCTTTGTTTTTCAAAACGCGATCTCCCCGATCTGATCCAGATCGAGATTGATGTCGAAATCGTCGGCTTGGTCATCGGTCGCCGCTGCCAGCAGATCGCCCGCCTTGCTGCCGCGCTCATGCAGCGAGCGGTACTCGCAAAAGCGACAGCGATCCACGTCGCTGGTCAGCTCGAAATCGTTCGCGCCCCGGCTGAAGATGCTCGCCGCCAGTGACGCGAGATACAGGTCGTCTTGCGCATACTGTTCGGCGCTGTAAGTGAAAGACCTCCGGCTGCTGCGGGAATTCCGCGAACCAGTAGATCATGGTGATGGCTTCCGGCGGGATCAGCTTGCCGCCGTTGAGATGCGCGCCCGCTCGCGCCAACAGATAGGGATAGACGACCGTCTGCAAGCGCTTTTGCAGCCGCTCGCGCTGGGGACGGTGCAGCGACGTCTTCCAGTCCACGATCACCGCCCGGTCGGCGTCCAGCGCGATCAAGTCACATTTGGCGATCAAGCGCCGCGCTGCCAACGGCGCGCTCAGCGTGATCTCCGGGTAGCGCTGGGCGGGCAGATCGTCGAGCGCATGGGCGAGATAGTGCTGCCACCAGCCCGCGATCACGTCGTCGGTGATGATGGTTTCGAGCGCCGCCAGCGGAACGCCGATCCCGTGCTGGTGGACAAGTTGATGAAACTCTGCGCCGCGCGTCATGTGATCCTCGAACTCGCGTAAGGGCTGGCTTTCGGGCGCGGGATAATGCCGCCGCAGGATGTGCTTGAGGTAGAAGCGCGCCGGACAGTCGACGAAGTCCTGCAATTTGGACTGGTCATAAGTTGCCATTTCTGGCAACGCTACCGGTGAATTACTCATCGCCTATTCCGCTCCATCTGATTTGAAGATAATTATACCGTAGATGAAGTTGACTATCGAACCGGTGTTCTGGATGACCATTGCAAATGAGGGCATTCGAGAGGTTCAACCTGTGAATCTGGCGAATGATTGAGCGAACGGCTGGTTTGGTGACGAAGGCTGCGGGGCATTATGCAACCTAAGTCATCAGGTACTCGAATGGATCAACTTTGAGCCGTCTGAGCAAAATCGGTGTTCTTAAACTGGTTTTCTGCGTCACGCGAGTTGGCTCAGCGTGTTTTTTCGCCCGCTTCAATAGGAAATGACAGGCTGTTGCCCTTCGGCGGCAGCGGACAGGTGGCGTAGGGTGTGAAAGCACACGGTGGATTATAGGCGCGGTTGAAATCGAGGATCACCGTACCATCCGCGTTCAGGGGCGCATCCAAGAAGCGCGCCGCCCGATAGATTTGTTTACCAGTGTCCCGGAACACGAACCAGAGTTCATGGTCATCCGCGCTAAAGGCTTCCAGCCGCACTTGATGATTGCTCAGCACGAAATCGACGTAACCGGGGCTTTCCATCGGTATGTCAACAGCGGCAATTGTCGTGACGTCGAATTGGCGCATCTGGTCATAAGGCGTAAAAATCGCCGTGACCCGATAGGTGGGATCGACTGGAAACCAAGTACGCCCGGTAAAATTCAGCCGCACAGGATTATTCCGGTCGCGCACACGCACACCATACTGATCGCCGCGCCGGATGATGTTGAAGCTGACTGTGCCCAGCTCAACTTTCGTCGCGCCCAGCGGATCGTGATCGTCCCGCAGCGCGGCGTCTTTCACGAGCACGCCGTCAATTGACACTGCGGTTTCGGTCGTGCTATGCAGCACGGCACTATGGTCACGAAAGTCGATAAAGCCGATACGCGCCGGAGCGCTCTCCGGAAGCCCAATCGCGCAAGCCGGGTCGCTGCCGAGGGTATTTTCTCCTTCGTTCAGCCAGTACAGCCCGGTTAGCGTCAGCCAGCCCGTTTCGGCGCGCAGTTCTTCTTCCTGCGCTTGTCGCCATGCTTCAATTTCTGCCCGATACGTGTCCAACTCGGCAAAATCATTCGGGTTGAGCGCCATTCCCTGCCATCCCTAGTTCGATCTTTCTTGACGAAGCACGAGGCTTGGAGATGTGCTCCAAGCCTCGCTGCCAATGGTTGTTACTGAGCCTGCGTGAAGTAGGCGCGTCCCGGATATTTCAAGCCGGTCAAGAACGTGCCATTAATCTCGGCGGCGTCCAGATTCAGCTTGGATGTGTAAACATAGACGCCAATCGGCTGGAAGATCGGGATCATTGGCAGTTCCTGCCAGAGAAGCTGATCGACCTGCTGATAAATGGCGGCGCGTTTAGCCGGATCGGTCTCTTTATCGCCCTGATCGAACAAGGCAGTGACCTGTGGATTGTTATAAGCCAGATAGCTGGTTTCGTCGGCGTAGAAGGCGCGATAGTGCGAGGGATCGGTACCGAACAAGCCCCAACCGCCGAGGAAAGCATCGTAAGGCTTGTCGGGGCTGGTGTTGTCGTACAGTTCGGTGTTCACTGCCGCGTCGTCCAGCGGGACGAGCGTGACGTTGACGCCGAGCGCGCGCCAGTTGTCATAAACCACCGGGGCGATACTTTGCATGAGCGACCACGTGCCGGAATAGACGAGGCGCATGGTCAGTTCCTGCCCGTCTTTGTCGAGGAAGCCGTTACCGTCGCTGTCCGTCCACCCGGCGTCCGCCAGCATTTGCTTCGCCTGATCGGGGTCGTAGGGATACTGCGCGTTCCTGCCTGCTTCGTAGTTCGACGCCGACCGGTTGAAGACCGAGTCCGCCAGCGTGCCGTTGCCCGCCCCTGCCGACTCGATGATCGCGTTGCGATCCAGCCCGGTGATCAGGGCGCGGCGTACGGCAGGGTCGCCGACGGTTGCGCTCTTGGTGTTGAAGCCGACATAGCGCATCAGGTCGCGCGGGGTGGTCGTAATCGTGAAGTCGGGGTTGTCCTGGAAGGGCGTCAGGTCAGCGCCGTCGATGCGTGCGAAGTCGAGTTCACCGGTTTGCAGGGAGTTGGCGATATTCTCGACGCCGCTGACGAAGCGGACGATGATGCGGTCGAGGCAGGGCGCGCCGCGCCAGTAGTCGGGGTTCGCTTCCAGCTCGACGTCCTGTCCGGTGTTCCACTTGACGAACTTGAACGGTCCGGTCGTGATCGGGTTGGTATTGTACGGCGCGTCAAGCACGTTGGTGCTGGTGAAGGCGTGCGCCGGGACAATCGGAATGCTCAGGTTGTTCAGAATGGCGGGGTTGACTTCTTGCAGGATGATCTGGAAGGTGTGATCGTCCACCACGTTGAACTGAAGCGGCTGACCGTTCTGCATCAGGTTATTGCGCCAGTCGATGGTATTGTCCTCTTGCAGCACGGCGTTATAGGTGAACAGCACATCCTCTGCCGTGAAATCTTGCCCATCCGACCACTTGACGCCTTGGCGCAGGTGGAAGGTGTAGGTCAAGCCGTCGTCGGAAATATCCCAGCTTTCGGCGAGCGCGGGTTCGATTTTGTCGCCCCAGTTCTCCCCGCCGAGCACGAGCGGTTCGTCCATGAAGGTCGTTACCGCCAAGCTCTTGCCGTCGTTGGCGTACAGACCGCTGAGGGTCTGCGGGTCGCCCTCACCCTGAACCAGCATCGTTCCGCCGGTAGCCGGGCAGCTAAAGCTGTCTTCCTGCGCAGCGGCAACTTGGACGGAGAAGGCGAGTAATAATACAGCGAGTAGTAAGAATTTACGCATGGGCATTTATCTCCTTTTAGGTAGCCCAATCGGTCATGAATTTAGTCCCGCAGTTGCGGGTCGAGCGCGTCGCGCAAGCCATCGCCGACGAAGTTGAACGCCAGCACGATCATCGATATGGCGACGCCCGGCACGATCCAAATCCACCACGCCGTGCGAATCCACTGCTGCGCGTCGCCCAGCATATTGCCCAGACTAGCGTTCGGCGGCGGCACGCCGAGTCCCAGAAAGCTGAGCGCGGATTCGGTCAGAATCGCACCCGGTACGGCAAGCGTAGCCGCGACGATGATCGAACCGGCGGTGTTGGGCAGCAGATAAACCAAGATCAGCCGCCAAGCGGGAACGCCGATACTGCGCCCGGCTAGCACAAACTCACGCTCCTTCAGCGACAGAATTTCCGCGCGTACCAGCCGGGCGACAATCATCCAGTTCAGTGCGCCAATCGCAATAATCAGGGCGATCAGTCCGCCGCCGAGAATCCCCGCCATAATCAGCAGCAGCAGAAAAGCAGGTACCGACAGGAAAATGTCGGTGATACGCATTAGTAGGTTGTCGATCCCGCCGCCGAAGTAGCCGGACAGCGCCCCCACCAGAATGCCGATTCCCAGTTGAAAGATGACGGCAGTTACCCCGACAATCAGTGAGATACGCATCCCGACCAGCGTGCGGGCGAAATAATCGCGCCCAAAATTGTCGGTTCCGAGCAGGTATTCGGCGGAGGGCGGCTGCGGTTTGCCGTGCGCGTAGTCGGTATGCGTGACGTTGGGATCATGCGGCGCGATCTGCTCGGCGAACACGCTCATGAAAGCCAGCAGGATCAGGACGATGGCGCTGGCGACCGCCAGTTTATGGCGGCGGAACTGCCGCCAGACCAGTGCTGTTTGGGACTGAGGCGCTTTTGCCAGCGGCACAATTAACTGGTTACTCATAGCGAATCCTCGGATCGACCCAAGCGTAAGCGAGATCTGCCAGCAGGTTGCCGACGATAATCATCAAAGCGGAGAGCATGGTTACAGCCATAATGACCGGATAATCACGCCCGGACACCGCATCAACGCCCAGACGACCGATCCCGGGCCAACTGAAGATTGTTTCGGTGATGAACGCGCCTGTGACCACCGTCGGCACGGAGATGCCGATCAGCGTCACCATCGGGATCAGCGAATTGCGCAGTGCGTGGATCGTGATCACGCGCCGCTGGGACAAGCCTTTTCCCTGTGCAGTACGAATGTAATCCTGACCGAGTACTTCCAACAAGGCTGAGCGCTGGTAGCGCGACCAGCCCGCGATCTGCGCCACGCTGAGCGTAATCACCGGCAAAATCATGTGCTCCAGTACGTCGAGGGCAGCGCGCCAGCCGGTGTAGGTCTCACGAACGGAGCGCATCCCCGACGCGGGCAGCCAGCCGAACTGGATGGCGAAGATCTGAATCAGCAGCAGCGCTACCCAGAAGATCGGAATGGAGATGCCCGCCAGAGCGAGTGTGCTCAGGACATAGTCGAGCAGCGTGTAGCGTTTCAGCGCCGAGATCACGCCAATCGGAATGGCGATCATGAACGAAAGAACGAGCGATATTGTCCCCAGCAGCAGGGTATTCGGCAGCCGATCCCCGACTTCCAGCGTCACCGGGCGGCGGGTTCGGAAGGAATAGCCTAAATCGCCGGACAGCGTTCGCACCAGCCATTCGGCATAGCGCACGTAAACCGGCTGCTCTAGACCGAGGCTCTGCCGGACACGCTCGATATAGGCCGGATCGGTGCCCTTATTTGGATCGATATACATCTGGGCAGCATCGCCGGGAGCAATTTCCACGATGGCGAAAGTTAGCAGCGAAATGAAGAACAGCAAGGGAATCGCTTGAAGCAAACGCCGAACCATATATCGGGACATGGACAACCTGATGTGAGCGCAAGGAACAAAAAAGCTCTGAGAGCTATTCTCAGAGTTTAAGCGACTATCGACAGGGCTAAACGGGAGCAGCTTAGCACCGTCAAGCCAAAAGCCTTAGTACCTCATCGCTGAAATGACTATATGGATAACACCGACACCCCGGACGCATATTCATGTTCAAACCAACCATAATCTGCCCCCAATCGTGGATAACGATACCAGATTGAGGCTATCCGTCAAGAGTCCCACCTAGTCCATCACGGATGCAGGATTTGAGGTTGGGGTGGTTTTGTCACCCCACGACTCCCAAATTCAAGCAGCTATGCAAATTGCTCTGGCTGAACTGGAACTCGTCCGGCAGTCTCATGAGGAAAGTGCCGAGTACTGAGTGCTGAGTAATATACCGCCGGACGCTCAAAGCATCCGGCTAGATGAGAACAAGCCTGCTGAAGCTGCTCTGTTGCAAAGATCGGTACTTTGACCCCACCCCCACTCGCTGCGCTCGCTTCCCCTCCCCGACTTCAGGGAGGGGAGAGGACAAAAGCAGTTGGGTAGCTTAATCCACGGGTAGAGCAAACTATGTTTGCAACAGAGCAGCTGAAGCAGGCTGAAAGCAAGCCCGCACGCAGTCGCCTTCAGGCGGCTTGTGTTTATAGCCACATGCTTTGAGCGTCCGGCGGGATGCAGTCTCATGATTTCTCCTCTTGATAGGCTTGCAGCGCGACGAAGGGGAGCGCTTGGCGCTGATCGCCTTTGCGCCCGGTGTTCCACGTGATGATCAACTCGCGCCGCGCCCGCGTGATGCCGACGTAAAGCAGTCGCAGCCGCTCGGCGACGTAATCCTGCCGCGCCTGCTGGGTCGCCTCGCCTTCGTGATACTCGAAGGTCAGCGGGTCAGTGCTGGCGTGAAGCTGAGCCAGCGCTTCGGCTTCGAGGTTCAGCCCGTCACGGACGTACCAGCGCTCCGACATGTACGGACTCGTTCGGCTCGCCGGAAGGGAAGTCGTAGCTGTTGACCGAGAGCAAATAAACCCGATCCCACTCCAAGCCTTTAGCGCTGTGCATGGTCGTGATGGTGACCTTGCCCTTGTGCCGCTCCGGGTCGAAACCGCGATTTTCTTCGTCAACGCCCAGAAAACGCCGCTCGTTGCGGGCGATCTCCGCCAGCGCCTCGGTGAAGTTGGGCAGCCGCCAGTCGGGGTGTTGATCGCCGTACTGGCGCAGCACGACGGCGATGCTGTGAGCGATGGCAAGGTCGGCGGACGCTTTGAACAGGTCTTGCGCGAGGATCAGCACCAATTGGTCGATGGGTAGCAAGACCGCTTCCTGCCACTGGCGGACCAGATCGCGGAATTCGACCAACTGCGCGCCGATTTCGGGATCGTCACCGATCAGCGCCGCGAGTTCGGCGTCGTCGCGCAGCCAGTCGCGCCCCAACTGCGGGTAGAGGTAGTCTTCGACGCGCGGGCACTTGCGAATCAGCTTGACGATTTGCTCAAGCCGCGCCGCCAGCGCTTCGTCGTCACGTTCCTCGCGCCGCCAGACTTTGTAGACGGTCGCCAGCAGTGGGGCTAAGGTCGGCTTGCTGAGGTATTGCAGCAGATTGCCGAGCGCGCCCGCCGCCTCGCGGGTCGAGGTCGTGCTTTGCAGCAGTTCGACGTAATCCAACTTGAGCGTCTTGAGCGCGTCCACGATCTCGTAGCCGCGTTTGTTGCGCGGCACCAGCACCGCGCAAGTCTGATCCTGATGGTCGGGCAGCCACTTCGCCAGCGACTGCACCACCGCCTGAATTTCTTCAGCGGGGGCGAGCGCCCGCGCGAACAGCGTGATCTGCGCGAGGTGGGCGGGCGGGTTCGGCTGCGGATCGCCGGGTGGTGTGCGCTCGATGTAGGGCGGCTGGAGCGGTTCGCGCCGCCGGATCGCCGGGTCGGGGTGGCGCTCATGAGTCCACTTGATCAGTGTGTTGGCGAGGTCGATGATCGGCTCGGCGGAGCGCCCGGAGTTGGGCAGTTCGCGTTTTTGCACGCCGCGTTCGTTAAGGAAGTTCCAGAGGTGTTCCGGGCGGGCGGTCGTGAAGGTCTCGTAGATCGCCTGATTGGGGTCGCCGACGCGCACCCAGTTGCCGTTTTCGCCGACCAGCAGGCGTAGGATTTGTTCCTGAAGCTGGCTGCTGTCCTGCGCCTCGTCTTCGAGGACGTAGCGCCAGCGGTCGTGCAGACGCTGGAAGAAGCTGGCGTCGAGTTGGAGCGTCCGCAGCGCCAAGCGGATCAAGTCCTGAAAATCGACCGCGCCGCGATAATTCAGCCCGCGCTGGTAGCTGACGTAGATCGCGTAACACATCTCTGCCAGCGGCAGCGGCGTGCCGAAGCGGTCGAGGTTGCGGCGGATGTCTTCGGGGGTAAGCTGCTCGTCTTTCGCCTGCTTGATGAAGTTCGAGGCGATGCGCTGGAC
Organism: uncultured Chloroflexia bacterium; assembly: GCA_963848465.1. Lineage (GTDB taxonomy): Bacteria > Chloroflexota > Anaerolineae > Aggregatilineales > Phototrophicaceae > Flexifilum. Next base: position 10,051 of record CAWKDY010000006.1, on the reverse strand, counting down.
GTGATCAGTCCACTGATCGCGCTTGATCCACTCGCGCCGGTCATCGGGGAGATCGGGCGAAACCTATGGCAGCAGCGCATCCGCGAATTCCGGCCGTGGTTTGAAACGCAGCCGCAGGCCTTGCAGGTCATCGAAAGCCTTGCGGCCGCGTTTCCCGAGCAGGGTGATGTGTGGGCGAAGAGCGTGCAGGTGGGCGAGGGCAACAAAGTGACGTGCGCGGGCTTCGCGCGCAGCCAATCGGCGCTGCTCGGTCTGCTGGATCGGCTCCGCGCCCGCAGCGATGTCTCCGGCCTGCAGTTGCAGAGGCAGCGCGGGGAGAATCCCATTCAGTTTTCCATCATCTACAAATGGGGGACCAACGATGCAAAATAAGCGCCGCGAAACGTTGTTGAAGATCGCCGTGGGGCGGTGGTGGGCTGTTCCTGCTCGATCGCCTGGTCCTCACACCCGCGACGGCCGCCTGGAAATCGCAGGGCGAACGGCTCACCGATCTGCGCGCAAAAGTGCAGCGCGGCCGGCAGCTTCTCGACCGCGAAAAATCCCTCGCCGGGCGCTGGGCCGAGATGTTGCGCACGGATTTGCCGGAAGATTCCTCGGTGGCGGAGAACGATGTCTTCAAGGCGCTGGGCCGCTGGGCGCGCGACAGCCGCGTGAATTTCACCAGCCTCACGCCGCAGTGGCGCAATCATGAAACGGGCTACGACACGTTTGAATGCCGCGCGACGGCGGTGGGCGATCAGGCATCGCTCGGGCGGCTCATTTACGAGATCGAGAGCGACCCAATGGCGGCCCGCGTGGAGGACTGCGAACTGACGACGCGCGACCCGAAAGGCGCGCAGCTCGGGCTCTCGGTGCGGTTCAGCTTTGTGCGGATCGGTGAAGGGGGGCTCGGAAATGAAACGGGTGATCTGGAAACGTGATGAGCAGACGACGGGGAGTAATGGCGACCGTGGTGAAAGCGGACGGTGCCGCGGCGCGCAGCGCATCGAAAAAGCCTGTCATCCTGAGCGCAGCGCAGGGAGTTTTACGACCGGAGCGGAGTCGAAGGATCTCCAATATCCTTCTCTCTTTGCCGACTCCGAATTCCCGCCGCGTTGCATCTTTTCGCCCGGTCAAGAAGCAGCAGGATATTGGAGGTCCTTCGACTCCGTTCCGCCCGCCTTCGCCCACGCGGCACTGCGCTCAGGATGACAGCGTTTTTTTTCGACGCGCGCTTCGCGCGGCTTGGCTCGCGGTTGCCGCCGGTGTGATTTTCGTGGCGACGGCCAGTGCGCACGCGCAGGGCACGGCGCACAAGGGCTTCGATGACTTCAAGCTCGTGAAGACGCGCAATATCTTCGATCCGAACCGGCGGGCTTCGCGCAGCGAGGCGCCGCGGGACTCGCGCTCCACGTCGCGGATCACCCGCGCCAATACGCTTTCGCTCACCGGCACGATGGCGGCCGATGGCCGCACGCTCGCGTTCTTCGGCGGCTCGCGTTCCGAATACAGCAAGGTAATCGGCGTCGGCGAAATGGTGGCGGATTACAAAGTGAAGTCGATCGCGCCCACGCAGGTGGAGCTCGAGCGCGACGGCAAGGTGGCCGTGCTCGCCGTGGGAAAACTGCTCACGCTGGAAGGCACCACGGAAGTGGTGGTCGAAGGCTCGACCCCGCCCGCCGATCCCGCCGCCCCCGCTACCACCGCCGCGCCGGACGCACCCGCCGAATCCGCACCGACCAATGACAAAAACGAAATCCTGCGCCGCATGATGGAGCGGCGCGCCAAGGAAATGAACAAATGAAAAACCGCCCTACGACTTCCCACTTCCGCCGCGCCGCCGCGCTGCTGATCCACCGCGCTGCTTCCCTGGTCCGCGCTCGCACAACGCCCCGCCGCCACGCTCGGCGCAGGCGAGGCGACCGACGCCGCCGCTGCTCGAAGCGCCGGCCATCAAAGGCCCGCCCTTCGAGCTTGATCCCGCCTTTACGAAAAAGCCGGAGGAGGCGCCAGCCCGCCGGCCGGCCGCTCCCGACGCGCCCGAGCCGGCTGCGCCTGCGCCGGCGGTTCCCGCGGCCGGCGCCCGCGCTTCCATCCCGCGCGGGCAACGCCGTCCCACCCTCACCGAAAGACAGCATCATGCTGAACTTCCAGGGCGCCTCGCTGAACGACGTGCTGAATTATCTCAGCGAGGCGGCGGGCTTCGTCATCGTGAAAGAGGCGGACGTCACGGGCACTGTGAACGTCGTCAGCCGCCAGCCGATCAGCGCCGACGACGCCGTCGATCTGCTCAACACCGTGCTCGTCGAAAAGGGCTATGTGGCCATCCGCAACAACCGCATCCTCAAAATCGTGAAACGCGACGGCGCGCAAAAACGCGACCTGCCGGTGCAGACGGGCAGCGATCCGGAGATGATTCCGCGCAAGGACGAGATGGTCACGCAGATCCTGCCGCTGCGTTTGGCGAGGCCGCGAAGCTCATCGAAAACCTGCGCCCGCTGCTGCCGGACAACGCGACGATCAGCGCCAACGAAAGCAGCAACTCGATCCTGATGACGGACACGCAGACGAACATCCGCCGCATCGCCGAGATCATCCGCGCCATCGATACTTCCGTCGCCAGCATCTCGACGATCCAGATTTATCCGCTGCAGTACGCGAACGCCAAGGAGCTCGCGACCGTCATCACGCAGCTCTTCGCACAGAGCGGCTCCAGCAGCACCGGAGGCAGCAGCCGCGGCGGACGCGGCGGACGCGGCGGGTTCGGCGGCTTTCCCGGTTTCGGAGGCCCGCCCGGCGGGGACCAGGCGGCGACCAGCGCCAACAGCGAGGCGCGGCAGGCGAATTCGCGCGTCATCGCGGTGGCGGACGATCAGAGCAATTCGCTCATCGTCAGCGCGCCGGAGGACCTCATCCCGAACATCACCGAGGTGGTGAAGAAGATCGACACCAGCATCACCGACGCGACGGATACGCGCATCTTCCGGCTGCTCCAGGCGGACGCGGTGGAGACGGCGGAAATCATCACCATCGCTCTACGCCGACACCACGGCCAGAACGCGCAGAACAACAACCAGAACAGGACGCGGCGGCTTTGGCGGCATTCGGCGGGCAGAGCTACCAGCAGACCAGCAGCGAGCAGAGCGCGCGCGCCTTGCAGCAGGCGAAAGTGGTGGCCGTGGGCGACCCGCGGACGAACTCGCTGCTCGTCACCGCGGCCCGCGATACGATGACGCAGATCGCCGAAATGGTGGGCCGGCTCGATTCGTCGGACTCGAAAAAGCAGAAGGTCTATTTCCACTCCCTCCAGCACGCCGATGCCGACAGCGTCGCCAATGTGCTGCGCGGAATGCTCGGCGACCAATCCGCCATCACCAACAGCCAGTCTGGGAACGCCCTCGACATCGCCGCTCCAGTGGCGCGACGATGGACACCTCGGACTTTTCCAACTCCAGCGGCGGCGGCGGCGGCAGTCGCGGCGGCGGACGCTGACGCGCGCACCTTCACTCCGGAACCACGTCTCCCATGCCATCGCCCCTCTCCCGCTCACTTCTCCGCGCCTCGTCCCGCTGGTCATCGCGCTCCTGCTCGCCGAGCACATCTATGCGCAAGGCACCCGGCCCGGCAGCACCGCGCGCGGCTCGACCACCGGCACCCGCGCCGGGACCACGCGCGGCACACGGGCAGCAACCTCGCGGCAGCAGCGGCACCAACGGCCAGCGCCAGTACCGCAGCAACACGGAACTCGGCGACGCCACCATCCAGATCGATCCGGAGACGCGCTCGCTCATCATCGTCACCGACGAGGAAACGCATCGCGAACTCGAGAAGGTGATCGAGAACCTGGACAAGCCGAAGCCGCAGGTGCTGATCAAAGTCGTCTTCCTGGAAATCACCTACAACAAGGGCCTCGATGTGGGCGTGGAGGGCGCCTACACCTTCAATCTCAAGAGCCCCGTCGCCGCCACCACCGGGAGCTCCGCGGCCACCTCGACGACGACGAACAACAACACCGGCACCACGAACACCAACACCTCCGGGACCGGCACCAGCTTCGCCGGCGTCAACACCACGACGGGCAACACCAACATCGTCTCCACGCTCACCACGCCGCTCGGCAGCCCCGCCAAGATCGGCGAAACCGCAGCGGTGCAGAGCCTCTACGGCCTGGCGGCTCTCACCACGGGCAACTTCGTCGCGCCTGGTGAGCGATGACTGGAGCGCGACGCTGCATCTGCTCGCGACGAAGGGAAAGCTCGAAGTCCTCTCGCGGCCGTCGATCATGGCGCGCAACAATCAGGAAGCCGTCATCGTCGTCGGCTCCGAGGTGCCGTTCATCACCAACAGCCGGATACGGACACCGGCGAGACGATCAACACGATCCAGTACGACAACGTCGGCATCATCCTGCGCGTCACGCCGTTCATCACCGACCGGGGCGCCGTCGAGATGATCGTGGCGCCGGAGATTTCCGCGCTGACCGATCAGACCGTGCCGATCTCCGAGCAACGTCAGCGCGCCCGTCATCGCCAAGCGTTCCGCGGAAACCGTGGTCGTGACGCCGAACGGGCAGACCATCGTCATCGGCGGCCTCATGGAAACGCAGAAGACCGAATCGGTGCAAAAGTTTCCGATCCTCGGCGACATCCCGTTCCTCGGCGCCGCCTTCCGCCGCACGATCAAGGCGGATCAAAAGCGCGAGCTGCTGATCTTCCTCACGCCCTACATCGTGAACAGCGCCGAGGGCATCGCGGACGCCACCAGGGCGAAATCGACAAAGCCGAGCTGCTGAACAGCGGCATCTCGAAAGGCGAGCTCAACGAATATCTCGACGATCTTCCGATGCCCTCGCCCTCGGCGAGCGCGACGAAACGGCGCCGGAGCCGAGGCCACTCGCACCAAACGCGGCAAATCGGCGCCCATCCCGAAGGCCATCGCGGTTTCCAAATCCAAGAGCGCGAGCACGCCCAAGCCCACGCCGACGCCGACGCGCCGTCCGACGCGCTGAGGCGGCACCGCCTGTAGAGGCGGCTCTCTGCGCCAGCAGGTGCCGTCCTTCCGGCGGCACGGTCGGAGTTCGAGCCGCCTCTGCGCCGTTCGCGCCGAGGCGGTGGCGGCGCACAACAAAATCTTGCCTCGCGTGGGGGGGCTCCGCATCGTGCGCGTCTCCAAATCATCTACCTCCCACATGTCTGAAAAAATCGCATTCGTCGGTGTCGGTCGCATGGGCGCAAACATGGCGCGCCGCTTGAAGGATCAAGGCTTTGAAGTCGTCGCCGTGTATGACGCGCACCCCGAACACGCCCGAGAACTCGCCGCCGAACTCGGCTGCGCCGCGCCCGCCACGTTGCCGGAAGTCAGCGACGCGGCGGACATCGTCATCACCGTCGTGACCGATGACGAAGCGATGGACGACATTTTCGGCTCGGTGGGCTGCGGGAGCGATTCGCTGCTCGGCAGCGCCAGCGGCGTGCAGGCGGCGGAAGGCAGGCTGTTCGTCAACTGCGCGACCGTCTCGCCGGGCACCCACCTCGTGGAAAGCCGGCGCCAGCGAGGCCGGCGCGCAATCGCTCGAAGCCTGCATGGCCTCGAGCATCACGCAGGCACGGGAGGGCACGCTTTATCTCATGTGCGGCGGCAGACGGAGACGCCTTCGAGCGCGTCGAAGCCGGTGCTCGGAAGCTTTCGAGCGCCTCGCTGCGCTACGTCGGCGCCGACCGGCGAGGCCGCGCAAGGTGAAGGCGCTCGTCAACATGGTCATGAACATCAACACCGCCGGCCTCGCCGAAGGTCTCGGCCTCGGCGGACGCGCTCGGGCTCGATCTCGACGATGCTGCGCGAAGTCTTCTCGCCAGACCGGCGCCGAATTCGCGCGTGCTCGAGACCGACGGCGAGGACATGCAGAACCGCGACCACGCTTGCTTTTTCTCGCGCCGCGCACGCCGCCAAGGACAGCGGCATCGCGCTGCGCTCGCGCGCGAAGCCGGCCTGAGCTCCCGCTCGCCGAAGCCACCAAGGCGCAATACGACAAGATGGTCTTCGAGGGCCTGGGCGAACTCGACAAATCCGGCATCGCCGAACTGACCTTCAAGGGCCGCCACGCCGGAAGCTGAGCGGCGGGCGGGATTTCCGTCGTTCACCTGGCGAAATTGTTCGTCCGCGAACCGGGCTGACGGAGGCCCGGCACAAGGGCTGCTTTAGGAGGAGCAGCCATGACCGTCTCCAATCAAATCCCCCTTCCCAAACGTATCGTGATCGTCGGCGCCGGTCCCGCCGGACTGACGGCAGCCGCCGATCTCGCGGAAAGCGGACACGACGTGACGGTGCTCGACAAAGATCCCGAATACGTCGGCGGCATCGCGCGCACGGTCGAACTACAAAGGTTACCGCTTCGACATCGGCGGCCACCGCTTCTTCAGCAAGACGAGGAAGTCACGGATCTGTGGACGAAATCGCTGCCCGACGACATGCATCGTCCGCCCGCGGCTCCTCGCGCATCTTTGTACCGCGGCAAGTTCTTCGATTATCCGCTCAAGGCCGCGAACGCGCTCTTCGGGCTCGGCCTGTGCAAGTCCGTCTCGCTGCATGACTTCAGCTACTGCTAGGCGCAGGCTGTTTCCCATCAAGCCGCCGAGGCATCGTTCGCGGATTGGGTGACGAATCGTTTCGGCAGGCGGCTCTTCAGCATCTTCTTCAAGACCTACACGGAGAAAGTCTGGGGCATGCCGTGCCAGGAGATCTCGCGCCGACTGGGCCGCCCAACGCATCAAGGGCCTCTCGCTGATGAAGGCGATCTGAACGCCATCATGCCGCAGCGCGAAGAAGCCGCGAGCGCGATCGTGAAGACGCTGATCGACGCCTTCGATACCCGCGCTTGGGCCCGGGCATGATGTGGGAGACAGACCGCGGACGATCATGCCGAGACTGGGCGGCGAGCTCCGGCGATGAAGGTGAAGCGGATTCACGCGCGTGGAGCTGACGCGACGTCACCGCCGTGGCAACGAGCGATCGCAGATGGCCAGCGACGCAGCATCTGGACGGCGCATCGTTCATCGTCTCGCATGCCGCTGCGCGAGCTGGTGCTCGGCCTTCGATCCGCCGCTGCCCGCAGGCAGCGCTCGACGCCGCGGCATCGGCTCCAGTACCGCGATTTCCTCACCGTCGCGCTGATCGTGAAAGAGCGAGATCTCTTCCCTGACAACTGGATCTACATCCACGATCCGGAGCGTGCAGGCTCGGCCGCATCCAGAACTTCAACAACTGGAGGCCCGAAATGGTGCCCGACCCGGCGATGACCTGCCTGGGCCTGGAGTATTTCTGCTTCGAAGGCGACGGCCTTTGGAACATGACCGACGCCGATTTGATCGCGCTCGGGCAAGCGCGAACTGGAAGCAGCTCGGCCTCGTCGAAGGACGACGGATATCGTGGACGGCGACGTGGTGCGGCATGGACAAGGCGTATCCGGTCTACGACGCTGGCTACCAGCAGCGATCGTCGACGCCATTCGCGAGGAGCTGCAGGAGCGCTTCGACAACCTGCAGCTCGTGGGCCGCAACGGCATGCACAAATACAACAACCAGGATCACTCGATGATGACCGCCTTGCTCGCCGCGCGAAATATCACGGCGTGCGAAGTTGAACGTCTGGAACGTGAACACCGACGCCGAGTATCACGAGGAAGCGAAGGCGAGCGGGATGGCGCAGGCCGGCCGGCAAGTGCCCAAGTCGATCTCCCGCGCCCATGATCGCCGAGGCTCCAGCGCCGAGCCCCGTCGCGCTGCCGGACGATCGCGAGCCGCCGCGTCAGCATCCGCTCCGCGGCGTGACCCGGGCCGTGCTGCTCGTCTGCGCCATCCTCCTGCTCGGCGTCGTGCTCGGGATCGCTGTCGTCCAGCGCTCGGCGACCGGGAGCATCCCGCGGCACACGTCTTTCACTATCTCTTTGCAGCCAGGACCGCTCGGCTGCGCGCTGCAATTGTCGTCGCGGCGGGCTGGTGTGGTCTCGCTCAGCTCGGCGCGCGGAATGGCGTTTCCGGCTTGGGCCGCGGCGGCGCGGAGTCGCGCTCAGCGCGGCAGCCGTCGTGGCCGTGACGCTCTGCGGGCACGTCCGCGGCTCTATCATCACTACCGTTTTCCATGGATGAGGACCGCGCGGAATTTCAGGCCGCCATTCACCGAAGGCAAAATCTTCCGCCAGTCCCGGAAGAGAGTCCAGCCCGTTCGGCCGACATGTTCACGCCGAATCTTCGTCGCCTACATCGGCAGCAGCGGACCTGGCTCCGCCGTATCTCCCGGTCTATGCCGGCCTCGCCCGCCTGCGCGCGCCTCGGCGATTCCTGGCTGCTGAATCCGCTGTCTCGCCGGGATCAGTGTCCTCCATCGCCGCCATCGAATCGCCGCCTTGGCCGGAAACGCCGCCGCCGCTTGTCTCGCGGGCAGGGCTGCTCGCCGACGTCGCCGCATTCTCTCGATCACCTCATGAGCGCCTACGCGATGCCCGGCGCACCTCGCATTCAACTCGTGTGGCTCTGGCTCTACGCCGGGCAGGTACCGCCGGGCATCCCGCTCGCGCCGTTGCTCGGGATTCTGTCCGTGGGCCTGCACGAACCCGACGTATCCACCTGCTCTTCGCGTTCCCATTTTGCGCGCGGCTCCGTCTGGCAAAAGCGCTGGGGCTGGACCGCCTACTACGCGCTCATGTATCTGGCGGCGCTGGCATCGGGGCCTGTGTGGCGCTGGGTGCGCCCCGATTGCGATTTCTTCGGGAACGAGCACGCTGCTCGGATTTCCCGGGAGCCGGCAGGGAGTCCTCTCCAGATGACTGAATGCCGTGCGCTCTTTCGTGGCAAAGCGTCGCCGCCGGCGTGCTGTGGTGCTCGCGCTGCGCCATTGGAAATCGCTGCCGCCATTATCCGGGACGCGGCTTTCAGCAGCGCGCCATGTCGGCTTCTCCCTCCTTTTCAAATCGATCAGGGCCACGGCGGAGGTTACCGCTACCTTTACCCTACCTGGAAACTGGATGCTCGTCTCGCCGTGGCGGGTTGTCCGTCACTCCGCGAAGCGCTCGGCGCGGCGAAATTCGCGGACGCTCGTGGTCGCCTCGCTCGCCGTTTCCGCGCTGCTGCTCTTTCCCCTGCGCGCCTGGCAGGCGGAGGAATTCATCCGCCCGTTCGCCACCGCCGACGCCGCGCTGCGCGAGGTGAAGGCGGACCTCATCGTCATCTCGCCCATGGCCGTCTGGTACGCCTCGATCCGTCCGCAACGATCCCTTCCTGCGGCGAGCGCCCGATCGCGCCCGCTTCTGGGCCGGCGAATCAGGCACGCCTCCAGCTACGGAGGACGGATCGGTCTTCGTCGCGACCCCGGAATTCCTGGCGCGATGCGGCCTCATTCCCCTGCCCCGCTCTGCCAAGCCATGAATAATCTCAGCCTGACGATTCTCATCCCGTGCCTCAATGAAGCGCTCGGCATCGCCAGCGTGGTCGGGGAATTTCGCGCCGAGTTTCCCGACGCGCGCATCCTCGTGGTGGACAACGGTTCCACCGATGACACCGCCGCGATTGCCGAGGCCGCCGGAGCGGAAGTGCTGTGCGAACCGCGCCGAGGCAAGGCCCGCGCCGTACAAACCGCGCTCCCAGAAATCCACTCCGATCTGCTCATCATGGTCGATGGCGACGGCAGCTACCCCGCCGCCGGCGCCCGTCTGCTCTTTGACGAATACGTGAAGCGCCCGGCCGACATGCTCACCGGCGTGCGCTGCGCGGCGGGCGCACACGGCGAGATTTTCCGGCCCATGCACCAGTTTGGCATGTCCATTTTTGCCGGAGTCTTCCGAATCGTTTTCGGACACAAATTTGGCGACCTCTTTTCCGGCCTGCGCCTCTTCTCCTCGCGCTTTTACCGGAATGTCCCAGTGCTCTCCGGCGGCTTCGAGCTCGAGATCGAACTGACGCTGCAAGCGGTGGACAAAGGCTTCAGCACCCGCGATTCGCTCGTCCCTTTCCGCCAGCGCGCTGCCGGTTCTTTTTCCAAACTGCGCACCTTCCGTGATGGCGCGCGCATCCTGCAACTC
>CAWKDY010000005.1:0-156087 GCA_963848465.1 uncultured Chloroflexia bacterium | reverse complement strand
TATTGTAGGCGTTACCTTCGTTCAGTTCTTCGCGTATTGCTACATTGCGATCCGAATCTTCCAGCAGTCGACGTGCAGCCTCGAGGCGGAATAATTCGACCGTTTTAGCTGGTGTTCGCCGGGTCTTTTGTTTGTAGACACGGGCAAAATTGCGCGGACTTATCAGTGCTTTTTCCGCAAGCACCTCAACGGTCAGGTTCTCGCGGAGATTATCGGCAACCCATAGATGCAGATCATCAAAATCGGAACTATCCGTGGCTTGTACCTGTAACATCTCACTAAACTGCGCTTGTCCGCCGGGACGCTTTAAAAAGACGACCAATTCGCGCGCCACTTTCATGGCGATATCATGTCCGCAATCCGCCTTCACCAGCGCTAAAGCAAGATCGATACACGCCGTATAGCCAGCGCAAGTCCAGATCGGATCGTCTTCAATATAGATGGCATTCAGGTCAATGGTGATCGCTGGATGTCGTTCTTTCAAGATGTCGCACATCGCCCAATGGGTGACGGCGCGTCTTCCGTCGAGCAGTCCTGCCTGAGCTAACACAAAAGCACCGCTGCATACTGAGGCTGTGCGACGTGCGTGTTTAGCGCTTTGTCGCAGCCATTCTGCAAGTTCTCGACAGTCGTCCTCCATATGTACCATGTTAGGAGAGCCGGGAATGATGATCGTATCGACAACAGCATCCTTGAAATCGGAGAGCGCTTGAGTATAGAGGGTTATACCTTCCGCCGAACGAACTAGTCCGCCATCCAAGCTAACGACTTGAGGGTTATAGCCGGATAAGCCGCGTTCTTCCATATACCGTGTAGCTGTGCTAAAGACGCATTGGGGTCCGCTCAAATCGAGCGCCCCCACGTCGGGATAGGTGAGAAGCAATGTGAGCCGAGGTTGACTACTCGGTGTGAGGGGATATTCAGGCTTGCAGGTCATATCGGCAGCACCTTTTTCTAGTTATCGATGGGAAAGCCTCTCAATGTGAGTTTGAATTCGAATCAAAGAACGAGACAAAAGCACGCTGAACTTTAGAAGTCCACCGAATTGTATTGCCTATGCGACCACTACACGGATCACCCTATTACGTCAATGAGCTAGAAGCGCGTTTGGAGCTTCTAGCTCATCTAATTGTAGCCATATTGACTGCAAGTCAAATTACGTGACCCGTGTTGGTTCGTTACGTCTTCAGCTTGGACTTGCTAAGCCACGTTTCGAAATTCTGCGCACCGATACGGGCATTTGGTCCGGCGGTCAAGGATTGGTCGTTCAGCACTGCGCCAAAGTAGCGCGCATTGACGTCCGGTACGACCGTGCGCGTGTCACCGATTTCGGACAGGTAGCGCTTCACCAGTTGAGCGAGACTGACCCGTTCGGGACCGGCAACTTCGAGGATACCGTTCACAGGCGCGCCCACCGTAACATCGGCAAGGGCTGCCACGACGTCATCAGCCGCAATCGGCTGGTACAGCGCCGGAGTCAGGTGAATTGTCCCATCGACTGTAGCGGAGTCGGCAATGCCTCGCAGGAATTCGAGGAACTGAGTTGAACGCAGAATACTGTATGGAATGGGCGATTCCCGGATCAGCTTTTCCTGAGCCACCTTTGCGCGCAGATAGCCGCTTTCCGGCACGCGATCAGTCCCCACAATCGACAGCGCGACGTGGTGTTTCACGCCCGCCGCGATTTCGGCGGCGATGATGTTCCGCCCCGACGTTTGGAAAAAATCCATAACCGCCTTATCTTCGAACGATGGCGAGTTAGTCACGTCGACAACCACGTCAGCTCTGGCTAATGCTTCAGCCAAACCTTCACCAGTGAGGGTATTGACGCCATTGGCGAGCGATGCTGACGTGACGTCCTCGTAACCTTTCTGCTGTAACAACTTGATGAGCTTGGAGCCGATCAGTCCGCTTCCACCTATGACCACGATTTTCATGTTCGTGCCTTTCTTATTGGAGTTCGAGGATAGTCTCTAAACTCATTACTATCTAGGGTAGTGGAGGCTCACAAACGTGTCGTCCGGATTTGTACGGATTTCTGCGCTCATCATCTCGGCTTGTACGGCGTAGATGGCGGCTTCAGTCCGGGAGGAAACTCCCAACTTCTGGAAAATATGACCGATGTGAGTCTCAACCGTTCTGGGGCTGATAAAGAGTTCTTCTGCGATTTTGGCAGTTCGCCATCCCTGCGCGACGAGCGCCAACACATTCGCTTCTTGTTTTGTGAGTTCTTCCGCGTATTTCACGAACTGCCTCCTTCCCAATCGGGCTTTCGGTGATGGGTTTATCACTCGTTCTTTGTTTGGACTATTGGAATAGAGTGACAAGATAAGCGTATGTGAAAAACGTTAGGGTGAAAATAACTCACAACCCAAAATCTCTGCCATTTGTCGACAGCACTACGCAGTTGTCAACGGGCTATAAACGTGATTCGGAAGGAGCGGACGACCGGTTGCTGAGGACAATGAGGTGCGCGATTCATCACGCAAACGCAATAATCTGTAGGAAAAGACGAGGGAAGCACCTGAGGTGCTTTGTATCTAGCGGCTCAGAAAAGAATACCCTATTTCTTGGCAACTAACGGCATGTTCGACATAGGTTTATCAAGGTAAGATCCTGGCATAATGCTTTGTTCGAGCGCATTTCGAGCCGTTCCGGTTTTGGACAAGTAAACGCGATTGCGCTCGAACTATGTCTCCCTCAAGCGACTAGTAGCGATACCTCTGTCTGCTATCACAGCATGACCGCCGGTTGCAAGATTTTACTGCTCTGTTTGTGATTCTCACGCGTTGTAGAATGAGCCGATGCCAGCAGAGCATCAGCAAACGGCACGTAATCGAACGTGCGCAGCAAGCGGTCACAACTCGCTTCCAGCGCGTACCGGCAGAATTCCCATTCCTCATCATTCGCTTCGATCAGCCGCCACAGCCACGTCGAGGTGGCATCGAGGTCGGCGTAGATTGCGTTGAGATCGCGCTGTTGACGTTGCGCGTGGTACGCAAGCTGCTCAATCTCGATCTGCACCGCGCCGAGATAACCTAGCATGTGTTCTTGATAGTCGTCTTTGGTCCACATGATAATCCTCCACTTGCCTTACGTGATCTACCTACTTATCGATTTGCTTGATGCATCGCTGTTACCCGGCGACAAAGCCAATTTTCTCGTGCGTGCCATCACAGAAGGGCTTGTTGCCTGATGCGCCACAACGGCAGAATGTTTCATCTGTCCCTTGATAGATCGGTTCCCCCTTGCTGCTCAGCACCGTGAAGCTGCCTGTCACGTGCAGCGGCCCATTGGTCGTAGTTTCAACGTACAGTTCGCCGCCATCTGACGCCTCAAAATTCGCTTGCGGTTCAGCAATAGTCGAAGGCGCTGTAAAACCAATCTTCCGGTGGCTGTTATCGCAGAACGGCTTGTTGGAAGATGCGCCGCAGCGGCAAAGCGAGGCGCGGGTGTCGTGTACCACAAGCTCACCTGCACCGTTAACGATTGTGAAGTCTCCGTGCAGATACAGCGGTCCGTTGCGTATGAGACGGATGGTGTTCTGCTGCGGGATCGGTTCTGGCTTGCCGCCATCGTGGCGTTCATAGTGCAGTGCGCCTGATGGACAGGTATGGATGGTGGCGGCGACGTCATCCGCAGCACCAGCATCGGGCAGTACCCATGGGCGTCGATTAGTGTCAAAAACGCTGTGTAGTCGCCGGAGGCATTCCGCAACGTGGATGCAGCGCCCCGCATCGTATGTGACGTCGATGTCACCACCGAAATATCGTTTTTCCATTTGAACCTCCTCCTACGTTTACTGACCGGGTTGTGCGGTCAATTTGGTCTGGCTAAGCCACGTTTCGAAGTTTCGTACACCGAGACGCGGATTCTCGCCGGGGATGAGTGATCTGTCGGTTAAGTTCGCGCCGAAGTAGAGGGCGTTGTCGTCGGCGATGACCGTACGATTGTCTCTCGTTTCGAACAAGAAACGCTTCACCAACTCGGCTAGGCTGATCTGTTCGGGTCCGGCAGTCTCGACAATACCGTTAGTCGGAGAACTCAGTGCGATGTCGGCGAGCGTCCCGGCGACATCGTCAGCCGCGATTGGCTGGAACTGTGCGGGCGGCAGGAAGACCGTTTCTCCAATTGTGCCAGCATTGGCGATGCCGCTTAGGAACTCGAAGAACTGCGTAGAGCGGAGAACGGTATACGGGATAGGTGATTCGCGGATCAGTTTCTCCTGCGCCAGCTTGGCGCGAAAGTAACCGCCCTGTTGCAACCGTTCAATCCCGACGATAGACAATGCGATGTGATGGCTGACGCCTGCTCGCCCTTCGGCAGCGACGATGTTGCGCCCGGACGTCTCGTAGAATTCCAACGCTGCTTTGCCCTCGAGCGACGGTGATTTCGTCACATCAATAAGGACGTCGGCGTCTTCGAGCACTTCGTCCAAGCCTTCACCGGTGACGGTATTCACGCCTTCTTTACGGGACGCGGACACGACGTCGAGGCAGCTCTGCTGGAGCGTATCAACTAGCTTGGAACCGATTAGACCGGTTCCGCCCATAACCACGATTTTCATGCTAGTTTCTCCTCAACAAGTGACCGCCGACGATCACTAAACCCATGACCAAAAGCATAGTGCTTATCGTCGAGCAGGTCTTCAGGATTTGTACGGATTTCCGCATCCGTCGTTAAATTCGCGCGTAATGCGTAGATCGCTGCCTCGGTGCGGGAAGAAACCCCTAGCTTTCCAAAGATGTGAGCGATATGAGTCTCGACCGTTCGCGGGCTGATAAAGAGTTCGTCCGCGATCTGGGCAGTACGCCAACCCTGGGCGAGGTGCGCCAACACGACCCGCTCTTGCCTGGTGAGTTCATCTTTGGCGTTCATCGGTTCTCTCCTTTACGTAAGAATTTCTGAAACACGATTTATAAAAATAAAAAGGCAGCGTCTTGTATCGTTGAGCAGCAATCGCCTTTTCCCTAGGGTGCTAACTTCTGATCACTGTCATGCCAGTCGGGACAATGCTTTTGCAGCAGACGACATACGTGCGTTGGATGGTAATTGACCCCGAAGACGACTCCGAGCAGAGCGGCAACCCGCTGAATAGTCCAAGGTGCATCCCCTAAGCCAAAAGCTACCGGTCCGCGGGCGATCAATGCGGGAATCTGCGCAAATTGTTCGTCGGTCAGAAAGGCCTTGCGACCGGGTGCGGGATGATGCTGTAGAGCTTCGATACCCCCCTCGCGGCCGCGTTTTAACCACTGGCTGACCGCGCCCTGAGTTACCCCTAAAGCTTCAGCGATGCGGGTCTGAGACCAGCCTTGCTGGTGAAGCTCCCAAGCGATAAGTCGCCGTGCCTCTCGATCATGATTCGTTTGGGAGTCTTGACCCTTCGACATCCGATAGTCCCTCACCGTGCATCGGTATTAGTCATCAATGCTGCAATTGAACTTAATTCTCAGTATAATTGTCTCCTTCCGGGGAGTCAGTCATCACGACCTCTCATCTCACTCCACATTAGGTCTCAAAGTTCCATCTGGGTACGTTACGAGGAAAGGCAACGCCCAAATGAAACGGACTTCGCGTCGCGATCCAGACTATGCCTTTGGTCAGGCGATGCTGACCTTACGCAGCGCTATGGGGCTAACCCAGGCGGGGTTGGCGCAGCTACTGGGGATTTCACGCTATGCCTTAGGGGATTGGGAAGCGGGCGAAAGCTACCCGAAAGTCGAGCACTTCAAGCAGTTTATCGAACTCGCGGTTCAACAAGCGGCATTTCCGGCAGGGCATGAAGCAGCGGAAATCCGCACACTGTGGAAGCTGGCGCGTCAAAAAGTTCTGCTCGATGAACACTGGCTCAGCACCCTGCTCCCACCGACCTCCGAGCAAGAAGCGAGTGGCGCAATACCCTCCTCTTCACTGGTTCCAAACGAATACAGCCCTACGCCCAACGAACAAGCCCACAACGTTCCTTTAGACGCACCGCTGCCCCAGAAAACACGTCTGGATTGGGATCGGGCGCTGACGGTTCCCAACTTCTATGGTCGTGATGAGGAACGGAAATTGCTGACCGAGTGGATCGTCGGCGAACGCTGCCGGGTCGTGAGCATCGTGGGCATCGGCGGAATTGGCAAGTCGTCGTTAGCGGTCACTCAGATGCGCGACATCGCCACACAGTTCGAGTTCGTGATCTGGCGTTCCCTGCGTGATGCGCCGACCTGTGACGCCTTACTCAACGACTGTCTCCAGTTGTTGACGGCGCAAGCAGCGGTTCCAGCGCCCGACAACATAGAAGAACATATCCGCCTGCTGCTTGACTATCTACGCAAGAATCGGGTGCTGCTCGTGCTCGATAACCTCGAGACGCTGATGGACGAGGGAGTGAACGTCGGCTATATGCTTCCCGGCTACGAGAGCTATAGGCGGATGCTGCAACAGATTGCCCAGACGCATCATCAAAGCTGCCTGCTGCTTACGAGCCGCGAGAAAGCAGCGGATCTCGTCTCACTGGAAGGGGATAATGCGCCGGTTCGCACCCTGAGGTTGATACCGCTTGACGGGGATTCATGCGAACGTTTATTAGCGGAAAAATCGATCACCGGCAGCGACTCAGAAAAAGCGGAACTCACGCAGGCTTATGCTGGCAACCCGCTTGCTTTGAAAATCGTCTCGCAGACCATTGCTGAACTCTTCAATGGTGAAATCACGCCGTTTCTTGGAACAAGGCGGGGTGATCTTTGGCGGTGTTCGGCGGCTCCTAGACGAGCAGGTTGCACGTTTATCTCCGTTTAGAACAGGACGTGATGATCTGGTTGGCGATTCTGCGCGAACCTTCAACCCTGAACGATTTGCGCGCGGTATTGGTTCGATCAACGGCAAGCGCCGCCCTGCTTGAAACGATGGCGTCGCTGAACCGCCGTTCGTTGATCGAGCGCGGTCAGGCGCAAGGAAGCTTTACATTGCAGTCAGTGGTGCTGGAATACGTGACCGAGCGTCTGATTGCGAGTCATGAGCGATGAGATTGAACGCGGGCGGCTTGATCATAGGCTGATGAAACACGGACTTGAACTGGCTCACACCCATGAATATGTGCGTCAGATCGAAGTGCGTTTGATCGCAATCCCGCTTCTGAGCTCGTTTACGCAACATGTATACGTCGCAGTCTCGGCTGGAAGAGCATCTTCTGGATCTACTGAAAGAGCTCTCCACGATGAGTGAACAGGAACAAGGTTACGGGGCGACCAATCTCGTTGTGCTCTTGCGTTTGCTGCGTGGAAACTGCGCGGGGTCGATTTATCGCACCTTGTTCTGCGCGACCTGTATTTGCAGGACGTTGAGATGCAGGATGCTCGTCTCGTGGATGCCACCATTCAGAACAGCCTCTTTGCCGAAGCCTTTGATGCGATGACGGCAGTTGCCATTAGCAGCACCGGTGAATACTGGGCTGCTGCCAGCAGAAGGGGCGAAATACGGATCTGGGAAGCGGGCGGACAACGCCTTCGTCACGTGTGGCGAGGTCACATCGACATGACCTGGACACTCGTCTTCAGCCCCAATGGACATTATATCGCCAGTGGTAGCAATGACGGTTCGCTGAAGTTGTGGGAAGTCGCCAGTGGCAGATTGCGCTGGACGGGCAAGCACACAAGCTTTGTCAACCGACTGGCATTCTCACCCGATGGTCGAATAATTGCCAGCGCTGGTCTTGATGCCGCCGTTTGCCTCTGGGATGCCACCAGTGGCACGCTGCTACAAACAATCCCGCATCCCAATCCGGTCAATGCCGTCGCCTGGAGCCCTGATGGAAATTGCCTTGTGACGGGTGACATGAAAGGCATCATCCAGCTATGGACGGTGAAGGCACTTGAGCTTTTGCAGCCTGCGCAAACGCTGACATTATCATACGGGCTGTGCAGATGGATTGGCTTTTACGCCTGATGGTCGGCTTACTCGCCAGTGCGAGTTGGGATGGAACTGTGAAGCTGTGGGATGTCACAAGCGGACAGTTGTTACAGACGCTCACGGGGCATACCGACCGCGTGGGACGACGTTGCGTGGAGTCCTGATGGCAAGACGCTCGCCAGCAGCGGCGTGGACCAAGTCATCCTGCTGTGGGATGTCGAACATAGCAGCTATCGAGCAGCATTGAAAGGGACACAGTTCCCACATTTACGACATCGCCTTCACACCCGACAGCCGCAGCCTGCTGAGCAGCAGTCGGGATGGTTCCTTGCGCGTCTGGGATATGGCAAGTGAGCAGTGTGTGCGCGTTATTCGTGGTTACGCTGCCTCCGTCTATGACGTCGATTGGAGTCCAGACAGCAGCAAATTAGTCAGCGGCGGGACAGATCTCGTGGTCACGCTGTGGGATTTGCAGACGGGAACGCCTGTTCAATTGCTGCAAGAACACATCTCGGTTGTCTATGGTGTCGGCTGGAGCCCGGATGGTCGCTGGTTAGCCAGCAGCGAGACTGAGTATGGTATTCGGCTGTGGGACTTGCACGCAGGTACAGACTTCCGGTTTTTGCGCCATCCTGACACCAGTGGCAACTACTTTTATGGCTTGGCGTGGAATCCTGACAGCAGACCGTCTTGCCAGCGGAACCCACCAGCATGGCGTCATGGTTTGGGATGTCATCGACCGGCGAAGAACCTGGATTGGACGTCATTTGTCGACCTGGTTTCCTCAAGTCGCCTGGAGTCCAGATGGCGCACGCCTCGCAGGTGGGGGCGTCGATGGAATTATATAGTCTGGAACGTCGAAGAAAACATACTAGAGCAGCAGTTGATTGGGACATCACAGTCTGAATCAACTGCCTTGCCTGGAGTCCCGATGGTACACGACTGGCTTCAGGAGCAAGCGGAGCAGAGGGCGGACAACTTATTCGTCTGGGATCTCCAGAGTGGCAAACACATACGAAGTTTTGTCGGTCATGTTAATGTCGTCGCAGCGGTCGCGTGGGAGTTGAGCGGTGAGCGCATCATTAGCGGCGGTGGGCAGGGCATCCTGCGCTGGTGGGATGTAGAGAGCTGGAGAGCTGCTTGTGGAAGCGCGAAGCCCACAACGGCGCGATCCATTCGCTCAGAAGAAGTCCGGATGGGACGAAACTGGCGAGCTGCGGCGATGATGGCACGATTATGCTCTGGAATATCTCGAACGCCGAGCATCTCCAAACGCTGCGCCGTGATCGCCCCTACGAACGCCTCAACATCACCGGCATTCGCGGGCTGACCGACGCACAAAAGGAGATGCTCTACTCGCTAGGAGCGATTGAGGACGACGCGAGTGTGATCATCCCTCCCTTCGGCACATTTTTCGCCAACGAAATTCGTCACTAACTGCTCGATGCTGCCTTCGATTCGAACGAGACCAATCGGTGCGTTGGGATCGCCGTCATAGCGCACAATCCGCTTGAATTGATCGTCCCAACGAACGGACGTGCTCACCGTGGCTTGGTCGGTGATGTTTCGGCCTCGTAACTGTCCTGCCAGTCAAAATAACCGAATCTTTGTGCGCTTTGGGCGATGCTCTTGATGCTGGCGCGTCGGTTTCGAGAACCTGTACACCGATCACGCTCACATGGGCAATCCCGGTGTAGACAACCGTGCCATCCTCATAAGCGGCGACGCTGTAAACCGACACCTGCTCCAAAATTCTGCGTTCACGCTGCAAAGTGATGACCGGCGTGTCCATGCCGTTCGAGATGACAGAGATGTCCGGCTCAATGCCCGTCCACAATGAGGTATTTGCCATCTCGTCGATCCATTGCTCAAGAAAGCGAAGTGCCAGCGGCGCGCTGTTGTCACCGGCATAACGGGCGATGCGGTGTGTTGTCCCATCGAGCGTCACCGACGTGATCATCGTCGGGCAGGTCGCTGATCGTCTGCGTCTCGTAAGCTTCGTTCCAGTCGAAATAGCCCGCATCTTTGAACGCCGCGACCATCGCTGCAACCGTCTCGACGGGAATTTCGCTGATCTGCTGCCCGGTCACGGCGACAAATCGTTCCCCTTCGTAAATCACAGTGCCATCTTCGAGAATATTGACTGTATACACCGGGCAAGCGCCAAAACATGCGCCGCGCTCAAGCGTGATTGCGACATCTTTCCCAGTTCCAGTTCCTTGCGCGTCGCCTGAAACCGCGCCTATCAACATCAGCATCAGCAAGCCCAGATACTTAATTTTGTTCATAGTCATGTCTCCTCACAGAGTTCATCAGGTCGGAAGAAACAGCCGAAATGCTTCGCCAGACATAGCCAATTGCATTATTTCCAGAGGCGAATTGCGGGGTGGTGCAGCCGGAAAATGATGTGAGATTCTCCGGCTGCACCGAGCATTGTGACCACTTAACCAACGGCTTCGAAACTCGTCTTCGACTTCACGTGCCGCTTGCACGAATGACGTTGGCGACCTCATCCGGGTGCGAGATCATCGACCACATGCGATGCGCCCGGATGACGACCGTCCCCATGCATCAGCACGCTGCGCCATGAAAGCCAGATGAGCGCGGCGGAATGACCAGATCACTATCGCCGTAGATGAACCATGACGGGATCGTCTTCCACGCGGGTTCGCCAGAAGCTTCGTTCCAGCGGCAGTCAGTGAGGGGCGCTGGGTCGCAGCCATCCACTGCGCATCCGCTTCAGGAATGTCCGGGGCGAACACCGCAGGACCTTGTCCTGCTGGATGTACAGGTCTGCTGCGCCATCGGGCAAAGGCACCGGGGCATCGCCGTCGCCCAGTTCACTGCCGGGATACAGTCGCGAGAGTGCGAACGCAGCTCTCTCCCGCTTCAGGGGCAAAGGCATCGACATAAACCAGCGCCTGCACATTGCTGTTGCCCTTGACGGCATTGGAACTCACCATGCCGCCGTAGGAGTGTCCGACCAGCACAATCGGACCCTGAATGCTGTTGAGGACGGCGTAGACATAATCCGCATCGCTCTGCACACCGCGCAGCGGATTGGCGGCGGCGACCACCGGATACCCCTCAGCGAGGAGGATGCGGGTGACGCCTTCCCAGCTTGAGGAGTTGGCAAACGCGCCGTGAACGAGGACGATGGTAGGTTTGGCTTCTGGAGTTCATCTCTGTACCTTCCTGTGCGGAAATTTGTTTGCTAACGAGCGAACATGGCGGCGATCACGATGGCGATGGTGATGGCACTCATGAAAGAGCGCCCCGGCGTGAACTGCTGCAACTTGCTTTGGTTCATGACTGCCTTCTCCTTTGCTTACGGACGAATGGGTTAAGGTGTGTCGGCTACCTTAGCTCTACATTAGTCCGTATTGTCTGACGTGTCGTCCGGACTTCTACGGATTTCTGAGGTGGTTATGCTTCGACAACAGACAACAGGAGACCAGCATCCGGCGCGTGCTCATTACGGGTGATCCTGTTTGAAAAAGGTGTCGAGCGCCACGTAAGTCGCTTCCGGGGCTTCTTCGGCGAGGATAATGCCCACCATCAATGGCGTGCCCCTGTACATCATCAGCCCATTCACGCCAGACTTCGAGCACGTCATACCACTGATCCAGCTTTCCCTGTCGCGCCCACAATGCCAGCAGCGGACACGTCAGCTTGCGCTGACCGCGATCCGCCTCGTCGTATTGATAATCGAGGGTGGCAGCGGCGCGGTAATCCTCGCACATAGCATGAATTGTTTCCGGCTTGCGGACGGCATGCAGATACGCCGCCAGCGCATCGGGTTCGAACAGGGTGCGGTTAGGGAAATAGAAGTTATCCGGATTGGCGGCGATCAAGCTTTCTGGCAGCGGATAGGGTGCCGCGAGAAAGAACCAATGCCAGTAACCGAGCGCGAACGCCGGATTGATGCGTCGAAAGGCTTCTCCGGTGGGGATGACGTCAAGCACGGCGAGCTTCAACACACGCTCTGGATCATCGAGCGCCATCCGGTAGGCGCAGCGTCCGCCCCGGTCATGTCCGGCGACGAAGTACTGCTCAAAGCCTAATTGCCGCATGACTTCAACTTGATCGAGCGCCATGACCCGCTTGGAATAAGGCGCGTGATCGGGGGAGGTTGGCGGCTTGAAACTGTCGCCGTAGCCCCGCAAGTCGGGTGCGACGACGGTGAAATCACGCGCCAGCAGCGGCGCGATTTTGTGCCACATGACGTGGGTTTGCGGATACCCATGCAGCAGCAAAAGCGGGGCACCACTCCCGCCATGACAGACACGAATAACGCCTTCACCCGTCTCAATTTGGTCGGAGGCAAAACCTTCGAACAGAGTTGCTAAGGCTGCCATTGGTTTCGCTCCTTAGGTTGACCTGTCCACACGGGAGGATGTGGAACAGGTCACTGATATTGCTGTGAATTCCACTATTTGGCGAAGCCTTGTCGCAGCCACGTCGTCGCAAGGGTGATTGCCCCGCGCGCCGTCTTGTGATTGCGCTAACGGATTCAGCATCACGAAGTCATGGATCGTCCCCTGAAAGCGAACCGCCGTGACCGGCACGCCTGCCTCGCGCAGTTTGTTGGCAAAGGCTTCGCCCTCATCGCGCAGCACGTCGGCTTCGGCATTGATCAGCAGCGTGGGCGGCAAGCCCTGAAGCTGCTCGATGCTGGCGCGCAGCGGCGATGCGGTAATTTCTTCACGCTGCTGCGGGTTGGCTGTGTATTGATCCCAGAACCACATCATGGCATCTCGGCGCAGGAAATAGCCTTCGGCGAACTGATGGTACGAGTCGGTGTCGAAAGAGGCGTCCGTCACCGGGTAGAACAAGAGCTGCAACTGAATGTGGGGCCCCCGACGCTCCTTTGTCATCAAGTTGACCGCGATGGACATGTTGCCGCCGACGCTGTCGCCTGCGACCGCAATTCGCGCCGGGTCGAGTCCCTTTTCCGCACCTTTTTCGGCAATCCATTGCAGGACGGCGTAACATTCTTCGATGGCGGTGGGATACTTCGCTTCGGGCGACAGGCTGTAGTTGGGGAAAACGACCGCTGCTTCAGCACCCACCGCCAGTTCGCGGATCAAACGGTCATGGGTGAGATTATTGCCAAAAACCCAGCCCGCGCCGTGATTGTACTGGATCACAGGCAGGGTTGCCGGGGCATTCTTCGGACGCAAAATGCGAATGGAAACCTTGCCGCTCGGCCCACCTTCGATGACGAGATCCTCAATGTCAACGGGCAGTTTGTCGATTGGCGCAGACTGGACTTCGTCGACGAGCGGCACGACCTTTATTCGGGACCCAGATCGGCGAGGAAAGGCGGCTTTGAGGTCGCATCCGCAAACGCTTGCGCTTCCGGTTCCAACACGACTTGTTTCGTTAATACGTTCATTTATTTACCTCCTACGGTAGCAGAGATTTAGGTTGACGATGCCCTCATCGTATGGGATATGATTTACCGTGTCGTCCGGACTTCTACGGATTTATAAATATGGACTTTAAATTGGCGGTGCAGTCGAAACTTCAATACCAGACCGCATGACGCTGCGTCTGCAACTCTAGCGTCGACTGCAGTTTAGATACCTGCCCACTCCCGCAAGAAAAGTCCACACAGACAGCTCAAAGCGTCTATCTTCTATCAGGCTTCATTGCAAAGTGGTGAGAAGAGAAGTCAAAAAAATATTAATTTCTAAATGAAGTCCATTAATTCTTGTCGACAGGTTGATAGGATTCGAACTCTTTTGCGGGAACAAAAAAGCGCCCCAAAGGCGCTTCTTCTCGTGAACTGGGGAGGTAGGATTCGAACAGTACCTCGTTAATGGGATCATACCTTTTCCCATTTTTAAGGAAAAGGACGAGCTTTCTCAAGAAAGCTACTTTAGAAGCATTCGGTCGCCGTGAAGCCCTGATGTTCGAATCAAGTCTCGGCAGGTTGTGATTTTGAGGGAGGTTGGACCTGAGGGGATTCGAACCCCTGACCTCTACAGTGCGATTGTAGCGCTCTCCCAGCTGAGCTACAGGCCCGGAAACTTGGCAGTATTGTATATCCCGCGCAGCGGTGGGTCAAGGCGAAACTTTCGTCTCTACCAATCGCCAGTTGGTTCGTCTACAATCTGCGGCATGATACACGTACTGATGGTTAGCCTCGATACGTCACTCGTTACCCAACCACAAGGCGATTCGGCACAGCGCCATCTCGCTTATGCACGCGCCGCGGGAAAGCTCACGATTATCGCCTACACGCCGCCGGGGCATCGGGTCGTTGAGCTATCACCCGAATTGCGCATCATCCCGACCAACAGCCGCCATAAACCCCTATTCGCCTTCGATGTACTCCGCGTCGCCGCGCAAGTGACGAACCCGGTCGATCTCGATCACGACCCAAGATCCTTTCCTGACCGGGCTGGTCGGCTCTGGCTGCGTCGTCGCTTCATGCGCCGCTGCTGGTGCAAAACCACAGCTATATCTTTGCCAACCAAGTGTGGTTGGCGGAGAAACCGCTGCGCAACCGTATCCTTCATCCGACTAGGAAGTTTCGTCGTCAAACGCGCGGACATGTATCGGACGGTCAACCGCAAGGAACGCGAGAACTACTTGAGGCAGGTGGATCGCCGGATCGCGCTGATCGTGCTGCCGCTGGGCACGGCTTCACCCGCCTTTGCCGCGTCCAGCCGGACGATACGGCTCTTGCCGAAATTGCGCGCCGATTTGGGCTTGCTGCCAGACGCACCAAGTGGTGCTGTGGGTTGGCTATCCGGTCCGTTCAAGCGCGTGTCGCTGCTGTTCAAGGTCTTCAGCTGGGTTGTCAGCGCAACTGATCCGATCGCCCGGCTCGTCCTGATCGGCGATATGAGCAAGTCGCCACAGGATTTGCGTGCTTTAGCGCGCAATTGGGCATTGCCGACAGCGTGATGATGTATGGACCTGTCGCACACGATCAACTGCCGCTGTACTACGCTCTGGGCGAGGTTTACGTCCATACCTCGGCTTACGAAGGCATGGGGCGGGTGTTTGCCGAGGCATCGGCCGCTGGACTGCCGCTCGTCGCCATGAATGTCACTGCTGTCGAACGAAGTGATCGAGGATGGTGTGTACGGCTTTCTCATCGCCGGATGGCGACGTTGAAGCGATGGCGGAGCGGATCGTCGTTCTGCTGCGCGATCCGGCGCAGGCGCACCAGACTTGGCGAAGCCGCGCGCAAAATCGCGTTTGAACGCTATGCTGCTGAGCACTATATCGAAGCATGGGTCGACGTCTGGAAACAGGCGGTCGAACTAGGGATGAGAAGCCCGATGAACCTGCTGCTGTTCAACCTCGCCACCGACGCCGACGATCCGCTGTTGGGCTTCACGACCGAGTGGATCAACCGGCTGGCGGCACACTATGACTGCATCGACGTGATCACGATGCGCGCCGGGCGGCTCGCGGTTGCGCCGAACGTGACGGTCTATTCGGTCGGCAAAGAACGCGGCTACAGCGAGCCGCGCCGTTTGGTCGAGTTTTATCGCACCCTGTGGCGGCTGCGTCATGAACGCACTTACGCCGCCTGTTTCGCTCACATGATGCCGCTGTTCGCGCTGCTGGGCGCGCCGCTGCTGCGCGATGTGCCGATCACGCTATGGTACACCCATCGCCAAGCGCACCTGATTCTGCGGCTGGCGACGCGCGTCAGCACGCGCGTGGTCACGGCGGGGCGCGACAGCTTCCCGCTGGCGACCGGCAAGCTGCGCGTACTTGGTCATGGCATCGATACGGATTTCTTTACCCCTCTCCCCGCTCGCGTGGGAGAGGGGCAAGGGGAGAGGGGCAGTTGTTACGTCGTGCACGTCGCGCGCTTGATGCCGATCAAGCATCAAGCGACGCTGATTCGCGCGCTGCCGGAAGTTCCAGCGGCTCATGCCGTCTTCGTCGGCGACGTACCGCCGGAGACCGATACGCGCTATCGAGATGACCTGATGGCGCTGGCGCGTGACCTCGGCGTGGCGGAGCGGGTGACGTTCGCGGGCAACCAGCCGCGCGAGGGCGTCCGTAACTGGCTGCGCGAAGCGGCGGTCGCCGTCAACCTGAGTCCGGCGGGTTTGTTCGATAAAGCTGCGCTCGAAGGGATGGCGGTCGGCGTGCCGACGATCCTCAGCAGCGCCGCCTTTGACGATCTGCTCGGCGGCGACCAGCGGTTGCAGGTTCCGTCGCCGGACGATCATGTTGCGCTGGCGGCGCATCTGCGCGATCTGCTGGCGCTGTCGGCGGCGGATCGGCAGGCGATGGGTGCGGCGCTGCGCCAGCGCGTGATCGCCGCGCACAGCCTCGACCGGCTGATCGGGCGGCTGGTGCAGGTGCTCAACACCGGAGAAATCGCATGAATCCGAAAACGCTGGTGATCATTCCGGCATTCAACGAAGAAGCGAGTATCGCCCACGTCATCGGGCAGATCCGCGAGCAGGCACCGTGGGCGGATATCGCCGTGATCAACGACGGATCGAGCGATCTCACTGGCAAGATCGCCGAAGCCTGCGGTGCGATTGTGCTGCATCTGCCGCACAACGTCGGCATTGGCGCGGCGGTGCAGACCGGCATGATCTACGCGGCGCGCTACGACTATCAGGTCGCGGTGCAGAATGACGGCGACGGTCAGCACGACCCGCGCGAGATCCCGCTGCTGGTGCGCGATCTGGTCGAAAGCGGCGCTGATCTGGTGATTGGTTCGCGCTACATCGAGGATCGCGGTTACGTCACGCCGCACCTGCGTCGCTTCGGCATCGTGCTGCTGGCACAGGTGATCTCGTGGGTGACGCGCCAGCACTTCACCGACCCGACCTCCGGCTTCCGCGCCTCAAACGCCCGCACGATCCGCGCCTGCGCGCGCTTCTATCCGCACGATTACCCCGAACCTGAAGCGGTTGTGCTGCTGCTTCGCGCGGGGCTGCGGCTGCGCGAAATCCCGGTGACGATGAACCCACGCTACGGCGGCAAGTCGTCGATTACGCCGTTCAAGTCGGGGTTATACATGGTCAAGGTGCTGCTGGCGATTGCGATTGACCTGCTGCGTCGCCCGCCCGCGATTGATGATAATGGTGTTTCTTAACCTCACCCCCCAACCCCCTCTCCATTGCGTAGAGAGGGGGAGCAGGGCAGACAACGGTGGGTCTTTTATTCCCCTCTCCATTTTATGGAGAGGGGGCGGGGGTGAGGTCAGATGCGCGTCCTGATGATCTCGAAAGCCCTTGTCGCGGGCATCTACCAGCGCAAGCTGGAATTGATCGCGGCGCAGGGCGTTGATCTGCTGGCGATCACGCCGCCGTCGTGGCGCGACGAGCGCGGTGATCTGCTGCTGGAGCGGGTCTATACTGACGGCTACCGCCTCGAAACGCTGCCGATCCACTTCAACGGCAATTTTCACCTGCATTTCTATCGCGGCTTGGGCGCGGCGATTCAGCGTTTTCAGCCGCAGATCGTCCACATCGACGAAGAACCGTATAACTTGGCGACGTGGCAGGCGCTCTGGTTGGCGCGGCGCGCCGGAGCGAAATCGATATTCTTTAGCTGGCAGAATATCGAGCGGCGCTATCCGCCGCCCTTTGCTTGGGGCGAGCGCTGGGTGCTCGATCAGGTAGACGGCGCGATTGTCGGGACGGAGGGCGCGGCGCAGGTCTGGCGGGCGAAAGGCTATCGCGGCGACCTCGCCGTGATCGCGCAGTTCGGCGTCGATCCTGACCTGTTTCGTCCGGGTGCGGACGCGCCGCCGCCAGATCGTCCGTTCACGGTCGGCATGGTCGCGCGGTTGGTGCCGGAGAAGGGCGTCGATCTGCTGCTGCGGGCGGCTGCTCAGCTTGACGGTGACTGGCGCGTACGGATCGTCGGCGGGGGACCACTGCGCGCTGATCTGGCGGCGCTGGCGGGCGATCTCGGCGTCGCCGAGCGCGTGACCTTCCTCGATCAACTCCCCTCGACGCAAATGCCCGCGCAGTATCACCAGCTTGACGCGCTGGCGGTGCCCTCGCTGACGCTGCCGAACTGGAAAGAACAGTTCGGTCCGCGCGCGACGGTCGAAGCGCTGGCGAGCGGCGTGCCGGTGGTCGGTTCGGACAGCGGCGCGATCCCCGACGTGATTGCCGACGCAGGGCTGATCGTGCCGGAGGGCGACGTCGAGGCGCTGGCGGCGGCGCTGCGCCGTCTGCGCGACGATCCGGCGCTGCGGGCAGAACTGGCGCGGCGCGGGCGGGATCGCGCGCTGGCTATATACACCCATCAGCAGATCGCCACCGCGACGGTGCAGGTCTATGAAGCGATGCTAAAAAGAAGCGATTAGCTTTTAGCTTTCAGCGGTCAGTAAAAAAAGAACGCCGCCGGTATCGCTCGATACCAGCGGCATGTGAGTTGTGGCTGGGCGGTCAGGTGGCTACTGGCAGCCTTGCAGCATGGTCAGGAAGGTGGTGAAGTCGGCGCGCTGGTCGGCGGGGATCATGCCCGCGTACTGCTGCATCATGTCGATGTATTCCTGCGCCGTCATGCCGGTCGAGGTGAAGGCTTGGTTCATGATCGCGCAGAACGCCGCCTGACTCATGCCGGTGTAGAGCGATGGATCGACGGGTTGGAACGCGCCGCCGATGGGGAAGTTGGTGATTGGCTCGGTCGCCGTCTGGTTCGCCAGCCGCGATCTGATCTGCCGTCGCCGGGGGCGCGACCGTGATCGTCTTCGGCAGCACCTGAACCGGCAAATTCGCCAGCGAAGCGTCGTAAGGCTGCACGTCGCCCGGTGCGCCGCTCGCCTTCATGTTCTCGTCGATGGGGATGCTCACCTGCGATCCGGCGGGGATGGCGACGGTCTTGCCGTCGGCGGTGGCGTGACCTTCGCCCTCGACGACGCTGATCGTCATCTGGTTGCTCGCCTGCGCTTGTAAGTAAGCCGTCGATCCAAGCTGGATGTCAACGTCATTGGCGCGCAAGTTGATCTGCCCAGTGCCCTCCGGCGTCTGGATCAAGATGCCGTCCTGCGGCGCACCATTGCATGAGGTGTCGGTGATGCCGGTTTGGAAGTAGAAGGCTTGCATCGGCTTGAAGGGCGTCTCGGCGCTGCTGGGATCGATCACGGCGAGTGCTGAGACGTCGCTGGCGGGCGTGACCAGCGAGGCGGACACCCAGCCGAGCGAGTCGCTGTCGGGGATTTGAATCCGCAGCCACGACGAGTTGGCGCTGCGCCCGTTGGCGGTCGTCGCCTCGCCTTTCGCCAGCGATCCAGCGACTTGATAGCCTGTGCCGGGACCACTGCGGACATTGATGCCGCCGTTCGAGGTGATGTCGATGGTCGTGGTGGCGCTGTCAACCGCGTTGTCGATTTGCACGTCGCCAAACAGCAGGAAGGTCACGTTTTGACCGGGCAGCGCGTCGGGCAAATTCGCCTGAATCTTCATCAAGGCGATGCCCCACGTCTGGGCTTCGGTATTGAGCCGACTGAGCCGCAGCGAGGCGAGGTCGCCGACACTGGCGAGATCACCCTGATTGGCGAAGGCGAAATTCTGAACCCCGGTGCGGGGCGTCGCTTCCAGTGAGACGTAGCCATAGCACGCCTGATTGCGCCCGGTCGGCGCACAATCGTTGCCGACCGCCGCCATCGCTTGTTGCATAACATCAGTGCAGACGCCGCTCGGCGTGCTGGTCTGGGCATAGGCAGTCGTAAAACACAGCAAAATCACAAGCAAGCTCAACTGGCGGTAGAACTTCATCAACATGCGCTCCCTATAAGTCTTCACGCTTATCTTAATGTATGGGCAACAACGGGAAAATGCAAGCGGTTTAGTGCATATTCGCCAATTTAAGGGGCAGCGATGGGATCGAGCAGCGTGAAATCGTACAGCGCTACCATGTCGTCTACGGAGCGCTCCGTGATCGGCGACACCGGCAGCCGCACTAGGTCGCTCAAGCGGTACATGCCGGTCACGACCTGATAAACTCCCGCCGCAGAGTTCGAGCGGCAGCTGGTGCGCATCGGCGATCAGTGTGTTTGTCCGCCAGGCGCTGGTCGGGTAGCGGTTGTCAACCGGCGCGGAGTCGTTCTGGGCGACGGCCATCCCGTTTGCGTCGATTACGTGAACGAATACCTGATAGTTTTCGGGGAGTTGGGCGTCTGTTTCCCAGTAGAGGGTTAGATCGAGCGTACCGTTTTGGATCGAAGCAGCGTAACCCGCCAGCGCGATATGATCACCGAAGCGGAATGGCGTTGTCACCGCTTCAGATGGCATCTGCGCTGCTGGTGGGCGGTTGAGTACGGTATCAACGGTTGCGCTGTCGTAGACCAACGCATCGCTGTAGAGCGCTTGGACGATCACGCGGGCGGGCGTCAGCGATGGCAGATCCGCGGGCAGTGGCACGGTCAGGGCGGCGCGCTTGAGCGTGAGCCGTTCATCCGGGTTCGCGGGAACGTCCGTGCTGCCATAGGTAACCGATGCGTCCGGGCTGACGACCAAGGCGCGCCACGTCTGCGGCAGATAGGCGGGGACAAAGCTGCCAAACGTCGCCGTCACGGTGAGACTACGGTCGTCTTGCTCGACTTGAGGCTGCATCACCAACCCCGCACCCGGCTCGGTCAGCGCCAGCAGCGACGTTTCACCCGGCTCTGCCGTCGGGTTGGCGCGTTCGACACGCAGTTGATCGTAGAGCCGCGCAGCAGTGTTGTTCTCTGGCGACCAGCGGTCGGGATGCAGATAACGGCGCGGTGCAACCCAATCCGCACCAGTTGCGGGCTGAAGCAGCGCCAGCGCGCCGTCCACGTCGTCGCGCATGAGCCGGATCGCTGCTTGCGTGATCAGGTCGCTGGGGCTGACTTCAATCGGCAGCAGATCGCTCAACCACGCATCGACGACATCCCAGCGCTTAACGCTCGCCAGCAAGGCTGCCCGCTGGCGCACCGCGTCAGGCTGATTCCAAGTCGCAAGCTGATTCCAAGTCAGAGCATCGTTCTGCGTCACCGCGATGATCCGGTCAATCTGCTCGTCGCTAAGCAGATAAAAGAAGGTATCGGTTAGCAGAGTGCGCGCGGCGATGACCCGCACGATTGCTTGCGGCGCGCCCAGATCACGGAGCAGCGGCACAAGCGCATGGTCGGCACCGAGCTGAAAGCGGGTATAAGCGACCGCTTGGGCAAAGAACGGCACCTCAGGATGCGCAGCGTCGAGCGTTTCCCACAGCGGCAGCGCCGCCTTGTCGTCGCCAGCGAGCATTTCAGTCATCGCCAAACCGAAGCGGTCAAGGTCGCCGCCGTGCCCCGCAAGACGGTCACGCCACGCTAACGCCACGTCCGTCCACTGCGATGCGTCCGCCGAGCGTGCGAGGCTGAATGTGCCCTCATACCAGCGCGGTTGATCGAGTGCTGCGTAGAGATCGTTCATGCGGCTGAACAGTTGATCTTCGGGCGTCACTGTCGGACTGCCGTTTACGCGGAAGACGAGGAAGCCGGACGATGTGAGCACCGGCTCGAAGCGATCCGGCTGCAATCGCAAATGAACAGCTGCCAGTGTCTCCGACGTGACGACGGCGTAGTCAAAATCATATTTGCCGAGGTACGCCACGTCTTCCACATCGACGAAGGGAACATCATTGCCTAAGAGGCGATACATTGCATTAACAACATCTTCAGGGCTTTCCCTTGCCGGTGTAAAAACGTTTGGGAATACTTCCTCCAGATAACCTGCTTGGCGCTCTACCGTTAATATTTTTGTTGTGACATTCACATCAAACAACTGTTTGGCATCGACCAGCAACTGCTGCTCGAACGGCATAATTTCTAGGCGCTGCTCTACTTGATTTGTCGCTTGAATTTGATCCTTCACGCTGGCGTAGAGAACCTGAAAAGGATCAAATGCGATCACGAGCAGCGCAAAAGCGAACACGAGAGTCAACACCGGAGTTAGCCACCGTGTCTGTCGCGTTCGATCTGTCAGCCATGCAACGGCAAAGCCAATACTGAACGGTACGGGAAGTGCAAAGTTTAGACCGGAGATCAAGTTAATGGTTGCCGCTGACCCAAAAACCTTTGTTACAAAAGCGGTGATCCCCGGCACAAACACGAGAATTGTTATGATAGCGGTCGTCCCGAAGATATATTGGACTGCGACCGAACGTCGCCACCGCCAACCCGCCGCCAAACCCAACACCATCGCGGTCCCGATGAATGGCGTGTAGAACCAAGTCGCCGGATCGATAACGAACGTGTCGCCGATCAGGGGAATGTTTCGAACAATCCGATAATAGAGTCCTTCAAGGACGGGAAATCGATCATCGGTGTTCGCATCCGCTACGATCTCAGCCGGATCAGTCGTCGTTAAATGCGTTTCATCTAGGTAGATTGAGCCTTTCAGTGAAGGCTGAACGTACAGTTGAATCGGCAAAATCGTGAAACTCAGCAGCACGAGGGTCAGCAGCGTAGCCGCGCTCGTCCGCCGCCGGGGTGACGCCAACCACCAAACCCCTATAGTCACAAAGGCAACGATCTCAAGGATGAATATCTGGCGCACACGCATGAAAGCGAGCGCGTGCCCTAACAGCAGGAGCGGCAATAGTATCCGCCAATGCAACTGCTTGATAAAGCTCAGCAGGGCAAAGATCGCTAACGGGACGATGAACACTGTCGAAGCAGCCCGAACCGTATCGAGAAACACGGTCGAGGCACCAAAAAAAAGGGTGCTGCCATTTCGCGGATAGACAACTGAATCAATTGTACAGAACGCAAACAGAGTCAGTGTGACAGCGCTCCAAACCCCAACATCCTCACGCTGCGACAACACATACGCAGTCGCAAAGGCGATTAAGGGGAGCACCCAAATCAGTACGGGGGTTGTATCGTGCCACAACAGATCAACTGTCGGGATACCACTCGCCCAAGACCATGCCGCTTGCGAATAGGTCCATCCATCCCAACGTGATCGGTTCCCTTGCTGATCATTAAGTCCGATCCAACGATCAGGCGTTGCGAATTGGTCGGCTTCTCTGGCAAGCGTTTCCGCCTGCGCCGCGTAGATCGTCGGCACTTCGATCCCATAATGAATCCGGCTGCGTTGGAAACCTACCCACAGCATCAAGGCGCAGGTGAGCGCGAGCAGGAGATATAAAGGAACGTGCCGCCGCTCAAAATGCCAATCCTCTTCGGCTGAATTGAAAGTCGCTGCCGGGGTCTTCAAAAGTGCCAATGTGAACATGATCCCGTGAAGTACCAGCAAGTAGATCGGGATTGGGGTATTGAGATACCGTAGAACACCGCCCAAAACGACGGTCAATCCAAAGCCGCAGGCGATTATCCAGACGAACTGTACGACCGGGTGCCGCCTTCTGAGCAACCCCAGAACGCGCGCCAGAAAATAGCCGGGGAAGATGACCTGTAAAATCAGTGCTAAGCCCAGCGCGATCCCGGAACCGTAGAGCGGTTTGAGCGAGGTTACGAGTAGAGAACCGAGAACAACGAGCACCAACATGAAACGAGAACGCAGCATCACTGCCACCTAGATGACGAATCAAACACTGCGCAGTATAGCAGACAGTTATAGAATTTTGAACTTACGTGACTGCTAAGGCGGAAATCGGCTGCCAGTTGTACTCGATGTACTGCGCCGTCTCGCGGGCGACGGCTTCACCGCACAGCCGCGCGATGACGTGCAGCGCCAGATCCATGCCCGCCTGTACGCCCGCCGAGGTGATCAGTTTGCCGTTATCGACGTAGCGGACGCCGCGCAGAACGGTCGCCGTCGGCGCGAGTTCCGCCAAGCGGTCATATGAGCCGTGATGCGTGGTCGCGGGCAGTCCGTCGAGCAGCCCGGCTCGCGCCAGCACAAAGGCTCCCGTGCAGACCGAGAGCGTGAGTTCCGTCCGCGCGTGCTGCTGCTTGACCCAGTCGAGGATCGCCGGGTTGTTCATCGCCGCGCGTGATCCCCAACCGCCGGGGATCAGGAAAATATCCGGCGGTGGGCAGTCGGCGAGGGTGTAGTGCGGCGTGATGATCAAGTTGTTGCGCGCCTTGATCGTCCCGGCGTGCTCGGCGACGGTGTAGACCTCGAAGGGTGGATCGCCCTCGGCGCGCAGTCCCGCGACCGAGAAAATCTCGAACGGTCCAGCGAAGTCGAGGACTTCGACCTCGTCAAACAGCAGAATGGCGACGTTTCGCGTCATGGTTGATCCTTGTTGCTGTATTCGGCGGGCGCGAAGAAGACCAGCACTGTCAAATCTTCGCTGATGTTGTGGAAAAAGTGAACGACGCGGGCGGGCACGTAGACGATGCTCCCCGGCACGACCGGCTGATCCTCGTCGCCGACGCGGATCGTCGCTATGCCGTGCGTGACGTAGTAAATCTCGTCCTCGCTGTGCGGCTGCTGCGAATCTATCTGACCCGGCGGGCAGGGTATAGACACCCATGCTCAGCGCCGGGACGCGCAGAAATTCGTGATAGAGCTTGCCCGATTCGCGCTGCTCGACCATCAGGTCGGCGAGTTCGTAGCTGTCCATGAGCGGCATCCTCCCGGTATCCCTTCGATCATAGCGCAATTCGGCTAGAGCAGCGCGCGCAGCAGCAAGAAGAACGCCATGCCCAGTACAATCGTCAGCAGTAGATTTTTCGTCCGCCACGCGATCAACCCGGCGATAATTCCTCCGACCAGATAGGTGTTGGTCGGCGAAAAGTCGAGCGTCTTGCCATCCGGCAGCAGCAGCGCGGGTGCGATGATCGCCGCCAGTACGGCGGGCGGCACGTAGCGCAGCGCTCGAAACATCCGGTCAGGCATGGGGATTTTGCTGACCAGCACCAGCACGGGATAGCGCACCGCGAAAGTCACCAGCGCCATGCCTAGCACCAAAAGGAATTCATTCACGCTCGTCCCTCCCGGATGCGCGCCGCCAGCACGTAGAGATCGGCGAGGTCAGGGCGTCCCGCCGCGCGAAATTGTTCCGCCGCTTCGCCCACTGTCATGACCCGCACAGCAGCAACCTGCTCGCCGTCAGCGGGATTGGTTGGCTCGGTGACGAGTTCGACCTGACCGTAACCCGCAAGCCGGTAGAAATCAGGATGCGGGAGATGCGGTCGGTAGGGGTGTTCGCTGGTTGAATGGCATTTCCACGCGCCGAACGGTAAGTAATTGATCAGGCGCGCGCCCGCTTCTTCGAGGAGTTCGCGGCGCACCGTCTCCAGAAAGGCTTCCCCCGGTTCGCGCGTGCCGCCGGGGACTTCATAACTGCCGTCTTCGAGCCGGATGATCACGACTTGAGCGCCGATGAACGGCACAACATTGATATTGCTGATCAGCGCGTCATCCGGCGGAGCAGTTCGCCGCTCAAAACGCGCCGAAACCGTGCCATAGTGAAAATCTTCAAACAGGTAGCTCAGATCATCGTTCACGGGGCGCTCTCCTCCGGCACGATCAGCGGCTTGGTCGGAACGCCCATCCGCGCCTCGACGATCATCCCGGCGACGACGCCCGCCAGCGCCGCGATGATCAGCCCGATCTTGTTGGGCAGCGAATTGGTCAGCACCGCCGTAATCGCGGCGGTGACGACCGCCGCCAGCACCGGGCGATTCTTCATCAGCGGCACCAGCATCCCGATAAAAGTCACACTCATCGCGAAATCCAAGCCCCAGTTGGCGGCGTCCTTGATCTGCGTTCCGGCGATAATGCCGATGACGGTGAAGGTCTGCCAGCAGACGTAGAGCATCAGCTCAGAGCCGAGGAAATACCAGTGTCGGTGAGTCGGGTCGCCCGGTTCGGCGTAATGCGTGCTGGCGATGACGAAAGCCTCGTCGGTCAGCATGAAGCCGAACGGCAGCAGCCAGCGCTGCGGCAGGTGCTTGACGTGGGGCGCGAGCGTGGCGCTGTAGAGCGCGTGGCGCAGGTTGACGACGAAGGTCGTCAGGACGATCACCGGGATGCTCGCGCCACCGGCGACCAAGCCGACGCCGATGAACTGCGCCGACCCCGCGAACACGAACAGCGACAGCGCCATCGTCCCGACAGGCGAAATCCCGGCGCTGATCGAGAGCGCGCCGAAGATGATCCCGAACGGCAGCGCGCCGATCACCAGCGGGATAGTCGCTTTGACTCCGGCGAGAAACTCCGCACGGCGTTCCGACATGAAATGCTCCTGTAGATGAAAACCAGTGGTTAGTTGTTGGTTTTTAGTCGACGCAACACCCAACTACCACTTTGATTGGGGACGAGTTCTTGACTAAAAACTAACCACTAAAAACTAAGAACTTGTTTTCAGAAATACCCTTGCATCAGCCGATCCATCCATTCGGGAATCGTCGCGCGTCCCGTCGATCAAATGCCGGGACGTAGGGCTTGATGTCAAGCACGGGCGTCCCGTCGATCGCATCCAAGCCACGCACGCGCAGCGAGCCACTCCCGTCCCTCACTATGCCGACAACCTCGACCGCTGTGACGCCAATCGGGTTAGGGCGATGTTTCGCCCGCTGCGCGAAAATACCCGCGAGCGGCATGTCGGCGCGACCGCGCGGGCGGCGCACGAGATCGTCGGCAGCGTCAAAGCTCGACTGGTGCATGTAAAAGACGATCAGCGCGTGCGAGAAGCCGTCCAGCCCGCGCAGCCCGTCGGCGTACTCCGGCTTGACCTGTATTTCGCTGATCACGCTGCCCCAGTCCTCGTCCACGCCTTCTGTGATCGGGCAGTGGACGGTGGCAATCGGCTCTAGCTGTATCAATATAACCTGTCCTCTCGTCCGTAGGGGCATGGCGCGCCATGTCCTACCTTGGCGTCTTTGCGTTGAATCTTTTCTTTCGGCTCATGTTCGGAAAGTGTGGGCGCAGCACGCTGCGCCCCTACAAAAACATCTGCTTTTCACTCATTTTGTACATGAGCTTTGCTTTCTCAGCGTTCTTTGTGGTTCAATCTTCTTCCGGCGGCTGACCATACAGGAAAGACCCCGGGAAACTCGCCGACGTCCTTCTTCTTGCCGCTCCACGAGTTGATCTCGATGCGGTAGACCGACGTGCGCTTGAGTTCTTCCGGCGCAATCGGGCGGTAGTCGCGCCCCGGCTGAAGGTGCGGGAAGTATTTGTCGAGCAGCAGTTGCAAGGCGTGTTCGGCGTCGTCGCCCTCGATAATCGCCGCGCGCCCGAAGATGGTGACGCCCGCGTACTCGACGCTGAATTCGAGCGCTTCGTCGGCGGGCAGTAGGCGACCCATCTCGCTGACCGAGAAGCACACCTTCTCCTGCGCCTCGACGTTATTCTGTGTCCGTCCGATACGGGCGGTATGCATATAGATGATGTGGGCGTCGTCGTCGTAGACGAACAGATTGGTGTTGATGAAGGGCTGCCCGTCGGCGACGGTCGCCAGCGCACCAACGGCGGCGCGCCTCAGCAGCGCGATGATCCAGTCATCGTCGGTCACTGAACGGTCGGCGCGGCGAACTTGGTTGATCGGGAGAGCGGAGCGGTCTTTGGGCATCTTTGCGAATCCTTGTGTGTTATAACCAAAAGAGTACCTGAATCCACCACCCGTGAGGTAGGGTCAGTTAAGTCCGCATCGTTCGTTAAGCGTCGTCTAAGTGTAGGGCGCTACCCATTGCCAATTTTGGAAACCAAGGGTAAAATAAAATTCGATGATACGAACAATTGAGCGTCCTTCTCGACAACTTCAACATCCCCTTCCGACGCGGTGTGGACACTGTACAGGAGAACCTGTCTATGTCTAACAATGATATCCACGCCGCCAAATTGGTCGATCTCCCTCTCATCCGGCGGCTAGCAGAAACAGGAACGATCCTCGACAGCGAGCTGCGCTGCACGCGCGAAGTCGCGGATGCGCAGAGCATCATGCTTTCGAGTATTCTGCCGCAGCGTAATTTCTATACGCTGGCTGGTCGCGCCGGACGGCAGCGGATTGTCGGTCAGTTTCGCATTCGGAGCGACGAGCCAATCGCGCAGGTCGTGTATATCGCGCCGGAACTCGACGCTCACCGGCGGGATACGGCGTGGCTGCATTTGATCGACGCGATGGTGATCGAAGCGGGCAAACACGGCGCGCACATGCTCACCGCCGAAGTTGACGAGGATAGCGCCCTGTTCGTGACGATGCGAAGCGCGGGTTTTGCCGTCTACGCGCGCCAAGAAATGTGGCAGCGCGCTGCCGGTCCGCTCCCGCCAACAGCTCCGGTCGAGGTTAGGGAGGCAAAAGATGAAGATAACAGCGCAATTCAATCCCTGTACTGCAACATTATTCCGCGCTTAGTTCAACCGGTTGCGATGCCGCCGGAGGACTGCGAGGATTTCATCTATCGTCAGGATAACCGGCTGCAAGCTCACGTTGCTGTTTCTACGGGCAAATGCGGAATTTACATGATGCCGCTGCTGCACCCGGACATCCCTTACCGCGATGCTGCGCCCATTCTTGCGGGCGTGCTGGCGCGGATCGGGCGCGCGGATCGACTGCCGGTCTACGTCTGCGTGCGGCGCTATCAGGACTGGCTGGAAGATGCGCTGACTGAGCTGGGCTTCGCGCCTTGCCAACAGCAAGCGCTGATGGTGCGCCACATCGCTGCCGGAGTACGGCAAGCGGCGTTCTCGCCGCTGGAACACACGCTTGAAGTGATGCCTCACGTCATGCGCCCGCCAACCAGCAGCAGCACCAAACTTGATTCCTCAGGAGATAAAATCCCTAGTCTATGGAACGGCGTATAACTGACGACATCCACGAACTAAAACGGGTTCTGCCGCCGCATTTGACGGCTAAACTCGATGAGATTGGCAATATTGATGATCTGCTTGAGGTTGTCCTCGACTTAGGGCGAATCCCTACCGCGCGTTACATTGGCGGGGAAGTCCCTCTATCCGACCATGAAGTCACCCGCGCTGAACTCGACGTCATTGTCGATAATATCGGCACGTTCGACGCCGATAATCGCGCCGGGATCGAGCGGACGCTGCATCGCATCTCCGCGATTCGCAACCGGCGCGGCGAAGTGGTCGGCTTGACGTGCCGGGTCGGTCGCGCGGTCTACGGGACAATCGAGATCATTCAGGACTTGGTGGAAACCGGACAAAGTATTCTGATGTTGGGTCCACCCGGTGTCGGCAAGACGACGATGCTGCGTGAAGCCGCCCGCGTACTGGCGGAATCGAAGCGGGTGATTATCGTCGATACCTCTAACGAGATCGGCGGCGATGGCGATGTGCCCCACCCGGCGGTCGGCAAAGCGCGCCGGATGCAGGTCTCCAAGCCGGATCGCCAGCACGAAGTCATGATCGAGGCGGTTGAGAACCACAACCCCGAAGTGATCGTGATCGACGAAATCGGGCGCGAACTGGAAGCGATGGCAGCGCGGACGATTGCTGAACGCGGCGTGCAGTTGATCGGCACGGCGCACGGCAACGCGCTCGACAACCTGCTGCTCAACCCGACGCTCTCCGACCTGATCGGCGGCATTCAGTCGGTGACGCTCTCCGACGAGGAGGCGCGCCGCCGAGGGACGCAAAAGACGGTGTTGGAGCGGCGCGCGCCGCCGACCTTCGACGTGCTGATCGAGATTCAGACGCGCGACCGGTTGATCGTCCACGAGGACGTGGCGGCGGCGGTCGACGCGGTGCTGCGCGATAAGCCGCTGCCGGTCGAGATTCGCGCGCGCAACGAAGCGGGCGAAGTCGTCATCGAGCAAGCGCAGCCAGTCGTCCGTTCGATTGCCGAGCGCAACCTGCGCGACCGCGGCGGCAACGGCAGCAGCAGCGCCGGGAATGGCAATGGGCACAGCGGGCGCAATGTACGCGCGCGCGGCGACAGCGACGGCGGCAACTTGGATTTCAGTTTCGACGCGAACAAGTTCAAGCCGGTGAGCGCCTACGCTTACGGCGTCGCCCGCAACCGGCTGTATGCGGCATCGCGGCGGCTGCACGTCCCGCTGACCCTGACTGACGACGCCGGGCAGGCGGACATGATCGTCACGCTCAAGAACTACTACCGCCGCCGCCCCAAGCTGATCGTCGATGCCGAGCGGCGCGGGACGCCGGTCTACGTGCTGCGCGCCAACACGGTCACGCAGATGGAAAATTTCCTGATGGACGTATTCCAGAAGGACGACCTTCGGTCTGATGACCCTTTTGGCGAAGCGATGAGAGAGACTGAGACGGCGATTATGCAGGTGCGGGCGGGCGAGGATTACGTTGACCTACCGCCGCGCCCGTCGAGCGTTCGCCGCCGCCAGCACGAGATGGCACACCGCGCCCGGTTAGAGTCGGAAAGCTACGGCGACGAGCCGCAGCGCCGCGTGCGGATTTACCGCTCGGCTTAACGCTGTCTCATCGCGCAAGTGAATACTGTTACGCCGCCGGGGACTCACCCGGCGGCGTTTTTGCGTCCGACTCCTGATCGACGAACAGCGGCGCTTTGGGAAAGTAGAACAAGCCCAAGCCCGGCAGCATCACGCGCAGTTCTTGACCAGTACGGCGGACGCCTTCGTCGGCGTAAGTGACTCCCGGATCGAGCAGCGGTGTGTAGAAGCTGCGGCTGTGACGCTCTGCGCCTCGTTCCATTTCGAAGGCGCTGGTGTCGATCCAATCGTTGGTCGTCGCGTCAAAGATTTCCCAGCGTCCATCAATCTGCACCTCGACAAAAGCGTGCGTCCCCCCGGCGATGTTGATAATCCGCCACGTCATGCCAAAGGCGGACAGGATTTCTGCCTCGAAGTGTGAATACGTCCCGCAGTGGCTGTAGGGCTGCTGTAAGTAGGCGATCAAGTCAATTGGGTCGTGGTCGAGGGTGTTGTAGGCGTTGCTGATGTGGGTTACGTACATGACGAACAAGGCTTTGAGCCGGGTCGGGTGGCTTTCTCGAAACTGTTCCGCAAGCTGATCGACATGCGCGTCGTAGTAGCGCGGTGATCGCTTGCAGCGCTTGATCGTCGGTCGTAGCGTCGCCGATGATCGCTTGCAGAGTGGGGATGTCCAGCGGCGGCTCGGCGCTGAACAACCGCTCCGGCGCGACGTAATCCCACTGCTCAATCAAGAGGTCTTTGGTGATGGTGACGCCGCCTGCAAACCCAACCAGCACCAACAGCAGGATCATGGTTATTCGAAAAATACGTCGCTTCAGCATCGCGTGGATTTCTTCTTGGTGGCGTTTTCAGCAGTATAACCGGAGATGCGCCCGTCATCCGTACAGATTTGCTCAAGCTAGGGGTTGGCGTTCTCGCACCATTGCCAGCACCAGATCGGCAGCGCGCTGGTAGCCGCCCGCCTCGCGCAGCGATTTGCCCAAGGTTTCCGCCTCCTGCTTGAAGCTCGTGCCGTTCAAGATGCGCTCGGCGGCTTGCCGGATGGCGGTGGGCGTTTCGCCACTCAAGCGCAGCCCCGCACCGAGTTCCTGAATCCGGAGCGCGACGAAAGTCTGCTCCGCCTGCTGCGGGACGAGCAGCAGTGGCACGTCGTAGTACAAACCTTCGTGGACGCTGTTCATGCCCGCATGGGTGATGAACAGGGCGCTGCGCGGAAGGATCTCTAACTGCGGGTTGAACGGGCGGACAATGAAATTAGGCGGAATACCGCCCAGCGACTCCCGCGCGACTTGATTGCCGATGGACATCACGACAGTGTAGGGACTGTCGGCGAAAGCTTGTAGGCAAGCGCGAAAGAAGTCCGGGTTGTTGTTGACCAGCGTCCCCAACGAGATGTAGATCACGGGCTGACCCTCCAGCCGATCCAGCGGGAAATCGCCAGCGTCGCCGCGCGCCGCGAGGCTGGGACCCACGAACTTGACGCGATCACCGAGCTGATCCGCGTCGGGCTGGATCGCGGCAGTGGTGTAGCTGAGCACCAGATCACCGGGGGCGTTGAACGCCTCGGTAAAACTGAACGGCTTGATGTTGTATTCGCGCGCGATTGCCTGCGTTTCGCGCCGGAATTGCAGAATATAAGGGATGCCCTTGATCATCATCGGCAGAATCGTTTGCAAGCCGGATGAGCGCAGCATCGCCGATGAGCTAAAGAGCAGGAGCGACAGCGAGACGACCGAAGGCAGCCCCAGAATCCGCGCGACCAACGCGCCCCACGGACACATCGAGTTGTAGAGGATGTAATCCGGCTGCTCCGCCCGCACCATCGCGAGCAAATCGGGCAGCATCAAGCGTGTGCCTGCCATCATGACCGCGCCGGTCTGCGGCGGGTTGCCGCCGTTCAGCCCATGCAGCTCGAAATAGTTGTCATCGAAGTGCTGGTAGGGACGGTAAAGCGCGCCGGTCGCTTCGATTTTGGCACGAAAATTCTCGGTCCCATAGTAGATGATGGTTTCGCCGCGCCGCACGAGTTCGGCGGTCAGCGGCAGCGAGGGGTTGACATGCCCGCTCGCCGGGATGTTGAAGAAAATTGCTTTCGACATTGGTCAGCCTAGTTTGTACGCTTTTGCACAAGTAGCTCATTAAACAACAGTTCAGGCAAGATGCCACTAGCCAGATGGACAGTCCGTCCCAGCTCGAAGGGGTTGATCTTGCTTTGCTGCATCGGCGGCGCTCAAGGCGCTGCGCTGCGCGGATCTGAGCGTGAGAGGTCATTCTCCGCGTCGTAGATCGTTTGCGCTTGGGTCACCTGCTGGATATTGGCTTCTGCCCAATGCCGGATGGCGGCAATCGGCGCGCACAGGGTCTCGCCCAGCGGCGTCAGGGTGTAGACGACACGCGGCGGGACTTCGGCGTACACCGTGCGCTCGACCAAGCCGTCGCGCTCAAGGCTGCGGAGGGTCTGGGTCAGCATTTTCTGCGAAATGCCGTCAATTTGCCGCTGAATTTGCGAGAAGCGCTGCGGCTCATCCTCAAGTGCGCCAATGACCAGCGTCGTCCACTTGTCGGCGATGCGGTTGAGCACCTGCCGGGTCGGGCAGGTGGCTGAATAGACGTTAGGAGGAAGAATGTTAGTTTCC
Source organism: uncultured Chloroflexia bacterium (assembly GCA_963848465.1). Taxonomy (GTDB): domain Bacteria; phylum Chloroflexota; class Anaerolineae; order Aggregatilineales; family Phototrophicaceae; genus Flexifilum. The sequence goes on along the minus strand of CAWKDY010000005.1, from coordinate 123,294 downwards.
ATTTGGTAAGTATAGCACGAAAAAGTGCCTAATTGCGAAAAGAGAGTAAGTATACTATAGTTACTATTGAATTCAGTTAAAAGATGGAGCAGCACATGAAAATCGCACTCATTGGCGCGACCGGGATGATCGGGCAGCGCATTCTGGCAGAAGCGCTCTCACGCGGGCACGACGTGACCGCTATCGCGCGGAACACCAACTCGCTCACGCCGTCCGATCACGTGAAAGTGGTCGCCGGGGACGTGCTCGACGTCGCGGCGATGGCGGCAGCGGTGCGCGGACACGACGCGGTCGTTGACGCCGCTTCACCGCCGCAGGATGACCCGGATTTTCTGGTACGCGCGCCGCAGGCGCTGGTCGCGGCGCTCAAGCAGGCGGGCGTCAGCCGTCTGATCATAGTGGGCGGCGCGGGCAGTCTCGAAGTCGCGCCCGGTCTGCGCTTGTACGATACGCCGGAATTCCCTGAAGCGTGGCGTCCTTCGGCGCGGGCGCATGGCGCAGCTTTGGACGAACTGCGCGGCGTCGATCTCGACTGGACGTTTATCAGCCCGGCGGCGATGATCATGCCGGGTGAGCGCACCGGAAAGTTCCGCGTCGGCGGCGATCAATTGATGACCGACGACAAGGGCGAGAGCAATATCTCGGCGGAAGATTACGCGGTCGCGCTGCTGAATGAGCTGGAACAGCCGAAATACGTGCGCCGCCGCATGAGTGTCGCCTATTAAGGCGTTGGCGTGACCGACAAGAGTCTGTATCATCGAAGTGGGTGGTCGGTGATATAGGCGCTTTGATTTGCAACGAATCGTTCTCATTCTCCCCTGCTGTATCGGTGACGTGGTGCTGGCGACGGCGACGCTCAAAGCGCTGCGCCGCGCCTATCCTGACGCCTATATCGCGTGGGCGGTCGGCAGTTGGTCGAAAGCCGCCGTCGAACAGCACGACCTGCTCGACGCCGTGATCGACACCGGGGCGGCGGCGCTCCCGGTCAAATCGCCGGGTGGGATGCTGCATTTCGTGCGCCAACTGCGTGCTGGACACTTCGATCTTGCCGTGTCGCTGGTGCGCTCGCCGCTGATGAGCGTCGCCGTGCTGCTGAGCGGCATCCCGCAGCGCGCCGGACTCGACAGCGCCGGACGCGGTTTCGGCTATAACGTTAAAACCCCTATCGTCGCGTCCGTTCCGCGTCACGAAGCCGAGATTTACCTCGACGTTGTGCGTCCGCTAAATATCGCTACGACGGGCTGCTACGCCAACGTCCCGGTCTTCGCGCGTGACGCCGACGCGGTGCGCGCCAAACTGCGCGCGCGCGGGATCGCGGGCGCGTATCTGGTCGTCAACCCGGCGGGCGGACAGAACCCCGGCATGATCATGACGGCGAAACGCTATCCGCCGGAGCAGATGGCGGCGCTGGCGAACCGGATTGCGCCCGATCTGGGTGCGGCGGTCGTCGTGATCGGTGGGAGCGGCGACGCGGCGCTGGTCGCGGCGGTGCGGGATCGGCTGGATGCGCCGTCGGCGGCACTGGTAGGTGAACTGAGCTTCGGAGAGATCGCGGCGCTGGCGCGGGATGCCGCCTTTTACCTTGGCAATGATACCGGGCTGACCCATCTCGCGGCGGCGGCGGGCGCTAAGACCGCTATGATCCTGGGCCCGTCCGATCCGCAGCGCTACGCGCCGTTCGTGCCGGGATCGCTGACGCTGTGGCAGCCGACCGCTATCGCGCAGGGCGGGGTCGCTGCCGGTGCGCCGGTTGATTGGGACTGGTCGCGCGACGGCATCAGCGTGGACGACGCCGAGCGCCAACTGCGCGCATGGCTGAGCCGCTAATTTCTATGGCATAATAAGCAAAAGTCAGCGGAGCAAGCGATGGTCATCAAACACGCTTACACAATCCAAGAGTTTGAGGCGTTCATCGCTCAGCCGGAAAACGCGGAGTATCACTTTGAACTCATCGACGGGGAGATTGTCCAGAAGATGCCGACGATGCTGCATGGACTCATTATCTTTTTGCTCAGCGCTGCACTTGGAACTTATCTGCGTGAGCATCCGATTGGACGAGCGGGCGTCGAAGTGCGTTATCGCTTGTCAAGCGATAATCTCAATGACGTGATTCCAGACCTGTCATTCGTGACAATGGACAAGCCGATCATCCGCAAGGGGGCTGCCCCGTTCCTGCCCGACCTCGCCGTCGAAGTCCAGTCGCCCGACCAGAGCGACAAGTTCATGGCGGACAAAGCCGCCTACTATCTCGCCAATGGCGTGCGGATGGTTTGGCTGGTCTATCCCGACAAGCGTCTCGTCGAGGTGCTGACGCCCGACGCGCGCCACCTGCTCAACGACGCTGACAGCCTCGACGGCGGCGACGTTTTACCCGGTTTCAGCCTGCCGATCCGCGACATCTTCGCGGAATAATCCCCTAGAACAGCCGCCCCACCCACTCAATCAGCCGTGCCAGCGCGTCGTGCCGGACGTAGCCGTGTTCGAGATACCAGTCGTAGGTATCCTTGACGCTCTGGCGCATGTCGATCTGCGGCGGAGCGAGTTCGCGCCACGCCTTGCTGCAATCGAAGAAGATGTCGCGCCCGCCGAGCCGCGTCTGGTTGCCGTCAACCGGCAGCGCAAGTCCGCGCGCTTGTGCCGCGTCGATCACGTTGGCAGCCAGCGGTAGCAACCACGCCGGGAGCGGCAGCGCGGGACGACTCGCGCCGACCACCCCGGCGATCAGCGCGTACCAGTCGGCGTACTTGTAGTTCGCCGCGCCGAGGATATAGCGTTGCCCGACCTGTCCCTGCCGCGCCGCCGCGATCTGCATTCGCGCCACGTCGCGCACGTCGATCACGGCGACGCCGCCGGGTGTCACCGGCACCGCCCAGCCGAAGCGCTTGATCTTGAGGACGAAATCGCCGGAAATCACGTTGAGGTCGCCGGGACCCATCACGACGACCGGGTTGACGATCACGACTTCCTGCCCCGCCTGCACCGCTTCGCCGACGACCGCTTCCGCGAGCGCCTTGCTGTAGCCGTAGGGAAAGCGATTTGGCTGGAGGTTGAAAGCGTCGGCTTCGCTGGCTGGACGATCATCGCGGAAGCCGACTGCCGCCGCGCTGCTGGTGAAGACGACGCGCTGGACGCCGGTCTCGCGGGCGGCTTGGAGCACGCGGCGCGTGCCCTCGACGTTCACGTCCATCATGCGGGCGAGGTCGGCGCGCCAGTAATCGGCGACGGCGGCGACGTGGAAGACCCAGTCGCAGCCCTCGGCGGCGGCGCGCAGCGCGTCGAGGTCGGTCACGTCGCCGAGCGCGCTCTCGTAGCTCAGCCCCGCCAGCGCGTCGAGTTTGGAACTGCTGCGGTGCAGCGCACGGACGCTGTGTCCGTCGTCGAGCAGGGCGCGGACGACGTGCGCGCCGACAAAACCGGTCGCGCCGGTGACGAGTGCTTTCACGGCTGCCCGCCTACCAGCGCGAATGCCCGACGTTAATCGGTCCCCGGTCGAAGTCGGCACGATGGGCGTGCGCTTTGGCGGAAACGGGCAGCAGCATCACATAAGCGTCGGCGTCGTGGTGGAGATCGGCGGGGTCGCCGTAGGTGACGCCCGGCTCGGGCAGGTGTGTCCAGCCGTAGCGCGCGTAGAAGTGCTCGATTGCCGGGTAGGTGAACAGCATCCCGATATCAGCATCGCTGGCGCGGATGTAGTCCGACGCCGCTGCGACGACGCGCCCGCCAATGCCTTCCTTGCGAAATGCCGGAGCGGTCAGCACCGCGCCGACACCGTAGAGCCGATAGGAACTCGCCGCCGTGCTGGATCGTGCGGGTGCCGACCAGCGCGTGGCTGATCAAGATGCCGCGCTCGAACATGATGAAATGACGCACCGGGTCGGTGATCTCTTTTAGGCTGAAGAAACGATCCTCGCCCTGAGCGTCTGCCATAAAAATGAGCCGGATGGAGCACTCGATTTGACAGGCGACCTCGGCGGGCAGTTCAGATGTTGTATACTGGTAAACCTCGTACATTGAAGCCATCCAAGTCTGCTGCGTAAAATCCGGTGCGATCATAATAGATTGCGCTCGCAATTGCGAAAGCGGAGGCGTGCCCGGTTTATGCGGGCGGATTTGGAGATTTTGCAATCCTTTGCGAGAAACCATTCCCGGTGGGCTGGACTTAAGGGCTAGAGAGGGCTGATAATTGGAAGCGGCTCGCCTAGTACGCCAAACACTCGCAACCGGCAGAAACGATTGCTATGCGGCTAAAGGAGCTGTATGTTCAGCGGTCGGCGTTGTTCGATGCGTTATGCCGATCGGGAAAGATCGGGAGGCTTTAAGCCAACCGTAACCATGTTTTCGTAACCATAATGGAGTCGAACGATGATGACCTTATCGCAGCGCCAACGTCTGCAAGATTTGACTGTCAAGCCGTGGCACGGGCTGCTCAACTATTTTCGGAGCATGAAAGCGGACTGGGACGGGTTGGAAGCCCTTGGCTATGTGACCCCTCAGCTGCTGTCCGATGACAACGGCGTCGAAGTCTGGGAATACTCGATCACCGAAGCGGGGCGCGCCGCGCTGGAGGCTACGAAGGAGCGGCGCCATGACTGAGAACCCGCTCACGATTCGTCCGGCGAGGATGGAACTGACGCGGTTTTTCAACCCGTTATAGCGGACGAATCCGGCTCGATGTCGGGGGAGCGCTGCGTTTGTCTCAACCGCTTGAGAAGTCACGGCTCCATACCGTTCTGGTACTGACCAACCAACTGCAAGCGCTGCCCGCGCCGCTGGTGGCGCTGACCTTCGGCGTCGAGGGCGCGCTGGCGGGCGCGTTTTGGCTGCGACAGGGATCGCGCACGGCGCTGCTGATCGTCGCGATTGTGCTGGCAGCCAGCGCGATCAACTGGGTGCTGCTGCGGGCGCTGCCGGAGAGCGGGCGCAGCTTTGGACCGGATAAGCCGACCGCGCTGGCGCTGGGCACTGTGCAGATGCTGATCGCGGGGGTGTTGGGGCTGCTGAGCGCGTCGCCCGCCGCTGCGCTGATCCTAATCGCTCTGGTGTCGGGGATCGCCTATTACGCGACGTGGATCGAGCCGTTCAACGTCACACTCACGCATGAAACGCTGACCTTACGGGCAGGGCAACAGGGCGCGTGCCTGAGCCTGCTGCACGTCAGCGACCTGCACGTCGAGCGCACGACCACCCGCGAGCGCCGCGTCAACGCGCTGATCGCGGCGCTCCAGCCCGACGTGATCGTCTTCAGCGGCGATTTCGTCAACCTGTCCTACACGAACGATCCCCGCTCGAAAGCGGACATTCGTGCCATCCTCGGCGGTTGGCACGCGCCGCTCGGCGTCTACTGCGTACCGGGGACGCCGGTGGTCGAACCGCTGGAGCGCGTCCGCGAGTTCGTCGCCGGGCTGGATAACCTCAGCTTGCTGACCAACGCGTGGCGGACGGTCGAAACGCCCTGCGGCGCGCTCCACATCCTCGGCTTGATCACGACCCACGATCTCGAAATCGACCGCGCCGCACTCGCGCAGATGATGGCATCTGCCCCTCAAGGGGGCATCAAGCTGCTGCTGACGCACGCGCCGGATATCGCGCCGGAGGCAGCCGCCGCCGGTTTCGACCTGTATCTGTGCGGTCACACACACGGCGGGCAGATGCGTCTGCCGGTGATCGGCGCGCTGTTGTCGTCGAGCCAGCTCGGCAAACGCTTCGTCATGGGGCGCTATCAGGTCGATCAAATGACGGTCTACACCTCGCGTGGGTTGGGCATGGAGGGCTACGGCGCACCCCGCGCCCGGCTGCTCTGCCCGCCGGAGATCATCTTCTGGAAGGTTAACATTTCAACTTAAGGCGTTACGAATTCCATTTTTGTGGTATCATTGCTAGCTTAACTACGAAGGTGCGCTTGGCTCGACCGGGCGCGGTGTCGCTCACCGACAGGTATGATCGCCTATGCTAATTACCTTGTTAACCGTCGTTTACGTCGTGTGTGTGCTGTTACTCACTGCGTTTGCAATAGGGTCGGTCGCTATTCTCATCAGCTATTTGCTTCATCGCAATGACCTCGTCCCACCGCCCGGAATCACAGAACTGCCAACTACAGCGGTTCAATTACCCGTCTACAACGAATATTACGTCGTCGAGCGGCTGCTGAAAGCCTGCGCTGAACTCGACTACCCGCGCGACAAGTTGATCATTCAGGTGCTCGACGATTCGACCGACGAGACGAGCGAACTCATCGCGGAGTTGACTGAGCATTGGCGCGCGCAGGGCATCGACGTGCGTCACGTCCAGCGTGGCAACCGCGATGGTTTCAAAGCCGGAGCGCTGGCTCACGGCTTATCGCTGATCGACTGCGAGATGACCGCTGTCTTCGACGCCGACTTCATCCCCGCGCCGGACTTTCTGAAACGGGCGGTCAGCCACCTCGTCAGTGAGCCGAAGCTCGCCGCCGTGCAGGGGCGGTGGGGACACATCAACAGCGAGGAGAACCCGCTCACCCGCGCGGTGACGCTGGCGCTCGACGGGCACTTCATTGTCGAGCAAACGGCACGCAGCCGGGCGGGTTGGCTGATGAATTTCAACGGCTCGGCGGGCGTATGGCGCGTCAGTGCCATCGCGGACGCTGGCGGCTGGCGCGATACGACGCTAACCGAGGATATGGATCTGAGCTATCGCGCGCAACTGAAGGGCTGGCGCTTGCTCTATCTGCCTGATCTGGTCGTGCCGGGTGAGATTCCGCCGGTGATCTTGGCGTACAAGCAGCAGCAGGCGCGTTGGGCGCAGGGCGGCACGCAGTGTTTCCGCCATTGGCTGATCCCGGTCTGGCGGCATCCCGGCTTAACGCTGATGCAGCGCTTGATGGCGACGATGCACCTCGCGCAGTACGTCGTCCACCCGATCATCATCCTCGTGATTTTGCTGACGCCGCCGCTGCTGATCGCGCACAGCTTGCAGCGACTCAATCTCGGCATACTCGGCATGGCAAGTATTGCTCCACCGCTGATCTTCATCTTCAGCCAGCAGGCGCTTCACGTCGATTGGAAGAAGCGCATGTTTTCGAGGTTTCCACTGCTCCTGGTGCTCGGCACAGGTATCGCATGGAGCAACTCAGGAGCGGTGATTCGCGGCTTGTTCGACCGGCACGACGAATTTTTGCGGACGCCTAAATTCGCGCAAAAGCTGCACGGCAACGCCTACGCGATCCGGCTCAATGCCAGCACCTTCTGGGAGATCGTGCTCAGCCTGTATGCGGCATGGGGTGCGTGGACGGCGCTGCGGCTCGCGCCGTCGCTGGTGCTCTATCTGCTGATCTACTGTGTCGCCTTCGCCATTGTCGCCTTTTGGGACGTGCGCGATAGCTGGTTGATGCGCTCGGCGGTATAATCGCGCTTATGCGTCGAATTCTGCTCTTCACTGCGCTGGTGATCGCCGTCGTCATGGCGGCATCTGCCGCGCGATCCACCTCTGCTATTCAGACCCCGGTTTGCGACTCCGCGCCGCCGACGCGCCTGATCCTGCACGAGCGCGGACGGGTCTCGATTGGCGATCCGCGCCCGCTCAACGTGCGTCAAGCGGCGGGCACGGCGAACCCGGTTATCGCCCAAATTCCGGCGAGCGGTGTCTTCTACGTCCTCGATGGTCCGGTATGCAGCCAACTTTATGCTTGGTATCAGATTGACTATAACGGGATCACCGGATGGATTGCCGAGGGGGACGATACTGCGTATTACACCGAGTCGTATCCACCGGGCTGGTGAGCAGTGTCAGTTGACTGTACTTTGCGATACTGATACACTTTTTAGCTGAGGGGCTGTGGTGAAATGGCAAACACAGATGACTTAAAATCATCCGCTCGGGAGAGTTTGTGGGTTCGAGTCCCACCAGCCCTAAGAAGAAAATTGCTTTAATAACAAGTTGTGTAGTTTAAAGCATAAAGCTGCCAAACGGCAGCTTTATGCTTTAAATTGTTCTTGGCAACGTTATGCATCATATTCTTGATTTGCCGTTACAAGTTGGATGAAACTTCACCCAATTTCAATTATCAAATCGACGAAACTCCACGATTAGTTTCATCAACTCCACAAGACGTGATCGATAGGGATGCTCCAAGCTTCGTATGATCAACAAAACTTCTTTTTCGGCTTCATCAATTTCTTCATCAGCAGTTGTAAGCTTCAATTCGTCGGTTATTCCAAGTAGCCACTCAATACTTGTGTCTAGAGCCTGAGTGAGCAAGATGAGCAAGTTCAGGGTTGGCATTGTAGAAAGTTAATTTCCACAAACACCACAAAATGAGAAACACTATCGAAGCGGCTTGCGCCGTTTGAACGTTGCAGTTCCCGCCGCAACTTATTTCCTTGATGGACAGGCTATACAGGTCTCATAGACCGTATCCCTTCCAGATCAACAGCGTCAGCCCACGCTAATCAGTGAATCAGGAAGCAGCGTTGTTATATTAGGCTGATAGCTTCTGCCACAACGTCATCCAAAGACAGCGGTTTGCCGCTTTCGAGCGTATGCTGATAGGCATCACTGCCCAGCGCGGATGCAAGCAGACTACAGACCGGCTCGAAAAGATACGGATCGATCTCACTGTCATCATAGATGGCACCAGCCCAGACTGCCGCTTGCTCATTCCGACCTAGTCGCTGAAAGCAAGCAACTGCGGCTGAAATGCCCTCCACTTTTTCGGGACGCAAGCCCAGATTTTGAGCGAGGATCAGCGACTCGCGCAGGGCGCTGCGCGCCGCATCCAGATCGTCCGAAGCAAGATAAGTCATTGCCAGATTATACTGCAAACCACAAATTGATCTTGGTAGCGCGGAGTCGCGCGCCAAGCCCAATCCTTCGTGTAGACGCGCGAGCGCAGCAGGAAGATCTCCCATCCGGAGCAGGGCGTACCCGTAGGAGGAGAGTCCGCTCAAGACTTGGCGTACGATGCCAGCAGCACGAACCGCCTGTAGCCCTTCCTCAAAGTGGCGATCGACGCCATCAAGTCGATTCTGGTCAAGCGCCAGTGAGCCGAGATGCAGCAGGCTTATTCCAAGTAGTCGTTGAAAACCGAGTCCCCGAGCAAGGCTCACCGCACGCTGGAGATAGTCTTCGGCAGCGTCATACGCTTTAAGCCTAATTAAAATATGTCCCATCATCATCAATGCATGGCAAATCAGACGTTGCTCCCCGCTCTTTTCTGCCAAATCAAGTTGGCGAATGAAATAAGTGTGCGCCTTCTGGTAATCTCCCCGGAGGTCGGTAAGGGTACCCAAACCGTTGAGCGCTTGACGGATCTCTTTGTCAATGCCTAGGTTAATCGAGAGTTGCAGTGCGCGCTGATAATGGGCTTCCGCCTCGGCAAACTCTCCGCGCTCTTCGGCGAACATGCCCAACCCAAAGTATGCCCGCTCGATGGATAACAGGTCTTTTACTGCCTTGCCTAACTTCAAGAGTCGGTTGGCGAAATGCCCGACCTTTTCAGGCATCCCGAGACGGTAGTAAATCATGAGTAGTTCGAAACATAAAATCCGCTCTGCCCGGTTGTCGCCAAGTTGCTGCGCCGCCTCTAGAGCTGCCAGCAACCATGCCGCTTGATCCGCAGCATGATTGCGGTTTGCCAAGATTTCCAGTCCTGCCAGCGGAAACTCTTTGCAGAGCTGTGCTGATGCCGCCTCATCTGTCCCACGCTTGGCTGCCCATGCCTGCCAGTGTCGAATTTGCTCCCACTCTTGGTCGAATAATACCAATCCATACGCTGCGCTGGCTTGCCCACGACGAAGCGCTGCATCGGCAGAGCGCAGCTTATCTAGATAATGGGTTGCGAGGCGATATTGCGTCGTTTGGAGAGAAGCTGCCACCATCATGCAAGTTATCCATTTCAAAGTGATCGAGTTGCTCGACTACATCAGTTACCGCATCCTTGAGCATTAGCAATTTGCCTCGCTCAAATGCTCGGCGATAACGCTTGGTGCCGATTTCTGATTCCAATTGCTCGCAGATCACATCGACAGTATTTTGCTCGGCATGTTCCGGATGCAGCGTTAACAGACCTGACCATTCGGCAGCTGGTTCTAGCTTGTCCATCGCCTGCCATAACTTCATGGCGGGGATTAGCGCTTTCGCCAGAAGAATATCCGACTTGATTTCTAAGGCGGTTTCTGCGCCTACGCGCAGCGCGCTGCGAGCCGCACCGATATTATGCTCTAGGGCATGAATGTAGGAGATTTCGATAGAGCAGAGACTTCGATAGGCAGCTATATTCGACCCAATTGCGAGCGTCGAGCGCCTCTTGATAATAAGCTCAGCGCTTCGGCGAGGTTGTTCTGCCGTAAACGCACGTCCCCCAGACTATAGGTGGCGGCAGTAAGGTTGAAGTCTGATTGATTGGCGCGCGAAGCCGTGATTGTTTCCTGGAAATGATCCCACGCGGCATCAAGTTCGTTCAACGCTAACTCGGCGTAGCCAAGTATGAGCAGATTACCCGGGATCATTTTGACGTAGCCGAGCCTCCGTGAATTCTCGACCGCTTTTAACGCATAACTTTTGGCTTCATGGAGATTGCCAAGCCGGGTATAAATATTGCTGAGGGTATGATAGGCGAGGCTGAAATCTATCTCTCGACCTGCCGCTGCAATAATCTCCATATAGCGAGTTGCGTAGATGAGGGCTTCGTCATACCGTCCCCGGAAAATCATAATGCGGGCAATACCTTGCACGCGCGTGTCCTGCCATGATTTCGGCATGACACGCTTCAAAATGAGTTAGCGCCCTGCGAAAAGCTGCTTCAGCGCTATCCAGTTCAGTTCGATGCGAGTGAATATCCCCGATAATTAACCATCCACGCCCTAGGCTGAGATGATCTTTCGGGGAACGTCCTATTTCCAGCAATTGCTTCCCACGCCGTTCTGCTTCCTCGAAGCCCCCTGTCTGATATTCTGTTATACCCACCAGATAAAGCAGTTCCCGTTCTTTTGGCTGATCGCCGCTCTTCTGAGCACCCATCAAGCCCCTGCCGATACCATTGTAATCTTTCCGGTACAGACAGCCGCACCAACGCGTATTCGTCTCCAACAATGCCAAAAGCTGCACAAAGTTGAGCGCATTGGAGCTGGTCTGCACTTCGAGCGGATGCCCACTGCTGCCAATTCTTAATTTGCGCCCAGTCCTTCTCAATCGTTTGCAGCCAGTGACTGCTGTTGTCACGATTGTGCCGAAGTGCTGTGTTCGCCTGCCGCAATTTACCGACGTAGTGTTGTGCCAAGCGATACTGCAACGTCTCCAGGACTTGTGTTGCCATCACAAATCGCTCCCCAGCTCAATGGCTAAGAGCGAGCGGGCGTGCAGCACCAGCAGCGCGTGCATCTGGAAGCGCCCGCCGCTGATCGGCTCCAGCAGCCCGCGATTGACCAGTACGCGCGCGACGGGCTTGGGGTCGTCCACATCCCAAGCGACCGCCATCGCTTCCAGATCGAAGGTGGCGGGTTTGGGGACAAACAGACCGAGATAGGCGAAGCGGCGGCGGGTTTCCTCGTCGAGCAAATCGGTGCTGCGTTTCAAGCAGCGCGGCAACCGTCGGCGAGGTATCGCGCCCCGCGCCGAGCATTTCGCTGGGTGCTTGCGCCTGCAAAAGCCCTGCTCCCGTGCGCAGTTCGACCAGCAGTTCCCGGATTCCCCAGCCGAGCTGGGCTTCGCTGTGCAGCAGCCGCCCGGCGACGTGGATGGCGAGCGGCAACCCTTCCAGATCGCGCACCAATTCGCGCGCTTCGTCGGGGTATTCGGCGGTGGTTTCGGGCGTGAGCTTGGCGAGCAGTTCGAGCGCGGCGGTATCGGTCAGAACGGGCAGGCGATAGAGATCGAATGCAGTCGGAGCGAGCGCATTCGCAACGTCGTTCAAGCGGCTGGTGATCACCAGGGCGCACATCTGCCCACCCACCCGGAAAGGCTGAGCGTGTTCGGCTTGCCACACGTCATCCACGATCAGGAGAACGCGCTTTTCGCGCAGCACCGCGGTCAGTTGGGCGCTGATCTCCTCGATCTTGCGCGCTCGTCCCGGCTCGCTCAGCTTAAAGGCATCCGCCCAGGCGGAAAGCTCGCCGAGAATGCTCGGATTCTCGCCCAACGACGCCCACAGGACGCCATCCGGAAACTGCTGCGCGACTTCGGGATCGTGCGCCAGCATGGCGACGGTGGTGCTTTTGCCAACGCCGGGCCAGCCTTGAATGACGGTGAGTGGCGCGCATTTCCGCGCCGCCAATGCCCAGTCGCCGCTTGATTTCCTGTCAGCGCTTCTTCGCGACCGATCACGCAGCGAGGGAAGCGGCGGCAGAACGCTCGATGCGGCGGATTCCGATGCCGCCGTCAGCCGAACGGAGGGCGTTTGACCATTCAGGATGGTTTCGTAGAGTTGAGTTGTTTCGTCTTCGGGTGGAGTTGCCAGTTCTGCATCCAGCACTTCGACCGCTTGCTGATACTGGCGCAGCGCTTCAGCGCGCTGACCGTTTGCCGCGTACAGGCGCATCAACTGGCGGTGCGCTGGTTCGTGGAAGGTATCGATCGCCAGCCACTGCTGCGCATATTTGATGGCCTGATCGTACTGCTGCAAGTCCGCGTAGTAGACCGACAGCCGCCGATGGATGTCCGCATATTCCCGGCGCAGCCACTCTCGCTGCGACATCTGCCAATCATCGTAGTCCACGCTGTCGGACAGGCTGAACCCCGCCATGAAATCCGCTTGGTAGAGTTCGAGCGCCTGGCTGTAGAGCGGCACACATTGATCGCAGACGACATCGCGGCTGTGCCCGTGCGACTGCTTCCAGAAAGCAGCGATGTGAAGGCGTGGACATCCACCCAGACGACTCTCGCTTAAGCATCAGCGTCGTTCGGTCAGCCTCGATCCACTCGATCGGGATCGGCGTGGTCAAAGCGCGCAGAGTGCTGCGCAACGCGGATCGTCCATGCTCGCGGTCGAGATCGGGCCAGAGCAGATCCGCGATGACATCGCGGCTGTGTCGCTTTCCGGCTACCGCCAGGTATGCTGCGAGCGCCATCGCTTTGCGGCGCTCAATCTTGATCGGATGTCCCTGATATTCGATCCGGGGAAGACCAAACAGACACAGCCGCAATTCATCCATCTGCGCTTCTTCCTGTCACGCTCTTGTCACGGGGTCGTCGCGCTCACTCTATATATTATTCACATCTATCCGAAAAGCGACACATACATTCGTCCCACCGTCATTGCAGCTAGCCGCTACCGCTTTTCAGCATAAGGAGCAGGAGCGATGAACCTCTTTGACCCTTGGCAAGACACGATCAGTCTGCTTGCGGGAGCGAAACCACGCCGAACGCCCAGACCCGGCGAACAGCTTCGAGACACCGGAGCTCCCTGACCGCTCATCGAGGGTTTGGATCGGGGCATGGTTAGGTCGGATTCGCTGGTGGTTCCAACGCAAGGTCGGCGAGGCTGTCCTTTTGGAAGACCAACTCACGCTCTTCCACTTACATTGGTATTGAGTAAACCGCAGAATCAGTTCTAGAAAGCAGATAGCGGTGGATAGGCGCAGACCGAGCAATGCTGGACAAATGGCGAGTTTCCAACACCGTCGAGACAGTACTGTCCCGAACAGATGGAGGCGGCATTCGAGGCGTTTCGGAAGACTTATCCCGCCTATGATTCAACCCGCAAACTGGACGAACTGCGCGCGACCGAATATGCGCGGCTGGATCGGCAGGGGCATGTTTATCTGGATTACACGGGCGGCGGCCTGTACGCCGAATCGCAGTTGCGCGAGCACATGGCGCTGCTCAGCGGCGACGTCTTTGGCAATCCGCACTCGAAGAACCTGACCTCGATGGCGATGACCGAACGGGTCGAGCAAACGCGCGACTATGTGCTGAAGTACTTCAATGCCTCGCCCGATGAATACATGGTGATCTTCACGCCGAATTCGACCGGCGCGCTCAAACTCGTCGGCGAGTCGTATCCGTTTTGCGCCGGGCGACAACTATCTGCTGACCTTTGACAATCACAACTCGGTCAATGGCATCCGCGAGTTTGCCCGCTCCAGAGGGGCGACGGTGACCTATATCCCGGTCGTTCCGCCCGACCTGCGCGTCGACGAGGACGAATTGGCGCGTGGGCTGGAACTGGCTCGATCCGGGTGCGAATAACCTGTTCGCCTATCCCGCTCAATCGAATTTCTCCGGCGTGCAGCATCCGCTGGAATGGATCGCGCAGGCACAGGCGAAAGGCTGGGATGTGCTGCTGGATGCGGCATCGTTCGTGCCTTCCAACCGGCTCGATCTCAGCCAGTGGCATCCCGATTTTGTGGACATCTCGTTTTACAAAATCTTTGGTTATCCGACAGGCGTGGGCTGCCTGCTGGTGCGCAAAACAGCCGCTCAAAAGCTGCGCCGTCCCTGGTATGCGGGCGGCACGATCACCTTTTCTTCAGTTCTGGCGTTCGATCATTACCTGACGCCCGGTCCTGCCGGGTTTCGAGGATGGAACGGTCAACTATCTGAGCCTGCCTGCCGTCGAATCGGGTCTCAACTATATCGAGTCAATCGGGATCGACCTGATTCACACGCGCGTCATGTGTCTGACCGGCTGGCTTATCGACCAACTGGTCGAGCTCGCGTCACAGCAATGGCCGCCCAGTGATCCAGCTCTACGGGCCGCCCAACATCGAGCGGCGCGGGGGAACGGTTCAGGTCAATTTCTTCGACCCGAATGGCAGCTTGATCGACTGTAATGAGGTGGAGCAGACTGGCGAACGACGCAGCGTATCTCGCTGCGGGCGGGCTGTCACTGTAATCCGGGCGCGCGCGAAATGGCGTTGGGCTTCACTCAGGACGAAATGGTGGCCTGTTTCAGAGATAAAGACAGCGTCAGCTTCGAACAGTTCTTACAGGTCATCGACGGCAAGACCACCGGCGCGCTGCGCGCCTCGATTGGTCTCGCTTCAACATTTGCCGATGTCTACAAATACATGCAGTTTGCCGAAAGTTTCGTGGATAAACACATGACACCCTGACCGCATCTGACGTGAATATGAAACGGGTTCATAAATCCCTACTGCTGTTGGTGGCGATGCCGGAACTCGCTAGAGCGAATTCCTTTGGGAGCGGGCGCGATACCGTTCTTAATCCCTAAGAGTTGCTCACTGGTAACTTTCTGCGAAAGACCGGACTAGCCGAAATTCTCCAAACATTTTCATCATACGCGAAATGAGAGGGTGTACGCTTAGGTCTCTCCGTCAGGCTAGTGTATGTCGTCGAAACATTGGGGCTGAGATATGAATTGCGAAGAGACACATGCCCTTGCCTATGTTCTTCTGCGATCAATGGTTTTTCCGGTAATGATCTGGAAAATCCGCTGTGGGGACAAACCGAAAATAGCTGCAATGCCGGTGACGCTTTCGCCGTCAGCAAATCGAGCACGAATAATTGCATTTCGGTTTTGTGGCTGCTGGTAGGGGAGAATCCCACAGAGTTCAAGCAGCCAAATTGCCATTGCGGATACGGAGAATCCGATGTTCTCGTATCCCGTTGGACCCATGTCCTGACCTTGAATATTGCTATATATGGGCTATCGACACCGAAAGTCCGCTATCTTCTCAAGCATTGGCATGGAAAGAAGTGGCTTCTCCGAAACAGATTGTTTGATATCGTACTCGTGTTAGCGGCAAGGTTATGCTTCAAATCCGTGTTGTTGGCAAAGATATACTTAAAACAGAGGGTGCTGGTTGATGATCGCGGTCATGACATAGGTAAGCAGATTTGTCATTTATGGCAAGGTTATGGTTTAGACTGCGGCAGATATATGGTTTAAGCGACAACATCCAGCACGAACGACTGCCAGCACCTTTTTCATACTTTATTCAGAAGTCGCTCAATCGTGTTCATTCAGTATTCCAGCAGATGCTTCTCGCGCTTAATATCGACGCGCGTGAGCTGATTTTTCCCCTCATTTAACCCCAATTTAGCGAAGTTGAACCTACTCTGCGCAAGGCGCCAAAACTGCCGGGCGGGTGACGATTGTGCTTCTGACCGTGACTCTCAATGATGATTGAGTCTTCTAGTGGTACAGGGCGAAACCAACCATTGAGACGCGGTACATAATTAACGAAAACGTGATATATAATAGGTTGAAACGGAAATCTTATACTTATATTTATTGTCTGTTCCCGGAGATCTTGCCTAGCGGGACAAAATTTGCAGCATTGCCCAGACCATCACCAAGCGCTGATTCAATGAGGCGCGCAAGCGCAATGGATGCTGGTCGGAACTGTCGAAAGGAATCAAAATGCCGAAATCGTGTCTGGTCGTGCTCGTCGAAGATAGCCCTACTCAGGCGCAAGCGGTCGCCATGTATCTCCGTCAATATCGAAGTTGAGGTGATCATCTGCGACGACGGACCGATTGGAATTACTACGGTCGTTGAACGCCGACCGGCAGCAGTGATTTTGGACGTGAACTTGCCGACGATGAGCGGGTATCAGATTGCGCGTCACCTGAAGCGCAATCCAGCGACTGCCAAAATCCCGGTGATTATGCTGACCAAGCTCGACGGAACCGATGATCTGCTTAAAGGACTGGAACACGGAGCGGATCATTACATCCGAAAAGGCAAGAGCGCCGGAGAAGACTTGCGAAGAACACTCCGTGCTTTCGGAATTATCCCGGCGTCGTAGCCGGTCAGCTCTGACTGTGCCGGAGCGCTGCATTTCCGTCCGTCAGCTTCAAGTTAAGTGAGTCTCTATCGTTTCGTGTTTCGTTAGCCTAAACAGAAGACGGGTGAAACATCGCTGCATCAGCGCACAATCTCATGTTGTCCCAAGTGGTTCCCGACCACGACCGCCTATTTGACCTCATTCAGAGTTGTTTGGCGCTCTCACTCAGCGAGTATCACCGAGCAGACATTCTCCATGACGTCGAAACAATGATTGCTGCTGGCGACGTGCCGGATCTCGCCGTGCTGCTCGCTCGGCTCTCGGATCTGCCCATAACTGAGGCGATCTGGCAGCGGCTCGTCCGCCGTGTGACGGTTGCCGAAACCTATTTCTTCCGCGATCTCAGCCAGATCAACGCGCTTCGATACTCAGTACTGCCCCGGCTGATTGAGCAGCGGCGCGCCGAAGGGCAGCTCGAACTACGCTTGTGGAGTGCTGGCTGCTCGACCGGAGAAGAACCCTATACGCTGGCGATCCTGCTGCGGGAACTGCTGCCCGATTTCAACAGTTGGAGCATCACGATTCTGGCGACCGATCTCGATCTCAACCATCTTGAACGCGCCCAGAAAGGCGTTTTTCGCCCATGGTCGTTCCGCGCCGAAACGCCGTTGGGTGTGCGTAACCGCTGGTTTACCAAGGAGCAGATGACCTATGCGCTTGATCGCTCAATCCAAGCGATGGTCAACTTCGCGCCCCTCAACCTTGCCAGTGACGAGTATCCTTCGTTTGCCAACGGCACGACGGAAATGGACGTCATTCTTTGCCGCAACGTCTTGATTTATTTCGACAACGCGACCACCGCCGCCGTAATCGCCCGGTTCCGTCGCGCGCTGCGTCCACAGGGATGGCTCGTGCTGGGGCATTCCGAGTCTGCCCACGTGCCGACTCAAGAATTCGACCCGCACAATTTCGAAAACGCCGTCCTGTATCAACAGCACCAACTGGCGGAACCGGAAAAATCGCCCCCTATCTCGACCGAAATGGAGGTGCTGCCACCGCTGCGTTCCGGCGTGATCGATCAGCCGGGCGTCAATGCTACCAGCGCATCGGATCCGTTGGGACAAGCGCGCCAAGCGGCAGACCGCGAACACTGGCAGGAGGCGCTCGGCTATCTCGCCGAAGCCGAGCAGCACCAGCGGTTCAGCCCGGATGTTCACTATCTCCGTGGCATGATTGCGCTCAAGCAGAACGACGACCTGACGGCGGTCGAATCAATGCGGCGAGCGATCTACTGCGACGGTAATTTCGTGCTGGCGCACTTTACTCTCGGCGAGGTCTACGAAAAACAAGGGAAGTATCGTAAAGCCGCCTACGAGTGGACGCTCGCCGAGACCATACTGGCGCGCTTGCCGCTGGAAGAATCCATGCCGTACAACGATGAATTGACGGCAGAAATGCTGAGCCGGTTGATTTAATACCGGATCGCTAATTTGCCGATCCAGAGCTGAGGTTATCACGATGCACCGTGACGAAATGCTTACACAGGATGAACTGCAAATCCTACAGACGGGGTCAGAACGGACGGCTGCGCAGCGATACGAGGACGATAACGTGGGCGTTGTCACGGCACTGGTCGCCAGCATCCAGCACGAGCACTATGCTCTGCCGATCACTGAGATCACCGCTGTTTATCAAGATGTGGTCATTGTTCCGGTTCCCTGCGCGCCGGAGTTCGCCGCCGGAATCGCCAATGTGCGCGGTCATCTTTTGTCGGTGGTGGACTTAGGGATGCTGCTGGGACTGCCCAGCCGGGAAACTGCCGGAGCGGCATTGGTGGTCGCCGAGGCGGGCGACGTCAGCATCGGTTTTCGCGTCGAAGCCATCGACGAGATCGTCGAGTTGGAAATGAGCCGCATGAACCCGATCACCCCAACAATGAATCTTGGTCAGGGACAATATCTGCGGGGCATTTTCCCCGACGGCATTGCTCTGCTTGACGTAAGCGCCATTCTCGACGATCCCCGTCTCGCCGACGATGAATCCCCGAAGTAGGGATACCCAGATCAGCGCGGGACAGACAGTACAGCAGGAGGTATTCACCGATGTTCAAAAATATCAGCATCCGAAACAGGTTACTTGTGCTCGCCGGGTTGTTTGTCGGCGGGTTGATCACGATCAGCTTTCTGGGGATGAGCCAGCTTTACTCGATTGCTCAGCCCATGACCAAGGTCGCCGACGACGAGGCGCTTGAGGCGATCAACCTCGCCCAGCTATACGAGGATATGATCGATCTTGACAGCCAGCTTCTCTTTCACGTGTTCGCCGATACCGCGAGCGGGTTGGCTCGGGTTGATACAGTGATCGCCGGTCTGCGCGACGAGATTAGCGGCAAAATCGCTGACGTTCAAGCGACGCTGGACCCCGGAGCGGATACCGACAGTTTCAACCAAATTCTGGCGGTGTGGCGGGTGCTGGAAGGCTATCAGGAACAGATCCTCAGCTTATCGCGAGCGGGGCAGGACAGCGATGCGGTTGCGCTGATCAACGGCGCGGATGCCCGGCAATTCGGCGTGCTGGCGGAACTCTACGACCAGTTTCACGACCAGAAAGTCGCCTTTCTGAAAGACACCGGGCATAAAGTGGCAACGTTTGTCTCCACTGCGTCGCTCACAACCCTCACGATCTCCGGCGCGCTGTTGGTGCTGGTGGTGGTGCTCAGTTGGTGGATCATTCGGGGAGTTACTAAGCCGCTTAATGCGGTGCTGGCGACAACGCGGAAGGTGGGGGCGGGCGACTTAACCCAACGCGCGCCGGTCATGGCGAATGACGAGATCGGCGCGGTGGCAGAGAATTTCAATCACATGGTGGATAACCTGCAAGTCTTGGTTGAATTCGGAGAAAACCGCGAAAGCGGGTCTTCAGCAAACGATCTCCACCTACATGAACTTTGTCCGCAATGTCGCCTCCGGCGACCTGCGCGACCGGCTTGACCTCAACGGCGCGGCGTCAAAGGACGGCGCGGCGGGAGACGATTTGGTTATGCTGGGGCTGAACCTCAACGAGATGGTGGACAGCCTGAGCAATATCACGCAGCAGATCCGCGAAAATGCCGTTGGGGTTTCCGCCGCTGCCGCCGAAATTCTGGCGACGACCACCCAGCAGAACGCCAGCACGATGGAGCAAGATGCTGCCGTGACTTAAACAGCCGCGACCGTCGAGGAAATTCGCGCGACTGTCAGCCAGTCGTCGGAACGGGCGCAGGCGGTCGCGCTCACGGCGCGCCAGTCGTTGGACGTCTCGCGCAACGGGCAGGAAGCCGTCGATAATACGGTGAAGGGCATGGGTACTATTCGCCAGCGGGTGGGGAGCATCGCCGAGAACATTCTGGTGCTGTCCGAGCGCACCCAGCAGATCGGCGAAATTATCGCCTCGGTGAACGAGATCGCCGGTCAATCCAAGCTGTTGGCGCTCAACGCCAGCATCGAAGCGGCGCGGGCGGGCGAGGAAGGCAAAGGCTTTGCGGTCGTGGCGATGGAAGTCCGGCAGTTAGCGGAGCAATCGCGCGATGCCACCGCACGGGTGCGCGACATCCTCAACGAGATTCAGCAGGCGACGAACACGGCGGTGATGGTCACCGAGGAGGGTAGTAAAGGCGCCGAGTTGGGGGTAGCGTTGGTCGAACGAGCGGGGGAAGCGATCACCCAGTTGACCGGGATCATCGAGGAATTGTCGCAAGCAGCGGCGCAGATCGCGGCGAGCGCGGCGCAGCAGACCAACGGTATGACCCAGTTGGCGGCGGCGATGTACGCCATCAAGCAGGCGACGACCCAAACGGCGGCAAGTACGCGCCAAGCCGAGCAGAGTGCGCGCGACCTGAACGAGATGGCGCGCCGGATGCAGGAGGCGACGGCGCGCTATCGAATTGCCGATGCGTACTAGCGCCGAGGATATCCCGTGACTACTCCTGATGATTTTCTGCAAGAGCTGCTGCAAACGTTTAACGCGGAAGCTGCCGAGCATCTGCAAACGCTGAATCTGGCGTTACTAGCGCTGGAGGTTCGCCCGGAAGCGCCGCGCCGCCGCGAACTGCTGCAAGAGGCGTTTCGGGCGGCTCACAGCCTGAAAGGGGCAGCGCGTGCCGTCAGTCTCGACCTGATCGAGCAGGTGGCGAACGCGATGGAAAGCGTATTGGAGGAAGCTAAAGGTAGGGAGGAGCATCTGCCGGCGGAAGCCTACGACGTGCTCTACGATACGTTGGATGCCATTGGGCAGCTATTGGAAGGGCAACCCGTCGCCATTGAACCGCTGATCAGCCGTTTGGCGAAATTCAGCGGGGCAGCGCCGCAGGAATCACCAGCGCTCGCCGGTGACGATGTTCCGGTCGTCATGGCGTGCTCTGCGCCACCGACTACGGGCGAAACCGTTGCGCCGCACGAAAACGGCGCTCGCCCGGCGGCTGCCAATAGTGAGGAGACGATTCGCGTAGCGATTGACAAGCTCGATAACCTGATGGCGCAGGTGGGCGAGCTGCTGGTGACCCGAATGAATACCGAGCAGCGCGCCGTCGAGGTGCGGACGATTCGGCATCAGCTTAAGGACAGCCCGAAACTCTGGAACGAGATCAAGACGCTGCTGCCGCAGATCGACGGCGACACGGGTGCGCGCTTGACCGAACTGCTGGCTCGTTATCAAGCGCAGATGCAGAGCACGCTCCAAGACGTCAACCGCTTCGACCAACATCTGCGGCAGGACACCCTGCGCTTGGGTGTGATCGCCTCGCAGCTTCAGGACAGCGTGCGCAACGTTCGTATGGTGCCCTTCGAGTCGCTGGCTTCGGTCTTACAGCGGGCAGTGCGCGATGCCGCTCGAAGCGAAGCCAAACAGGTCACTTTCACCCTGTCCGGCGGTGAGATCGAGCTGGACAAGAAGGTGTTGGAAGCGCTGAAGGATCCGCTGCTGCATATGCTGCGCAATGCGGTCAGTCACGGCATCGAAACGCCAGCAGAACGAACAACACAGGGCAAGCCGGTCGAAGGAACTGTCGCCGTGACGCTGCAGCAGCGCGGGGCGGAAGTCCACATCATGGTGCAGGATGACGGCGCGGGCTTTGACCTCAACGAACTGCGGAAGGCGGGGCAGCGCAATAGTGGCGACCTCCTTGACGACCACGCCAGTCTCGACGACGTCATTGAACTGGCGTTCCTGTCCGGTGTCACCACCTCGCCGCGGGTGAGCGCCATTTCGGGGCGTGGGATTGGGCTAGACGTGGTGCGCCAGCGGCTTGAAGCGCTGCAGGGGCGGATCCACGTCGATACCGTTCCCGGAGAAGGCTCAAGTATCCAGCTCGTCGTACCGATTACGCTCGCGGTAATGCGCGGGCTGCTCGTGCGGGTGGGCGACGAACGCTACGTTCTGCCGCTGCTGTTGGTCGAGAAAATTATCGAGTTATGCCAGAGCTTCAGCGTGCAAGGGCAACTGATGATCACGGTGGACGGAACCACGCTGCCCTTAGTATCGCTGGCGGGGTTGTTGGAACGCCCCTTTACACTGGACACGAAATCCGCGCTGCTGGTCGTCATCATGGCGGTTGCCGAGCAGCGGCTAGCGCTGGTGGTCGACGACGTGCTGACCGAGCAGGAATTCGCCATCAAGCCGTTGGGCAAGCCGCTGCATCGCGTTCGCAACGTCGCGGGCGCGGCAATCCTCGGCGATGGCAACCCGGTGCTGATCCTCAACACCGCCGACTTGATGCGGGGGGCGAAGGGACTGCACAAGCGGATGACGATCCAGCACGACGAAGCTGCGCCGCCCCAGCGGAACGCGCAGATTCTCGTGGTCGATGACTCGATTACCACGCGGACGCTGGAGAAAAACATTCTGGAGATGGCGGGCTACAAGGTCATCACGGCGACGGATGGCGTTGAGGCGCTGGAGCGGCTGACCGAACAGCGGATTGATCTGGTGGTGTCGGACGTGCAGATGCCGAACATGGACGGAATCGCGCTCACCTATCATTTGCGGAGGAATCGAGACTTCAAAGACCTGCCGCTGATCCTCGTGACATCGCTGGAAAGTCACGAGGATCGCGAACGCGGCTTGATCGCCGGGGCGAACGCCTACATATTCAAGCGCGGCTTTGACCAAGCCGAACTTCTGAAAACCGTTCAGCAACTCGTATTTGTCGAGGAAGACTAATCGTGCCGATTAAGGTGCTGCTCGTGGACGATAATCAACCGACGCTCCTCCTATGGGCGCGGATCATTCACGGCGCCTGCGACATGCAGGTCGTGGGGCAGGCGAGTAATGGTCGCGATGCCGTGCGGATGGTGGAGGAACTGCACCCCGACGTGGTATTGATGGACGTGATGATGCCGGTCATGAACGGCTTGGACGCGACCCGCGAAATCATGAGCCAAAGCCCGACGCCGATTATCGTCACCAGTGCGAATTTCACCTCGCTCGAATGCAGCATTGCTTTCGAAGCGATCAATGCCGGAGCGGTGTCGGTGGTGAAAAAACCCGGTATGACGCAGTCGCTAAGCCCGGAAGACTCGATCAAAGAATTCGTCAATACCGTGCGCGCTATGGCGGGTGTTCGGGTCATCCGGCACCGAAAAGCGGACGCTCCGGTGGCTGAGAATGAGCTAGTTGCCCCGGTCGCAGCGTGCACGAACGACGCGAAGCCGGAAATCGTCGCGATTGCCGTGTCGACCGGCGGTCCGCAGACCTTAGCCAAAATCCTCGCGAACGTGCCTGCCACCTTCCAGCTACCCATCGTCGTGGTTCAGCATATCGCCGAAGATTTCGTTTCGTCGCTGGTGAGTTGGTTGAACACCGTCTCGCGGTTGCCGGTTTGTGTGGCACGGGCGGGTGAAGCACCGCGCGCGGGCACGGTCTACATCGCTCCGGGTGGCGTGCATCTCCAATTGACGGCTGATCACCGCTTTGCGCTGACCGACGCGCCCGCGAAGGTCGCCCACATTCCATCAGGCGACGTCCTGTTGGCATCGGTCGCCAAACATTACGGCGCTCATGCGATTGGCATCGTACTGACGGGCATGGGCAGCGACGGCGCGCACGGGCTGCGCGCGATGCGCGACGCCGAGGCGATGACAATTGCCCAAGATGAAGCTTCCTGCATCATCTTTGGGATGCCGCAAGAAGCTATCGCTCTCGGAGCGGCACGGCTCACGCTGCCGCCCCCGGCGATTGCGAAGTTTCTGGAACAATATTCAAACTGAGGTCGCGTGGTGAGACCCGAACGTGGGCGGAATCGCCCTGATCAACCGCGCCGTGCGCGGCACGATGCTGCTCTTGAGAATGTACTCGTCGCCCTTTTAGGCTGAAGCTCAGTTCCGCGCCGATGCTGAACTGGCAGGTTGAGCCTGCCCGCGACTAGGGGTTCATCCGCGCTTCATGTGAGAAATTAAGCGGCAATGAGGTTCAACTCAGCGACTTCTAGCCGACCGCTGCATTTTTGGCTTGTTCCACCACGCCAAGGGGTAACGCTCAGTGACGTTGGACCGCAATTGCCCGACTACTGGATCACCGGCAGGGTGAGGTAGCCCTCCGGCACGAACAACGAGCCTTCGGTCGTCCCCTGCGCCACGATCTTTCGCAGCCGCTGATCCAACTCATTCGCCGTCACCTGCGCGGCGAAGTACGCCTGAAATGCTGCTGCGACCTGTGTCACTTCAGCCGCTGACTCGTGAACGAATTCCAGCCGGAAATGCCGGATGCCGCTCTCGATCATTTGGTCGAGGTGCTGGCTGGCGACCTGCGCCTCGGCTCCGAAAACGGTATTGCGACAACCGACGTCCGCCATCACCGGGTGATGACGCCCCTGACTATCTCGCAGCGCGACCTTGTGACTTTCGCAGGGATGCCCGCAGTCGAGATAGCTCGTCCCTTTCGACAGGAACCGGCAAAAGACGCAGTGTTCGGTATGGAACACCGGCAGATGCTGGTAGGCGATCACCTCGAAGCGCTCGCCGCCCATGCTCTGCGCCAGCGCGCTGATCTGATCGGCATTCAGGTCGTGGGTCGGCGTGATCGTGTCGATGCCGAGCTTGAAATAGGTGTCGGCTGACATCTGATTGGCGACGTTGAGGCTGAAATCGCCGACCAGCGGATGCTGGTGCCTGCCTTGCAGCGCTTCCAGCAGCCCGCCGGAGCGAACGACAATCTGGCAGTCCAGCCGCAGCAGGAAATTGACGACGCGCTGTTCCTGCGGCTTGAGCACGCGCGGGCTGGCGACGCGAGCGGTGATGCCCGCCGCCTTGATTTGCTCGACCGCCGGACGCAGCCCGTACAACTCAAGATAATCGAGGGTGATGCTGGCTGGCTTGACGGCAATAGCCGCGTCAAGCTGTTCCGGCGTGCGGACGAGCAGATGAAGCTGCGGCGTTGACTCGACCGGACTGTCCAACTGACGGTCGATAGCCGACAGCGCCGCGTCCAGTGTGTTGATCGGGTTGTGGATGACGGTTTCCGGTCTTTGTACCTGTAGGCTGATGAGATCGTTGACGGCGGATTGGCGCAGTCGGTTGAGCAGCGAACTGGGGATAAATGGCTCGCCGGCGATGTCCGCCGTCAGGGTGTCGAGTTGGTAGGCGGTGTTGCCCAAGCGACCAAGCTGCTGCGCCAGATAATCGGTGTTCACGCTGCGGTTGTTGGCGCGCGACAGCGGCTCGTCGGAGCCAACCGTGACCGTGATGTCGGGCTTTTTCGCCAGCGTCCACCGGATTTCGAGCGGCTGACCCTCATGCGCGACGACGTGAACGTTAATCGCCTGCCGCTGAACTGGCACATTAGCGTGAGTGAAGGGTTTCCCGGCTTTATCGACGTTGACGTCGTGCGTGCGCCAGACCCAGTCGCCGACGCGAATGCGGCTAAAATCGATCTCGCGGTTGCCGAAGTACAGTTCAAGCAGATTGTCCACCGGTCTGACTTCGTAGAGATGCCCGCCTTCTTCCTCGATTTCCGGGCTGCGCCAGTCGGCGGCGTCGAAGACGATCCCGTCGCCCGCCTTGAGCGGCGCGTCGGTCTGAACGCTGGTTGGCTCGATCACGACGCGATCCAGATCGACCTGCGTCACGCGCCCGCAGAGCACGCCACGATGACGCGGCGAACGCCCGGAAACCACCGCTTGATGGTCGGTTCCGGTGACGAAATAGGGACCCGACCCGCGCGAGTACACTTGCTCGAGGTCGATAGCTTCCCGGCGCGTGACCGGACTGGGCTGATTTTCCCACGCCGCATCGACCGCACGGCGGTAGGCGTTGGTCGTCAGGGCGACGTAGTTTTCGTCCTTGTAGCGCCCCTCAATCTTGAGGGTCGAAACGCCGACCTCGATAATCTCCGGAATCTGATCGAGCGTGTACAAATCGCCCGGTGAGAGCAGATAGCGGGCGTCGCCGAGCGGGCGCAGCACGTCGTCGACGATCAGCTCATACGGCAGGCGACAAGCCTGCGCGCACTGCCCGCGATTGGCGCTCCGTCCACCCCACGCTTCGGACGAAAAGCACTGACCGGAATACGAGACGCAGAGCGCGCCGTGAACGAACATCTCCAACTCGCAGTCGGTCTGCTCGCGGATCGCGCGGATGTCCTTCAGCGAAAGCTCGCGCGCCAGCACCACCCGGCTGACGCCGAAGCGCTGCGCCAGCGTCACGCCTTCGGCGCTGGTGATGCTCATCTGGGTGCTGCCGTGAATATCGACGTCGGGGGCGATCTGGTGGGCGAGCTGCGCCATGCCAACGTCCTGAACGATCAGCGAATCAGCCCCCGCGAGGGCGATCTGTTCGATGGTTTTGACGGCTGCTTGAAGCTCGTGGTCGAAAATGAGCGTGTTGAAGGTGACGTAGCCCTTGACCCCCCGGCTGTGGAGAATCCGCATGACGTCCGGCAGCTCGGTCAGCGTGAAGCCGACCTTGGCGCGGGCGCTAAAGTGCTTGAGTCCGAAGTAGACGGCATCAGCCCCCGCCTCGATTGCGGCGTTCAGTTGGTGCCAGTATCCGGCGGGACTCATAATTTCAGGTTTGAGGCGCATAGGTCAAACAATCATGGACGTAATCGATTTGACGGAGTTGATGGTGCTCCTCGAATTATCGCACACGATCCGCTGAATCTCCAAGCCATCATGGTCGATCAACCTGCGATCCTGTTTGGTAGGGGAAACGACGTTGAAATCCCCTGCCTTGATCAGCGCGGGTGGGTTGGGGTGGACTTGCTCATCAACTTTAGGTTGGCAAAGAGCGTAAGACCTAACAAGGCTTGCGAAAATTGCGGACAGACTATTGGACAAACTACGGGTAAAGGGACAAGGCACATGTGCTAAAGACAAAAAGCTGCCAGAAGGGCAGCTTTTTGCTTGTCGGATCAAGCCGGGACACGGCGCAATTTACCTGCGCCGCGCCCCGGCGGTTGGGCAGCCCGGTGATTACTGACCGCCAGCGATCCCCCACTGTTCGATATTCACGTAGGAATTCCACACACCCGGCTCGTAGCCGGTGACGCGCTTGTTCATCACGTGAACCTGATTGGTGCCGACGGTGTAGTCGTAGGCGACGTCGTCGTGCGCGATCTGCTGAATTTGGCTGTAGATGGCAGCGCGTTCATCCGCCGAGCAGCCGACCAGCGAGCGCCCTTCCTTGAGCAGTTCGTCCATCTTCGGATTGACGTAGGACGTGATATTGAAGCCTTGGTTGGGGATGTCGTTTTCGCTCAACAGCGTGTTGTAAGCGATACCATCAACCTCGGTGCCACCGCCAAAACCAACAATCGTCAGGTCGAATTTCTGCGGCAGCAGCACGTTGGTCAGGTACGAACTCCATTCCTGCGTGTCGATGTTGACCTTGATCCCCAACTGTCCCAGTTGATCCTGCGCGACCAGCGCAATGTTGGTGTAGAGGTCGACCAGCGGGGCGTAAGCCAGCGTAACTTCGAAAGGCACGCCGTCTTTTTCGCGGATGCCGGTGGCGTCATTCATAAGCCAACCCGCATCGTCGAGCAGCGCGGCAGCCGCTTCGGGATCATAGGGCCACGGCTGAACGTCCGAGTTCACCCAGCCGAATGACGGGGTGATCGGACCGGAGAGCAAATAGCCGCCGTCGGGACCGAGCGTCTGCATGATCGCGGCTTTGTCGTAGCCCATCGCCACCGCTTGGCGCACGCGGATGTCGCTGAAGAATTTGTTGGGTGCTTCCTCAACCGGGTTGCCGTCGGCGTCGAAGGCTGCCTGCGGATTTTCGCTGTCTGCCCAGTTCATGATCAGCATGGGCGTGTTGTTGAGCGGGAAGACAAAGACGTTGAACGCGCTTTGATCGCCCAACTGCTCCAGTTGATCCGGATACATGAAGGCGTAGTCGATTTCGCCGGTTTGCAGCGCCTGATTCTGGATCGCCGGGTCGGCGATCACGCGGTTGATGATCGTCGGAATCTGCGGCGCGCCCTTGTAGTAATCCTCGTTGGCGGTCAGGCGGACGAACTCGTCCGGGCTGGTTTCCGCCCAGACGTAAGGACCACTAGTGACCGTCGGGTTGTTATTGGCGTCGTTGCTCATGAACGTGCTGAAATCGTCGCCGTAGACGTGTTCCGGAATCGGCGTCAGCGCGGTGAAGGCGGATCCCCAAACCGTGCAGTTCGGCTGGCTCAGCGTGACGGTGAAGTGCTTGTCGTCTACGACCGACAAGTCGGAGATCAACTCGATGTCGCCCTTGCGCGGGGATTCAACCGCGTCGTTCTTGATCGCGTTGTAGGTGAACAGCACGTCGTTCGCGGTGATCGGCGTGCCATCGCTCCAATTGGCATCTGCGTTGATGGTGAACGTATAGTTCAAGCCATCGTCCGAGATTTCCCAAGTCGTCAGCGCGGGCATCGGCTGAGCCGTCTGCGGATCGACGTCGAACAAGCCGTCGAAGAGGAATGAGATCAAATCGAGCGACGCGCTGTCAGCCGCCAGCACCGGGTTCAGCGTCGATACATTCCCGCCGAGCGAATTGCGCAGCAGGGTCGTATCATCTTGTGCCAGAACCGTCGGCACGACGATCAGGAGCAGAATGCTCAAGAGTACCGCATAGCGTTTCATCATGTTGTCTCCGTAAAATTGAGGTGCTAGATCACGTCATCGAACGATAAACTGCTGATGTCTCCGCCGTGCAAGTCGGTCAATGGCTTGCCTTTCTCCATCTGCTACCCGTGATAGAAACCCGCATCGAACAACGCGCGAACTGCCGAGCAGTTCTACCGATCCCGCAGGTAGGCGGCGGTCGCCAAACCAGCGCAGACCTGTACCCCGACTAAACTGCGGATCGGCAAAGCGCGATAATTCAAGTGACTTTCGAATTCAGCCCCTTGTTCCTCCAAGCGCGCTGCGGCTTCGTCGCGCGCCGCGCGGATCGCAGCACTTTCGCTGCCAGCGTCGATCTCCGCGCTCAGCATCCGGGCGAACATGCCCAGAATCAACAGGCGATAGAACCACGACCCTTGCAGATTGCTGAAGACTTCGGCTTGACTCGCCGGACGGTTGGTGTCCTCGGCGCTGAGCGCCCACTGGCGCTGCGCGTCGCGCTGCTGCGTGCCCGACGCCAGAAACGCGGTTACGGCGCGGTGAAACGGCGTCTCGATCTTCAAGTCCGCCCGCACCGCGTCGAGCCGCTGCGCTGATCCAGTCGTCGAACGCTTGCGACTGATCGATTCCCTGCACAATCGCATCCCGGCGCAGCGTCCCGGTCAGCGATTGATCGTTGACGCGCGGCTCGTCGTAGTAGGGCAGTTCGACCACGAGATAGAACGAGCCGTACTGCGAGGCGTAGTCGGCGCTCGACGTGCCCGATTGCAGCGCTGCGGCGGGGTTCGGCACGCCGTTCTGCTCCAGATAGTCGTAAATCTCCGCCGTCGAGATCATCCCGTAGATCGCGGGGGCGTACTGCTCGACCGACGGGATTTCCGGCTCGCCGAGGTCGAGCGCGAGGTCGTACCACGCCGGAATCTGGTGGAACAGGTCGTAGAGCGGCTCGCACTTGTCCGAAACGTAGTAGTAGACGCCGCCGAAGCCCGCGTTGTGCAGCGAATAGAGCAGCGTCGGCTTCACTTCGTCGATCACGCGCATCAGCGTTTCGGTTTCCGGCAGTGTGGCGTGAAAGTGCAGGTCTTTATAGTCAATCGGAAACGTCCACTCGATCTGGTCGAACGCCGCCGGACGAAAGAAATGGCGGGCGTAGTTGGTCGGCGTGAACGGTCCGCTGAACCAGCCTTCGTTGAGGCGCATTCCGTCGGCGTCAATCGACTTGATGAAGTGCCACGTATAGCCCAGTTCGTCGCGCAGCGCCGCGTCGGCGCACAGGCGGCGCGAGAGGTACTCGATGGTCAGCGTGCCAATCGGCTCGTTGGGGTGCGGACCGCCGAAGACGAACGCCTGCTTGTCGCCGCCCTTGATCGTCAGCAGTTCGATCGGATCGCCCCGGCGCGTCTGCCCGACGACGCGGATCGACGCCAAGTCAGGATAGTCAGCCACCAGCCGGTGGCTCGACGCATTCAGTTCGTCGATGGTCAGAAAGCGGTCGTAATCGGGAACGTCACCCGCGATTTGCTGCAAATCCATGATCGCTACTCCGTTTTGCCGAGCACGTACTGGTTCATCCAGCCGAGCAGCGCGTCGTTCTGCGCCGTGCGGATGGCGGGCGCGCCGTAAATCGATGCCGCGTGCGAGGAGTTCGGGAAGCGCACCATTTCGACGGTGCAGCCATTGGCTTTGAGCGTGGTGTAGAACTGCTCCGACTGCTCCGCCGGGCAGCGCCAGTCGTGCTCGCCTTGCAGCATGAGCGTCGGCGTCGTGCAGGTGTGCGCGTTGGTGATCGGCGAGCACTTGGCGTAAATCTCCGGGATTTCGTGGGGCGCGCCGCCCAGTTCCTCGACCGCGAACCACGCGCTGATGTCGCTGACGCCGTACATGCTCACCCAGTTCGTGACCGGGTTTTCGGGCACGGCAGCTTTGAAGCGGCGCGTGTTGGCGACGATCCAGCAGGAGAGGTTGCCGCCGCCGGACAAGCCGCAGCAGCCGAGCTTATCGCCGTCGGTGTAGCCCTGCGCGATGGCGGTGTCGACGCCTGCCATCAGGTCGTTGTAGTCGAGATTGCCCCAGTCGCCCTTGATGGCGGTCGAGAACTCGTCGCCGTAGCCGGTCGAGGCGCGATGATTGACCAGCAGCACGGCGTAACCCGCGCCGCACAGCATTTGGGTGTCGAAGTGGAAGATGTTGCCGAAGGCACCATGCGGACCGCCGTGAATGTAGAGCACGGTCG
Organism: uncultured Chloroflexia bacterium; assembly: GCA_963848465.1. Taxonomy (GTDB): domain Bacteria; phylum Chloroflexota; class Anaerolineae; order Aggregatilineales; family Phototrophicaceae; genus Flexifilum. Next base: position 92,330 of record CAWKDY010000005.1, on the reverse strand, counting down.
GGTAAGGCGCTTCGCCTTCCGGCGGCAGGCAAATCCAGCCCTCGACCGCCGCGCCGTCGCTGCCCTTGAAATGCAGGTGCTCGACGGTCGGCAGCTTGACGCTCGCCAGCCAGTCGGTCATTGAGGTGCGTCAGTTGGCGTTTCATTGCTGCCGTCGGCGTCAGCGACGTAGAGGTCAATCGGATGATTGATTTCGCTGACCAGATAGAGCAGCTTGCCCGCCGCGAGGCTCTGCGGCAGGACGGCGCGCTCGCCGGTCAGCACCGGCGTCCACGAACTCGTCGCCGTCGAGCGCGACTTGGTAGACGCTGACATCACCGCCCGCCTGCACCCGCACGATGGCGTACTTGCCGTCGCTGCTGACCGGCAGCTTGAGGCTGTAACCCATCACCGGCATGTCGGCTTGCAAGCCGCCGCCAACGCCGACTTTCAGCCCGGCGGTGCGGCAGATCGGTTCGCCGCCCGCGCTGTCGATCACCCAGACGTCGCTTTTCGAGCCGATGGGCAAGCCGTGCGGCTCGCCTTCGAAGGCGATACGCTTGCCGTCCGGCAGCCAGCCCGCCGTCATGACCTGCCCCCACGCGTCGGTCAGCGTGCGAACGTCGCCGCTGGCGACGTCCAAAACGCGCAGACGCCCGTAGAACGTCTTGTGCGTATCCGGGTACATGCTCGAAACTAGCAGAATTTCGGTGCCGTCCGGCGACCACTGCGGCGCACCGTTCATCAAGACGTCGTCGGTCAGGCGGCGCGGCTCGCCGCCGTCCACGTCGATCACGTAGAGCGACTGCACCACGTCGTCCAGATATTCCATGTCGTTGAAGCGGTAGACGTGGCGGGTCACGCGGTAGGCTTTCGCCGGGTCGCGCGGTTCTTCAATCGGAGTCGCCAGGAAGGCGATCTGCTTGCCGTCCGGCGACCAGGCGTGACTCGCCGCCGACGCCCTGCTTGAACGTCGTGATCGCGCGGGCTTCGCCGCCGTCCACCGGGATGACGTAAAGCTGCGGCTTCTCGCTCCGCGTCGATAGGAAGGCGATCTGCTTGCCGTCCGGCGACCACTGCGGGTCGGCGTCGGTCGCCGTGCCGGTGGTGAATTGGCGCGTCTCGCCGCTCTCAAGGTTCATCAGCCAGATGGCGCTGAATTCCTTTTCCTTCTCGGCATCGACGTGCGACATGGTGTAGGCAGCGAACTTGCCATCGGGCGAAAGCCGCCCGCTGGTGACAAACTTCAGCCGGAACAGATCCGCGAGTTCTACGGTACGTTTTTCCTCGGTCATGTTGTTGGGTGTCTCCTAATGTCTATCTCGTCAGGCTTTTCATTACTTAACCAAAGCGGCTAGTTTCTGGCTTTAAACAGTTATTGGCGAGTCTGTAGGGGCACGGCGCGCCGTGCCCCTACGAAAAACTTCCCTGAAATTGGCAACTAACACCAATGGTTACTTAGTTCAAGCTGTGCTCTCGGTCGGCTGGTCGGCGATGCCGAGGACGTAACGATTCATCCAAGCGAGCAAGGCGTCATTATGCGCGGTGCGCACCGCCAGCGGTCCGCGTACCGCGCCGCCGTGGGGTGAATTCGGCATCCGCAGCATCTCGACGACGCAGCCGTTGGCTTTCAGCACCGTGTAGAACTGCTCGGACTGCTCGGCGGGGCAGCGCCAATCGTGCTCGCCCTGCACCATCAGCGTCGGCGTCGTGCAGTTGTGGGCATAAGTGATCGGCGAGCACTTGGCGTAAATTTCTGGGATTTCGTGGGGATGCCCGCCCAGCTCTTCGACGGCGAAGCGGACGCCAATGTCACTGGTTCCGTAGAAGCTGACCCAGTTTGTGACCGGGTTTTCGGGCACCGCCGCTTTGAAGCGATCCGTGTGACCGACGATCCAGCAGGAAAGATTGCCGCCGCCGGAACGTCCGCAAACGCCGAGTCGGTCGGGATCGGTGTCGCCGCGCGCGACGGCAGTGTCGACGCCCGCCATCAGATCTAGGTAGTCGAGGTTGCCCCAGTCGCCCTTGATCGCGGTCGAGAATTCGTCGCCGTAGCCGGTCGAGGCGCGGTGATTGATCAGCAGCACGGCGTAGCCCGCGCCGCAGAGCAGCTGCGTGTCGAAGTGGAAAATGTGCCCGAAGCCGACGTGCGGTCCGCCGTGAATGAATAGGATCGTCGGGTACGGCGCTGCGCCTTGCGGCGGCTTGACCAGCCAGCCTTCGACCATGCACGCCGTCGCTGCCGGGGAAGCTGAGGTGATCGACCGTCGGCAGCGCGACTTGTGCCAGCAGTTCGTCGTTGACGTGCGTGAGTTGGCGCTCGTGCGCGCCGCTGGCGTCGGCGGCGTAGAGGTCAACGGGATGGTTGAAGTCGCTGACGAGATAGAGCAGGTGTTGGCTGTCAGCGCCGGTCAGCAGACAGGCGCGCTCGCCCGTGACGACCGGCTCCCACGCCTCGTCGCCGTCCAGCGCGACGCGGTAAATCGGGCGGTTGCCGCCGTCCTGCACGCAGACGTAGGCCGCAGCTGCCATCGGGCGCGACGAAAACTTTCGGGTTGGCAAAGGTGACGGGCATGTCGCCGAGCAGCGTGCCCTCGACGCCGACTTTCAGCCCGGCGGTGCGACATTCTGGTTCGCCGCCGCTCCGGTCGATTGTCCAGAGGTCGTTCTTGGAGCCAATCGGCAGTCCATGTGGCTGCCCGGTGAAAGCGATCCCTTGCCGTCCGGCGTCCAGCCCGCCGAGCCAACCGTACCCCACGCGGAGGTGAGGTCGCGGGCGCTGCCGTTGGCGGCGTTGACGAGGCGCAGCGCTGCATCGGACGCGCGCAAGCTGTCCGGCTGCATCGCAGTGAGGGCGAGAATCTCGCGCCCATCCGGCGACCACTGCGGGTGGGTGTACATCAGTCCGTCGTCGGTCAGGCGGCGCGGTTCGCCGCCGTCCACGTCGATCACGTAGAGCGACTGGACGACGTCGTCCAGATAACCCATTTCGTCAAAGCGATAGACGCTGCGCGTGACGCGGTAAGGCTTCGCCGGGTCGCGCGGTGCTTCAATCGGCACGGCGGTGAAGGCGATCTGCTTGCCATCCGGCGACCAAGCCAGTCCGCCGCCGACGCCCTGCTTCAGCGAAGTCAGGGCGCGGGCTTCGCCGCCATCGACCGCCATCAGGTAAATCTGCGGCTTCTCGCCGCGCGACGACAGGAAGGCGATCTGCTTGCCGTCCGGCGACCACTGCGGATTGCTGTCTTTCGCGCTGCCGCTGGTGAACTGGTAGGTAGCACCGGTCGCCAGCGTCAGCAGCCAAATGGCGCTGTATTCTTTTTCCTGTTCGGCATCGACGTGCCCAACCGTATAAGCGACGCGCTCGCCGTCGGGCGAAAGCTGCGCGCCGGTGACGAACTTGAGCCGGAAGAGATCGTCGGGTTCGACAGTACGTTTTGCTTCAGACACGTCCACTTATCCTCAGTACAAGCGCAATCTACGTTTAACGGGCTGCCCCGGATTTAAGCCGGTTCGTCCGCTGCTGTCCGTTCGAAATGCATCGACAACCCCAAGCGAACCCCGTTCGGCGGCTCAAACGTGAGCAAGCCAATCGGCAGCAAGAAGCGCTGCAAATCGACCGGTTTGGCGGGGAATTCGGCGTTCCCGAACAGCGGCGAACTGACGACCAGTGCATTTTCAACGACGTGAACGGTCAGGCTGCCGAGTCCGGTTGCATAAACTCCGGCGTACTGCTCAAAGCTGCGCGGGTCGGGCTGGAAATTAGGATCAGTGTCGAGGCGCTCCAGCGCCAGCGCGTGACCGGATTGCACGAGCAGATGTAAGTACTTCGCGGGCGACTCGGCGTCGTCGAAATCGAAGCCCACGGGCATAGGTTCGCCTTCGGGCGGTTGGGCGATATAGAAGTCCGGCTCGACGCACAGCAGCGGCATTGGCTGCCCCTGCCAGATCAGTGTCAGGTCGTCGCCCTCGCGGACGACTTCAGCCGCGCCGCTGAGTGCCCCGACGTAAGTGCCAACCAAACGATCCCAACTGGCGCGGTCCGGTTCGATGGTCTGGGGCGCTGCGATTTCGGCGGGTAGGTCGAGCAGTTGGTCGAGAATATGCCGGGTAATGATGACTTCCTGCGGCGACCACGCCTCGGAATTGTTCGCCAAGATGATCACGGCGCTGCCGGTCTCCGGCACCATTTCGAAGTGGCAGGCGAAACTGCTGATCCGCCCGCCGTGCCCGACTTGGCGCACGCCTTTGTAGTTGAACGAGGAGAGCGTTAGCCCATAGCCGTCGTCGTTGAGCGACTTGAAGCGCACGACCGGCGTGTGCATCTCCGTGACCGACGCGGGCGCGAGGATCTGCTCGCCCTCAAAGGTGCCGCCGCCGAGGTGCAGCAGCGCGAAATTGGCGAGGTCGAGCACGGTCGACATGATGAAGCCGGACGGGTAGTGCATGGTGTTGTCGGCGTAGTGATGGTCAACCACCAGCTTGCCCTCGGCATCGCTGCTGTGCGACTGCGCCAGCGGGTAGGTCATAGCGATGGTCGGGTCGAGCGTCGTCCGCGTCATGTGCAGCGGATCAAAGACGAGTTCCTGCATCATTTGGCTGTAGGGCTTGTCGCTGACCAACTCCGCCAGATAGCCCGCCAGATTGATGCCGGGGTTGCTGTACGACCAGATTCTGCCAACCGGCGCGATCAGCGGGTAACTGGCGATGTCGCCGTAAACGCCCGCGCGTAGCCCCGGCGCTTCGCGCGGACCGTAATGATCGGCGTCAGTCGGCAGCGCGGCAGTGTGACTCAGCAGCTTGCGCAAGGTGACTTCTTGGATCGCGCCGGGAACGCTCAATTCGAGATCCGGCAGAATTTCACTGATCGGCGTGTCGAGTTCGAGCTTGCCCGCTTCGACCAGCCGCATGATCGCGGTGGTCGTCAGCGGCTTCGAGGTCGAACCGATCCGGAAGATGGTCTCCGGCGTGACCGGAATCCCGCCCGCCTCGATACTGGTCACACCGAAGCCGCGCGCGTAAATCACTTTGCGCTCGTGGATGATAGCGAGCGCGACGCCGGGTACATTCGCCGCCGCCATCGCCTGTTCGACCAATTGCTCTAGCTCAAGTAGGTTTAGCAAATCTAACCCCTATCGCGGTGATCATCGACGGATCACCGACTAGTTACGTGGAGGTGAAGGCACTTTTGACCGATTAAGATGACAAATAGCAAAATCTGCACCTCAGTATAACGGCAGAATATGTCCTTCGCAAAGTAAATCAGCACACTTTGTTGCAAATTCTCTTGTCTATTCGTCATAATGTTGTTGCGGGTGCATAATCCTAAAATCGGTGTATGGTCATACTCTGAGCCAGACTCGCCTGCCGTGCGGGACACACCCGAAGCGCAGGAAGGGATGCAATGCTCCTAGCGCCGACCGCAAACAGTTCGAAGCTGAATGAATCACTCGTGGTTTTTCGACAGCGCTCTTGGTCGTGGCGAAAGCTATGTGCACAGATTGTTGCAGCCCGTTGATCTCGTTCGTTGTGAGGTCCTCATGATTCACTTGAGCGAAATTAAGCATGACTAGGTATCTGTTCCGAAGGCTGCTCCAAGCGCTCCCAACGTTGTTTGGTATCACGGTTATCTCGTTCTTGATGGTGATCTCGGCGCCGGGCGACCCGGTGACGATGGTGACGTTTAACCCGAATTCGACGGCGGATTCAACCGCGCGCCTGAAGCGGCAGCTTGGACTCGACCAGCCGCCGCTGGTTCAATACGTCTATTGGCTGATCGGCAACGACTACACCACCATCGACGTCGATGGCGACGGAGTGGGCGATGTCAACGGCGTGCGGAAGGGCGTGCTGCGCGGCGATCTGGGACAGTCGATCCAGTACAAACGCCCGGTGCTCGAATTGATCGTCGAACGCATTCCGGCGACTTTGCTGCTCACCGTGTCGGCGCTGGTCGTCGGCTACGTAGTTGGCGTTCCGCTGGGATTATTCTCGGCGCTGAATCACCGCCGCTGGTTCGACCAAGTGGCGCGTGTATTTTCGGTGCTGGGCATCGCTTTGCCGAGCTTTTGGCTGGCGCTGATCTTGATCATCGTCTTCAGCGTGAAGCTGGGCTGGCTGCCGATGACCGGCATGCGCGACGTCACCAAAACCGGCACCGTCACGTTCTTCGACATCCTCCCCTACATGATCATGCCGGTGTTTGTGCTGTCGGTCGGCATCGTCGCCGCGATATCGCGCTACGTCCGCGCCAGCGTACTGGAAGTGCTGCAACAGGATTTCGTTCGCACCGCTCATGCTAAGGGCGTGAGCAACCGGGTGGTCTGGTGGCGGCATATTGCCCGCAACGCCTTGATCCCGGTGGCAACGCTGCTCGGTCCGGCGCTCGGCAGTTTGCTCGGCGGCGCGGTGATCATCGAGCAGGTCTTTAGCTGGCCCGGTCTGGGGCGGCTTTCGGTCAATGCCGCGTTTCAGCGCGATTATCCGCTGGTGATGGGGTTCGTGGTGGTGGGCGGTACGCTGTACGTGCTCGGCGTGCTGCTGTCCGATTTGCTTTACATGTGGCTTGATCCCCGCATTCAACTCCACTGATTGAATGAGATTGAATGAGGCGCTGAAAGATGACCGATACCGTGAATAAAACTGCCAAATCCGCGCGCGTTACGCGGATCAGCGAACCCGCCAAGCAGCGCTACCTACTGGGGCGATGCTGTCCATCACATTGTCCACGACCGCTTGACGATGATCGCCTTGATCGGGCTGCTATTTCTGACCGTCGCCTGCATCCTCGGACCGATCATCATCGAAGATGGGCTGCATCTCGACGTCAACCGCACCAATATCGTCGAGCGTTATATCGACCCCAGCCCGGCGCATTTGCTGGGGACGGATAACTTGGGGCGCGACCAGTTCATGCGCCTGATTTACGGCGGGCGCGTCTCGCTGGCGATTGCCTATTCCGCCAGCGCGCTCTCGATCATCATCGGCGTGACGCTGGGCATGATCGCCGGGTTCTACGGCGGCTGGGTCGATGACGGGTTGGTTTGGTTCATCAACACCCTCGAATCAATCCCGTCGATTTTCCTGCTCTTGATCGCCTCGACGATTTGGTCGCCTTCACCGGCGGTCTTGGTGATGCTGCTGGCGGTCTTTGGCTGGGCGTCAACCTGCCGTTTGGTGCGCGGCGAAGTGCTCACCCTGCGCGAGCGCGATTACGTGTTGGCGGCGCGGGCGCTGGGCGCGTCGAACCGGCGGCTGATGGTTAATCACATTCTGCCTAACGTCCTCTCCACCATCATCGTGGCGATGACCATCAACGCGGGCAGCTTGATCCTGATCGAGTCCGGCTTGAGTTTTCTCGGCTTGGGCATCCAAGCACCGACGCCATCGTGGGGCAATATGCTCACCGATGCGCGGACTTACTTCGCCAAAGGGACGTATCTGGTCATTTGGCCCGGCGTGCTAATCGCAATCACAGTTCTCTTTTTCTACGTGCTCGGTGATGGCTTGCGCGATGCGCTTGATCCCCGCAGCGCGCGCAACTGAGTAGCTTTGATCAAACAGGAGCGAAATCTTTTGGACGAACTACAGGGCTTTGCCGAATTTATTGAGGAAAAACGCGCAGCGTGGCAGGTTCCCGGCGTCGCGGTCGCGGTCGTCAAAGATGGGGAAACCATCTTTAGTCAGGGATTCGGGCAGCGGAACGTCGAGGACAATCTGCCGGTCACGCCGGAAACGATTTTCGCCATCGGCTCGTCGTCGAAAGCCTTCACCGCCGCCTCAGTGGCGCTTGCGGTCGAGGATGGCAAACTCGCATGGGACAAGCCGGTGCAGGATTACCTGCCGCGCTTCAAAATGAAGGATGACTTCGCCAGCCAACGCATGACCGCGCGCGACCTGCTCTGCCACCGATCCGGGCTGCCCCGGCACGACCTCTCGTGGTACAACTCGCCGGAAACCCGCGAGCAGCTTGATGGAGCGGGTGCGTTATCTCGAACCGACCAGCGATTTTCGGACGAACTTCCAGTACCAAAACCTGATGTACATGACCGCCGGCTATCTGGCGGGCGAGGTCGAAGGTTGTACGTGGGAAGAACTAGTGCGCGACCGCATCTTCAAGCCGCTGGGCATGACGCACAGCCAGTTTTCGGTCGAGGACTCGCAGAAAGACGCCGATTACGCGCTGCCGTATAACGAGAAAAACGGCGAGGTCTTCAAGATCGAATTCCGCAATATCGTCAACGTCGGTCCCGCCGGATCGATCAACTCCAACGTCGTCGAGATGATCGAGTGGGTCAAGCTTCAATTGAACAAGGGCAAAGTCGGCGAGCAGACCGTCTTCTCTGAGGAGAGCGCGCGGCAACTGCATTCCTCGCAGATGGTCGTCGCGGATCCGCTCTGGGAGCAGGTTTTCGGCGTCGGCTTGATCAGCTATGGGTTGGGCTGGTTCATCAATCCCTATCACAACCAGGTGATGCTGCATCACGGCGGGAATATCGACGGCTTTGCGGCGCTGGTCTCGTTCATGCCGGGGATCAATGCGGGCGTCGTCGTCCTGACCAATCTGGATCACACCTCGCTGCCCCACGTCATCGTCCACAGCTTGTATGACCGTCTGCTCGGCGCTGAAGGCAAGGACTGGAGCGCCCACTTCATGGACTTCACCAACAAAATGAAGGCAGCGGCAAAAGAAGCCGAAGCGAAGGCGGACGAAGCGCGCGTCGTCGGGACGCAGCCGTCGCACCCGCTCGAAGCTTACGTGGGCGAGTACGAAAACCCCGGCTATGGATCCTTCAGCGTCATGCTCAAAGACGATGGAACGCTCGAAGCGACCTACAACCGCCTGTCATCGCAGCTTGAACATTATCACTACGACGTCTTCGACATGGTCAACACGCTGATGGATGCGCGCATCAAAACCGTCTTCCACACCAACGCAGAGGGGCAAATCAGCAGCTTCGAAATTCCGCTGGAGCCGTCCACTAGCCCGATTGTCTTCACGCGCACCGGCGAAAGCTAATCCTGTGTGCACTGCGGTAGAGGCGACGCAAGAGGGTGTTTAAAAACCCCTAGCCGTGTCGAGCCATCGCCTGATGTCACCATCTGCACCCGAAACGGACAAGGCACTCTCCCCTCCCTGAAGTTGGCTGAGGGGGCGACACCTCGTTTGAAGGCTATCGTGATGAACGAGAGAATTCGGTGTAGGGGCGGGTCTCAGACCCGCCCTTCTAGGAAAAACCCGTCGATGTATTTTTTACTATCGCCCCTTCAGCCTGAAGTCGGGGAGGGGTCGGGGGTGGGGTCAAAAGCGCGACTTTTTAGACACGACGTATGCGTCGCCTCTACCCGCGCTGACGAGTTCTCAGCCGTCGTCGAAAGTCTCCATCTGGTTGTAGATTCGCTCTAGTTTTTCCAGCCGCTCCGGGACGTGTTCGCCGTAGCGCAGGAACAGCGCCGTGAAGAGGGCGTTGAACAGCACGTAAGGCGCGGCGGCATTGCTGTACATCCACACGCGAAACGAGACGATGAAGACCCGGTTAGCGCGCGTTGCTGCCGGGGAAAGCGGGCTGTCAGTCAGCGCGATCACCTGCGCGCCGACCGAGCGCGCATAATCCATCGCGTTGAGTGTATCGCGGGCGTAGCGGCTGTAGGTCACGGCGAACAGTACGTCCTCGTCGGTCATTTCCTCAAGCTGATCCGACAAGCCGTTCGGGATCTGGTAGGTGATCAAGTAGCAGTTGTCGCGGATCAAACGCAGCGGGATCAGCAGGTGCAGCGCCAGCGGCGTCGAAGCGCGCAAGCCGATCAGGTAGATGCGGCGGGCGGTCGCCAGTAGTTCGACCACCGCGTCGAAGTTGTCGCTGTTAATCTGCTGCCGCAGGTTCTCGATCTGCTCGACTTCGGTGCGGATCACCCGCTGGAGCACCGAATCAGAGGTTGTTCCGCTGCCTTGTTCCTGCATCTCCTCGATCAACTGGCGCGATCCATGCTGAAAGCGCTCGGACGTATTCAGGTGCGAGAGCAAGTGCTGCTGCAACGCTGCCTGCATATCCGGGAAACCCTCATAACCCAGCGCTTGCGCCGTCCGCACCACCGTCGAGCGGTTGACCTGCACCAGCTTGGCGATCCGCGCCGCCGACAGGTACACCACGTCGATCCCGTGCGTCAGCAGAAACTCGGTCACCCGCTGCTGGCTCTTGCTCATCGCGTCGTACCGGGTGCGCATCCGCGTTTCAATGTCCAGTTGTGCTGCGTCGTCTTGCTTCATTGGTTCTTCCCTGTGAACATGAATGAAAACGCTCTTAATGCGTCACCGCTCACATTATGCCGAAGTTCCAAAATATTCTGCAACAAAGTGTGCAAAACTACTTTGCATTGTGGACATAATGTTGTTACACTGGCTCAAGCTCTAATGATTGATTGGCTTTCGCAACGTAATATCGTGTCCCAGTTTGTTTGTCCTAGTCGAATCTCCCTCTAGGATACGGCACAATCCTGTAATACTGCGTTAGAAATATCATAATCGGAGAAACCAGCTTGAAATCAATCACGATTAAATCGATTAAGCTTCATCCTATCGCCATCCCGTTCGTCGAAATTCTGCGGACGAGCTTCGGACAAGACCCGTTCAAGGCGGCGGTGCTGGTCGAAGTCACGACCGAAAACGGAGTCACGGGATGGGGCGAAATCTCGGTCGAAGTTGAACCCGGCTACGGCGCCGAGACCATCGGTACGGCGCAGCATATCGCCAACAATTTCCTCATCCCTAAGTTGGTCGGGCAGACGATTAGCGACATGCGCGCCGTGCCCGAGTTGATGTTCCACACGCGCGGCAATCATCATACCAAGCATGGCTTGGAAGCCGCCATCTGGGATGCCTTCGCCCGCGCCAATGAGATGCGGCTCACCGACCTGTTCGCCAGCTATTTGCCCGAAGGCAATGCGTCGCGCGGCTGCGCGCTGGTGGGCGTCAGCATCGGCATTCAGCCGACCGTCGAGGCGACGCTGGCGATCATCAACAAGCGGCTGGGGCAGGGTTACCGGCGCATCAAGCTCAAGATTCAGCCGGGGTGGGATGTCGAACTGGCGCAGGGAGTCCGCGCCGCGCTGCCGGATATTACGCATGATGCTGGACGCCAACAGCGCCTTCACGCTCGCTGACGCCGACCACTTGGCGGAACTCGATCAATTCAACCTGCTGATGCTCGAACAGCCGCTCGGCGACGACGACATCTACGAGCACAGCAAATTGCAGCCGCAGCTCAAGACGGCGATCTGTTTGGACGAGTGCGTCAAATCGAACAACGACCTCAAGCTCGCCATCGAACTCGGCGCGGGGCGGATTCTCAACCTGAAACCGGCGCGCGTCGGCGGCTACGTCGAGAGCCTGAATATCTACGAAACCTGCGTCGCCAACAACTTCCCCTTGTGGATTGGCGGCATGTTGGAGACCGGGGCTGCCCGCGCCGCCAACATCGCCTTCGCAGCGCTGCCGGGAGTCAATATGCCCTGCGATATCTCCGCCACCGACCGCTATTTCGACCCCGACTTGACCGAGTCGCCGTTTGTCTTGCAAGAAGGCAGCACGCTCCGCGTGCCGGATGGCGTGGGCACGGGTGTCGAGATGCAGCTTGACCGGCTCGAAGCCGCCGAAGCGCTGTGGAACGAAAGCAATACCTACGTCTGAAATGGGCGCGACCGGGCGAGGTGAGCCGCGCTGCTGCTCAATCGCCCGAATGCGGATCGGTGCTGTCCATCGGCTCGAACAGTTGAAAGTGGTCGATGATCGCGTCGATGTATTCTAAGCGCTGCTGAGCGCTGCTGCTCTGACGCAGCAGCAGCGCCGCGATCAAGGCGTTGAACAGGCTGAACAGCGCCGCCGACGCGCCGTAGAACCAAACGCCATGCCGCACGACGAACACGAGGTCGGCGCGCTTGGCAGCCGGGGACAGCGGCGTGTCGGTCACGGCGATCACCTTCGCGCCGACTTTGCGGGCGTGATCCATGCAGTAGAGCGTGTCGCGCATGTAGCGCCCGAAGCAGATCGAGAACAGCACGTCACCTTCGGCTATCGCCGCTACTTGATCGACCAGATCGCCGAAGTCGGGGCGCAGCAGCGTGCAGTTGGGGCGAATCTGGCGCAAGCCGATGCTGAAATTGAGCGCCAGCGGCGCGGACGAGCGCAGACCGATGACGTTGACGGTCGGGGCGCTGATCAAGAGGTCGATGGCTTGCTCGAAGTCGGGGATCGAGATTTCCGCCGCCAGATTTTCGATGTTGCGGGCGTCGGTTAGCAGCGCGCGCTGAAGGATCATGGCGGTACTGGCAGCTTCGTTTTGATCGCGGAGTTCGCCGATCAGCTTGCGCGAGCCAAGCTGATAGACACTGGCGGAGTTGATGCGCCCTAAGAACTGCTCTTGCAGCGCCGCCTGCAAATTGGGAAAGCCCTCGAAGCCAATCGCTTGGGCGGTGCGCACGACGGTCGAGTGGCTCACCCCGGCGAGTTCGGCGATACGCGCGGCGGGCAGGTAAACCGCTTCTAGCCCGCGCGTGAGGAAGAACTCGGCGACCTTTTGCTGGCTCTTGCTCATGTTGTCATAGCTCGCGCGGATCGTCGTCAGAACATCGAGCGCTGCTGCCTGTGCCATCGCTTTTCGCCTCACTTACTATGCTGTTGAACATTGTACACGAATCAGTTTTTACAGATAGTCAGCCGTAGTATCAACCACTTTAGCACTATTTTGTGCAAAGGAGACGCAAATTTGCACAACATGTTGTGTGTCAGTACAATCCCGAAAGTCACAGCCTTAGCTTCAACCGCAGCAAGAGGATTTCTCTATGTATGATCTCGTTCTCCGTAACGGTACGGTTTACGATGGGAGTGGATTAGCTGGTTATCAGGGCGATGTTGCTTTTCAGGGCGATCAAATCGCCGCGCTCGGTGCGCCCGGCACGCTGACGGGCACGACCATCATCGACGTCGAAGGCTTGGCGGTTGCCCCCGGTTTTATCAACATGCTCAGTTGGTCGGTCGAATTGCTGATCGAGGACGGCTGCTCGCAGAGCGAGATCCGGCAGGGCGTGACGCTGGAAGTGATGGGCGAAGGCGTCTCGATGGGACCGCTCAGCGCGAAGATGAAAGCGCTGGGCAAGAGCGGCATCTTTGGTGCGTCGGACATCGATTTCGAGATCTCGTGGACGACGCTGGACGAATATCTGGAGCACTTGGTCGAGCTGGGCGTTGCGCCGAACGTGGCGTCGTTCGTCGGCTCGTCAACGCTGCGCGTGCATGAGATCGGTTTCGACGACCGCCCGCCGACCGATGACGAGTTGGCGCGCATGTGCGACCTCGTGCGCGCGGCGATGCGCGACGGCGCGGTCGGTCTGTCCACCGCGCTGATCTATCCCCCGGCATCTTACGCCAAAACCGACGAACTGATCGCGCTGGCGCAAGCGGCGGCGGAATACGACGGCTTGTACATCTCGCACCTGCGCAGCGAGGGCGTATTCTTCGTCGAAGCGACCCAGGAACTGCTGCGCATCGCCCGCGAAGCCCACATTCGCGCCGAACTGTATCACCTCAAGGCGGCGGGCACCGAGAACTGGGACAAAATCGACGAAGTGATCAAGCTGGTCAACGACGCGCGCGCCGACGGCATGGCGATCACCGCCGACCTGTATCTCTATCCGGCGGGCGGCACCGGCTTGGACGCCTGTATTCCGCCGTGGGCGCACGACGGCGGCGACAAGGCGCTGCTCGCGCGGCTGAAAGACCCGGAGACCCGCGCCAAGATCATCGCCGACATGCAGACGCCCTCCGACCAGTGGGAGAATATGTGGCTCGAATCCAAGACGCCGGAGAATATCCTGCTGGCGGGCTTCACCACCGACGCGCTCAAGCCGCTGACCGGCAAGACGCTCGCCCAAGTCGCCAGCGAGCGGGGCACGCTGCCCGAAGACACGCTGATCGACCTGCTGATCGAGGACGGCGGGCGCATCTTCACGATGTACTTCACCATCTCCGAAGCCAACATCCGCAAAGAAGTGCAGCTTCCATGGGTGAGCTTCTGCTCGGACGCCGAGTTGATGGCTCCCGAAGGTAACTTCCTGAAGTCGAACCCGCACCCGCGTGCTTACGGCAACTTCGCGCGGCTGCTGGGGCATTACGTCCGCGACGAGGGCTTAGTCCCGCTCGCCGAGGCGATCCGGCGCTTGACCTCGTTCCCGGCGGAAAACCTGAAGATCAAGCGGCGCGGGGCGCTCAAACCGACATACTACGCCGACGTGGTCGTCTTTGACCCGGCGACGATCATCGATCACGCCACCTTTGCCGAGCCGCATCAATATTCGACCGGGATGCAGCACGTTTTCGTCAACGGCGTGCAGGTGCTCAAAGACGGCGAGCATACCGGCGCAATGCCGGGGCGCGTCGTGCGCGGACCGGGCTGGGTCGGCGCGGACGAGGGCAGCCGCGTATGATCGACTACCGCATTCTGCACGACCCGGCGGAGCTTGAGCACATCGTCGACCTTGAAGTCGCCGTCTGGGGGCTGAACCCGCGCAACGCCGTACCCTCGGCGCTGCTGCACGTGATGGCGCTCGGCGGTGGCTTGGTGATGGGCGCTTATGACGCTGACCGGATGGTTGGACTGCTGGTCTCGCTGCCGGTCAAGCGCGGCGACGACGTGTTTTTGTGGTCGCATATGACCGGTACGCACCCGGATTACCAGCGGCAGGGGATCGGGCTGGAACTCAAGCGCCGCCAGCGCGTCTGGGCGCTCGATTACGGCTACAAGTCGATTAGCTGGACGTTCGACCCGCTCCAGCGCGGCAATGCTTGGTTCAATCTGCACCTGCTCGGCGTCGATGCCGCGCTGACGATTTCCGACTATCACGTCAACTTCTACGGCAATATGGACGACGACATTAACCGGGGGATGCCGTCGGATCGAATTGAAGTCTGCTGGCAGATCGACCAGCCCAGCCGACAGCGCCCAACCAGCGAACCCGCCGCGCTGCTGATCGATACCGACGCGGACGGTCTCCCCGTCGTGCAGCCGTCGCAGTGGGATCAACTGAGCTATGCCGTCCCGGTGCCGACCGATCTCAATGCCCTGCGGCGCACCAATTTCGAGGCGGTGCTGGCGTGGCGGATTGCCGTGCGCGAGGCGCTGGTGGCTGCCTTAGCGCGGGGTTACGCCGCCATCGATTTCGTCCGTCAGGGCGAGCAGTACGTTTACTGGCTGAGCAAACAGGAGACGCTTACGTGACTCTCAACCTTGATGCGCCCGAAATTCGCGCCGCCATTGCGTTGGCTGATGCGCTGATCGCGGGCGAACAGCGCGACCGCAAAGTGCCCGGTATCTCCGCCGGGATCGTCTACGATCAGGCGTTGATCTGGCAGCGCGGCTACGGCTACGCCAACCTCGAAGCGAAAATTCCGGCGGATGCGAACACGGTCTACCGGGTGGCTTCGATTACCAAGCTGTTCACTGCGACCATGCTGATGAAGCTGCGCGACGAAGGTAAGCTGAGCCTCGACGACCCGATTGAGAAATACCTGCCTGAATTCAAGATCAAGTCTCCGTTCCCCGGCGCGCGCCCGCCGACCTTTCGGCAGGTCGCGTCCCACGCTGCCGGGCTGCCGCGCGAAGGCAATCACGATGGCTGGCGGACGATGCACATGCCGACGATTGAGGCGCTGCTCGCCGGGTTGGCAGGCGACGAGATGCGCCTGCCGACCATGACCGAGCCGAAGTATTCCAACCTCGGCGTCTCGATCATGGGCTACGCGCTGAGCAAGATCGCGCGGCAGGATTACGCCAGCTACGTCGAGGCGAACGTCTTGCAGCCGCTCGGCATGGAATCGAGCGGATTCGACCGCTCGCGCTACGGCGAACGACGTTACGCCATCGGCTACGATTTCGTCGGCGCGGATTCACCCGAAGCGACGACCGACGGCATGAGTCCCTCACCGCATTGGGACGAGCAGGGTTTCCGACCCGGCGGCGGCATGTATTCGACCGTCGAAGACATCGCCAAGTTTATCGCCATGCAGTTCCGCGACGCCCCCGTCGGCGGCAATCAGGTGCTCGGCGGCAGCACCCTGCGCGAGATGCACATGCCCGCCAACGTGATGCCGGATTTCGAAATGGGCTTCGGCATCGGCTGGGGCATCCGGCGCGTCTCCGGACTCAAGGTGATCGGGCACAGCGGCGGCTTACCCGGCTACACGACCAACATCACGCTGGTTCCGGCGCTCAAGCTGGCGGTGATCGTCTTCACCAATACCGGCACCGACCCGGTCACGATTTCGCAAAAAGCGCTTGAACTGCTGATCCCGGTGTTCCAGCGCGAGTTGAAGCGCGCGGAACCGCCCCACAGCGCCGAAGAGATCGCCAGTTGGACACTTTATCAGGGACGCTATGGTCAGCGGGCAATTGACGACGTGATCGACATCGAGGTGATCGACGGGAAGCTGCTGATCACGACGCCCGGCGGCGATCCCAAAACCTTCGTGCGTTTGCTGCCCTATGACCAGCATCGTTTCCGCATGGCGAACGGCTCTGCCAGCGGCGACTTTGCCACCTTCGACGTCGACGACAGCGGCAAAGTGACCGGCGTGATGCTCGGCGCGTACCCGATGTCCCGCCGGGATTCGTAGTCGATTTCAGCGATCTTTGTAGGGGCGCAGCGCGCTGCGCCCCTACGGGACATCAAGATGTTGGAGATGAATTTGTGAGCAGCGACTCAAAAGCGATTGACCTACAAGCGCCGGAAATCCGCGCGGCGATTGCGCTGGTCGAGGCGAAACTGGCTTACGAGCAGCGCGACCGCAAAATTCCGGGGCTTTCCGCCGGGATCGTCTACGATCAAGAACTGATCTGGCAGCACGGTTACGGCTTCGGCAACCTCGAACAGCAGATTCCCGCCGACGCGCGCACGGTTTTCCGCGTCGCCTCGATCACCAAGCTGTTTACGTCAACGATGCTGATGATCCTGCGCGACGCGGGCAAGGTCAGCCTCGACGACCCGATTGAGCAGTACTTGCCGGAGTTCAAGATCAAGTCGCGCTTCGCCGATGCCCGTCCGCCGACCTTCCGGCAAATGGCAGCCCACGCGACCGGACTGCCCCGTGAAGGCGTTCATGACAATTGGCTGGGCGACGGAATGCCCTCGATTGAGGAACTGCTGGC
Source organism: uncultured Chloroflexia bacterium (assembly GCA_963848465.1). Lineage (GTDB taxonomy): Bacteria > Chloroflexota > Anaerolineae > Aggregatilineales > Phototrophicaceae > Flexifilum. Next base: position 75,156 of record CAWKDY010000005.1, on the reverse strand, counting down.
GTCGCTGGCGGTCTCCGAGATGTTGATGCCGACGATGGTCGAGCCGAAGTATTCCAACCTCGGCATCTCGATCATGGGCTACGCGCTCAGCAAGATCGCCGGGCAGGAGTACGACGCCTTCGTGCAGGAGCACATTCTCCAGCCGTTGGGCATGAGCGACAGCGGCTTCGAGCGCGCGAAGTACGGCGACGATCACTACGGCGTCGGCTATCGCAAGGGTGCGGACGGCGCGCTGATCCCGGTGCCGAATTTTGAGGAAGACGGCTGGCGTCCGGCGGGCGGCTTGTATGCGACGGTCGCCGACATCGCCAAGTTTATTTCGCTGCAATTCCGCGACGCGCCCGCCGATGGCGGCGCGCAAATTCTCGGCAGCAGCACCCTGCGCGAAATGCAGCAGCCGGTTTCGATGGCACCCGACTTCAGCAACGGCTACGGCATCGGCTGGGGCGTGCGGCTGGTCGCGGGCGAGAAAGTGGTCGGGCACGGCGGCAGTCTGCCCGGTTTCACGACCAATATCACGCTGGCTCCGGCGCTCAAGCTGGCGATGATTACTTTCACCAACCGCCAAACCGAGCCGAGCGCCATCAGCCAAGCGATGCTGGAAATCTCTGATCCCGGCGTTCAAGCTGGCAGCATCCGAACCGCCGCCGACCGCTGCGCAGATCGCGGCGTGGAAACCGTATCTGGGGCGCTACCGCTGGGACATGCTCGACGCCGACGTGGACGTGCGCGTCGTCAAAGAGCGCTTGATGGCGGTCAGCGTGGGCGAAGATCCGTCAACCTTCGTCACGCTCACGCCCGCTGACGAGCCGCACACCTTCACTATGAGTGGCGGCGGTTCGGGCAACGAATTATGCCGCTTCGTCGTCGATGACGCCGGAAACGTGACCGAAATGTGGATGGGCAGCTATCCCTATCGCCCTATCGGGGAGGATGAATAAAGGCATGAAGATTTTTGGCGCTTCACTGGCAACCGAAACCAACACTTTTTCGCCGATGCCCACCGGACTCAAGAGCTTCTTGGTGGCGCGCAAAGGCGATTACAGCACCTACCCGCCGTTCAAGGATTCGGTGGTCGCCATGTGGCATCGCATGGCAACCGAGCAGGGCTACGACTTCGCCGAGAGCTTGATCGCGCTCGCCGAACCCGCCGGAAAGACGCTCAAGCAGGTGTATGAAGACTTCCGCGACGAGATCATCGCCGACCTGAAAGCCGCGCTGCCGGTCGATGCCGTACTGCTCGACCTGCACGGCGCGATGGTCGCCGACGGTTACGACGACTGCGAAGGCGACTTGATCGACCACGTGCGCGCGGTCGTGGGGGCAGACGTGCCCATCGGCGTCGAACTCGACCTCCACTGTCACCTGACCGACCTGATGATCGAGCAGGCGACGGCGATCATCACTTACAAGGAATACCCGCACACTGACTTCGCCGAGCGGGGCATCGAACTGTTCAACCTGATCGTCGATACGGTCGCAGGCAAGGTCAAGCCGACGATGGCGTTGTTCGACTGCGGCATGATCAGCCTGTACTACCCGACGCAGGAACCGACCAAAAGCTTCAAAGAGAAGATGTCGTCGCTGGAAGGCAAAGACGGCGTGCTCTCGGTGTCGCTCGGTCACGGCTTCCCGTGGGGCGACGTCCCCGGTTTGGGCACCAAGATGCTGGTCGTCACCGATAATGACGCGGCGGGCGCGGCAGAACTGGCGGAGAGCATGGGGCGCGAATTTTACGCCATGCGCGACCGAGTCGTGCCCTTCTTCTACGACATCGACGGCGTGCTCGATCACGCGCTGGCGGCGGCAGGGATGCCGGTCGTGATCGCCGACGTATCGGACAACGCGGGCGGCGGCGCGCCCAACGACTCGACCTTCGTGCTGCGCCGGATGCTGGAACGCGGGATCACCAACGCTGCCATCGGCTGCATCTGGGATCCGATTGCGGCGAGCATCGCCATCGAAGCGGGCGAAGGCGCGCAGCTTGACCTGCGCATCGGCGGCAAGATGGGACCGATGTCCGGCGACCCGCTCGACCTGCACGTCACGGTCGGCAAAATCGCGCTCGACGCCGTCCAGTATTTCGGACCGGATGCGACCAAGCAGACTGTTCTGCTGGGCGACAGCGTCGCGGTCACTGCCAACGGCATCGACATCGTGCTGATTTCGACGCGCGGGCAGACCTTCAGCCCGCACGTCTTCACCAACGTCGGCATCGACCCGTCCACCAAGAAAATGCTGATCGTCAAATCGACGCAGCACTTTTACGCCCGCTTCGCGCCGATTGCCAGCGAGGTGATCTACGTCGCCGCGCCGGGGGCGGTCGCGCCGGACTTCAAGTCGATTCCCTACATCGTTGCCAGTCGTGACCGCTATCCGATGGTCGAGAGACCCGCTCGGTGCACCCTAACGGCGATTGGTCAATGCTGGATATACAATAATCTGTGCAGGGATTTGTGTCCATTTGCACATATTGTTGCAAGCAAGCAAATGTTATACCCGTATGCGCTGGTGATGGGGCGCGAAAAAGTCAGCATCGGAAGCGTGCCACCAAGCCCGACAGCTACAGAATAGAGGAAGCCCGTGTCGCTCGAAAGCAAACTCCAAGCAGTCATTGACGAGACCGGTTTTGAAGCCGGGATCGCCGTCACCCAAGTCGAAACCGGCGAGCAGGTCGAGATCAACGGCAGCCGCCTCTACCCGATGGCGAGCGTCTTCAAAATTCCGATCCTTGCAACTGCCGGTCAGCAGCTCGCGGCGGGCAAGTTCTCGCTCGACGACCGGGTCGCGCTCAAGGACGAGGATAAAAGCCCCGGCAGCGGCATTCTGCCCTTCTTCGAAGCCGGTTTGCAGCCGACCCGGCGCGACCTGCTGACGTTGATGATCATCATCAGCGACAACACGGCGACCGACATCAACGTCGGCTTGCTCGGCGGAACGCAGGTGATCGAGGACGCGATGCACGCGCTTGGTCTGACCGACATCGCCTTCAAGATGAACTGCAAAGACCTGCTCAAATACCTGTTCCCGCCGGAAATCCGCGATCTGCCGATTGAAGAAATCGAAGCGTGGGAAGCGGAGCACCAACTTGAGCGCGATGGTGTGGTCTTCCAGCGCACGCCCGATAACAACGTCAGCACGCCCGTAGCGATGACCAAGCTGGTCACGATGCTGTACAAGGGCGAGATCGTCGAGGGCGACGCCCAAGAAGCGATGATGGATATCCTCTACAAGCAGCAGTTGAACCAACGCCTGCCGCGCTTCCTGCCGCAGAACGTCCCCTTCGCCCACAAAACCGGGACGATTGCCGGTTTCGTCAACGACAGCGGTATCATGACGATTGCCGAAGATAACCACGTCGCCGTAACCGCGTTCACGATCTGGGACGATGCCCCCTTGTGGCACCAACCCGAAGCGCGCTGGCAGCGGGTCTTCGAGGTCGAATCGGCAATCGGCAAGTTCGGGAAGATTATCTACGACCACTACAGCGGTAATTCCGCCTAGCTTTTACAAAAGCGAAGGCTGTACCAACCTGAATGACCTCACGCAAGGTCGTCGAATACGTGAAAACGAGTTGATACGGAAAGGGGGGACATGCCAGAGATTCTTGACCCGATTGTGAAGCCCGAACATCCGCACTGCACTATAGAGTCATGAAAGGCTAAAAATCCATGTTCTCACGCAAGAAAATTGCCCGTATCACCGTGGGTATTCTGCTGACCCTCGTCCTCTCGACGGTATTGGGCGCTTTTGCCCAAGAGTCGACCGGCAAGGGCGGACGCATGGTCGTCGCCGATGGCGCGTCCAACACCTCGCTCGACCCGTTTGTGACGTCGTGGCATAGCTGGCCCCACTACGCCCTCTATGCGACGCTGTTCAGCCGCGACGCCAACCTCGACTACGTCGGCTTTTTGGCGGATACGTGGGAAATTGGCGACGAAGGTAAGTCGCTGACCATCCACCTAATCCAAGACGCGACCTTCACCGACGGTACGCCGGTTGACGCCGCTGCGATCAAGTGGAACCTCGACAAATACTCGAACCCGGATACGGGCGCTGCGCAAGGTGCTGACCTAATTGGTCTGCTCGACAGCACGACGGTCGAGGATGACTACACCTTCACCATGCACCTGAACTCGTCCTACGCGCCGCTGTTCTACACGCTGTCCGGCTTGGAAATCGTCTCGCCGACGGCTTACGAAGCGGAAGGCGTCGAGAACTTCGGCACCAGCCCGGTGGGCGCGGGTCCCTTCATGCTCGAAGAACTCAATACGAACAACTACATCCTGCTGAAACGGAACCCCGATTTCCACTGGGCACCGCCGGAACTCTACGACGATCCGGGTCCGGTCGCGCTGGACGAACTGCAAATCCTGTTCCTCGAAGAAGACCAGACGATCCTCTCCGCGCTGGAAACCGGCGAAGTGACGGTCGCGGGCATCCCGACGCAGAACCTCGCCGACATGGAATCGAACCCTGACATTACGGTGGACAAGGCGCAGCTACAGGAAATTCGTTATGTCGGCTTCAACACCTCAAAGGCACCGTGGGATAACCAAGAACTGCGTCAGGCGTTCGCCTACGCGACCGACAACGAAGAAGTGAATCTGCTGGCGTATGACGGTCTCGCCGAGCCGATCTACCAGCCGCTGCCGCCGACGATTTGGGGACATAACCCCGACCTCGACGCCACTTCCTACCACTATGACCCCGACAAAGCCAGCTCGATGCTCGACGAACTCGGTTACGTCGACGTTGACGGCGATGGTATGCGCGAAACGCCCGACGGTCAGCCGTGGTCGGTGCCGTTGGCGGTAAGCAATTCGGACGAATACAGCCGCATCGCCCAGACGCTCGCCGCCGAGTGGGGTGCTGTCGGCATCCCGCTTCAAATCGATACGATGGAACGCACCGCGTTGATCGACCTGACCACCACCGGCACGCACGATCTGTTCCTGCTTGGCTACGGCTATTCAGATCCCAGCATTCTGACTTACTTCTTCGACCCGGCGCGTAAGGGCGGCAGCAACCGCGCGTGGTTCTCGACCGAAGAACTGAGCGCGCTGCTGACCAAGGCGGATACCGACCTGAATCAGGATACTCGCTACCAGACGATCACCGAACTGAGCCAATACATCATCGACCAATCGCCATGGATCTTTTTGGTCGATCCTCCGTCGCTGACCGGCGTTCGCAACGAACTCAAGAACTGGAAGATCAACCCCGACCTGAGCTTCCTCTACTGGAATGCTTACTTCGAGACCAGTAACTAAGGCTGAGTGTTGCACTAATGGATGAGGGTAATGCGATTTTAGGCATCAAGCTGGGCGATTGAACTCAGCAGGGGCGCACAACGGTGCGCCCCTCCAGCAGCCCGACCGCCGATCATCGAAACAGCGCATTATCCTCGTCTACGTTGTCGCTGCACAATCTCTGGATGTGAGCCGCAAGCGCTCCGGCGGAGACTAAGGAACAGAACTTCATGAGTCAGTACATTCTTCGGCGCATAGCGATCTCCATCATGCTGGTTTTCACGATCATGCTGGTCGTGTTCGTGATGCTGCGCGTGGCACTTCCGGGCGATCCAGCGGTGGTAATGGCAGGGGATCGGGCATCGCCGGAACTGATCGAGCAAATTCGCAAGAATCTGGGCTTTGATCGCCCGATTCCTGAGCAGTTTCTGCTATTTATGGTCAATGCGGTGCAGGGCGATCTGGGTCGCTCGGTAAAATTCGGCGAGCCAGTCTTCGGCGTGATCGTCAAAGCCTTCCCCTTCACGGCGATCCTCACCTTCCTCAGCGTCGGCGTCGGCACGCTGATCGGGCTTGGGCGTTGGCATCCTGACCGCCGTCAAGCGCGGCACGTGGATCGACAACGTGAGCATCGTTTTAGTCGTGTTCTTCTACTCGATCCCGACCTTCTGGCTTGGCTTGATGCTGATCTTGATTTTCGCGGTTGGGCTGCGCTGGCTTCCGGTGCAGGGCGCCGCGACTTGGCAGCATTTCGTCCTGCCGGTGACGACGCTTTCCATCGGGCAAGCCGCGCTGATCGCCCGGCTGACGCGCGCGAACATGATCGAGACGCTGTCGGCGTTGTACATGCAAACGGCGCGGGCGAAAGGCTTATCCGAACGCCGCGTGATCTTCCTGCACGCGCTGAAAAACACGCTGATCCCGGTGGTGACGGTCGTCGGGCTGTCGATCGGCGGGCTGCTCGGCGGCGCGGTGATCACCGAGAGCATCTTCGGCTTACCCGGCGTCGGGCGGCTGGCAATTCAGGCGATCCTCGACCGCGACTACCCGATGATTCAGGGGACAGTCCTGCTGGTCGCCGTCGCTTTCGTGTTCGTGAACTTGGTGGTAGACGTACTCTACAGCTATGTAGACCCGCGTATTCGCTATGACTAGAGCAAGCAACGATATGTCAGACAAGGCAGAGTCCGTTTCAACATCGCCCATCGTTTCGCTGGAAATCGATTCCTCAACCCGCTCGGAAGGGCTGTATGCCCAGTCGTTTCGCCATTTCCGGCGTAACCGCTATGCGATGCTGAGTGTGGCGGTCATCGTGCTGATTATCCTCGTCTCGATTGGCGCTCCCTACCTCTCGTCGAGTAATCCGATTGGACGCGATGCCAAAAATCGGCTGCTGCCGCCCTCGCTCACCAACCTGATGGGCACCGACGAGTTGGGGCGCGACGTCATGACGCGCGTGCTCTACGGCGGGCAAATTTCGCTGCAAGTCGGATTTTTGTCGATCTTGATTTCGACGCTCATCGGCGTCCCGGCGGGGCTGCTGGCGGGTTACATCGGCGGCAAAACCGACGACATCATCATGCGGATTATGGACTTGATCCTCGCCTTTCCGGGCTTGATCTTGATCATCTGGCTGGTGGGGCTGCTGGGGTCCAGTATCGCCAACGTGATCTTTTCGATTGCGCTGTTTTCGCTGCCGACCTTCGCCCGGCTGACGCGCGGCGTCACCCTCACCATTCAGCGGAGCGAATACGTGGTCGCGGCGCAGAGCATGGGCGCAACCCCCCGGCGCATCATGTTCTATCACATCCTGCCCAACATCGTCGGCTCGCTGATCGTCGTCTCCACGCTCAGCGTTTCCGGCGCGATCATCACCGGCGCGAGCCTGAGTTTTCTCGGCTTGGGCGTCCGCCCACCGACGCCGGAATGGGGCGCGATGCTCGCCGACGGTCGCAGCTATCTGCGCAATGCGTGGTGGATTTCGTTCTTCCCCGGCATGGTGATCACGGTGGTGGTGCTGGCGCTGAACATCATCGGCGACGCCGTCCGCGATGCCATCGACCCGAACGTGTTGTCGAAGTAACCGACGGCTTGACGCGACCGCTAGTGGATAACAACAAGAAGCTGTCATTCGGGCAGCTTTTTTGATTCAGTTGTCACCAACCGGCTGCGCTGGTTTCGCATGTCGGGTTTCTCGTGTACGGGCACTCTATAGGAGGCTTGTCCGATATTAGAGACCCGCCTGTTCTCTCTCACCTCGCCTCGAATTGTCTGCGTTTGCCTCTCAGCTTCGACGATAAAGCACAGCGTTTGCAGCCAACGGCGGGTACTCTCCCCTCCCTGAAGTCGGGGAGGGGTCGGGGGTGGGGTCAGAAGCGGCAGCAAGAGACAAACTGTGCTCACTTCAATTTCGGACAAGCCTTATAGGGTGTCCTTACACAAGACCCCCCGGCAATTTCCTTGACCATTATTCACGGCAAATACCGGGAAATGCCGGTTTTTGACAAACAGAAATTCGCGGCGCTATAATGCAAATCGATTTGTGCAAATCGATTTGCGTTCGTCTTTAGACTGTTTTTTGCCTAACTATTACTTGCGGAGAGTCTATATTGACCCGTAATCTTCCTCGACTCAATGCGGTTCCGGTCAAAGCTGTCAAAATTGATTCCGGCTTCTGGGGTGCGCGTCAGGCGGTGAACCGCGACAGCACCCTTCCGGCGATCCACCATCAGATGGACATCACCGGTCGGATCGATGCTTGGCATCTCGACTGGCAGCCGGGGCAGCCCAAACCCCACATCTTTTGGGACTCTGATGCCGGAAAGTGGATCGAGGCGGTCGCTTACAGCCTCATGTCCCAGCCCAATCCCGAATTCGAGCGGCAGGTCGATGCCACCATCGACTTGATCGAACAGGCACAGCAGCCGGATGGCTACCTCAACATCTGGTTCACGGCGGTCGAGCCGGAAAAGCGCTGGACCAACCTGCGCGACTGGCACGAACTCTACGACGCGGGGCACTTGATTGAAGGCGCGGTCGCCTACGCCCAAGCGACCGGCAAGCGTAAGCTGCTCGACGTGCTCTGCCGCTACGCCGACCTGATCGACTCGCGTTACGGCGCGGAAGCGGACAAGCGGCACGGCTATCCCGGGCATCCCGAACTCGAACTCGCGTTGGTCAAGCTGTACCATGCCACCGGCGAGCAGCGCTATCTCACGCTCTCCAAATACTTCGTCGATGAGCGCGGCAAAGAGCCGAATTACTTTGACGAGGAAGCGCGCGAACGCGGCGACGATCCCACCAAGTTCTGGGCGCAGACCTATCGCTACTGTCAGGCGCATAAGCCGATCCGCGAGCAGACCGAGGCGACCGGACATGCCGTGCGCGCCAACTACCTGTATGCGGGTGTCGCCGACGTGGCGCTGGAGACCGATGACGCCGAACTGCGCGAAGTCTGCCGCCGCCTGTGGGATGACCTGACCGAACACGAAATGTACATCACCGGCGGTTTGGGACCGGCGCACAGCAATGAAGGCTTCACCTTCGCCTACGACCTGCCCAACGAAACCGCCTACGCCGAAACCTGCGCCGCGATCTCGCTGGTGTTCTTCGCGCAGCGCATGTTCCAACTCGACCCGGACAGCCGCTACATCGACGTGATGGAGCGCGCGCTCTACAACGGCATGATCAGCGGCGTCTCTTACGAGGGCGATACCTTCTTCTACGCCAATCCGCTCTCGTCCTACCCGAACGTCAATCCGTTCCAGCATTTCAGCGGCATCACCTCCGACCGCTATTACCGCCGCTCCGAGTGGTTCGATTGTGCTTGCTGCCCGCCCAACCTCGCGCGCTTGGTGGCGAGCCTCGGTTCGTATTTCTACACCACGACCGACGACACGCTCTACGTCCAGCTTTACAACGACAACCGCGCCGAACTTGAATTCGGCGGCAAGACTGTGCAGATCGAGCAGCAGACCGATTATCCGTGGGACGGCAAAATCGATCTCACCATTACCACGGAACAGCCGACCCCCTTCGAGTTGGCGCTACGCATTCCGGAATGGTGCCGGGGCTACCGCCTCGCCGTCAACGGCGTGCCCATCGAAGCCTCGATCAGCCGGGGCTACGCCCGCATCCAGCGCGAGTGGTCGAGCGGCGATACCGTCAGCCTGACTCTGTCGATGCCGGTTGAGCGCATCGCGGCGAACCCGAATATCCGCCAAGACGCCGGACAGATCGCTTTGCAGCGGGGACCGGTCATCTATTGTCTGGAAGAAGTCGACAACGGCGCGCATCTGGCGAACGTCGTCATTTCCCCGGACGCGGCGCTCAACAGCTGATTTCGACGCCGATTTGTTCGGTGGCGTCGGCGTCATCACCGGCGCGGCGGTGCGGATTGAACCGGTCGAGTGGAATGGCGGTCTCTACCAGCCGAAGTCACAACTCACCGAGACTCGCAGCAGTTTCAGCTTCAAGGCGATTCCCTACTGCTTGTGGGCAAATCGTGAACCCGGCGAAATGCGTGTCTGGCTGCGGGAGGGCTAATCAGGGGGACGCTCATGACCCGAAAGAAGCGTCCGACCCACCGTGACGTGGCGCAGCTTGCTGGCGTCTCGCCGGGTGTCGTCTCTTACGTCGTCAACAACGGACCGCGCCCGACCTCGCCTGCCGTCCGCGAGCGCGTTTTGCGCGCTATCGACGAGTTGGGCTATCGACCGAGCGCGCTCGGTCGCAGCCTGCGTAATCAGCAAACCAATACCATCGGCTACATCTTCAGCGACTACAACCCGCCGCGCAGTGTCTTCACCTCCACCTACAGCGCGTCGATCTTGGGCGGCATTATCGAGGAGGCGAAGCAGCGCTCACGGTTTCTGATGGTCTACCCGATTGGCGGCGATGAAGACCGCACTCAGCTTGAGCACCTGCTGATGAGCGGGCAGCTTGACGGCGTCATCCTGCGGCTCGCCCAAGACCCGCCGCACACCAATTCGCTGCTTGACCTCGTTACCGAAGCCGGGCTGCCCTGTGTCTGCGTCGAGCGCCCCTGCGATCCGAAATACAACTATCCCTCGGTCACCTATGACGACGTCGGCGGCGCTTATGCTGCGACGCACTACCTGATCGAGCAGGGACACCGCCGCATTGCCCATATTCGCGGCAGCTTGTCCTACACCAGCGCTCATCACCGGGTGGCGGGCTACCAGCAGGCGCTGGCGGATGCCGGGATTCCGCTCGACCCTGACCTGATTTACGGCAATTCTTGGTCACCGAGCGAGGCGGCGCATGCGGTCAAGCACTTCTTGGCGCTCGCCGACCCGCCGACCGCGATTTTCGCTTCAAGTGACGATTTTGCGATTGTCGCCATCGAGCACTTGCTCGCGCAGGGCTACCACGTCCCGGCAGACATGGCGGTCATCGGCTTTGACGACATCCTGATGGCGCAGGAGATGTCGCCCGCGCTGACCTCCGTGCGCATCCCCTTGCTGGAGATCGGGCATCAGGCGGTCGATCTCGTGCTGCGCCAGTCCGCCGAGCCGGACGAGGCGAGCGCGCAGATTATCACGCTGCCGGTTGACCTGATCCACCGCGACAGCGCATGACCGGCGCAGCCGTTCAGGACGAATTAAGGCTAAGGAATCTGAGGAGAGAATCTTCAACGTAGGGGCAGGACTAAGTCCTGCCCCTAGGCGAGAAACTCGCTTTTGCAACGATGATCAGCGCCCGTCAGCGAGCGCTTGCAGCAGTTGGCGAAAGCCGGTTTTGTAGGCGCTGGTGAGGTCGAAGCGCGGGCGGCGGCGCAGATCGTCTGGCGGCGCGCTGGCGTCGATCTGGGCGACAATGATCGGCTTGCGCTTGGAGCGGAAATAGCGCCACGTCGCTTCCAGCCGCGCGTCGTCCAACGCGGTCGCCGAGAGGACGTAGACCATGCGGGCGCAGGCGCTCAGGGACGGATGGACGCCGCCCGCCCAGGCGATGCGCGCCGGTTCGGTCTCGTGCAGCCAGCAGGCGACGCCCGCGCGCTCAAGGTCGGCGGCGAGCTGCTCGGCGATCGCGGCGTCGGCGGGCGCGAAGGCGACGTAGACCGTCTCGCGCGTCAGCGCGATCCGCTGGGTGGCTTCGGAGACTTCCGGCGCGGCAAGCTGTTCGTGTGCCGAAGATTTGCCCATCCGAAAGACGGTTCCGCCGCAGATCGGGCACTCGCCACGCGTGGCGGGCATCCCCCGGCGCGTCCATACGGCGACCGGGTTCTCCATCTCGACCGATTCGCGGCAGCGCACACAGTACGCCTCGACCGGCTCCGGCAAATCGTCCGGTGATTCGTCAAAACGCATCAAGATGCTAACTCTCGTTTAAGTGGACGTAGGTTTCGCTTTGGCGTTCTGCTGTTCCCACTCGCTGGCGAGCAGCCCGTAGAGGAACATGTCGTAGCGCTGCCCATCGCGCAGGATGAACTCGCGGAACGCGCCCTCGCGGGTGAAGCCGAGCTTCTCGTACAGCTTGATCGCCCCCTCATTGTAGCTGAAAACGGTGAGCTGTAAGCGGTGGAGGTTCAATTCGTGGAAGGCGAAGCGCAGCATTAGCCCCAACGCTTCCGCGCCGTAGCCCTTGCGCCGGTGATTAGGATCGCCGATGCCCATCGCCAGCCAGCCGCAGCGGTTGTTCCACTGGATGCCGTCGATGTCGATGTAGCCGATCAGGTTGTCGCTGTAGAGCAGGCGGATCGCCAGCGCGAAGGCGTCCTTATCGCGCTCGCTGCTGTCGAACCACTTGATCAGCGAGCTTTCGGTTTTGGGAAACGCCGGATTCGCGTCGAACAAGCGCCCAAATTCACCATCTTCGTACCAGCGTGCCATCGTCTGCGCGTCTTCGGTGCGCAGCGCCGTCAGCCGCACGCGCTCGCCGTAGAATAGGTTCGTCGTCGTCATCGAAGCGTTCCTCTCGCCCTCAAAACCCAACGCACCGCCAGTATCCCGGCAGCGCCGAGCGTGTAAGCCACGAACAAGAGCAGCGGCGGCGACTTAACCGCCGCGATCAGCGCCGCCCGTAAGTCGAAATCACAGCCCGACGGATCGCCTGCCGGTTCAGTCGCCGCGATCACGCGGAGCGGGTCGCCGCTGGCAGCGTCCAGATAGATCACGGCGGCGGTTTCCAGCGCCGAGATCCTGCGCCAGCTTCACGGTTACGACGTAAACCGCGCGCCGCCCGTCTCCCGGCAGAGTCGCCTCGACCGCCAGCGGATCGCTCACCGTGAGCGGCTCGGCGTCGGTGTAGTCGGCGGCGACCTGCGCCGCGCGATCCCGCGCCGCCTCGCTGCCGATCCCGCTCGCGCCGCTCCGTGTCGCGTCGTAGAGCGTCAGCGACGCGACCGCCGCGCAGACTCCCGGCGTCGTGCCGCCTTGCGGCATTGCTCCGAACCAACCGGGCTGTGGCGCCGTCCAGCGCGGAAGCTGCGCGCTGATCAACAGATGATCAGCACGGCAGCCGGAATGATCATCAAAATGATCAGGCGGCGGGACAAAGGTTACGTCCCGGCGCTGTCACCAAAGGCATCGCCTGGGAACGTCCATGCCAGCGCTTCGGGCAGAATGCTGCGAAACCCGACCAAGCCGTGACCGCTGCCGGTTTCGGCGAATTTGTAATCGACGCCGCTGAAGCCCTCGAGGATCAAGCGCAGGGCATGAGCGGGCTTGTGGAAGCGCGCCTTCGCCTCGTAGCGCCCGACCGACTGGAAAATCCGCTTGGGCAGCACTTCCGCCCCGGCGAAACGCTGGTTGTATTGGCGCAGTTCGTCCTGAAACTGCCCGCGTCCCAGCGGCGGCGAGATCAGCATCAGGCGCGAGAAGACCGCCGGATTCTTGAGCGCCGCGTGCGCCGCCGCGACCGCGCCGACGGCGACGCCGCCAACCGCGACCCGGTTCGAGTCGATGCGGTAGTGGGTTTGGACGAAGGGCATCAGTTCGGAGAGCAGGAAGCTGTAATACTTGTCGTTGTTGATGTACTCGCGGTTGCGCTCGTCTTGGCTGCCGCTCTGCATCATGGCGATCACGGCGGGCTGCATCCGGCGGTGCTTGATCAGCGCGTCGGCGATGTAGGGAAGCTGGAGCGGACCAATCGCCCACTGCCCATCCTGCATGATCAGCAGCGGGTACGCCATGCCTGATCCGGCGTAGTTGGGCGGGGTATAGACCCAGACGTTGCGCCCGCGATAGTTCATGATCTGGCTTTCGACCGGATGCTCGTAGACCTGCCCGCGCGGGACGCGCGCCAACGCCGACCAGTCAGGGAAGGGGCGCGCCGCGCTCATGCGCAGCACCGAGACGTTCATCTGGGCGGTGTCCATCCGCAGTCGGGTTGAGCGGATCGGGCTGCCAGTGGTTCGAAACCCGCCCGACGATGTCGGTTTCCTGCGCCAGCGGAGTCATCGGGTCATCGACGGCGAGCATGTAGTCGAGCAGGTCGTCGTCGGCAAAGGGATGCGTCACGAACCAGAGCGTGGTCCCGTCGATCTGCGTCATGGGGGCGAAAGGCGGGTCGGTGGGGATGGTGTCGAGGTTGAGGGCGACGCTGTTCGCGCCTGCGCGCAAAGATGAAGGTCGCCCGATCCTGCTCGACCCAAGGCCACTGCGGGCGCTCGCCGAGCAGTTCGTCGACCAGCGCCTGCCGTTCCGCATCGCTTGCCGCGTTCGCGGCGTCGTCCAGAAACGTGCTAAAAGAAGACCATCTGGGCATGGAAACGACTCCTCGGTAAGAAAGAAGCGGTTAGCTTTCAGCTTTTAGCATTCAGCTAAAGCGCGAGTTTGTACTCATCCCGGTAGGGGACACTCAGTTGACCAATCGCCAGCGCAAGACAAAGCTGACCGCTGAAAGCTAACGGCTAACCGCTATCAACTAAGCGCCAATTGCTTCATTTTATCACCGCCGCCGCTGGCGCGCACGCATCCCCGCCGATTTCCCTCTGTAATGCCAAGCTGTGGTAAAATTTGCGGCGATGAACAGACGAACCGCAGGTGTTTTCACCCTACTCCCATTGTGGTTTTTGCTGGTCCTGCTGGCGTGCAACCTGACTGAATCGCCGGAGCCGCCAACGCTGGTTCCGCGCGCCACTTCGACGCCGCCGCCGACCATCGGCTACGCGACGCTCGCGCCCAACGAGTATCCGCAGCAAGCCACGCAAATCAACCCGAATATCGCCCATTCGGATACGACGCTGCTGAGCGTGCTCAATCAAGTGCAGCCGGATCGCCTGCTCCAGCACGTTGACGTACGCTGTACGGGATGCGGACGCGGCACTGTCCTTTCCGCCAAGACCTCGGCAACCGAAGGCATCGGCGCGGCTCAGGCTTACGTGTTCGACCAGTTCAAGCAAATCGGCGCCCAGTCCTATCAGAACAGCTTCGTCGTCCAAACGCAGGAATTCCCGTTCTCGTGGAATAATCAGGACAGCACTGGCAAGAACATCATCGGCGTGATGCAGGGGACGGAAGTCGGGCGCGGCGTGGTCGTGATCGGCGCGCACTACGACAGCATCTCGGTCGATTTCAATAACGGCAATGCCAACGCTCCCGGCGCGAACGACGACGCCAGCGGCATCGCCGCGCTGCTGGAAATGGCGCAGATCATGAGCCAGCGCCGCCACCGCGCGACGATCATCTTCGTCGCCTTTTCAGCGGAGGAGATTCAGCGCAAGGGCAGCACCGCCTTCGTCAGCGACTACATCCGCGCCCGTAACATCCCGGTGACGGCGATGCTCAACATGGACATCATCGGCAGCCAAACCGGAGCGGAGGGCGCGATCAACGACCGCCAGATCTGGATGTACTCCGCCGACCCCAACGATTCACAGTCGCGCCAGCTTGCCCGCGAACTGCACCTGATCGCCTCGCGGTTAGCGCCGGACATGGAGATCGACGTGCAGCCCGCCGTCGACCGCGCCGGACGCTACAGCGATCACATGTCGTTCAGCGACGTGGGCTATCCGGCAGTGCGCTTTGTCGAGGCGTTGGAAGAAGTCGGACGCGAGCACACCGACCGCGATACGATTGACGACATTCAAGTGGGCTACCTCGTCGGCGCGACCAAGACGATCCTCGCCTGTTTGACGGCGTTGGCGGATGGTCCCGCCGCGCCGCAGAACATCCAACTGCGCGACAACGGCAACGGCTTGCGGACGCTGGTCTGGCAGCCGGTCGACGGCGCGACCAGCTACGTCGTCGCGCTGCGCCCACCGGGCGCGCTGACCTACAGCGACATGTTCGAGAGCACCGAAACCAGCGTGACGTGGAAAGGCTTCGTCGCCGCGAGCTATGGATCGCTGGCGATTGCGTCGAAAGACGCCAACGGGCTGATCGGTCCCTTCTCGTTCGAATTTGCGATCACGAGCTAAGTTTAACCTCACGCTCGACTCCTCAACCCCTCTTCCATGCAAGCTGGAAGAGGGAAGAACACTGCGAATCAAGGGAATTTAGGGTGAGGTTGCAGGTAAAGCCAGATCAACATGGATGTGAGGCAAGCTAAGCCGATGGATGAGCCGCCAATCAACCCGGAAACGCCACCCGAACCGATCCCGGCGGAGCAGGCGCGCGCGATCCTCGATCAAGCGATGCGCGAGCGGCTTGGCGCGGATTGGGAAGACGAGGACAGCGGTTGGCAGTTGGTCACCGGGCACGACTACATGGCGCGGGTCACGCGCGGGCGGGTCAACGTCGATTTCTACGTCGATCTGCTGGGCGCGGTGACGATCAGCCAAAGCGAGATCAACCCGGCGCAGGACAGCGGGCGAATGCTGTCGTGGATGCTGTTGATGCTCTCGCTGGGTATCGCGTTTTTGCTGGCGCGGATCGTCGGCTGGCTGTAAGCGGCGGCGACCTTAATGCTTCAGCCTAGTCAGAACGCGATAATGGATTAAAATTCATCCAAAAGCGAGTTACACAGATGGGGCACGGTTTCATGGTGGCGAATATCCAAACGAAAGTCATTATCCGCAGCGCGGTTGCCGCCGATATCCCGGCGATTGAGGCGCTGATCGAGCCGTTCGTCGAGCAGGGCGCGCTGTTGGAGCGCACCTACGACGAACTGGACGAGCTGCTGCCGAACTTCTTCGTCGCCGTCGATGCCGACGATGACGCGATTATCGGCTGCGCGGCGCTGGAAATCTATTCGCGCAAGCTGGCGGAGATTCGCAGCCTCGCCGTCGCCGAGTCCGCGCAAGGGCGGGGAGTTCGGGCGGGGGCTGGTCAACGCCTGCATCGAGCGCGCTCACGAACGTAATGTCCTCGAAATCATGGCGATCACGTCGTCGGACGCGTTCTTCCAGTCCTGCGGCTTCGACTACACCCTGCCGAGCCTTAAGCGCGCCGTCTTCCTGCAAACCCGCGACCGTCTGTAAATCCCCACAGGAAAACGTCAAATTAAACCCAAAAGGGGCGCAGCACGCTGCGCCCCTCCATCGATTTCCATCAGGGCGCACCATCGCGCGCGCTGATTTAAACGTGATTGTTGGTTACTGCGGCAGCGTCCAGACGAAGCGCGCCAGCGAGCCGCTGTTATCCGGCAGACTCGCCGTGCTGATCGTCATGCTGTGGATCAAGCCGAGCATCGACTTCAGGTTGGCGCCGTCGCGCTGGTCACTGGTCGAACTGCTGTTGAGCAGCCCGCGCGCCATTGGCTGGAAGCCGTTCCCTGCCAAATAGAGCACCGCGTCGGCGTTGTCCAAGACGGTCGTATCCGCCGCCATGAAAGCCTCGTCGGTGTCCAAGCCGGTTTGCGGATCGACGGCGGCTTCGACCATCCGCCGCGTCCCGATGGCGAACACGCTGTCGGTCTTGGCGATCAGCAGCTCCACCGGAAAGGGCATGTCGCTGCCGTTGAAAGTCAAGACCAGCGCATCGACGCCCGACGCCAAGGTTTCCGGCGTGATCGTCGCGTTATCGGCGGCGAAGCTGCTCAGCGAGTTGGACAAGCCCGCGTAGAGCGCCTGTACGGCATCGGCGTCGGTGACTTGGAAGGCGATGCCGAAGTCAATCGGGAGCGAGGTTGGCACGTCGTCGAAATTGGGCGAGTCGCTGAAAGCGGGGCTGAGCTTCAGATACAGGGCGTAATCGCCGGTCATCCAGCCGAGTGCGTCCTCGGTCGGCAGCCCGGTCAAGCCGCGCACGATGAAGTTCAAGCCGAAGATCGCCGTGTTGACATCGCCCGCATTCGAGTCCTGTGGCATGGCGGCGGCGAGCGTGCGCAGATTGGTCAGCGTGCTCTGATAGGTCTGGTAGAGGTTGGTCGCATGGATGACCAGCGGCGTGCCGGACGGGATGTACTGCGCGAACGCCGGATCGACCGGCTGCCCGCTGCTCATGTCGAAGTTAGCTGTGGCAGCGGCGTTCAGCGGCGAGGCAACGTCGATGGCGAGCACGTTATCGCTGAGCATGGTGAAGCCAATCGCCTGCGGTTGGAACGCGCTCATCATCGAGTTCGAACAGATCCATGATCGCCGCGTCCTGCTTGCCAAAACTGCGTTGATCCTGCATCGACTTGGTGAGCACCGCCGGAGTATCGATGTAGACCACACCGCTGTACTGCGGCGCGGGCAGCAAACCGACCGCCGTATTGAAGGCGTCGCTCTGCGTCAGCGATCCGTCGCTGACGCCGCCGGACTCCGCCAGCGCTTGGTCGCCGGTGATCAGCACGACGTCGCTGCGGAAGACGTAATACGGGTCGCTGGTGACGCTGCTGTTGGGCGAATAGAGCGTGAAGCCATCACCTTCGCTGAGCGTATAGCGCTCGGCGTTGGGCAGGGTGTCAAAGAAGGTTTTCGCCTTGTCCTGATCGGTGATGGTGAGGGCGATGGTCAGCGGCGGGACAGCGCCGGTATCGTTCACCGTGTACATACCAATCGCCGCCAGATCGCCCAGCCACGGACGCATGGTGTCGGCGAAAGTGCCGCCGGGTTTGACCTCGTTGGCGAGTTGATCCAACGACGCTTGCAGCGAACCGGGCATCCTGCCGCCGGGCAGGGCAGTGCCGATTTTGGCGGCGAGGGTGTCGAGCGTTTGCACGAAAGCGTCGTCAATGCGGAAGCTGGCGTAGAGCGGGGCGTCAGCCGGGAAATACTGCGCCAAGGCGGTGAAGTCGGGATTATCTTGGGCGGCGATAGGCTGCGCCGAGGGCAGCGCGAAAGCGCCCAGCGCCAGCGCGAAAATGCCGACTAGCAGAAGCAATCTTTTCATCGGATACTCCTTCGAACACAAAATGATTGAAGTTGTTCATGATACTGTACGCGCGAAAAGCGTGCAGGGTTGCGGCGTTTTGTGCGACTTTCGTCTAGATGATGGACATAAATGGATACGCGGACGGACTGGCTGTAAAATAACGCACAGATTAGACGACTATGAGACGGTTCTTGATTTATGGCGACCACGCCCCAACCGACCGAAAACGAGCCGCAAACCCCACCCCCCGACCATCGTTCGGCGATCAATGCGCTCTGGCTGTACCTGATCGGGTTTAGCTTGTTCGTTGGCGTGCTGTTCCTGCTGCCGCCGCCCTATTCGACGCTGGCGCTGGTCGTGCTGATCGCCACGTCGATCCTGTGGGGCGTCTTGCGGCTGCGGGCGGTCAATGTCGCGCCGGATCGGGCGCTGCCGGAAGACCAGCCGGTGTTGAGCGGCGGCGCGGCGGCGGTTCATCCGCCGTCGATTGCCCGCCCGCAGCCGATCCATCTGCCGGTGGTGGCGCACGGTAACTTGATCGCCGCCGTGTTTGCCCTGATTTCGTTCGGCTTGATGATCGCCGCCGCGCTTGACCTGCGCCCGCGCAACGAGCAAGCTTATCTGCCGGATGGCGGCTTGAAACTGATCCTCGGCGGCATCGCCATTGGCGCGGCGGTCTTCCTGAGCAACCGGCTGCCGCCGCTCAGCGAACCGATCTTCCGGGCGCTCGACCGCGCCGAGCGGCGCTGGTGGGTGTACGGCGGCGTCGGCGCGCTGTGCATGGCTTTGCTGGCAGAGATCAACGGGCGGGTGCTTCAGTTCGCGCCGCTGATGGCAGTCTCGACGCACATTCAATTTTCGCTGATGCTGGCGGGCTGCCTGTTGATCGGCTACGGCTTCGGCGGCGCGCCGCCGATTCGCGCCGGGCTGCGGGCGATGTGGCGCAAAATCGACCAAGAGCGCGGGACGGTCATCGTGCTCGCGGGCATCCTCGCGCTGGCGGCATTCCTGCGGCTGTGGAATCAGGAAAGCTCGCTGCGCTACCTGATCGACGAACTGCACTGGTCGGACGGCATCCTCAGCATCGAGAGCAGCCCGACGCTGCGGCTGATCACGCCGATGAGCGGGCAATCACCCTATTCGTGGGTGTTCCCCTACTGGCAGTCGGGCGCGGTGGCGCTGTTGGGGCATACGTGGACGGGTTTTCGCTTCGTCAGCGCGATCACCGGGACGCTGACGGTCTTCGCGGTCTATGGGCTGGCGCGGGCGCTGTTCGACCGCAAGATGGCGCTGCTGGGCGCGCTGGTGATGGCGACCTTCCCGCCGCACCTCATGTTCAGCCGGGTGGCGATGAACTTGATTGCCGACCCGCTGTTCGGCACGCTGGCGCTGATGTTCGTGGCGCGGGCGCTTAAGAACAACCGGCGCATCGAGTGGGCATTGGCGGGCGTTTCGCTGGGCATGACCCAGTATTTCTACGAGGGCGGGCGCTTGCTGTTCCCACCGCTGGTGATCGGCTTCGTGATCCTGCTCGGTTTGCGCGGGCAGATGCGCGGCAAGTGGCGCGGCTTCCTGATCGTGCTGGTGGCGGCGTTCCTGATCGGCGCGCCGTTCTACTACTCGCTGATCGGCAACGGCAAGCCGCTGTTCGGGCGCTTCAACGACTCTGGCTATGGTTCGTCCCACTGGAGCGAACTCGCCGCCGACGGCATCACCGTGCAGGACGTGCTCGATCAAGTCGGGCACACGCTGACCGCCTTCATGATGTTCGGCGCGCATTGGGATTTGAGCGTCTATTACGGCGGTCAGCAGGCGTTGGTCAACGATCTGCTGCTGCCGTTCTTCTTCATCGGCTGTTTCTATCTGGTGTGGCGCTATCCATCCCCTGCCGTTTTGATTCCGCTGTGGATCGTGGCGACGGGGGTCGGCAACGGTCTGCTGCGCGATACGCTGGTCTCGGCGCGCTATTACGTCGTCGTCCCGGCGCTGGCGCTGGCGCTGGCGGCGGGAGTGCGCTTCCTGCTGCCGTTCTGGTGGTTCGAGCCTGACCCGAATGCTGCCACCAAGCCGCGCGAGCCGCGCTTGCGCTGGGCGATCCCGGTCGTGATCGTGGCGATCATCGCCGTTTACCAGACGTGGTACTTTTTCGGTCCGCACCTCGACTATTTCAACGTGCAGGTGCGCGACTCGAAGGGCTACCGCGACGGGATCGACGTGGCGGAGCGGGCGCTTGATCTGCCCGGAAATACGCAGATTTACATCATCGGTAAGCCGGACTCCGACCAGAACGTCCCGCGCGACTGGCTCAACTTCCTCGACCGTGACGGTGATCCGGCGCGCTTCTTCCCGCTGCTGAGCGTGACCACCGACACGATCAGCCCGAAATACCTGCTCGACCTGCCGCATGGCGTCAATTACGCTTTCTACGTCGCCGCCAACGAGGAAAACACAATGCGGCTGATCCTGAACACGTTCCCGAACGTGTCACCGGCGCAGTTCGCCAGCGATCCGTACATCCCGGCGGACAAGGAATACGTGCTGTTCTTCGTGCCGAGCGAATTGGTCACGGGGACGCGGAATGTGAAGTAGCTGAACTCGTCGCGCTAATTGGCATTCACGGCGTCAACTGGCGACTTTCGCGGCGGTGTTGGATGAATTCGGCGGCGGTGATGCAGAAGCTGAGCCACAAACCCCCTGCCGCGAACCCGGCGAGTACGTCGCTGAAGTAGTGGACGCCGAGGTAGAGCCGACTCAAGCCGATCAGCAAGATCAGCAGCATCAGCGCGACGGTGGCAAGTCGTCGCGGTAAGCGCTGCGGGGCGCTCGCCCACAGAAAATAGGCGATCAACCCGTAGGCGATCAGCGACATGGTGGCGTGACCGCTGGGGAAACTGTAGAAGGCTGCCACCGCCAGCGGGTCTTGAAAGAACGGGCGCGGACGGGCAAACCAGTCCTTGAGCAGCAGATTGAGCACCTGCCCGCCCACCAGCGCGGCGATCCACAAGCTCAGGCGCAGCCACGCCCGCTTGAGGATGAAGTACAGCCCGACGCCTATCGCCACGAGGTAGAGGACCTGAAACCCGAACGCCGAAATGATGACGAAGACCTGTGTTGCCAGCGGGGTCGCGTAGCGGTGGAAGTCGAAGGCAATCGAGTTGTCGATTAGCGTGAATTCCTGCTCGGTGAGGACTTCGTGTGCCAGCGCAGCGAAAAACCATAAGCAAAGCACACTGATCACGAAGCCGATGATCAGATGCAGGCTGACGTATTGAAGGATGGTCAAGCGCGAACGCAGCCGCGCAATCCAATGCTGAATCCGCTTCATAAGCCTCAGAGTTACTTCGCCGTTCTGTGAATTATACGCTGATGCAGCCGATGAGTGACACGACTTCACTCCGAACCACTGTCAGCGCGGACGGCGGTTCGGCGTGAAGGTTGAAACAGGAAACAGGCGCTGCATGGCGCCTGTTAGGGGCTAGTTCGACCAGTACGGTTCCTGCTCGTAGTATTTGTAGACGTCGTGATACCACTGACCACTGGGCAGCTTGGGCCAGTCGTTTTTGTCGAAGCCCGGCGCGTTCTTGAGCCGTTCCTTGTCCGCTTCCATCAGGAAACACTCGTTGGTCGTGTCGACGGTCAGCGCCGCCCACGGGATGGCGAACAGCTTGTTGCCGACGCCCATGAAGCCGCCGAACGAGACCACCGCGTAGGCGACGCGCCCGGTGTAAATGTCGATCATGATTTCCTCGACCGAGCCAATCTCCTCGCCTTGCATGTTTTTCACCTTGTCGCCAATCAGCGTGTGCGACGACAACGCTAGTGGTGCAGTCTTTTGTAAGGTCATACTATACTCCTTCACATTTCAATCGGTTGATTGATATGCGAATTGTAATTCATTAAGTTTAATATTAAATGAAAGGAAGATGGTGGTTTGATGGGCGTAAGCCGAGCAGGCAGGCTTGAGTCGCGCCGTCGCTGATGGTGTTGGCGTCGAGCACGCTTGCTGAACGACCAAGTACAGCCCGACAATCGGCACAATGACGTCGATGCAGATTGACATATTGCAGCACCGGGGACCGTCACGCAGTCGTCGGATCAGTGTGGTTCGTGCTGCCATCCGTTGAGGTAAGCTTCGATTATTCGGTTATAGGTCTCGTCTAGATCGCCGCCGCGCCGGTACTGCTGGTTCAATTCGAGCGTCGCGTAGCCGTGCGCCAGCGCCAGCAATCCGCGCAGCGCCGGGAGCGAATTCGCCTCGCCGGTTAGCCCTGCCATCAGCGTTTGCAGCGGAATCACGCTCTGCTCGCTTGCGGCAGCGTCGGGGCGCTGGTCAGCGTTGTTATTGGCGAACAAGAGCGAATAGGTCACCGGGTAGGCGTGCGCGAACGCTCGATATGCCCGTGCCATCGCCACGACTCTGCGCCCGATTTGCGTCACCGGTAGCAGGCACGGCGGCGACCGCCTGATTGATCTGAGCGATCAGCGCGCGGTTGGTCAACTCGTTGACCGCGCGCAGCAGTTCAGTCTTGCCGTCGAAATAGCGGTAAAGCGATGGCGCTTTGACGTGCAGTGCCGTCGCCAACCTGCCGAGCGAGAGCTGGTCGATGCCATCGGCTTCGATCAGCTCGCGCGCCTGTTCGATGATGCTTTCGCGGGTGATTTGGGTGGGATAGGGCATCAGACGTGTTGTAGATGGGTATCTTTGAATGCGGTCGGGTATTTGAAGCCATAACCCACTGCCCGATCCATGCCGATATGCGCGAACCAGATCAGCGCGATTTGCAGCAGCAGCGGCTGGCTTAGCGCGTAACCGAGCGCGAATAGGACGGCGGGCAGCGCGTAGGCGTGAATTAGATTATACGTCAAGGCACCGGTGCGCGTATTGACCAGATAGCCCAATGCCGATAAATCCGGCGCGAGCAGCAGAATTATGAACAGCAGCCCGCTGCCGCCCAGCCGCACATAGAGCGCAACCGCGCCGACCAGTAAAATCAGACCTTCAAGCCGGAGTAATCGTGAGACCGTCATCGCAACCTCTGAAAACTAACGTCGTTAACCTTCAAGACTAATGATATTAGTTTTTCTGGATTTGTCAAGCCAGTGGCGGCAGCTCGGCTGTTCGCCCGCTGCCGCTAGCCGAGGATGCAAGCTTGGGTCGCGCCGTCGCTGATGGCATCGGCGTCGAACACGACCGCCGAGAGATACCCGGCGCTGACCAGAATGCGCCGGGTGTCGAGCGGTTGGAGCAGGCGCGCACGCGGGCTGCCATTTTGAATCCCGCCCGCGTAGAGCTGTTTCTGGTTGAGCAGGCTGCCGTCGAGCGCGTTGAAGACGTTGAGCAAGCCGTCGTCGTCCAGCGCGTAGAGCAGACAGCCGTCGTCAGTGCGCAGCAGCGGCGCGAGGGCGGAGGCGGCTGCCGGATAGCTCACCCGCCAGCGTGGCTGCCCGGTCGCGCTGATCGAGAGCAGGGTCGAGCCATTGTCGGCGAGGTAGACGTAAGCGTTGCCGACCAGATCGGCAGTCAGGCGACCGGCGCGCCCCGGCGCGGGTTCGACCACCGCGATCTGGCGCTGGTCGCCGCTGCTGGCAACGCGGTAGAGCACCGAGCCGTCCAGCGCCAGCCAGCCGCCGCTCATGATCGGCGCGATCAGCGGGGTGTGCTCGAAGGTAGTCGTATAGGCGACCGTGCCGTCGGCATCGACCAGCCGCCAGCGGATGCCCCCCGGCACGCGCAGCGCCAGCGCGACCTGCTGATCGCTGCTGCTGAAATCGACCACGCTGATGACCGATCCCTCGGCGGCGACCGTCCAGAGCGGGTCACCGGTTGGTGTGAACGCCGCCAAGCCGCCGCCGTCGGTGACGATGACCAGCGCATCGCCCAAGCGGACGAGCGGCGCATCGGGTCCGGTCACGTTCCAGACGCCGAGAAAGCGCCCGTCGCGCAGGGTGAGCGCTTGACCGTCGCGGGTGTGAACGGCGACGCGGTTATCCGGCAAGCCGGTGATCCCGGTGATGATGCCCTTCGTCGTCACCTGCCAGAGCCGCGCGCCCTGCCGCGAGAACGCTGCGATCACGTTGGTGCTGGCGATCACGGTCACGCCGTCGTCCATCAGTACGGGCGGCAGGCTGGGCACATCGGTGTAGCTGACCGACTCGACGTAGCCGGGTTGCAGCCGGATGCGCCACGTATCGATGAAGTCGAGCGGGTTGTACCAGCCTTCGAGCAGCGGGTTTCCGTCCACGTAGCCGGGACCGCCGTCGTCGGGCAAGAAACTGCGGATTTCGAAATGCAGGTGCGGCAGCCCGCGCGAGGGCCAGCCCTCGACGCCGACGATGTCGCCGAGTTCGACGCAGCGCCCAACCGGCGGGAAGTGGATGTCGTCGGTCTGCTCCATGTGCCCGTAGAGCGAGTAGGCGATACTGCCGTCCGGCATGCTGTGCTCGACGATCACGACGCCCTTCTCGGTGTCCCAGCCTTCGGGATCGGAGTAGGTGACTACTCCGCGCGCCGCCGCGTAAATCGGGTCGCCGCGCCGGTTGAAGGCGAGGTCGAAGCCGGTGTGATTGCCGCCGAAGCGCGGACGGTACAAGCCGAAGTCGTCGTAGCGATTTTCGAGCGTGTCGCTGATGTCGATGGGATAGTCGATGGCATCGACGACGCCGCAGGGCGCGGACTGCGCCCGTGCCGGGAGGGGCGTCACGGCAGCGCCGAGCCCGCCGACCAGCGCTAGCGCGCCCGCGATCACGCCGACGCGCCGCATTGAAATCGATGACATCTTAACTCGTGGTTTTGGGCTGGATCACCGGCTCAACCGGCGCGTTCGCCGGGTCGGATTCGGCGTCGGCGTCTGTTTCCGGTGTCTCGTCGAGCGCGTGCTTGATGATGTAGACCTTGCGGATCCGGCGGTTTTCGACCTCATCGACCCGCATCAGCAGCAGCGGCTCGTCAATCGTCTCGCCGATTTCGGGGACGTGCCCCAGCTTGCTGTAGACGTAGCCGCCAATCGAGTCGTTTTCGTCGTTGGGTAGGTTGATGTCCAGCAGTTCGTTCAGGTCGTCGAGGTTCATGCCGCCATCGACGATGTATTCGTCCACGCCCAACTGGGTATATTCGGCTTCCTCGTTCATGTCGTACTCGTCCTTGATGTCGCCGACGATCTCCTCGACCAAGTCCTCGATGGTCACCAAGCCCGCTGTGCCGCCGTACTCATCGACGATCACGGCAAGGTGAACTTTGCGCTCCTGCATCTCTTTAAAGAGCGTATCGGCGCGTTTGGTTTCGGGGACGAAATAGGCGGGGCGCATCAACTCGCTGATCGGTCTTTGCAGGCTGCCCTCGAGACTGCCGCCATCGACCATGAACTTGAGCAGGTCTTTGGCGTAGAGCAGCCCTTTCACGTCGTCGATCTCGCCGTCGTAGACCGGAATGCGCGAATGCCCACTTGCCATGAACATCCGGATGGCGTCGCTGAGCGACTGGTTGATCTCGATGGCGGTGATATCCGGGCGCGGCACCATGACCTCGCGCGCCAGCGTCTCGCCAAACTGAAGGACGGAGTAGATCATCTCCTTCTCGCCGTCTTCAATCGTGCCGCCCTGCTGACCAACATCGACCAGCGTCATGATCTCTTCTTCGGTGACGGCTTTGGCGATCAACTCGCCGCCGGTCACGCGCGAGAGCGTGCGGCTGAGGCTGAGCAGCAGCGTCACTAACGGATTGAAGACGAAGACGATAATCCGCATGATTCTGGTCAGGAAGGGCGCCAGTTGGTCGGCGTAGGCTTGCCCGAAGACCTGCGGGACGAGTTCGCCAACGATGTAGGTGAGCAGCGCCAGTGGCAGCAGCACGACCAAATACCCGACCTCCGGGACGATCACGTTGCCCGCCGAGTCCTCTACGTGGAGCAGCGGCTCGGCAAGGTGAATGGTGGCGACCGCCACAATCGCAAAGCGCAGCAGCATGATCACAAGGTGGCGGGTGACGCTCAACCGGGGCAGGTCGTCCGCCAACTTCAGAATCCGCTTGGCTTGCTTGTCGCCCGTGTCCGATTGTTCTTTCAGGGGGTTGCGGCGGCTGTTGGTGATCGCAGCGTAGGTAAGTTCGACCGCGCCGTGCAGCACGATCAAGCTGACGAGAACCAGCAAACTAGATAAACTACCTTCGTCCAAGTTCCTCTTTCCTCAACTTAATCCTCGACCAACCCCTGAAATGCAAAATACCGGGATTGTGCAGCAAACGGCACAATGACCCGGTACTGTCATTGTCAGATCAGGCTCCAATGAGGAGGTTGGTCTGGGTTTTCGGTTAGCACTTGCATTCGTCGTGAATGTTGAAACAATTATTGGATTCTACCATAGTCGGGCTAGTGGTTTCAAGTTGAGCCATTGCGAGTTAACGAAATCTTATGATTGCGAGCTATTTTGCCGCTCTGCGCGCGCTGGTCCAGCCGATCCGGGCAGAGGCGTGGGAGTTGACGCTCGACCCGATGCGCCGCTTGGTCGCCGCGCTGGACGAGCCACAGCGGGCGTATCGCGCCGTCGTCGTCACCGGGTCAACCGGCAAGGGGACAACCTGTTTGAGAATCGCGGCGGCGCTGAGCGCGTCCGGGTTGAAAGTCGGGCTGTACACCAGTCCGCATTTGCATCTGTTTCGCGAGCGGTTCGCTATTTTCGATGCGGGCAGCGTAGGGGCGCACGGCGGTGCGCCCACAGGCAATGATCTTGTAGGGGCGAGGCGTGCCTCGCCCGCCCCGTCTCCGCGAGTAGATAGTGTAGGGGCATGGCGCGCCATGCCCCTACGACTCATCACGCCAGCGCAATTCATCGAAATGGCGGAACGGGTGCTGGCAGCCGAGCGCGGGATCGACCGCGACGGCCGATCACGTCTACAGCACGTTCGAGCGCGCGACCGCGCTGGCGCTGCTCTGGTTCGCACAGCAGCGAGTCGATGTGGCGGTGCTGGAGGTCGGCATCGGCGGGCGCTTCGACGCCGTCAACGTGGTCGCCAACGATCTCGCCGTCTTCACGCCGATTGAGGCGGAGCACGTCGCCATCCTCGGCGGGTCGCTGGAGTCGGTGGCGTGGCACAAAGCCGGGATCATTCAGCCGGGGGGCAAGGCGATCAGCGTGGCGCAGTCGCCGGAGGTTTGGGCGGTGCTGGCGCGTGAAGCACGGGAAAAGGGGGCGGCGCTGACGGTGGTGGATGATTTGGTCGAAGGCATAAGCGACTTCACCCCCGCTGCGCTGCGCTTAGCTCCCCCTCTCCACTAAATGGAGAGGGGGCTGGGGGGTGAGGTAAGCCTTCCCGGTCGGTTGGAGCGGATCAGCGTGAATGGGCGCACGGTGATCATCGACGGCGGGCACACGCCACAGGCGGCGCGCCATCTGCGCGACTTCATCGGCGACGACGCTGCCTCGCTCCGTCTGATCGTCGGGATGCTGCGCGATAAGAATGTCGCCGCTTATGTGAGCACGTTCGACACGTCCAATGTCCACTTTTTCTACTCGCGTGCGCCCAGCGCACGCGGCTTGTCGCCGTCCGAACTGCTGGCACGCTATCGTCCCCGGGCTTCGCGGGTGACGTTGACCGCCTCGCTCGACGAGGCGCTCAGCCGCATCGGTCATGCGAGCGAAGCGCTGATTGTGGTCGCCGGGTCGCTGCGGATGGCGGCAGCTGCCCGCGAAGCGTTCGGCTTGCTCTCGGCGGACGATCTGGACGAGGCGCGGATCACGCATACCATTTTTGAGGGCGCGGAATATCGATCTAAACTGGGGTGAATTATGCGACGTCCGTAGGGGCGGGTTTCAAACCCGCCCCTACACAAACCCCATAGGCGGCAAAACTCATGACCTTCAACCAAGACACCCTGAACCTGCTAGCCGAAGCGCTGGACCAGCTCGACGACGGCTTCAGCGACCTGCCCGCCTTCACGCCGGAGATCGATCAGGCGGCGGTGCGCGCCGTGCTGCTGGAAGTCGCCGAGCGGATGCAGGACAACTACCCCTATCAGCACCCGTTGTACGCCGGGCAGATGCTCAAGCCGCCGCACCCGGTCGCGCGGCTGGCGTATGCGCTGGCGCAGACCATCAACCCGAACAATCACGCGCTCGACGGCGGCAAAGCCAGTTCGCGGATGGAGAAGGAAGCCGTCGCTCAGATCGCGGCGCTGTTCGGCTGGGCGCAGCATCTCGGTCACTTGAGCAGCGGCGGCACGATGGCGAACCTCGAAGCACTGTGGGTGGCGCGCGAACTGCACCCCGGCAAAAAGGTCGTCGCTTCGACGCAGGCGCATTACACCCACAGCCGCATTTCCGAAGTAATCGGCTTGAGCTTCGAGGCGATCCCGGTCGATGGGCGGGCGCGAATGAACATGAGCGCGCTTGAGGCGGTGTTGAAGACGGGCGAAGTCGGTACGGTGGTGGTGACGATGGGCACGACGGCAACCGGCTCGGTCGATCCGCTGCCGGAGGTGCTGGCGCTGCAAGCGAAATATGGCTTCCGCATCCACGCCGACGCGGCATACGGCGGCTATTTCACGCTGGCGGACAACCTCGATAGCGCAGCCCGCGCCGCCTTCGACTGCCTCGATCAAGTCGATTTGCTGGCTATCGACCCGCACAAGCACGGCTTGCAGCCCTATGGCTGCGGCTGCATCCTGTTCCGCGACCCGGCGGTCGGGAAGCTGTACGCGCACAACTCGCCCTACACCTATTTCACCTCCGCCGAACTGCATCTGGGCGAAATCAGCCTCGAATGCTCGCGCGCCGGGGCGTCGGCGGTGGCGCTGTGGGCGACGATGCGGCTGCTGCCGCTCGAACGGGGCGGACAGTTCGCCGCTGATATGAGCAAGTGTCGTCAAGCGGCGCTGAATCTGTACGCCAAGCTGGAAGAATCGCCGCGCTTCATGACGCCGTTCGCGCCGGAGTTGGACATCGTGATCTTCGCGCCGACGGGCGCGAGCGCGAGCGAAATCTCGCAGCGCTCGCGCGACGTATTCGACGCGGCGGCAGCGGCGAATCTGCATCTGGCGCTGGTCAATTTCCCGCAGAGCTTGTTCGGCGCTACGTGGTCGGGCATCGAGTGGGATCAGCCAACGATCACCTGCTTGCGCTCGTGCTTGATGAAGCCGGAACATCTCGACTGGATCGAGCGCATCTGGTCAGCGTTGGAACAGGCAGTTCGAAATGCAATCGTAATAATCAAGCGTATAATGAGCGAAAGGGGTTCGAGATGCGACAAGTCATTCTCATTCCGACCGCGAGAGCGGTGGTTACGTGGTGGAAGTTCCCAGTTTGCCGGGATGCTATTCGCAGGGTGACACCGTCGAGGAAGCACTCGCAAACATCCGCGAGGCGATTGACTTGCATATCGAGAGCATGACGCGCACGGTGAGGAAGTCCCTGAAGATCATCGAACCCGTTCAGCTTGCGACGTATGAGCGCTTCTCACCAGTTCAGCTGCACGCTTCTGACCGCCCTGCTCCATGAATAGCTGGCGGGGTGAGTCACCGGCAATGAATTGCGGTCTTCGAACTGGTCACCGTTCCTCGTCGTAATCCCGCTTGAGCAGCGCGAACAACACCAGATCGTGAAATTCGTCCCACTCGAAATACTGGTCTTCCTGCATCCCTTCACGCTTGAAACCGACTTTCTCCAACACGCGGATCGAGCCGATATTCTCGGCAGCGGCGTCGGCTTCGACGCGGTTCAGGTTCATCTGCTCAAAGCCGAAGCCGACCATCGCGCGGACGGCTTCAGTCATGATGCCGTTGCCCCAATAGCGGAATGCCAGATCGTAGCCAATCGACGCGCGCCGATCCTGCCGCAGCCAGTAGTTGTAGCCGACTCGCCCGATCACACCTGCGTTCGGTTCGTCCTTGAGCACGATGCTCCAATCGATGCGGCGCTTGTCCTCGAAGGCTTTGGTGCCCTTCTCGATCAAGTCGCGCGCTTCGTCAACCGACTTCATCGGCTGACCAGAATTGAGGCGAGTCACGCGGATGTCGCCGCGAATTTGAAAGAGCGCCGGGGCGTCGGCGATGACGAATTCGCGCAAAATCAGGCGCGGAGTCGTCAGAGTGGGAAAGGCTTCAAAATCGAAAGTGGGCATCGGTCAATTGCCTGTCGGCTGCTGTATCGGTTATGCTTGGTGCGCTATTATCATGCTGAAATTTCGCTTGGTCAACTTGTGGCGAATTGGCGCAGCCAATTCCTACAGCAAGGGAGATCGATGACCCAGACTAACCTCTATCCGCTGCTGCTGGATCCGGCGCTGCACGTCAAAGTGTGGGGCGGGCGGCGCTTGGCAGATGTGATGGGCAAAACGCTGCTCGGCGGCGAGCCTTACGGCGAAGCGTGGGAGATGCACGACACTGCCCGCGTCGTCAACGGCGCGCTGTGTGACCGCACGCTCGGCGACCTGCTGGCGCTGTTCGGCGCGGACTTGATCGGCAAGCTGAGCGACCCCGGCGAAGGCGTACCGCTGCTGGTCAAGCTGCTCGACGCGACCGACTGGCTTTCGGTGCAGGTGCACCCCAACGACGCGCAAGCCTACGAACTCGAAGGCGAGCCGCGCGGCAAAACCGAGGCGTGGTACGTGATCGCCGCCGAGCCGGAAGCGCGGCTGGTGATCGGCGTCGAGCCGGGGACGACGCGCGAGCAAATGGCAACTGCCATCCGCGAGAACCGGCTCGAACCGCTGTTGGTCTATGCTGACGTGGTGCCGGGGGACGTGCTCTACATCCCCGCCGGGACAGTCCACGCGCTCGGACCGGGTATCCTGATCTACGAGATTCAGCAGTCGAGCGACACGACGTATCGCCTCTACGACTGGGGACGGATGGGGCTGGACGGCAGCCCGCGTCCACTGCACATCGACAAAGGCGTGCAGGTGTCGCAGTTGGGAAAACTCCCGGCGATCCAGCACACCGGGGGTGATTACGCGCCGACAGTCTCGATTGTGGACAGCCCCTACTTCGAGACGGTGCTGCACCAACTCGCGGAATCGTCCGCCCAACTTGACACGCGCGGCGAGGTCTTCCACGTCGTGACCTGCATCGCCGGCAGCGCGACGATCACGACCGGGGAGCACCCGGTGGTGACGCTGGCAACCGGGCAGACGGTCTTTATTCCGGCGGTGGTTGGACGCTACGCGATTGCGGGTTCGGGGAAGTTTCTGCGCTCGAATCAGCGGGCGTAATCGGAGTGTTAAGCGGCAGTTGGACGCGGAAGATACTGCCGACTCCCGGCGTGCTCTCGACCTCGATGCTGCCGTTGTGCCCGTCGATGATCTTCTTGGCGATGGACAAGCCTAGCCCCTGCCCGCCGGTGGGACGGTGAACGTCACCGCGATAGAGGCGGTCGAAGATGTGGGGCAGGTCTTTCGCTTCGATGCCGTAACCGGTATCGCGGACTTCGACGATCACGCGGTCATCGGTGGCGCGAGTTGCAATCGTGACCGTCCCACCTTCAGGCGTGTACTGAACGGCGTTTTCGACCAGGCGGAACAGCGAGCGATAAAGCCATTCCTCATCTCCGGTGATCGGCGGTAGTTCCGGCGCAAGGTCGAGCGTGAGCACGATCTCGGATTGATTAATGTGCGCGCGCCGATGGGCTTCCAGTTCGCGGATCATGCTGTTCAGATCCAGCGGTGCGGCGCGGAACACGTCCCCGCGATCAAGGCGCGACATCATCAGCAAGCCGTCGATCAAGCGCTCGACATTGTGAATCTGGGTCTGGATGGTCTGAAAATGGCGTTCGCGCTGCTCGACGTTGGTGACGCGGTTGAGCAGGTAGGCGCTGGTGTTGATCACCGAGAGCGGGGTGCGGAAGTCGTGCGAAGCGGCGGCGATGAAATCGGTCAAAATCCGCATCTTCTCGCGTTCCAGCGTAGCGATCAGGCGCTCGTCCTCCATCCGCTTGAGTTCGGTAATGTCTTTGCCCACAAACTGATATTCGCGGATCGTGTTGTCGTCGTTCAGGAAAACGCGGTCTGTCCACTGCTGCCAGCGCATCTCGCCGTCCGGCAGGATGACACGATGCTCGTAAGTCACGATCTGGCGATCCGCTCCGAGTGATTTCAAGGCGCTGCGGACAAGCTGGAAATCGTCCTCGTGAACGTGGGGCTTAAAGTAGCTGTCGATTAATTCATCGTGGCGTTTGCCGTAATAGCGGCAGAACGCCTCGTTAGCAAACTTGATCTGCCAATCCGCGGCGATGCGGGCGATGAATTCGGTCTGGTCTTCGACGACCGCCCGGTAGCGGGCTTCGCTGTCGCGCAGCTTCTGCTCGGTCAGTTTGCGCTGCGTGATGTCGCGGGCGACCGAAAGCACCGCCATCTGCCCCTGATAGGTGATCAGCTTGCTGCTGATATCGACCGTGATCGTCCGCCCATCTTTGGTGAGGATCTCGCCCTCGACCTGATTCAGCGCTCCCTGTTCCATCCGCTGGCGCATCCGTTCCTCATAACCGATGGAGAATGCGGGTGAGTTGATCTCGATGGCGTTCATATGCAGGAATTCGTCCCGGCTGTAACCGAGATGACGGCAGGCTGCGCTGTTCACATCGATGATTTTGCCGTCGGAAGCGTGAACGATAATCGTGTCGTCGATGTCTTCGAACAACTGGCGATAGCGTTCTTCGCTCTCACGCAGCGCCACTTCCGCCGCCAGACGGTCGGTGATGTCCTGATACATGCCGAGCAGGTGGAGCTTGCCACCGAGCCGGATCGGTTCGACCGTCAGCAGCCCGGAGCGGAGGTCACCGGATTTGGTGCGCACCCGCTGCTCGACCTCGTAGACCGGCTCGTTATGCTTCAGAGCATCGAACAGCTTCAAGCGTTCGGGATCATCGACCCGGATATTCAGTTCCGTTAACGTATGCCCGATCAACTCATCCCGGCTGTAGCCGGTTACAGTGCAGTATGCCTTGTTGACGTCGACGAAGCACCCTTCCTCGTAGGTGACGATGCTGATGCCGAAGGCGGCAGAATGGAAGGCTTTCGAGAAGCGTTCCTCTAGGCTGCTGACCGTCCGTTCGATCTCGCGGCGTTCGCTGAGCGCCGCGCACAGGAGCAGCGCCGTGATCGAAAGCGCCGCCAGATACGACCAGAGCGAGAGCAGGTTGTCCCAGACGATCATCCGCGACGCGCCTGCCAACTGAAACACCGTGCCGACAAGGGCGACCATCGATATGAACACGATCAGGGTGGCGACGGCACGCTGCGAATAGCGTACCGCCGTCCAGATGAGGAAGGGGAAAATCAAGTATGCCAGCGGCGAAAAGCCGGTCTCGAGGATATTCTGGTTGAAGACCAACCAAGCGATGACCAAGAACAGCGCGAAAGTCGCCGCGAGTTCGTTGATCTGGCGGCGCGACGGCAGGTGATAGGGGAAGTCACTCCAGACCATGATGACGGGTGCGACGATCAAGACGCCGAGCGCACTCCCTGACCACCACGTCTGCCAAGTGGACAGCACCGCAGCGGCATCGATGGCGCTGACAAGCGATAAGCTGAGCGTGACGACGGCTGCGATGATCAACGGGCTGAGGATGACGGCGAAGGCGACGAATGCCAGCACGTCGCGGAGGCGGCGCAGTTCAAAATCAAACGACACTTTTTGAAGCAGGGTCACTGCCAGCAGTACGGAAAGGGTGGTCGTTAGCGCATCGATCAGAGCGATCAGCGGCAGGTCACCGTTCATGAAGCTGGTCAGCAGGACGCCGATAAAGGCGCCAAGCCACAAGTGCCGCCCGTAACGCATGAGGATGGCGAAGATGATCCCGGTTTGGGGCCACACCAGCGAGATGCTGCCCTGCTCAAAACCAAATAACAAGCCAAGCCGCCCCGCAAGGACGCTGGCGAGCACCAACAGCGCAATTTTCACCAAGTATGTTGCTGTACTTACAACGCGGTTTCGAGGCACCGGATTCGTCTGCTGCAAATAATGGCTCAATTTAACGGGAGTTCGGCAGGATCGCGCGGGGCGCAGATGCAGGGCGCTCACACGCTGGAGCAACAGCCTGATCTCTTTGTACAGCACCTTATGGTGCTTGGCAAGTGAAGAAAAGCACAGGGAACCCCGCGCCAGACAACGGACGGGGGCAGCACTTTCAGGCTATAATGCGGAAGCATGACGAAGTTCGGGCATACCGGGAGTTTGAACCCATGCCGCAGATCGAGCAGTCGATCCTGATTCAGGCGTCACCTAGCGCCGTCTTTAGCGTGATCGCCCACGAGCCGGAGCGTATGCCGGAGTGGTGGACGGCGCTTGAGATTCAGCAGCGCGTGACACCGCCGCCGACCGCCGTCGGGTCGATTGCTCATTACGTCTATAACATGCTCGGAATGCGGATCAAAGGCGAGCATCAAGTGCTGGTCTACGAGGCGCCGCGTCACCTCGTCGTGCGGACGGTTAGCGGTATCGACAGCATGTTCGACTTCTCGTTAGCCGCGCTGGATGGTGACGAGACTCAGCTTACCATGCGCGTTGCCTACACGCTGCCCGGTTCGGTGCTGGGACACTTGATCAACCGCCGCACCATCGAGCAGCAGAACGAGCAGGTCGTCGCCGAAAGTTTGAACAACCTCAAAGCGCTGGTCGAAGCCGAAGTCGCCCCCAACGCTTGATCGCTCAGGTCTGACCGGGCCAGCGTGTCTGGAAATCGAGCACGCCGACCCAATCGGGCACGACGGCAATCCGCTTCATCGGCAGCCCGGTCGATTCAATCGCGCCGATGAACATACCGCCGTTTTGTTCGCCGATATAGCGCACCGCCGTCTCACGATACCCCGGCACGATGCCGGGATACAGCGTCGTGGATACTGTCCCCCGCAGCATCAGGACGGGATAGGGCCACTCGTTGCCATCAATCGTGACGGCGATGCGCGTGCCGTCCATGATCGCCTTGAGCTTCTTGGCAACGCCGACGCTGCAAAATACAATTTCTTCCCCTGTCCACTGGAACCAGATGGGGACAACCCGAGGTGTTCCGTCGGTCCAGACAAAGGCGAGATGCGCGAGAGTCGCCGAATTCAAAAGCTGCTGGGCGACCGGCTCCTTCAGCAGCGCGAGACTACCCTGCTTCTCAGGCATGCTCTTTTCCTTCCATAAAACTTGTGCGTGATGTGTATTATATATGTCGCTAAGTTATAGCGCTTGGTGTCTATGACGCAACAATTCGCCTCATCCGCTTCACCTGACCATTTGGATGAGTTGACGCTAATTCGCCAAAGCCCCATAATTAGGATGACTGACTGAGGGACGAAGGATTATCGTGATGGATAAGCGCATGGTTGATTTCATCCGCACGCTGCGCGCTGCCGGCGTTCGGATCTCGCTGGCGGAGAGTATCGACGCGATGCACGGCGTCGACGAAGTGGGCGTGAACGAGCGCGACTCGTTCCGCGCCGCCATGAAGACCACTCTCGTCAAAGCAGCCAAAGATCACGACAAATTCGAATACTTCTTTCCGCTCTTTTTCGGCTCGAACCAGCCGCCGATGCAGGACATCATGGGCGATCTTTCGCCGGAGCAGCAGGAGATGCTGCAAAAGGCGCTGGAGTCGCTGATGGGCGACATGCAGGCGCTCAAAGACCTGCTGCGCCAACTGCTCGAAGGTGAAGCCTTCAGCCAAGAACAACTCGATCAAGCGGGGCAGCAGTCCGGGCTGGATCAGGGGTCGGAGATGTTCCAGCGCCCGTGGTTCGAGCGCCGGGTAGAACGCCAGATGAATATGCAGCAGCTTCAGCAGGCGATTGAGGCGCTGCTGGCGATGCTCGAAGAAATGGGCATGGATGGTCAAGCGCTGGGGGAACTGCGTGAAATGCTTGAACAGAATGCCGAAGGCTTGTCGGAGCAGGTGTCGCAGTACGTCGGCGCGTCGCTGGCGCAGCAGATGGCGGAGCAAGAACCGCAGCCCAAGCCCGACCTGCTCGACGTGCCTTTCGACCGCCTCAGCGACTCGGAAGTCGAGCAAATCCGCGACGAGATCCGGCGCTTGGCGGCGCGACTGCGCAGCCGTGCCGCGCTGCGGCAGAAGAAGGCGAAATCGGGCACGCTCGATACCCGCCGGATGATGCGCGCCAACATGAAGTACGACAGCGTACCGCTCGAACTCAAGTTCAAGTCACACCACGTCAAACCGGCGCTGGTGCTGATCTGCGACGTGAGCACGTCGATGCGCTACTGCGCCGAATTCTTGCTGACGCTGATCTACGAACTG
Source organism: uncultured Chloroflexia bacterium (assembly GCA_963848465.1). Taxonomy (GTDB): domain Bacteria; phylum Chloroflexota; class Anaerolineae; order Aggregatilineales; family Phototrophicaceae; genus Flexifilum. The sequence continues at coordinate 38,480 of CAWKDY010000005.1, read as the reverse complement.
CAAGATCAAGTCGCCAAAACCGACAGCTTCATCTTCATCGGCGACTTAACCGACATCAGCATGGTGTTCAAAGAGTTGGAGCCGCAGGCGGCGGTCGAGCGCGTGCTGACCGAGAACCGCCCCGGCTACTACAATACCGACCTCGGCAACAGCTTGAACACCTTCAAGCAGGATTACATGCAAACGCTGAGCAGCAAGACGACGGTCATCATCCTCGGCGATGGGCGCAATAACTACAACGATCCGCGCACCGACATCGCGCAGGAGATGATGCGCCACAGCCGCCGCTTGATCTGGTTCAACCCGGAGCATCCGTCGCAGTGGGGCACGGGCGACAGCGACATGCTCGCCTACGCGCCGCTCGCCAGCGGCGTCTACCGGGTCAGCAATCTGCGCGAACTCGCCGCCGCCGTCGATAAAATTCTGGTCGATGGGTAACGTCAAGTCATCGAGTGGTGCATTGTAGGGACAGGTTTTCGAAACCTGCCCCGACGGATGACCGCTAGCAGACAGCCTCCCTGAGTGTTGGATTAAGAGATATTACAAAGCGTTGACACCAACTCGTCGAATCCGTACACTGTCATTAATCGTGAAGCGTGAGCATTCGCATATGTATATATATCACTGTTGTTGCTGTCTGGAAGGGGGCGTTTAGCGAACTTCGGACGGCATAGCAACTAGCATTTAACGATTTATCAAGCCGACAGTAACGAAGGCGCGACGCCCCGGTCGATATGACCGGAGAAAGTTCGCGCTTTTTTGTTACTGTCGGCTTTTTTCTTGCTCGTAGAGACGAGAGCGAACACACGAATGACCCTGACTCTTGACTACCAACCCGCGATCAGCCGCTTTGCTGGACGCGATCTCGATAGCCTGATCGGCAACACGCCGCTGATCGGCTTCCAGCGCATCACGGCGCACCTGCCCGCCGACGTGATCGTCGCCGCCAAAGCCGAGTGGGTCAACCCCGGCGGCAGCGTCAAAGACCGCGCGGCGGCGAACATCATCCGCCAAGCCGAGCGCAGACGGCGAGCTGCGTCCCGGCAAGGTGATCCTCGACAGCACCAGCGGCAATACCGGCATCGCCTACGCCATGCTCGGCGCGGCGAAAGGCTACCGGGTCAAGCTGTTCGTGCCCGGTAACGCCAGCCCGGAGCGGATCGCCATCCTCAAAGCCTATGGCGCGGAACTCGAACTGACCGATCCGCTGGAAGGCTCGGACGGCGCGATCCGGGCGGTGCGCGAACTCGCCGCCGCCGAGCCGGAGACCTACTTCTACGCTGACCAGTACAACAATCCGGCGAACTGGCAGGCGCATTACCACTCGACCGGCGTCGAAATCTGGGAGCAGACAGGCGGCAGCGTGACCCATTTCGTCGCCGGATTAGGCACGAGCGGCACGCTGATGGGCACCGGTCGCCGCCTGAAAGACTACAACCCCGACGTGCAGGTGTCGCGCTCGAGCCGGACTCGCCGTTTCACGGGCTGGAAGGACTTGAAGCACATGCCGACGGCGATCAAGCCGGGGATTTACGACGAGCATTTCGCCGACCGGATGATCGAGATCGAGCACGGAGGCGACCTACGTTATGGCGCGGCGCTTGGCGCGCGAGGAAGGCTACCTCGTCGGCATCAGCGCGGCGACGGCGCTGGTCGGCGCGGTGCAGGTCGCCGAGGAATTGGCGGAGGCGGGGCGTTCCGGCGTGGTCGTGACCCTCTTCCCCGACAACGCCTATAAGTACCTCAGCGAGAGTTTCTGGACGGCTGAATAACTGGCTCGGCAGTACGATATGTCAACGGAGCAGCGGCGATCTTAGATCGCCGCTGCTCTTTTCTTTTCCCACGCGAGTCGCCGTCCCGTGTTAAAATGAGAAGCATCTTCAGAGCAAGGTGAAACCCTCATGCCTGACCGTTCTCCATCAACCGACTCGTAAATCGCCCTTCGCTGGCGGTGCGCTGGCGCTGCTGCTGGTCGCGCTGATCGTCCTCGTGCTGGCGACCAGCGTCACCGCGCAGGATAATCCGCTTGGCTTCACGCCGCAGCCGACCTCCGAATTCGACCTCAATTCCGCGCCGACCTTCGGCGCTCCGCAGTCGGTGCCGACCGTCGATCCGCAAATGCTGCCCAGCATCTCCGGCGTCGGTGGGCAAGCCGCCAACGCCAGCGTGATCATCCGCAGTGGACCGGGGCTGACGTATCGCCCGATCAGCTCCCTGAAAAAAGATGGCTGGATCGACATCGTCGGCTGGAACGGCTGGGAGGATGGGCGCGCCTGTACAGTCGATTTCGAGAGCACGCTGGACATGTGGGTGCAGGTGCAGTTCGGCGAGCGGCGCGGCTGGATCGCGCGCTGCGTGCTCGACATTCGCGGTCAGTTGACCAAGCTGCCCATCGTCAGCGCAGCGGGCGAGCGCATTTTGCAGCAGTAGGAGATCGGCTTTGTCCATAACGCATCGCGTAGGGGCACGGCGCGCCGTGCCCCTACAACACGGGTTTCTGTTCGTCCTGCTCCTGCTGATCGCGGCGGGCTGCGGCGCGACTGCTAGCGAGATCGTGCCGACGGCGCGCCCGACGGCGACGCCAACCGCCACCGACGCGCCGACGCGCACGCCCGCGCGTGACGTGACGCCGACTGATCTGCCGACGGCGCTGCCGATGACCGCGACCGGTGGTCCCTCGCCGACGCCGCTGTTTGGACCGACGCAGACGTCGGTTGCTTCGGCGGCGACGCTCGACCCGTTCAGCCTGAACCCGAACGCACCGCGCATCGAGTTCTTCACGTCGGGCGCGGCGGCGGTCGCACCCGGCAGTATTGTGACGCTTTACTGGTCAACGCGGGGCGCGCGCGAAGCTGTGATCTACCAACTGGTGCGCGGTGTCCGCAACCGTGTGTGGAACGTCGGACCGGATGGCAGTCTGCCGGTTCAGACCAGTCGCAATGATCGCGGCACTGCCGATTTCATCTTGACCGTCGGCGAGGGGTCGCAGTACGTCGAGCAGAATCTCTCGGTGCCGCTGGCGTGCCCGGACGTGTGGTTCTTCTCGCCGCCGCCGGAAGCCTGCCCGACTGCTCCGGCACAAGAGACGCAGATTGTCGAGGAATCGTTCGAGCGCGGGCGGATGCTCTACGTCACGCAGAGCGATCTGGTCTACGCGCTGTTCAACGACGGCTTCGCCCCGGCGTGGCTGGTGATCGAGAATCGCTACGATCCGGCGGTGAACCCCGAAAAAGACGACAATTTCGTGCCGCCGCCGGGCTACTTCCAGCCGATCCGGCGCTTGGGCTTCGTCTGGCGCGGCAACGACACGGTGCGTAACCGGCTCGGCTTGGCGACCGAAGCGGAGTCGAGTTTTAGCGGCTTCGCCCAGTCGTCGGTGACGCCCAACGGCGCGCAGACGCTCTACGTCAGCAGCCCCGACGGCACGGTCTTGCAACTGCTGCCGCAGGGCGACTCGTGGCAGATTATCACGCCCCCTTAATCATTTATGATTATGATGGAAGCAGCCCTTTTCATGATCAGGCGCGTGACCTGACCCTTGCGGAGAAACCTGAATGCTTAATGAAACGGCTTCGTCGGTCGAAGATCGTCCGGCGCAGCGTTCAGCGATTTGCCCCAGCGAAGATAGCATCCGGCGCGACGAGATCCGCGCGCAGGTGATGACCGTCTTCGCCATCGAGCGCGAGTTGTTTGAAGGCGATAAATCGACCCATTCGACCCACGAGAATCTGCTGCTGGTCGGGCACGACAGCCGGTTAGTCGCCAGCTTCGAGGGACGCCTGCTGATCGACTCTGGAAGCGGCTTACGATCAGCTTGATGGGCTGTTGGCGGCGGACAATCTGCTACCGCTGTTCCGCGAAGCGAACGGCAAGCACTTGATCCTCATCGTGTCCGGGCGGGTGCATCCGCAGCCGCGTCACTGGTGGCTAAACGCGGTGCTGCTGGTGGTGACCATATTCAGCGTGCTGCTGGTCGGCGCGGAGATGGCGATCAACGAGATCGCCGCGACCGACCTGTCCGCCGCACAGGCGTTGATCGATAACCTGCTGCTTGAACTCTGGCGCGGCATCCCCTACGCCGGGGCGATCATGCTGATCCTCGGCGCGCACGAGTTAGGGCACTATTTCGCCGCCCGCCATCACAAGATCGCGGTGACGCTGCCCTACTTCATCCCGGCGCCGTTCATCAGCTTGATCGGCACCTTCGGCGCGTTCATCCAACTGCGCGCGCCGATGCGCAACCGCAAGCAGCTGCTCGACATTGGCGCGGCGGGTCCGCTGGCGGGGTTGTTCTTCGCCGTGCCGATCCTGCTGATCGGCTTGGCGACCTCGTCGGTGGGACCGGTCAACCCCGGCGGCATGATCGAGGGCAATTCGCTGCTCTACGCGCTGGCGAAAATCGTCACCTTCGGGCGCTTCCTGCCCAGCGCGACGGTGGACGTCTACGTCAACCAACTGGCATGGGCGGGCTGGACGGGGCTGCTGGTCACCGGCTTGAATCTGATCCCGATTGGGCAGTTGGACGGCGGGCACATCCTCTACTCGCTGATCGGCGAGCGGGCGCGGCTGCTGTTCTACCCGCTGATCGGCGCGATGCTGGTGCTGGTGCTGACCGGCAGCGAGGCGTGGCTGTTCTGGCTGGTGCTGCTGTTCATCTTCGGGCGCATCTACGCCAAGCCGCTCGACATGATCACGCCGATGGACAACCGCCGCAAACTGATCGCGGTGTTCAGCCTGTTCGTTTTCGTCTTGACCTTCGTGCCGATTCCGTTCTCGTTTGCGACCGATGCGCCGTCAATCGTGCCGCAGAACACCATCTGGCTGCCCACGACGCTGATGACGCTCTATCTGTGGCGTCGGCGCTGAGATGGGAACTTGGCAGCAGCGTCTCAACGTCCTGTGGACCACCTTTCGCCTGCGCTGCCCGAACTGCGGGCGCGGGCGCATCTTCACCGGCTTATTCAGGATGAACCAAACCTGTCCCAACTGCGGCGTTCGTTTCGAGCGCGAGGACGGCGAATCGGTCGGCGGCATGTACATCAACCTCGCGCTGGCGGAATTGTTCACGGTCGGCGGCTACTTCGTCGCCAACGCGCTGTTTCATCCGCCGTTTGAGCCGCATTTGCTGTTCTGGATTTGCTTTAACGTCGCTTTCGTCACCGTGTTTTACCGCCACGCCCGCTCGCTCTGGATCGGCATGTCGTATCTGACCGGCGGGGTCTACGCCGACCCTGATGACAAGCAAGCAGAGTCACCGCCGCCGAATCCGACTTGAGTCGCGAACGCTGCGTTTGGGGCGTTTATGCTCAGGCAGATAAGGATATGTTGTCATGCCTTTTTCATTGACCAAGCACCCTGATCAACCGATCATCATTGGTGCCTATACTGGCATCATCCGCTGTCAGGACGTGAAGGATGCGACCAAACAGGCACTTGAGCTGTTGCAAACCGACGAGGCGGTCATCGCTAAAGGCTGGAAATACTACATCGTCGATGTACGGACGCTCGATACGGATTTTGGTGAACTCTCGTGCATCATCGATTACGAACTGCAAGGGTACCCCGGCACTTTTACCGATCCCTACGCTTTTTCGGTGATGGTGGGCACGAACGTGTTCATCCGCGCCTTTCAGAAGATCATGAATCAGAAGGGTGTCGATGCGTCGGCGCTGGCGATCTATCTGCGGATGGAGGATGCGCACGCCGCGATCCAAGCCCACATGAATGCTCACTGAGCGCGGGCGCGCGCCGCCGAATCAAAACTGGCATAAGGTGAGGTCGGAAGTTTTTCGTGTGAGGAAGCAGTCTGAACGTTATGGCGCTGACCAAATGCCTGATCGCCAACCGGGGCGAGATCGCCGTCCGCATCAGCCGCGCCTGCCGTGAACTCGGCATCGGCACGGTGGCGGTCTACGCCGACGTTGACGCCCGCGCCCAACACGTCCGCCACGCCGACGAAGCCTATTCGCTCGGCGGCGCATCCCCGGTCGAGAGCTACCTGAACATCCCCAAGCTGATCGAAATCGCGCGCGCGGCGGGCTGCGACTGCGTCCATCCCGGCTATGGTTTTCTCTCCGAAACCGAAGCTTTCGCCCAAGCGGTGATCGACGCCGGGCTGATCTGGGTCGGTCCGCCGCCGAGCGCGATCCGGCAGATGGGCGTCAAGACCGAAGCCCGCGCCCTGATGCAGCAGGCGGGTGTGCCGCTCGTTCCCGGCTATCAGGGTGGCGGCGATGATGCCGCGTTCCTCGCCGCCGCCGACGAGATCGGCTACCCGGTGATGGTCAAGGCGGCGGGCGGCGGCGGTGGCAAGGGGATTCGCGTGGTCGAGCGTTCCGCCGATCTGCCGGAGGCGCTGCAAGCCGCCCGGCGCGAGGCGCAGCACGCCTTTGGTGACGCGCGGGTCTTTCTGGAACGCTACATCGAGCACGCCCGCCACGTCGAGATTCAAGTGCTGGCGGATCAATACGGCAACGTGGTTCACTTGTTCGAGCGCGAGTGCAGCGCGCAGCGCCGCCACCAGAAAGTGATCGAGGAGTCGCCGTCGCCGCTGCTTGACGCCGGGACGCGAGCGCGGATGGGCGCGGCGGGAGTCGCGGCGGCACGGGCGGTCGGCTACGTCAACGCCGGGACGGTCGAGTTTATCGTTACGCCCGACGGCGCGTTCTACTTTCTGGAGATGAATACGCGTTTGCAGGTCGAGCACCCGGTGACCGAGTTCGTGACCGGGCTGGATCTGGTCAAGCTGCAATTCGCGGTCGCGGCGGGCGAGCGGCTGCCCTTCAGTCAGGACGACCTGAGTCAGCGCGGGCACGCCATCGAGTGCCGGTTGTACGCCGAAGACCCGCGCAACGGCTTTCTGCCCGCCGTCGGCGACCTGATCCGCTTCGTCCCGCCGGAAGGCGCGGGCGTGCGGGTCGACGCGGGCGTCGCGTCGGGCGACACGATCACGATCCACTACGACCCGCTGATCGCCAAGATCATCGTCTACGACCGCACCCGCGCCGAGGCGATCCGCCGGATGGATGCCGCCCTCAGCGCGACGGTGATCCTCGGCACGACCACCAACCGCGATTTCCTGCGCGCGCTGATCAATCACCCGGCGTTCGCGGCGGGGACGGTCGATACCGGCTTTATCGAGCGCCAACTGGCTGACCTGATCCCGCCGGAAGCGCCGATCAGCGACCTTGCCTTGATCGCGGCGGCGCTCTACGATCTACGCGGCGGGGCGACGCCGGAAACGCGCGCCCTGAGCACCGATCCTTGGTCGCGCGCTGATGGGTTCCGCCTCGGTCAAGGGGTGATGCGCGACGCTCGAAAGTAGATTATTCGCGTAGGGGCAGAACTCAGTTCTGCCCCTACCAAGCTGTTTTATCGAAAGGACGCTTATGTGCTCAATCATTGCGCTGCTGCTGATCGTTTTCGCCGGGTTCTTCGGCTATGCCGCCTTCGACATCCCCGTGCAGGATGCACCGCCGGTGACGTCCTCGGTCGTCGTCGTGCCCAGTCTCGAAGCGCCCGCGCCGATCTCGTGTGCGTCGCCGTCGGCGGATGAGGATATCGCCGCCGCGCTCGCCTTCAGCGGCGATACCTTCGCCGCCCCGACGTGGGCGCAGACGGTCAGCAGCGACGATGCCAAAACGACGGTGACGTGGACGGCTTCCAGCCTCGGCGCGGTCGCTTATCTGGAATACCTGCACTACAACTGCGGCTACACCCAGACGCAGATCGACGAATACTACGGCGCCGCGAGTTGGGCGACGATCTTCGCTAACTACGACTCTTACGAAAAAGTGGATGATTGCAGCTACGAGAACCTGCACCTCTACGAGTATGACGTCAGCCTGAACGGGTCTGATTATGCCGTGCGCTACTGGGTCAAGCCCGCGACCGATACGCGAGTCGCCGGGATGATGCTGGTCATCCCGGTCGATCAAGTGGCGACGATGGCGCAGTACGCGGGCGACCTGTTCCCGAAACTGCCGACCTGTCAGGCAGCGGCAGGATGATCTACGAGTACGGCGGCGAGTCCTTCAGCGTCACGCTCGAACCGCTGCCCGACGGGACGATCCGGGCGACGGTGGGCGAGCGCGTCTACACGCTGAGCGCCGCGCCCATCGACGGCGGCTGGCTGCTGACGCTCGACGGCAAGCTGACCGTCGCCTACACGGCGGCGCGCGGGAACGAGCGTTTCGTCGCCGTCGATGGGCAAGGTTACACGCTGAACGTGCCGGAGACGCGGCGCGGATCGCGCGGGAGGCGGGCTGCCGGGGGTGGCGACCTCACTGCTCAGATGCCGGGGCAGGTGCGCGAAGTTCTGGTCGCGGCGGGTGATACCGTCGAGCGCGGACAGACGCTGCTGCTGCTCGAAGCGATGAAGATGGAGATTCGGATCACCGCGCCTGCCGCTGGTCGCGTCAAGCGGGTGCTGGTGCAGCCCGGCGCGGTGGTGGATCGCGGGCAGCGGTTGCTGGAGATCGATTAGCGCAGGCACTTTCAGAGCGAGCGCCCAATCCGAACTCATGGGTTTTGACGTTAATTCATTGTCAACCTATGGAGGATTATTGTGAAACGGATTGGATTTATCGTCATTTTGATCGCCCTCGTGGGGGTGTTCGCCGCGCTCTCGACTGCCGTTGTTGCCGCCCAAGAAGTGACTCCCGAAGCCCCTGAGACGACTGAGTTTGCCGTTACATGTTCGCTCCCGTTCGAGGCGACCGTCTACAGCGGACCGGAGACCGGGCTATCGCTGGTCGGCACGCTCGCTTTGAATGTCGACGACACTGGCAGCGCATCCGGCACGATGACCACCGACAGCGGTTCGGACTACCCGGTGGTCGGGCAGATCAACGGGCGGGCGCTCAACCTCGCCTTCGACCTCGGCGATGAGGTGTACATCTTCGGCGTCGGCACATCGTTCGAGGACATGGGCGCGGGCAACTGCGGTAAAGCCCTCGGCGGTCCCTTCGTCGGACCTGCTCCCGACGATACCGGCACGTGGCTGGCGGGCAGCGCGCTCAAGTCGGCTGGTTCGTAAACTGATCGCGCTTAAAAACGGGCGAGGTATGCCTCGCCCCGACACCGTCATACTCTTGTGGGAAGCGATCTAGCCCCTAAAAAATGGTGGCTCATGGACAAAATCCGCAACCCTGCGTGTATGCCCGCGTATAAAAAGGTGTAGATCGAACGATAAATAAGGGGCTAAACAGTGAGCACCTACACCCAATTTGAAAAACCAAAACGCGGCAGCATTTCCGAATACGAACTCGCCGACGTGGGCACCCGCTTCGTCGCGCTGATCATCGACAGCATCATCCTCGGCATCATCACCGGGCTGCTGTTCTGGGGTGGTCGCGGCGCGGGCGGCGTCGCTAGCTTCATCGTCGGCGTCGCCTATTATTGGTACTTTCTGACCCAGCAGGACGGGCAGACGCCGGGTAAGCGGATGATGGGCATCCGCGTGATCAAGGTCAGCGGCGAGCCGCTGCAAGCCGCCGACGTGCTGGTGCGCTATATCGGCTACTACATCGACAGCGTCGTCTTCATGCTCGGCTGGATTTGGGCGCTGGTCGACCGCGAAAATCAGGCGTGGCATGACAAGCTCGCCGGGACGTACGTCGTCCGCGCGTAGCGCAACCTGCCACTAAGTGCGATAATCATGGGCAGTCTACCGCCATACCGGAAACTGCCCATGAAGCAGATCACACCTATGCACCGCGCCCGCTTGACGCTGGCGCGCAGCTATATCGACCGTCACTACGACCAACCGCTGACGCTCGACCACCTCAGCCAAGCGGCGGGCTTTTCTCCGTATCACTTCATCCGGCTGTTCCACGCCGCTTACCGCCAAACGCCGCACCAATACCTGATCCAGCGCCGCATCGACCAAGCGAAAGACCTGCTCGGCAGCAGCGACCTGCCGATACAAGACATCTGCGTCGAGGTCGGCTTCGAGAGCATTGGCTCGTTCAGCACCCTGTTCCGCCGCGTCACCGGCTTGACGCCGGGCGCTTACCGTCGCTATAAGCAGCGCCGATCCCAACCCACGCATATCCCGTTGTGTCAGTATTACCTGCACGGGCTGGATGCCGAGATTTAGCCGGAAACCGCGCAATTTTCGAGAACTGTAAGTCGCACACTTGTGCTACACTGATCGCGTATTCGGGCACTTGAGGAGATAGACGATGCTGAGTAGAGTTTCGCACACGACTGTGTGGGTCGCAGATCAGAATGAAGCGCTGCGCTTCTACACCGAGGCGCTCGGTTTTGAAATTCGCGCTGATCAGAACGTGGGCAATTTTCGCTGGCTGACGGTCGGGTTGAAGGATCAGCCGGAGTTCGAGATCGCGCTGATGCCGTTCGACCTGTTCGGGCAGAACGACGGGGACTCTGCCGCTGCGCTGAAGGGGTTGGTCAGCAAAGGCAAGATCGGCGGGACGCTGATCTACACCAAGGACATCCAGAAGGCTTACGAAGCGATGCAGGCGAAGGGCGTCGAGTTCGTCCAGCCGCCGACGGATCGCGGTTACGCGATTGAAGCGATTTTCAAGGACAACAGCGGCAACGTCTTCAGCTTGCATCAGGATCGGCAGTAAGACATTCAGAAAGGCGAGAAGATGGCGAAAAAAGCGGAAGCAACGGCAAAGTCGGGGGATTCAGCGCCGAAGAAAAAGCCGCGATGAAAGCGCGCGCCAAAGAAATGAAAGCGGAAGCGCGCGCGATGCAGAGTAGGGAGGAAGGCGAAAAAGACATCTTAGCGAAGATTGCCGAGATGTCGGAGCCGGATCGCTCGATGGCGCAGCGCGATTCACGAGATCGTCAGCGCCAACGCGCCCGACCTCATGCCCAAAACATGGTACGGGATGCCCGCCTATGCCAATGCCGAGGGCAATGTCATCTGCTTCTTCCAGAACGCGCAGAAGTTCGGCGCGCGCTACTCGACGCTCGGCTTCAACGACTACGGCGCACCTCGACGACGGCAATATGTGGGCGACCGCCTTCGCGCTTGACGGCGTTGACCCCCGCCGAAGAGGCACGGATCAGCGCGCTCGTGAAGCAGGCGGTGAGCTGAGCGTTCGCCCGCGAATTGAATACTCGCTAAAATGCCCACACAAAGTCGGGCATTTTGGATTCCAACAGGGCAAATCATGACGGTTTCATTGTGGCAGGCGGACGGCAACCAGCCGGTGCGCGAAGTCGATTTTCTGGTCGTCGGCGCGGGGGTGGTCGGCTGCGCGGCCGCCTATTTCGCGGGACAGGCGGGGCGCGAGGTCGTGATCACCGAGGCGCGCGACATGGCGCTGGGCGCGAGCAGCCGCAACGCCGGGTTCATGATCACCGGGCTGGACATCTACTATCACCGCGCGATGGAGCGCTACGGGCACGACCAGGTGCGCGAATTGTGGGCGCTTTCGAAGAAGACGCACGACGTACTGGCTCGGCTTCGCCGAGCGCGGCGGCGTCACGCTGGATCGCTGCGGCTCGCTGCTGCTGGCGGAAAGCGCCGCCGAAGCCGCCGAACTGGAGCAAGCCGCCAAGCTGCTGAACGCCGACGGCATCGACGTCGATTTTCCACGATCACGATCCGCTGGATCGCGGCTATTTCGCCGCCATCGAGCAGCCGAACGACTGCGCCGTCCAGCCCTACGAACTGGCACAGGCGGTGCTGCGCGCCAGCGAAGCCGAACTGGTCGCCAACAACGAGGTCTACGCCATCGAGCAAGCCGGGCGAGGTCGTCACGGTGCGGACGCGCCAGTTCACCTTCAAGGCGCAGCACGTGCTGCTCTGCACCAATGCTTATTCGCCGCGCCTGCATCCCTATTTCGTCGGCAAGGTGATCCCGACGCGGGCGCAGGTGCTGGTCACCGCGCCGCTCGCTGCGCCGGTGCTCGACACCTGCGGCTACAGCGATTACGGCTACATGTACTACCGCATGACCTTCGACGGGCGTTTGCTGATCGGCGGCGGGCGCAAGCTGTTCAAGGAGCAGGAAAACGACACCACCGACGACCGCGTGACCGACGCCGGTGCAGGGCTACCTCGACGCCTACCTGCGCCAGCACTTCCCCGACGTGACCGCGCCGGTCGAGCGCCGCTGGGCGGGGATCATGGGCTTCAGCGTCGATGGGCTGCCGCTGGTCGGCACGCTGCCGGGGATGGATCGGGTCGGCTTCGCGGTCGGCTTCACCGGGCATGGCTTGGCGTTCGGCGCGGGCGTCGCCGAGCGCGCGGTCGATCACCTGCTGACGGGCGCTGATCCCGGTGCGGTCAGTGCCGCGCGTTTGAATTGAGGGGCTGATGATGGCTGACGATTTGACGTTTGATCCGACGCTGCGCGAAATCGTGTCGCCGGAGATCCGGCACGGCGAAAAAGTGCTCTGGATCGGCAAACCGACGCCGCTGCGCGTCCTCACGCAGCAGTATGCCGAGGAAGTAATCAGCGCCATACTGATTATCGTGGCTGCGATTTTTATCTCAACGGTAACTTCGTTCGACCTGACCTCGTTCGAATACGGATACGGAGGCGGGGGTTTTGTATTTCCGCTCTTTGGGTTGATTTTCATCGCTGTGCTGGGATTTTCGCTGCTGCGCCCGATTTATGCTTTCTGGCAAGCGACCAAAACTATCTACGCCGTGACTGACTACCGTGCGCTGATCCTCAAGCCAACGTTCGGAAGCATGAGCGTCACTTCCTATCCGAACGTAGAACGAATTGAGCGTCGCCGCCTTACAGGGGATAAAGGTGACCTAATCTTTGCCACCGAAACCTACAGCGCGCGTGGACGCTACGGTTATCGCACCCGTCGCCGCAAGGTCGGCTTCTACGGCATCCCGAATGCGCGGCGCGTCGAGGATCTGCTGCTGGAAAACATCCCCGGCGCGCAGTACCCGAAGTTCAACAACTAGTGTTGCCGGATGAGACTAGCGGAGACGGTGCCAACTCGCTATGATTCTGCCGAGATGTGAAACCTGAATTGTGATAAAGGATAGTCGCATGGATTATCACTACGAGGAATGGAGCACCAATGCGCCGCGCGGTCTGCTGCTGATCAGCGCGGGCGTGTCGATTGTCGGGCAGGCGATTGTGCTCAAAGCGCGGCGCAAAGCGGGCTGGAAGTGGTTGCTGCTGGGCTTCATCGGCTTGATCGCGCTTAATTCCGGCGTGGCGGTTTTCGCCGAGGCGGTCAAACATCGCACGCTTTACGAAAGCAAGCTCGACCTTTAACGCGGTGGTATGACGCTGCTAATTCCTTATGGTGGTGAAGCCGGGTTCAGCCCGGCTTTTTGATTTTGCCGCGCGGTCAAAGCCCGAACACGTAAAATCCGTAAATTTAATCTGGAATTAAGATTGTTATGAAGGAGATGCACTATAATGGTTGATTGTGCGTAATGCTTCAGAAACTCACTTTAAGGAGAAAGCTCAATGCGTAAGTTCATCCTGATCATAGCGGCGCTGGCGCTGCTCAGTCTGAGCAGTGCTGTTTTTGCGCAGGACACCACCCCGCAGACCTTCTGCGGCAATCTTTCGAGCGCGGACTGCCAGATCCTCACCCAGTCGGCAGCGGCAACGAAGACGCTCAACTCGAGCAGTTTCAACTTCAACGTTTCGGTTCAAATGAGCAACCTGCCGGATATGCCCGCGATGGGTCCGATCACCGTTGACGGCAGCGGCGCGGTCGCTGGCATGTCGGCGCTCCAAATCGACCCGACGACTATCATGGCGGATTACGGCGCGTTCTTGCAGACTGCGCTCGCCAAGCTCAACGGCAATTTCAAGCTGACGGTCACGGTTCCGCCGGAATTGATGCAGCAAGCCGATCCTAAAGCCCCGAACAGCCTGACGCTGGACGTGCGGATGGTGGACGGCGTCGGCTATCTCAATCTCGACGAACTGCAACCCCTGCTCAACGACGCGACGATGAAGGGCTGGTACGGTCTCGACATTGCTGGTCTCATGAAAGGCTTGCTGGCGCAGAACCCGAACCTGTTCGACATGACGAACATGGGGGCGATGATGGGCAGCACCAACCCGATGACCTACATGCAGGATTTCCAAGACCCGGCATTTCTCAGCCAGTTCCTGAGCATCACCCGGACGGATGACGGCAGCGGCGCTACGGCAACTTTCCATATGTCGATTGACTTCGCGGCGCTGATGTCCAGCCCGCAGATGCAAGACCTGATGAAGCAGCAGATGCAGGCGCAGGGCACCGGTACTAAGCTGACGGAGCAGCAAATGCAGCAGGCGCTCTCAATGTCACAGCAGATGTTCACCGGTATGACCTTCACCATCGATGAAGTGATCAGCACGACCGATTACTATCTGCAAAGCCTTACTGGCGAGATGAACTTTGACCTGAGCGGCATCATGAATTCGGTGAGCGCGATGTCCGCGACGCCGATGCCGACCACTACCGGCGCGCCGACGGTCAACGCTACGTTCTCGGTCAATTACGCCGATTTCAACAGCGCTGCGGTGACGGTCGCGCCGGAAAACCCGACGCTGCTGCCTTACCAAATGCTGCTCGGTATGGCGAACATGAACGCGATGCCTGCGGCGACAGCGGCAGTTGGCTCGTAACCGCTTTAGCGGTTGAACAGCATTACCAAGGCGACCCGCAAGGGTCGCCTTCTTTTTCGCCTGGACTGACAGCCTCATCGCGGCGACTTCTTCCTGCCTCGGTGTGTGTTTGTGACAAAATTCACGAAAACAGTGGTAGTTCCTCAATTTAGCGCCCGCTCTCCTTTGCGCTACAATCTGCCGCATAATGAATAATTTTAAGGATGGCTGAAAACATGACACAAGGACGGGCAACGGACGCGGTAATTGTCGGCGCTGGCTTGGCGGGCTTGATGGCGGCGCGCGTGCTCGCGGATGCGGGTAAGCGCGTGCTGCTGCTCGATCAAGGGCGCAGCGTCGGCGGGCGTATGGCGACCCGGCGCATCGGCGGCGGGGCTGCTGATCACGGTGCCCAGTTCTTTACTGTGCGCGACCCCGAATTTTCCGCGTTCGTCACGCGTTGGCTGGCGGAAGGGATCGTCTTCGAGTGGTCACGCGGGTGGAGCGATGGCAGCTTGAACACCACCCGCGATGGACATCCCCGCTACGCCGTCCGGGGTGGCATGAATGCCCTTGCTCAACAGTTGGCGCAGAATTTGAACACACGCGTCAAGGTCAACGTCGTTTCGGTGAAATCGCTGGGCGCAGATGGCTGGCAGGTGGAAGATGAATCCGGGGCGACCCAGCGCGCCCGCGCGATCTTGCTGACGCCGCCCGTACCCCAGTCGCTCACGCTGATCGACGATGGCGGGGTCGCGTTGAGCGCTTCAGATCGCGCGGCGCTGGAGGAGATTAAGTATTACCGCAGCCTGACCGGGTTGTTCGTACTCGACCGCGAGCTGCGTTTGCCCTCTCCGGGCGCGATTCAGCGCCCTTACGCCAACATCCGCTGGATCGCCGACAACAAGCGCAAGGGGATTTCCCCCGGCGCGGTCGTGATCACGGCGCAGGCGGGCGCGGTCTACAGCAGTCAACTTTGGGAGCGCACCGATGAGGAAATCCTCGCCGCCTTCCGGGTCGACCTGCTGCCCGTGCTGGGCGAGGCGAAAATCCTCGAAGCCCAGTTGAAGCGCTGGCTGTATGCCCAGCCGAACAATCATTATGCCGAGCGCTTCCTCGTCGCGGCGGATCAGCCCGCGCCGTTGGTCTTTGCGGGGGATGCCTTCGGCGGACCGCGCATCGAGGGCGCGTGCTTGTCCGGGTTGGCGGCGGGTCGCGCGCTGCTCGAAGCGCTGGGGTAATCCGCTGAAGCTTAGCGGCAGGAGTGGTTGGCTCCAGAGCAGCGTGTCAAGTCGGCTGCCCACCGCGATTTAATCCGGGCGTATTAGAACTAAAGTTCTTATTTTCAGGCGAAGCGGACGCGGTGGCTGCTTGACTTTCGATCTTGATCCGGCTATGATTTTTCCTGAGTAGAACGAAACCTATTACAACAGATGCCGTTCTATTTCTCTAGGTTCTAAACCTCATTTGAGGCGTATTCCAAGGAGTGGTTCGGCAATGTCCGAGCGGATTGAAGGTACGGTAAAGTGGTTCAATGGCACGAAGGGCTTTGGTTTCATTGCTCGTGAGGGCGCGCCCGATGTATTCGTGCATTACTCTGCCATTCAGGGCAACGGCTACAAGAGTCTCGAAGAAGGGCAGAAGGTTGAATTCACGCTGGAACAAGGTCCGAAGGGTCTACAAGCCAGCAACGTTGTGGTGATCTAAGTTCGTTCTACCGGACACGAAAACCACGGGCGTCACCGCAAGGTGACGCTTTTTGTTTGGAAAAGCGATTAGCGATCCGCGGTCAGCTAAAAACGGGTTGATATAGACCCGCGCTCATGCGATAGTAGTGCGTCGGTATACCTGATTTTAGGCTTTAGCTGATAGCTGACGGCTCATCGCTGAAAGGCTTACTCATGATCGAGCGTTCGACCTTATTCGGCTTAGGGGCTTCGGTCGCAGGGCTGTTGTTCGTGCTGGAACTGGTGCGCCAACGGAAATTGCGCGAGGATTACTCGCTGCTGTGGCTGGCGACGACGATTGTCTTGATCGTCCTCAGCGTGTCGCGCCCGCTGCTCGACAGCCTCGCCAGCTTGCTCGGCGTCGTTACTTACCCGCCCGCTGCGCTCTTTCTGGTGGCGATCATCTTCATGCTGCTCATCCTGATGCACTTCTCAACCGTGCTGACGCGCCTCACCCGCGATAACAAGGACATCGCCCAGCAAATGGCGATCCTGCGCTGGGAACTCGACGACGCCCGCCGCCGCTTAGGCGATCAAGCGGGCGACGATCAAAATCACCATCAGGGCGATCACGAAGAGTGATACTGCCCAGTAACGGTTCTTGAGTGGGTTAATGTCCTCGCCGAGTAGGGCATTCGGGTTCTCCGGGTGACGGCGCACGATATAGATCGGTCCAATCGCCCACGTCAGCACCAGTCCGCCAATCGTCCCGCCGATGTGCGCCCAGTTGTCGATGCTCATGGCGCTGCCGGGCACGGTCGAAAGCGCCCCGAAAATCAGGTTGATGACGCCGAGCATGATCAGGCTTTGCATCTGGGCGCGGCCGCGCGCGCCGAGCAGCTTGCGATGCTGGTAGAGGTAGACGAACTGCGCCCCAAGAATCGCAAAGATCGCGCCGGAAGCGCCGACCGAGTAGACGTTGCCGCTGCTGAGCACCGCGCTCAAGACTGACCCCGCCAGCCCGCCGAGCAGATAGACCAGCGTGAAACGCACGTGACCGAAGAGGCGCTCGACCTGAATCCCGATCACGTACAGGATGTACATGTTGAAGATCAAGTGCAGGCTGTTGGCGAGCGCGTAGCCGCCAGACGGGTCGAAGATGCTCGCGTGCAGGAACATCGACGTGAACAGGCGGTAGATTTCGCCGTTCGCCAGCACCGCGACCGGATTGTTCGCCCCCCACAGAAAAAGCTGTTCGTCAAGCTGGAACGACAGCGCGCGGATCACGAAGATCAGCATGTTGATCGCTATCAGCGTGTAGGTGGCGGTTGGTCGCACCGACGGAATGTGCAAGATCATCTGCTGGGGTTGCGGCTGACCTTGGGAATTGTTGGGCGGTGGGGGCGGTGGGAGTGGATCGCGTTCCAGCGGATGCGTCTTGCGCCGTTCGGGCGGCGGATCATTGAGCATTGAAAACGGCTTTCAGTATAATAGCGTTGACATTCACGGAGGCGATTATGCCAGTTTACGATTACCGCTGCAATGCGTGTGGACGCAAAGCCGCGCTTTTCTACAAGTCCTATAAGGATTACGACGTCGCTAACGCTGCCAAAGCGCATACCTGCCCCCACTGCGGCAGTCACGACCTGACCCGCTTGATCAGCCGCGTGGCAATCCAAAAACCGGGGCGCGATTACGCCAACCTGTCTTCCAACGAGATGCTCTCGGTCATGGAAGGGGGCGACTCGCGCGAGCTGGGGCGCATGATGCACCAACTGGGGCAGGATGAGGCGGTCAGCGACCCGGCATTCAGCGAAGTCACCGAGCGGCTGATGAAAGGCGACGATCCCGAACGGATCGAGGCGGATCTCGGTAGCATGGGTGTTGCCGACTCCGGCGGCGCGGGTGACGAGTAGCGATGGACATCACCTTCGCCGCGCTGCTCGATCTGCCTGCCGAGACGCCGATCACGTTCGACAAGATTGACCTGATCGACTGGGGGCGGACGCTCGTTTTCGGCGGCAGCGCGGGCGATGCTGAGCACGGCGTCGCTTTCACCCTCCGCTGCGACGACTGCCGCGATCTACACTGGCGCGTCTACGTCCACGACACCGCCGCGACCACCGCGCTGGTCGGCTTCGCGCCGGGCAGAGATCAGCACCGCAGCCCGCTGCAACTGCTCACCGAGCACTTTGGCTTGACGTTGTATTACGGCAGCATGGCGGTCACGAAGTAACCTACACGGCGTCTTGTAGGGGCGTTATATATAACGCCCCTACCCGTTGCGACTTACCTCGTACTCGCTCCGCAGCAGACCGTAAATGTACTCGCCGCTGAATGTGCCATCCGCGAGGCGAACGCGCTGACGGGTCTGGCGCAGGTGCGCCTCGCGGACGAATCCGCAGCGCTCGGCGACGTGGATGCTGCGCTCGTTGGTATCGTTGCAGCCCAAGCGCACGCGATGCGCGTGCAGGTCGTCGAAGCAGAACCGCAGCGCGGCGCGGGCTGCCTCGGTGACGAAACCGTGACCCTCGCAGGCGCAATCGACGAAGTAGCCTAGCTCGAACTCAGGCAGATCCCAATCGACCACGCCGACGTAGATTTGGGCGGCGAATTCGCCGCTCGACCTCACCCACGCGCCGAAGAAGAAGGCGCGCCGCGCCGCGAAGTCGAGCGCGAACTGGCGCACCAGAATTTCCGCTTCTTCCGGTGTGGTGACGCCGCGAGCCGAGTTGTCGGCTTCATAGCGGGCGAGATGATCGCGGTTGCGCTGGCAAACCTCGTAATAGGCAGTGCCATCCCCGGCTTGATAGGGGCGCAGAATTAAGCGGTCGGTTTCGAGTTGAGTTCGGCAGGTCGAGCAAAAGCGGGTGCATGATCTTCTTTCTCAGCGAGTTTGATAAATTTAGGTGGTCGTGCGTGCGCCATCGCTACTCATGCTAAAATCAGGCAGAAGCTGAACGAGGAATCCCGCTCATGGCAATGGAACTCAGCACCGCTATCGTGATTATCGCGCCGCCACGCGTGCAAGCTCTGGCGACGCCGATGAGGCTGCGCTACAGCCTAGACGGGATGCTGCGCGTCCCGGCGCACATCACTGTACTGTTCCCCTTCGTGCCGGTGGACGATCTCGACGCGGTTTGCCCGAAGCTCCGGCAAATCTACGCCGACTTCGCCCCGTTCGACGTCACGCTGGATGGTTACGGACATTTCCCGACGGCGTCTTACCTCAAACCCGTCAATCCAGAGCCGATCAAGGCGCTGTTCCGGGTGGTTCATGCCGAATTTCCCGACGTGTTGCCCTATCGCGGGGCGTTCAGCGGTGATGATATCACGCCGCACATGACCGTCGGCGAGTTCAAGACCGAAGCCGAACGCCAAGCCGCCGAGTTCCCGCCCTACGATCCGATCACCTTCCCGGTGCGCCGCCTGAACCTGATCGTCGGCGTCGAGCACGAGCCGGTGCCGTGGGTCACGCGCGACGTGATCCCATTGGGTGGGTGATGCCATGACCGACTCGCGCGAAACCGTCGTCGAACTGATCACAGCGGGCTTGCTGGTGCTGATCTTCCTGCTCTACCTGATCGGCGTGCTCAATCAGGGCGTCGCCATGCTGCTCGGCGGCGTGACGCTGCTCGGTTCGGGCGGCTACCAGACCAGCAAGGGCTGGCACGTCAGCCTATTGACGTGGATCATGGGGCTGGTGCTCACGCTCGGCGGGATCGGGCTGCGCATTTTCCTCGTCGGCGTGATCCGCATCAATTGGCTGCCGATCATCCTGCTGCTGATCGCGGTCGTCTACGCTTGGAACTGGTGGCGTAAACGGTCGTAACCGGGCGC
Source organism: uncultured Chloroflexia bacterium (assembly GCA_963848465.1). Classification (GTDB taxonomy): domain Bacteria; phylum Chloroflexota; class Anaerolineae; order Aggregatilineales; family Phototrophicaceae; genus Flexifilum. Next base: position 18,412 of record CAWKDY010000005.1, on the reverse strand, counting down.
ACCGCCATGCGTCAAACGTAGACGGTTCGCCGTGCTAGACGATTGAGATATTCGCGAGCGACTGCCAGAGCATGATCGTGATCACGGCAAGGTTGAGCAGCAGCGCGTAGATCACACTCGCGGTATTCAGGCTGTTCCACCAGACGACTAACAACAGCGTCGAGATGGTCGCGGCAGCGAGCGCCACGTCGCGCCACCAGACCGCATTGGCGTAATAACCCCCCGCTGCCGCCATAAAACCGATCAGCGGAATCAGCCAGAGGACGCCAACAATGCCTTCGAAGGTTTGGTCGGCGTGCAAAACGTCTTGAAACAGAGAAGAACGGGCGACGCCAGTTTTCCAAAGACCCCAACTATTTGCGGCGAACAGGATGTGCCCGACGCCGTGTCCCAACAGTACTAAAGCGATAATAATTTGCATTATCGTCCCACTCCCTAAATGCAGAAGGACCCTACTTAGATCGTATCCAAAAGTGGGGATTCGAGCGTATGCAAAATGTCATAATTTAGGGCGAGGGTTGTCGAATCAGCTACGCACCGTCGGGATGGTGAACATGAAGCAGCCACCTTTGACGCGCGTGTTGGGCACCGCCCAGATTTTCCCGCGATGCACCTCGATGATGCTGCGCGTGACCGCCAGCCCCAAGCCGACGCCCTCAATTCGGCGGGTTTTGGCTTCGTCGGTGCGGAAGAAGGGCATGAATACCTTGTCGGCTTCCTCTTTGCTCAAGCCTTTACCTTCGTCGGTGACGGTGACGAGGATCGCCGGGAGCACGATATCGGTCGGCGCGGAGTTGGGCAAGGTGTCACTGGAGGTGATCAGGTCGGTCGTTAAGCGGATTTTGCCGCCTTCCGGCGAATACTTGATGGCGTTGGTCAGCAGGTTGGTGATCACTTGCGAGATGCGGTCGACGTCCACGTTGACCGGCGGCAGGTCGTCGTCCACGTCCATGATCACCTTCTGGTTGCGCGCCTTGACCTGAAGCTCCATCCGCGCGACGATCTCGATCACAATGTCGGGCAGGTGTGCTTCGGACTTGTGCAGCTTCAGTTCGCCCGCGTCGGCGCGCGTGATCTCGATCATGTCGGTGAAGACGGTGTTGAGGTGCTTGGCGCTGTTGAGGATGATCTCGGTGTACTCGCGGGCGAGGTCGGGCAGTTGATCGCCGGTCGCTTCGAGGATGAACTCGGCGAGCCGCGAATCGAGGTTAGCGGCGTGCGCAGTTCGTGCGAGATGCGCGAGAGAAAGTCGGCGCGCAAGCGCTGCGCCGCCCGCTCCGGCGTGGCGTCGTGGAAGATGTAGATGCGCCCCAATACGTCCTCGTCTTGATAGACCGGCGCGCTGTACCACTCCACGTCGAGCGGTTGTCCCTCGCTGTTGACCATGCGGAATTCATTGCGGCGCACGGCGGGGTCGCGGACGGGGGTGCTCAGCCACCCGGCGCGCAGTTCTTGGCGCACGCCTTCGGGAATTTGCATCTGGTTGAGCAAGTGGATCAGCGTGTCGCCTTCGGCGTGCTGCCCGCTGACCTCGAACATGTGCGTGAAGCGCTGGTTGACGGTCAAAACGTGCCCGCCTTGACCGGACGGCAGCACCATGACGACGCCATCAGTCACGGCGTCGAGGATGGCGGCGCGGTGCTGTTCGAGCCGTTCGTGCTGCTGCTGCAAGACCTGCGCCATCGCGCTGATCGCCAAGAACTCGCTGACGGTGCGGTAGCTTTGCAGTTCGCGCTCGTCAAGCTGCTGACGCCGATCCGTGCCGATGGCGAGCACGCCGAGCCGCTGGCGCGTCGATTGCAGCGCGATCAGCGTTAGCCCGCGCATCCGCTCGGCTTTGAGAAAGCCGCGAATCAGCGGGTCGAAGCGATCCTTGATCTTGTTGACGCTGGGAAAAGTAACGATCTCGTTGTGCTCAAGCTGTTCAAGCAGGTCGGGGTAGTCCTTGAGGTAGAGCCGGACGCCGATACCGACCCCGCTGCCATAGCGCCGCGACCACGAGCCGCGCAGTTCCAGATACTCGAAGGGACCATTCGGGCTGTCTTCGCGTACCGGTCCATAGAGCAGCATGGCACAGCTTGAGATGTGCCCCTCGAACATGGTATCGCGCAGGATGTTGACGACGTGCTGTGGCGACGGATTTTCGGCGATGGCTTGCGCGGTCTGCAAGATCGACTGGGCGGTCGAGAGATTCTCGGCGAGCACGTTGTAGAGGTGGTGATTCTCCAGCACGACGCGGATCAAGCTGACGAGGGTCGCGCAGCGCTCGACGTGAGTCGCGTTGTAGGTCTTGGGGCTGACCGAACCAAGCGAGAGCACCCCGCTAATCGTGTCGGTAATTGGGAAGGGGTAGAACAGCGCCGATTGCAACGGGGCGGTATCCGCCGCTTGGAGCTGATGGATCTGCGGTTCGCTCAGCGGCAGCAGTGGCAAGAGCACCTCGCTGACGACGCTGCAAGCGCGTTCCTGCTCCTCATCGGTCAGTTCGCCGAATGATTTGGAAGCGACCGCATCGATGGTTTGCGCAGTGGCGCTGTACTCGTAGATGCAGGCTAAATCGACCGGTACTTGGGTGATTACGCTTTCCAGCAAGAAGCGAAGCTGCTCGCTGGGCAGCGCTTTCGGCTTGTAGACCGGGAAGATATTATCGACGTTAATCGTCATTTCGATCTATGTAATCCTAAACCGCGATCTAACCACTACCATAACGTAATTTCAAAGATTATATCAGGCTGCGCCCCAAAACAAAAACCCCGAGCATGGCTCAGGGTTTGGGTGCACTGGGTTTGATGGCGCGCTATTCTTCCGTCAACGACTCTTCGCCTTCGAGGGCGATGCCTTCCGGCGGGCGCACGGTGAACATGTAGCCGATGCCCCGTTCGGTGCGGATGTAGTGCGGGTGATGCGAGTTGGCTTCGAGCTTGCGGCGCAGGCGGTGCATGTGAACGCGCAGCGTATCTTCGTAAACTTCTTCGGAGGGCCAAACGCGGGCGATCAGCATCCGGTTTTCGACGACGCGTCCGGCATTCCGCAGCAGCACGTGCAGCAGGATCGACTCGGTTGGCGTCAATCCATCAGCCTTGCCGTTGACGACGATCCGGTTGTGGGCGAAGTCGATGCTCAGGTTGTCGTCGATACGGATGATTGGCTCGCTGGCGTAGTCGAGGCTGGGCATCCGCGCCAGCACGACTTGCACGCGGGCTTCGAGTTCACGCAGTTCAAACGGCTTAACAATGAAATCTTCAGCGTATTTTTTCAACCCCTGTACCACCGTATCGGTGTCGCTGGTGGCGGTGATAAAGACGATGGGCACGTCCGCCATCGACTTCAGGTGGTTGCTCAGTTCGAAACCATGCATGGTTGGCAGGGTCAGGTCGATCAAGGCGATGTGGGGCAACCCACGCATCTGCACGTGATCAAGCGCGTCAGGACCATCCTCAAAGGAAGTTACATCAAAACCATGTGCAGTCATGTAATCGCTGATGAGTTTATTGATGTTTTTGTCGTCCTCAACGAGCAGTACTTTCGTTTTACCCATCTGGATCACTCCAAATCTAACGAACTCCGAGGTATATATTGTAATGAATATACAACGAATGTAACAATAAATCTAGCCCTATTTCGACCGTAATAATTGAGAATCCTGAACACTTCTTAATGTCTAGCACGTTTGATCTCCGCCGAGTACAATGAGCAATGGTTGAACGGAGGTCGCACGTTGAGTTATTTTTAGACCTAACTGTACCATGAAGGTTATTACGAAGTTATTGTTCGACCAGCCGAGTCCTAAGGTTCAGCGAAAATGTTTAAACGCCTTTCAAAGTTCTGCTTGTTCGCAGCTCTCGCTCTCTGCTTCGCCGCGAGCGTTCAGGCGCAGGATTTGTTCACCGCGACCTACATCACGCACGACGGCTCGTTTCGCTTCGATTACCCCACGACGTGGCAGATCGATGAACTGGACGATGGCACGGTGATGGTCAGTCGTGCGAATATGGCGATGTGGGTCTTCCCGCCAGTATGCTGTCCTCTTTCGGCGCTGAAGCGGTCGAAGCGGACACTGCCGCCGACCTGCTCGACGCCTTTATCGCCTCGACTGAAGGAACGTTCGAGTTGAGACTTCGGAAGAGGTCGAGCTGTCTTCCGGCGTAGTCGGTGTCCGCGCGCCGATAAAAACGGAGAATGGTGCGCTCGGCGAAGCGACAACTGACGGTTTCGTGCTCGCCGTTCCTGTCGGCGATACGTTCGCCATGCTGCTTGCTTTCACGCAGGGCGGCGACCCCGCCGTTACTTTCGTCGCTGCGTATATGGTCGCCGATAGCTTCAAAATTGGCGATTTCGCGGCTTCCGGCGCGGCGACTAGCAATTTGCCCAATTTGGGGGAGCTTGGCGATAACCTCGCCGTTGACGTGCCGCAGCCGCTCGTCGATGCGCTCGCAGCCGCTGACCTCGTGCCGCCCGGCGGTGAATCCGTCTACGCCGAGGATACGCTTTTCTTCGGCTTGACGCCCGGTTTGCAAATCGACCCAAAGACGGCGACCGAGTACAACGACTTCGTGATGAGTGCGGTCATTAGCCTGCGAGTGCTCCAACAGGGTGATGTCACTTTCTGCGGACTGATTACCCGAGCGACGACTGATGGCGACGCTTTGAACACCTTCCTCGCCGTCGGACCGACCGAATTAAACACGGTGTACGTCGTCGATAAGTACGATCCCGCCGCTGATCCATTCTTCTACGAAACACAAGTGCTCGACGCCGACTTTTATGGTCCTCAGCACGTGCTTTACATCGTGCGCGGGATTAACTCACGGTGTTCGTGAATGGCGACGCCGTGATCGAGGCGCTGCCATTGCCCGACGCACCTGCTCCGTCCACGCCTGTGTTAACCGGGCCGCAGTTCCAACAACATATTTTGTACAAGTTCATCGTTTTCCATAGGCACCTTATGGTCGTATGATACTGTATGTAATACAGTATGTCAAGAGCAAAAGTATAAGGTGATAAGCTGAAAGATGAATTCCCCCAAACTTAAGGAATCCAGCCCACGGATTACGCGGAAAGGCACGGCTTCTTGAATTAATTGATCTTGAAGGGGTATTGTGCAGATCAAAAATCTGCGAAATCTGTGGCTAAAATGCTCGAAGATTAAAATTGGTACGTGTCATGTTTCTGTTTCGTAGGGAGGATTGCCAATCTGCCCTACACTTTATCTTTCTTTTCATGTTTCAGAAATTCCTCCAACTTTCGAATGAACCTGTATAAAGGCGGTCCGAGCAAAAAGGCAAAAAGAGGATGAACAACAGCAAGATTCTTCCCATCCGATTGCAAATATTGGCTCGCAAGCAAGCGTGCTGATTACGAGTGCAAGCAAGCCCATATAGGAGTTTATTATTCATTAAACTACTTCAACATCGGCATCTTGATACCGTGACGTTTCGCCGCTTCGATGGCGATCTCATAGCCTGCGTCGGCGTGTCGGACGACGCCGAACCTGGATCGGTGGTCAGGACGCGTTCCAACCTCCGAGCCGCTTCGGGGGTCCCATCCGCCACGATGACTTGTCCCGCGTGTTGTTTGAATATCCCATGCCCACTCCGCCACCATGATGGAATGATACCCAGGTCGTGCGACTGACCGCATTGATCAGCGCGTTAAGGATTGCCCAATCGGAGATCGCATCCGAGCCATCTTTCATCGCTTCGGTCTCACTGTTCGTGAAGCAACCGAACCTGAATCCAAATGATCGCGTCCGATCACGATCGGTGCTTTCACTTTTCCAGCTGCAACCAATTCGGTGAACTTCAAACCCGCCTTCACGCGTTCCCCATATCCCAAACCAGCAAATGCGCGATGGCAATCCCTGGAACGGAACTTTCTGACGCGCCATCTTCAACCAGCGATGTAAAATGCTCGTCTTCAGGGAATAGTTCCATGATGGCTTTATTGGTCGTGATAAATGTCTTCCTTCTCGCCAGAGAGCGCCACCCAACGGAATGGCCCCTTGCCTTCACAAAACAATGGACGAATATAAGCTGGCACAAATCCGGGGAACTGAAATGCATTGTTCACACCGTTGTTATAGGCCCGTTGGCGAATGTTGTTGCCATAGTCAAATACTTCCGCGCCGGCTCGCTGGAATTTGAACATGGCACGCACATGCTTGACATTGATTCCATCGCCATCTTCTTATATTTTTCCGGATCGGACTTTCGCAACTCATTCGCCGCTGTCACCGACAAGCCAGATGGACGTAGAATAAGGCTTCGTGCGCGGACGTCTGATCTGTCACTACATCGGGATGACTTCGCGCTCTGCCCAGTTCATGATAAATATCTGCTGCGTTACCAATGAGCCCGATAGACTTTGGAATTTGCTCTGTCCTTGAATTCCTCCACGAGGGTCATGGCTTCTTCGAGGTCGTCCACCACCATATCCACATATCCAATCGCGCGGCGACGTTCGGCGCGTTCGGGATCGACTTCGACGATGAGCCCCACGCCTTCATTCATTGTGATGGATAGAGGCTGCGCACCACCGATGCCGCCCAGACCCGCAGTAGCACAAACTTTCCCTTGAGTGATCCCCAACCTTTGAGTTTCGCTAGCGTGCCGAAGGTTTCGTACGTGCCTTGCAGGATTCCCTGGGTGCCAATGTAGATCCACGAACCGGCAGTCATCTGCCCATACATGATGAGTCCCTTTTTGGCGAGCTCATCGAAGTGTTCCCACGTCGCCCAATGCGGGACTAAATTCGAATTGGCAATCAATACTTTGGGCGCATCCTTGTGACTTTTGAAAACGACTACAGGCTTTCCGGATTGCACGAGGAGCGTTTCGTCGTCTTCGAGATTTTCTAGCGACTCAATAATTGCATCGAAGGCTTCCCATGAACGCGCAGCTTTTCCGCGTCGCCATAGACGACGAGATCTTCCGGTTTCTCCGCTACTTCCGGGTCGAGATTATTTTGGATCATGCGATAGGCGGCTTCAATAAGCCAGTTCTTACAGGTGAGGTCGTTCCCCTCGGGGCACCGACCTATAGGTCCAGACATGTTGCGATCTCCTTGTTGAGATGAAAATCCCTCACGAAAATTATACGCCGCAAGGGATTTTCTTTATTTGTTCGATAAACCGACTGTTATTTAAAGTGCGATCGAGCTACCAATAACATGTCCTTCAGAAGACACATCCTTCGAGAATTGCGGCAATGTGGTGAAGGCAATCATAACCAGCTTTTGATTGGACTGGAATACGAGAACCCGTTGTACAATTTTGCTGCCCTTCACGGTTCGTTCCGTGTCAATATATTCAATATTAATACCGTGGGAATTTTCTACAACATTTACACCGTTGGTCAGCACTTTGATCCCATTTTTTTGGAATTGCTCCTCCAATGCACCTGTAACAAACTCCAACGGCATGCTTCCCAATAGCTGATCTGCATACGCAGTAATATTGAGGTTCGAGGCAAACGTATTCATCACATATTTTGGATTGTATTAATGCCACCAATCGAAAAATGTTGGATCATAGGTTTAAAGGATTGTGCGGCGGCAGCAAGTTGAGGATTCTCTTCTGCAAGTTTGCTGATTACATTTGTGAAATCGTCTTTCTTGAATGGGATGACCGTCCAGTCTTTTGGAAGTGCCAGCTGGTATTTATTATCGTAATCGATGAATAAAGTTGTTCCATCGGATTGCTTTTCGACGCCGATTCCTGTTGGCAAGGGTGTCGGCGAAGGAGTTTGGGTTTCCGTGGCGGTGGGGCTGGGAGTAAATGTAGGGGTGGGTGTAAATGTAATTGTCGGTGTCGGCGTCTGGGTGGCGAAAAGATTTGGGATGTCAGAAACACTGGAACAGGAAAGAACTGCAAGCGTCAGGGTTACAACAAAAATGCCTAGTGTTTGAAAGGTCTTGATCGGGTTCATGATTTTGTTTCGAAAAATCCGTCTGCTATGAAATTCGTCAATGTGCGATGCTATTTATTCTTACTGGTCGAACAATGTAACACTGTTTACCACCTCTTCAAAATCAGGCAACACCGTGTCTTTGAAATCTTTATTAGTATAGAAATCAAGTACGAGAGTTCCTGTGGAAAGGCTAAATATTACACGTCTATAATATATTGAGTTCGATTGATCTTTCGACCAGGTTTGATCGAACATCAAAATTCTTGTACCGTCAGCGGTTTTGGGATATTCCATGGAAACGAACTTGAAATCTTTAAAAGGTTTTCGGGTATTTCCTTCTACTTTCCACCATTGCTCCAGGCTTCGTGTGTCGCCGGGCTTAAAAATCACGTTAATGTCTGAGATGACTCCATGGGGGATATGTCCATCACGGATATCCAAAGCGTCCAAACGGAACGTTTTCAAATCGGCATCCTGGATCCGAGTTCAGGCGATCGTTCAAAGCGGGATTTGCTAGAATAACGTCTGATGTAAACGCTTTGTTATATTCCTCTTCGCCGACACGCAGCGCCATCCAACCGACTGGAATCGTCAATTGGATTCCGGCTTGGTGATCCACAAAAAGAGCGCTTCCATCTTTCTGGAGAATGAGAGATGTCCCGTTTAGTGAGATTTTTGGGGTTGGAGTAAGCGTTACTGATGGCACGACGGATGGTGTGGGGGTAAACCCCTGTGCTGTCTCTGTTTGTTTTGCAAACGCACGTGCAGTACTCGCAAGAGATGTTTCCACCGCGGGCGGGTTCGTGACGGGTGCTTGCGATTTTCCACACGCAACCAACGTCGGTAGAAGAATAAATCCAACTAATACCAGCCATACACGTTTTTGCTTCATTGTTGCCTCCGTGATAAGAACCCCTCCAGGTCATTATACGCCAGGAGGGAAGTGTTACTTACATGCCCGATTTTTTACGATAGGAGACCGCCTTTTGAAGTGCATTCACAGCCCATGTTGCTGACGTACGAGTCGTTCCCTCCTCGTTTCGTAACAACTGCTTCAACGGTTCGAGAGAACGTTCATCTCCGTACCAGGGAGAGTTAGCGCCGCCGCGGCACGTTTTAGAGTTGAATTCCGAGTTTAGTAATTCGATCAAGCGTGCAACGCGGTCCTGTTTGGCGTCCCTGGCGTCTGCAAACATGACGCCGAACTTCCACGTCACGTCTTCCATCGCTTTATGGACTGCATCTGCAATTGGTCCGGTGAGGTTATCAGGTTTGATGAAGCCCGTTTGAAATTTTGAAAGTGCACCGTTTAAGATATTGGACTGCTCGTTGCCCAGCATTCCCATCGCTTCGGGGAGACTCTATCGGCGCGCCACCCATGCTAAACATGACAGGATAATTCCCAGGGAACGCGTTTTTTATTTCATCCCCAATTCCCCCAAAGATTTGAAATGCTTCTGTCACAGCGTGATACACGTTAGAACGCGGACCGTACAACTCATCATCTTTCAGCAAGTCAAGAATCGTGGGAATCGCTTCCGTGGCTCCAAGAATCCCAAGTGCACGCACTGCTTCGCTTTGTGTAGTTAAGTCATTATGCTCGAGTTGATTTATAAGGTGAGGAATTGCTCTTTTATCCCTGAGTTTCCCCAACTCCCGAATCGCGGTTAGGCGTTCAGACGATTTATCGCTTTCCAGGTATTTGAGGATCAGGTCAAACGCCTCTTCATATTTCATTTCAACCAGCAACAATAGTAATCCCTGATCATTGCTTCGTTGAAGCGCTTTGACCATTTCCGGCAATGCTTTTTTCCCAAACTTGCGAATTGCCTTCGATGCATCGTAGGATTCGTGTTTGTTTTCCAACAGGATATCCAGCAAAGCAGGTAGAGCTTGAATATCTTTGATTTGTCCAAGCGCAACGATGGCTCGCTGTCGGACGGTCATTGTCCGGTCTTGAAGTAATGCAAGCAATGGTTCTACAGCGCGTTTGTCGCGGAGTACTCCAAGGGCTTGCGCGGCGTTTCGTCTCACGCGCCAATCCGGATCGCTCAAATCTGGTAGGAGCGCATCCAGCGCGCGGGGATCACCGCTCTGTCCAAGTAGGCGTGCCGCGTCACAGCGTCCTGTCCAATCGGTACCATGAAGCTGTTGAATTAGGGTTTCAACGGGAATATCCGACTTTGGCATAATGAGCCTCGCAAATAAATAAAAACCTCCCGGGTAATTAAACGCCGGGAGGAATTCAGTTGAGAAATCGTTAGGAGGCTTGTGCCATCATATCTGCGAAGTTCGTGCCTTTCAACCGGTTGACCAGTTCTTCCTGAGCATCGCACCAGACGGGTTTGATCGGGCACTCTCCATCAAAAGTACATGATCCTTCGCTCCCCACACATTCGTTCAACTGGATAGGTCCGTCAATGGCTTCAACGACTTCCAGTAGCGTAATATCTTTGGGATCGCGGGCAAGTGTTACACTGCCGTGTGCACCGCGGATGTATGCAGAAGCCCTGCAATGGAAAGTTGGGAAATAATTTTAGCAAGGAATGAAGGTGGAATGTTTTGTTCCTTGGCTACGGCGCTTGTGGCGGATCGTTCTGTATTGCCCTTTCGCGCTAAATGTAGCACTGCACGGACTGCGTAATCCGCCTGACGTGTGATTTGCATGATGGCCTTCTTTCTACCGCCTAGATCATAAGTGGCTAAACTCTTGAATATTCCTGCATACTGAAAATTAGGTTTGAAGTTTAGCGAGGCTTACGGTACTGTCTAAAAACAGACAATCCTTGTCTCTATAGACGATTTTATTGTCTAGCTTACATTACTGCAAGTGATAGAGGTCATGGATGAATTATGACCTTTTGCTCCAAATTATGTGATGCAAATGGGTGATAAACCCCATGATTTTTGGCTTCAGATTTTAACGCATTCTGGAGCCCCTCTCAAACGAGAGGGTGGTGTTCGCATCGTTAGATCATCGATCAGCAGGTTACCGGCTGCCATTTTTATAACAATTGTCAGCGATGGACCATCACCTTTTTGAGTGTAGTCCTTTCCATTTTGTGACCAGCTAGAACCATGATTGATGTTGACTGCCGCGCCTTCCACGGTTACTTTGGTATTTACCTTGTCAGGGATAATCAGACTCTCACATTCCCCAAACCAGAGTCAATGGTTACAACCGGTCCTGTAGCAGTTCTCCGCTGAAATCCAGGGTATAGTTTCCTGCGCCGCCCGAAAACGTCAGCGTGGAAAAATTCGCGTTCGCGAATCCAATTAATTTCACATCTGAAGCACCTGTGGAATAACGCAATATTGACATCGCAATTGGATTTGGTTTCGAGAACGACAAGTCTACATGCGACGCACCATCTTTTACTTCAAGGCTTTTCAACGAAAGTCCGCCGAGTTCGAGTGTTCCATCGTAGGCGCCCGCGGGCAATGATCAGATCCATCGGCGTGCTGCCCAATCTCAAATCCCACTCGTTCTTCATATCTTTGAATGGTGGCAGGCCTTAAAATCACCCTGCTTGATCTCGATGTTGCTCCCATCTTTGACGACCTGCGGCTTGAGATCTTTCACATTGTAGACCGCGGTGCCATCCACGAGATTCTTGGCGCCAGGGGATAACGCGACCCCCAGCTTGCCCGTGCCGAAACGAAAGCGATAAACGCGCCTGATCAGACCCCGGGTCTGCCACCGTTATGGAATTTTTGATCTCCGGTTCGGCTTTGGGCTGACTAGAGCGAATATCAGATCAATTGATGGCATAGCCACAATGAGAAAACCAAGCATGAATATCTTGAGGCGTAATGGCCTGCAGAGCCTCTTTGAGGGCCTCGATCAAATCTGGCAAGGTTCTGGCCTTGAGACGCCGCAGGATGGCCTTGACCTTCGACCAGGCCAATTCAATCGGGTTGAAATCCGGCGAATAAGGTGGTAGATAGAGCACGTGCGCACCGTGTGCGCAGATCAACTCTTCCAGTCCAGCGACCTTGTGTGCCGAAAGATTATCCATGAACAAAATATCTCCAGGCTGGAGGGTCGGAACAACACATTGTTCAATGTAGCCATAGAAGATCGTACCATTGACCGAGCCGGACAGCACCAGCGGCGCGGTGATCCCTGTCCAACCGATCACCGCCAAAGTCATCGTTTCGGTCCCGACGGTTGGGGCACACTGTCGACCACACGCGCACCAGGTGCAGCTCGCCCATACAAGCGCGTCAAGTCGATATTTACGCTGGATTCATCCAAAAACTTGAAGCGCTTCACGGCCAACTCCGCAACTTTTTTTTGAAAGGCTCGGCGCTTGCGTTTCACTCTCGGCGTGTCTCGTTGGCTAGCCTGAAGTGACTTTTTTTTCGCGGCAATTCGAGCCGCACTAATTCACGATACATCATACTCGGATCCGATTTGATCTCGGTTTCCTTTTCTACCGGTTCACACAACTCCTGCAAGGTCGCATCCGCTTGGGCTTTCACCGCCGCACGAATCACTTCTTCAACTCTGGCTAACTTGCGAGAGATGCCTCCCGCATGGGGCAACGGCGCACATCTGCCCGTTTTCCGATGTTGTGCTAACCAGCGCTCGATGCTTGGCTCACTGACTTTATATCGTCTGGCTGCTTGCGGTATATTGCATTCACCGCTTTCAATACTCGCAACCACACGCTCACGAAGATCTGTTGAATATGCTTTCATACCTATAATTATGCCATCAAATCAGTAAAAATTCGCTCTAGGCAGGTCAATACTAAATCCACATGCCATACAGGCAAGTGATAAAACAAGGATTGCTAGAATAACTTTCATGGGGTTCTCCTTCTGTGCTTTATACGAAGGAGAGTGAGATCGGTTGCAGAAACAAATACCCCTCTCCTTTATAGGAGAGGAGTATCGGCGATGTCATGCTTCCGCGAGATTTTTCCCTTAGGTAATTCGCGTGCAGTAAACGCCGCATTCAACGCCTGATCCAAAGATCGCACTTCGATAATCTCGATCCCCGTTGGATAACCTTCGCCTTTACGAATTGCTTTGGGAACGATTGCCGTTTTGAATCCCAGTTTGGATGCCTCACGCAAGCGCGCCTGCATCTGACCAGGCATACGCAATTCCCCCGCGAGACCGATTTCGCCGATCAAAACTGCATCTGCCTTCACTGGAACATCCCTCCATGAAGAGGCGATGGCTACGGCAACCGCGAGGTCTGCAGCGGGCTCATCGATTTGAATACCACCGACTACGTTGACAAAGATATCCTGTTCCGAGAGCTTCAACCCCGCCCGACGAGTTAACACCGCTGCGATCAACAGCAGGCGGTTGAAGTCCACGCCATTTGCGGTTCGACGCGCATTGCCAAATTGGGTCGGAGAGGTGAGACCCTGGATTTCCACCAGAATGGGACGTGTGCCCTCCATCGTTACGGCAATAGCGGAGCCTGCTGCGTTGATCATTCGTTCGGCGAGAAATGCCTCCGAAGGATTTGCCACTTCAGCGAGCCCTTCTTCGCGCATCTCGAACACACCTACCTCCGATGTGGCGCCAAAACGATTCTTCACCGAGCGCAGCAACCGATAGGTCTGGAAGCGATCTCCCTCAAGATAAAGAACGGTATCCACGATATGTTCCAGCACGCGTGGACCAGCAATCGTCCCCTCTTTGGTGACGTGCCCGATCACAAACACGGAAATGCCACTGGTCTTCGCCAGTTCACGCAGTTGCGACGAACATTCACGCACCTGTCAACCGACCCGGCAGATGAATCGATATTGGAGAGATACATGCCGTTTGAATGGAGTCGACGATCAATAGGTCAGGTTTCACTTCATTGACGTGGTTGAAGATGATCTCGAGATTGGTCTCGGTCACCAACAATAAATTTCGGGTAGGTTCGCAGCAAACTGTGTTCCTTCCGTTGCGATTTATCGTGCCGCACGCATTTTGATCTGCGTTCCGATTCTTCACCGGATACATACAGCACCCGTTTTTTGGCTGCCATCTCCATTGCCATTTGCGCCATCAATGTGGACTTGCCAATTCCTGGATCACCGCTCACGAGAACAATGGAACCGGGCACAATTCCGCCACCGAGCACACGCGCAAACTCCCCAATAGGGAGGTGGATGCGGTCTTCTGCGTCGGAGGAAATATCGCCAATCGAACGCGGAACAGAGCGGCCCGTCAATCCACGGAACCGCCCTGTGCTTCGCACGGGTTCATCATGGATAACTTCCTCCACCATGCTGTTGAACGATCCGCACTGCGGGCACTTTCCCATATAGGACGCTGCGACACGCCCGCATTCCTGACAAACGTAACGAGTATGTGTTTTTGCCATAGTTCCTCCCAATCCATATCAGGACACAGCATTGGTGTGTCCCTACCAGTATAACAGAATTTATGTTCTAATTTACTGTGCGGTGTTACCGAGATAGATCTGATTCAATATTTGCAAAAATTCCCCCGAAGGTCGCTCCTTCAATATTTCCTTGCGAGATCTCACGATCCAATGTTCTCAATAGCAAGTATTGCACGGCATATTTGCGGAAGAGCCTCTGTCCATCTTCTTCCCCATAGAACCGGATACTTTTCTGGAAATGCTCATGGACGGTCCGTTGCAGACTTCTGGCGAAACCTGCTCGCGATCCAACCCTGCGAAGATCCATGGGTTGGCGATCGCAGCTCGACCGATCATGACCGCGTCACAATCAGTATATTGCTTCATGTGTCGAATATCGGCGAGGGTTCTGACGTCGCCGGAGCCGATCACAGGAATTTTGATCAGGGACTTCACTTCTGCAATCGCGTCCCAGTTCGCATCACCACTGTAGCGCTGTTCCTTGGTCCTCCCGTGTATGGCGATCAGGGAACCGCCATTTTCCTCGACGATGCGGGCGATCAATTTGTAGTTCTTATTTCGGTCCCAGCCCAAACGGATCTTTCCGGTAACGGGTACTTTCAACGCAGCAGTTAACTTCCTGAACGTTCGTGCGATCTTCAACGGCGTGAGCATCATCCCTACGCCAGCACCGCGGTCGGCAATGCTTTTGGCAGGACATCCCATATTGATGTCGAGAATGTCCGGATTTAATTCCTGCACATGAAGGGCGGCTTTGAGGATAAGTCCGGATCATCACCATAGATTTGGAATGTGATGGGACTTTCCGCTTCTTCAAAGTAGAGTCGTTTTGCGGGTTCCTTCGAACGGCTCAGGATCTTCTCGACTTTGACGAATTCGGTGTAGCTCATTGCCGAGCCCAGGGAGCGGCAAATTGACCGGAACGGCCAATCGGAATAACCGTCCATGGGCGCGAGGACCGTCTCCCCGTAAATAGGGATTTCGCGAACGTAAAACGCAGGAGTCTTAAGTTTCAGCCATAGATTGACAGTTAGTATAACAAAAAACTTCGGGATGTCTCCGGGAAAGACTTCCGAAGTTGGGTCTACGTTATACAAGCTCCTTCTTCAGCATCTCCAGGAAGTGCTTGCGGAACTTCGATACCTTTGGCGCAACCACCGCCATGCAATAAGGCTGATACTTGTTATTGGCAAAGTATTCCTGATGGTAATCCTCAGCCATGAAGAACTTATCGAACTGGTCACCTCCGTGACAATCGGCTTATCCGAAATTTTCTGCATTCCAGCTCCTGATGAACTCCTCGGCGACCTTCTTTTGCTCGTCATCATGATAGAAGATCGCAGAGCGGTATTGCGTACCGACGTCGGCGCCCTGACGGTTCAGCGTGGTTGGATCGTGGATGGCGAAGAAGACATTCAGCAGGTCCCGATAGGAGACGACATTCGGGTCAAAATGGACTTGCACGACTTCGGCGTGCCCCGTGTTACCGTTACAAACTTCGCGGTAGGTGGGTTGTTGATGTGACCACCTGCATAGCCCGATTCCACTGCGTGCAACGCCCTTGATCTCGTCATAAACAGCTTCCGAGACACCAGAAACATCCCCCAGCCAGGGTCGTAGTCTGAAGATTGGTGTTCATAAGAAAACTCCTTTTCTACCTCTCTAAATTTTTTATCACATTTAGACAACACATTCCGCCTAAATCTTATTAAGAAAGTATTACGAAAAACTGCAGGGCACATAGAGCATGAGACCTGCCCCTGCAGGACGAACTATATTCTTTCTTAGATTGCCGGTGGGGCTTCCGGTTCCTTTTCCTTCTCCGCTTGTCGTTCGAGGACGATCTCACCTTCTGGGTTCAGGGTGACCAGCACCGAATCTCCGTTTTGGAATTCGCCGCCCAGGACTCTGTCGGATAACGGATCCTCAACTCGTTGCTGGATCACCCGTCGTAACGGGCGAGCGCCAAAATCGGCGTCATAACCCTGATCGCCAATCGCCGCCAGAGCGGCCGGTGTGGCTGTCAAGACAAGGTCATGTTCCTTAAGACGTTCCGCCACTTTATCCAGTTCAAGCGAAACGATCTTCTGGATGTCTTCCTTGTTGAGCGAGCGGAAGATGATGACTCGCGTCCAAACGGTTGATGAATTCGGGACGGAAGGCACGCTTGAGCGACTTCGCTCAACTTCTTGCGCATGTCTTCATAGGAGACTTTCTCTTCTGAGACTTCATCCCGTCTGAGCGCAAAACCCAGAGACGATTGGCGTTTGATCATATCCGCGCCGATGTTGGATGTCATGACGATGATCGCGTTGCGGAAATCCACTTTGCGGCCCTTCGCATCGGAGAGGTGACCCTCTTCCATGATCTGCAATAGCATATTGTGAACTTCGGGGTGCGCCTTTTCAACCTCATCGAAAACAACAATTGAATAAGGACGGCGGCGCAAGGCTTCTGTGAGCTGGCCTGCCTCTTCATATCCAATGTAGCCCGGAGGGGCGCCCACCAGGCGGGAGGCGGTGTGCCGTTCCATAAACTCGGACATATCCAGCTGGACAGCCGCATCTTCACTGCCAAACATGAACTTGGCAAGTGTTTTGGTCAGTTCGGTCTTACCAACGCCTGTAGGTCCAAGGAACATAAATGAACCAATCGGACGTTTCGGGTCTTTCAACCCGGCGCGGGCACGGCGGACAGCACGTGAAATTGCGATGATGGCGTCCTCCTGCCCAATGATACTCTTGCGCAGCTCGTCTTCCATCTTGAGCAAACGCTGCGACTCTTGCCTCGGCCAGTTGCATCAGCGGAACGCCTGTCCACATGGATACGACTTCGGCAATATCTTCGGCTGACACGATGGGGCTGTTGGTGCGGTCCCAGCCGGTGCGCAGACGTTCGATCTGCTCGCCGAGTTCGATTTCATGCTCTTCCCATTCCCGCACATCTTCGCCGTTGCCTTCTTCCTGGGCAAGGGAGCGGTTCTGGCGTGCCTGCCGCAGTTGACCGAATAAATCCTTCGACTCTTTCGCAGCCGCGCTCTTATACATGCGCACGCGTGAGGACGACTCATCGATCAAGTCAATGGCTTTGTCTGGGAGAAATCTCTCTGTCACATAGCGGGAGGATAAGTGTGCAGCCGCTTCGAGCGCCTCATCTGAAATGACGAGGTGATGATGCTCTTCATAAGCAGTGCGAATACCCTTGAGGATTTCAATGGTCTCTTCCTCGGAAGGTTCCTCCACCGTGATCGGCTGGAAGCGGCGCTCCAGAGCGGCATCCGACTCGATATGCTTGCGATATTCATCCATGGTGGTGGCGCCGATCACCTGTAATTCACCACGCGATAGCGCAGGCTTGAGAATATTGGCTGCATCCACTGAAGAACCGGCAGCACCGGCACCCACCAGCATATGGACTTCATCAATAAACAAAATTGCGCCCGATTGTTTTAGTTCATCAATGACGCGCTTCAGTCTCTCTTCGAATTGACCACGATACATGGTACCGGCTACCAGTGAACCAACGTCAAGCTGCAGCAACCGTTTGTTCATCAGCGGGGCGGGTACATCGCCCTCTACAATGCGCTGAGCCAGACCTTCCACGATGGCTGTCTTGCCAACGCCAGGTTCACCGATCAACGCCGGGTTGTTCTTGGTGCGGCGTGCCAGGATCTGGATGACGCGCTCGATCTCCATTTGACGACCGATCACGGGGTCGAGTTTTTTCTCTTCCGCTTTGGTCGTTAAATCGGTCGCAAGCTGATCGACCAGCGGGGTCTTTGCTCCGGCAGCGGAACCACGTGCGAGGCTGCCACCGGCAGGCGTCGGGGAGGAGGCGAACTCATTCAATACACGGCGAGTTTGTCTGCGGATCTGCTCGGCAGTCACGCCAAGCCTGCGAAGCACTTCCATCGCGGTGCTATCCACACGCACAAGCCCCAGCAGGATGTGTTCCGTGCCGATGTAATGATGACCGAGCCGGCGCGCTTCATCCACTGCATGTTCGAGCACCTGTTGTGTTTCAGAGGCAAGTTCAACACGATTGGGATCAAAACTGGTTGAGCTGGTGGTCACGCCGGATCACTTCGCGCACACGGTCAGACGTCATACCGAGTTCACGCAGGACACGTCCTGCCACACCGCCT
>CAWKDY010000004.1:0-58688 GCA_963848465.1 uncultured Chloroflexia bacterium | reverse complement strand
CGACGGCTTTGACTACCCCTCAGATATGCCCTCAGATGGCATTCTAAGTCGCACGATTCTGGATACCCCTTCTATCCGCTTTGTCTTGTTTTACTTCGCAGAGGGGCAGGAACTCTCCGAACACACCGCATCATCCCCGGCAGTGATCCACATCCTCGCTGGCGAGGCGCGGTTGGAGCTTGGCGGCGATACCAAAGATGCACACTCCGGCAGCACCGCCTACATGCCTCCGGGTCTGCGCCATGCCATCTTCGCTAAAACGCCGGTGGTCATGCTCTTAGAGTTGCTCAAACAGCCACGGCTGAAAGAGAAATCGCTATAGCCCTCGAAGCATTGAGATCAACCACAGCGGGGTTCGCTTGAGGTGAACCGGATTGCGCCGTTCTATTGCGGAGAGAATGATGCCACTTCAATCGCGCACCCTTATCAAGGCGGGGCTAATTTACTTTGTTGTCGGGCTGCTCGCTGGAGTGCTCACAGTCGGGTAACCTATCCTTAATCTGCCTTCTTTCTTCCTGCATCGACTTGGGCTATTGGGGTCGCTTGTATGGTAGGATTTTGTCGATCCAGCGCAATATTGCTGTGGATACGAGCGTCCCCGCCCGGTCGATTACTCAGCCGGGCTTACCTACCCCCAGGCAACCCTGCTTTTGCCTTTAATCCCTGATAATCAAGGATTTGGATCTGGTGGCGCTCGACCCGGATTAATTCTTCTTTTGCCAGACTGCGCAAGGCTCGGTTGAGCACATCCGGGACGGTGCCAAGCCAATTCGCCATCTCCGCTTAAGTCGCCCAGCGGGGGCGAGATAGCTGATCCTCGGTTGACTGTTCAATCAAGTAACGTGCCAAGCGTAATTCAATCGTCCGCAGCGACAAATCCTCGACCATCTGGATGAGCTGCTGCACCCGTTCAGCGAGGCGCTGAATGACAATTCGCCCAATTTCCGGATGTTGATCGAGCAGCTTGAGGATGACATCTTGCTGGATGAACCAGATCGTGGTTGGTTCGAGCGCAATGACAGTCGCAGAATTGGCGAACTCGACGAAGACGCTGATCGCATTGAAGACTTCACCGGGACCGATGAACTGTAAAACCTGCTCGCGTCCATCTGGTGACGTCTTAACCGCTTTGAGCCAACCCGTATGAACAATATTGAGGGCGACGTCCTGTTCCCCTTCGAGAAACACGACCTGTCCGGCATCAAATTGCTCAATCTTCATTTGCCGTGCAATGGTTTCGATCAGCGCGGGATCGAGTCGAGTAAAGTAAGGCACACTTGAGAGCGCATTTCTTACCTGATTGACCGCATCATCTACCGACATAGCGCTAATATCTGCATTCCACTTACCCCACCATTTATACAGAGCTTTCCCCTCATTTTGGAGCAGATCAATCCGACAAGCAATCTTTCCGGGTGAAATTCGACAAAAGTCGAAGATTTGCTCGCGCAAATGACGGAGACTGTACTCAGGCAAACAGCTTAGGCAAACGGAATAGCCGTCAGCGACCGATGGGATAGTGATCACATGTCAAACCGGCAGCAAACACGACCCATTCCGCTGATCGATATCAATCGCTGTAACGGTTGTGGGCTGTGTGTTCGAGTCTGCCCCAACAACGTCCTGATACTAGAAGCGGGTGCTGCATCGGTAGCAAATCCTCACGCCTGTACCTATGTTGGTCACTGCGAACGCATCTGCCCAACGCAAGCTATTAGCCGACCATTTCAGATCGTATTCATCCACACACAGGAGCACGCAATGGAGTCCTTATTCTATCCAAACTGGCAGGAGCAGGTCGTTTTTTCGCCGGAAGGTCCACAGCCGCAGACCTTGATGGAGAATGAGAAATTAAAGGTCATTATTGCCGGACTCGAAGCTGGGCAGAAGATTCCGCCGCACCCTGAAGCATGGGCGGTGTACCACTTTCTCGAAGGCAGCGGGTGGATGATCGTCGACGACGACCGCTATCCGGTTCGTCCGGGCGCAACGGTGATCACACCCGAAGGCGCTAAGCGCGGTGTCGAGGCTGAAACCCGGCTCATCTTCCTCGCAACCCGAATCGCTTGAGTTGACGAATTAACCAGAAGAGGAAACTCGTGTTCAACCCCTATTTTCTCGTCGCATTTCTCTATATCGCGCTGGCAATACTGGGTGCGCTGGACGCTGCGCTGGTCAACTTTGGGCTGCTGCCTGCTTTCGCGGGGATGGGTTGGGTGAGGGTACATTTCATCACGCTGGGCGCCCTGACGGAGTTCGCTTTTGGCGCTGTCCCGATCCTTGTCGCCGCCCGTACGAAACTGCCGCACCCCAAAATCCGCTGGGACATCTGGCTAAGCTTGAACTTGGGGCTGCTCATCCTGCTGGTTGGCATTCCGCCGATCAACGCCGTATTCATCACCGCCGGTGGCACTTTGGTCTTCATCGCGGTCATCCTGCTCATGGTGCAGTTGGTGAAAATGCAGAGCACAGGTACAGGGACGCAAACATCTGGCGGGCGAAAGTTCTATCTAATGGGCTTAGCCTATCTGCTGCTGGGTATTATCGTCGGCACCGGTTTATGGCAAGGTTGGGCGGTCTGGCTGCAAATCAAAGTCCCGCTCGAAGTCCATATCCACGCCAACAACTGGGGTTTTATGTCGCTGGTGTTCGCTGGACTGCTGGTTGATCTCTATCCGGGCTTTGCCGGACGTTCGCTGGCTTGGCAACGGTCGATCACGCCCATCTTCTGGATGATGACGCTGGGTGCGCTGGGGCTCGTGCTGGGACCCTGGTTCCAATCGAACCTGTTTACTGTGCCCGGATTGATCCTGCATGTGAGCGCAACCCTCTGGCTATTGCTAAACGTTATCAAACCGCTGGTGGGCACCCGCCAACTCCGGACACCCGGCGTGCTCCATCTCGTCACCGCCTACGTCTGGATTCTCGCTCCGATTCTCGTTGCTCCGCTGATCATCCTGCAGGTGCCGGGCTTTCCCGGCGCAGGCATCGAGCAAAACGCGCCGCAAGCGCTGATCTACGGCTGGGTACTCCAATTCGGCTACGCGATCATCCCGCTGCTTTTCCGTCGCATCTTTCTGCCTAATACTCTCCCGAAGCTCGGCGGGAGCTGGTTTAGCCTGATCGCGGTACATCTGGGCGGGATTTTTCTCTGGACTGGGATTTTCCTCCACGAGTATCAGGCAGCGCTGGATGGGATGGCTTATGGGTTGTGGTTTGTCTCGATGTTGCCGATTGCCTATGAATTGTGGCAGATTGTGCGCGCCGGAGTGGAGGCGCTAGGCGACAAAGAAGTATCCGCTGCTCTGCCAGTGTCCGGCGACTGAATTAAGCGGTGCAACGAACAATGCATTGTAGGTCCTTCGTCAAGTACATAACGAGGGCGCAGCATGCTGCGCCCTCGTTGTACGTTCACGTTTAGCGCCCAGAAAACGTTTTTTGGATGCGATCCTGAAGCCAGCCCGCTTCTACCTCTGACTCGTCAGTCGCGTGCTTGAGATGCGCCACTATGACATCGCCCCGCGAGAGATACCCGACAATTTTGCGGGGATCGTCATGCGCAACCACCGGCAGCCTACCGATGTCGCGCTGCACCATGAGATTCAGTGCAGCGCGGACCGAGTCTTCGGGATAGCAGACGATCAAGTCAGTTGCGCCCACGTCAAGGACGGATTCACCAACACTGCCGTTACGCAGCGCCTTGATCAGATCTCCCCGCGTGACGATCCCGCGCAGGCAATTATCCGCATCGACGATCAGCATCGATTGGTGGCGCGTGAAGGCTGGATCATTACTGTTGATCTTTTCCATCAGCGCACGGGCAGCCATGTCTTGCGGGACAATTACCGGATCGGTAGACATGACCGTTGAAACGGGGATGGTCAGGAGCGCGTCGGCTTCGTAATCGTGACTGACGAGGATTCCTGCGCGTCGAAGCTGCTCCGTGAGGACGCTCATCTGCGTCAGGCGCGCAACCAGCGCAACAGCAACGACGGTCGTGAACATCACGGGTAGGAGAGAATCGTAACTACGGGTCATCTCGAAGGCGAAAATCACCGAAGCGAAGGTCGCACGGGTGGTCCCGGCGAAAACCGCTGCCATCCCTGCCATGGCGAAAGCGATCGGCGCGGCGTTCATGCTCGGAAATATTGCTTGAAGGATCAAGCCATAGATGCCGCCAAGCGCCGCGCCCATCATGAAGATGGGCGCGAGCGTACCGCTTGACGTACCCGATCCCACCGCCACCAGCCAGACGGCGGACTTTGCCAGAAACAAGGTGATCAGGAAGGCAAACAGATAATCGCCATGGAGAATGCCGTCGATCACCTTGTAGCCGGGACCATAAATATCGACGCCGGGATAGATTAGCTTGGGGACGAAATAGCCGACGACACCGACAAATAATCCGCCAAACGCCGGCCAGAGGTAGGTATTAATCGGTGAGGCGTGGAAAACATCTTCGATCCAGTAGAGCGCGCGGGTGATGAAAGCGGAAACCACGCCGGCAATCAATCCGAGAATCATGAACAGCGCCAATTCGAGCGGCGTGCCGAAATTGATCGCGCCGACAGCAAAGACGGGTTGGGTGCCAATGAGTATCCTGTGGGCTTCGGCAGCGACGACGTTGGCAATCGCGAGCGGGATGAAGGAACGGGGACGGAACTCAAACAACAGGATTTCAATGGAGAAAATGATGGCGGCAATCGGTGTGCCGAAGATGGCGGTCAGCCCAGCCGCCGCACCGGAAGCCAGCAGCACTTTGCGTTCGGCGGCGGTAGTGTGGAACATTTGACCAAGCAGTGAGCCGATCGCGCCACCGGTTTGAATGATCGGTCCCTCCGCGCCGAACGGTTGGCCCGAGCCAATCGAAATCGCGGCGCTGAGCGGCTTGAGCAGAGCGACGCGCAACGAGATACGGCTTTTCTTAACAAGCACGGCTTCCATCGCTTCAGGGATGCCATGTCCGCGCACGAGCGGTGTGCCGTACTTCGCCATCGCGCCGATGATCAGCCCGCCGAGTGCCGGGACGAAGATCAGTAGGAGCGGCGAACTGCTCCCCAGCGGACTGACCAGCTCAAGCGAGATCCGCCCGTAAAAGGCAACATTGGTGACAAGTCCGATGAGCTGATCGAGTAGTTCGGCGGCGATGCCCGCCAGAACGCCGATAACTCCTGCAAGGATAGACACGCGGATCAGGCGAAACTGAGGCGCAGGGTCTTTATGTTCGATTGTCATAATAGGTGCTCCCAGAGAAACGAATACAAGCACTCATGCCCTCCGCATGAGTTGGAATAGAGATCGAATGTTCAGTTTCAGTGGGAATCAAACGGGCCGGGTCGAGCGAGGCACGTCACCCGGAACAGAGGTATATTGTGGTAGTAATCGCGTTTGCGCCTGCGCATAAAATCCATTTTAGCACATAGAAATTCCAAGCGGTTTTTCGCGCCGAAATAGCACCTGTAAATACATTTTTCGTATGCTATTTTCGCACGAGAGAGTTCTGACCTACCCTCAGTTTTTTGGAGGACTGGTCATTGCCACTACCATCTCTTAAGCTATTAGCTCTGCATTGTCACAGTATAATGGGCGCTGGGACTGATTCTCTCTGGGCAGATAGCTCAGTTCAAAGCCTCATTCCTTCCTTAAATGTAGCCACACCTCTTACGCCATCACAGGAGACTAGTTGCGAATGTATCGCCGCCAACGTCAACCACATACTCGCACGAAGTTCTATACGTTCACTTTAATCGCTCTAACAATTGTCCTTCTCCTAGTTGTTTCAAGCACTTTTGCGCAAGAAAGTACGCCTGAACCAACTTCAAACGCTAAGTCAACAGCGGAAGTCATTGATATTACGCCGACTTCGCTGCCAACCGAATTACCAACGACTGCTTCGCCAACTACGATTCCAACTGCAGCCGACCCAACGGCTACCGCGACCCAGACGGACGCGCCAGAGGCTTCTCCCGAGGCGACAGGAGAGGTTGTTCCTACGACTGTCGCGCCGGAAGTGACGGAAGAACCAGCCACACCAGAAGTGACTGAGGAGCCAACTGTAACGGCAACCATCACACTTCCGACAGCAGAAGCGACATTCGAGGCAACAGCAGAAAGCACGAGTGAACCAACCCCCGAAGCAACTGAAAGTCCCACGCCAGAAGAATTCAGCAGCCGATTGGATCTTATTCAACTGCTGATGGCAGAAACGTCCTGTCAGATGGACATCACCGATGCCGGCGATACCAATCCGTTTACATTCCGCTTCCAAGCGCTGAATGTCAACAATATCGCGTCGCTCGACTGGGATTTTGGCGATACCACTTCCACAACTGATGTTGCCACCGGAGTGGGTCCGCACAACTACACCTACGCGGATACGGGTGATTTCACGATCTCGCTGACGTGCACACCGCAAGCAGGCTTCGGTTCGCCGCTCTCGCTGACCGGCAAGATCTCGATCACCAGCGTACCAGTTGCCGATTTCAGCCTCACTCCTTCGACGACTTTCACCGGCGTGCCGCCGATTCAGGTGAGCACCGTGAATAGCTCGACGGGTGGCGGACTAACCTATGCTTGGAAGATCAGCAACAGCAGTAATCCCGCTGATGTCAGATCTTCACCAGCAGCAACAAAGACATCAGCTATACGTTTACATCTGCCGAGATTACGAACTACCCCGCGACGTTCTATTTTCACCTGACGGTGACCGATGGCGCAGGATCCTCGTCCTATATGATGCAGTCAGTCGTCTTCAACGCGCCACCTCCTGACGCAGACTTCACCGTGCTGCCCATTTCTGGCGATGCGCCGCTGGAAATCACCGTTCAAGGCATTGACAATGGCGTAGGTCCCATCGATACATGGACGTGGGATTTCGGCGATCCGAGTTCGGCAGATAACTCCGCCAGCGGGATTGGTCCGCACAACCACATCTACAATCTCGATGGCACGTATATGATTACGCTGAATTATTCCGGTCCCGGTGGATCGGGCAGCGTTAGCCGCCAAGTCGGCGTCTATCCAGCCAGCGACCCGGTGCAAGCCGCCTTTAGCTACGAACTTCAGGGACCAGACACCGGCGGTTTCCGCGTCTGCTTCACCAACTCGAGTACGGGTCCCTTCGTCAAAAGCGAGTGGGATTTCGACAATAACGGCACGTTCGAAGTTGAGGACAACAACCAAGTTGTTTGCCACATCTTCGCGGAAGGTCTCTTCACGGTCAAACTGAAAGTGACCGCCGCAGATACCGTGACCACCTCGACGGCGACCAAGCAGGTCAACGTCGTGGCTGCGCCGGTGGCAGCTTTCAACATTACGCCCGGTGCGAATATCACGTGGGGAACCCTCGTCAGCTTCACCGACACGAGCACCGGCATCATCACTTCGTGGGCGTGGGATTTTGATGGCGACGGCAATACCGACAGTACCGCGCAAAACCCCAGCAATATTTCGCTGACCGATCTCGGCGCAAACCCGATCCGCCTCACTGTGACGGGTCCCGGTGGGTCATCCTATGTCGAGCAAATCATCTACGTCGCTCGGCTTGAAATCACCTGTAACTTCAACGGCAATCTGAATGTCCTGCCTAGTGCCGGCTCGCAGAGCTACACCAGCGTGATCGGCAACGACGGCGGACGCCCGATTACCTATCACTGGACGATTACCGGCAGTGGCAGTGGCTTACCTGCCAGCTTCGCGACCGAAGACATCAACGTTGACTGGAATAGCATCGGCTATGGCTCATTTCTTGTAACGCTCGAAGCCAGCACGGCTGATGGCTCAAGCTGCAACACCTCAAAGACCGTCAACCATAATTGGCAACCGCTCGATTGCGATACGTCAGTCTCGCTGCCGGGGACGCTCTACGCCAATGGTCAGAATTACACCTTCACCGCCAGCGTCAGCCACGTCGATGGACGTGCGGTTACGGGCTATAACTGGACGGTCAATGGCTCACCGGTTCAATCGGGAGCATCGAACACCTACACGTGGACGAACACGACCGATACGGGCATTCTGCCTTACAACGTCACCGTCAGCTACACCGTAACGGTCGACAACGGCGCGACTTACACGCCGACGACCTCAAGCTGCTCGAATGATAAATCGTTCACCGTGCAACCGTGGCCCACGCTGACTTGCAACAGCATCTCCGGGACTTTCACCCCACTGCCGACCACGCCGGATAATACGACCCGCAGTTACAACTACACCGTGAGTTCGTCAGGCATTGCTGGGCGCACGGTTTCCTATAGCTGGTCGGTTGTTGGTGGGACGATCACTTCATCAAACCCCAGTACCAATAGCCAAGTCACTGTTCGGTGGGATCCGACGCAGGCATCATTCCCAACCGCACCACAGAACGAAAACGTCTCCGTAATTATCACGGTGACGAACCCCGACAGCACGCAAGTGGCTTGCAATACGGCGCACAACGTCGGCGTGACGGTCAATCATCTGGTGTGTAACTTACCCAGTGGCGACGTTACACCCGTCGTTGGCGAGACCAATAACTACACCCGTAACCTCGCCAATACCTACGGGCGTACGATCACGGCGTTCAACTGGGAAATCGAACAACTAACGCCGGTGGCAGCCAGTTCGACCGATCCAAATCATCCGCTCTCGTTCAATTTCTTGACGCCGGGAGCAACCTACCACATTCGTTACAACACGACCGTCGCGGCTGATGGCGGGCTGCCGGGCGATAGCTGCACGTCAGGCTGGCTGGACTTGGCGGTTTATGACACGGGTGTCGGCTTCCAATGCGAAGGTAACTTGACCGGCAATACCAGTCCGACCAATCCAGCGGGCAGCTTCCCCTACAGCCTCGCGATGGACAACGGTAACCTCTATAACCTCCAGTACACCTACATCCTGACGGATTATCTGGGGAATGAGCATACCTTAGGCACGATAACGTCAACTGCTGATGGAACGATCAGCAGCCCGGGTTTCTCACTGGCAGCACTGGGTCCGCTCGGCGTTGACAATTACTCGCTGCGGGTCGAAGTCGTCGAGGTTGGCGCTACCCATACCACCTATAGCTGTAACAAGAGCCTCAATCTGACCGTCGGCACGCTGAATGCGAACTACAGCTACAACGCTGGAAGTTGGTCGAACAGCGCCGTCCCAATCGGGCAGGACATCTGCTTCACCAATACATCGACGGCGACCCCCGGCACGATTGACACGCTCAACTACACGTGGAACATCGGCGGCAATGCAGCGGATAACAGTCTCGGCATCAACACGTCAACTGACAAAGACCTGCCCGGCTGCATGAGTTTCAGCCAACCGGGGTCGTATACGGTCAATCTCGTCGGTACGACCAACTCCGGGCTGCGCACCTCCAACCACGCAGTGACCTTCAACGTGTACGGACTGCAAAGCATTCTCATCGGTCACACTGGCTCGTCGTTCGCGCCCTCGACGCAGTATTTCACGGCAACGGGCACCAATATCAGCAGCGGTTACTCATGGAAGTTCTATCTGGTCGGCAACCCAACCTCGCTAGGGTCGCGCACCGGTGCGAGTGTCAACTTCCCCTTCAGCAGCGCAGGAACATACCGTGCTGTCGTCTCCGGTACTGGTCCGTTGGGCACGACGACCGCCGAGCTTCAGTTCACCCTGCTCGCGCCCGGTTCACTGGCTGCTGGGTTCAGAGCCTCGCAGTATGGCGGTGTCGCACCGCTCACGACCTGTTTCACCGACACGAGTGTCAGTGATAGCCAGATTACGCAGTGGGAATGGGACCTAGATGGCGACGGCTCCTATGAGCTGGTCTACGACCAGAATAACATTCCGGGGAGCATCTGCCACACCTATTCGACGCCTGCTACCAGCACAACGGTGCGACTGCGCGTCACCAACAGCAGTTTCACCGACATCGCCACGAACGTCATTCGCACCTACAATCTGCTGGAAAGCAGCGTCAGCTTCAGTGTGACGCCGAACGGCGCGGGTTCGTACTGCTTCACGGCGATCCTGCCGCCCGGCGTGACGGTCACAGGCTGGGACTTCGGCGATACCGTCACCGCCGTTGGTCAGAACTATACCTGCCACACTTACGGTTCCTCCGGCACCTACGTTGTTTCCATGAGCGTCGATGAAGGCGGCACCACAGGTACCGTTGTCCGAACGGTCGAAGTCACGCTCGGTTCGGGACCTGTACCCGTCCTGAATGTCGTCGCAACCTGCTCAGGGACGCGCGTCGCGAGCTTCGTGGTCACCAACAACGGCGGGGCGATGACCACACCGGATCAAGTGATCATTCGTGATCTCAACGGCAATGTCATCAAGACGGATACCCTGCTGCTTGGCGCGGGCGGGTCAACGACCTTCACGGTCAGCGATGTCTCCGGCAACGTGACCTTCGAAACCGTCGACTTTATGCTCTCGGCAGCGACCACCTGCTACTATCCGCCGGAAATCAGCGTCGCGCCGTCGTGTGGGCTGAATTCCCTGCCGATCTTCACCGTCACCAATGACCGCCCCACTGACGGACCGATGGCAGCGCCGCAGTCGTACGAAATCCGCGACTCGCAGAACAACCTGATCGACAGTGGCACGTTCCAACTGGGGCTAAACGAGCCGTCCGTCGATATACCCGTGCCCAGCGGCAATAATCCCTACGAGACCTATACCTTCACCAGTACGGGTGACGTAGGCACGTTCGATGTCTCGCATCGCTGCGCGACCCCACCCGCCATCGTCGTGACCAGCGATTGCAGCTACCCGATCGTCTTCACCGTCACCAACAACGGCGGTGATATGCTCCTCGATCAGGCGTATACCATCATCGATGGCAGCAGTAATCCGGTCAGCAGCGGCACGTTCAAGCTTGCGAACGGAGCCAGCACAACCGTCACCCTCACCGGGCTAGATCCCTACGCGGGTTACACCTTCAGCAGTGACGGCGGCTTCCTCAGCTTCACCCAGACCCAGAACTGCAGCCGCCCCGTGATTGTCGTCACCAGCGACTGCAGCTATCCGATCGTCTTCACCGTCACCAATACCGGCGGCAACATGCTCACCCCTCAGGACTACACCATTGTTGACGGCAGCAGCAATCCGGTCGACAGTGGCTCGTTCACGCTGGCAGCCAATGGGCAGACGCAGTTCACGCTAACCGGGCTAGACCCCTACGCGGGCTACACCTTCAGCAGCGACGGCGGCTTCCTCAGCTTCACCCAGACCCAGAACTGCAACCGTCCCGTGATCGTCGTGACCAGCGACTGCAGCTACCCGATCGTCTTCACCGTCACCAATACCGGTGGCAACATGCTCACCCCTCAGGACTACACCATCGTTGACGGCAGCAGCAACCCGGTCGACAGTGGCTCGTTCACGCTGGCAGCCAATGGGCAAACGCAGCTTCACGCTGACCGGGCTTGACCCCTACGCGGGCTACACCTTCAGCAGTGACGGCGGCTTCCTCAGCTTCACCCAAACCCAGAACTGCAGCCGCCCCGTGATTGTCGTCACCAGCGATTGCAGCTATCCCGATCGTCTTCACCGTCACCAACACCGGTGGCAACATGCTCACCCCTCAGGACTACACCATTGTCGACGGCAGCAGCAACCCGGTCGACAGTGGCTCGTTCACGCTGGCAGCCAATGGGCAAACCACCTTCACGCTGACCGGGCTAGACCCCTACGCGGGCTACACCTTCAGCAGTGACGGCGGCTTCCTCAGCTTCACCCAGACCCAGAACTGCAACCGTCCCGTGATCGTCGTCACCAGCGACTGCAGCTATCCGATCGTCTTCACCGTCACCAACACCGGTGGCAACATGCTGACCCCTCAGGACTACACCATTGTTGACGGCAGCAGCAATCCGGTCGATAGTGGGTCGTTCACGCTGGCAGCCAATGGGCAAACCCCCTTCACGCTGACCGGGCTAGACCCCTACGCGGGCTACACCTTCAGCAGTGACGGCGGCTTCCTCAGCTTCACCCAGACCCAGAACTGCAGCCGCCCGGTGATTGTCGTCACCAGCGACTGCAGCTACCCGATCGTCTTCACCGTCACCAACACCGGTGGCAACATGCTGACCAGTCAGGACTACACCATCGTTGACGGCAGCAGCAACCCGGTCGATAGTGGCTCGTTCACGCTGGCAGCCAATGGGCAAACTCAGTTCACGCTGACCGGGCTAGACCCCTACGCGGGCTACACTTTCAGCAGTGACGGCGGCTTCCTCAGCTTCACCCAGACCCAGAACTGCAACCGCCCCGTGATTGTCGTCACCAGCGACTGCAGCTATCCGATCGTCTTCACCGTCACCAATACCGGTGGCAACATGCTCACCCCTCAGGACTACACCATCGTTGACGGCAGCAGCAACCCGGTCGATAGTGGGTCGTTCACGCTGGCAGCTAATGGGCAAACTCACTTCACGCTGACCGGGCTTGACCCCTACGCGGGCTACACCTTCAGCAGTGACGGCGGTTTCCTCAGCTTCACCCAGACCCAGAACTGCAGCCGCCCCGTGATTGTCGTCACCAGCGATTGCAGCTATCCGATCGTCTTCACCGTCACCAATACCGGTGGCAACATGCTCACCCCTCAGGACTACACCATCGTTGACGGCAGCAGCAACCCGGTCGATAGTGGGTCGTTCACGCTGGCAGCCAATGGGCAAACGCAGTTCACGCTGACCGGGCTAGACCCCTACGCGGGCTACACCTTCAGCAGTGACGGTGGTTTCCTCAGCTTCACTCAGACCCAGAACTGCAGCCGCCCCGTGATTGTCGTCACCAGCGATTGCAGCTACCCGATCGTCTTCACCGTCACCAACACCGGTGGCAACATGCTCACCCCTCAGGACTACACCATCGTCGACGGCAGCAGCAACCCGGTCGACAGTGGCTCGTTCACGCTGGCAGCCAATGGGCAAACTCAGTTCACGCTGACCGGGCTAGACCCCTACGCGGGCTACACCTTCAGCAGTGACGGCGGCTTCCTCAGCTTCACCCAGACCCAGAACTGCAACCGCCCGCAGCTTGAACCGATGACCGAGTGCGCAGCTGTGGTCGAATTTGTCGTCACCAATAACGGCGGCAAAATGCTGACTGAGCAGGCGTACGAGGTGCTCGATCAGGACGGAACGCCGGTTGTATCCGACACACTGCTGCTCGGCGTCGGCGAAAACGTGACCATCACCGTGCCGAATGCAAATCCGTATCAGAAATACACCCTGCAAACAGATGGCTTCGCCGGAACGCTCGAATTCGTCCACCTTTGCGATGCGCCTGTATTCGTCATCGCCACGACCTGCATCAACCCCGCCCACTTCACGGTGACTAACGTTGGCGGCGATATGCTCGTGGAGCACAGCTTCAAGCTGCTGTGGAATACCAGCCAAGACCTCACGCCGACCAACAACACCTTCAAACTGCTCAAAAACGAGCAGATGACCGTCGGCGCGCCCGGCAATCTCGATCTGTCTGTCGGTCTCACCTTCGTGACTGACGACCTCGGCATCGAAGCCACACAGTCATTTACCTGCATTATTCCAGCGGGCGAAGCGACGCCGGAACCGACCAGTTCGCCGGAAACTACCGGACGGTTCGGCGGTTTCGGACCCAGCGCGCTCGACATCAACTGGAGTGACGTCCCGGTCTGCGGCTATAGCTGCCCGGAGTTCAAGGTCTACCACACGGACGAGACCGGAAACTGGAACATCTTCCGGCTCGATGGCGCGGATGAAACCACCCGCAAGTCCTTCCGCCGCAACCTTTCGTTCGGTCAGGGTCCGGAAGTGAAAGACGTCTCGCCCAGCCTCTCGCCGAACGAGAAGTGGGTCATCTTCAGCAGCAACCGTGACGGTAACTGGGAGCTTTACGTCGCCTCCACCAGTGGCGATCCGCGCAGCATCCAGCGCGTCACCTACAACAGCATCGCGAAAGATACCGACCCGGCGTGGGGTCCCAACAACTTCGTCGCCTACGAGACGACGCGCAATGGGCAGTGGGACATCTACGTGATCGACATGAGCACGGGTCTGGAATACCGCGTGACTGATGACGCTGGCGATGACATTAACCCGTTCTGGTCGCCCGACGGTTCGCGCCTGCTGTTCCAGAGCGATCGCCCGGATGAAAACGGCGACCGCAAGTGGCAAATCTACGAAATTACGCTCGGTAGTAACACTGTGACGCGCCTCAGCGATGGGACGAGCATCAACGTCGATCCGCAGTTCTCAAATGATGGTTCGCAGATCGTCTACCGTACGTACGCTGCTGAAGGCGATAACAGCGTGCTCGCGCTCATGAATGCTGACGGCACCAACCAGCGGACGTTCACGCTGCCGACCGAAGATGCGACGAATCCAGCGTGGTCGCCACAAGATCATTACATCGCCTACCAGTCGAATCAGGATGGCGACCTTGACATCTACGTCTATGAGGTGGCGACCGGACAGACGCGCAAGCTCTCAGGCAATGACATTCCGGACTATGCTCCGACGTGGACTTGTACTGAAGAAATCGTCGTCTTCACCTCAGATATCGCCGGAAATCCCGACATCTATCAAGCAGACGCCGAGCCGATTAACGCCGACCCGATCGCTGTGGACGTCGATGCCGACCAACTCACGTTCGAGAACTTCAACGACATCTACCCGGAGAATTTCCCGACAGAAGAAAACGCCAGTCGTGAAGGTCAAACCGCGATCGGCAGCTTCGGCGAACAAACCGAGTTCCTGAACCCCGATGCCGATGCCACCCGTTTCGACCCATCGTTGGATAACGGACAGCGGGAAGATTGGCGTCGTATCGAGAGCTGTGATAGTTAAGCGTTACGCGTTTAGTGTGCATGTGCATGGGATCGTAACGATCCCATGCACGTGTTGTTTGACAAACCATCGGCGATTACCTGTACTGACCTTACCCCAGTTTAGGGGTTCATCCGCACTTTATGTGAGAAATTAAGCGGCATTGACGCTAAGCTCAACGACTTCTAGCATACAGTCGTATTCTTCGCTTGTTCCACCGACAGCGCTTCACACAAAATGCGGATGAGCCGTCAAATCGGGGTAAGGTCATGAGATGAGCGGGATACTTGGGAAAGCGCTGACGGTAGAGTTGGCGGCGATTCCAAGCAAAGACAAACAGTTTGACTGCGCGCCGCAAGGCATCAATACAGCGGGAAAAACAGCGTGATTTCCGCGCCAGCCGTGCCAAATAATGTCGTAACTCTGTATTTACTCCCTCCACCCGGTAAGTTTCACTTTTGTCCGGCATCGGCGTATGAATGCCAGGTGTGTAGACCAAGCAGCGGTAGAGTGGAAACAGGTCACTGAAATAGAAGGCGGCTTGGGGGCGTCATCAACCAGTTGCTGCAACCGGGTTTCGCTGCGCTCAGCAGCCACTGCCCAACCGACAATACAACTGCTGCGTCGATCCACCATCGTCATCAGATAGACGACGTTTTTTTCTGCTCGACATAGGTGAACAACGCATCCA
The DNA here is from genome assembly GCA_963848465.1 of uncultured Chloroflexia bacterium. GTDB lineage: Bacteria > Chloroflexota > Anaerolineae > Aggregatilineales > Phototrophicaceae > Flexifilum. The sequence continues at coordinate 43,217 of CAWKDY010000004.1, read as the reverse complement.
GCTCGGCGTTGTTCAGGTCGTGAGGCACAGGCGCGGGCATAGACTGGTCGGTATGCGCTTTCACCCAACGGATGACCGTCTTGTGATCAACGCCAATGAAGCCAGCAATGCGGCGATAGTTGATGCCATCTACACTCATTTTTACAGCTTGCTGGCGTAGCTCGTCGGGATAGCCGTGCTCTTTCGGCGCGGGCGTATATTTGCGTCCACAGGGCTGACATTTCCAGCGCAGACTGCCGGAGGCGTTACTCCCGTTTTGACCTGTCGGTCTTGAGCGTGGCAATAAGGACATAGATTCATGACTCTATTTTGCCTCGTGCCCGCTATGTGCCCCACTCCCTTTTATTTGTGATCATTGCCGCTAAGGGCAACAAGCGTTATGTTCAGAGAGTAATTAAATTACGGTAGCGCTTTTAGTATCAGAAAGAGATCCTCATTATGTTACAACCCATAAATTCTCGTCGGCTGGTTTATATTCTCATCCTCGCCATCGTGCTGGTCGTGGGCGGTGGGCTGCTCGCATCGCAGACACAGACGGCGGGCGGCACTATTCGCATCGAAGACCTGCGTTTCACCGGGACGAACGGGACGGAAATGAGCGCTCTGCTCTACATCCCCAAGACCGCCACCGCTGAAACGCCCGCACCGGGGATCCTCGCCGTACACGGCTACATCAACTCGCGCGAAACGCAGGATGGTTTCGCCATCGAATTCGCGCGGCGCGGCTACGTCGTGCTCGCCATCGACCAGACCGGTCACGGCTACTCCGACCCGCCCGCCTTTGCCAACGGCTTCGGCGGTCCGGATGGTCTGCGCTATCTCCGGTCGCTCGACATTGTGGACAAGGACAACATCGGGCTGGAAGGTCACTCGATGGGCGGCTGGACGATCCTAGCGGCGGCTGCCACCTACCCTGACGACTACAAATCACTGGTGCTGGAAGGCTCGTCAACCGGCGCACCCTTCGCCGCCGACGGCACTTCGACGTGGCCCCGCAACTTCGCGCTGGTCTACAGCACTTACGACGAGTTCTCCGAACTGATGTGGGGCGTCCCGGTGGCGACGGATGCCCCCGCGACCGACAAGCTCAAGACGATCTTCGACACCACCGACACGGTCGAAACCGGCAAGGTCTACGGCTCGGTCGCCGATGGGACGGCGCGCCGCTTCTATCAACCGGTCGGCACACACCCGAACGACCACATCTCGACTGAAGCCATCGGCGACGCCATCGACTGGATGCAGACGACACTGGTCGGCGGCAACGGTCTCGCGCCCTCCGACCAAATCTGGTTCTGGAAAGAAATCGGCACGTTGATCGCCCTCGTCGGCGGCATCCTGTTCATCTTCCCGGCGGGCGGACTGCTGCTCAACAGCGAGTGGTTCAGCAACCTGCGCGCGCCGCTGCCCCCGTTCGCGGGTGCAAAAGGCATGGGCTGGTGGGTCGCCGCCGCGCTGACCCTCGCCATTCCGGCGGTCAGCTTCTTCTGGCTGCAAAATCAGGGGAATACACTGCTGCCAGCGAGCGAATTCTTCCCGCAGACCATCACGACCGGGATCATGGTGTGGGCGGTCGGCAACGGGATCATTTCGCTGGTGCTGCTGCTGGTCTGGCACTTCACGTCCAACCGCAGCGCCGGAGCAACGGCGGCACATTACGGCGTGCTCCTCCGCTTGGGGCTGATTGTCAAAGCGCTGGTGCTGGCAATCGTGGTCGTCTTCGGCGTGTATATCCTGCTAGCGATCTCTGACTGGATGTTCAAGACCGACTTCCGTCTGTGGGTGGTCGCGCTCAAGCCGATGAACTTCCTGCAATTCCACATCTTCCTCGCCTACTTGATCCCGTACACGATCTATTTCCTGATCGCCAGCCTCGTGATCAACAGCCAGATGCGGCAGGTAAAAGCGGACGGATCGCCGATTGGGTTGGGTCGCGCGATGCTGACCAACGCCATCCTGATGATCGGCGGGATCGTCATTATGCTGCTGATCCAGTACATCCCGCTGTTTGCGGGCAATCCGCTGCCGCTGGCTGAACCGCTGCTGACGATTGTCGCTATCCAGTTCGTGCCGCTGCTGGCGATTGTCGCGGCGATTTTGACCTACTTCTTCCGCAAAACCGGGCACATCTATCTGGGGGCGTTCATCTGCGCCCTGCTGATCACGTGGTATATCGTCGCCGGACAAGCGATCCAGTTCGCCATGTAAAAATCTAACGTCGGGGCGCTGTGCTTGAGCGCCCCGACATCGTTCCCGTAGGGGCAGGCGTTAACGGACGACCTGCCTTTATTTTCGATGCGCTCACCCCGTCAATTCACAAACGATCCAATGATGAAAGCGCACATTCGCATTAACAATCCCAACCCGATATAACCTCCAAAAACTCGTTGTAACCCATCTTGCTGTAGGACATCTTTTCTGGTATACTATTGTTAGTCGTATATATTCACGAATATGCGAGAGGATAGCTCATGATCAGTAGACGACAGTTGATGACGTCACTTGCCGCGCTTCCCATGATGTTGGTTGTGCCCGCTGCTGAAGGCGCGTCGGCTAGTCTAGCGCCGGAACCGTCTGCCGCGCTTGAACTCACCGACGAAATCCGTCAGATCGAATCGACGATAGCAAGCAGCCCAAATCAGTTTTCATGGTGGGCGCACAATGAACTGCGTCATCTCTATCTGCCGATCAGCGAGCGCGTGTCGCGCTACCATGCCGACATCGTACTAGCGAATATGCCGATGGACGACTACATCCTCAATACGCTCAGCGATTGGCATCTGACGCATAATGAGGGCCAGTACTCGCCCGAACGCGCTATCGCTACCCTACTGGATCAGGTCGAGCGCTACCCGGAATTTGTCCACGTCGGCGCAGCTTGCCTGATCAAAGTTGGTGATGTCTACCGGATGCAAGGGCTGAACGCGCAAGCAGACAAGTTGTATCGCCACGTAACCAGTGTTGACAGCGCGCTGCCCACGCTCAAGGTCTACCGGTCGTTGGCGCTGAATCGGCTGATTGCCGCTTGATTGACCGGATAGGCTCAACGAGCCTGCCCGTCTTTAGTTAGACGATTCGTAATTTCATAATTGTCATCTTCTCTCGCCGTGCTATACTGAGCGCGGCGTTTTTGTTTCCGGGAGTGCCATGCAAATCCAACATCTTCACGACTGGAATATCTCGGCAAGTCAGGCGATTGCCCTGCAAAAGCAGATGGCTGCCGAGATCGACTATCACCACCCGATTGACCTTGCGGCGGTGCGCTTAGTCGCGGGCGTGGACGTGAGCGTCAAGACCGACCCGATCACGGGCAAGGCGAACTCGCAAGCGGCGGTTGTCGTGCTGACGCTACCCGCAGATGGAAGTTGTCGAGACGGCGCTGGCGCAAATGCCGACGCCCTTCCCCTACATCCCCGGCTTGCTCTCGTTCCGCGAAGGTCCGGTACTTGAAAACGCCTTCGCCAAGCTCCAAGCCGAGCCGGACGTGTTGATCTTCGACGGTATGGGGCGGGCGCATCCTCGACGCATCGGGATCGCCTCGCACATGGGGCTATGGCTGCAAAAACCGACGATCGGCTGCGGCAAGTCGCTGCTGACCGGGCATTTCGTCGAGCCGGACGCCGAACGCGGCGGGCGCAGCGACTTAATCGACCACGACGAGGTGATCGGCGTGGTGCTGCGAACGCGAACCAACGTCAAGCCGGTGTTCATCTCGGTCGGTCATCTGGCAGATCTGGAAACGTCGGTCGAACTGGTGCTGCGCTGCACCAGCAAGTATCGCCTGCCCGACCCGATCCGCGCGGCGCACAACGCCGCCGGAGCGTTTTAGCGGTGGACGGCGAACTGCGCGCTCCCGACTGCAAAATCTTCATCAACGCCGAAGTCTCGCAGACCGAGTTGATCGGCTTGACTGCTCCGGCGCTGTTCGCGCCGCAGGATAAGCTCGCGCTGCAAGTCGAGGTGGTCAAGAACGAGGACTACGACTCGAACCGCTGCCGGCAGTTCCCGGACGGCTTCGTCTATTTCCGCTACTTGCTCGACATCTACATCGGCGACGGCGACGCGGTTCCGGTCGCACGGAAGGCGGCAGTGATCAGCCGCTTGATCACGCAGCTGTGGGACTGGGGCTACCCGGCGGTCGCCGCCTGCGCCTACGAGGATCGGCTGCCGGAGCGCGGCGGCTACAAGAGCCGCGCCATCCCGTGGCCCGATTAGGTATTTTCACCAATAACTTTGTGATTTTCTTCACTTTAATGCACAAAAACTCCATTTACAATAGAGCTAGCATTAGGCGATTAGCCCTAACCTCACGGGCACAGCATCGTGTCGGGTGGTATAAGCCTCTCACATAAAGCAAATGGAGCGTTTGATGCGTGCTTTTATCAATAGTTTAGGCAACAGCATTGTCCCATGGCTGCTGCGCTCGCCGCTGCACTTTCTCGCCAGCGGGCAGATGATGTTGGTGACGTTCACCGGGCGCAAGAGTGGCAAGGTCTACACGACCCCGGTCGAGTACTGCCGCGATAACGAGCGCGTGATCTTCTTCACCCAACGCGGGCGCGTGTGGTGGAAGAACCTGCGCGATGGCGCTGCCGTCACCGTGCGAATTGCAGGGCGCGATTTGACAGGTCAGGCACAGGCGATCACCGACGACGAAACGATTCGCCACGCCTTCGCCCATATGCACCCTAAGATGAAAGTTGATCCGAGCACGATGGTCATGGTGCAAATCCGGCTCAGCAAGGCGGCGGAGCGTTACGCGCTGGCGTCGTCCTGACACTGTTCGAGCAGCCGCTCGACCCGCAGTTTCATATCGTCAGCTTTAAGCTGCAATTCCTCGACCACCAGCACCAGCGCCTTGAGTGGATGCAGCTTTAAGTCGCGCTCAAGGCGCTGCTCTTTGGCGGCGGCGCGGTCATCCTGCTGAAGCCGCAGTTCGTAGTCGTTACGGATGGTGCGGATTTCGAGATTGACGCGCTTCTTGAGCACGGTGTACGCCTTGCGCTCCGTGCCGAGAAAGTCGCGGACGGTACGGGCTTCCGCGCAGGTAATCTTGAGGTCTTCGGTGATGTCGAGCACCATCGAATTCCAGCGTTCTTGAAATTCCTGAACCTCTTGGCGCAGCACGTCCATCTGCGTTCCCTCTCACTCGCCCCACGCTGCCATCAGCGCGGGCAAATCGTCGTAAACGCCATCGGGCTTGATGCCGCTGGCAGCGAGCGTCGCCCGTGAGGTGACGCCAGTGAGCACCAGCACCGCCGGAAGACCCGCCTTTTGCGCGCCCTCGATGTCGGTGTCCAAGCGGTCGCCGATCATCAGCGTGGTGGCAGCAGTCGTGCCGAGCACGTGGAGCGCCGCCGCGTACATCGGCGCGTTAGGCTTGCCGATGACCGTCGGCGTGATGTCGGTCGCCGCTGTCAGCGCGGCGAGAATGCTCCCCGATCCCGGCGCGAGACCATCAGGGAGCGGGAAAGTCGCGTCGGCGTTGGTGCCGATGAAGTCTGCCCCGGCGCGGATCAAGTAGGTCGCGCTGCTTGAGGGTGGCGTAAGTCAGTTCAAAGTCGATCCCGGCGACGACGATCTTGGCGTCATCGGCAATCATGAAGCCCGCCGCGCTGATCAGCGTGCGCAGCCCTTCCATGCCGACCACGTAAACCGCCGATCCCGCCGGATAGTGCTCGCGCAGATAATCGACCGTCGCCGTCGCCGACGTGACGATCTGGTGCTCCGCCACGCCCTCGATGCCCATCTGTCGGAGCTTGGCATCGTAATTCGCGGGCGTCCGGCTGCTGTTATTGCTCGCCAGCGCGTAAGGCAGCCCACGCTGCCGCAAAAAGTCGAAAAAGGCTGCCACGCCCGGCAGCGGCGTCATGCCGCGCCAGAGCACGCCGTCCATGTCCATGATCACGCCGGTGATGCTCGAAAGATCCATTCGCTCTCGTTTCTGATGATGTCATTGCCAGTGAGTTAGGGACCGATCAACCGCCCCCATCGCCTAGGATTATAAAGGGCAGCACGGCGCTAATCCAGCGGTCGAGCGCCATAGGCTCGGCTGAATCACCATCTCGGTGCTACAATTCGCGCTCAGTAATCATTTCACAGTTGCGAGGCATTGAACAATGCTGATTCACACCTTTTCGATTGCCGCCTACGACCCGCACGAAAAAGCCTTCGGCGTCGGCGTCGCCAGCCGGTTTCTCGCCGTCGGTGCGGTCGTGCCCTGGGCGCGGGCGGGCGTCGGCGCGATTGCGACACAGGCTTACGGCAAGATGAGCTTCGGTCCCGAAGGCTTGGCGCTGCTGGAGAGCGGCATGAGCGCTCAAGAAACGCTCGATCAACTGCTCTCGGGCGATCCGCTGCGCGAACAGCGTCAGGTCGGCGTCGTCGATAATCAGGGACGCAGCGCGGCGCACACGGGCAGCAAGTGCTTCGATTGGGCGGGACACTACGCCGCCGAAGGTTTCACCTGTCAGGGCAATATCCTCGCTGGTCAGCAGGTGATCGAGGCGATGGCGCAGGCGTACAGCTCGGCGCGCGGCGAACTGGCGGACAGGCTCTACGCGGCGCTGGTCGCGGGCGACGACGCTGGCGGCGACAGTCGCGGCAAGCAGGCGGCGGCGATCTACGTGGCCGCGAGCACGCCGGTTACGGCGGCGACAACGACCGCTATCTCGACCTGCGCGTGGACGACGACGAAGAGCCGGTGGCACGGCTGGGCGACTTGATCAACCTGCATCACCTGTATTTCGGCGAGCCGAAGCCGGAAGACCGCCTGCCGATCACGGCGGAACTCGCCAGCGAACTGCAAGCGATCCTGATTCGGGGCGATTATCGCCAAGCCGAGCCGAACGGACGATGGGACGACGACTCGAAGCGCGCCTTCGACGAACTGATCGGCAGCGAAAATCTCGAAGAACGCTGGCGCAACGACGATCCCAACGTGATCGACCGGGTGGCGCTGGAATATCTGCGGCAGAAGTATGGCGTGAAGTGAAGTAAAAAGTACCGAGTACGGAGTACTGAGTGATGCGATTGAACAGCGCGATTTCGTCTGCCGCCGGGGGATTAATCCCCCGGCTACGAATAACGGCATCCACTAAAGGGACGCCCAAGCAGCGTCATGAGTGAATTTCGCATTTCACAATGAACTGATTCAAGCTTTTACGCTGCTTACAAAACCTCACCCCCGCCCCGTCCCTGATTATGGGGGGACGGGGAGAAGAGCCGGGAAAAACGCCATTTTGCGTCACTAATTATGAGGGACGGGGACAAGCGCCGGAAAAAACGATCATTTTGCGTCTCTAACGATGAGGGACGGGGACAAGCGCCGGAAAAAACGCCATTTTGAGGTCAGCAATTCGCAAAATTGAGGGACGAGAGAAAAGCTTAAATCACTTCAATGACAAGTTTAAACCCGGTGCGCTGCTGCTGCTGATCCTGATCGCTGCCGCTGCGATCCAGTTTCACGCGCTGGCGCGCGACGTACGCTTTTACCCGGACGAGGCGCTGTTCAGCACCTTCGCCCGCAACGCCGCGCTCGACGGCGCGTGGCTGCTGCCCGGCGCGCTCGACAAGCCGCCGCTGGCGATCTACGCCGGCGCGCTCTCGATGCAGTTCGTCGCCGCCAGCGTACAAAACGGCGTGCTCGACTTCAGCCCGCGCCTCGGCGAGTTCGCGGCGCGGCTGCCGGGGGCGCTGGCGAGCGTCGTGCTGGTGGCAGCCACTTACGCGCTGGCGCAGCGGCTGTATCGACGGCGCGGACTGTCGCTGTGGGCGGCGGTCTTCGTCGCCTTCTCGCCCTTCACAGCGATCTACGGCGCGAGCGCCTACACCGACCCGCTGATGGTGACTTTCGCGGCGCTGGCGCTGCTGCTGGTAGCGCGAGATCGGTGGCTGGGGAGCGGGATCGCGCTGGCGCTGGCGTTCGCCAGCAAGCAGCAGGCGATCTTCCTGCTGCCGCTGGTGCTGCTGATCGGCTGGCTGCTGTACGGGATCAGCCTGCGACGCCTGATTGCCTTCACCGCCCCACTGATCGCCGGAGTCGCGCTGCTGATCGGTTGGGACGCCCTACGCGCTCAACCGGATGGGGTGTGGGCGCTGGCACTGGCGAACAACCGCCCGGACAGCCTGATCGCCAGCGCGTCGATTACGACGCGCCTCGGCGACTGGTTCGGCTATGCCCGCAACTTGATGGGCACGCCGACGATCCTGTTCGGCGCGGGGGCGCTGCTGATGATCGGCTGGCGTGTCACCCGGCAGCGCCACGAGCGCAACGCGCAGATCGACCTTCTGCTGGCGGTCTATCTGCTGGCATACCTGCTGATCCACGCGCTGTTCGCCTTCAACGTCTACCCGCGCTACCTGCTGCTGCTGATCGTCCCGGCGGCGCTGCTAGCAGCGCGTGCGCTGCTGTGGCTGTGGTCGTGGCTAATCCTGCGGATCAGCTTACAGGAGGCGCAGCTCCTGGCGGGCGGGCTGGTGCTGACGCTGGCGATCACCGCATGGAACGCGGGCACGCTCCCCGGCGCGCTCAACGAGGATACGCGCGACTACAGCGGCATCACCGCGCTGGCGGATTACCTGAACGGGCAGACGCTGGGCGCGGTGGTCTATGATCGCTGGCTGGGTTGGGAGTTGGGCTATTACATGGGGCAATGGACGGACAAGCGCCGCGTTTATTACCCGACGCCGGATGAACTGGTCGCCGGAGCGCTCGAACTGGACGATCCCGCGCCGCGCTACTTGGTCGCCCCGGCAGGTCAGCCGGTCGAGGAGTGGCTCGACGCGCTCAGCGCCGCCGGATTTACGGTCGAAAAAGATTATCTCGCCGAGGGTTTTGTCGCCTACCGGCTCATTCCGCCTTGGGCGGCTTGAGGCGCTGCACCTGCTTCGCGGGGTCGTTGACGGCGGTGGGGCGATGCAGCGGTGTGGTCGCGCCGGTGTCGGCACCGGCGGCGGTATCGTGCAAGACCACCGGATGACGCCCGGTCCAGTCGTCGATGAAGGCGTCCAGCCAGTCGAGTTCCGCCCGCATCAGCGCGATGCCGTGCGTGTAGAGGGCGCGAATCCCTTCGGGGGTTTCGTCCTGCTGGCGACGCGCCCAAACCGACCTCGGCAGTGCTGAGGCGATGCGCCAAGGCTTCGCGGTGCTGGAGCAGCGCGCGGTATGCCAACTGCGGCTTGAGAGCGCTGATATTCGCCAAGCCGACGGCAAAATTCTCCGCCAGCGAGCGGGGCTGACGCAGCAGATCGACGACGGCGGTTTGCAGCACGCCGCGCCCGGCGTCGGTGATCTGGTAGACCGTCCGCTCCGGATCATGCACGCCGGGTGCAGCCGAGATCAGTTCCTGCCGGTGGAGCAGCCCGAGCACGTAATCGACCGACGCCGAGCCGACGTTCAGCCACTCGCGCAAGCCGCGCTGCTCGATCACCTGCTGAATTTCAGCCTCGTAGCGCGGCGACTCGGCGACGAGGCTCAAAATCGACAGTTCGATTTCATCCAGCCCGGTTCCATTCAAGGTGTCGGAATCATTTCTCGCTGAGACGGCGCCCGGTGCGGAGCATGTCCTGCACCACCGTCAGCAAATTGTTGGCGATATAGGGCTTGGTCAGGTAGCGATCCGCGCCCGCGTCGAGCGCAGCACGAATCTTCTCCGGGTCGATCAGCGCCGAGAGAACCAGCACCGGCACGTCATCGTACTCCGATTTGGCGCGCATCTGGCGCAAGAACTCAATCCCGCTGACATCCGGCAGCATCATGTCCAGAATTAAAAGGTGCGGTAAGGGTTCAGTCCGCAAGAACTGGGATGCAGTCGTCGCATTCTCAGCAGGAGTCGCGTCGACATTGATCCGCGCGAGTAAAACACGAACCAGTTGCAACAGCTCAGGATCATCGTCAACGACGAGAACTCGTTTTTTACTGGAAGCCACAGAGGAGCGCCTTTCACTTGCGTCGAAGAGTGTACCCAACATGAATCTATTTTACACTTCATCAAGCAGAAATCGTTGAGAAATTTATTAAGATGCCGATGAAAACAATCAGATTCTACCCCCCAAAAATCGATTTTCGGCTCCCTAAGTGAACCGCTTGCTGCACGCTAATCGAGCAAGGGCGGCGACCGGCTCCGCAACTCGAAACAGTTTGCCGCGCGCTAAGCTAGCACTATAATTCAGAACGATGTATGCTGAAGGACGATTCGCGGAAATGGGGAGATCATGGCATTGAGGAAGCTGCTCACGAATTGGAATCGCTTAATCCTGCTGGCGGCGCTGCTGCTTTCGGGCTGTTTCCGCCCGGCGGGCGATTCAATCCAGCCGACCTCTGACTTCACCGTCGAGCCGGTCGGTGGTTCCGGCAACCCGTCAGATACGACCGCGGGCACCCCCGCGATCACGATGCTCTCACCCGACATGACGCAAGCGCCAGCACTGGCGACGGCGACGCCAGCCGGAATCGCCCTCACCCAGATCACGCTCGCGCCCGCGTCGTCAACGCCAACGCAGGGCGTACCTACCGACACGACCGCAACGCTCCAGATCATCACGCCGGGGCTTTCATTGGGGCTGGTCACACCGGATACGCCGACACCACTGCCCTTGAACAGCGCCACGCCCGTCGGCGGCGCAAACCTCTCGGCTGACACGACCGATGAGTCGCCCTACGCGGCGGTAGACAGCGGTGGCGACTGCACCTACACCGTCCAGCCCGGCGACACTCTCTACCAGATCGCCCTCCAGCACGACACGAATGTCGCGGCGCTGCAAGATGCCAATCCTGATCTCGAAAGTGATCCGATCCTCCAAATCGAGCAGGTGCTCAACCTGCCCGACTGCGAAGCGGGCGCACCATCACCCACGTCGGCGGTGATTGGCACCGAAGAAATCGGCACGCCGCTGCCACCGGGAGCGCAGCTCTACACTGTGCAATCCGGCGACGTGCTCGGCTCGATTGCGTCGCGGTTCGGCGTCAGCGTGAACGCGATCATGCGCGCCAACGAGATGGATAACCCGGACGTGCTCAGCGTTGGTCAAGAGCTGATCATCCCGGCACCGGCAACGCCCACCGCAATCCCGATAGCGACGGCAGCGAACTAACCTAACCCCCTCTCCACGTTGTGGAGAGGGGAAAACGTCGGAGCACGGGAATGCCGTGCTTCGACGTTTTTCTCGGTCAAATCACGGCAATAACGCTGCCGACCAGACCTGCAAATCATCGTACGAGATGTCCACGTCGCCCCCTTTGACGACGGCGGCGGTCAGCCCGGTATAGCCCCGATGAAAGTAGTCGTCAGTCGTTTCGGCGACGAAGATGTCATTCACGTAGAGCGCCAGATAATCGCCAATGCAGACCGCCTTGATCCGGTTGATCCCCTTGTCCTGACGGATCGCGTCGGAAGGTGTGAACGGGATCAGCGCGTGAACCTGATCGACCGCGCCGCGCCGGATGGTATAGTTGCCGTCGCCACTGATCAGGAAATAATAGCCGTTGCTGTTATCGGTCGGCGCGGCGCGGCACATGACGCCATAGGCATTGTTGCGATAGGTCGAAAGCTGGGTCGTCTCGACTTCGATCACGCTGTCGGTCACTTCAGGCAGCCGGGTCGTCCACATGAAGCCGCCGTCCCATGCCTTCGCCCGGTACGCGCCGTCGCTAATCTGGAAATCGACGTGCTGGTCGGCATTGACGTACTGCTCCCACGCAATCGGCGAGTCAAATTCGACGCGCAGGATCTGGTCGCCCAAGGCGAAGTGCGCCGACGGCTGCGCCGCAGGTAGGATGCCGCAGCCCGCCGCGATGAGCAGCACGAGCGCGAACAGGAATCGCTTCGCCATACCGTCTCCTTAAGCTGTGCGCGCCATCATAAGCCTGATCAAGGGCGATTTCCAGACCAACCGACGCCCACGCGGGAGCGGATGAGAGAGTTCGATATTTCGGCTAGATTCCGGTTGCTGTCTCGGCGCTTCAGTGTATAATCCTGATAAGCAGCTAAAGTCGTCAGACGCTAGACAGAGCAAGAGCATAGATAAAAACTATGATTGAAGTGATTATCGACAGCATTCGTGTCAGTCTCATGTCCCAATACCGTATCGTTATCCTCAAGGACACGAATACCGACCGCTATCTGCCCATTTGGATTGGTCCGTGCGAGGCGGATGCCATCACGATTGAACTGCAAGAGATGCCGCCCCAGCGCCCGCTCACGCACGATTTACTCAAGTCGATGATCCGCGAACTCGGCGGTCGTGTCGTCCACATCCTAATCAACGACCTGCGCCACGACGTCTACTACGCCCGGATTGTCATCGACGTGGGCGGTAAGCAAATCGAGGTCGATTCGCGCCCGAGCGACGCGGTCGCGCTGGCAGTTCGCACCAAAGCGCCGATCTTCGTCGCTGAAACGGTCATGGAGCGTCACGCCATCCAGCCGGAAGACGATGTCGAGCGCGCACTCGGTGAAGCGACGAAGGAAGAAGACCTCGAAGAAGACCGCCTGAGCGCCTTCAAGGATTTCGTCAACACGCTCGACCTCGACGACATAGACGACGAAGAAGAGTAGACCAGCACTGGCGGGTTTTGGGCTGGTTAAAGCTGAATAGCCGGTTTTCGTCCACAGCGGAGAAGACCTTTTCCCTACGGCGCTGCGGTTCGTACCAGCACGCCGTTTTGTTTCTTGCTCACTGGAAAACCGATGTCGAACTCAACCTTCATCCATCAGCGGGCAGTTTGCGCCCTACAGCCAAGAAGCAGAAGAAGCCGTCCTCGGCGCGGTGATGGTCAACCCGGACGCTTTTCTGGGCGTCGCGTCGTTTCTGACCGCCGAGGATTTCTACATCCTGCGCCACGGCTACATCTGGGAAGCGCTGATGCGGATCAGCGAGCGCAACGAGCAGATCGACTTCGTGACACTGCAAGACGAACTGCGCGCCCTCAACCGCCTGAATGACATCGGCGGTCCCGCCTACCTGCTCCATCTGGTCAACAGCACGCCGACCTCGATTTACGCCGAGGTCTACGGGCATCTGGTCGAGCGCGCCGCCGTGCGCCGCCGCCTGCTAATCGCCGCCGACGAGATCAAAGCGCTGGCGCTCGACGAGCAGTTGACCATCGAGAAAGTCACCAGCGACTCGGAGTCGCGGCTGTTCACCGTCACCGAACGTAATTTACGTCGCGAATTGATCCCCATGCGCGACGCGATCAGCACCTACTTCGAACGCATCGAGCATTTGATCCAGCACCCGGAAGACAATAAACTTGGTTTGCCAACCGGCTTCCACGATTTCGACGAACTGCTGGGCGGGTTACAGCGCAGCGACCTGCTGATCTTCGCTGGTCGCCCGGGTATGGGAAAATCCAGCTTCCTGCTGTCGGTGGCGCTGAACGCGGCAAGAATTGGCGCGCGCATCCTGATCTTCACGATGGAGATGGGTCACGAACAGCTCGTCCAGCGATTCATGTCGATGGAAACCGGCATCAATACGCAGAAGCTCCGTTCCGGTCAATTGACGGAACAGGAATGGAAACGCTTTGTCAGCGCCAGCGGCAAGCTCGGCAACCTGAACATCTTCATCGACGACACGCCCGCCATGACTCCGCTCCAGATTCGGACGAAGTGCCGCCGGATCGCGCACGAGTACGGACTCGACCTCGTGATCGTCGACTACATGCAGTTGATGAATGCGGGCAGCGGCTACGAGAACAACCGCGTGCAGGAGATCAGCTACATCAGCCGCAGTCTGAAGGAACTCGCCCGCGAGTTGAACGTGCCGCTATTTTCGGCGGCGCAGCTTTCCCGCGCGGTCGAGCAGCGCCAAGACAAGCACCCGCAGCTTTCGGACTTGCGCGAGTTGGGATCGATCGAGCAGGACGCGGATATCGTGATCTTCCTGTACCGCGACGTGGTCTATAACGAGGCGACCGAATTTCCCAACCGCGCCGACCTGATCATCGCCAAGCACCGCAACGGTCCGACCGGCGTCGTCTCGCTGCATTTCGAGAAGTCGCTGACCAAGTTCACCGACGCCCGCACGACCACCATCGACCTGAGCACGCTATGAACGACCATTTCGACGGCTTTCTTCCGGGCAAGCAGCCGACTTTCAGCATCCCCAGCGCCTTTATCGCCGAGCTGCTGCCGCTGATCGACGACCTCGCCGAACTGAAGGTGACGCTCTACTTCATGTGGGCGATCCAGCAGCGCGAGGGGCGGTCGCGCTACCTGCGGCGACAGGACTTCCTCAGAGACGGCGATTTCATGGCGGGCTTGGCAGGGCTGGATTTCGAACCGGGCGCGACGCTCGACGCAGCGCTGGAACGCGCCTGCGCGCGCGGGACGCTGCTCCGCGCCGAAGTCGTGCTTGCGGGCGAAGTCGAGCCGTTGTACTTTATCAATACCGAGCTGGGGCGGACAGGCGTCGACCAAATTCGCGCGGGCGCATGGATGCCGGGACTGGGCGACGATCCGGTTGAAATCATGCCGGAGCGCCCGAATATCTACCGCCTCTACGAAGCAAATATCGGTCCGCTGACGCCGCTGATCGCCGACTCGCTCAAGGACGCCGAAAAGGAATACCCGGCGGGCTGGATCGAGGAGGCGATGCGGGTCGCAGTCGAGAGCAACGCCCGGAAGTGGAGTTTCATCCGCGCGGTGCTGGATCGCTGGCAGAGGGAAGGAAAGCAGCATGAAGTCCATGAAAGACCTGATGAACAGGATGGGCGACGCTTCATCACCGGGAAATATGCCGACTTCATCGAACACTGACGCCGATTACGGCGACCCGGTCTACAACGACGAGCGCACCTGCCCGCTGTGCGGGCGCGACAACGTCTGCGGCGGGATGGGCTACGTGCGCTACGATCTGCCGGTCGATCATCCGAACTTCGGGCAGTTGTTCCGCTGCCCCAACAGCCCGGTCGATCCGCAGCGGGTCAATCGCTTGCGCAAGCTCGGCAATCTGGACGCCTTCGCCGACAAGACCTTCGAGAGCTTCCACAGCGATCTGCCCGGGTTGACGCCGACTCAGCAGCAGTCACTTGAATCGGCGCATACTGCCGCCATCAACTACGCCAGCAGTCCCGACGGTTGGCTGCTGCTAGAGGGCACTTACGGCTGCGGCAAGACGCACCTCGCGGCGGCGGTCGGCAACGCACGACTGCATTACGAGGACGCGGTGCTGTTCATCACCACGCCCGACCTGCTCGACCACCTGCGCAATACCTATGGACCGTCGTCGGAAATCGGCTACGACCAGATGTTCGACCGCCTGCGCAACGCGCCGATGCTGATCCTTGACGACCTCGGCGTCGAGAACCCGAGCCAGTGGGCGCAGGAGAAGCTATTCCAACTGCTCAACCATCGCTACAGCCGGGGACTGCCGACGGTGATCACGACCAACGCCGACCTTGAAACGCTCGATCCGCGTATCCGCAGCCGCCTACTGGACGACACTATCATCCACCGCATCCGCATCAGCGCGCCGGATTACCGCACGCCGGTGCAAGCGCAGCGCGACCAGCTTTCCAGCTTGTCGCTCTACAGCGAGATGACCTTCGCCAGCTTCGACTCCAGCAGCGGCTTGACGCCCGAAGAACGCCAGAATTTAGAGCGGGTCTTCGCCGCCACGCGCAATTACGCCGAAGCGCCGCAGGGCTGGCTGGTGCTGCTGGGCAACTTCGGCAGCGGCAAAACACACCTCGCGGCGGCGGTCGCCAACTACCAGCAGGAACGCGGCGCACAGGTGATGATGGTCACCGTCCCCGACCTGCTCGATTATCTGCGCGTGACCTTCAGCCCCAATTCCAACGCCAATTTCGACCGCCGCTTCCAGACCGTCCGCAGCATTCCGCTGCTGGTGCTAGACGATCTCGGCACCGAGAGCGCGACGGCATGGGCGAAAGAGAAGTTGTTCCAACTGCTCAATCATCGCTACGTCGCCAACCTGCCGACGGTGATTACGTCGTCGACGACCATCGACAAGATGGACGAGCGCATCCGCACCCGCCTGATGGATCGGCGGCGCTGTACGGTCTTCGCCATCACCGCGCCGTCGTATGCCAACCGGACGTATCGACGGTAGGCAACCTCACCCTCGACCCCCTCTCAGTAGGGATAGAAGGATGACAGTAGAAAATTACATTGACAGGGTTTTTCCCTAAAAAGGGTGGGTCTGAGACCCGCCCCTACACCGAATTTCTCGCTCATCACGATAGTCTTCAAACGGGGTGTTGCCCCCTCAACCACCACGTGGCGAGGCGCGACAAGCACACCGCGCCGACATGAAATTCTGGCAAAACTCGATAACGCCCCAACCAAACGCATCCAAACGGCTAGCATCTGAGGCGAAATCGGGCTAAAGTTGGCTATAGTCGTCGCGGAGACGGCACTTGCCAAAATTAGTAATCGATATTCTACTTTGACGCATCAACTGAACTTACAGAGAGAAGGACCACTGAACGCCCTCACCGTCACGCCGTACGAGCGACGTAACCGGCATGCGGTGCGCGACTTGATTTTTCGCAGCTACCGTACCCACACTCACCTCGACTGGCACGAAACCGATCAATGGCTGGAAGAAGGCGAACGCTATCCCATGCGCCTCGTCTGGCAGGATAAGCGGCTGCTCGGCGTCCTGGCGACCTCCGAGCCGCTCGACGGGACGTGCTGGATTCGGCTGGCGGCGCTCACCGATCACGGCGATCCGCAGCCGACGGTCAAGCTGCTGTGGAGCAGCTTGACCGCTGAACTACACACGCTCGGCGTGCGCACCGTCGCGCTGCTGTTGATCCGGAATTGGCTTGCCACCTACATGACCGCGCTCGGCTTCACTTTCGCCGAAGAAATCATCACCTTTCGCCGCCCGGCTTTGGTGATCCCGATCGGCTGAACCGCCGGATGGCGTTCGCATTCGCCTGACCGAGCCGGACGACCTGCCCACGCTGGTCAAGGTCGATCACGCCGCCTTTGCCCCGCTCTGGCAGATGGATAGAAGGAAATCCGGCAGGCGGAACGCATTTCGGCAGCCTGCACCGTCGCCGAGATCGGCACGGAGATCGTCGGCTATCAATTGAGCACGCTCTATTTCGACGGCGCGCATCTGGCGCGGCTGGCGGTCGTGCCCAAGCTACAAGGGAAAGGCATCGCGCGGGCGCTGCTGGCGGACGTATTGGAGCGCTTCGAGCGGCGCGGCGTGCGGGCGATGACGGTCAACACGCAGGCGAGCAATCTACGCTCGCAGCGGCTCTACACCGGCTTCGGCTTCGAACGCAACGGCTACGATTTGCCGGTCTGGGTGGCGCATTTGGACGGAGAAAACGGTCAGCACGGCTGATCCATAAATCAGCGTGATGTAGAGGCGGGACTGAGTCCCGCCCCTACGCGATCTATCCAATCTAGCCTAAAGCAGTTTGCGGAAATAGGTCGCCGAGTTCTGGTAGCCCAGCGCGAGGTAGAACGGCGCGGCGCGACGGCTCGCCAGCGCGACTAGAACCGCCCCCCGCGAGCGCGACCACTGCTCGAAGGCGCTCATCAACGCCCGCCCGATCCCCTGCCCGCGCCGATCCGACTGAACGGCGATCTCCTCGACCCAGCCAACGCGCCCGTTAGCGTAAAAGGTCAGATGATCGAAGCCGAGGCAGTAGCCGACGACCGCGCCCCCGTCATCGGCGACCGACAACCATGCCGCGTCATCGCGCAGCAGCGCCGCGAGGCTGGTCTTGAAGGCGGCGCGCTCCGGCGTGAACGACGTCGCAAAGGGCTGAACCAACGCGAATAAGGCGTCGGCATCGTCAGTACAGGCAGCACGTACAATCACAGGCATGGGTCAGCGCTCACAGGTCATCGAGGTCGCCTTTGCGCAGCGCCGCTTCAAATGCCCGCCCCACCATCAACACGTACTCGATCCAGTTGGCGAGCGTGTCCTCGTCCACCTGTTTGAGCACGTTGTCGAGCACTTCATCCGGGGTATCAAACAGGATTTCAGTCGAGAGGCACGCCATTGCCTGAAGCACCGAATTGCGCGAGGCGGGCGGTTCGCTCTCCAGCAGCGCCTTGTACCAGCGCTCGACAATCGGATGCACCTGTTCGCACGACGATCCGCTGCCGAGCTTGCGGTTCGCCAATTCCTGAAATTCGTCCAGCCAATTGGGATTGTCTGAAGAGTTGCTCATGAGCCGGTACTCTCTCTCTGGAGACGAACGTTTCCCGAGTTGATGCAGCGATGCAACCCTGCCCGATTCGCGCCGATGTAAACTACCATCCGCTTGATCTTGCACTGCTCGCGCTCATCCGCGCGATACAATTCCGCTCAAAGCGAGATGTCATAATCAGTTTTCTGAGTGAACGCTTTATGCCCTCAGTGTAACGACAAGCGCGCTGAAACTCAAGCAAAACCATTCGCTGCCGTGTATATAGGCTACACCGATGCAATGTTGCCTGATACAATCAGAGGCAGCTTTCATAAGGATCCTTCATGACACGTAACCAACGCCTGATCGTCGTCCTCGGACTAGCGATCAGCGCTGTCTTTCTCGGAATTGCCTTCTACGGCTTGAACCCGGCAATCGTCTGGGACTACATTAAGCAGGCGAATCCGCTGCTGCTGGCGCTGGCGGCGCTCTGGTACTTTACCGGCGTCGCCGTGATCTCGAAGCGCTGGCAGTTGCTCCTGCGCGCGACCAAATTCGTCCCGCTTGGGCAAGCTGTTCCGCCTGGTGTGCATCACCTACATGGGCAACAACGTCTACCCGCTGCGCAGCGGCGAAGTGCTGCGGGTCGTGCTGCTCCAGCGCGAGCAGGGCGTGCCGATGGCGGCGGGCGGCGTGGTCGCCCTGACCGAGCGCATCTTCGACGGCATCGTCATGCTGACCTTCGTGCTCGTCTCGCTGGTGACGCTCAACGTCGCGTCGCCGGATCTGCGCCGCGTCGCCCTGATCACCGCGCCGATCTTCATCGCCGCCCTGCTGGTCTTCTTCGCGCTGGCGCTCAAGCCGAACATCCTGCGCCGCTTGATCGCGCTGGTCAGCCGCGTGCTGCCGGGCAAACTGGGCGCCCTCGTCGAGAAGCTGGGCGAGGACGTGATCGCCGGGCTGGAAGGCCTGCGGACGCCGCGCGACCTCGCCGGGACGGTCTTCTTCTCCTATGCCAGTTGGATGCTGGAAGCCAGCACCTACTGGATCGTCTCGCTGGCGTTCAACCTGAACGTCCCGTATACGGCGATGCTGCTGGTCGTCGGCGTGGTCAACCTCGCGGGGCTGATCCCGGCATCGCCGGGTCAGTTCGGCGTTTACGAGTATTTCGCGGTGCTGGCGTTGGGCGCGCATCGGCGTCGATAAAACGCAGGCGACCGCCTTCGCGCTGGTCAACCATCTGGTGATCTGGCTGCCGGTCACGCTGCTGGGCTTCTACTTCCTCGTGCGGCGCGGCCTGGGCTTGGACGTCGTCGCCCACGTCGAGCGGCTGGAACAGGAAATCGGCGGCGCAAGCTCCGCCCCGCTATCGGAGAAAGAGGTCGCCGCATTATGAAGATCGGCATCATTGGCGCGGGCGCGACCGGCATGGCGGCGGCGTGGGACTTGATCCGCGCCGGGCACGAAGTCACGCTCTACGAAGCCGAAGCGCGCGTCGGCGGGCTGGCGAGCGGCTTCAAAGACGAGGGTTGGGACTGGTGGCTGGAGAAGTTCTACCATCACTGGTTCGAATCCGACAATTCAATCCTGACGCTGGCGACAGAAATGGGCGTCCGCGACAAGATCATGTTCCCGCGCCCCAAAACCAGCTACTGGATCGACGGCAAGATCGTCCGCTCGGAGATCACGCCGATCTCGGCGCTGACGCTGCCGCTGCCGCTGCTGGCGAAGCCGCGCTTTCTGCTGGCGGGCGCGTTCCTCAAGCTGACGCCGTTCTGGAAGCCGCTGGAACAGGTCACGGCGGACGAGTGGTTCTTGCGCTACATGGGGTCGGCGGGCTACGACAAGTTCTTCCGCCCGCTGCTGATCGGCAAGTTCGGCGAGCAGTACGACCGCGTCAACATGGCGTGGATGTGGGCGCGCGTTCATGCGCGCAGCCTGCGCTTGGGCATCTTCGAGGGCGGCTTTCAAGCCTTCCTCGACACGCTGGCGGCGGCGCTGACCGAGCGCGGCGCGACCATCTGCCTGAACACGCCGGTCGAGCGCATCGGCTACGACGGCGGCACGCCGACGCTGACGGTCAACGGCGAGACGCAGACCTTCGACCGCATCCTGAGCACGACCTCGCCCAAGCTGATGCTCAAGCTCGCGCCGCAGTTGGGCAACACCCACTACGGCGACAGCATGGCGGATTTACGCAGCATCGGCGGGTTGTGCGTGGTGCTGGCGCTCAAGCAGCAACTGCTGACCGACGGCACCTACTGGCTCAACCTGCCCGCGACCAGCCCGGACAAGAAGAAAAGCAGCTTCCCGTTCCTGGCGCTGGTCGAGCACACCAACTGGATGGACAGAGCCCACTACGGCGGCGATCACATCGTCTACTGCGGCGATTACGTCCCGGCGAATCACGAGTATTTCCGCTGAGCGAAGACGAACTCGCCGAGCGCTTCATCGAGACGCTGCCGACCTTCAACCCCGATTTCAAGCGCGACTGGATTCGCAAGGTCTGGGTGTTCCGCGCGCCCTACGCTCAGCCGGTCCCGTTTCGTAGCCAGAGCGAGCTGATCCCGGCGCTGGAAACGCCGCTCCCCGGCGTCTTCTGGGCGAGCATGAGCCAGGTCTATCCGTGGGATCGCGGGACGAACTTCTCGGTCGAGATGGGTCGCCGCGTCGCCGGGATGATGATGGGGAAATCCTAGAGGTTTCCGATGCGAAAGCAGAAAAAACACGACGAAGCCCAACAAGCTCCCGCAAAACTCTGTGGCAAACGCCATTCGAGGCTTGGTCTCCCTTACCACTGGATGAATGTGCTTTGCGTCTCCAACGAGTGAACAAGAATAAAGGTCATCTTGGCGGAGAAGCACAAAGTATTTCTATCGTCGGTGAATGAACACAAGCTGCTCTTTCACCTATCTGAGCCGGGTGGCATGATGGGCAGCGCTTGGGTTAGTCGGATAGCTAGAGTGGACTCGCAGAAGGGCGGTACTTCTGTAGAAGGCAATGTCGGTTTGGCTTCCGACGTAACCTTAGCCATACAGCTTGGAATTATCTCTGACCGTATTCGTCCTTATTCCTCTTATGCGGCAATCTCTTGTCAGGGCTGCTGATTGGAGTAGGCATTCTCGGAGTCATGGTGATCGGATTTTCAAACTGGGGTTCGTTCCGCACGCTCCAAGCTGAAAAGAAGTTTGATGCAGATTTTGGAAGCGAATGTCGGGTAAAGTTGTGTCAGTCCTCATCAGGAATGCCGATGACTTTGATTGAGACGACCGCCGCCCACGTTCAGGCGCAGATGTCGGGCGAGGGCAGCGGACACGACTGGTGGCACGTCTAGCGCGTGTGGCAGACCGCCAAACGCATCGCCGCCGCCGAGATCGCAGGCGGCAGCGGACGTCGATACCGAAGTGGTCGAACTCGCCGCCCTGCTGCACGACCTCGGCGATCACAAGTTTCACGGCGGCGATACGACCGTCGCGCCGCGCATCAGCCCGCGAGTGGCTGGAAAGCCAGCACGCCGACCCCGAACTGATCGATCAGGTCGCCGAGATCGTCGGCACGCTCTCGTTCAAAGGCGCGGGCGTCGCTACGCCGATGCGGACGCTCGAAGGCACAATCGTGCAGGACGCCGACCGGCTCGACGCGATTGGCGCAATTGGCATCGCGCGGGCGTTCGCCTACGGCGGCCACAAAGGGCGCGAACTGTACAACCCCGACGTGCCGCCGCAGCTTCACGACGATTTCGCCGCCTATTCCGGCAGCAGCGCCCCGACCATCAACCACTTTTACGAAAAACTGCTGCTGCTCAAAGATCGCATGAATACGGACAACGCCAAGCAGATCGCGGCGGAGCGCCACCGCTTCATGGAGCAGTTCCTCGACCAGTTCTTCGCCGAATGGAATGGCGATGCCTAGCCTGATCGTCGAGCGCGCCACCGAAGACGATCTCGCCGCCGTCCTCGCCATCGACGCCGCCCACATGGGCGAGCGCGCGGCACAAGCCCGCGCCAGCCAACTGGTCAGAGCGGTCACGGCGCGCGAGTGCTATCTCGTCCGCGACCGGCTGGGACGTGCTTGGCTTCGCCGATCCTGACGCAGCCACTTCTTCGGCTATCCCTTCATCGACCTGCTGATCGTCCACCCGGATCAGCGGCGCAAGGGCGCGGCGACCGCCTTGATCGCGCACATCGAAGCGATCTGTCCCGGCGATAAGCTGTTCACCTCGACCAACCAATCGAACGCGCCGATGCAAGCGCTGTGCGAGCGGTTAGGCTTCGTCGAAAGCGGCTGGATCGACAACCTCGACCCCGGCGATCCGGAGATCATCTACTTCAAAGCATTGTCGAATAGCTGAGCAGCGCAGGGCAATTTCCTCATTCTCGATCCGAGTTTGAGATGTTACACTATCGATCTAAGACTTTCACCTGCTGCCAGTGTATAAGTAGGTGTTTGCACGCCATTTAGGAGATGAGTTTCCATGAAGATCATAGTTGCCGGAACAGGGTTCGTCGGGCTGACTCACGCCGCTACCACCTCGGAATACGGGCACGAGGTCTATGCCTACGACATCGACAAGGCAGCGAATTGCCGCTTATCAGTCGGGCGATCCTGAGCGCATCGGGCACTACGTCAACGAACCGGGACTCGCGCAGGTTATCGACGAGAATCTCGACCGCTACCTGTTCTTCACCACCGACATCGAGTCGATCATCGAAGGCACGGACGCGATCTTCCTGTGCCTGCCGACTCCGCCCGAACCCCAACGGCTCGTCCGACCTGAGCTTCTACTTCAACGCGTTGGGCTATATTGCCGACCTGCTGGCGAAGCGCAAGGATCAGCGCCGGGTAGTGCTCATCAACAAGAGCACCGTGCCAATCGGCACCGGGCGCAAGCTGCAAGCGATCCTCGAGGACCACGGCGTGCCAAACTTCGGCATCGCCTCCAACCCGGAGTTCCTGCCCGAAGGCGACGCGGTGGAAAAATCGCGCAAGCCGGATCGCGTGGTGGTCGGTGCGGACACGCCGGAGGATTTCACCATCCTGCGGCGCATGTACTCGCAATTCGTCGATCACGTCCGCATCCGCTACATCGAGACGACGCCGGAAACCGCCGAAGCGATCAAGTACGTCGGCAACACGCTGCTGCTGACCTACATCTCGTTCTGGAACGGCGTCGGCGCGCGCTTGGGCGAAACCTTCCCGAACGTGCGGATGGAAGACCTGAAGCGCGGCGTCACCTCGGACGCGCGCATCAGCACGTGGGGGTCTTACGTCTCCAACGGCGCGGGCGGTTCCTGCTTCGGCAAGGACATCCAATCGCTGATCTACCAGCTCAAGACCGCCGGACAGCCTGCCGACCTGCTGCAATCGGTCTACCAGATCAACGAGCACCAGAAAACCTACATGATCGACCGCGCCGCCGCCGAAGCCGGGGCGAACTTCAATCAGAAGACGGTCGCCTTGCTGGGCATGGCGTTCAAGCAGCGCACCAACGACATGCGCGACTCCTCGTCGCTCAAGGTCGTCGAGTCACTGCTGGGACGCGGCGTCGGCTCGATCCGCGCTTACGACCCGCTGGCGACCGGCGAAGCGAAACGCTACTTCGACCCGGAGACCAATCACTCTGTTCTCGAAGATCAGCTACCTCGACAGCGCCGAAAGAAGCGCTCGGCGGGCAGCGATATGGTGTTCATCTCGACCGACTGGGAAGAATTCCGGGGCTTGTCGCGCACCATCGAAGAAACGGTCAAAGCGCCCTACCTGATCATCGACGGTCGCCGGATGATCCCGGATTACCAAGAACTGGTCGCGCACGGCTACAGCTACATCGCCGTCGGCTCGCACTACCTGCGCGGTGCCGACATCAGCAAGCCAGAACTCGTAGAAGCCGCCGCAGAGTAAGGCATTCAACCTCACCCCTAACCCCCTCTCCACTTCATGGCGAGGGGGAATTGGCTCAACCCACTGGCTACGCCTCCCTGAAGTCGCACAATACATAGCTTGATGACGTAGGGGCAGATGTGCTTGCTGTGCAAGCCTAGTCCTGCCCCTATGTGTTTATTCAAACTCCTGCGGCGTTAACGTTTTGCGAGAATAGCGTTAAGAACCTCCCGGATCACCGCAAGCCGGTGTATCATTAAAAAGTATCTAACTTTAACCCAAATATATCCCAAAGATAACCCAAACAATTATGGCATGGCGCGTACACCTCAGCGACAGGATGATCAAGCGGCTGGATATGCTCTCCGGCAAGCCCTCCCTGTTGGCGGCATGGACGGCGACCAACCGCGTTTCGTTTCTCGACCTGCAAAATGGATCGCCGCGCGGCGACAAGACGATTGAAGCCGTCAAAGACACGGATCGGCGCAGCGACGGCTGGCAGACGTTCATCCAATCGCTGACCACGCCCAATGACCTCTATCTGCCGACCGCCCGCGCCCCGCAAGCGGCGATCTTCCTCAGCGCCGATGGCAGCACGCGGCTCTACTACACCGGCGGAACTGATCTGTATCTCGAAATCGACGGCAAAGAGTCCAAGATCGAAACCGATGCCAAGCCGCGCTTCATCGCTATTGCTATGGATCGCGCGTCCGGGTTGCTGGCGGCGCTGGACGCCGATGCCAAGCTGCACCTCTACAAGCAGCACGTCCGCGTCGGCGTATTCGACACCCGCTTGGAGATCGACGAGGAATTTCGCCCGGTGCTGATCGTCTCCGCCGATGGCACAGCGCTGTTCGTCAGCGACGGCAAGCGGATCACCGTGTTCGACGCCAGCGGGCAAATCCGCCAGCACCTGACTGCACACTACACCCTCGGCGCGATCAACAGTTCACCCAACGGACGCCGCTTCGTCACCAGCGACCTCGACGCGAACGTGATCCGCATCTACGACGGCAGCCTGACGCCGACGCACCAGCGCTTCGCCGTCGACCTGCTCGCCGAGGCGAAACATGCGCAGCTCCTCTCGTCGGCATCGACAACCAGCGCGGCGCTGGGTCCGCTGGCGATCAACAATAAAGGCGTGCTCGCCTTCGCCATCGCCGGGACGCTGTGCGTCACCAGCTTATCCAAACTCAAAGCGCACCCGAAGGCGCACTGATTGACCCCACCCCCAGCCCCTCCTCGGCTTCAAGGAGGGGAGAATATCTCACCCGTTGCAAGGCGGGAGGATCCGGCATGGCGATTTTTCAGTCCAGCAAAGGTTTTAAATATCCGCTTGTGCGAGCCGCCGAGAGGACGGTTACTGATTGTGTTCTGTCAGCGCACGCTGAGGGAACACCATGCGCTCCGGGGCAAGCCAACCACGCGCCAGCGCCGCCTGATTCGCCCGCTCGAAATCGGCATGGAGGTCGCGCACGAGCTGCGCTTGAGCAATCGATGGCTCGTTGGCGAACATGACCACCGTCGTCGCGTGAGCACCCACGGCAAGAATCAGCCAATTGGTCTCACCGACCGGCTTGCGCCCTAAGCCGAGTTTGGGGCGGTTCGGCAGCGACCAGATGTGCTTGATCACCGGCAGAATCGCCGCCTCGTGAGGTTTTTGCCTGCCGCCGACCAAGAGCGGTTGGAGTTCATCGTTGCGGTAGACCAGAAAATACTGAGTCTGCGCGGCGAAATGGTGGCGGAGAAAGCCGGTCTGCCCGCGCACGCCGATCACCTGACGCCACGCCTCGCTGGAAGGATTGCGTTCGATCAAGCGCTCGATGATGGTGCGCTGCTCGCTGTAACGCTTATAGACGGCGTTGAACTGCGCCCGGTTGATCTTGCCCTGCGCGAACTCGTCGGCGATTAATTCCATCTTATGGCGGAGGGCACTAAGCGCCGCTTTGGGGTCAAGCGGACTTTCGGGAAAGGTCTCGTCAGGCTCCGGAGGAGTTGGCTCGCTGGCGACCTGCGGCGCATCCGGCTGAGGCGGGCGCACAGGCGAGCGCCGAACGTCGTCGGGAAGTGCATTATCCTCAGCAGGAGAATTATTCGGATCGGTCACGCCTTCACCTTGTCAATCATGAGTGTCTGGTCTGATTATAGTGTCATTTGTTATACTAGCACGGCATCAAGAAAGGCGAAACCGAAAATAGTCATGGTTAACCACTGCGGATTGTATTTCACGGAAGAACACGTTCGGCAGGCGCAGGGTGCGCGCGACAGCGAACCTTACCTGTCGGCGTATCTGTTTCTGCACGAACGCGAGCAGCGCGGGATCGCGGCGGCGCAGTGGTACGGGCTGCGCTATAGCTTCGACGACAACGCGGACGCGGGCGAACGCGCCGTCGAGAAGTTGGCGGACTGCATCGACGAGCCGTTGAGCGACGACCTACCTTATTTGGACGGTATCGCCGAGACGCTGATGCTGGCGCAGTCGTTCGAGCTAACCCGCGATCATCCGGCGTGGAGCGCTGAGGCGCAAACCCGCTGGCTCAACCTGTTTCAAGATCGGGTGAATCAGTTCAGCGGCAGCCCGTATAATGACACACAGGTCGAAAATCTGTGGTTGGCGGCGCTGGCGCTGGCATCCGGCATCGTGCTGGAGCGCGACGACATCGTGCGAGTGGGCGTCGAAGTGTTTCAGCGCACTATCGATCAGGAAATCAGCCCACGCGGACACATGCTCAAGGCGGTCGAGGGCAAGGACGGCGGCAGCCTGTACCGGCAGATCCTCTCGGCGTCGGCGCTGGTGCTCATGGCGGAAGCGGCGTCCCATTACGGCATCGACCTGTGGTCGTACAACAATCGCGGCGTCTCGGTGGTCACGACGGCGGTCTACCCGATCTACTACTTCTACACGCCGGAAAAGTGGCGGTGGGACGAAGGCATCTCGGTCGACGAGACGCAGCTTTTGTTCCGGCGCTGCGGCGGCTATCTGGAGATGCTCTACCGTCAGACAGGCTATAAAGACCTCAAGCCGCTGCTGGAAGACCTGCGCCCGATTTACGATCCGCACGGCGGCGGCTTGACGACGCTGACGCACGGCATACCGCTCAAACCCAAGCGGAGAGGATTGTTCGGGTAGAAACAGGACTGAGGTTCGAGGACAGAGTGGTATCTGCCCGCCGACAACTTTGCTCAGTCCTCATTACTCAGTCCTAAAAACGAACTCATCGCAGTTAAGGAAAACTCATGACCCAATTCAACCACCTGACCCCTGACCTGATCGCCCGCCTGCGCGCGATCCTCGGCGACAATGCCGTCAGCACCGCGCAAGCCGACATCGACCTGCACGCCCGCGATCAGTCGCATCACGCGGCGCATCCCGCCGAGGTCGTCGTCTTTCCGGTGACGGCGGGCGGCGTCGCCGACGTGCTGCGACTCGCCAACGATAATCACATCGCCGTGACGCCGTGGGGCGTCGGCACCGGGCTGGAGGGCAACGCCATCCCGTTGCACGGTGGCATTTTGATGTCCTTTGAACGCATGAACAAGATCGTCGCCATCCACGCCGACGACTTTCAGGTGACGGTCCAGCCCGGCATCGGGCACAAAGACCTCAATGCCGAACTGACTCGCTACGGCTTGTTCTTCGCGCCGGATCCGGGGGCGAACGCGACCATCGGCGGGATGCTGGCGAACAACGCCGCTGGAATCCGCACGGTCAAGTATGGCGCGAGCAAGGATAACGTGCTGCGGATGGAAGTCGCGCTGGCAGATGGTCGGCTGATCAAGGTCGGGTCACGCTCGGTCAAGCAGTCGAGCGGCTACGATCTGCTGCACCTGTTCGTCGGCAGCGAGGGCACGCTCGGCGTGATCACCGAGGCGACGCTCAAGCTGGTGCCGATCCCTGCCTACATGAGCGCGGTGGTCGCCGCCTTCCCGACAGTCGAGGCGGCGGTCGAGGCGGTGGTCGCGGTGCGCGGTAGCGGGCTAGACCCGGCGGCGCTGGAATTGATCGACGCGACCCACACCAAAATGCTGCGCGAGACCGAAGGCGTCGATCTGGAAGACTACCCTACTCTATTCATGGAATTTCACGCCGCGCAGGAAGTATCGCTGGAGACGGGCTTGGAAATGGTGCGCGAAATCTGCGCCGACCTGAACGCGGTCAGCGTTCGCACGACGACCGACACCGCCGAGCGACGCAAACTGTGGCACGCCCGCCACGCTTCCTACGAGATCATGGTGCGGTCAGCGCCGGATCACCACTTCTTCATCATGGACGTCGCCGTGCCGATCAGCGCCTATCCCGAATTGATCCGCTACGTCGAGGCGCTCAAGAAAGAGTACCGCGTCACCGCCTACATGATCGGGCACGCGGGCGACGGCAACATCCACGTCGAGTTTCCCTACAAGGACGACGCCGAGTTCCAGAAGGCGATGGAGTTAGACAAGCTGATCGTGATCAAGGCGCTCGACCTCGGCGGCACGGCGACCGGCGAGCATGGCGTCGGCATCGGCAAGGCGATGTTCATGGAGCGCGAGCACGGCGAGCGCGCTCGACGTGATGCGGAGCATCAAGCAGGTGCTCGACCCAACGGGGATTTTGAATCCGGGCAAGATTTTCCCGAAACAACCGGAGTAGAAACACGAAGGGGCGACCTGACAGGTCGCCCCTACCCGACATTCATGATAAACCGTTCGCTTCAACGACCGCCGTCGCTGCTGCCATTGCCATTGCTGGACGGCAGTTCGGTGCCGCGCGCGTGCTCCATGATGCGGACAGTCGCGCTGAGTTCTTTGCGCCGCGCCTCGACCAGCGCGTTGACCAGCTTGGTCTGAATGCCGATGGCGTCGGTCATCATGTCCATCTTGCGGTGCAAGTCGGCGATTTCAACTTCGTTCTTCAAATTGACTTGGAAATCATTCTGAGCAACCGCCCGATCTTTCGTGGACTGGCGATTCTGCGCCATCAGGATCACCGGCGCTTGGAATGCTGCCACTGTACTGAGCGCGAGGTTGAGCAGAATGAACGGAAATGGGTCGAAAGCGCCGGTGCCGAGCGAGGCGTTGATACTGATCCAGACCGTCATCGTCAGCCCGAACATGATGATGAATTTCCAGCTTCCGGCGAACATGGACATCTTATCGGCGATGCGGTCGCCAAAGGATGACTGCTCGTCGATGTCCTCGTAGACGTCGTCAGTGACGATGTAGGGGCGCAGATCACGAATGAGTTCTTGCGCCTCAGGGCTAAGGAGGCTGTCCAATTCCTCGATTTCGTCAATCAAGTCTTGGATTTGCTCATCCTCAGTATCAACCGGAGCGACGAGACGATTGAGCAGAAGATCGTTATACATATTACCCCTCCAAAGAGACTGTGCCGGGGAACGCCGAAACGCTCACGCGGTCGTTGGTGTGAAATGGTCACTTTGAACAGGGCTGTTTCATTATCGGGGTTTCCCTGACGCACAGGGTCGGCAATAGCGCGGTGCGCGTCCCCCCGATGTGAGGCTTGGAGAGGGGGTTAACGCAGAGTTGCGCTATCGCCGCCAGATAATGAAGGCGGCTGTTCGTTGCAACTACTATCTGCGTTCATTGATACCTTCACTTGAACAGAAAATTAGGGGTCAGGCGCAAGCTGTGCCGTGCCCGACACCCTAAATGTACCCCGTTTCAAGAGGCGTGTAAACCCCTAAAAATGAGTTGAAAATGGTCGTAGAATTGAGAAAGTCGGGGGTTATGACGAGAAAATACTGATGGTCGAGCCGTCGGTGACGACGATGTAGGGATCGTGCGTGATCAGCGCGTGGATCGGCGTCGCCATCGGGTCGGTGCTGCCGAGATCGGCGACATTCTGCGGATCGTGCGGGTCGAACATGCGGATGGCAGACTGGTCTGCCTGTGTGAGCAGCAGCAGTTCGGTATCCCCGTGCGCAAGAAATTTGAGGTTGGTGACCACCCCACCGTCGAGCGCGAGTTCGCCGGTCGTCTTCATGGTTTCCGGGTCGAAGAATACAAGGCGGGTGTCATTCAGCACGACGACGCCCTGTGTCGCCTGCGCGTTGATCGCCAAACGCGACGGTGTGCCGTCAAGCTGAACCGTCTGCTCGGCATGCAGTGCCTCACCACTTTGCAGCGGCGCGGCGAGCAGCGCTTGGTCACGCAAGAAATACGCGGTCGTGTTGGTCAGGGCGGCGTCGATGACCGGCTCATCCACCATGAGCCAATCGACGTTGCTCGGATCGTTGATTTCCATCAGAGAATAACTGCTGCCGCTGGCGACGATCCCCCAGTGGGAATCGGGCGACAACGCCAGCGCGTGGGGATTTTTCGGGATGTCGGTGCTGCTCCACCCGGAGCGATAGTGCGCCTCCGAGCCGGGAAACGCCGATGCCACCAACTCCACGCGGTCGCTGTCCCCGGCGGTTTGCACGGCAACGACGCCAAAACCAGCGCCCCCTGCCAGCAGCACAGGCGTGCCGGTTACGTCCAAAGCGGTGATCAGATCGGGCTGGGTCGGATCGGTGAAATCGTAGACGCGCACCTGCTGATTTTCAGCGTCGGCAACCAGAAGCCGGTCGCCGTCAGCGGTGACCGCCAGCGCGCGAAAATCACCGGCTTCTAGCGTGCCAATCGGAGCGAACGGGGTGACTGCGCTATCTTGCGCGTAGACACTCCCACCAATCAGCAGCAAGCCGATCAACAGCCCTCTACGCACCGCGCCCGATAGGATCAATAATCGTCCTCATCCTCGTCGTCGAAGTCTTCGTCTTCATCGTCGAAGTCTTCGAAGTCTTCGTCGTCTTCCAAGTCGTCGAAGTCCTCGTCATCCTCGAAATCGTCGAAATCTTCGTCTACGTCGAGATCATCGAACTCTTCATCGGTTTCTTCGTAATCATCCATGTCTTCGAACTCTTCGTCCACCATTTCGTCGCCGTTGGAAAAGCTGACACCACTCAGGAAAGGATCGTAGTCAATCATGTTCTCTCACCCGCTAGACCGTAAACGGATACTGAAGCCATTGTAGCGTGAAGCGCGCGTATTGTATCATGAAGTCCGGGTTTGCAAACGGCAAATTTTACGATTTCGATGCGTGTTTGCGAATCAGATCCAGAAAATAGCTGTGCAGGCGATAATCGCCGGTCAGCTCGGGGTGAAATGCCGTCGCTAACAGGTGATCCTGCTGCACCGCGACGATGCGCCCGTCCTCAAGCTGCGCCAGCACATCCACATTCGGACCGACCGCCGTCACCACCGGCGCGCGGATGAAAACCGCGTGAAACGGTGGATCACCCAGCGGCTTGATCGCCAAGTTCGCCTCGAAGCTGTCGATCTGCCGCCCGAAGGCGTTGCGGTTGACGACGATATCCATCACGCCGAGGATCGGCTGGCGGTCGATGCCGATGTCCCGCGCCAGAAAGATCATCCCGGCGCAGGTGCCCCACGTTGGCTTGGTGCGCGCGAATTCGCGCAGCGGCTCGATCAAACCGAAGGCGGTCGCCAGCTTGCCGATGGTCGTACTTTCGCCACCGGGGATGATCAGCGCATCCAAGTCGTCAAGCTGCTCCGGCAGCCGCACTTCGCGCGCTTCTGCTCCCAGCGCGTTCAGTGTTTTCTCGTGTTCAATAAACGCGCCTTGCAGCGCCAACACGCCTACTCTCATCGTTGTCTGCTTGCCTTTTTCTCGACAGTCTTCAGTTATCTTTACCTAGACTACGAGGCGGGTCAAGTACCAAAGACAACAATCTTTTCTCGGTCAAAAGAACCAATCGAGACGCGGGCGACTATCGAGAATCACGTCGAGATGGCACGCTCCGCTAACGCGACAGTTACCCGATTACCGGCGTCTGCTCCAACCGCCCCTTGAGCGAGGCGATCAGCGCTTCAATGCGGGTTTGGTCGCCGTTGCGCCAGCCGCCGCCGAGCGCCAGATAACGCTGGTAATCGGCAATCGCGCCGCGCAGGTCGCCCCGGTTAATACGCGCTCCGCCCCGGTTGGTGTAGGCGGTGATGATGCGGGGATTCAAGCGAATCGCCTGAGTGTAGTCGGCAATCGCGCCGTTGAGGTTGCCTTGCAGCTCGTCGATCAAGCCGCGATTGTTGTAAGCGACCGCCTGCTTGGGGTCGAGATAGATTGCCATGTTGAAATCGCCGAGCGCGTCGTCGAGCGCGCCCTGAGCGTAATTCGCCAGCCCCCGGTTAAGGTAGGCGACGGCGCAGCGTGGATCGAGCGCCAGCACTGCGTCAAAGTCACCGATAGCACCGGAGAGGTCGCCGAGGCGATAGCGCGCCCGTCCCCGGCTGTTGAACGCCTCGATCAACTGCGGGTTGAGCCGAATTGCTTGCGAGCAAACTTTGAGCGCACGCTCATTCTCGCCACGCATTACGTGAGTTTTGCCGCGTTCCATGTAGATATTCGCGCGTCGTTCATCCCACCATATTTGCATTTTTTGGTGTAATTGCATAATAAACCAGCCCTATTTTTTGTGATATCACTCCAAACGCTGATCTCATTTTATGCGGTTTCCAGAAAACACAAATGAATGTTTGCGGAGATTATTCAGGCAGCAGACTGTTCGGCTGGAGCGCTGCCGGTTTCGGCTGCAAGGCGAGAGAAACCTTCGCCCCCTATCTCCGCATTGTGGAGATAGGGGGCGAAGCACGGTGCAACGGGGTGCAGCGATAAAGCAGCAGCGAGATTGACGACCAGTTCTACGGCGACGTGATGGGCACACTGTCGCAGTTGCCGCCGATCTGGGCGGTGCTGCCGATGGCGCTCGCCGGAAGCCACGCGCCATAGTTGTTGGTCTGCCACCACGAGTTATCCGCCAGCCGCCCAATCGGTAGGAGTTGCCCCCCCTGCACTTGATCGAACAGATAGTCCATCGTAGCGATGGTGGTGGTATAGACGTAGGTCGGCGCGGTGAGCGTGATCAGACAGGGACCGACAGCCGCTGCCTGCGTCGGTGCGGGCTGCGTGAGTACGGGTGGTGGATTGACGAGGGCGACACTGCCACAGTCGCCAAAACTGTTGACGACAAACAGCGCGACCCAACCATCGATACCGTTATAGCGAATATTGTAGAACGATCCGCCGGGAGAGATGCCGATCACGTCGGCGCTGGCGCTCCCCGGCAGACTACCGACGATACCCGAACTGGTAGTCGCGGACTGGCGAATGTTGACACCGCCCGACACGTTCGGCGTCACAGTGCAGGCGGATGAGATCGCGGTCGGGAGCACCAACGGCGTCGCCGTGACGACGGGCTGGACGGTGGCAGCGGGCGGCGCGCTCGCGCCCTGCCCCTCACAGCCACCCGCCGAGATCGCCGTCATGCAGATGGTGAATGATCCCAGTGTCGCGATGTCGATTGCCCGGATCTGGACGACGATATGCTGGCTGCCCGCGCCAAACCGATAACGAGCGCCGAGCACGCCAGCGCCACTTTCGGCGATTGTCCTGCCGGTCACGCCGTCGCCGAAGCGCACGCTGACGCCCCCATCAGACGAGCCGCTGTCCACGTAAACGTAGAAGGGTTCCGGCGGCGCGTCAAAGACATAGGACGCCAGCGGGCTATCCGCGCTCAAGGCGATGCTGACCGGCTCTCCCGCCGACAGCGGCGTCATGGTGACGGGGGTCTCACTCAGCACGTTGAGCACGATCAAACCGGTGGTGCCATTGGTCGTGCCGACTTCGACCACGTAGCTGCCCGCAGTCAAGAGCGCGTCCAGCGTCACCGTCGAGACGCCCTGAGCGTTCGCTTCAGCGGCGACGACCTCGCCGTCGCGCACGATGCTGACGGTCGGCTGCGCCGTGTCGCTGAGCGCTTGCAGGGTCACTTGGCGCAAGTCGCCGACCGTGTAATCGTAGCGCAGCGTCGATCCGGCGGTCTGGATTTGCCCAATCGCGGGCTGCCCCATCACTATCGTGCCACTGCTTCCATCCTGCGCGTTGACGACCGTGACGCCCAACGTCAGGATCGCCAAAACCAACCCGAGCAAACGGCGTTTACTCATCAGAATTATCCTTTGGCTGCTGAGACTCTGATCCAATTCTATCCGCTTTGAGAGTAGTGCTGTTGAATGAGTTGTTCGCCGGGGATGAAAAGAGGCGCATTTGTGCGTGCGCCTCGACATTTAGAACCGATGGTGACCGAAGCGGTTGGCTAGTACCAGCCGAAATGCCCCTTGAGCATCAGCATCGCCGACGCAAACGCCATCGCCAAGAGCGTCGGCGGCACGGCGATCAGCACCCAGCGTTTCCAACCGACCGGACCGTGATGCCGTTCAAGGTAAGCGTAAGCGACGACGTTGGCGGAAGCGCCAATCGGCGTCATGTTGCCGCCGACGTCTAGCCCCAACGCCAGCGACCAGACCATCAGCGCCATCGCGGGCATGGCTGGATGCTGCGACAGGTCGCGGACGACGTAGCTCATCGCCAGCGCTTCCTGACCAGCCCCCTTAATGGCTGCGCCAGCGAGAATTTCCCTCAATAATCCCTGATACACCTGTTCGATTACGGTGTTACGACCCGGCTCAGAAAAGTGCTTGATTTTTCTCATAAAATAAGCTCATTTGTGCTATATAATGAATTGCATTCAATGCCTTGCAACGGAACATATGCTGGAGTGCGCCGGTGAGCCGCGCTCCAATCTGTTACGTTGCGCTCGACGGCACAGAAATTGAAAATTCGCTCCCATTTCGTCTTTAAGTTCTGGTAAGGAGACTTTCACATGAGTGCTGAACCTCAAGTTAGGCTGTTGGTCGGAACTCGTAAAGGCGGGTTCATTTTCACGAGTGACCGGAGCCGAAAAACGTGGTCGGCGAGTGACATCCTGTTCAAGGGCTGGAACATGATGCATCTGGTCATGGATCCCCGCGATCAGCGATTGCACGCGGCGCTGGATCATTTCGTGTTCGGGGCGACGACCCACTACTCGGATGATCTGGGACAGACGTGGCAGCAGTGCCCGACGCCGCCCAAGTTCACGCGCCCGTCGATTTCCGGCAGACCGGGCGGTACGCCCGAAGAAGCCTATTCCGGGCACCCAATCCCGGAAACGCCGGAGCAGGTGTTGAAGGTCTGGAACATCGAGCCGGGGCGAGCAGACGAACCGGACGTGCTTTACGCGGGCGCGCAGCCCGCCTCGCTGTTCAAATCGACCGACCGGGGCGAAAGCTGGGTGCTCAACGAGAGCCTGTTCGATCATCCACAGCGTGGTCAGTGGAACCCCGGCGCGGGCGGATTGTGCTTGCACAGTATCGTCCTCGATCCGCGTGATCCCAACCGGATGTACGTGGGGATCTCGGCAGCCGGGGTTTACCGCACCGACGATGGCGGTCAAACGTGGCAGCCGCGCAACAAGAACGTTCTGGCGGACTTCGGCGCGAAAACCTACCCTGAATTCGGACAGTGCGTGCATAAATTTGCGATGAGTCCGTCGAACCCCGACGTGCTGTTCCAGCAGAACCACTGCGGCGTGTATCGCAGCGATAATCGCGGCGACGACTGGATCGACATTGGCGAAGACAAGCTGCCGAGCCGCTTCGGCTTCCCCATCGTCGTGCATCCCCACGATCCGCAAACGATCTACGTGATGCTGGAGGAGAGCGACCAGTTCCGCATGAGCGTGGGCGATCAAGCGGCGGTCTGGCGCAGCCGGGACGGGGGTGAAAGCTGGGAGCGGATCACCGCCGGGCTGCCGGCGAACGCTCACGTCGTGGTGCTGCGCGAGGCGATGGTCGCGGACAACTTGGAACCCGCCGGTCTGTACGCCGGAACCGACACGGGTCAGCTTTTCTACAGCCGCGACGACGGCGACAACTGGGAAATCCTGGCGGATTTCCTGCCGCCGATCCAGTCGCTGGAAGTGGCAGTCGTTTGAGATAGGCGCGGCGCTCTAGATCGAAAGAGCCGGTGTAGTGTTAGCACCGGCTTTTGATTTCCGAAGGAGAAAGCTGATTACCAGCCGCGCCCGGCGATGCGATCCGCTTCCGGCATGTGGGCGGCGCTGATGCCGACCATCGCCTCGCCCAGCCCGCGACTTACGCGCGCCAGCACGTCGGCGTCTTCGAAGTGCGTGACCGCCTCGACAATCGCCTTCGCGCGCTTGGCGGGATTGCCGCTCTTGAAAATCCCCGACCCGACGAACACGCCATCGACGCCCAACTGCATCATCAGCGCGGCGTCGGCGGGGGTCGCCACGCCGCCCGGCGGCAAAGTTGACCACCGGCAGCCGACCGAGCTTGGCGGTCTCGACGACCAGATCGTAGGGCGCGCCGATATTCTTGGCGAAGGTGAACATCTCGTCCTCGTCCATCGACGTCAGCTGGCGGATTTCCTTGTTGACCGCGCGGGCGTGACGCACCGCTTCAACCACGTCGCCGGTACCCGCTTCGCCCTTGGTGCGGATCATCGCAGCGCCTTCGTTGATGCGCCGCAGCGCCTCGCCCAAGTTGCGGCAGCCGCAGACGAACGGCACTTTGAACTTGTGCTTATTGATGTGGTTTTCCTCGTCGGCGGGCGTCAGCACTTCGCTTTCGTCGATGTAGTCAATGCCAATCGACTCCAGAATTTGCGCCTCGACGAAATGCCCGATGCGGACTTTCGCCATCACCGGGATAGTGACGGCGTTGATGATTCCGTCGATCAGGTCGGGATCGCTCATGCGAGCGACGCCACCGTCGGCGCGGATGTCCGCCGGGATGCGCTCCAACGCCATCACCGAGACCGCGCCCGCGTCCTCGGCGATCTTCGCCTGCTCCGGCGTCACCACGTCCATGATCACGCCGCCCTTGAGCATTTGCGCCAGCCCGCGCTTGAGCGCGACCGTCCCGGTCTCGCCGTGTCCATTATTAGCCATACAGCCTCTCCTCATTTTGCGTCGCTACTGTGATTTCAGCTTAATTCGCCGTCGATTGGCTCAGTAGTACCAGTTGAGTCCATTATGACCAACGGCGGCAAATCGGGGCACGTTTTGATATGCGCCCAGACGATGCGTTAGAATAAAACGTATGTAACTCTAAAACTAGAGGGCTTTTCACAATATGGCTCAAATGCCGGTTTTGGTCGTCCTTGCGGGTGGTTCATCGTCACGGATGTGGCCCCTACACGAAAAACTGCTGCTGCGCTTTGGTACCGAACCCCTGCTCGTCAGCCAACTACGCCGCTTCGAGGCGCTGGGCTTGCAAGAGACGGTGGTCATCGCCAGCCCCGGCAACGTCGAGGACGTGAAAGCGCTGGTCGGGCACATGTCGTCGATGTCGATCCGGGTGGTCGTCCAGCCGGAAGCCAAAGGCATGGGCGACGCCCTGCTGCAAGCCGCGCCCGCCCTGCCCAGCCGACCGGGGACGGCGCTCTACGTCGTGCAGATCCACGACGTGACCGACGACAGCCTGCACAGCGACATGCTGGCAGCCTATCAGAATGACCCCAGCCAGACGTATCTCGCCGGGTACGAGCTGGAGGACTACTTCCCCGGCGGCTACCTGATCGTCGACCCTGATGATCGGATCAACGGGATCGTCGAGAAGCCGGGCGCGGAGAACCGACCGAGCAATCTGGTCAGCATCGTCGCGCACATCCACAGCAGCGCCGACGAACTGCTCGACGCCATCCGCGCCGAGTACGCCAGCGGCGTCCAGACCGACGATCACTACGAGCGGGCGATGGATACGCTGATGAAGGAGCGGGTCTACCGCGTCGTCCCCTATCAGGGACCGTGGAAGGCGCTCAAGTATCCGTGGCACGTGCTCGACGTGATGGAGTATTTCCTCGCCAAGATTAAGGGGCAGATCGTCGCCGAAAGCGCCTTCATCGCCCCGACCGCCACGCTGATCGGCGACGTCTACATTGGCGAGAACGTCAAGATTTTCCCCGGCGCGGCAGTGGTGGGACCCGCCTACATCGGCGCGAACACGATCATCGGCAACAACGCGCTGGTGCGCCAGTCGATGGTGCTCAACGGCTGCAACGTCGGCTTCACGACCGAAGTCGCCCGCAGCTACGTCAGCGATCACTGCGACATGCACGCCTGCCGTGTGCTCGACTCGGTGTTCGCGTCGGGCGTGAACTTCTCGGCGGGCTGCACCACCGCCAACCTGCGGATCGATCACGGGCACGTGAGCAGCACGGTCAAGGGCAACCGGATCGACAGCGGGCGCGACAAATTCGGCGCGATCATCGGGCAGGGCAGCTTCATCTCGGTGGACGTGATGACGATGCCCGGTGTCAAAGTGGGCACGCGGGCGCAGGTGGGACCGGGCACGCACGTCCACGACGACGTGCGCGACGGCAGCCGCATCTACGTCAAGCAGGAATTAATCGTCAAGGACGAATGAGAAGAGAAGTACCGAGGAAAAACAGTTCAAAGTCGAAGGTTAAAAGTTAAAAGTGGCTCTGTAGGCGACATACTTTTAACTTTCCCCTTTTAACTTTTAACTGTCATACTCGGTACTCGATACTGAGGTGTTTATGGCACAAATCGATGCGAAACTGTTTAAGAAGTACGACCTTCGCGGCAGGGCTGAGGGCGCTGATGCGCCGCTCACGACTGACGCCGCCCGGCTGATCGGTCTCGCCTTCGGAACCTATCTGGATCGAGTCGCCAACGTGCAGACGGTGATCGTCGGGCGGGACAACCGCCGCTCGTCGCCGGAACTGGCGCAAGCAGCGATTGAGGGCTTGCAGGAAAGCGGCTGCAAGGTGATCGACATCCGGCTCGCCTCGACGCCGATGGTCTACTGGCACGCCGTCCAGCAGGGCGACGTCGGCGGGCTGATGGTCACCGGCAGCCACCTTGCGCCGGAGCAGAACGGCTTCAAGCTGTGTATCGGCGCGCGCAACCTCTACGGCGACGCGCTGCAAACCCTGCGCGAATTGATCGTCGCGGGCGATTTCAACGGCGGCTACGAGCCGATTATCGTCAACGATCAAGCGCTGGTCGAGTACATCGTGGACATCGTGCCGCGCCTGCGAATGGCACGCTCGCTGCACGTCGTGGTCGACGGCGGCAACGGCACCGGCGGCGCGTTCGGACCGCGCTTGCTCAAGGCGTGGGGACATCGCGTCACCGAGTTGTACTGCGAGCTTGATGGCAGCTACCCCAATCACCAGCCCGACCCGCAGGAAGCTGAGAACATGCACGCGCTGGCGCAAAAAGTGCGTGAGGTCGGCGCAGACGTGGGCATCGCCTTCGACGGCGACGCCGACCGGATGGGCGCGGTCGATGAACAGGGCGAGATCATCAATGCCGACCGGATTCTGACCCTGCTGGCTATCGACATGCTGCGGCGGCATCCCGGCGCGAAAGTGGTCGCCGACGTGCTCAGCAGTCAGGTCTTGTTCGACGAGATCGCCAAAGCGGGCGGCACGCCGATCATGTGGGCGAGCGGGCACTCGCTGGTCAAGGCGAAAATGGCGGAAGTCGGCGCGCTGATCGGCGGCGAGGCGAGCGGGCACATCTTCCTCGGCGAAGATTTCTACGGCTACGACGACGCTTATCTGGCGGCGGGGCGGCTGCTGCAACTGGTCGCGGCGGCGCAGGTGCCGCTGTCAGTGCTCGACGCCAAGATCCCGACGCTCTACAGCACGCCGGAATATCGCCCTCACTGCCCCGACGACCTCAAAGACGAGGTGATCGCGGCGGTCAAGGAGTCGCTGGAAGGGTTGGGCGAAGTCACCAGCATCGACGGCATTCGCGTGCGCTTCGAACGGGGTTGGGGCTTGCTGCGCGCCAGCAATACCGAGCCGGTCTTGAGCCTGCGCTTCGAGGGTGAAACCGACGCCGACGCGCTCAACTACCGCGATCTATTCTTCGACGAACTGCGCAAGTTCCCACAGGTGGAATTGCGGTACGAGGATTGAGGTTTACGGGTAGGGGCAGAACTGAGTTCTGCCCCTACGGTCTAGCAGTTGCACCGCCCGACGCTGAAAACATCGGGCTGCGAATTCAAGCCTGCTGAAGCAGGCTGAAAACAGCCGTCTTCAGACGGCTTGAGTTGCTTAACTGGAGGCTTCGAGCCTCCAGCGAGAACTCCCAGACTCCCATTCAACACGATCCCCGCCCAATTCGACATATAGCACTATTCCTGATCACAATCCGCATCTGCGTTCGCGCAATCCCGCCGCATTGGGGTGGACTAGCATGGATCGCGGCTTGGCGCTCTAATCAGGGATACAAACCGCTATCGGACAACTTAATCAGAGGTAGTCATGGAGCTGGAAGCAACACTGACCAAGCCGCTGCGGATCCTCGTGATCGTGGCGCATCAGGACGACATTGAGTTCGGCGCGGCGGGCAGCGTCGCCCGCTGGGTTGACGCGGGCGCGACCGTGACCTACTGCATCGTCACCGACGGCGCAGCCGGCAGCAACGAACCGGACGTAGACCTCGTCGCCCTCGTGCAGCGCCGCCAGCAAGAACAGATCGACGCGGCGAAGATCGTCGGCGTGACCGACGTGCGCTTTCTGGGTTATCCCGACGGCGTGCTCGAACCGACGCTGCCGCTCCGCCGCGACATCACCCGCATCATCCGCGAACTGCGCCCGGATCGCGTCGTGATCATGGACCCGACCGCCGTGCTGCTGGTGAGCGACGAGAATAACGGCAGCTACATCAATCACCCGGATCACCGCGCGTCGGCGGAAGCGGCGCTCTACGCCGTCTTTCCGAGCGCCGAGTCGCGCCCGATCTTCCCGGAACTGCTGGCGGAGGGCTACGAGCCGCATCACGTCAACGAGTTGTTCATGCAATTGACCGAGAAGCCGAACCTCGCCGTCGATGTGACCGCCGTCCACGACCGCAAAATTCAAGCGCTGCTGACCCACCGCTCGCAAGTCGGCGAGGACGCCGCCGACATGGTCAACGGTTTCGACCGCGAGGCGGGCAAAGAAGCGGGCGTCGAGTTCGCGGAGTTGTTCCGGGTGATGCGCTTTTACAACGAAGACCCCAAAAAGAAAGATACTCCGGGCGAATGACCGATCATGTGCTGCCCGACATGCTGCGACCGGGGCTGATAGTCGTCTTTTGCGGGACGGCGGCGGGCGCGCAGTCGGCGCGGGCAGGCGCTTATTATGCCGGGCGCGGCAACAAATTCTGGCGCACGCTCCACCAGATCGGCTTGACGCCGCGCCAGCTTGATCCGCACGAGTTCGCTACCCTGCCCGCTTACGGCATCGGGCTGACCGACATCGCCAAAACCTACTCCGGCGCGGACAGCGGTCTGCGCCGGAGTCACTTCGACGCCGACGGGCTGCGCGCGAAGATCATCACCTTCGCGCCGCGCGCCTTCGCTTTCAACGGCAAGCGCGCGGCGCAGGCATTTTACGGCACAAGCGCAGCCGTCGCCTATGGGCGGCAGCCGGAGCCAATCGGCGCTACAATCCTGTTCGTCCTGCCATCGACGTCCGGCGCTGCCAGTGGCTTCTGGGACGCGGGTTATTGGCAGGCACTCGCCGATTTCCTGAGCTGAAGCACCATGCCACTCGCCATCGTCCTACTGCTATTGTGCGTCGCCCTTGGTTTATGGATTAACTACCAATTCCGCCTCGGTCGCGCGACTGAGGCGCTGCATGACCGCCTGACAACACAAAACCCGCAAATCAGCTTCTTTCGCTACGGCAGCGACAGTCTAAACCAGATCGGCACGCGCGCGACGCGCTGGCGCTCCGGCGTGATTGCCCTCTCGCCCCGGCGGATCACGCTCTATCGCCGCTCGCTGGCGATGAGCGAAGTCCTCTCGATTGAGCCGTCCGAACTGCGCTGGTTTGGTCGCCCCGAAAAATACCACAGCGGAACCAACGAAATCTGGCTCCACGTTGAACGCGACCACCAGTGGATTTTGCTCAAGTTGAAGCTGTCGCGCGCGGCGATGCAGGATTTCGTGCGCGCCTTGAAGTCGCTCGCCTCAGCCGAGCTGAACACCGCCTACCGCCGAACTCGCCCCTACGTCCATTATGGTCCGCTGCGCGTGCAGCCAGCCGAGCAGGATATTCACGGCGCGTGGACGCTCGAGGACCCACTCACGGTCTACGTGATGCCGCTGCACCTCGTGATCCTGCGTAACGCCGACGTGCTGCGCGTGCTCCCATTGGAACGAGTGCAGCAGGTCGCCGCGCTGCACCGCATCGACCAGCCCCACGCCGCCGGGCTGGCTTCGTTCAATCTCGACGGCGAGAAATTCGCCTTCGCCAGCCCAGACTATCAGGCGCTAGCTGAAGCCATCGCCGAAGCGGCACGGCGCAGCCTTGAAGCGCCGCTCATCCAGAAGCAAAAAGGCAAAGATGAGGATGAAGACGACGACTGACGCGCCAGCTATGCCAGATCGTCCAGAATCTTCTGACGCAGACGCTCGTATTCCTCGTCGCTGATCAGCCCGCTGGTGTGCGCTTCCTGAATCTGCTTAAGCTTATCGGTGAAATCGGGCTTGCTGTTCTGGATCACGCGGACGCGCTGCTGTAAGGCGGCGATCTTTTCAGGAGTCAGTTCGCTGGCGAGTTGGCTGGTCAATTGGTTGAGCGCTACGCCGACGCTGTCGTCACTGCGGGCACTTGCTTTGACTTGGGACATGATTTCGCTGAGGTCGCCGCCAGTATACGGAGTAACTATCGACATCAGCTTCCGTTTTGCCAGTCCGCCCGCGCTCGTGATTGTGAGCAGCAAGCCGATCAAAAACGGCACGACGTAACCAACTAAGCCGATCTGCTCCCACTTGCCGGTGACATCGGTCAGTTTCTCGTTGGAGTCTTGGCAGGCGACGTTCATCGAGAACTGCTGCTCGCTGCCAAAGATCTGCGAATATTGATCGCGCACGAGGGTCTGATCCGGCGGACACAGGATCGCGCCGAGGAAGCGGTCGAATACCGGGGCATCGGCAAGCTGCGGAATGACCGGAAAAACGATAAACCCGAATAAGAAGATGAACGCGAGCACCATCAGGGCGATTCCCACGAACAGGCGAATCCGCATGATCCCACCCCCTTAGCTGATCTTTGCTGTTGCCCTTCAGTCGTCAGCCTGACGCCGAAAGCGTCGCTCGCCGCCAGTTGAGCGGTCTACTCCCTGTAGCCGTCGTCCTGCCGCAGCAAGTCGAGGGTCTGCTGTTCGAGTTCCCACATTTCCATGTTCTGGCGGGTCTTGAGCAGTTGGCGCAAGCGCGGGTAATCGGCGTTGAACTCTTTCGCCCATTCCTGCGCGAACTTGCCGCTGCGTCGACGCGCAGTTCGCGG
>CAWKDY010000003.1:0-85651 GCA_963848465.1 uncultured Chloroflexia bacterium | reverse complement strand
GTCTTCGCCATGTTCATCGCGATGATCGCGTGCCGCCATGGGCCTCGAAGTGAAGGGCGATGCGCGCAGCGTCGGGCGCAACACCACATCGACCGTCGTGCAGTGCATCGTCTGGGTCTTCGTCCTGGATGCGGCCTTTGCCGTGCTCCTGCAGCGACTGGGGGTCTGAGATGGAAGCGGCGGTGCTCGTACAGGACGTGGTCACGCGCTTCGACGCGCAGGTCGTGCACGCCGGGGTCAGCTTCGCCGTGCCGCGCGGCGAAGTCGTCGCCCTCATCGGCGGCAGCGGCAGCGGGAAGTCCCGTGCTGCTGCGGGAGATCATCGGATTGGTCCGCCCGACGTCCGGGCGCATCGAGCTGCTCGGCACCTGCGTCTGGAATTCCCGCGAAGACGAGCTCAACGCGGTCCGGCGCCGTTTCGGCATGCTGTTCCAGGACGGCGCGCTGTTCTCATCGCTCACCGTGGCCCAGAACGTGGCGGTCCCGTTCCGCGAGCACACGACGCTTCCCACTGGAGCGTGGATAGCCCCGCTCGTGAGCTCCAAGATCGCCCTGGTCGGGGCCTCCCGGCGGACGCGGCGCGGAAGAGCCCGTCGCAGCTTTCCGGGGGCATGCGCAGCGCGCCGCGCTCGCGCGCGCCCTCGCGCTTGAACCCGAGTCCTCTTCCTCGACGAGCCGACGTCGGGCCTCGACCCGGTCGGCGCGCGCGACTTCCACCGCCTGGTGCGCGTGCTCGCCGATGGGGCTGGGACTCACCGTGCTCGTGGTCCACGCATGACGTGGACCTGCTCACGTCCATCGTCGACCGCGCGGTCGTGCTGGGCGCGGGCAAGGTCATCGCCGAAGGCCCGGTCGAGCGCGTGCGCGCCGTCGACCATCCCTGGTTGCGCCGATATTTCAGCGGAGGCCGCCTGATGGAACCCGATGCGAGATACACGCTGGTGGGCGCGGCGGTGCTGGTGCTCTTCGGCGCTGTTGGCCGGCGCGATTGTCTGGGTGCGCAGCACCGGCCAGGGCGCGGCCGCGCAGCAGTACAAGATCTATTTCGAGCACCAGTCTCTCCAGGGGCTGCAGCCGCGCGGCGACGTCACCATGCGCGGCGTGAAGATCGGGTCGATCGTGAGCTTTCGCTTCTCGCCGCAGCGCAGCCACGCGGTCGAGGTCTTCATCGCCGTGGACCCGCAGGCGCCCGTGCGCACCGATACGCGCGCCGTCGTCGACCGCAACATGCTGACGGGCCTGGCGCCCTGCAGCTGGTCAGCGCGCGGGAAGACAGCCCGCTGCTCACCGAGGCGCCATCAGGAGAACCGTGTCCGGTCATTGCGGAGGGTGAATCGGAGCAGGAGCACATCTCGCAGTCGCTCGACCAGCTCGTGCGACGCGCCGACGCGGCGTTCCGCGAGGTGGGTGCGACGCTGTCCCAGGGGAACCGCGCCGCGCTCGAGCAGAGCCTGCGCAATGTGCGCGACGCGACCCGGCCACGCCGATGCGACGTTGGCCAAGGCCGACGCGGCGTTCGATGCGCTGCGCGAGGCCGGCGACGGCGCCTGAGCCGCAGGGCCGCTCGCTCGACGACGACGCACGCAGGCTCACCCGGCGCTACGACGAGTTGGGCATCGAGGCCACGAGCCACGGCGGTGGCAAACGCGCGAATCCGTCCGACGGGTCGGGGATGCGGTCGAGTCGGCCGCGCGGCGCGCCGACGCGGCGATCGCGACCGGCGGCGACGAAGTGCGCGATACGGGCCGTGCCATCCGATCGGCCGCCGATTCGG
The DNA here is from genome assembly GCA_963848465.1 of uncultured Chloroflexia bacterium. Lineage (GTDB taxonomy): Bacteria > Chloroflexota > Anaerolineae > Aggregatilineales > Phototrophicaceae > Flexifilum. Next base: position 83,877 of record CAWKDY010000003.1, on the reverse strand, counting down.
TCGGAAGCACGGCGGGCCGGCTGCGCGATCCCCGGCAGGCCATCTTCGGGCCGGTCGAAGGCGAGCTGGGTCCCGGGGAGGGCAGGCAATGAGACAGGTGATGGTCCTTGCACTCACCGCATGGCTGGCGGGCTGCGCGGTCATGGGTGAGCGGCAACCGCAGCGCTATTACCTCCTCGAGCCGCGGAGCGCGGCGGCGGCGCCGCAGGGCGGCGCGATCACGCCGGCGCGGACCACGGCCGCGACTCTACGACACGCAGGACATCGTCTTCAGCCGCTCGCCCGGGCACGCGCGGCTACTACCAGTTCAGCCACTGGACGGAACGGCCCCCAGCGCGTGATACAAGGTGAGCTCGCCGCGCGGTACCCGCCGGGCCACGGTGCCTATATCCTCGCGACGCACCTGGTCGAGATGTACCCCACGACGCACGCGGCAGCGCCGGGCGTATCGCGCATCAGCGTCACGGCGGAGCTCCATCGAGCGCGCGAATCGCACCCCGGTCGCGCGCCGCACGTTCACGCGCGCGGCACCGGCCCCATCGCACGACGCCGCGGGCGCGGTGGCGGGCTTCGAGCGAGGCCGCGGGATCGGTGCTCGACGACATCGTCGAGTGGGCGGATCGCGAAGCCGCCGGTTTCAAAAGGCGCCCAACAGGCCATCCCCGACGCGGACCGGGGAATCGCGAACCGGTTCCGTCCACGACTCGCGGTGCGGGCCCTGCCTACGATGGCGCACCAATGAAGAACCGAAGGGGCCCCATCATGCGCAACGACCCGAATTGCCGCAGCAACGCTTACGCTGTCCCTGCTCGCCGCGTAGCGCGTCCGCGCCGCCCCACGAAGGAAGGACAATCGGCATGGCCACCGGCGCGGTGCTGGAGCGGCGTGCTCGGCCACCAGATCGGCGGACAGGCGCCGGACAGACCGTCGCCACCATCGGCGGCGCCGCCCTGGGTGCTTTCGTGGGCGGCCGCGTCGGGCGCAGCATGGATCGCGGCGACCAGACGCGCACGACGCACGCGCTGGACCAGTCGGACGACGGCGAGTCGACGACGTGGCGCAACGAGGACACGGGCACGCGCTACTCGATCACGCCGACGCGCACGTACGAGGGGAAATCCGGCGGCAGATGCCGCGAATTCACAACCGTGGTGCAGATCGACGGCCGCGACGAGATCGCCCATGGCACCGCGTGCCGGCAGCCGGACGGCACGTGGAAGACGCTTTGATGGCGCGCACCGTCTGCGGCCCGATGATGCGCGGATTGCTAGTCGCGCTCATCGCGGCCCTCGTCCAGGGCTGCGCCACCGCGGCGGGGCGCCCGGACGGGGACCCGTGGGAGGGCTTCAATCGAGGCGCCTTCGCGTTCAACGATTCGCTCGACCGGCACGTGGCGAAGCCCGTCGCGCAGGGCTACGTCACGGTGACGCCATCCTTCGTGCGCGCCGGCGTGAACAACTTCTTCGGCAACATCGCCGACGCATGGACGAGCGTCAACCAGCTGCTGCAGGGCAAGCCGCGCGAAGCCGTCTCCGACCTGGGGCGCGTCGTCTTCAATACCACCGCGGGCGTGTTCGGCCTCTGGGACGTCGCCAGCGCGGCCGGCATGGAGAAACACGAGGAGGACTTCGGCCGACGCTCGCCGTGTGGGGCGTGCCTTCGGGGCCGTATGTCGTGCTGCCGTTCTTCGGTCCCAGCAGCGCGCGCGATGGGCCGGCGCTGCTCGTCAATCCCGCGTGGTCGGTCTACCGGGATGCGTTCAACTCCGAGCCCGCCTACTGGGCCACCGAGGGGCTGGACGCGGTGCGTACCCGCGCGAACCTGCTGCCGGCGGAGAAGGTCCTGGAGGAGGCCGCCCTGGACAAGTATGCGTTCATCCGCGACGCGTGGCGGCAGCGGCGCCGCAGCCAGGTCTACGACGGCAAGCCGCCCGCCGAGCCGGAAGACTGACCGGTCATCCTTTCGCCAGGATCGCCCGAGCCTTCGCAACGTCCTCGGTGTCCTTCGCTTCCGGCATCCGTTCGACCAATGCCGCGAGCGCCTGCGCGATCGCCGCGCGAAGCTCCTCGGGCAGCGCACAGCTCCAGCAGGGGCCCGAGCTCCAGCCACGGCGCCTCCTGTTGGCGCGCTTCCGCGAGAGCACGGTGCAGGGCCACCTCGGCTTCGGGTGGCTTGCCCGTGCGCGCGCGATGGAAGCCTCGATCATGAACGAAAAGCTGCGGGAGGTAGATCCGCTCCCCGTCGATGCGGAAAGCTTCGGCGAGCTGGGCTTCGGCCGCGTCGAGGTCGCCCGCGAGCAGCAGCGCCTCGGCGCCGTCTGCAGGACCTCGCTTCCTCCGGAAAGCATTACCAGCCGCACGTTCTCCTCGTACGCGTCGCGGATGAGACGGAAGCCTTCGCCCGGCCGTCCCGTGCGGGCGAGCGCCCAGCCACGCAACCAGCCGCATGCCAGTCGTTGCAGGCCGAGCGCGAACTTCTCGACGAGCGCTTCCATCTGTGCGGCGAGCGCTTCCACCCGCTCGGCATTGCCGAGGCGGACCTCGAGAAGGGCATCGCACCAAACGGCGATCATCTGCGCGACCGGTTGTGCGGATTCGCGGGCACGTTCCTGCGCCCATGCGATGCGCTGCCGCGCCCCTTCGACGCTTGCCGAGATGCAGCAACTGCAGCGCCAGCAATCCGAGCAGCGTCACCTGGGGATCCGCCATGGGGCTAGAGATTTTGCGCGAGCGCGGATTTGACCACTACTACGTCGACGCCGGCGGCGACATTCAGGTCTGGCGCGGCAAGAACGCCGAGGGCGAGAACTGGCGCGTCGGCATTCGCAACCCGTTCAACATCGACGAGATCGTCAAGGTGCGTGGCCGTGAGCGACTGCGGCGTCGCCACCTCCGGCACGTCGATTCGCGGGCAGCACATCTACAACCCGCAAGACGACGCCGCGCCGATCGACGAGATCGTCAGCCTGACGGTGATCGGCCCGAATATCTACGAGGCCGACCGCTTCGCCACCGCCGCCTTTGCGATGGGCAGCGACGGCATCGTCTTCATCGAGCAGCTGGACGGCTTCGAGGGCTACATGATCGACTGCCAACGGCATCGCCACGCTCACCAGCGGCTTCGAGAGGTACGTCATCCATGATTAAGCTGATCGACAACGTGCTCAACCGGATCACCATGTACCGGCTGGTGCTCTACTATCTGATCTTCCTGCTCGGCGTGGCGCTGGTGCTCTCGATCGCTGCAGCTGCTGCCCTACGATCCGTTCGCGCTGCTGCTTCACGGTCGGCTTCTCTGGTCGCCGTCTGCTGGCTCACCAACACGGTCTTCGCCAGAGCCTTCCGCGTGCCCGCCAACGTCGAGTCGGTCTACATTTCGGCGCTGATCCTGGCGCTGATCATCACGCCGCTGACCAGGCTCAACGATCTGTGGTTCCTGGGCTGGGCCGCGGTGCTGGCGATGGCGTCCAAGTACATCGTCGCCATCAACCGCAAGCACCTGTTCAACCCGGTGGCCTTCGCCGTTGCCGTGACCGCCCTGACCATCAACCAGACGGCGAGCTGGTGGGTCGGCAACGCGCCGATGCTGCCCTTCGTGCTGATCGGCGGGCTGCTGGTCGTGCGCAAAATCCGCCGCTTCGAGTTGGTGATCAGCTTCTTGGTCGCGCGCGCTGGCGACGATGCCGGCTTCACGCTTCTTCGGCCGCGGCGACATCGCGCGCGGCGCTGCAGAACGTGCTGCTCTATTCGCCGCTGTTGTTCTTCGCCTTCGTCATCCTGACCGAGCCGCTGACCATGCCGCCGACGCGCAAGCTGCAGATCGATCTACGGCGCGCTGGTCGGGCTTGCTGTTCGCGCCGCAATTCCACTTCGGCGCGTTCTACGCCACGCCGGAACTGGCGATCCTGATCGGCAACCTGTTCTCGTACCTCGTCAGCCCCAAGACCAAGCTGATCCTGCGCCTCAAGCAGACAGCTGCAGGTCGCGCCGGACATCTACGATTTCATCTTCGCGCCGGCGCAGCAGCTGGCCTTCGCGCCCGGGCAGTATATGGAATGGACGCTCGGCCACGAAGACCCGGACAGCGCGGGGCAACCGCCGCTACTTCACGCTGGCGTCCGCGCCGACCGAGCGCGACATGCGGCTCGGCGTCAAGTTCTACCCGGAGTCGAGCAGCTACAAGCAGTCGCTGCTGGCGATGGACGCCGGACAACGAGATCGTCGCGGCGCAGTTGGCCGGGCGATTTCACCCTGCCGGAAGATCCGCGCCAGAAGCTGGTCTTCATCGCGGGCGGCATCGGCATCACGCCCTTCCGCAGTATGATCAAGTACCTGATCGACACGCGCCAGCGGCGCCCGATCACCGTGTTCTACGCCAACAAGACGCGTCAACGACATCGTCTACAAGGACGTGCTCGACCAGGCGCAGCGGGAACTGGGCATCAAGACGGTCTACACCATCACCGACATGATCAACTTCCCGGCGTCGTGGAGAGGCAAGGTCGGGCGCGTCGACGCCGCGATGATCCGTCGCAGGTGCCGGACTACCGCCAGCGCTCTACTACGTGTCGGGTCCGGTGGCGATGGTCGAAGGCACGCGCGACCTGCTCCAGCAGATCGGCATTCACGGCGACCACATCAAGACTGGACTTTTTTTCGGGGTTGGCGTAAGGAAACGACCCCACCGCCTGACCCCTCCCCGAATTCAGGGAGGGGAGAGTGCTTCGCCCGTTTCTGGCGAGTGCGAGACCTACTTCTTGATGCGTATTTCGGGATACAGGCTTTTAGTGTTGAGTTCAAAGCACGTCGGATAATCCGCGCCAGTTGGTTCGACCACTTTTTTGAGCTGGGAATACTTAGTCTTGTGATAAACGAGCGGCTCTATCTTCCGGGAACAGCGCTCGCAAGGCATCCCCGATTGCGGAAAGTGTGACCCAGCCCGTCTTTCATCTTCGACCTTAAGCTCATTTGCCGCACGCCGATATGCCCGAATAAACTTGATCAGTTCATGATCTTCAAACACGCGCACGTAATGCGTCATCGGCTTGCCATCGGTTCGCTCGCATGATTTCGATGCTGCCCGGATGAGACTCAGCTAACGTCATCATTTTTTCTGCGAAGACACGCAAATATTTGTAGTAGTCGCTCGACTGAAAGTCAGAGTTCAGCGTTGCCATCATTTCTCTGAGATCGCGTAATTGAACCCATCCGGCACCCCCATTGATGCCGTTCGTTTTCACCACTTGTTTGTAGGCTCGCAAGACCAATTTCGCAAGTTTGCTATCCGAGATTTCTTTAGCAGGCGTTGGTGCTGCTTCGACGGGGTCGTCGGTGGTTGTGGTTCTACGAGGCAACGCGGTGCTCGGCAGTTCTTCAACGTAGACGAAGCTTGAACAGGCATTGGTGAAGGGCTTCGGTGTGTGCTTGCGTGCCGATCCCCAAGACGAACTTGCCCTGTGATTTGAGAAACCGGGCAAGCCGGGTGTAATCACTGTCGCTGGCGACAAGACAAAAACCACTGATTTCTGGGCGCACGTAGAAGAAACTCATCGCATCCATGACGAGCGCAATATCAACGGTATTTTTATGAGCAGTATTGTTCGGTACCCAGATCGGTTCGATGCCGTATTCGCTGGCGATTCGTTCCCACTGTTCAATCGTCGCTTTGTTGTGGAAGACTCTCGAAATGAGCAGCGCACCATATTCGTTTAGGCTGATGCAATATCTGCGGGATGAAGCCAGCCTGTACATTGTCGCCGTCGATGAGCAGCGCGAACAAATTTTGATCTTCCGACATACTGGCTGGATTCCTTGCGCTGAATTGCGCTTAAGTCCTCTTTAATAATCGGATTATAAACCGGTTGTCTCGATCTTTGCTGCATGATTACAGGTTGGTTACACGAAATTAAAAGGGCGATCCACACTCGGATCGCCCTTTGCTTTTACTCAGCACTCAGTACTCAGTACTCAGTACTTCTCTTTAGAACTTATCCGGGTAGACCTCGCGGGCGAGCGCTTCTTCCTGATCGATCAGCGCCTTCATCGCTTCCAGACCCTCGTTCCAGAACGCCGGATCGGTCAAATCGACGCCGATCTGCGCCAGAATTTGGTCGGGATAATCGGAGTCGCCCGCTGCCAGCACGTCGAGGTACTGCGGCACGAAGTCCGCGCCGCGCTTGAGGTACAGGTTGTAGAGCGCCAGCACCAGCAGTTCGCCGAAAGCGTAGGCGTAGACGTAACCGGGCGTGGCGAGGAAGTGCGGGACGTAGCTCCACCACAGCCCGTAATCGTCGCGCAGCGTGACGCTGTCCTCGAACATGGCGTGCTGCGTCCCCATCCAAATTTCGCTGATGCGCTCGGTCGAAAGCTCGCCTTCCGTGCGGCGGGCGCTGTGCAGCCCTTCCTCGAAGCGGTTCATCGAGACCTGCCGGAAGACGGTGGCGAAGCTGTCCTCGATCTTCTGCGCCAGCATCGCCAAGCGCGCCGCCGGATCGGGTTCTTTCTTCATCAAGTCGCTGAAGGTCAGCATCTCGCCGAAAGTCGATGCCATCTCAGCGGTCGTCAGCGGCGTATACAGCCCGGTGATCCCCTGCGCCTCGGCGGAGAGGAACATGTGCAAGCCGTGACCGAGTTCGTGCGCCAGCGTTTGCACGTCGCGCGCCTGCCCGGTGTAGTTGACCAGCACGAACGGGTGCGCCGAGGGCACGGTCGGCGAGGCGAACGCGCCGCCGCGCTTGTTGGGCAGCAGCGCCGCGTGAATCCAGTGTTCGTCGAAGAAGCGCTGCGCGATCTCGCCCATGCGCGGGCTGAAGGCGGCATAAGCATCGACGACGATCTGCCGCGCTTGCTCCCACGTATATTCCTCGCCTTCCGCCTCGATTTGCAGCGGAGCGTAGCGGTCATAGTCGAACAGTTCGTCGAAGCCGAGCAAAATCCGCTTGAGCTTGTAGTGCCGCGCGACCACCTCGTAGTTGGCAGTCACCGCCTTGATCAGCGCCTCGACCACCTCGTCGGGCGCTTTGTTGGAGAGGTTGCGCGCTGAAATCCACTCGGCATAGCCGCGTCGCCGGTCGTCGGCGGCTTTGTCCGCCACCAGCACGTTGAAGATGTAGGTCAGTTCCATCGACCGGGATTTCAGCCCCGCCGTGAGCGAGTCGGCGGCTTTGTGGCGCACCTCGCGGTCGGGATCGTGCAGTTTGGCGAGCACCTGCGACTGCGTGAGTTCTTCGCCGTCATAAGGGAAGCGCAGCGCGCCGGTGATCTGCGTGAACAGGCGCACCCATGCGCTGCTGCCCGTGACCGACTTCTCGACCAGAATTTGCTCTTCCGGCTCGCTGAGGGTGTAGGGCTTGTAGCGCAGTTCGGCTTCGAGCGGATGCTTGTATTTGCCCAGCGTCGGGTCAGCCAGCAGTTTGCTTGCCTGTTCAGCCGGAACCTCTTTCCATTCGAGTTCGAAGAACATCAGCTTCTGGCTCAACTGGGAGTTGTACTCGGTGACTTTCTGGACCAGCGCGCCGAGTTTGGGATTGCTGGTGTCGGTGGCGTAATTGAGGAAGGCAAACGAGCTGATGCGTCCGGCGAAATCTTGCATTTCCTCCTGCTCGATCAGCGCATCGACCATTTCCTCGGCGTCAAGCTGAGCGACCCGCCCGCGATACTTGGCTGCGTATGCGTCCGCCATCTGGACGAGTCGATCCATGTCCTGCTGGATTGCCGGGTCGCTGGTGTCGCCGTAGAAGATCGACAGATCCCACAGGACGCCCTCGGCGCCGGTCTTCTTCTCTACCGCTGCATCGGTCATTCTATCCTCTTTCAACATTCAACTTTCGTCCAATGATAGTGGACTTGAGCGCGATTTGCAACGCGCACTAGCTCGCCATGAACGTCTTTTGCAGGAGGAGGATGATCACCGACAACGTGAAGGGGCTGACCAGCGTCGAGAACATGATCAGGTTGAGCGACAGCGCTTCGTCGAGCTTGTATTCCTTCGCCAAGATCAACGTCAGGACGGCGGTCGGCATACTCGTCTGCATGATCAGCGCGGTCGCCGAAAGGTTATCAAGCTGGAACAGCAGCGCCAATCCCAGCCCGACCAGCGGCGCGGCGGCGAGCTTGAGCAGGACGCCGGTGCCCACCAACGAGGGGCGCGAGGCTTGGATCGACTGGCTCATCTGCAAGCCGAGCAGCACCAGCATCGACGGGATCGCCGCGTCCTTGAGCACGGTCACCGAACGGAAAATCGGCTCCGGCAGCGTGACGTGCAAGCCGAGCAGCAAGAAGGCGATGACCGTCGCGTAGAACGCCGGGACGCGCAGCACGTTGAGCAGCGCCTTGTGCGGCGGGCGCGACCCGCTCGACGCGACGAACACGCCGAAGGTGTAGTTCATGATCGTGTTGCTGATGTAGATGACGATGGCGCGCGCCAGCACCGCCTCGCCGAAGGCGAACGAGACCACCGACAGACCGAAATTCCCGGTGTTCATCGAGAACGATCCGAGCATGACCGACGCGCGCTCGACTTTATCGACGCCGCGCAGCCGCAGCACGACGTAGCTCAAGGCTGCCACGCCCAACTGGTAGAGCACGATCAGCAAAAACAGCAGCCCGAACTCGTGCCCCTCGATCTGGTTGGTGTAGAGCGAGTAGAAGACCAGCGCGGGCGAAAAGACGTTGAAGATTAGCTTGGCGAGCGACGCCGACTCGATTTTGAATCTGCGTCCGGCGAGGTAACCCACCCCGGCGACGATCAGCACCGGGGCGATATTGTTGGCGAAGATGTTGATGAGTTCAATCACGCTTGCCTACCTGAGAATCGACCAGCCCATGAAGCAAGCGATTTGCGACCAAAACGAGATCACTTCAGAGGCGAATTGCGGCAGCGCTCTAGTTTACCGCAAGTGTGCGCCGCACTGGACATACCATCCGGGGCATGGCAGTGGGGAACATATAAGGAGATCGTTTTTGAACGGATCGTCTTTATGACCCCTTTTATGAACAAATCTGCTTTTCTCCCCTCTCCCCCTCTCTACGAAGTGGAGAGGGGGTCGGGGGGTGAGGTTGGTTTTAGCCCTCACCGTGATCTCCCCCACTCCCCAGAGGGCATGGACAAGGCGAGCGCATTTCTCTACAATGAAGCCATGTCGAACCGCCAAAAGCCTCAAGTCCTCTAGCCAGCGCTCGCTGGCACAACTCCCACCAATTTCACCTCATCGACCGATGAGGCGGTTTCGTTTTCGCTGACTGCTAAAAGCCCTGCTGATCACTATCAATGGAGTGAGGACAATTGACCACCATTTACGAACTCGCGCGCGACCAGTCCGGGCGCGCGGCTCATCTGTTCCGTGATGCCAAATTTGACCAGCCGAGCTACGACTTGGTCTTCGAGGGCGTGCAGGACGCACGCCTGTTTGTCGACCATCCCGCCGCGCCGACCGCCGCGCTGCTCTGCCGCAGCTACGAGTATTATCCGGCGGGTGCGGTCGATCCGGCGCTGCGTCGCTTCATCAAGGATGCGCCTGCCGAAGCCGAGGTGTTCGCCTCGTTTTACGGCTACGTGCCGCTGAACGATTCATGGAAAACCGCCCTGCTCAGTGATCTGCCGCTGGAGATCATCGGGCGGCGCAATTTTCAATGGCAGTCGGGCACGCCGCTGATCGACTGGCGCGCCCATCTGCCCGCCGACGCCGAGATCGTCCCGGTGGATCGGGCGCTGGCGCAGCGGCTCGACCGCGACTGCTATCCGGTGCCCTTCGTCCTGTACGACTGGGGCAGTTACGACGCTTACGCGGCGCACGGCTTCGGCTTCGCCCTGCTGGTGAGTGGCGAGATCGCCAGCACCATCACCGCGATCACCGTCAGCCGTCACCACGCGCTGATCAACGTAGCGACCGAGCCACCCTACCGCCGTCAAGGGCTGGCGACGCTGGTCAGCGCCTGCTTTGTCGAGGCTGCGCTCGAACGCGGGTTGCTGCCGGTCTGGGATACCGACGATAGCAACGCCGGATCGATTGCGCTGGCGCGGCGCGTCGGCTTCACCGAGGCGGAGTCGTTCGTCGAACTGGCGCTGCCGGATCGCGCCAAGCCGGAGCCATCGCACGGAGCTCTGGTCGAGCACGCCCCGCGCCGACGGCGTGATCGTGTGGATCGCAAGTAGGAGAAAATCCAGATATCGGGTTTGTATCTTGTAGGGGCGTTCTATGAGGGTGTTTGAAAACCCTCGCCGGGTCAAATCATCGCCAAACCTTACCGCCAAGCCTCGAAACAGACGAAGCACTCTCCCCTCCCTGAAGTCGGGGAGGGGTTGGGGGTGGGGTCAGATGTAAACTAGTTTTGCCCCCTCTCCATGCAATGGAGAGGGGGTTGGGGGGTGAGGATCGGTAATTACGCGCTGAATGCCGCCAGCGGCAGCCCGAACGTCTCGGCGACCGCTGGATGCACGACCTTTCCCTGATAGATGTTCAGCCCCTTTGCCAGCGCCGGATCGCCGTCGAGCACGTCGTGGAGACTGCCGCCCGCCAGCTTGAGCGCGTAACGCAGCGTCGCGTTCGAGAGCGCCAAGCTGGACGTGCGCGGCACTGCGCCCGGCATGTTGGCGACCCCATAATGCAGCACTTCGTCGACAAAATAGGTGGGATCGCTGTGGGTGGTCGGGTGAGTCGTCTCGACGCAGCCGCCCTGATCGACCGCCACGTCCACGATCACGCTGTGGTGCGGCATCAACCCGAGCATCTCGCGCGTGACCAGTCGCGGCGCGCGCGCGCCCGTCACCAGCACCGCGCCGATCACGGCGTCGGCGGTGCGCAGCGCTTCGCTGATGTTGGTCTCGCTCGAATAGACCGTCGTCAGCCGACCGTGCAGCACTTCGTCCAGATAGCGCAGCCGTTCGACGTTAACGTCGAGCAGCGTCACCTGCGCGCCCATCCCCAGCGCGATCTGCGCGGCGTTGGTGCCGACCGTGCCGCCGCCGAGGATCACGACGTGCGCCGGACGCACGCCGGGGACGCCGCCCATCAGGATACCGCGCCCGCCTTCCGGTCGTTCGAGATACTGCGCCGCGATCTGCGTGGACATGCGCCCGGCGACTTCGCTCATCGGCTGGAGCAGGGGCAGATGCCCGTTGCCGAGTTCGACCGTCTCGTAGGCGATGCCGGTCACGCCGCTGCCCACCATGGCGTAGGTCAGTTCTTCGTTGGCGGCGAGGTGCAGGTAGGTGAACAGGATCAGGTCGGGGCGCAGGAAAGGATACTCGCTCGGAATTGGCTCCTTGACCTTGATGATCATGTTGGCGCGCTGCCAGACTTCCTCGGCGCTGTGGGCGATGGTCGCGCCCGCCTTGACGTACTCGTCGTCGCTGAAACCGCTGCCTAAACCGGCGCCGGTCTCGACCACCACGTGGTTGTCGTGCCGCACCAGCTCGCGGACACCGCCCGGCGGCAGCGCGACGCGATATTCATTGTCTTTGACTTCTTTAGGAATACCGATGAACATGAGCTTTTCTCTTTACTCAGGGTGATGGACTATGCTTATATTCTACACTATGTCCTAAAAAGTCAATCAATTTTCGTACACTTTGTTCGGGTGGATCGCAAATAATTCGGTTCACTTGTACAATGATCGCGTTTTCCCTAGTTTGTGCTAAAGCTGAGGCTATGACTCAACCACAAGAATCGCCTAAATCGAGCGAACTCGCTCGGATGTCATCTGCGATCACCACCGGACGGATCGAGACGCTGGTTGACGGCGTGTTCGCCATCGTCATGACCGTGCTCGTGTTCGACATCCACGTCCCGCTGCAAGCCGAAGTCGATCAGGTCGGCTTGGCGAGCGCGCTGGCTCAGCTCGCGCCCAACTTGCTCAGCTACGTGATCACCTTCGTGATTCTCGGCGTATTCTGGGTCGGGCATCACAACCAGTATTTCTACATCCGCCGCGCTGACCGGGTGCTGCTCTGGATCAACATCCTGTTCATGATGTGCGTGGCGCTGCTGCCCTTCTCAGCGGGCGTCTTTTCCCGCTATGGACAGAACCCACTGGCGATCATCGTCTACAATCTCAACTTGATCATGACCGGGGTCATGCTGTTCCTGCACTGGTGGTATGCCACCCGCGATAGTCACCTGCTCAACCACGTGATCGAGCCGCACGTCCGCCGCATTGTTTACCGGCGCATCTTGACGCCGCCCGCGCTCTACTTCGCGGCGATTCTCGTGTCGCTCATCAACGTCGAACTCAGCATCATGATCGACATCCTCGTGCCGATCATCTGGGTGCTGCCCAACCGCGTTGATCGCCTGTTCCGGCGCGGGTGATCCGCCGGGTAATCTGCTGTATAGTAACTTGAGGAATGAGTAACGATTCCGGGTAGGGGCACGGCATGCCGTGCCCCATAGCCACTAGCAGCAAAAAGCCTGCAAAAAGCTGCTTTGCTGTAACCCTAGAGTGCTGCATCCGTAAAGTGAGCAACCGATCTGCTTTTGCACTCTCCCCTCCCTGAAGTCGGGGAGGGGTCGGGGGTGGGGTCAGAAGCGGCAGCATTGAGCGGTGATCGGCTTAATTGGTATGAGGTTGTTTGTGTTCTTCTTTACGTAAAGCGAGCTGCTGATGTCCGTCGTCCGTCATTACCCGAAGTTTCCCGATCATTTTGAAACCGAGCGCCTGCTGATCCGTGCGCCCCAGCCCAACGATGGGCGCGTGATTAGTGAGGCGATCAGCGAGTTGATCGACGAATTACGCCCGTGGATGCCGTGGGCGCAGACCACCCAGTCGGTCGCCGAGACCGAAACCTTCGCCCGCGAATTGGCGCTGCGCTTTCGCAACCGTGAAGATTTGCCGCTGGCGCTGTTCCGTAAAAGCGACGGCTATTACGTCGGCAACAGCGGGATGCACCGCATCGACTGGGACGTGCCCCGTTTCGAGATCGGCTACTGGGTGCGGTCGAGCTTGCGCGGGCAGGGCTACATCACCGAGGCGGTCTTGGGGATTACCCGTTTCGCCTTCGAGCAGCTAAAGGCGGAGCGGATGGAGATCCGCTGCGACGCCCGCAACCAGCGCAGCGCCGCCGTCGCGCGGCGGGCGGGCTACGCGTTGGAAGCCAAGCTGCGCAGCGAATCGCGGGCGGTCGATGGCAGCTTGCGTGATACGCTGGTTTTTGCCCTGCTGCGCGACGAATGGCAGCGCCCCGAAGGGAAAGCCAATGGCAATTGACTATGTGATCGATTACGGCTGTGACCCGAAAGCGGCGCTCGGCACCGACGGCATCGTCGAGCGGCTCAAGGCGCGCGACCGCGCCGCCGCCGTGATCCAGTTGTACCGTGAGAATGGCGACCAGCGCCCGCCCAGCGAGATGGGTTTCGAGATGACCCGCACGGCGCTCGACGGTGCTGAGGAAACGCAGGTGATCGTCGTGCAGGACATGCTCGACCGCGCCGCCGAACTCGACCCGCTGGCGAGCTACTGCGATGGCTGCCCCGCGAACGTGCGCGGTGTGCCTTTTGGCTGCGTCGGCTTCGTCCAGTACCCGATCTCGGCACGGGCGGAGCGCTGGCTGCTGGATCGGCTCCCGGGGATCGATCAGCCGCTGGTCTGGCTGCTGCTGCGTCAGGGCGTGCAGGAACTCAACTACACGGGCGAGTCGGTCGTGCCGCTGCGCGCCGACCCGACCTATTTCGAGGAGCGGCGGGTCGCCGGGCGTGACCTCGTCGAGTTCATCTTCACGGCGAACCAAGTCTTCGAACTGCTGTTCCTGCTCGGCAATATCCAGCCCGCGCATGCCGGAATCCTGCTGCTGCTCTTTGGGGCGATCCCGCGCGGAGTCGATGCCGGGCAGATCGTTCAGATCATGAACCGGGGGCTGTCGGGCGAGGACATCGCCCGTGATTATCCGTTCCAGCTACAGATCGACGAGGCGGACGACCAGACCATCGCCGAATTGAAGGTGTTTTTCTACGCGCTCTACCGCGCGTGGTCGCTCGACCTGCCGCTGCTGCTGGACGTGTAGGCGCTGGTTGAGCGGACGGTCGGGGCGTTCAATGAGGGTGTTTAAAAACCCCTCGCGGCGTCCAACCAGCGCCAAACCGCAGCGTAAAACCTCGAAACGGACGAGGTACTCTCCCCTCCCTGAATTCGGGGAGGGGTCGGGGGTGGGGTCGAAAAGCGACTTCTTAGACCCGCTCATTGAACGCCCCTACGAGAGCACGTCCGAATATTCTGCCACGCACTAGGGGGTGATGATGATTCGCACCGCGCTGATCGGCTACGGCAAAGTCGCGCACCTGCACGCGCGGGCGCTCCAGCACTCCGCGTTCGGGGAACTGATCGCGGTCTATGGGCGCAATGCGGATAAGGCGGGGCTGTTCGCGCAGCAGTATGGCATCCAGCCTTACACCGACCTCGCGCAGATGATCCACGCGGAAGGCATCCAAGCCGTGATCGTCTGCACGCCCCATCCGGCGCACGTCGAGTCGGCGGTGCTGGCGGCGGAACTCGGTGTTCACGTGCTGGTCGAGAAGCCGCTGGCGGCAAATCTGGCGGACTGCGACGCCATGATCGGCGCGGCGGACAGGGCGGGCGTCAAGCTGGGTGTCATCAGCCAGCGCCGTTGGTACGAATCGGCGCGGCGCGTCCGTGACGCCATCGACGCGGGCAAGCTCGGCAAGCCGGTGCTGGCGACCGTCACGATGCTCGGTTGGCGCAGCAAGGAATACTACGAGTCGGATGGCTGGCGCGGGACGTGGGCGGGCGAGGGCGGCGGCGTGCTCGTCAACCAAGCGCCGCACCAGCTCGACCTGCTGCTCTGGTACATGGGCGAGATCGCCGAGGTCAGCGGCGTCTGGGCGAACCTCAACCATCCCTCATCGAGGTCGAGGACACCGCCGCCGCCGTGATCCGCTTCCAGAGCGGGGCGCTCGGCAGCGTCGTCGTCAGCAATTCGCAGAACCCCGGCTTGTATGGTCAGGTTCACGTTCACGGATCGAACGGCGCGTCGGTCGGCGTGCAGACCGAAAGCGGGTCGATGTTCATCGCCGGGATGACGGGCATCGGCGCGCCGCCGCGCAACGACCTCTGGACGATCCCCGGCGAGGAAGCGCTGCCCGCCGCGTGGCTCGACGAGGACAGCGCCCGCTTCGCCCAGATCGACCCGACCATGCATTACATCGGCTTGCAGATCGAGGACTTCTTGCAGGCGATCCGCGACGACCGCGATCCGCTGGTGACCGGGCGCGATGGGCGGGCGGTGGTCGAGCTGTTCACGGCGATCTACCGCTCGCAGCAGGAAGGCGCGGTGATGCGGTTTCCGTTCTAGACTGCGGTCGAATGGATGGGAATAGGTGTAGAGGCACGGTATGAGGGTGTTTAAAACCCCCGAGGCTGAGTTGAATCATCGCCAAAGGTCGTCAGCCCGCTCGAAACCGACGAGGCACTCTCCCCTCCCTGAAGTCGGGGAGGGGTCGGGGGTGGGGTCGAAAAGCGACTTTTTAGACGTCCCTACTGCTGGTCGTTAGCTGCTGTAGGTGATCGCGCTGTCGCTGATCGTCACGCTGCTGACGCGACCCGCTGGCGCTTGCCCGGCGATCCAGCGCCGCCACGAAGCTGCTGAGCGAGGCATTGATCTGGTCGATCACCGCCTGCGACACCGACTGGTTGTTCGCCGTCGCCGAGACGACGTTCCAATCGACCCGCCCGTTGTTGACGCTCGGCGTCAGCACGACCGCGATCACGGCGCTTTGCTGTCCGCTGCGGCTGCGCGCCGTGTACGTCGCCGTGATCACGACCTGACCGGGCTGCAAATCGACGTAAATATTCGACAGGTTGCGGTTGACCGGGTTGGTCACGGCGAAGCTGTTGTTGATCTGCGCTTCGGTGACGGTGACGCTGCCGCTACCCGGCTCGGCGGTCACGAAGATCTCGCCGATCTCGGTCGGGATGCAGCCGCGATCCCACGCGACGTAGCTGTAGCTGATGTCGTTCTCGCTGATGGTCACGTCGCTGAAGTGACCGACCGGCGCTTGATCGGCGATCCAACGCCGCCACGAGGTCATCAGCGCCGTGTTGACCTGCGCGATGATCGCGTCCGACGCGGGCTGCCCGTCCGCCGTGATCGACACGACCGTCCACTGCACCCGCCCGTTGCTGACCAACGGCGTCAGCACGACGATCACGTCAGCGCTTTGCGTGCCGCTGGTGGTGCGATAGGTGTAGGTCTCGTTGATGGCAACCTGACCGGGCATCAGATCGACGTACACGTCGCTGACGTTGCGGTTGACCGGGTTGGTCACCCAGAAGGTGCTGTTGATCTGCGCTTCGGTGAACGTCGCGCTGACCGGCGATCCGCTGGCGGTGCATTCTTGTGCGTCAGGCTGCGCGCTGGCAGCGCCGACGACCGCGCACAGCGCCAGAACGGCGCTCAGCAAAATTGCTAAACGACTTCTTCATGAACTTCCCTCCTTGTTCTTACAAATCCATGCTGACAGCTTAGGCGGGAGTTGTTGCCAGAGTGTGCGATCCGTGTTAGCGCTGCGTAAAAAGTGTGTTGCCGAACTGCCATGCGCGTCGGGAAAAAGCTGCATCACTGGCTGGCTGGTGTTACTATAATCACTCGTGATTGTAATCAATTGAGCGTTGGGCGGCATGGGTAGGCTTGCGCGTCGTGGCGATGGGAATCTTGTCACTGCAAGCTTGCTGGTTACGCTTGCGCCGCTCATGGTTGTGTCATCGACTAAGGAGCAAATCTGCTGTGAAAAAGCTTCTCCTCTTCCTCATTGTACTGGGCTTATTCACTGGTGTGGTACAAGCGCAAGATCCGGTCGGACCCGACAGCTACCCGCCCGGCGTCAATCCGCTCACCGGGCTGACCGTCGATCAGCCCGACAACCTCAACCGCCGCCCGCTGATCGTCAAGATCGACAACTACCCGCCCGAAATCCGCCCGCAAGTCCGGGCTGATGCAGGCGGACATCGTCTGGGAGCATCTGCTCTCCGGCGGCGTGACCCGTTTCGCCGCCATCTACCTCGGCAACGACGTCGATCACGTCGGTCCGGTGCGCAGCGCGCGGCTGGTCGATTTCGACCTCGTGCGGATTTACCGGGCGCTGCTCGCTTACTCCGGCATGGCAGAGGGCACGCTCGACATCCTGCGCGGCGACTCGCTCATGCTCTCGCGGGCGGTGACCGGTGGCTGTCCGGCATTGTGCCGCTTCCCGAAAGACGGCATCGCCTACGAGCACACGCTCTACGGCGACACCACCGCCCTGCGCGATCTGGCGGATCAACAGCGGCGCGACGCGACGCCCCAGCCGATCTACGGCATGGCGTTTGACCAAGCCGCGCCGAGCGGCGGCACGCCGCTCAGCGCCATCCGCGTCGCCTACCGGCAGACCGAGATCGCGTGGACCTATGACGCGCCAAGTGATCGCTGGCTTCGCTCGCAGGATGGCGCGCCGCATATGGACGCCACCAGCGGCGAGCAGATCAGCGCGGCGAACGTGCTCGTGCTCGAAGCCGATCACATTGAGCAGCCGTTCGTCAGCGAAAATTACTGGGGTCCCGGCGACTACGCTTTCAGCGTGCCGCTGATCGACAGCGGGCGCGTCTTCCTGCTCCGCGACGGTCAGTACGTCGAAGGGGAGTGGCATCGCGCCAAACGTACCGATCCGCTGACTTACACCGATCTGGCGGGCAATCCGCTCGACTTCAAGCCCGGCAACACCTTCGTCGAATTGGTGCCGCGCTGGACCAACGGCTTCCAACTGACCTTCCTGCTCGATCAGCCGATCACCGGGATGATCACGGCGGCGACCGGCGCGAATCTGCGCACGGGTCCCGCCGAGGGCTACACCTCGATTGGTGCCGCGCCCGCCGGACTCCCGGTGACGGTGGTCGGGCGCAACGGCAAAGGCGATTGGGTGCAGTTGCTGCTGCCGGACAATTCGACGGTCTGGGCATCGACGACCGTGCTTTCGCTCGACGGCGACGTCATGACGCTGCCATGGTCGCGTTCCAGCTTCGAGGGCTAAAGTAAGTGAATGTTTTTGTAGGGGAATCTTGTGGATGTCTTTCGGTAATCTACTTAATGCTTCGTCTGGCATTAATTGGAGCGTGGGCTTTTGTAGGGGCGCAGCGCGCTGCGCCTGTTCTCCGGTTCCAATTGTTAATCTGCATAAGTAGGCTGATAGCGCGTGCGAGCCGTTTTTAGCCGACTTTAGTCGGCTTGAATTGCTGACCGACGCTTTGAGCGTCGGGCGACTCTAGACAAATGCCTGTGAAAACGCGGAAAAAATTCCTTATCTTGACGCAAAAAGAGCGGCGCATTGCGCGCCGCCCACGTTGCTGAAGGATAAGGTAACTAGAGCTTAGTCGCCAGCGGCAGGAGCCGTTGCGCCGTGTACCGCCGCGCTCGCCGCGTCGTCGCCGGGGAAGGGCAGGACGTCGGGCCAAGCGCTCATGCCATGCTCGTAGAAGTCGATGCCAATGGCGTCCGCTTTCGAGTTGACGCGCAGCCGACCGAATGCCTTGAGCACGAGGAACATCCCCACCGCGCAGACCGCGACGAATGCCACGACCGCTGCCGAGCCGATCACCTGCGTAAGCAGCAGGTCGATGCCGCCACCCGTGAACAGCCCCGCCTGACCGGTCAGGGTCAAGCCGGCTTCACCGAACAGACCGATCGACAGCGTGCCGAAGATACCGCAAGCGCCGTGAACCGCGAACGCGCCGACCGCATCGTCGATCTTGAGCGCCTCGATCACTTCCGCCACGACAATCACCAGAACGCCAGCGATCAGACCGATGAGCACCGCTGCCCACGTATCGACGAAGGCGCAGGAAGCCGTGATCGCCACCAAGCCAGCCAGCGAACCGTTCAGCGTCGCCGGGAGATCCCATTTACCCTTGCGGAAAAAGACGAAGAACATGGCGGCTAACGTACCAGCGCCCGCGCCCATCGTCGTGTTCACGGTCACCAGTGCTGCCAGACCCGAAGCGCCACCGCTGACGGCGAGCGTCGAACCGGGGTTGAAGCCGTACCAGCCGAACCACAGGATCATCGTGCCGATCACCGCGAAGCCCATGTTGTGACCGGGAGGCGGGCTGCCCCAGACTCGTCCCGGACGGGGTCCGAGCATGATTGCGCCGACCAGCGCGATCACACCGCCGACCGTGTGCACGACCGTGCTGCCGGCGAAGTCATGGAACCCTGCCTGCGCCAGCCAACCACCGCCCCAAATCCAGTGGACGACAATCGGGTAAATGACCAGTGCGATCAGACCACTGTAGATCAGGTCGCCGAGGAAGTCGGTGCGTTCCGCCATACCGCCGGTCGCAATCGTGCTGGCGGTCGCGGCGAACGCGAACTGGAAGAAGAAGAACGTGAGCATCCCAACCGGACCGAACGACGTGCCCATCACGCTCATGCCGGGTGCAAACAGCGAGGTTCCTATCAACCCGCCAGCGTCGGTGCCGAAGGCGAGTCCGAAACCCACCAGCCACCAGCAGATAGCGGTCAAACCGGCGTCCATGAAGTTTTCCAGCAAAGCGTTGACGACGCTGGTCTGGCGGATCAAACCCGCCTCCAACAGCGCGAAGCCCGCCTGCATGAAAAATACCAACATGCCTGTGAGCAGTACCCACGTCGTATCAACAGCGAGCGACAACGATGTGATGTCGTCCATCGTTGGAGCGGTGACATCGCCTTGTGCGAATGATCTGTGCATGCCGAAGGCGGCAAAACAGACCGTAGCCACAGCGAGCACGAGTAAGCGCCGCAGCAAACGATTGTGTTTCTTCATAGCTGACTCCCCCTGATGCCGGATTTTGTCACTTATGTACAAGTTTTTCGTACAGTCGCCATACTCTACCGTGACCCAATATCCCGATTGAACATCAATAAACTCTAAAGATTAAATCCCGTAATTGTCTATATATTCCAATCGGTCGGGCGAGTCGGCGTTTTACAGGCAAGGCTTTCTGCAATTTGCCCAACAAATCGCCGTTGAGTTGTGCAGATTACCAAAATTGATGCTGTGGGTGGGAAAAACTGCCAAAGTCGCAGTCGTCGTCGGAGTAGGCTGCTCACTACAATCGCGTTTTTTGGTCAGCCTACCCAAAAAACGCGCCCCGCCGGGGTCAGTCGATTGGCGCTATGGTTAGGAGTGGGGAACATCGGAGACATGTTACTCTCAACTCGATTGCATTGAGAAAAACAGAGTCGTTTTTCTCCCCCTCTCTACGTAGTGGAGAGGGGGGCGGGGGGTGAGGTTGGTTTTAGCCCTTACCGTGATCTTCCCCACTCCCCTATGGTTCCATCCGCTGACTTTGCCGACGCGCCGCGCTATGCTACGCGCTGATTTCGCTTCTAAATGGAGATAACGCCGTGATCCGCTTGACCATTCTCTACAACCTGCCGCCGGGCAGCGACGAAGCCGAGTTTTTGCGCTGGCGCTTGGGCGAGCATCAAGCCCAGAACGCGGGCATGGACGGCGTCATCCATACCGATTTCGCCCGCGTCGATGCCCAGTGGACGCTCGACGACCCGCGCGCCCAGCCAACTTACCGCTTCATGACCATTGCCGAGTGGGATGACCGCGAACTCGTTCGAGCGCAGTTTTTACGGCACCGAGTCGCAGGACGGCTTGCGCGAAGACCTCAAGCGCATCGCCGACCCGCTGCTGCTCATCAGCGAAATCTTGGTTTCGACGTAGCGCTTTGTCTGACAAGTAATCAGAGATGAAGCGTGGGGTTTTGTAGGGGCGCAGCGTGCTGCGCCCGGTTGAGAAATTTGCCGGGTGGAGCACGTAGCGCCTAGTCAAAGGTCAGCGTGCCCGGCAGCACAAAATCGGACTGTCGAATGATCGGCTGCGACTCCAGCATGGTCTGAAGCTGGGCGACCAGTTCGTCGGGCAGGCGGACTTGATTGCCGCTTTGAGCTTCGCCGCGCGCCAGCTTGGTGTTTTGCTGCGAGTCGCGCTCAAAAGCCCGGAGCGCTTGGGTTACTCCGCTGACGGGCAGATCGCAGAAGTCAAAAACCGCCGCCAAAACCCGCTCCCGCTGCGCGTTCAGGTCTTCATAGCGCAGCGCCAGCGGGGCGACTCCCTGCGCGTACAATTCCAGATAGCGATCCAGCATGATTAGCCAGCCAACCGCGAGATAGGTTTCGGTGGTGTAGCTGTCAACCGCCCGGTCGAAGAAGCGTTCAAGTGTCGCCGGGGCGCGGTTGTAGTAGGACGCCTGTTGGCTCAGAGCTTCTTCGCGGCTGATCGGCGGCGGGTCCTGCCGGTTGTGCCGCCGAAACAAACCATACAACGACGAGACCCAGCCCATGAGATCCCGATAGAGAAACAGATGCTTCGCCTGCGGGAATGCCTCGACGTAGAGGTCGATGATGTCGACACATTGGTTGCGCAGCTTAAGGCTGTAGTTGGTCGCTTGCCCGACCGCCGCCGGACGGAAGGTGAAGCGCAAGCAGCTATGCAGCAAGCGCATCAGTTCTGAGCGATCCGCGTGGCGCAGCGCGACGAAATTAGTGAAGACGTCCGGCTCGGAGAAGCTGATCACGGCGTCCACTTGGTTGAAGGCATTGTTCAACAGCGTCGAGCCGCAGCGCCCGATGTTGTGGATCACGATCAGCCGCGACTCATCGAGCGGGATTTGTCAGCCAGCTGGTGAAACTCGGCATAGGGTATGGCGATCAGTCGTTGAGCGTGGTCGAACTGGGCTTGATAATAAAACGGCGCTTGCGCGAGGTCGATCTCCGGCGGCAGTTCGGCGAAAATCGCTTGCTGGTTGGCGTGGTCGAGGCAGTAGAGGCTTAGGTTGGGGTTATCGACGATTTGCGCCGCCTCGAGCTGCCGTCCGGCGTCGTACTGAAATTATCCAAGCTGCTGATCTGGCTCAGGCGCGTGCGGCTGCGGTCGCTAATCTTGAGGATCGTCGCGGACACGACAGACTCCTAATGCTTCATTCTTGCGGAGGATTTCCTACTCAGACTTGTCGAAAGCCTTGATCAGATTCATTGCCGTCTCGGCAATGCTGCTATCGGGGAATTCAGCCAGCGTTCGCTGATAATAGGCTTTTGCCTGTTCGCCATCGCCAAGCTGCGCGTAGCAGAAGGCGATGTTGACCAACGCGATTTCGCGGTAGCTGACTGTTGAAGGGATCAGCAGCATGATCGCCCGGTAGTGATCGATCCACTCGTTTCGGGAGAAGAAATCGTAACTTTGCTCAAACTTTTCAATTGCGGGGCGAAAGTTTCCCCGCTTGACTAGTTTCATGCCCTGCTGCTGTGATTTGGCGATCAGCGCGCGCGAGCCGAACGACCAGAGCAGATAAAGGGCTGCACCAACGGCAAAACCGATATATCCAAGTGGATCGTAAAGCAGGAAACCGACGCCAGACACGAGCGCGGCGAGTATAACGATCTGCGGGATAGCCATTATCCACATTTTCTGGTACGCTACTGGAACACGCTTACTCATCTAAGTTATCCCAAATACGCCGCGATCACGGAAGTGTCCTGCTGCAGCTGCCGCCGCTTGATCCTGATGCGCGATCTGCCCGCGTTCCAGCACGTAGGCGTAATCGGCGATTTGCAGCGCCTTGCGCGCGTTCTGCTCGACCAGCAAAATCGGGATGCCCTGCGCCTTGATGTCGGCGATGATGCGGAAAACCTCGTTGACCATCAGCGGCGCGAGTCCCATGCTCGGCTCGTCCAGCATCAGCAGGCGCGGGTGCATCATCAGCGCCCGCCCGACCGCCAGCATTTGCTGCTCGCCGCCGCTCAGCAAGCCCGGCTTGCTGGTCGCGGCGCTCGTACAGGCGCGGGAAGCGGGCGTAAGATCTCGTCCAGATCGGCTTTGAGGTCGGCGTCGCTCTTGCGCGCCGATGATCAGGTTTTCGTAGACGCTCATCGGCGCGATGACCTGCCGCCCTTCGGGCACCTGCACCAAGCCGAGCGCCGTCACGCGGTCGGCGCGCCAGCCGGTGATGTCGCGCCCGTCGAAGATCACGCGCCCGCCGGTCGGCTTGAGCAAGCCGCTGATGGTGTTGAGCGTGGTCGATTTGCCCGCGCCGTTCGCGCCGATCAAGCTGACGACCTGCCCCTGCTCGACCTGAAACGACAGCCCGCGCAGCGCCTTGATCGCGCCGTAGCTGGCTGTGCAGATCGTGGACTTCAAGCAGCGCCATGCGCTTCGTCCTCCGTCTTCGCCGAGATAGGCTTCGATCACCTGCCGGTTGTGGCGGATTTCGTCGTGCGTGCCGTGCGCGATGATCTGCCCGAAGTTCAGCACGTAGATCTGGTCGCACACCTGCTGGATCAGCGACATGTCGTGCTCGATCACCAGCACGGTCAAGCCTTCGGCGCGCAGACGGATGATCTGCTCGCCCAGTTCGTGCGTCTCGACCGGGTTCATGCCCGCCGTCGGCTCGTCGAGCAGCATCAGCTTGGGCTGCGCTGCCAGCGCGCGCGCCATCTCCAGCCGCCGCTGATCGCCGTAGGGCAGCGTGCCGGCGTCCACGTCGGCGAGCGTCGCGTCAGGTCGAAGCGTTCCAGCAGGTGCAGCGCGTTGTCGCGCAGACGGCTGCTCCTCGCGGCGGTAGCGCGGCGCGAACACCAGCGACTCGACGATCGGTCGCCTGTGCCCAGCGCGTGCTGGCTGATCAGGAGGTTTTCGAGCGCGGTCATTTCGCCGAACAGGCGGATATTCTGGTAGGTGCGGGCGATGCCCAGCGCGGTGATCCGGTGCGGCGCGGTGTGGGTGATGTCCGTGCCCGCGAACGTGATCTGCCCGCTCGGTCGGGTGATCCAGCCCGCTGATGCAGTTGATCAGCGTGGTTTTGCCCGCGCCGTTGGGACCGATCAAGCCGGTGACTTTGCCCGGTTCGGATGCTCATGTTGACGCCGGAGAGGGCGTGTCAGCCCGCCGAAATGCCGGGAAACATCTGTCAGTTGAAGCACAAAAAGACCTCAAGTGAAAGCTAGAATTACATTCTGCAACAATATTTTGGTTACTAGGGGCGTTCAAGGCTTGCGAAGCAAGCACAATGCCCCTACTTGGCACACATGAACCTGTTATGAGCTTCTCCCCCTCTCTACGGAGTGGAGGGGGGTCGGGGGGTGAGGTTGCTTTCGCCGCTCACTCGCCGCCACGCCTACGCCACGCCGCCGGGTTGACCAACCCGCCGGGCACGTAGACGATCACCAGCAGCAGCACCAAGCCGTTGAACACGCCGCGATACTGCGCCAGAAAGCGCAGCACTTCCGGCAGCGCGCCCAGCACCAGCCCGCCGACAATCGGTCCGATGAAGGTCGACGTGCCGCCGAGCACCGCGTAGGCGAGAATATCGACCGCCTGGCTGAAGCCGTAATCGCCCGGCGTGATGATCCGCGTCAGGTGCCCAGAGAACACGCCCGCCGCCCCCGCCAGCATCGCGCTCAGGATGAAGACGATGTTCTTGACGTAGACCGTGTTGATGCCCATCGTCTCGGCGGCGCGCTCGTCCTGCCGGATCGCCGCCATCGCCCGCCCGAAGCGCGAGCGATGCAGCCGGATGATGAAATATCCGGCGAGGATCAGGAACAGGATCAATCTGCCACGTCTCGGTCATCTTCGGGATGCCCTTGATCCCCCGCGCGCCGTTGATCAAGGCGACCCGTGTCGTCTCACCCGTGAGCACCGTTGGATGTTCCCGGCGATGTCGTCGAAGTTGAGCAGCACGATCCGCACGACTTCGCCGAAGCCAATCGTGGCGATGGCGAGGTAGATGTCGCGCAGCCGCAGCACCGGCAAGCCAATCGGCAGGGCGATGATCCCCGCGACGATCATCCCGCCGACCAAGCCGACGCCCAGCGGCAAGCCAAACTGCTGCGTGATCAGCACGCCGCCGTAAGCGCCAATCGCCATGAATCCGGCGTTCGCCAGCGAGAACATGCCCGTATACAGCGGCAGATAGATGCTCAAGCCGAGGATCGCATCGACCAGCATGAACTGAAAGACGGTTTCGCTGATGCCGATGCTGCGGAAGAAGTCCATACGTTATCTTTTACCCGGCGGCTTTATGCAGAACGCTGCGCAGCGTGGCGGCAAATTCAGTTGGCATGTCCATAAAAGAGCCGTGATGACCGGGAAATGTCACCAGTTCGCAGTCGAGTTGCTCCGCCAGAATCTGAGCTACCTGTGCGTACCACGTCTTTTTAGCCAAAGCCCATTCTCCAACCGCCATGAAGACCCTGACTCCATTTTGCTGGATCCGCTCGACATCCGGCAGGTAGTTGGTGACGGGCAGCAGTTCCAATTTCACCAGTACATCGGCGGCAATCTTGTCGCTCAGGTAGCGCTCGTCGCTCTGCGCCCTGTGTTTGTTCACCGCTCCAGTAGCCTTGATCAACTTTTGGACTGGAAGCTGTACGCCAAGCATGAACCGGAGTGCCGCCAAACTCGTTCCATACCTGAAGGACATTGCATAGACGCCCGCAAAGAAACGTTGCCACTTCTTGGCATTCGGATGCACGCGCGCCATCGGCGCTTCATGCACCACGACCGCGCGCACTGCCTGCGGTTGGGTCTTCGCCATGTCGAGCGCAATGACCGCAGCGCTGCTGTTGCCAAATACGAAGGCGGACGTCTCGCCGACCGCGCGCAGTACCGCCACTGCGTCGCGGCTCTGCTGGCTGATCTCGAAGTTCTGAGGTTCGTTCATCGTGCTGCGCGCATTGGCGCGGCGGTCATAAGTGATGACTTTGTATTCATCACAGAGAATATCGGCAATGGTTGAATATTGCCACCCATCGCCTCCGCCGGGAGCGATGAGGAGCAGCGGTGCGCCCTTGCCGCGTACTTCGTAGTAGAGGTCATCGCCTTCCGTCGTCACGCGACCTGACTGCATATACACCCGTTGAGCTGCCATGTTACGGTTCCTTTTTTGAATCATGGGTCTAGGAATTACCCTGTTGTCACACTTCCCCGTCAAGCCACTCCCTGATTTCGTCGGCGTCAGGGCAATTTAACAAGCCGGAAGCGGCACGCAGCAAGCGCTCAATCGCTTCCGCATAGGCGGCATAGCTTGCGACAATCTGGTCGACGATGCGCTCCTGATCGTCTGCCTGCGCGAAGGCGATCATCAGTTTGGTGAGCGTGGTCGCCATACCCCGCGCCAGCGCCAGAATGATTTCGCCCGCGTGATCGGGGTAGGGTGTCGCGAAGCTGCCTTCCTCGACGCCTTGACGGACGATGGCGTTCAGCAGCGGCGCGCGCCGCTCGTCGATGGCGGCGTTGACTTTCTCGCGGACGATGGCGTTCTCGTCTGCGAACCAAACCCGCGCAAGGTCGGCTAGAAACGCTTTATGCTCGGTTCTCGATTGATTGAGCGTGTCAAAGTAGCGGCGGAGCTTTTCGACTGCGCTGAGTTGTAAATCGTCGACAATCGGTAGCAGGGGCGCTTCGGCTGCTTCCTGCATCCGTTCGATCAGTGCCTCCAGCACCGCTGCTTTCGAGGGGAAGTAGTGGAAGAATGCGCCGCTGGACATGCCGAGTTCGCCTCGTATGTCCTGAATCGTCATGCGTTCGTAGCCTTTGCTGTAGACGAAACGCTGTGCCGCATCGAGAATTTCACTTTGCTTGGCGGCGTATTCTTCTTGATTGACTGTCCGTGCCATGACCCCCTCTTTAATAAACAGAGCAGCGGTTTATTCATTGGAGTATAATCTCAGCCGGGTTTGCTGTCAATGGATTTTCAATTCGGGCGCGTGTTCAAACGAATGGGAATGGGATAAGCTGGGGTAGAAAAGCGTCTTCGCAAAGCGAAACCAGAGGGTACAACGAAACGCGATGAACACTTACGTGATACTTATACGCGGAATCAACGTCGGTGGCAAAAACAAAATACCGATGGCGGGCTTGAGAACCTGCTTGGAAGCACTGGGATTTTTCAACGTTTCCACTTATATCGCCAGTGGCAACGTGATCATAGAATTGGACAAACCCGGTGATGCGATCAAAGCTCAGATTGAAGCGGCTCTGCCGGAGTGCTTCAAACTTGATGCCGAAGCCATCAAAGTTTTGGTGTTAACCGGAGATCAACTCCAAGCCGTCATCGAGCATAAGCCGGAAGGGTTCGGTGAGCAGCCTGAGAAATATCACAGCGATGCGATCTTTTTGATCGACATCGATTCGTCTCAGGCGATCTCCGCCTTCAACCCCCGCGAGGGGGTCGATAGCATCTGGCAAGGGGATGGTGTGGTCTATTCACAGCGCCTCAGCGCGCAGCGTACCAGAAGTCGGCTTAATAAGATCATGGCTGCACCAGCCTACAAATCCATGACCATCCGCAATTGGAACACCACGACGAAATTGCTGGAAATACTGAAGAAGCGGCACTAATCGTCCCGATTTCAGGCGCGGCTTTGCTCTGGCTGACCGAGCAATCCCTGTGGGCGCACGAGCAGGATCAGGAAAAATAAGACGAAGACCAGCGCGTCACGGTAGCTGCTGCCGCCGATCACGACGCTGAAGGTCTGGAAGATGGCGACCAGAAAACCGCCGATCACCGCGCCGGGGATGCTGCCCATCCCGCCCAGCACCAGCGCCGTCAAGCCGACGAGGGCGATGTCCTGCCCCATGAACGGCGTCACGCGCCCGAACGCCAGCCCGTAGAGCAAGCCGCCCGCGCCGCCGAGCATCCCGGCGACGAAGAAGGTGAAGATGTAAATCCGGCTGACGTTGATGCCGAGCAAGCGCGCGGTGCGCTCGTTGAACGCGACCGCCCGCATTTGCCGACCGATGCGCGTCCGGTTGACCAGATACTGAAGCAGCACCATCAGCACCAGCGAGACGGCGAGAATGATCAGGCGGATCGGCTGGACGGAGACGCCTTCGGTGATCTGGATCGGCGTATCCGGGATCAGCCCGCGCGGGAAATACTGCTCGGTCGAGTTGAACAGGTTCTGAAACAGCAGTTGCGCCAAATTGACGATCAGGATCGCCGCGCCGATGCTGCTGATCAACTGGGCGACGCGCGGCGCGTTACGGCGGCGCAGCGGCATGAAAGCGACCAGCTCCAGCAGGATGCCGAGCACGCCCGCGCCCAGCATCGCGCCGACGAAGGCGACCGGCACTGAGACGTTGAAGCCGAGGATCAGCAGCAGCCCGATCACCGCGCCGGAGGTGAAGATCGCGCTGTGGGCGAGGTTGAGCAAGCCCAAAACGCTGAAGACCAGCGCGTAGCCCAGCGCGAACAGGCTGTAAATCGTGCCGAGTGAAAGTGCGTTGATCAGTTGCTGAAGTAGCTGCTGCCCGGTTGTCATGAAGCGCGTTTTCGATGCGGATTACGGATGAAATGCTGCGTAATTCAGATTTTGTAGGGGCGCACCGCCGCGCGCCCATCAACGTCAATTCTTGTGCTGTCCGTAGGGGCACGCCATGCCCCTACGCGATTCGCCTCGCCCTACATTTCTCCCCCTCTCTACGCAGTGGAGAGGGGGTCGGGGGGTGAGGTTGTAGGTTTGAAACCCGTTTTCAGCCCGCTTCAGCGGGCTTGATTTCTAGCCGGGGGATTTGATCCCCCGGCGTCGCAAATCGTTCTCTAGCCCCTACCCGATTTGCCTCGCCCTGCGTTTCTCCCCCTCTCTACGCGAGTAAGCGAAGCGGCGGAGAGGGGGTCGGGGGTGAGGTTGTCTTACCCACCCACCACCGACGCCAGCGGGACGAACTTGCCGTCTTGCACGATCTGGGCAATCGGCGCATGGACGGGTTCGCCGTTCTCGTCGAAGCTGAACGAGCCGAGCGGCGTTTCCATGTCCTTGATATTGCCGAGCGCGTCGTTGATCGCCGCGTGATCGACCGAGTTGGCGCAGCGAACTGCCGTCGCCAGCAGCCACGCGCCGGTGTAGGCTTGCGCTGCGAACTGATCCGGCTTGTTGCCGTAGGCATCTTCAAACGCCTGCGCGAACTGCACGCTGCTGGCGCTGGGGTTCGGGTTGTCGTAGTTCCACGCGCCGCCGACGATCAAGCCTTCGGAATTCTCGGCGGTTTGCTTCAGGACGGTCGGCGAGTTGAAGCCGTTGCCGCCGATGATCGGTCCAGCTGTAGCCCAACTGCCGCGCCTGATTGATGATCTGGACGGCTTCAGCAGCCAGCGCCGAGACCACCAGCGCGTCCGGATTCTGGCTGATCAGGTTGGTCAACTGGGCGTTGAAGTCCACGTCGCCCTTGGCGAAAGTCTCGGTGCCGACCGTCTCGATATTGTTGTCGGTCAGCGCTTGCGCGAACACGTCGTAGCCGCTGACGGTGAAGTCGTCGTCGTTGCCGTAGAGCACGCCGACCTTTTCCAGACCGAGCAGGCTGGCAGCTTGTTCAATCGTGCCGGGGATCACGACCGCTTCCGGCAGGCTGTCGCGGTGATAATAGTCGCCAATCAATTCGCGCAGACCGCTGGCGGTATTGCTGACGCCCAAGACCGAAGTTCCGGCATCCTGCGCCACCGGGTCGGCGGCGGTTGCCTCATTCGAAAGCGTCGGTCCCAGCACCGCCAGCACCTGATCGTCTTCGACCAGCTTGGTCATGGCGTTGATCGCCTGTTCCGCTGTCCCGGTCGAGTCTCGAACTGAATGCTGAGCATGGTGCCGTCGCCAAGATAGCCCATGTCGTTGATCTGCTGCTCCGCAAGCTGAACCGCTTGCTGCTGGGGTCCGCCATAGACCGAGATCGGACCGCTAAGCGCGAAGATCGCGCCCAGATTGATGGTATCGGGTAGGTTCATCGGTGCCGGGCAAGCCGCCATCATGTCCTGACCGATGACGAGTTCGCCCATCATCGTCGCTTCGGGGGTAGCATCTTGCGCGAAGGCGGCGAACGGCATCACGAGCGCAGTAACCAATAGTAAGGACAGTAAAATTTTAGTGTTCCGCATTTAAAGAACTCCTCTGTTGTAATTCACAGTGAGCGCACAAAATAATACTAACCCAACCGATCTTTCACGACAACATTTCGACCGGGACAGGGCTATTGCATCAAATTTGATACTGAGACTATAACGGCTCACAATGTTTTGTAGGGGCGAACCTACGTGTTCGCCCATTCGCATCAAGGTAAGCAGTTTATCGAGCATCGCTCGGAGGTTCAAAACTGCTCTGTTGCAAACATAGTTTGCTCTACCCGTGGATTAAGCTACCCAACTGCTTTTGTCCTCTCCCCTCCCTGAAGTCGGGGAGGGGAAGCGCGCGTAGCGCGCGGGGGTGGGGTCAAAGTGCTGATCTTTGCAACAGAGCAGTTCAAAACCTCCGGCTACGAGAAGCCAAGCCGCCTTCAGGCGGCTATTGAGCCTGCTTCAGCTGCTCTGTTGCAAACATATTGTGCTCCACCCATAAAATGAGCAACCGATCTGCTTTTGTCCTCTCCCCTCCCTGAAGTCGGGGAGGGGAAGCGAGCGTAGCGCGCGGGGGTGGGGTCAAAGTGCTGATCTTTGCAACAGAGCAGTTCAAAACCTCCGGCTACGAGAAGCCAAGCCGCCTTCAGGCGGCTATTGAGCCTGCTTCAGCTGCTCTGTTGCAAACATAGTTTGCTCTACCCGTGGATTAAACTACCCAACTGCTTTTGTCCTCTCCCCTCCCTGAAGTCGGGGAGGAAGCGCGTAGCGCGCGGGGGTGGGGTCAAAGTGTCGATCTTTGCAACAGAGCAGCTTCAGCTGCTCTGTTGCAAACATATTTGCTCTACTCATAAAATGAGCAACCGATCTGCTTTTGTCCTCTCCCCTCCCTGAAGTCGGGGAGGGGAAGCGCGCGTAGCGAGCGGGGGTGGGGTCAAAGTGTCGATCTTTGCGACAGAGCAGCTTCAGCAGGCTTTTTGCTGCTAGCCCGATGCTCAAAGCATCGGGCGAACGGCATAACGATCCTTAAATTGATGCCTAGGGGCAGACCTGTGTGCCTGCCCCTACAGCATATCTGTTGACCTTCGTGACCTCTCAAGTCTGTTTTTCTCCCCTCTCCCCGTTTACGTGGGAGAGGGGTCGGGGGTGAGGGGTTTGGAGCGTGCCCTCGATCTTTCACGACAACATTTCGACCGCAATACGGATCATGCCGCCGCTCTCGCCATAGGCGTTGACGCGCAGGCGATACGTGCCGTCGGCGGGCAGCAGCGCTTCAAAATCGGGGTTGAGGCTGTCCGGGCTGTCGTCGCCTTGGGCGATGGTCGTCCCGGCGGCGTCGAGCAGCGCGGCGACCGGATCGAGACCCGCGTCCAGCGCTTCGACGCGGACGTGAACGCGCTTGCCCGCGCGCCCCTGAAACGGGAATTCGAGGTAAGTCTGCGGTGGCAGCGGATCGTCGGCGGAGAGGATCAGCACGGCGGGAGCCGGGGTTGGCGCGACCGTGATCCGCCGCCAGAGTACGGTGTAGGTCGAAGGTGGCGATCCGGTGGTGAGGACGCTGTAAACGCCGGTCTGCGCGGCGTCGAATCGGATCGAATCTGCCTCGGAGCCGACCGGCGTCCCATCCGGAGCTATGATCTCCACTTGCGAACCGGCTGCTTCGAACGCGACGGCATCACCTGCATTCAGCATTAGCGTCCAGCGCTCGCGGATTCCCGCCGTCCCATCACTCACAATCGCCCCGTCCAAGGGCATTGCACCCCGAAAATCGTCGGTGTACGTGCTGCCGGAACCATAGGCGACAGTGTAAGCGCCGCCGCCGCGTCCGGCGTCGCTGACGAAGATCGCGTACGATCCGCTCTCGATCACCCCCATCCCGGAGACGAGCACCGCGCCGCTGGCGTCGGGGTTGGTCGCGAGCATCAATTCGCCCGCGGGGTTGTAAATTTCCACGTGCGGGCTAAGTCCGGAGCCGACAACCGGGCGTACGCTGATAGTGAGCAGATCGCCCGCTTGCGCCGCGACGAAGAAGCGCTCGAACGCGCCGGGGTGGTCGATGACGCCGAGCGCCGGGACGTGATCGGCGAGCGTGCTGTCGGCTGCTGCGGCGACTGGCGTGCTGGTGCCGAGCGGCGGTGTCGGCGTCGCTGACGATGTCAAGGCGGTCGGCAGCGCCAGCGAGATCACCGGCGCTTGGGCTTGCAAGCTGAGGTGATAAGCGCCGGTGCCGCTTCCGAGCGCCTGAATAATGTAGTCGCCAGTCACTGGCAGGCGGAGGTCACGCAGCAGCGCGGTCGTGCCGCCGCCGCTGTCGTCGTCGGTGGCGACCGCTTGCCCGCTTGGATCGAACAGCGTCAGCACCGGATCAACCGAGGCGGACGTGCTGCTCATCGTGATCGTGATTTGCTGCCCCGTGCTTCCAGCGAACAGGTAGATGTGGCGCTCGAACTGCGACAAATACGTGCCGTCCACCGCCGCCCCCAGTTCGAGTCGTCCGGTCAGCGTGCCAAACGGCGCGTAGATCGGCGTGGGCGTCCGCGTCGGCGACGGGGTAAACGTCGGCGTGAAAGTGGAAGTTGGCGTAAAAGTCGGCGTGGAGGTCGGGGTGAAGGTCGGCGTAAAGGTGGCTGTCGGCGTCGGCGAGACGGCTTGATCGCCGCTGACGAGGGCGAGGCTGTAGGTCACGGCGTCGGAGCCTGTCACCCGCACGAGGGCGTAATACGTCCCGTCGGCGGGCAGATTGAGCCGCAGGTCATCCCCTTCGGCGAGCGTGTTTCCGGCGGCGTCCTGCAACGTCAGCGTGACTTGCGCTCCAGCTTTGGCGTCGAGCTTGAGGCGGATCGGCTCGCCGCGCGTCCCGCTGAACACCCATGCACGCCCCGTTTCCGGCGGCGAGAGCGTGTCCTGCTGCACTTGGTCGCCGAGCGCGTGGACGGCAGGCGTCGGCGTGGCGGTCGGCGGCGCGGTGCACGCGGCGGCGCTGCTGGCGAACAGAAGAACGAACAGGATGATCAAGCGGCGCATGGGATAATCCCGTGATGGCAAATGCGGCTGACGAAGTCGCAGCTAGTAAAGCACAAAGCCGAACCGCGCGCAAAGCTCTACCCCGCGACGGTCACGCCGACCACGCGCCCGATGGCGAAGGTCAGCGCCGCCGCTAGCAAGCCGAAGATCACCTGACGCGAGCCGGAATACAGGACGCTGCGCCCGGTCATCAAGGTGATGGCTGCGCCGATGCCGAACAGCGCCAGTGCGCTGGCGATCAAGCTGACGACGACCGCCGTCGTCCCGCTGAACAGCGCGAAAGGCGTGACCGGGACAATCGCGCCGAGCGCGAACAGGAAGAACGAGGCAATCGCCGCCTCCCACGCCGAGCCGCCTAACTCCTGCGGGTCGATGCCGAGTTCCTCACGGGAAAGCGTGTCGAGCGCGCTGGTCGGGTCGGCGATCAACTCGTGGGCGAGCTTCGCTGCTTCGGCTTCAGCCAACCCTTTCGACTGGTAGATCAGCGCCAGTTCTTCCTCCTCCTCGCCGGGGACTTGTTCCAGTTCGCGTGCCTCAATGCCGATCTGATGGTGGTAGAGTTCGCGCGAACTTTGCACCGAAATCCACTCGCCCAGCGCCATCGATCCGGCGCCCGCCATCAAGCCTGCCAAGCCCGTGATCAGGATGGCGCGCTCGTCCAGCGCCGCGCCCGCGACGCCCATCACCAAGCTGAAGTTGGAGAGCAAGCCGTCGTTCGCGCCTAACACCGCCGCCCGTAAGGCATTGCCAGCGGTCGCGCGATGCCGTCCTTCCAGCCGCCCCAGTGCGCTGCCGGTCACGCCGGAGCCGCCGCTCATCGTCCGCAGGATGCGCTCGTGCGAGCGTTCTTCCGCCGCCATCGAGGTGGTTTTGGTCTCCGGCTGCGCGTCGTAGGTGTGGCTTCCGGCTGACTCAAGCGTGGTGAGCGTCGGCAGGACGAACTGGGTGCCGAAGCGCCGCGACAGCCACGCCATCGTGCGCGAGCGCCAACTTTGACGGCGCGGCGGCACGGTCGCACCGGCGGCGCGTAGCTTATCCTCCCAGAAACCCGCGTGCTTGTCTTCAACAGCCGCGAGGCGGCGGTAGACCTCGGCGAGCTGCGGCTGGTCTTCTTTCTCCGCCAGCACGCGGTAGAGCGCGGCGCTGTCGATCTCGTCCTGCCAATTTGCTCGGTAGCGTGCCTGATCGCCGTTGGTTGCCATCGCCTGATGCCCTCCCGTTAGGCTGATTGTGAACTCTACTTTACCGCAGATCGAGCGTAGGCTGTCACGATCCACCGATGCTCCTATAATGGATCAATATTCGCGGACGTTGACGTGACAGCGGGTCGGAGAACGAAACACTTCATGCTCAAAAATACGCTTATTTTGCTCATTTGCTCGCTGGTGATGGTCGGGACGGTGCAGGGACAGAATGCGCATACTTACAGCGGCTATCTGGGGGCGAACAGCGAACGCCAAGAGTATCCGCTGACGCTCCGAGCGGGCGATGCCCTGCTGATCACCACGACGGCGCAGGCGGGCGCGAATCTCGATACCGTCCTCACGCTCTATGATCCGCGCGCGCAGGTGGTCGTTAGCAACGACGACGCCGATCTGCTGACCTACGACTCGCAGATCGCCCTGATCGTGTCGGAGTCCGGTGCCTACCGGGTCGAGGTCGCGCGTTACGACTCGACCACCAGCGGGCGCTACGACCTCGACATCACCACCGGGTCTACGCGCATCTTCGATTACAGCGTGCCGCTCAGCGGCACCGCGCAGACGCAGGACAGCGGGCATTTCCGCATCCACTATACGACCAACGGTGCTGATGCCGTCACGCCGGAGTTCCTCGCGGCGGCGAAGCAGGCATTCGAGGATGCGTGGCATACGGAGGTCGATCAGTTGGGCTGGACTGCGCCGCCGACCGATGACCTGATGGGCGGGAACAGCCTGTACGACGTCTACATCGTTGACTTGATCGGTGCGGGCGAGGAAGCGCTCGGCTACACCCAGTCGGCAGCCGTGATCGGTGATAATCCCAACTCGCCCAACGTCACCGAGGGTTACGCCTCGACCAGTTATATCGCCGTCGATAACGACTTCCACGACCTTGAATATTCCGCCGGGCAGGATGCGATTACGCTGCTGCGGGCGACCGCCGCTCACGAGTTCCATCACGCCATCCAAGACGGCTTGGACGCGCTCGAACCGGACGATTGGCTGCATGAAGCGACCTCAAGCTGGATGGAGACCGTCGCCGCCGGGAAAAGTCAGGATGCGACCGGCTACGTCGCGCTGGCGTTACGAGTACCCGGAATTGTGCCTCGGCACGACCGCCAACGACGGCGATATGATGTACGGCGAGTGGACCTTTATGCAGTTCTTGACCGACGAGTTCGGTGCGGACGCGGTGCGGCAGTTCTGGGATCAGTTGGTCGAATAACGATGGCTTTGACGGGTTGGCACAATTTCTGGCACCGTACAATACCGACGTCGCCCACGAGGTCGCGCGCTACCGGGTGAAGAACCTCGCGCGCGATTACCAGCTCGCGCCCAAGTTCGACGCGACCGTCTGGCTGGAAGGCACGATCAATCGGGTTGGGGGGTGGACGCCGTCGGGCGAGGGCGTGCAGGAACTCGGCGCGAATTACGTCGAGTTCGCCGCGCCGCCGGGAGTCTATGACATCACTCTCAGCGGCGACCGCAAGCGCCTCGAACTCTGGGCAATCGGGCTGACCAACACCGACCTCGAAGCGATCTCGCTGGGGCGCGGCGGGCGGGTCGACACCAGCGGCTATCAAAAGCTGTACTTGATGATCTTCAACCCGGAAATCGCAACGAATCTCGATAATTGCAGCAGCACCGGCTATGGGATCAAGGTGCTGCCGAGCAGCGGCGCGCTCACGCCGGTGGACAGTATTTGGGACAGCCGCTATTTTGAGGCGCTGAAGTAACCATTTTCTGCCTGTTGGGGCGACCCTGACGTTGCCCCAACACTGCAAGCCACGGCTTGGCTTGCTGAACGATTTTCCCTCTTGATGTAATGCTCCGGTTTCCCCAATTGCTAAATCCTCACGCTGACGGCGGGTCGCTCTTATGAATCCTTAATTTTTTTCATAGATATTTCATATTGCCCAATTATTCCGTAACTAATGTTCGCCTATGCTGTAAATGCCTCAGTCGTTTGGATTGACGGTGACTTCGCATCGAGGAGAATAATTTCATGTTTCGACGTACATTGGTGTTGCTCGCACTGCTGACAATGGTCGGCACACTAAGTTTATTTGTACCGGTGGCGAAAGCTGATACTGCTAGTTCCTGTTTGCCTAATCTTGATGCTCACCCGGAGTTGGATAGTTACGTGAGCTGTGATGACGATGCTGCTGTTTTCTACTACGGGAGCACCAGCTTCACCATTCCTGCGGATGCACTGTCTTACTTTGTTTTCGACTCAGTAAGTTCCCCAAGTATGAAGGTGAAAACAGGCAACGTCCTATTTTCACTCAACGATATCGTCAAGATCAATGGTGACGGTTACGCCTACGTCATCGCTGATACGCTGGGCACGTCAGTGCTTGGTAACATCATCAAAATCACCGGCGATGGCTTGGGTTATCTGAACGGCGATTTCCTCGCCGGTGGTGATGGCATCCACATCGGTGGTGACGGGATTGGCATCATCATCGGGAGTGTCGGCGCTGGCGATGACGGCATCGACATTGGTGGTAACGGCATGGCAATCCTGATCGGCACTATCAGCTCGGCGGATGATGGCATCGACATCGGCGGTGACGGAGTCGTCTTCAACCTCGGCGATATTAGCGGGTTGTTGATGGACGATGGTATCGAGGTCGGCGGCGACGGTGTGGTGCTGAACGCGGGTACAATCGCCGTGACGGGTGACGGTATCTACGTCGGCGAAAACGGCTTTGTCGTCAACACAAACAAAATTATCTCCGGCGGCGATTCCATTGACATCGGCAGCGGTGCAGTGCTGAACACGGGCAGCATTGCTTCGGGTGACGTTGGCATTCAAATCCGTGAAGACGGCTTCGTCCTCAACCTCGGCGACATTCTTGCGCTGGGTGACGGCATCCACGTCGGTGACGACGGTATTGTCTACAACGATGGGAATATCACGGCGAAGAACGGCATCCGTGTCGAGGGTGACGGCGTGATCGTCAACGATGGCGTCATCAATGCCGATAAAAACGGTATTCGTCTTGACGGTGACGGTGCGGTTGTCGTCAATGGCGAGGTCTATGCCGATGACACTGGCGTGCGCGGTGGTTCCGGCGATCAAGCAGTGGTCGTCAATGGCGTCGTCGATGCTCCACTCGCGGTGCGCTTGGGCGGTGGCAATGACCGGCTCGACGTCTCTAGCGATGGCGCAGTTTATGGCGAGGTTCAGATGGACGGTGGCGACGACACGGTCGTCGTCTACGACGATGCGGTTGTCACCGGTACGATCTACGGTGGCGAAACCGGTGAGACCTACGGCGACCTGCTGATCATCGGCAGCGGCATGTATTGCAGCGAAGACGTGGGCGACAACGCGACGGCGACCTATCTCAACGCGCTCAACCCCGACGGCGGCGACGTGACCTATCGCGGGCAGACCTACACGTGGGCGGAATTTGAACACATCGCCAGCGGGATGCGCTTTAGCCCGTGCGTCGGGCGGATCAACGATGGGCGCATCAACGCCTACGACCTCGCTGCACCCGCCGCGCTCTACTGCACGGTGGATACCGGCGTCTCGATCTGGGCGATTGACGCCGAAGGTCAGGGAACATTCAGCTTCTACGTCAGCCACGACCAGATCGAAGCCGCCTTCACCGAAGCGGTGGCGACCGGCGTCAACCAACTGATCGCGCAGGATGAGCACGGTAACGCGGTCTACGCGCTCAGCGACGGACACAGCGTCCAGTTCATGGGTCCGCAATCGGACGGCAAGACCTATCAATACCACTTCGAGCGTGACTTCTGCGGTTGATGTCGGCTGAACTCGTAAACGACACCACAAAACAGCCCCCATGTGGGGGCTGTTTTGTTTATTCCGCTGGATAGACCTTGGCGTAGTGCTCGACCGTCGGGAATGGATCGTAGAAGTGGTGGAGCAGTGCCCGCCACTCCTGATACTGCGGCGATCCGCGAAAGCCGACGGTGTGATCTTCGAGCGTCGCCCACCAGACCAGCAGCAAATAGCGATCCGGCGCTTCGAGGCAGTGCTTGCAGCTCGCAGCGGAGACAGCCGGGCATCGCCGTGATGATCGGTGCGGCTTGGGCGAAGGCGGCTTCAAAGTCGCCCGTCTGCCCCGGCTTGACGTTGAGCACGGCGGTTTCGAGGATCATGGCAGCCGCCGATAGTGTTTGAACCAGTGCAGCAGTTGATCGTGGGGCAGGGCGTGGAGCGTGTTGCCGTCGCGTCCGGTCATGGTTTCGGCGGCGATCATACTGTTCCAGATCGCTTCCTCGACCGATTCGATGGTGGCGAGGAACAACTCGTTGATCGTGCGCTCGCTTTCGGTGAAACGCGTCACCGTCGCAACCGTCTCGTCGGGATAATGTGCCCAGCGGTTGACGGTCGAGAAGGCGATGGCGAAATCGCCGCTGCCGTCCTGCCCGATTGACCCGGTGCGACCGAGCGCGTAGGCGGC
This sequence comes from uncultured Chloroflexia bacterium, assembly GCA_963848465.1. Lineage (GTDB taxonomy): Bacteria > Chloroflexota > Anaerolineae > Aggregatilineales > Phototrophicaceae > Flexifilum. The sequence goes on along the minus strand of CAWKDY010000003.1, from coordinate 45,360 downwards.
CCGCTCGGCGAGCCGCGTCAACTGGCGGGCGTCGAGCGGCGCGTCGGTGGCGATCACCATCATGATCGAGCCGGGACCCGGCTGCGGCAGATAGTCTTCGAGCAGCGCCTCACCAATGGGAACGCCGCAGATCAGCATATCGGCGCGGCTGCCGTAGTTGCTCTGCACCAGCGCGCCGACGGTGAACTGCCCGTCGAGAACGCGGCGCGATGCCGTGCCGATGCCGCCCTTGAACTGAAAACAGGCGGTTCCGGTGCCCGCGCCGACGTTACCCTCGGCGACCACACCCCCGGCGGCGGACTTAATCGCCTGCCAGACGTGTTCCTGCTGGACGTGCCGCCCGCGCACGTCGTTGAGAAAGCCGTCGTTGCACTCGCCGACGACCGGATTGACCGTCCCGGTCGTCAAGCCGATGTCGGGGTTATCGCGCAGCATGTAGCCGACCACGCCGTCGTGGACGCGCCCGACGTTGAGCGTGTTCGTCAGCAGGATCGGCGTTTCGATCACGCCGCGCGTGCGGATCTGCTCGAAGCCCATCGCTTTGCCGAAGCCGTTGATGGTGCGGACTCCGGCGGGGACTTTCTCGCGGAACAGGTTGCCGCCGTGTGGCAGAATAGCGGTCACGCCCGTGCGGATCGGTCCGACCCCTTCTTGCAGCTTGCCTTCGCCTTCAATCAAGGTGACGTGACCGACCCGCACGCCGGACACATCGGTAATCGCGTTCAACGCGCCGGTCGGCAGACGACCGGGGGTGATGCCAAGATCGCGCAGACGCATAGAGAACTCCTCGGTTTAGCGTCGGGTTAACGTCCATCAGTATAGCGTTGAGACGCGCTAAACTGACAAGAGTTGGTTTGACGGATAAGGAGTAAAACCATGCTAAAACGGTTGACACTGCTCGTTTTCTGCTTGCTGTTGGCGGGCGTTTCGGTCGTCGGGGCGCAGGATACGACGCCTCCGGCAACCCCCGAAGTCATGACACCGGATCAAGCCTGTCTGCAAAAGGGCGGTAACTTGACCGACGGACAGTGTATCTTGAGCGCGAACCTGAAAATGAGCGTCCAGTACCCGCTCGATTTGGCGCAGAACGATTTGGTCGCCAGCACGATTGACCCGTTCATCCAGACGACCAAGAATGATTTCCTGAGTGTGCTCACTCAGGGCTTTCAGCCCGGTTCGGGCGGCTACGAACTCGACATCAACACCGACGTTGTGCCGTATTCCAGCGACGTGACGAGCCTCGTCTTCTCGATCTACAACTACAGCGGCGGCGCGCATGGCACGTCAGCGTACCAGACCTATACCTTTGATCTCGCGGCGGGGCAACTGGTGACGCTGGAAGACCTGTTCCAGCCGAACAGCGGCTATCTCGCCGTGATCGACCCGCTGGTCGAGCAAGCGCTGAAAACGCAGGTCGGCGACATGATCGACCCCACTTGGCTTCAGCAGGGCACCGGCGAGAATCCGGAGAATTACCGGCACTTCGCGCTCGGCGCTGACGCGCTGACCTTCTACTTCGACCAGTATCAGGTGGCGCCGGGGGCGGCGGGCACTCAGAGCGTGAGCATCCCGCTCAGCGCGCTCAGCGACGTCCTCGCCCCGGAGTACGCGCCGTAAAGTTATTACCCCTCATCCCCCGACCCCTTCTCCCACGCAAGCGGGGAGAAGGGGAGAAAACGCACGCTTTTGTCCCTCGCCCCGTTTACGTGGGAGAGGGACGGCTTGCCTAAGCGAAGCGACGCAAGCAGGGTGAGGGGGCTAATCGTGGTGGTTGTCGATCTGGTCGAAAGTCGCGCCGAAGACGTAGGGATTGCCTTTCCACTGCGCCAAAAACGCCGGATCGATTTTGCTGGCGTCGTCGAGCCGCTGAAGCTGGTCGGCGCTGAGTTCCCACTCCAGTACGGCGAGGTTGTCGGCAAGCTGAGCCGCCGTGCGCGCGCCGAGGATCGGGATCACCAGCGCCTTGTCCTGCTGCTGGCGCACCCAGTTGATCGCCACCTGCGCGGTCGAGCGCCCAACTTCCTCGGCAACTTGCGCCACTGCCGCGATAATCCCCTGCGTCCGCTCCTGAATCTGCATCTGTTCGCGGTTGAAGCGGGTCGGCTCGCTGTTAGTTGCTGTGTACTTGCCGGTCAGCACGCCGCCGCCGATCAAGCTGAAGGGCAGCACCGCCATATCCCAGTGCCGCGCCACCGGCATGATCTCGTGCTCGATATTCCGGTTCGCCAGCGAGTAGGGCATCTGCACGCCGACGAAGCGCGACCAACCGCGTAGTTCCGCCCGCGCGTTGGCTTCGGCGATGATGTAGGCGGGCGAGTCGGAGATGGCGACGTAGTTAACCTTGCCCTGCCGCACCAGATCGTCCAGCCCGCGCAGCACTTCCTCGACCGGGGTCATGTAGTCCCAGACGTGCAGGTAGAGCAGGTCGATCACGTCGGTTTGCAGGCGACGCAGGCTGCGCTCGACCGACTGGCGCATATTCTTGCGGCTGTTGCCGCCGGAGTTCGGATCGGGCGAATCGCGCTGGGTGAGCGTGTACTTGGTCGCCACGACGAAGTGATCGCGGTCGGCGTTGAGCAGGTCGCCGAGGATAGTCTCGGCTTCGCCGTCGGTGTAGTTGACCGAAGTGTCGATGAAGTTGCCGCCCGCTTCCGCGTAGAGGTCGAACATCTGGCGACACTCGGCTGGATCCGCGCCCCAGCCCCACGCCGTGCCGAAGGTCATCGTCCCCAACACCAGTTCGGAGACCCGCACGCCGCTTTTGCCTAACAACTTGTATCGCATTCCGCGCTCCTTCTCTAGACAGCCTTTAGTCTAGGCGATTTCGCGCGCCGCGTCACCTGACAAGACAGGTAGGGGGCAGGGTTATCGTATCAAATTTGTTTCCGCCGCCGGAGGTTCAAAACTGCTCTGTTGCAAACATAGTTTGCTCTACCCGTGGATTAAACTACCCAACTGCTTTTGTCCTCTCCCCTCCCTGAAGTCGGGGAGGGGAAGCGCGCGTAGCGCGCGGGGGTGGGGTCAAAGTGCCGATCTTTGCAACAGAGCAGTTCAAAACCTCCGGCTATGAAATTCAAGCCTGCTGAAGCAGGCTGTCCTTCAGCCGTCTTCAGACGGCTTGACTGACTAGCCCGATGCTTTGAGCGTCGGGCGGATACCGCGATGCTGACAGTTTCGCAGCTTAAACCGTTTTGATGCGATAGCCTTGGGGTAGGGGCACGGCGCGCCGTGCCCCTACGGAATGAGTTACAGTCTCGCTTCGCGCTCGCTGCCGCCGCGCTCGCGGACGTGCTGCTCCATCTGGTCGATCGGCACCTGCTTGACCGTCACCGAGAAAGTCAGCATGTAACCGTCTGGGTCGTGGACGGTGAAGGCGCGGTCGCCCCAGTAGGTTTCCGCGAGTTCGTCGTCGATCTTGACGCCGTTCGCTTGAACCTGCGCGTAATAGTCCTCGATGCTCTGACCTTCCGGCAGGTAGATCATGAACTGCACGCCGGGGGCATAGGGCGGCTGCGGAGCGGCGGGGTCGCTGCCCAAGCCGAAGTCGCTGCCGCCGAAGTTGACGATGGCGAAAATGCTCTTGCCCTCTGGTGCCATGCTCATGACGTGCCGGAAACTTAGCTTTTCGGTGAAGAAGGCGACGGCTTGATCCACATCCTCGACGGTCAAAATCGGCATGATCATGATCGGGTGTCCTCGCTCATATGCGGTTGGAGATCGATTGATAATGATATCATAGCACGAATGTTCTATAAGTCAAGCGGCGGGTGCACGGCTTCCCACTCCGCGCGGAGGATGCCGCAGTAGCCGAGATCGTAGTAGCGGTCGAAGCGCTTGACGTGCTGGCGCAGCGTGCCTTCGTAGGTCATGCCCGCTTTCTCCATCACCCGGCGCGAGGCGACGTTGTGGCTGAAGTAGGTCGCGTAGATACGCTGGAGCTTCAGCGTCTCGAAGCCGAAATCGACCACCCGGCGGGCGGCTTCGCTGGTGTAGCCCTGTCCCCAGTAGGGCACGCCGATCCAGTAGCCGATCTCGGCGCGGTCGAACTGTGCGACCGGGCGAATCCCGATTGCGCCCAGTAACTGGTCGTCCGCTTTGCGCACCATGCCGAAAGTGTAATTCGTACCTGCGTCGGCGCTGTCTGTCAGTGACTGGATGAACGCCTCGGCAGCGCCTTCCGGGTACGGGTGCGGGATATTGAGCGTGGTCGCGGCGATGTCGGGATGTCCGGCAAGCTGGCGAATGGTTGGTGCATCGGTCAGTTCGAGCGGGCGCAGGATCAGGCGTTCGGTTTCGAGGATCATGACCTCTCCTGAGTATTATAAAAAGTCAGAGCACCGTTGAACGATGCTCTGAGCTGAGCTTGATCCGATTATAACGCGGTTTCAGATTAGGCGAACGCCTGATCGATGATGCCGACCGCTGCTCCGACGCCGTCCTCGGCGCGAATTTTCACACCGATCTCGTCGGCGCGGCGGATCATCGCCTGATCGCGACCACCGCCCGGATCGCGGCGGCGAGGGCGTCGGCGCTCAACCGCTTCTGCGGGATCGGCGGGACGCCCACGCCGAGACCAGCGACGCGCTGCCCCCAGAACGGCTGATCGGCGATGAACGGGCAGATCACCTGCGGCTTGCCCGCCCGCAGCGCCGCCGCCGTCGTCCCCGCGCCGCCGTGATGCACCACCGCTGCGACTTGCGGGAACAGCCAATCGTGCGGTGCTTGGTCGAGCATGAACACGCTGTCAGGCAGGTCGCTGGCGTGCAATCCGCCCCAACCGCGCGCGATGATCCCGCGCTGCCCGGCTTGCGCCAGCGCGTCGAGCACGAGCCGTGCCTTCGCCGCCGGGTCGGTGCCCGCCATGCTGCCGAAACCGACGTAAACCGGCGGATCGCCCGCGTCGAGGAAGGCTTGCAGGTCGGCGGGCGGCTGCCAGTCAACCGGCGCGTCGAGAAACCAGTAGCCGGTCACGTGTACCGAGTCTGGATAATCGGCGGGCGGCGGCACGACCAGCGGGCTGACCGGATAGAGCACGGGCACAGGATGCCCGTCCACGCGCACCAGATCGTCGGCGCGCCACGAGCGTTTGGGCAAGCCAACCGAGGCGCGCCAGTCGTTGATCACGCCCATGTACGGCGCTTTGATCAGCCGGACGACGCCGTAGGTCAGGCGGTTGAACGCCCCGCCGAGCCGCAGCGATGGCGGAATAATCGGGTTGGCGAAGGCGCGCGTCGGCGTCAGCAGCGGCAGCGGGATGCTCACGAACACCGGGATGCCCAGCGCGTCGGCGATGTAAGTCCCGGCGAGCGTCTTGGGGTGATAGATGATCGCGTCGCTGCCCTGCGCCGCCGCCCACTGATCGTCGATCATTTTGCGGATCATCGGCTTGACCTTGTTGATCAGCCCCAAGCCGCGCCCGCCGCCCTCGATGGCTTCGCGCCCGGCGTCGCTTGTGCCGATGCTCAGAAACTCGTCGTTCATCGGCGCGAACGCCAGCCCGTACTGCGTCACCAGCGGCGCGAATGTCCGCCCGGTGCAGATAGTCACGGCATGACCCGCCGCTTGCAGCCCGCTGCCCAGCGCGACGAACGGCTGAATGTCGCCGCGCGAACCCGCCGTCAAAATGGTGATCTTCATCGTTACAGCCTTTTGCATAATTGTAGGGGCACGATATATCGTGCCCCTACGGTTCGTCATTACGTCTCGTCCAACCCGCGCGCTTTTTTCTCCGCTTCCCACTGATCGAGCAGCTTGGGGAACTCGCGTTCCAGAAATTCGTTGGTCGCGTGCATGATCTCCAAGCGCTGGCGACGCTGCGGCGCTTCGTCCGCCATCAAGTCGAGTCCGCGCTCTGCCAGCTCGCGCAGCTCGGTGAGCTGGTGCAGCCGCGCCCGGAACGACCGGATCCACATGTCCGAGTTGGCGCGGTAATAGTCGCGCCGCTCGCCGGGGATGCTGATCTGGTCGATCAAGCGCAAGCTGACCAGCGGCTTGAGCGCCGTGCTGATCGAGCTTTTGCTGGCTTGCAGCGCTTCGCCGATCTCCTGCATCGACTGCTGCGGCGGGTCGCTGACCAGCAGGTAGCCGATGATCCGCCCCATCATGCGCGTCAGCCCGATGCGCTCGAAATACAGCCCGAATTCCTCGATGTATTGTTCGACTTTATTCATCGTTCACCTCACGGATTTAGTGTATTATGTTTCGAAAGTTCAGTCAATACCGAACTTACAGAATAGAGCGAAATTCATCGCATTCCGCCGTGATGTGGTATCTTTGGCTATGCTGATGAACACGAAATCGTCGGGCTGTAAAGCCGACACCACTGACCACTCACTCAATTACGGGACTAGCGAATGAATACCGTGCTCGGACTACTGGCTGTCCTCGCCCTCGTCTTTATGAATGGCTTCTTCGTCTCTGCCGAATTTGCCTTCGTCGGTTCGCGGCGCACGCGCATCGCGCAGATGGCGCAGGAGGGCAGCGCGGGCGCGAAAGCGGCGCAGTCGGCGATGAACCACCTCGACCAGTATATCGCCGCGACGCAGCTCGGCATTACGCTGGCGAGCCTCGGCTTAGGCTGGATCGGCGAACCGGCGGTCGCCGGCGTGTTCGAGCCGCTGTTCGAGCATTTTCTCCCCGAAGCCACCGCCGTAACCGTCGGGCATACCGTCTCGGTGGTGATCGCCTTTTCGTTGGTGACGATGCTGCACATCGTGCTGGGCGAACTGGCGCCCAAGTCGATTGCGCTCCAGCGCCCGGAAGACGTGGCGGTGATCGTCGCGCGCCCGACGATCCTGTTTCACGACGTCTTCAAGCTGGTGATCAACCTGATGAACAGCGTCGGCAACATGGTCGTGCGGCGGCTCGGCTTTGAACCCGCCAGCGAAGTCACATTCCGTCCATTCGCCGGAAGAACTGGAAATGCTGGTGCATTCCAGCCGCGAGGCGGGGCTGCTTCAGGCGAGCGAGGAGGCGCTGCTGCGTCGCGTCTTCGACTTCAGCGACATTCCGGTGGTCGAAATCATGCAGCCGCGCGTCGAAGTCGATGCCGTCAACGTGGCGATCCCGCTGCCTGACCTGCTCCAGCACATGGCGATGCTGCATCATTCGCGCTACCCGGTTTACGAGGAGCACATCGACAACGTGATCGGGCTGCTCAACGTCAAAGACGTGTTCGACCTGCTGATCCGCAAACCGGCGCTGCTCGCCGACCCGAACGCCAGTTTCGACCTGCGCAAGCTGCTGCGGGCACCGCTCTACGTACCGGAAACGCTCGCCGTCGATAAGCTGCTCGACGAAATGCGGCGGCAGAAAACGCACCTCGCCATCGTCATCGACGAGTACGGCGGCATGGCAGGGCTGGCGACGATGGAGGACATCCTCGAAGAACTAGTCGGCGAAGTCAGCGACGAGTTCGACGTCGAACCGCGCGACGCGGTCGAAGACGCTAACCTCTACCTGCTCGACGGGCTGACCAGCATGACCGACGTGATCGAGCGCTTCGGCGATCCGAATCCCGGCGGCGAGATCGAACTCAGCGTCGATTGGCGGTTACGTCGCCGAGCGGCTGGAACGCATCCCGGTGGTAGGAGACACACTCCAATTTGCCAAGTACGCGCTCACGGTCGAGGAGATGGACGGGATGCGAGTCGCGCGGGTGCGCTTTATCCCGACGGTAGACAGCACTGAGTTGCCAGCGGGTGAGGAAACCGACGACCTGCTAAAATAGGTATGACCGCCAAACTACCTAACCCCGCCGAGGGTTTAAACCCTCGGCTAGAGAAAACGTCGCCCACTAAAGGGGCGACTCAAACGTTGATCCATAGACACCAACTTAAGGAATTTCTGCTTTCCCCTCACCCCCAACCCCTCTCCCACGCAAGCGGGGCGAGGGGCGAAAAGATGCTTAGTGCTCGGTGTTTTTGTTCTCGCCCTTCCCTGAAGTCGGGGAAGGGAGGCGACCGAAGGTCGCGGGGATGGGGTCAAAATGCGTGACAAATCGCTTATCTTGGTGCGTATGGGGCGACCCAAACGTTGATCTTTTTTTGCGACCCCTTCAGTGGGTCGCGGTATGGTAGCGATGGGTTTTAACCCATCGCGCGCTCTTGACATCCAATTTATTCTGCTTTGCATCGACACAGGTGTTTTATACCCATTTCCAATACTCCGCATCGCACACTTGTGCTATCATTGATCCGAATGCTGCCCGGCGCTACACTAGGCATCGTAGAGACGGAGAGAACCGGGTGACGATCAAACGAATGGGTGTTTTAGCGCATCCCGCGCGACCGCAAACCGCGCCAGTAGCGCAGCGGATTGCCGAGTCGTTGAAGCTGCGCGGCTTGGACGTATGGCACTTCAATCAGTGGGATGAACAGCAAATTCAGGAGCAGATCGCCGGGACGGACATGGTGGTCGCAATCGGCGGGGACGGCACTATGCTCCATGCGGCGCGGGTCTGCGCGCCCTACGGCGTGCCGATTCTGGGCGTCAACATGGGGTATCTAGGCTTTCTGACCGAGATTCGCCGCCCTGACGACTGGGAAGCGTCGATTGACGCGGTTTTGGACGAAAAGTTCTGGATCGAGCAGCGGATGATGGTCACGGTGACGGCGCGGCGCGGCGACGAGATCATCAGCACGTCGGAAGCGCTCAACGACGTGGTGATCAGCCGGGGCACGGTCACCCGTATGATCCGCTTGGACATGTACATCGACCGCGATTGGACGACGACCTACAACGCCGACGCCCTGATCATCGCCACCGCGACCGGCTCGACGGCTTACGCGCTGGCGACCGGGGGGCCGATTCTGCCGCCGGACTTGCGGAATATTCTGGTGGTGCCGGTCGCGCCGCACTTGAGCCTCGACCGCCCGATTGTGCTGCCGGAAGGCGCGGTCGTCGAGGTGCTGGTCACGCCGGACAGCCAATCCGACATCGTGCTGGCGGCAGATGGGCTGCCCATCTGCGCGCTGCGCTCCGAAGATCGCGTCAGCGTTCAGGCGAGCGATCAGGTGACGCGCTTCGTGCGCCTGCGCGAGCGCAGCTACTTCTACCGCTCGCTGCTGGATCGCTTGGAGCCGCGCGCGCCCGAACCGCCCGAACCGCCGAAAAAGCAACTGTAGTATCATGGAAATGCAGAACTGAGGACTGAGATCGAAGACTGAGTGATAAACCTGCTGATGCAGTTGAACGACTAAGGACGGAGACAAAATCCGTAGGGGCGGGTCTCAGACCCGCCCTTATAAACATGATCTCCGTATCGTGACCTATAGGAAACGATATACTGATAACGGAACTATGACTGAGACAGCACACCTTCACGAACCGGAAGAAACGGAAGAAATTCTCTACTGCACCGTCCACCCCGACCGGGCGACGACGCTGCGCTGCAACAAGTGCGGGCGACCGATGTGCCCGGAGTGCGCCGTGCCGACTCCGGTCGGCTACCGCTGCAAGGAATGCGTGCGCGGCATTCAAGACGGCTACTACAAGGCGACCCAGACCGACTACGGGCTGATCTTCGGCGTTTGCGCCGGGCTGACCGCCGTCGCCGGAGCGATCATCAGCGCCATCAGCTTTGGGCTGCTCTTTTCGCTGATTCTGGGCTTGGTGGCGGGCGGCGGCATCGGCGAAGTCGCGCTGCGCTTGACCAGCCGTCGGCGCGGTCGCCAGTCCGCCAATATCGCGGCGGCGGGCGCGGTGATCGGCGGGCTGCTCGGCGGCGTGGTGCAGTTTGTCCTGTACTACGCCCAATTCGCCGGGCGGCGCGGCGTGCCTGATTTGACTCTCGATCTGATCTTTCAGCGGCTGACCGGTGACCTCGGCTTGCTGGTCTTCGTCGGCTTGGTCGCCGCTGCGGTTTATGGTCGGTTTAAACTGCGTTCCTAGTGCCGCTGCGGAGTAAAGCAGTTGAGTTGCGCTTTGTTTGGCTTGATTCTGCATCGTGGAAGCAAATGTTATACCGGTAAGGATTTGTTCTTAACTCAGCACTCAGTACTCGGCACTCGGTACTTGTACTAGCGAGGCGCTATGCTCGAAGAAATCCGCATCAGTAATTTCGCCATTATCGACCAGCTTGAACTGATGTTTGGGCGCGGCTTGAACGTGATCACGGGCGAGACCGGCGCGGGCAAGTCGATCATCGTCGATGCCGTCGAACTGCTGCTCGGCGGCAAAGCCGATGCCGCGATGGTGCGCGCCGGGGCGGAACGCGCCGTGATCGAGGCGACGTTCAGCTTGAACCACGCGACACAGGCGTTGATTGCGCCGGTACTGGAGCGCGACGAACTTGATCGACGAGAGCGGTACGGATCTGGTGACGCTTTCGCGCGAAATTCGCTTGAACGGACGGTCGGCGGCGCGCGTCAACGGCGTGACCGTCAACCTCGACGTGCTCAGCGAGATCGGCGACCTGCTGGTCGATGTACACGGGCAGAGCGCCCATCTCTCGCTGCTCAAGTCGTCCGAGCACATTAATTTGCTCGATCGCTACGCGGACTTGATCGACACGCGAGCGGCGCTAGCGACGGTCGTCAGCCGCTTGGGCGATGTGCGCAGCGAGATCAAGCACCTGCTGAACGACGAAGCTGAACTCAAGAAGCGCGCCGACCGCTTGCGCCGGGAAGTCGAGGAGATCGACGCCGCTGAACTGATCCCCGGCGAAGACGACGAACTGCGCGCCGAGCGCACCCGCCTCGCCAACAGCGAGCAGTTAGCGAAACTAGCAGGCGAAGCGGTCACGCTGATCTACGGCGATGACAGCCCGGCGGGGCAATTGCCCGCGCTCGATCAATTGATGCAGGTCGCGGCGATTTTGAGCAAGCTGGCGAACATCGACGCCGGGCTGAAAGAGGATTACGACCTCGCCGAAGAAGTGACCGTGCAGGTCGAGGAACTGGCGATCTCGCTGCGGCGCTACGCCGACGCTGTCGAGTTCAACCCGGAACGCTTGGACGAACTGGAAGAACGGCTCGAACTGATCAATACGCTCAAGCGGCGCTACGGGGCGACGCTCGGTTTGGTGATCGACCATGCCGAGCAGGCGCGGCTCGAACTCGACAGTATCGAGCATAGCGAGGAACGTCTCAACGAACTGCGCAAGCAGGAAACCTCGTTCTTGAAGCACATCGGCGACCTTGCCGAGCGGATGAGCCGCGCCCGCAGCGCTGCCGCCAAGCAGTTGAGCGAGGGCATCGTCCGCGAACTGGGCGATCTGCGGATGGCGCGGGCGCAGTTCGAAGTCGCGCTCGAGCAGCACGACGACCCGAACGGCTGCTACGTCGGCGAGCGTCGCCTCGCCTTCGACAGCACCGGGGTCGATCACGTCGAGTTCATGATGAGCGCCAACCCCGGCGAGCCGCTGCGCCCGCTGGCGAAAGTCGCCTCCGGCGGCGAGGCGGCGCGGATCATGCTGGCGCTCAAGCGCGTGCTGACCCAAGCCGACCAGACGCCGACGCTGATCTTCGACGAAATCGATCAGGGCATCGGCGGGCGCGTCGGCAGCGTGGTCGGCGAGAAGCTGTGGGAACTCACCGGCGAGCATCAGGTGATGGTTGTGACCCATCTGGCGCAGTTAGCCGGTTATGCCGACCGTCATTACCGCGTGCTCAAGCTGATCGAGGGCGAGCGCACCCATACGCAGATCGTCCCGCTGACCGAGGAATTCCAGCGCGTCGAGGAACTGGCGGCGATGCTGGGCACGACTAACGAGAGCGGCTTCCAGAGCGCGCGCGAACTGCTGCTGCAAGCGGTCGATTACAAGCGCTCCCAACGCGCCTACAGCGGCAATCCGGCGGACACACGAGCCGCCCGCTCAGCAAACGCTGCTGTAGTTAATCCTGATTAGCAAATAAAAAGAGGTATCCGATCCGGATACCTCTTTTCGATTTACGCTGACTGATCGCTTAGAACGGCGTCACGCGATGGCAAGCGACCCAGTGACCGGGCGTGATCTCGATCAATTCGGGATCGGGTTCCTGATAGCAAGTCCCCTTGAGGGCGACCGGGCAGCGGGTGTTGAAGTTGCAGCCAATCGGCGGGCGCGCCGGGCTGGGCACATCGCCAGAGATGATGATGCGCTGGCGTCCGCGCTCTTTGAGCGGGTCCGGAACGGGCACGGCGGAGAGCAGCGCCTGTGTATACGGGTGCAGCGGATTGTCGTAGACGTCGTCGGTGGTGCCGATTTCGACGATCTTGCCCAGATACATCACGGCGACGCGGTCGCAGATGTGGCGCACCATGCTCAAGTCGTGGGCGATAAACAGGTAGGTCAGGTTGAGTTCGGACTGGAGTTCTTCCAGCAGGTTGACGACCTGCGCCTGAATCGACACGTCGAGCGCCGAGATCGGCTCGTCGGCGACGATGAAGCTCGGGTTGAGCGCCAGCGCGCGGGCGATGCCGATACGCTGCCGCTGACCGCCGGAGAATTCGTGCGGGTAGCGGTTGACGTAGTACGGGTTCAAACCGACCCGTTCGAGCAACTGCTCGACGAATTCCTGAAGCTCAGCCTTATTGCTCATCACCTTGTGAATGCGGAGCGGCTCGCTGACGATGTTGCCGACCGACATACGCGGGTTGAGCGACGCAAACGGGTCTTGGAAAATCATCTGCATCCGGCGGCGGGTCTTGCGCAGGTCGGACGGCGAGAGTTCGGTCAGTTCCTTGCCCTCGAAGACGATTGAACCGGCGGTGGGTTTGTAAAGCTGGAGTACCGTGCGCCCGGTTGTGCTCTTACCGCAGCCGGATTCGCCGACCAAGCCGAGCGTCTCGCCTTTGAAGATGTCGAAGCTGACACCATCGACCGCCTTGACCGCGCCGACCTGACGCTGGAGAATCATCCCTGAGACGATTGGGAAGTGTTTCTTCAAGCCGCGAACTTGGACGAGCGCTTCTCTGCCCTTCACGTAATCCGATGGGGCGCGCATAGCGGGAGCAGTGCTAGACATGCTGTGCTTCTCCTTGTTGATCCAGCAGCGGCTCGCCGGTACGAACGTCTACCCAACAGGCTTTGATATGCTCAGGATTAGAGCCGGGTCCCGGAATAAGCGGCGGCATTTCCACATCGCACTTGCCCGGAATGCGGTAGCTACAGCGCGCGAAGAACGGGCAGCCCTTAGGCTCGTTGCGCATGTCCGGCGGTGCGCCTTCAATTTGAATGAGTTTCTCGCCGCCCTGACGCATGTCATGGCGCGGCAGCGACTTGAGCAAGCCGAGCGTATAGGGGTGGCGCGTATCCTTGAATACGTCCACGACCGGACCGCGTTCGACGATCATGCCGCCGTACATCACCTGCACGTTATCGGACAAGCCCGCGACGACACCGAGGTCGTGGCTGATCCAGATCATCGCCATGCCCAACTGCTCCTTGAGCCGCTTGGCGAGTTCGATGATCTGCGCTTGAATGGTCACGTCGAGCGCGGTCGTCGGCTCGTCGGCGATCAACAGCTTGGGGTTGCAGGAGAGCGCCATAGCGATCATCACGCGCTGGCGCATACCGCCCGAAAATTGATGCGGGTAGGCTTTCAAACGGCGGCTGGCGTCGGGGATACCGACCAGTTCCAGCAGCTCAATGGCGCGGGCATCCGCTTGACTCCGGTTCATGCCCATGTGCAGCTTGAGCGCCTCGGTGATCTGCGTGCCGATGGTCAGCACCGGGTTGAGCGAGGTCATCGGGTCTTGGAAGATCATGGCGATCTCTGCGCCGCGCACGAGCCGCATTTCGTCGTTCGGCAGCTTGAGCAGGTCGCGCCCCTCGAAGATCACCTCGCCGCGCTCGATTTTACCGGGCGGGCTGGGGATTAAGCGCATGATCGACAGGGCGTGAACACTCTTGCCGCTGCCGCTCTCGCCGACTACGCCGAGGGTCTCACCCTCTTGCAGTTGATAGGATATGTCATTGACGGCGTAGACAATTCCCTCTTGCGTATAGAACCGTGTTACGAGGTTCTTGACATCCATTAAAACGCCCAATGCGTCAGTCCTCCTGTGAACAACATGCCCACCCGCGTCATCGTTTTTCTAGAAAGTAGTGAGAGTTTGCATAATTCCTGACAAGCTGTCAAGCGACACGGAACTTTTCAACCACACTACGGGGGTAAAAAGGTTCGCCCTTACTACACCAAGCGACCAGTTTAGGTTCATTATTGGTGAAAACGAAGGCGTCCGGGGTGCTTCACCCGAACGCCTTACAGTGTACCACAAACAACCTTAATATGTCAGGGAAACCATATGCTGCCAATTAGCCAACAATCGGCATTGCGGTGGTGATCATGTCCTTAAGGACGCGCTCCATCGCCATCGTATGGCAGCAGACACCCCGGCTGGCGAAGAATGAGCAGTCGCAGTGCCAAACATCTTCGGCAAAACTGGTATGGTGCGGGCTGTTCTCGCCGTCGAAAGTTACTTCTAGCGCCTGAAATCGGATGCGATCCGGCTCATCGGCATAGCGCATCGTTTTGTCCACATCACTGACGACGTTTTGCCCCGGCGCATAGCGCAGCGGGTTGCGCTTGATCATGGGTTTGAACAATTTTTCCATACACATGACGTGCGGGCAAATGCCGTGAGTGTGAAAACCGGAGCAGGTGCAGTCCCACCCCTCAGGACTTAAGGAGACCTGATAGGTATCGTTATCGCCTTTGAAGGCGGCGGATAGGGACTGAAAGGTGATCCGTTCCGGCTGTTGGGCGTAGCGTTTCGCCTTTTCGATTTTGCCGATCATCCCGTAATCCATGGCGTCATTCCTCCTAAAATATGAGAAAGTGATACAAATAAAAAGCACGCGGTTTCTAGCGACGCCGCGTGCTTCAGTGGTCGTATAAGAAGCTTATTTTCGAGAGTTTTTCCTCGCGCATTGATGCTCCCCAAAGATGCTGCTTTCTCAGTAGTTTATGCCAAGATTAAGGCAATGTCAACAAAAGATGAAGTGAGGTTATTCCAACTTTTCTGTGACGAACTCACTCGTAATTTGGTAAAAGAGTACAATCTCGCTGTATAGTCTCAGGCAGAAAATGAGGATGCCTAAGCGATGAAACGATTGATTTGTTCCTTGATAATGATGCTGGTGCTGGCGGCTCCTGCGGGGGCGCAAACGGCGGTCGATCCGGCGGCTTTTGTCCCCAGCAGCACGCCGATCTATCTCGAACTGGACACGAGCGCGGCAGGTCAGCAGGCGTTCACCGCCGCCGCGAATTTGTGGTTGGGGATGCTGGGCGTCCCGTTCCAAGCGCCTGACAGCCAAACGGCACTCGACCTCGTGGTCGCCAATCGCCTGCCCGCTGTTTCGTCGGCGGACATTGTGTCGTGGGTGGGTAACCCCGCCGCGCTGGTGCTCAACGAAGGGCATACGCCGGGGATCACCGACTTCGCCTTCGTGCTGCCCATCGCCGACGCGGCGGGCGCGCAGGCGTTCGTCGATCAACTGCGCCAGAGCACCTTCGATCATGAGAAGTATGGCAGCGTCAACCTCTACTATGCGGGCGTTTACACGGTGGCGGTCGGCTCGTCGGTGATCTGGCTGGGTTCGGCTGCCGGGGTCGACGCGCTGTTTCGCGCCGCACCGGAAAATCTGGCACAGAGTCCGGGCTATCAACGGGTGCGCGCGCAACTGCCCGCCGCGCCCATCACCGGCTACGTCGATGGCGCGTGGCTGCAAAGTTCGCTGGCGGTGTTAGGCGCGGAGGGACAACTGCCCTACGCGGCGATTCCTGAAACGTTCCTGCGGCTGCTTCCAGTCGAGTTGGCGTTCAAGACGGCACTGCTCAGCGGTGTAGGCTTGGACGGTTTAGGCGTCGCCATTCAGGCGGACGATCAGCAGATTAGCACTGACCTCGCCGTCTCGCTTGATGCACACTTCGATACCCCCGCCGCGCCGCTGACGATGGGCGCTTATGCTCCGCCGGACAGCTTCCTCGTGCTGGACAGCTATGACGTGACCGCGCTCGCTGGTATGGCGGCTGGCGCTGTCAGTTTGCTTCTGCCCTCACCCGGCACCCCCTTCACCTTTGGAGCGACACCCGTTCCGACGACGACGCCAATCCCGAATCCAGCTCAAGCGCTGATGGCGCAAGTGCAGCCGATGATCACGCAGGCGGAGTTGCTGGCGGGCTTGTCGCTAGACGACCTCTACCGGCTGATCGACGGCGAGTATCTGTTCGCAGTATTCCCCGGCGACGATGGCTCGACCGGCGCGGCGCTGTGGATCAACAGCAGCGATCCGGCGCGCGTGATCGATGCGCTGGAAACGGCATCGAAGCTCGTGCTGACCGACCCCAGCGGTACGCAGTTGGTCAACGTCGAGCGCACGACGGTCAGCGGCATCCCGGTCGCCTTCGTCAGTTTGCCGGGGGGCGGCGAGCGGCTGGCGCTGGGCGCGTCCGACACGACACTGTTTTTCACGAGCGAAAGTTTGGTCCAGAAGGTGATCAATGCCCCGGCGCAGAGCAATGCCCGCGCGTGGGCGTCCGCTTTTCGAAAGCGGGCAGAACGCCGCCCTCTACGTCGATCCGCGCGCGCTGGATGCTGTCGCGATCCAACACGCCGCGCGATCCGGCGCTGCCGCTGGCGGAGATTGGCGGCGGACTGACCATCAGCAGCGACGGCGTCTTCAAGCTGCACCTTACGGGGGCAGTCGGGAGATAGACACAGACTGATCTCGTAGGGGGCAGAACTTAGTTCTGCCCCTACACGTGTGCAGGTTAATCCAGCCCTTTACCGCACCAATCCGCTTGACAATCGGTCGTCTCGGCGCTGCCGATCTCCGGCAGGGCGAGGAATTGATCGCCGGTGATGGGCGTAGTGGTGTAGTCGACGAATACCCGGAAATTGTCGCCGCGCACGAGCATCATGTTCGAGAACTCGAAGGTGCTGCGCCCCAGCGGTTCGAAGCCGGTGCCGGTCGGCAGCACGCCGATCTTGTGGCGGGCGGTGCGGTCGAGGAAGGCGACGGCGAAGGCGTTTTCGGTCTGATAGGCATAGCGTCCGGCGGCAGCGACTTGCGCCGGCGGCTGCAAGACGTTGCGTTCGACGTAGAGCGATGCGGCGATCTCGGCAGCGGCGCAGTAATCCACCTGCGTGAAGTCGATGTCAAAGGTGAGACCCCGGCTTTGCAGCAGCGTGAACAAGGACTGAGTCGCCCGCGAGCAGCGCATCATCGGATCGTCGCCATTCCACCCGGCAGGACGAACTCCCTGCGCGCCGATCACCACGTCAGCCAGCAGTTCGAGGTCGTGGCGGATGTCGCGGGTAATCGCCAGCGGGATGCTCGGCACCACGCCGAACCAGCCTGCCGGACGCTGATCCTCACCCATGACCAACCCTGCCAGCGTTTCAAGGTCGAGCCGGATCCACAGCGGAAGCTGCGAATCGGTCACGTCGATGCTGCCGCTCCAACCGACCGGGCGCTGCTCCGAGCCGATGGCGGCGGTCGCCAGCAGTTCGAGATCGGCACGCGCGGCGATCAAGCTGGGTAGGGCTTCGGTTTGCTCAACGCCGAGCGGGTTGGCGGGCTGCTCGGCGGGCAGCTCGACGGACTGGTCGGGCGGTGGCGGCAATGGCGTTAGGATTTCAATCTGAGGCATAGGGGTATCAGCCGACGGCAGGGTTGGGAAGGTGTCCTGCGCGACAGCCGTTCCCACGCTGATCAGCAGCGGGGCGAAGATCAGGAAGCGGGTTAAGCGACGATTGGTCAGGCGATTTACAGACAAAGCTCCTTTGCGCGGCGCAGAGCGGCGCGCCCCGGGCGCGAATTCGTGTTCACATTATAACCATGTTCGTTGATCAGCGCAGTTGAGGACGAAATCGGTTGAAGATACCTGCCCCTACGGATTACCCATGGCGTTACCGTCGCGGCAGCGGCGGAGCCAGCGGCGGCGGATTGTTGGTGTCGCGCGGGGCGGGATTGAAGAAGATCGGCACGGCGTCGGGATCGAACTTGCGCGGCGCGGGTTCGGGGGCTGCCGGCGGGCGCTTCGGGCAGGCGTTGCTGGCGGCTGGTCGCTCCGGCGTAAGCTGCTCCGGCATCGAGTCGGGGATCGGTGGCGTCGTCGCCGTTTCCGGCAGATCGGCGGGCGGCGGGGGCGCTGGCTGTGCCGGGACGTTGGCGGGAGCAGTCGTCATCTCTGCGAAGATCGGGCGGGCGGCGGGCGTGAGCGGGAACTGTCGCCCTGTGAGTTCGAGCAGCGCGCGCAGGTAGGCAGCCCCGCTATCGCGCAGGCGGCGGTAATCGCCGCGCGGGAGATCGGTCGCTTCGAGTTCTTCGAGGATCATGTCCATCATGCCGAGCACTTCCACTTCCGATGGGCGCGTCCCCTGTCGCGCGACGACGTAGGGCGCGACGAAGCCCGCCAGCACCGTGATCACGGGAGTGGCTTCGCCGTAGAGCGCGACCAGTGGCGGCGCGGCTTGATCGAGGTAGAAGGCGCTGACGCGCGTGTAGGACGGAAACAGCGCGCCCGCCAACAGCGCGTAGAAATCGGAATACCCATCCGTCCACGCTTTGACGGCGGTCGCGGGTACGTCGCCTGTCAAGATGAGCACGTTGTAAGTCGCCAGTGCCCGCGCGAGATCGGGCAGCGCGCCGGAATAATCACCCGGCTTCTGCCAGCCTGCCGGAATCAGCGTTGGGGCGTAGCGGCGGGCGACGTGGATCAGGTTGGTTTCAAGCCGTGCGGTGTCGATCATGAGATTATGCCGTCACTGTTGCGAGTTGGTCAGGTTCAGGAGTTCGAGCTGGTTGGCTGGATCAAGCTGATGATGGTTTGCCCCGGCTGCGGCGAGATCGCGGCGTCGAGGGCGAAGATCGACAGGCGGTTCGCCAGCGGGTCGATCAAGAACAGGGGCAAGGCGCTGTCACCGTACAGCGTTTGATAAGCGCGGTAGTCGAATTCGCGGGTCAGCGGCGTCGCCTTGACGGTCGCTCCGGCGACGAAGCGGTGCGAAAGCTCGGGGAAATTCGCCTCACGGCTGAACAACAGCCGCCCGCGCAGGTCTTTCGAGACGACTTCTTCGCGCTGCCCCTCTTTGCGCTGGATCGCCAGTTGGTAGACTTCGGCGCTGCCGAACTCCTCGACGAAGTGCATGGCAGCCAGCGCGTTGACCTCGTCGTTGGAGGTGAGCGCCAGCAGCCGCCCGATGCCGTCGAGCTTGAGGTCTTCGTGCCCCTCGGCGGTGGCGCTGCCGTAGAAGGCGTCCAGCCCGTTGAGGCGCGCCGCCTGCACGTTGGCGAAGTTGGTGTCGAGCAGCACGACCTTCTGCTTGGCGTTGAGCAGCGCCTCGGCGATGCGCCGCCCCCAGTCGTGCGCGCCGATGATCAGCACGCCCTGCGGATCGGCCTGCGACAGCCCTAACCAGCGCGCCAGCGGCAGCGCGCTCAAGCCGTAGACCGTGCAGGTGACGACGATCACGGCGAAGGTCAGCGGGACGAGCATCTCCGCCTGCGGGTGATCGACCGCCGCCAGCCGCAGCGCGAAGATCGACGACACCGCCGCCGCGACGATCCCGCGCGGTGCCATCCACGACAGGAACAGCCGCTCTTTCCAGCTCAAGCCGCTGCGGAAGGTCGAGATCAGCACGGCAGCCGGACGCACGAGCAGCAGCAGGACGACGATAAACAGGATCGTCTCCCAGCCGAGCGCTTGCAGCTCGTCGATCCTGATCCGCGCCGAGAGCAGGATGAACAGGCTGGAGATCAGCAGCACGCCGATATTCTCTTTGAATTTGGCGATCTGCCGCACCGTCACCAACTGCTGGTTGGCGAGGACGATGCCCATGACGGTGGTCGCCAGCAGCCCGGACTCGTGCTGTAGCTGCTCCGACGCGGCGAAGACGGCGACGACCATCATCAGCGTGAACGTGCTTTGCAGGTAGTCGGGGATCAAGTAGCGGCGCAGAAAAGTCGACCATCACGCCCGCGCCGATCAAGCCCGATCACGCCGCCCGCCAGAATCGTCATGATGATAGAGCTGATCGTCGCGCCAGCGGCGCTCTGAAGGTCGCCGATCAGGATAGCATCGAAGACCAAGACCGCCAGCGTCGCGCCGACCGGGTCGATCAGAATGCCTTCCCAGCGCAGGATCGAGCCGATCTGCCCGGTTGGGCGGACGTGACGCAGCAGCGGACCGATCACGGTCGGGACCGGTCACGACCAGCACCGCGCCCAAC
This sequence comes from uncultured Chloroflexia bacterium, assembly GCA_963848465.1. Classification (GTDB taxonomy): domain Bacteria; phylum Chloroflexota; class Anaerolineae; order Aggregatilineales; family Phototrophicaceae; genus Flexifilum. The sequence goes on along the minus strand of CAWKDY010000003.1, from coordinate 25,200 downwards.
TGCACCGCCAGCGCGAGGTTCAAACCGAGGATCAGGTAAGCGGCGGCACTGGTGAGCACCCACGTCACCAGCGCGCCAACGGTGATCAGGTTGCGGATCACGCGCCCGGTGTGGCGGATATCGGCGAACTTGAGGCTCAAGCCGCCCTCGAACAGGATGACCCCGACCGAGAGCGAGACGATCGGAAAGAGGAGATCGCCCATGAGGGCATCGACGTGCAGAAATGCCGGTCACGGGACCGGCGACGAAACCCGAAAGTCAGCAGCACCAGGATCGAGGGCAGCTTGAGCCGCCAAGCGATCCATTGGGCGGCAATCCCCAGCACCAGTACGCTGGCGATGCCGATCAGGAGTTCTTCAGACAAAGGACATCCCTTCTATCGTCGAGCGCTGCGAGGCATTATAAATAGTATAAATGAGGTTTGCATGATTTTTTACGTGTGGGGAAGAATCTGGACGGGCGTAGGAAAGAGGGAGATATGACGGGGGACGCATCCTTACAGCGGCGAGTTGGCGTCCGGCTGGTTTCGATGGTCTGTGGCTGTTGACGCTGGTTTTGACGCTGCTGACTATCTTTGCCTTGCGCGAACTGGTCATCTGGGGCGCGGCTTTCCTGTTGAGCGGCGTCGATTCGCTCTCGAAGTCACAGACCACCGGGTTGATCGACCTTGCCAACGACTGCGGGGTCGTCTTGCTCGGTCTCGTGGGGCTGGCGGGGATCATCGTCAGCGGCGAGTACGTCGGCAAACACGCCGGCGAGCGCCGCCTGCTGCGGTTGCTCACCATCATGATCGCTGATCGAGTGCGCGATCATCGTGCCCGTCGGTTTCTTCTTCTGGCGCTAACTCAACTAAGCCGATGCCCTGCGCGATCAGCGACAGCCCGAAGACCACCAGCAGCAGCGTGACCATCAGCAGCAGGGCGCGGGTCACGCGCGGGCTCGAGCAGCCTGCACGCGGTTGAACACCGCGATCAGCGCCAGCAGCACGCCCATGAACGTGCCGTAGAAGGCGATCAGGAAAGCCGCTCCGTGCGAAGATCGACGGCGCAGCCCTTCGACCAGCAGCGGTCCGTTGACCGTCCCCCAGAAGATGTAGGGACCCGGACTGAGCAGGTTGATCAGCACCGAGCGCGTCAGCAGTTGGCGCGTGCTCATGAGGCGGCGCGTCGTCACTCGCCGCGATCAGCGTCCCGGCGCGGAAGTTGAGCCACGCGCCCGCGCCAGCCAGAGCACGAACAGCCCGCCGACGATCTGGATCAGCGCGGATGAACTCCGGCGGAAACTGCTGCCAGCACGAACACCGTCAGCACGATCAGCGGCAGGTCGGCCAGCAGCGGCGAGATCACGATGATCAGCGCTTTGCGCCAGCCTTGCAGCAGCGTCGTCTGGATCAGGTAGGTTTGCAGCGGACCGGGCAGGATGCCTGCCGTCAAGCCGAGGGTAAAGCCGCGCGCGATCAATGCCAGCATCGAAGGATCCTTTCGGCAGCAGGGCAGTTCTACCCGATAATGGGTATGCTGTCGAGTGTCGCTAGTGCCATGCGATTACGCATCATTTTGTAAAGCACGATATGTCGTGCCCCCATGCCTTCACAACGTACTAGTTTGAATGCATAGAGGAATGATATTTACGACGAAAGGATCAACTAATGGCGGAAACTGGAGTGCGCCGCCGCCCGTACATGCGCGATTACGGGATCGCGGCGGGGACGAGGGTTTGATGTCGTGGGACTGGGTTGACGAGCAGATGGCGAAGTCGCGCAATTACTGGATCGGCTCGACGCGCCCGGATGGTCGCCCGCACGCAGCGCCGGTGTGGGGCGTCTGGTTCGAGGGCGCGCTCTATTTCAGCAGCGGCGAAGGATCGCGCAAGGCGCGCAACTTTGCGCAGCAGCCGGAGATCGTCGCGCATCTGGAAAGCGGCGATGACGTCGTGATCCTCGAAGGACGGGTTGAGCGGACGACCGATCCGGCACTGATCGCCCGCGTCGATCTGTTGTATGCGGCGAAATATCCGCCTTTCGACCCGACGCCGAGCGCGTTCTGTTTCACGCTGCGCCCGCGCGTCGCCTTCGCGTGGCTGGAGCGCGATTTCCCGAACACGGCGACGCGCTGGGATTTCAAGCCCTAGACGATCACGTGTACGGGCGTTATGCTTGCTTCGCAAGCCTGAACGCCATGTTTTTGCAGCTTTTCTGATCTCGCTTTTCCCGGAAAACTGCCTCTTGAGGTTGACGTTACGTCATAGCGTAGACTGCTCCAGATTGCGATTGAAAGGAGTGGACTATGTACGTCAATTTCATCGACACCAAAAGCATTTATGAGCGGATGCTCGCCGCGCCGGATGCCGCCGCCCGCGAAGCGATCTTCCGCGCCGAGATCGTCGCGCCGTTCGAGCCGGTGACGCAGGTTTTCGGCGGCGGGAGCGACCCGCTGGCGACCTTCGCCCAGTGGGGGATGCGGCTCGACCTGTTCGAAGGCGATCGCCGCCAACGTAGCGCCGCCGTGATCGAGCAGCTCGCCGCGAATCAGGCGTGGCAAAAGACCGCCGAAGCGCTCGACGACGCGCAAGCCGCCTTCGCGCCCTATGCCGAGCGCATCCCGCTGGAGACGGTTCAGGCGGCGCTGCTGGTCGGCGACCTGAGCGGCAATCCGCTGGATCGCGGTTACACCGGCTTCGGCGGCATCCCCGGCTACGTGATGGTCATCTACAGCGATCCGAACGCTTACAACCTGCCGCGCATCAAGGGGACGACAGTCCACGAACTGCACCATAACATCCGCTCGCTGGTCGCGCCGATTGACTTTATGCAGGTGTCGGTTGCCTACTACATCATCATGGAAGGGTTGGCGGAAGCCTTCGCCGCTGAACTCTACGGCGAGGAAGTGGTCGGCTACTACGTGACCGACTTCGACACCGCGCAGCTTGATCAGGCGAAGCGGGTGATCGGCGGCGCGCTCGATGTGACCGGCTTCAATGCCGTCCGTGGCTATATCTTCGGCGATGCGCTGGCAGAAGTCTTTCACTATCCGGCGGCAGGCGTGCCCAATTACGCGGGTTATGCCATCGGCTACCGCATCGTGCGCCAGTTCGTCCAGCGCACCGGCAAGTCAGTGGTGGAGGCGACCTTCCTCCCGGCGGAGCAAATCATTGCCGAATCGGGCTATTTCGCCGAATGAAGTTAGGTGTCGGGGGCAACATGGGCTTTCTCTGCGGCGCAAGCTGAGCAGAGTCCGTAAATCGCCATGTGGTCGATGCGCGCTTGGAAGTCAAAATCAGCCGCCAACGCCCGCCGCAGCGGCGCTACGTAGCCATCGTCGATCTCGGCGACGCAGCCGCAGTTGAGGCAGATCAAGTGATGGTGGTGACGCTTGCCCAGCAGCTCGTAGACGATCCCGGTGCTGCCCATGTCGGTTTGCGAGACCAGTTCCAAAGCTTTGAGCCACTGCAAGATGCGGTAGATGGTTGGGTCGGGCAGCGGGGAATCGGGGTGGTGGGCATCGATCCAGTGCTGTAGGTCGCTGATCGAGGCGTGATCGTGGGCGGCACACAGCGCTTCCACGATCAGGCGGCGCTGGATGGTGACGCGCTCGCCCCGCTCCCGAATTTGTTCGATCACTGCCTCGACTGACGCCATCGCCCACCCTCTCGCTCTACGCCAATCATAGCAGCAACCAGCGCGAAAACGCAGAAAAACTGTCCGAATCCGTGTCAAAAGTCATGTTCTAGTTGTATGATCTTACAACTGCAAGATTATGCGAGCAAAGCTAAGCTCTTGTCATTATGAAAGGTAGGGGCTGAACTCAGTTCAGCCCCTGCGAAGCAGACTCGATTTGCTGGAAAGGACATACAACGTGATCCCCGTACTCGCCATGCACATCCCGGACGGTTTCCTCAGCCTTCCGGTCGCCGCTATCGGTTGGCTGCTGCTGATCGGCTTGGTTGGTATTGCGCTGCGCCAGACGCGCCACCAGCTCGGCGAACGGCAAATCCCGCTGATGGGCATCCTCGCGGCGTTCGTCTTCGCCGCGCAAATGATCAACTTTCCGGTCGCAGGGGGGACGTCGGGGCATCTGCTCGGCGGAATGCTGATCGCCGTGCTGCTCGGTCCTTGGGCGACCGTGCTGGTGATGACCTGCGTGATCGGCGTGCAGGGCTTTCTGTTTCAGGATGGCGGCTTACTGGCGTTGGGCTTCAACGTCGTCAACATGGGGATCATCAGCGGCTTCGTCGGCTATGCGGTTTACGTGCTGATCCGTCGCTGGCTGGGCGGGACGCCGAGCGCCCAGTTGATCGCGGCGGGCGTGGGCGCATGGCTGAGCGTGGTCGCCGCCTCGACCGCTTGCGCGCTCGAACTGGTGGTGTCGGGCACGTCGCCGCTGGCGCTGGCACTCCCGGCGATGATCGGCGTTCACGTGCTGATCGGCATCGGCGAAGCGCTGATCACGGTGGCGGCGCTGGCGTTCATCCGGCAGACGCGCCCCGACTTGATCGGCGCACCGACGCAGGTTGTGGCGCAGGGCTGGGGCTGGATCGCGGCGGGTTTGCTGATCGCGCTGGCGATCACCTTTGCCTCGCCGCTCGCCGATAGCAATCCCGATGGGCTGGAGCGTGTCGCCGAGGATCAGGGCTTTATCACCCTCGCTGCAGCCGCCGAGCTACGAACTGATGCCCGACTACACCATCCCGGCGATTCCGCAGGAAGGCGTGACGACCATCGCGGCGGGTGTGGTCGGCGTGCTGGCGGTGGCGAGCGTCGGCTACGGCGTGGCGCGGCTGACCGGTCGCAAGCCGGGCGAGCAGGCATAAACATCGGGTAGGGGCGGAACTCAGTTCCGCCCTACGGGCAAATCACTAGAGGGGCAAATCCATTTTGCTGCAAGAACGTTATGAAGTGGGCGACAGCCGTCTGCATCGACTGGACGCACGGGTGAAAGTCGTTGTCACGCTGCTGCTGATGTTGGGCATCCTGCTCACGCCGGAGCGGGCGCTGATCGCTTATCCGCTGCTCTGGGGGCTGATCGCGGGGTTGGCGGCTGCCGGGAGCGTCGGCGCGGGGCGCTTGGCGCGCTTGGGTGGCTTGGCGCTGCCCTTCGTGCTGACGTCGGTCGCGCTGCCCTTCACGCTGCCGGGACATCCGGTCAGCTTGATCGGCGGCTTGACGGTCAGCGACGCCGGGCTGCTGCGCTTCGCCTCAATCGTGCTGAAAAGCTGGCTCTCGATGCAGGTGGCGTTACTGCTCGCGCTGACCACGCCGTTCACCGATTTGCTCTGGGCGTTCAGCAGCTTGCACGTGCCGGAGACGCTGATCGCCATCATCGGCTTTATGTACCGCTATCTCTACACCCTCGGCGACGAAGCCCAACGGCTGATCCGCGCCCGCAGCGCCCGCAGCGCCGTGCTGCCCGGTCACAAGTCCGGCGGGGGCTTGATCTGGCGGGCGCGTTCCGCGGGCGGGATGATCGGCAATCTGTTTTTGCGCAGTTACGAGCGCAGCGAGCGGGTCTATGCCGCCATGCTGGCGCGTGGCTACGACGGCAGGCTGCGCCGACTTGACCCGCCGCCGCTGAGCCGCGCCGCTATCCTCAGCGGATCGCTGCCGCTGGTGGTGCTGGTCGGCATCGAGTTAGTGGCGCTGGGGGTGATTCGATGAGCGCGTCGCGCTATGCCGTCGCCGTCGAGGGGCTGTCGTTCCGCTATCCCGACGGCACCCAAGCGCTGGCGGACATCTCGTTTCGCATCGCGCCGGACGAGAAAGTCGCGCTTAGTCGGTCCCAATGGCAGCGGCAAATCGACCTTGCTGCTGCACCTGAACGGCATCCTGCGCGCGACGGCGGGCAGTATCGTGATCGGCGGGCTGCCGCTGAGCGACGACACGCTCGGACGGATTCGCGCTGCGGTCGGGCTGGTCTTCCAGAACCCGGACGATCAACTGTTCTCGCCGCAGGTTTACGGCGACGTCGCCTTCGGTCCGCTGCACATGGGCTTGCCCGAAAGCGAGGTCAAGGCGCGGGTCGAGCGGGCGCTGGCGGCGGTCGGCATTGGCGATTTCGCCCAGCGGGTCAGCCATCACCTGAGCGTGGGCGAAAAGAAACGGGTGGCGCTGGCGACCGTCCTGAGCATGATGCCGGAAATCTTGGTCATCGACGAACCGTCCGCCGGGCTGGATCCGCGCGGGCGGCGGCAGTTGATCGACCTGCTGCGCGGGCTGGATCAGCAGACCATGCTGATCAGCACCCACGACATGCGGCTGGCTTACGAATTATGCCCGCGCACGATTGTTTTGGACGACGGCGGCATGGTCGCCGACGGCGCGACGAGCGCCATCCTCAACGACGCCGAGTTGATGGAGCAGCACGGGCTGGAAAGCCCGTAGCCGTGATCCGCCCCTCACCCCGGACGCGGAGCGTCCTGCCCCTCTCCCACGTAAACGGGGCGAGGGGCTTTGCTCTCCCCTTCTCCCCGCTCGCGTGGGAGAAGGGGTTAGGGGATGAGGGGTGATGCGCTAAACCCGTTCCAGCGCGGGGTATTCTTGGCTCAGCACGTCAGAAAGGCGCGCTCCAGCGCCGAGTAGGGCACGTCGCGCGCCGAGATCAGCTTGAGCACGCGCTTGAGCGGCTGTCCGGCAATCGGGACGAGGTGCAGCAGCCCTTGATCGACCTCGGTTTGGGTGACGTAGCTCGGCAGGATGGTTAAGCAGTTTCCAGCGATCACCGAGCGCTTGATCAACTCCAGATTGTCGAACTCCGCGCCGATCAGCGGCTCGATGCCGTAGTCGTGCAGCGCTTGATCGAGCCAGATGCGCGACTGGCTGTCCGGCGGGCGGACGATGAACGACTGCTGGTGCAGGTCTTCGATCTGAATCGCCGCTTTGTCCCACCAAGGATGCTTGAAGCCGACCACGACCACCTGCTCGACCTCTTGCAGCGCGACCACGTTCAAGCGCTGCGGCTTCAAGTCGTCTAGCTCGCCTTCGACGAAGCCCAGATCAATCTGCTGCTCCAGCACGTCGGCGACGACTTGGGCGGTCACCCCGGTCTTGAGCGCGACCGAAAGCTGCGGATAGCGCGCCCGAAAGCGCTGCACCCAATCCGGCACCAGATAGATCGAAATCCCCGGCGTCGCGCCGATGCTCAAGCGCCCTTCGCTCAGGTTTTCCACGTTGACCAGCGCCGCTTCGGCTTGATCCAGCAGCGCGAAAATCTCGTGAGCGTAGCGCAGCAGAATCTCGCCGTGCGCCGTCAGCTTGACGCCGCGTCGCCCGCGCTGAAACAACGTGCGACCGAGGCTCTTTTCCAGTGTTTTAACGTGCTGGCTGACGGCGGACTGGGTGACGTAGAGGCGCTCGGCGGCGGCGCTGAAACTGCCCTCCTGCGCGACGGTGACGAAGATTTGCAGCTTGTATAAGTCCAGCATGGGGTCACTTTTCGCTAGCTATTAGACTGCGCTTATGGGAGATTATAAGCGTTTCGGTCTCACTCCGCCGCTCATGGTTCGCGTATAGTGATGTCAGATCGTGAGCAATGGAGAACCCCCACTGATGAACATTCTGAAGAGCCTATTCGCGTCGTCCAGTACCAGCTTGAACGCAACCGAAGCGAAAACTCGCCTCGACGCTGACCGTACCCTGTTCGTGCTGGACGTGCGCCAGCCGGAAGAATTCCGCGCCGGACACATCGCCGGAGCGACACTGATCCCGCTGAACAAGCTGGGAGAGTCGCTCAATAAGCTGCCACAAGACCGTGACATCCTCTGTGTGTGCGCGTCTGGTTCGCGCAGCAGCGTGGCGACCCGTCAGTTGAATGGCGCGGGCTATAACGCCATCAACCTGAGCGGCGGCATGGGCGGTTGGCAGCGTGCCGGTCTGCCGGTGAAGCAGGGCAAGTAAGCATGAACCCGACGCTGCTGGACATCGCGCTCGGCTTTGGGATCGGCGGGTCGCTCGGCTTGTTGGGCGGCGGCGGCTCGATCTTGACCGTACCGGCGCTGGTCTACCTGATCGGGCAGACGCCGCAGGTCGCGGTGACCACCTCGCTGCTGATCGTCGGCATGAACAGCGCGTTGGGGGCGATCTTTCATCGCGTGCAGGGGACGCTCAATTGGCGCGTCGCCCTGATGTTCGGCGGTTCCGGCATGATCGTCGCCTACTTTGCGGCGGGGCTGTCGAAACACTTTTCGTCCAGCCTGCTGCTGGTCGCCTTCGCCCTGCTGATGCTGGTGATCGGCGGGCTGCTGGTCTTCCGCAAGAACATCGGCGGGCACGGCGTCGAGCGATTTCACGCCGTCGCTGCCGAAGATCATCGGCGGGGGGATGTTGGTCGGCTTGCTGACCGGAATTCTCGGCGTGGGCGGCGGCTTCTTGATCGTCCCGGCGCTGGTGATGCTGGTGGGGCTGTCGTTTCATCAAGCGGTCGGCACGTCGCTGATCGTGATCGCCATGAACAGCGCGGCGGGGCTGCTCGGTCACTTGAGCGGCAGCAGCTTCGACTTCAATTTGATCGCCATTTTCGTCGTCGCCGGGTTCGCCGGGACGTTCGCCGGGGCGCGGCTCGCGCGGCGGCTCGACACGGGCATGCTGCGCCAAGCCTTCGCCGTGTTCGTTATCGTACTGGCGCTGTTTCTGCTGTATGACAACTTCCCGAAACTGCTAGCGACAATCTGAGAGGTGGTTTGATGTATCTACAACAATTCTTCATCGACGGCTTGGGCTGCGCGTCCTACATCGTCGGCTGCGAGAGCGCCGGGATCGCCGCCGTGATCGACCCCGACCGCGACGTGCAGAAGTATCTGGACGTGGCGCAGGCGCACGGCTTGCAAATCACCCACATCATCGAGACGCACCTGCACGCCGACCACGTTTCCGGCAACAGCGATCTCGCTGAGCAGACTGGCGCGGGCATCTACATTCACGAAGCCGCCAATGCCGAGTTCGAGTACAACCCGCTGGTCGATGGTCAGGTGATCACGCTGGGCAACGTGCGCTTGCAGGTCGTCCACACGCCCGGTCACACGCCGGAGAGTATCACGCTGCTGGTGGCGGACTTGACCCGCTCGGAGAGCACGTGGATGGCGCTGACCGGCGACACCCTGTTCGTCGGCGACGTAGGACGTCCTGATCTGGTCGGCATGGACGCCGCCCGCGACCTCGCCGGACACATGCACGAGACGATCAACGAGCGCCTGCTGCCGCTCGACGACGGCGTGATGGTGCTGCCCGGTCACGGGGCGGGGTCGCTCTGCGGCAAGTCGATTGGCTCGGTCTTGAGTTCGACCATCGGCTACGAGCGCCACAACAACCCGGCTTTAGCCCCGCGCGAACGGGACGAGTTCATCGACTACGCCACCAGCGACCTGCCGGAGCAGCCGGGCAATCACTCCCTTATCAAGCAGATCAACCGGCGCGGAGCACGTCCCCTTGGCACGGTGAGTCCACGTCCCCTTGGCGTGCAGGACGCCGTCCGCCACTTCCGGCAGGGTGCGGCGCTGCTCGACACCCGCTCTAGCGCGGCTTTCAAAGCCGAGCACATCCCCGGCGCGGTGCATCTGGAAGCCGACGATCAACTGAGCAACCGGATCGGCTTCGTGCTGCCGCCCGACGTGCCGATCATCCTGATGCTGACGACGAGGCGGAGTATCGCCAAGTGGTCTACGCGCTGGCGCGGGTCGGCTACGATCAAGTGGTCGGCTATCTGGCGGACAGCCTGACGGTCTGGCGGGCGATGGGCTTGCCGGTGACCAGCGGTGACGTCCGCGACATCGAGCCGCAGGAATTGAACGATCTGCTGCAAAACGGGAATGGCGACCGCCCGGTGGTGGTGGACGTGCGCGAATCGTGGGAATACGCGCAGGGGCACATCTCCGGCGCGAAGCTGATCCCGCTGGGCGAACTGACGCGGCGGATCAAGGAACTCGATCCATCGCAGCCGGTCGCGGTGATCTGCGCCAGTGGGTCGCGCAGCCAGTCGGCGGCGGCGCTGCTCGGTCAGCAGGGCTACGAGACGATCTACAACGTGATCGGCGGGACGTTCAACTGGATGCAGAGCGGCTTGCCGCTGGAGCGCGGGAACTAAAGACCAGTAAAAGACAGTTCAGCGTCGCAACGCTTCGCGTAACTCCTCCTCTTCATTGCAATGGAGAGGGGGTTGGGGCGGTGCGCGTTTCGGGTAAAGCGACGAGTTTAACTCTCAGACTCGATAAGGACACAAACTCATGCAATCGACGACTGCTCTGGGGCTGACGGTTCGCCTCAATACGGATTTCGAAACGGCGCAGATGCGCGTCACCGAAGCGCTGAAAGCCGAAGGTTTCGGCGTCTTGACCGAGATCGACGTACAGGCGACCTTCAAGAAGAAGCTGGATGTCGATTTCCGCCCCTATAAGATTTTGGGCGCGTGCAACCCGACGCTGGCGCATCGCGCGCTGACGACCACGCCCGAAGCCGGGCTGCTGCTGCCCTGCAACGTGACGCTCTCGCAGCTTGACGATGGCGTCGAGGTCTCGATCATCGATCCGCTGGTGATGCTCGGCGTCGCTGATCACGCCGATTTGCTGCCGGTCGCCGAAGAAGCGCGGGCGCGCCTGAGCCGGGTCGTCGCGGCGCTGGCGGCGTCAGCGAATTGATGATCTTTGACGGGGGCGTTATATGTGCGTGTCTAAAAAGTCGCGCTTTTGACCCCACCCCCGACCCCTCCCCGACTTCAGGGAGGGGAGAGTTACATCGTCGGTTTCTAGCGGAAATGACGGACTTTGGCGATGTCTTTCACAGCGCGGGGATTTTTGAACACCCTCGTTGAACGCTTCTACGGTCTATGCGCGGGAGTATAATCAGCGGGTAGAGTGACGCTGATTAGGCAGAAGAATAGGGTAAGCCATGAACGAACGACGCTACGACGGAGAGATTGAGCGGCTGCGGTCGCCGCAGCGACTCGCGCTGCTGGAAGTCGAGCGGGTCGTGAGCCTGAGTCTTGAGGGACTGGACGCGCCGGGGTCGATGTTAGATATTGGCACGGGCAGCGGCATTTTCGCCGAGGCGTTCGCGGCGCACGGGCTGTCGGTTGCCGGGATCGACCTGCGCGACGACATGCTGGATGCCGCGCGGGGCTACGTCCCGTCCGGCGATTTCCGGCGGGCGCACATGGAGCAGCTTCCCTTCGCCGAGAACAGTTTTGACCTCGCTTTCATGGGGCTGGTGCTCCACGAAGCCGACGACCTGCTGACTGCTTTGCAGGTGGCGCGGCGGGTTGCCAAGGCGCGCGTCGCCGTGCTGGAATGGCGCTACGAAGTACAGGAATTCGGTCCGCCGCTGGCGCATCGCCTCCAACCGGAGATCCTCCGGGTCGTGGCGCTGGAGGCGGGTTTCAAGGCGTTTGAGGCGTATCGGTTGCAAGGCTTGGTATTTTATCGATTGGGAATCAACGGCTGAAGAAGGCGAACGGATATTTGTAGGGGCGACTTGCCAAGTCGCCCCTACGGAGCTTGAGACGTTGAAGGTGCCAATTAAAAGCGCGCCCCTACTTTAGGAGCGCGCTTTTTAGTTGGTGATTAAAGCGAGATTTCGGTTAGCGACCGCGACCCATACCGCCGCGCGATCCGCTGCTGCCGCCCATCATCCCCATGCCACCGGCGCTGCCGGTGCTGTCGTCGCTGTTCCACATGCCGCCGCGACCCGCACCCATCATGCCATAGTTATTGTAAGTGCCGTTGAGCATGGGCATGTCGTCCCAGTGCTGTTCCATCAGGGCGAGGCGAGCGTCGGCTTGCGCTTGCGTCATCAAGCCCGCGTCGACCATCGTCTGCAGATGTGTCTGCGTCGCCGTCCGCTGCGCTGCGATCACGGTATCGAGATCGACGCCGTACTCGGCAGCCAGTTCAGTGAGAGTCTTGCCGGATTGCAGTTCGGTGAACAGCGTCTGCTGGTCGATGCCGAGCACGTCGGCGATGGCGGCGTACATCGGGGCGGTGTCGTCGTCCCACAGCAAGCGAGACTGAGTTCAACATGCCTTGTCCGCGTGCGCCGAAGACCGGCGCGGTCGGAGTGGTCGTATCTTGCGCGGAGACGGTGACAACACCCGCCGCGACAATGGCGACGATAGCGACCAGAAGAAAGAAGCTGCGTTTCGAGAACATTTTGAAACTCCTATGGAATTGCTTGTTCAATGTCTATAGGATGCGCCAGCTCGGTCAAGCAGGAATGTCGCTTGTGTGAAGTTTTGGTAAAGTTTTTGAAGTTGGCAGGCTGAAGCGGAAGACGCTGCCCGTGCCCGGACCATCGCTCTCCGCCCAAAGCTGCCCGTCATGCGCTTCGATCAGGTGGCGCGAGATGGTCAAGCCGATGCCGCTGCCGCCGCTGCTGCGCGCGCGTGATTTATCGACCCGGTAGAAGCGCTGGAAGATGCGTTCGAGATTCTCCGGCGCGATGCCGATGCCGCTGTCGCGGACGGAAAATTGCAGTTGATCGCCCACTGGCGTCAGGCTGACCTCGACGCTGCCGCCGCCGGGTGTGTTTTGCAGGGCGTTGCCCAACAGATTGACCAAGACCTGACCGACGCGATCCGGGTCGGCGTAGATCGCCGGGAGCGAGGGCGGCAGTTGAGTGGTCAAGGCGATCTCTTTCTCGACAAACTGGGGACGGATGCGCTCGACCGCCGTCTCGACCAAGCTGCGCGGATCGATAGTCTGCGGATGAATCGGCATTTCTCCGGCTTCGACGCGCGATAGCTCCTGTAAATCCTGCACCAAGCGCTGCAAGCGCGCCGCCTCGTGATAGATCAGGTGGAAGGTCTCGTCGTTGGCGGGGATCACGCCGTCTTGCAGCCCTTCCATGTAGCCCTTGATGCTCGCCAGCGGCGTTTTTAGCTCGTGGGTGACGTCCGCCAGCAGTTCGTGGCGCAGCGTTTCGGTGTGGTCGAGCGCTTCCGCCATCTGGTTGAAACTGTGCACCAGATCCGCCAGTTCGTCGTGCGAGGTTGCTTCCAGCCGTTCCTGATAGTGCCCCCCGGCGATGCGCTGGCTCAGCTTGACCAACGCTCGCAGCGGATTGACGATCTGCTGGCTGACCAGCCACGTCACCACGACCGCCGCCACGACCGCCGCGATACTGGCGCGCAGCAGCGCGTCATCGATGGCGGTGCGGAAACTCGCCTCGATCTGCGCGTTGATTTCGGTCTGCCGCTCGTCGGACATGCCCATGCCGCGCTGTCCGCCTCCCGCTGCGCCCGCACCACCGGCTCCCGCGCCATTCACACCGCCACTGCCCGCGCCGCCCATGAAGCCCATCTGTTGGGCAAAGCTGGTTGGCGCGACGTAAGCGGTCGAGATCGCCAGCACCGCCAGCCCGATCAGCACGACCAAGAGATGCGAGATGAACAGCTTGCGCGAGAGTTTCATGCCGGTTGATCGCCGAATTTATAGCCGACGCCGCGCACCGTCAGGATGAACTGCGGGGCGGCGGGGTTGAGTTCGAGTTTCTGGCGGATGTGCCCGATATGCACGTCAACCACGCGGTCTTCGCCGTAGAAATCGTAGCCCCAGACCTGCTCCAAAAGCTGCTCGCGGCTCATGACCATCCCGGCGTAGGTCGCCAGCAATTTGAGCAGGTCAAATTCGCGGGCGGTCAGGTCAATCGACTCGTCGTCGCGGTGAACCTCGCGGCGCTGCGCGTCGATGCGCAAATGCTGGAAGCTCAGCACCTGTCCCTCTTCGACGCCGCGACCGCGTCGCAAAATCGCCTTGACGCGGGCGACCAGTTCGCGCGGGCTGAAGGGCTTGGTCAAGTAGTCGTCCGCGCCGACGGTCAGCCCGATGACTCGATCCGTCTCTTCGGATTTCGCCGTCAGCAGCATGACGTAGACCGCCAACTCGCGCCGGATCTGCTGCAAGACTTCCAGCCCATCCATCCCCGGCAGCATGATGTCGAGGATCACCAAGTCCGGCTTGTGGCGTCGGAATAGGGCTAAACCCTGCACGCCGTCCTCGGCGAGATAGACAGTGCTGCCCTCGGCTTTCAAATACGCTTCGACGATGCTGCGAATCGCGGCTTCGTCGTCAATCACGAGAATCGCTGCCATACCAAATGTCCGCTGCTTACGTTACAGACAGGATAACTCAGCGAGCAGCGCGCGCCCAACTGTCGTTTGTTACTTTCTCGACCCGCTTTTGGCTACCGCCGGTAGCGTTGGGGCAGATCATCATGCAGGGTCGGTGTTTGACCGCCACAGTGGATCGGCAGCATACAGCCTTCGCCCCAACCAGAGCGATACGTAGACCAGACCGACCAGCACCGGGACTTCGACGAGCGGTCCCACGACCGCTGCCAACGCTTCGCCGGATGCCAGCCCGAATACCGCGATGGCGACAGCGATTGCCAACTCAAAGTTATTGCTGGCTGCCGTCAGTGAAATGGTCACGGTGCTGGCGTAGGGAAACTTGAGCAGATAGGAAATTCCGAACGAGAGCGCGAACATGATCACGAAGTAGAGCAGCAGCGGCAGCGCGATGCGGACGACATCGAGCGGCTGGGCGAGGATGACCTCGCCCTTCAACGAGAACATCATGACGATGGTGAACAGCAGCCCGATCAGGGCAGTCGGTCCAAGGCGAGGCATGAACTCGTTCTCATACCAAGCTTCTCCTTTGGCGCGCTCCAAGATCAAGCGGGTGAGGAATCCCGCCGCTAAGGGAACGCCGAGAAAGATCAGAACGCTCTTGGCAATCGTCCCCATCGATATATTCAGAGCAACGCTCTCCGCGCCTAACCAGCGGGGCAAGATAGTCAAGTAGAAGTAACCCAGAACCGTATACATCACGATCTGGAAAATCGAATTGATGGCAACCAACACCGCTGCATACTCGTTGTCGCCGCAGGCGAGCATATTCCAGATCAACACCATAGCGATGCAGCGCGCCAACCCAACAATAATCAATCCGGTGCGATATTCCGGGTGATCGGGAAGCAGCGTCCAAGCGAGGACAAACATCAGGGCTGGACCAAGAATCCAGTTCAAGAACAGCGACGTTCCCGACAGTTTCCAATTGCTCACGATGGCGGGGATTTTCCGGTACTTCACCTTTGCCAGCACCGGGTACATCATCCACAGTAAGCCGATAGCAATCGGCAGCGATACGGTGTCTAGTTTCGCTGAGTCCAGCGCGGGCGGGAGAGCGGGAAACAGTTTTCCGAGGGCGATACCCGCTGCCATGGCGACGAAGATCCAGATCGGCAGCAGGCGGTCAAGCACTGATAATCGCCCCAAAATGTTCGCTCTTTGGGCAGGTGCAGTTGGTCGGGTCACGGGTCATTCCTCCTGCTGGATAGCTGGTGGCTCGGCTACAAAACGATGTTGAACAGGATGCCGGTCAGAATGATCCCGATGGTGACGATGATGATGAAGGCGGCGATCAAGCGTGGTTTCATCACGCGGCGCAGGATGACCATCTCCGGCAGGCTCAAGGCGACGACCGACATCATGAACGCCAGCACGGTACCCAGCGGAACGCCTTTGTCCATCAAAACGCTGACGACCGGGATGATCCCGGCGGCGTTGGAGTAGAGCGGGACACCGAGGATGACCGCCGCTGGCACTGTCCAGAAGGCGTTGCCGCCCAGCGTCTCCGCGAGGAAATCGTCGGGTACGAAACCGTGAATGAGCGCCCCGATAGCGATGCCGACGATGACATAGAGCCAGACCTTGCCGACGATCTCGCGCGTGCTTTCCAGCGCCTCGACGAACCGTTCGTGCCACGTCAGCCGCTCGCCGGCGATCTGCCCTTTGCCTCGGACTTTGACCTGATAAACGAATTCCTCGACGTAGTTTTCCATGTGCAGCCGCCCAATCACGATGCCTGCCAGCACCGCGATCACCATCCCGGTGACCAGATACAACCCGGCGACCTGCCAGCCGAACATACCGAACAGCAGCGCCAGCGCGATCTCGTTGACCATCGGCGCGGCAACCAGATAGGAGAAGGTGATGCCGAGCGGCAACCCGGACTCGACGAAGCCGATAAAGAGCGGCACCGCCGAACAGGAGCAGAACGGCGTGATCACGCCGATCCCGGCGGCGAGCAGATTGCCGACGCCCTCGCGCCTGCCGCCCAACCAGCGGCGGGTCTGCTCCGGCGTGATGAACGTCCGCAGCAGCGTGATCAGGAAGATCATCACCGAGAGCAGCAGCAGGATTTTCGGTACGTCGTAGAGGAAGAAGTTCAGCGCGCTGCCGAAATGATCCTCGGCGCTCAACCCTAGCAGGGTGTAAGTCACAAAATCGACGACCGCTTGCAGATTGTTGTAGGCAATCCACCACAGGATCAAGACGAGGGCGACGACGCCGAAATCCCGGCGGTTCGTCGGCTGATCTGATTGCTCCGGACTCAAGTTTTGCGTTTGTGTTGCCATGCTGCCGCCTTTATATTCAAGAATTCGAATGTAGCCTTGCCGCGAAAAAGCCCGGCGCGCGACCGGGCTTGGTTCAGCGCGTTTTAGGAGGCGTTCGCCCGCGCCAGTTCGACGATTTTAGCGCGCGCCGGGATGCGCCCGACGGAGACGACCTGCTCGTTGAGCACCAACGCCGGAGTGCTGAGGACGCCGTAAGCGGCAATGTCGCCGTAATCGGTCACTTTGTTTAACTGATAGACGATACCGGCTTCATCCAGCGCGGCGCGGGTTTCGCGTTCCAAACGCTGGCAGTTGGGGCAGCCAGAACCAAGCACTTTGACTTCAAGCATGAGAGTCTCCTTTAATTGGGTTCAATTGATTTGGATCAAGGTGGCAGAAACACACGCCGGACATGAGCAATCCGGTAGTGACGTAAAACTTAGGGTATCCACTTCGCCCAGTGCGGCGTCGAGCAAGCGCTCCACGCGCGCATCCACGATGCGGTAATAGACTTGCAGCCCATCTTTGCGGCTTTCGACCGCGCCCGCATCGCGCAGCACCATCAACTGCTGCGAGATGTAGGGTTGGCGTTTGGCGAGCGCGTTCTCGATGTGGCAGACGCACAGTTCGCCCCCGCGCAGCATCGAGAGGATTTGCAAGCGGGTCGGGTGCGCCATCGCTTTCAAGAGGTCGGCAAGTTCTTCCATATGAGTTACTCACTACATTCACGTTTATGAATACAGTCTAGTCGCTTTGAGCGGCGTGCATAGAGTGACATATCTCACTATTTGGGGGTGATCTTGGTTGCGCGGCGCATTACATAGCGTGGGAGCTGAGGGTGAGGTCTTGACGCCCAAGCAGCTCAAAGTTGTGCCCCCGATGGTTGCCCTACGCCCGACGGCACGCGGTTGACTCGCTTTAGCCGCCTGTTTATAATCGCGCAGCATGGGCGTGGGAATAGATTCCACGCCGCTTTTTTGTCAATGAGTTGAGAGAAAAACTATGCAGCAAGGTATTCGCGTGC
This sequence comes from uncultured Chloroflexia bacterium, assembly GCA_963848465.1. GTDB lineage: Bacteria > Chloroflexota > Anaerolineae > Aggregatilineales > Phototrophicaceae > Flexifilum. Next base: position 7,804 of record CAWKDY010000003.1, on the reverse strand, counting down.
TGCTGCGCTCGTTCCGCATTGCCCTCGTGATCGTGCTGGCACCGGGGTTGTTGGTTGGCGGTGTGCGGGCGCAGGATAGTAACCTGCTGCGCGACGGTGGATTTGAAGGCACCTATACCAATCGCGGGCGTGCCGACCTCGATCTCCCCGCCGACTGGAGCATGTGGATCGCGGAATCGCCCCATGCCGAAGACTGGATAAATCTGCCGCCCAGCGCTGTCGCCTACTCCGGGACGCAGCCGTCGCCGCATGGCGGCGCGCAGTCGCTCGCCATCAACCGGGGCTACGCGACTTTCACCGCAGCGGTCTACCAGCAGGTGAGTATCGACCCGGATACCAACATCAGCGCCAGCGCGTTCGCTTTTCTGCGCACCTGCAAAGTCCCTTCCGGCGCGAATTCCTGCACCTCGACCAGCGACTCGAATGCTTATGCCCGCATCGGCATTGATCCCAACGGCGGCACGAACCCGTTCGACGCCGACGTGGTCTGGTCGGCGGACGCCGCGCCCCATGAAGCATGGCAGCAGATGAGCGTCGAGGCGACCAGCACGGGTGCGACGGTGACGTTGTTCCTCTATACGACGCAGCAGTGGCCCGACCAGATCAACAGCATCTACTGGGACGACGCCGTGCTCAGCCTTGGCGGGACGGGCGGCGCGGCGCAGCCGACCAGCCCACCGAGCAGTAATGCCGCAAGTCCAGCGAGCGAGTCGTCCACGTCGTCCAAGCGGGCGAAACGCTGGACAGTATCGCTTTTTCCTACGGCAAGTCGCGCGAAGAACTGCTGGCGATCAACAATATCGCCGACCCGCGCATCATCCAGATCGGGCAAGAGATCATCATTTCGCTGCCGCCCACGCCGACACCGACGCCCACGCCGCAAGGCTTTGAGCTGACGCTCGCGGCGACCACGCCGACGCTGCTTCCGGCTATCCGGGATGCCGCGCCCGCTCCGGTGATCGAGGTCACGTCGGGGGCGGTCGCCTCCGCGCTCGATCCGGGACTGACCAGCGCGTCGATTTGCGTGATCTTCTTCGACGACGCGAACCAAGACCGGATTCAAGATGGCGGCGAGGAGGTGCTCGCGGGCGGGCAAATCCTGCTCACGCGCGACGGCGCACCCGCCGGACAGCATCAAACTGGCAGCGACCCTGATCCGTACTGCTTCACGGAACTGATGCCGGGCAGTTACGACCTGCAAGGCGTCGCGCCGACGGGCTACGGCTTGACGACGCCCGATCAACTGCACGTGAGCAGCTACGCGGGCGCGCAGATCAACGTCGCTTTCGGCGCGGCGGCGGGGGTCGCGCCGGTCGAGCCGCCCCCGGCGGATGCGTCCACCAGCGGCGCGACCGCTACGCCAGCCGGGGATAGCAGCGCGGCGAACAACGGACTCCCCAACAATATCGGGCTGATCGTCTTCGGCGTCGCCGGGATCGTACTGATCGGTGGCATGGGCATCACGATGCTGCTGCTGCGACGGCGCTAAGAAGTGCAGTTGTTCGTTTTTAGTGATTAGTTTTTAGCTAAAAGCGAACGGCGGCTGCTCACTCATGCCGGAGATGCGTTAAAATCGGTGTCCTAGACGAAGTATTTGGCTGAAACCCATGCGTAAACTAATCTGCCGATCCCTCATGCTGCTGCTTATCGTCACGCTCGCTCTACCGCTGCTGGCGCAGGACAGCGGCGGGCAGTTATGGGTGCAGGCGTTTGAAGATCGCAACGGCAATGGGCAGCACGACGCGGGCGAACCGTTTCTCACGCAAAATGTCTCGGTTGATCTGCTCAATGCCGACGGCGTGATCGTCGCCAGCGGCTCGCTCGAGGGCGCGCCCTATGCCAGTCGCGGTTACGTCGGCTTCCTCTATCTCGATCCGGGCAGCTATACCGCTGTGATCACCAGCCCGGAACTGACTCCGACCACGCCCGACCGGGTCGCCGTCAGCATCAGCGACGGGGCGCTGCCGATCACGGTGCTCTACGGCGCGCAGCGGGCGGCGGTCGCGTCGATGACGGAAGGCGCTGCTCTCGTCGCTGCTCAACGGCGAACTGGCGCGGGTAGCGCTCTCCGGCTTCGCGGCGCTGGTGGTGGTTGGCGTGATGGCGTTGATCGGCATCTTGATCTATACGCTGGTGCTGCGGCGGCGCTATCAAGCCGAGATGAAACGCTACACGACGACCAGTATGCGCGCCGTCCGTGTGGATCAGACCGGCGAACTACGCACAGGCTATGACCCGCCAGCGGGCGCGGCTATGAAACCGCCGAGCCGGAAAATGACGAGGTTTAGTCAGGTCGCGCGCTAAGGGGTGACATTTGCCACTACTCTCCACCATGCCTTTCGCCTGAAGATCTAGGAAAGCGTGTGAGGAGAAAACCGATTATGCGTGTCAAAGTCAACCGTGACGTCTGTAACTCGTCGCTCGAGTTCTGCGAGCGATGCTTGGGGCGGTTCCTGGAGTTCCCTTACGGGTACGAGCGCCGCTGTTTCGAAGAACTTGAAGAAGATGGCAGTGAAGATTTGACCCTCGAACTGCATTCCGGCTCTCACGACGTGACGCTGGTGCTCGACGAGGATCAGCGCAAGTTGATGGCGGGTGAGGGTTGGGCGTACTTTGTCGATTTCGCCGTACCGATGTATCGCGGCGAAGACAATAAAGCCTAGCGGCTCGGGTCAATCTGTCGTTCAACCACAGCTAAATGTACCGGGAGCGCCACAAATCGTGACGCTCGTTTTATTTCCCCCGGTTGTCGCCGCGCTGGGCTTGACCTTCGATGTATTCGCGGCGGACGCGCTCGGTGATATCGAGCAGTTCGCGCGGCTGGCAGGGGGTGTCGTTGACCTCGTACCACAGCGCCGCAAACAGAATCCCCAGCGCATGATCGTAGCGCGGTCCCGGCGGCTCGTTGCCGCAGACCACCGCGTCAATCCCCGGCATTTCCAGCACGTCGAGCAGGACGTTCACCCCGGCGATATAGCGCACCCAACGCGGCAGCGGGCGGTGCCGGGTCGTCTGTTTGTGTTTGGCGCTCTGGTAGCTGAAGCTCGTCTCCGCGCCCACGTCGACAGCGTGGATGCGGTAGGTGACCGAGCCGTTGAAGCAGGCGGCTGCCCACATTTCGCGTCCCGGCGCTTGGACGAGGATTTGCGGCGCTGTCGCCGGAAAAAGCTGCTCGAAGGTCGCTAATAAGCGAATCGGGGGATCAATCATTGAGTTCAATGAGGCTGCTCCAAAAAATCGAAAAGCGTTAACGCAAAGACGCGAAGGCGCAAAGACACAGAGCACACAATTTTAAGCCTTGGCAAAGCGCTTTAATAGGTTCCGACTCTATCATAATATCTGGTACAATCGAGGGCGTTCAAGCAAATGCTCGACGCCGTGATGAGACATATTCTTCGATACTGGTTCATTCTCGCCCTAATCATCTTCGCCGCCGCTGTGTTCGCGCCGTCGGAACCGTCGCTGCAAGCGCAGGATGGTGTCGCCGTCGCCAGCGCCGAGACGTGCGCCCCGGTTTTACAGGAACTCTGGACGAACGCCAGCACCGCCTGCATCAATCAGCCGAGCGGTTACGTTTGCAATGGCGGCGGTGCCCCGGCTGCCGAGCCGTCCGGCTTGGTCAGCAACGCGCTGTCGTCAGTGGGCGCGCTGGTCGAAGTTGGCACCGTCGATGCGATCCGCACCCCGCCGATCACGACCGAGAACGCTAGCCTCGGCGTGGCGTGGCTCCGGCTGCCCGATCCGCTCAACGTGACCATCCTGATGATCGGCGACGTGACCATGTTCGACGTGACGCCGCCCGATTTCCCTGCGTGGACGTCCAGCCTGATCCAGAGCAATAGTACCCCCGCGACCTGCGCCGCCGCGCCGAAAAATGCCGTCGTCTTTCAGAGCGCGACCTACGCCAATATCGCCGTCAACGGCAGCTCGCTGACGTTGGGCGGGACGGTGCTGGTCACGACCGACGATACCAGCACAATCTTCGTCGGCTTGGCGGGGCAATCGAGCGTGTTGGCGCAAGGTCAAACCCAGTCGCTCCCGGCGGGCGAGCAGATTCGCGTCGCCCACGATACCGGCAGCATCGCCAACCCGACCTCAGCGCCGACGGCAGCCGTCCCCTTCGATCCGATTTACGTGGCGAACCTGCCGGTGGCATTGTTCGACCGTCCGTTTGTCCTGCCGCAGCCCGGTTTCGCCACCACGCAGGGCGCGGTCAACCTGCGGGTATCGCCCGATGTGTATTCGAGCGTGATCACGCAAGTTCCCGGCGGACAGGCGCTCACCATTCTGGGACGCAACGACGATGGCTCGTGGTACAACGTTCAACTGACCGACGGTCAAACCGGCTGGATGCTGGCGTCGCTGCTGGCGAGCAACGTCGGCGACATCGCCGCTGTCTACTCGGCGACGCCGCTGCCCCCGCAGCGGTTGGGCGAGTTGGGGACCAAAGGGCGGATCACCGCGCCCGCCGGGGCAAATCTGCGGCGAGGACCGGAAGCGGTCTATGCGGCGGTCGGCATCGTCGGCGACGGCACGCTGGTCAGCCTACTGGCGCGCAGCCCGTTGATGAACGGTTGGGTCAAGGTAGAGGCGAATGGGATCACCGGTTGGGTGTCGCTGCTGGCGCTGGATACGCAAGCCTACATCGACGCGCTGCCGGTGGATTACAACATCCCGGCGCTGCCCACCGCCACGCCGATCCCCGGCTCGTTTGGCAATGCCTTCCCCGATCCCGAGGCGGGGGGTGATCACATAACGGCGAAGACAGTCGCATTCGTAGAGCGCCGGGAGCAGTTAGCTCCGAATCATACGACGCGACGGATATGGATCAGGCTTGCCGATCCCCCTACATTCGTAAGTTTCGCTTACGTCTCAGCTTATTCCGCCGGGAAGGGATTGCGCGAGAAGCCGCTCTGATGCCAATAGGGATAGGTCTTGTCCATCGCGCTGGCGGCGTCGAGCTTCGCCATTTGCTCCGGCGTCAAGTTCCAGCCGACCGCGCCGAGATTTGCGCGCAGTTGTTCCTCGTTGCGCGCGCCGACGATCACGTTGGCGACGGTGGGGCGCTGCACGACCCAGTTGAGCGCGATCTGCGTGTGCGTCTTGCCGGTTTCCTCAGCGATTTCGTCCATCGCGTCAACGATCCGGTAGAGCAGTTCGGGGCGTTCCGGTCCCTCGCCGCCGCCCTGCTTGATCCGTCCATCGGGCAGCGGTTGGCTGCGGCGATACTTGCCGCTCAGCCGACCCGCTGCCAGCGGACTCCAGACAATCGTGGCGACGTGCTGATCGAGCGCCAGCGGCATCAGTTCCCATTCGTATTCGCGCCCAACCAGCGAGTAATAGGCTTGATGGGCGACGTAGCGCGACCAGCCGTAGCGCTCGGAGATCGAGAGCGACTTCATCAGGTGCCAGCCGGAGAAATTGGAGCAGGCGATGTAGCGGACTTTCCCGCTCTGAACCAGCGTGTCGAGCGCGCGCAGCGTCTCCTCGACCGGCGTCTGCGCGTCGAAGCCGTGCATGGTGTAGATGTCGATGTAATCCGTATTCAGGCGGCGCAAGCTGGCTTCAACGGCGTTGATGATGTGGTAGCGCGACGAACCGAGGTCGTTGGGACCTTCACCCATCGAAAAGGTCGATTTCGTTGAGATGATCATCTCGCTGCGGCGACCGGCAATCGCTAAACCGAGAATTTCTTCGGATACCCCGCGTGAGTAGACGTCGGCGGTATCAAACATGTTGACGCCCGCCTCTAGGCAGATGTCCACCAGCCGGGCGGCTTCGTCCACCTGCGTTTTGCCCCACGCACTGAAGAAATCGCCCTGTCCGCCGAACGTCGCCGTGCCGAAGCTGAGTACCGGGATTTTTAGCCCACCGATCAATCTGGATTCCATGCCCTACCTTTGCTATTTGCATTCCACTAATCTTCGTCTAGCATAACGTTTGCGCGTCGTTCTGGAAATAACCAATCGATCGGGTGGCGCATGCAAGCTCCAAATACGAAGAACGTAAATTGACTCCCGATTAGCCTAGCTTGAATTTGATTTCTATGATGGAATAGAACTTAAAATCCACTTGAAAGGAGTCCGATGGAGCAAAACCCTGCAATTGCCCTGTTTCTTGCGCTGGGCATCATCATCGCCGCATCGCGCATCGGGGGTACGATTTCGCGCCGATTCGGACAACCGCGTGTGCTCGGCGAATTGATCGTCGGTGTTATCTTGGGTCCGTCGCTGCTTGATCTGCTGAATGCGCCGGTGCTGAACGGCGTCGATTTACACCAGACGATCACCAATCTCGCCGAACTCGGCGTGCTGCTGCTGATGTTCATCGTCGGTTTGGAAGTGAATATCAAGGAACTCGCCAAAGTCGGCAAGATCGCCGGGATTGCCGGGGTCTCCGGTGCGATTGCCCCGGTGATTCTCGGCTATTCCACTGGTGATGCTGTTCGGCTATTCGTGGCAGCCCGCTTTGTTTGCGGGCGTGACGCTGGCGGCGACCTCGGTCAGTATTTCGGCGCAAGTCATGCTTGAACTCGGCGTCCTGCGCACGAAAGTCGGCAACGCGCTGCTGGCGACCGCGCTGATCGACGACGTGCTGGCGATTCTGCTGGTCTCGCTGGCGGTGGCGGTTAGCAGTGGTGGCGGCGCGGCGGAGGTTGATCCGGGTGCGCTGCTGCTGATCATCGTGCGGATGGCGGCTTACATCGGTGGGGCGTTCTCATCGCGTGGTTCATTTTGCCACGCCTGATGAATTTCATCGACGGCTTACCCGCCGTGAAACAATCCTACGGCATCCCGGCGATTGCGCTGCTGCTGGCGCTGTTGTTCGGCTGGTCGGCGGAAGAACTCGGCGGCGTCGCCGCGATCACGGGGGCGTTCATCGCGGGAGTGGGGTTCAGCCGCGCGAAAGATGACGTCAAGCACGAGATCGAGCAAGCCGTGAGTTATATCGCCTATGCCTTCTTGGTGCCGATCTTCTTCATCAACGTGGGTTTGGAAACCGATCTGAGCACATTTCCGCTGTCAGCGCTGCCGTTCGCGGGGCTGCTGTTGGTCGTCGCGCTGGTTTCGAAGTTGGGCGGCTGCGGCTTGGGCGCTAAGCTGGGCGGCTTCGACAATCAGCAATCGCTGCAACTGGGCGTCTGCATGATCTCACGGGGTGAGGTCGGGCTGATCATCGCGTCACTGGGTTTATCGGTCGGCGTATTTCGGGCGGATCAACCCCTATTTGCAGTCACTGTTTCTCGTGATTGTGCTCACGACGGTAGTGACGCCGATACTCGTGCGCCAAGTATTTCCGAAAGGGGAGCAAGCATCATGAAACTGGTGCTGTTGATTACGACGCAGATCGATAAAGGCTTGGATGTGGCGCAGGCTTGGCAGGAAGCTGGCGCTCCCGGTGTGACGATCATCCGATCTCACGGGTTGCACACCCTGCAAAAAGAGCTTCAATCCGGCTCGGTGGAACTGCCGCGCATGGTCGTCTCGATGGGCGCGGCGATGGCGGCGATCATCGACAACATGGAAGAACGCGGCGAGGTGATTATCTCCATCGTTGAAGACGAATTATGGCGAAGCGGTCATTGCGGCGGCGAACGAAGTGCTTGGCGATCTGACGATGCCGAACGCGGGTTGTTGGTCACGCTGCCGATTGAACGCGCGGTGGGTATACAGCATCACGACCTCAGCTAAGGGCTTGTCTCGAAGGACAATTCTGGTATAATCGGAGTCGTGTTGGGGAGTCGCCAAGTGGTAAGGCAGCGGCCTTTGGAGCCGCCTACCGTAGGTTCGAATCCTACCTCCCC
>CAWKDY010000002.1:0-93554 GCA_963848465.1 uncultured Chloroflexia bacterium | reverse complement strand
TCTCCCCCGACCCCTCTCCCACGCAAGCGGGGAGAGGGGAGAAGAACAAGAACTCATTTCTCGACACGATTTTCAAATGCGGAACGGATTTTGTTCAAAACCACTGGAACAGTCCGGCGACTGGCATGTTGTTTACCCCTCTCCCCCTGCCCCTCTCCCACGCAAGCGGGGAGAGGGGTGACTTCTAGCGAGATTGATTTTGAAAAGCGGAACGGATTTTGTGACAAAACTTCCGGCGAAATTATTTTCGACTTCTTCGGCGCTTATGCGGACGAAACGAATACCGAGTGATTTAATAATTTCTTGGCGTAATTGGTCGGCTTCGACCTGTGTTTCGTGAATGCCGCCGTCAACTTCAACGGCAAGTTTTTCTTCAGGGCAGTAAAAATCGACCACGAAAGCGCCGATGGGATTTTGACGGCGAAACTTACGCCCCTCAAGCTGCTTGCGGCGTAATGCTTGCCAGAGTATCTCCTCGCTTACGGTATGTTCTTTCCGTAACTCCAGCGCGAGATCGTGCAGCTTGGCTTTGAACTCCGGCGGAATTCTCCAACGTTCTTGGCTCACAAAAGTTGCTCCATACCTGCGGTGTGTCTTTCCCCTCTCCCCGCTTGCGTGGGAGAGGGTGGCTGAACGAAGTTCAGACGGGCGAGGGGCGATCTCACCCCATCGGCATATAGTTTTCGGCGGCGTAGCGTCCGGTGACGTGATGCGATAACTGCCGCTCGATGTCGGTCAGCAGCGAACTTGCGCCGAGGCGGAACAAATCCGGGAACAGCCACTCGTCGCCGAGTTCTTCCTTCATCAAAATCTGGAAGTTGAGCGCCTGCTTCGCCGTGCGGATGCCGCCCGCCGGTTTGAAGCCGACCTTGTAGCCCGTGTGCTCCTGATAGGCGCGGATCATGCGGGTCATGGTCAAGGCCGACTTCGAGCGTCGCGTTGACGGATTCTTTGCCGGTCGAGGTCTTGATGAAGTCCGCGCCCGCCATCATGCAGACGAGGCTGGCTTTGGCGACGTTGCGCAGCGTGCCCAGTTCGCCGGTGGCGAGGATCGTCTTCAGGTGGGCGTCACCGCAGGCGGCGCGGAACTGCTGAATCTCGTCGTAGAGCGCTTCCCAGTTGCCGGTGAGCGCGTGCTCGCGGCTGATCACGATGTCGATCTCGCGCGCGCCCGCCGCCACCGACTCGCGGATTTCTTCGACGCGCAGGCGAAACGGATTCAGCCCTGCCGGAAAGCCGGTCGAGACCGCCGCGACCGGGATGTCCGTTCCTTCGAGCGCCTGCACCGCGTCGGCGACGCGGGCGTGATAGACGCAGACCGCCCCGGTCGTGATGCCGAGATCGCCGACGCCGAGCGCGTCGAGCAGATCCTGGCGCACGGGTTGGCGCGCTTTGGCGCACAGGCGCTTGACGTTGCCGGGGGTGTCGTCGCCGGAGAGCGTCGTCAGGTCGATGCAGGTGACCGCGCGCAGCAGCCACGCCGCCTGCCAATCCTTCTTGATCGAGCGGCGCGTGCCCAGCGTCGCGGCGCGGCGCTCGGTCGCGCTGAGGTTGACGCGGGCGCGGTTGACCCAGCCCAAATCGAGCGGGATGCCCGCGTTGCGTTCGCGCTGCTCGTGTTTGAGCGTCTGCTTTTGTAAATCGGGGGTTGCCATGCTGCCTCCCGCCTAGTAATCGTCTGTTTAGCTAATTATAACATGCTCAGTGGACGTAAATCGTGGGAGTCCTCGCCAGTATGGTGAGGGCTATACGGTTGGCATTTGCGCTGATCAGGCGGTGTTGGCGCGCATTTGCTCGACGAGTTCAACGCGATAGGAGGATAACGCGGTGCGGATCAGCGGCAGCGCTTCTGCCGGGTTGACGACCTCCAGCACCAGCGCCGGATGTCCCGGACTGCAACCGCGCTGACAGCAGTTCGACCTCTTCGGTGCGAAAGCCCGAATCGAGCAGGTTCGCGGCGAAGCGCCCGGTCATGCGACCGAGCAGCCCCCCGACCAGCGCGCCCGCGCCGACGGCGATGATCGCGCCGATGCCGGGAATCGCCAGCGCGCCGAACTGCACCATCCCCAGCGCCGCGATCGCAGCGCCGAGCGTGCCGCCGGTGATCCCGCCCTCGTCGGGTCCGAGATCATCGCCGAGGACGACGACTTCGCCGTTGCGCGCTTTGGCGACGATGGCGGCGTGCTGAATCTCAAGATCGGTGATCTCGGTCAAATGATCGAGCGCTTTCGTCAGCATCTTGCGCGACGGGAAAACCGCCACGATGAATTCTTCGACCATCGCCTTGTCTCCTGATCCGAACGTCTCTTTACTGTTGCACAATTTCGGCTTCATAAGGCTTTAGGTCTTCGACTAGGCGGGACATTAACGCCGCATCGCCTTCCAGTTCGACGACCATGCCACGCGCCCGGCGTTGAGATGCTGCGCCAGCGTGTCAAGCTGCTCGTTGTTGATGCCCATGTCCATCAGTCCGGCGCTGATCCCGCCGGTCGCGCCGCCGACCAAGCCGCCGAGCAGCGCGCCCGCGCCGACCGCGATGATCGGTCCCACGCCCGGCAGCAGAAACGCGCCCAAGCCGGCGATGCCGAGCGCGCCCATCAGCGCGCCGAGCGTGCCCCCGGCGATACTGCCTTCGTTCGGGGTGATGTCATCTTCGTAGACGACGGTCTCGCCGTCTTCCGCTTTGGCGATCACGGCGGAGTGCTTGATTTTAGCGTAACCGAGCGTCTTGATCCGATCCACCGCGTCCAATAGGGTGCCACGCGAAGGGAATACTACCATCACCACTTCGGACATGCTGCGACTCCTTCGTCGAGTATGATCATGACCATTATACTACGGGCAACATTAAGTTATCTAGCGCGGCGTTGGAGCAAGAACGGGCACTAGCACGCTGTGCCCCTACAAACCTCACCCCCCTAGCCCCCTCTCCATTGCATGGAGAGGGGGAGAAAAGCAATATGCGTCCCGACAAGGGTGCTGATTGGGCGTACCGCCGTGTGCGACCGCGAAAAGACGAGCTTCGACGCGAGTTAGCTTGACGCTGCCGGACGATTATGATAGGATGCAAACTATCTCATCAAGAGCGCGTGAGGGTAACGGCCCCGTGAACGCGCAGCAACCCCCGGAGCGCTGGGAAGGTGCTAAGTCCGTCAGGCAGAGACCTGAGAGATGAGTGTGAGCGACAAGCGTAAGTACGCCGCCTACACGCGCCTCTCCCTGCCGGAGCGGCGCTTTTTGTTTTCCTACTAGGGGGTGTACTGATGACGACCTATCCAATCCTCGAATTCGACGACTCGCGCGCGTCGATCATCGAACCGCATCTGCTCCACAATCCGCTGACCGCGCTGCCAGAACGCTGCGTCCTGTGCTTCTTCAACGACGTGATCGGCAGTGTTTGCGCCGATGCCGACCATGTCTATGCCATCAACAGCGAGATCGGCGAGAACCCGATCTACGTCATGGAGCACCAAGGCGAACGCATCACCGTGATCCATCCGGGCGTCGGCGCGCCGCTGGCGGTGGCATTCCTCGAAGACGTGATCGCGCTGGGCTGCCGCAAGTTCATCGCCTGCGGCGGCGCGGGCGTGCTCGACCGCGAGATCGCCGTCGGGCATCTGGTGATCCCCACCTCGGCAGTCCGCGACGAAGGCACGTCGTATCACTATCTGCCGCCGAGCCGCGAGGTCAGCGCCAGCCCGCAGGCGGTCAGCGCGATTCAGCAGACGCTCGACGCGCACGAAGTCGCCTACGTCACCGGCAAGACGTGGACGACCGACGCGATCTACCGCGAGACTCCGGCGCAAATCGCGCGGCGGCGCGCCGAAGGCTGCATCACCGTCGAGATGGAAGCGGCGGCATTTTTCGCCGTCGCGCAGTTCCGCGACGTGACCTTCGGGCAGATCCTCTACGGCGGCGACGACATCAGCGGCGACGCATGGGATCACCGCGATTGGGTACGGCAGGAATCGACGCGCGAGCGGCTGTTCTGGCTGGCGGTCGAAGCCTGTATCCAGTTGTAGATCTGTTTGCCCTTATAATGAGGAGGAAGCCATTAGAAGATTATCGAATAGAGATGAGGTTTCATTATGCCAAAGCTGGGTATCCGGACTCGATTCACGCTGATATTGTCCGTCATTTTCATCGTCGCTATCATCGCCGCATGGGCGGTCTTTTCGCAGGTACTTCAGCAGCGTGCGGAAGCGCAGATCAGCGATCAGGCAGGGGTATTGATGTCGATGCTCAATTCGGTACGTTCCTACACCAACGAGGAAGTCAACCCGCTGCTGGCAGACCGACTTGCAAACGCAGCACGACTTCATCTCGGCGACCGTCCCGGCATTTTCGGCGCGCGAGGTTTTCAGCCGGTTTCACAGCGCAAATCAATATCAACACTTCGAGTATAAGGAAGCCGCGCCGAACCCGACCAACCTCGATAACCTCGCTAACGCGATGGAGATGCAGTTGGTCGAGACCTTCAGCGCTGATCCGTCGCTGAAGGAACTGAGCGGCTTTACGACGCTTAACGGGCAAGAGGTCTTTTATAACTCGCGCCCGATGCGGATCGGCTCGGAGAACTGTCTCACCTGTCACAGCGACCCGAAAAACGCGCCCGCCAGCCTGATCAACACCTACGGCTCGGAGCATGGGTTCGGCTGGAAGATGGGCGAAGTGATCGCCGCGCAGACGCTCTACGTTCCGGCGAGCGACGTGTTCGCGGAAGCACAGAACGCGATGCGGGTCGTGATGGGCATTATCATCGCCCTGTTCGCGCTGGTCGTGCTGGTGACCAACATGCTGCTGCGGCGTGCCGTCGTCCGCCCGGTCGTGCAGATCGCGCATCTCGCCCAACTGATTCAGGCGGATACGCTGACGCCCGCGTCGCCCGAACTGGGCGACGGTCAGCAGTATCGCCGAGCGGACCGACGAACTCGGCGCGACGGCGCGGGTGCTCAAGCGGATGGCGGAAGAAATCTACGCCCGCGAGCAAAAGCTCAAGCAGCAGATTCAATCGCTGCAAATTCAGATCGACACGGAGAAGCAGGAACAGCAGGTCGAGGAGATCACGGAAAGCGATTATTTCCGCCATTTGCAGGCAGCGGGTCAAGCAGATCCGGCAGAGCGGCGAAACGCCGCCCGCACCGACCGACGACGCCCCACCGGCACCGACGGATGAAACGCCGTTGAAACCGTGAACAAGATCAAGTCGATTGCCCTCCCGCCCGGATCGCTGCTGCGCCGTCCGCCGCACGCTTTATTGGGCTACGCCTGTCTCGAAGACACCTACCAGATCGAGGGGGTGTGGTACACGGTGGCGGATTGGCGAAGCTGGACGCACGACGAAGCGGTCGAAGCCTTCCGGCACGCGGGCGTCGAGCAGACCGGCTTGCGGGTCGGGCAGTTGGTCGCGTTTTACGCGGCAGGCGGATCGCCTGACGAGACGCTGGTCGGCTACGCGCGGGTGCGGCAGATCCGCATGACCAACGCCGGAAGTCTGACGGATCGGGAGATCGCGGCGCTGGATTACAGCGAGGACGAGTATCAGGAGTTCCTGAATTTCGAGAACGAGGCGGGGTGGTACGTCACGCTGGAGCGCGTCGAGATCGCGTAATGATGACCATGTTACAGCGACGGTCGATTCGGTTGAAGGATTACGATTATGCCAGCGAAGGCGCGTATTTTGTGACGATTTGCGCGGCGAAACGGGCGAGCATTTTCGGTCAAGTTGACGACGAAGGCGTGATTCAGTTGAGTGAGTTTGGTGCGATTGTGCATGACGAATGGTTGAACACGGCGAGAGTTCGTCCCTACGTCGTGTTGGATGAATTCGCGGTAATGCCGAATCATTTTCACGGGATTTTGTTCATCATGCAACCGGACGATTTATCCGAACGTGTGACCAATGCCGACGTAGGGGCACGGCGCGCCGTGCCCCTACAAACGCCGCGCGCGTTTGGTAAACCCATTGCGGGTTCGTTGCCAACCATCATTGGCGCGTTCAAATCCGCCGTGACGAAACGGATCAACCAATCGCGCGCGACGCCCGGCGATCCCGTGTGGCAGCGCAACTATTACGAACAAGTGATCCGTAATGAATTGGCGCTGAACGACATCAGGTTGTATATCCAGACGAATCCCGCGTGTTGGGCAGAAGACAGCGAAAACCCAGCGAACCTTCACAGATAGCCGTTGTATGGACAGACCTATGTGTCTGTCTCGATATTGGGCGCACACGTAGGTGCGCCCCTACAAGATGACCGCAATCGAGAAATCGGAGTGTGAATCCACATGACCAAGCGCTACGCGAACCGAACGTATACGAACCGCCGCTATCTGGATGCGATTGCCGATCACGTCGTGATCTTCGACGGCGCGATGGGCACGAACATCCAGCGCTACAACCTGAGCGCCGACGATTTCGGCGGCGAGCAGTACAACGGCTGCAACGACTTCCTCGTGATCACGCGACCGGACGTGATCGCCGAGATTTACGCCTCGTTTCTGGCGGTCGGCAGTGAGGCGGTCGAAACCGACACCTTCCGCTCGAACCCGCTGACGCTGGGGGAATATGGCTTACGAGAGCGCTGCTACGAAATCAACTATCACGGCGGCGCAGTTGGCGCGCGGCGTCTGCGACCGCTTCGAGGCGGAGACGGGCATCCCGCGCTTCGTCGCCGGGAGCATCGGACCGTCGGGCAAGCTGCCGAGCGGCAATGACCCCGACCTGAGCAACATCACCTTCGACGAACTGGCGCAGATCTTCTACGATCAGGCGAAAGGCTTGGTCGAGGGCGGCGCGGATCTGCTGCTGGTCGAGACCAGCCAAGACATCCTCGAAGTCAAGGCGGCGGTCTGGGGCATCAACCGGCTGTTCGAAGACCTGAAAGTGCGGATTCCGCTGCAAGTGCAGGTGACGCTCGACACCAGCGGGCGGATGCTGTTCGGCACCGACATCGCCAGCGCGGTGACGACGCTGGAAGCGCTGCAAATCGACGTGGTCGGGCTGAACTGCTCGACGGGTCCCGAATACATGCGCGAGCCGGTGCGCTATCTGGTCGAGCACAGCCCGCTGCCGATCAGCATCCTGCCGAACGCCGGACTGCCGATCAACGTGGACGGCGAAGCGGTTTACCCGATGGAGCCGGATCCGTTCAGCGACATGGTGGCGGAGTTCACGCGCTGGGGCGTCGGCGTGGTCGGGGGGTGCTGCGGCACGCGACCGGAGCATCTCGACAAGCTGTATCGCAAGGTCAACGGGCATTCGTATCAAGAGGAATTGGAAGCGCGTCAAAAGGGCGGGTTTGAAACCCGCCCCTACGGGACGAAACCTGTAAACAGGCAGCCGGAAGTCGCCAGCAGCGTGTCGAGCAACATGCACTCGACGCCGATGGTGCAGAACCCCGGTCCGACCATGATCGGCGAGCGGGTCAACACGCAGGGCAGCCGCAAGGTCAAGCAGCTTTTGCTGGCGGACGACTACGACAGCGTGATCCCGATTGCGACGCAGCAGGTCGAGCGCGGCGCGCACATGCTCGACGTGCAGGTGGCTTTGACCGAGCGCGGCGACGAAGCCGAGCAGATGAAGACGCTGGTCAAGAAGCTGTCGATGGCGGTCGAAGTGCCGCTGATCATCGACGTGACCGATCCGGCGGTCGCGGAGGCGGCGCTGTCGGTCTATCCCGGTCGGGCGATCATCAACGGCAACAATCTCGAAAACGGGCGCGAGCGGATCGACAAGGTGCTGCCGATTGCCAAGAAATACGGATCGGGCATCCTCTCGATGACCATCGACGAGGTGGGCATGGCGCACACCCGCGACCGGAAGCTGGCAATCGCCCAGCGGATCACCGAGATCGCGGTGGATGAATACGGACTCGCGCCGGAAGATCTGGTGTTCGACACGCTGACCTTCCCGCTGACGACCGGGCAGGAGGATTTGCGCAACGACGCCATCGAGACGCTGGAAGGCATCAAGCTGATCAAGCAGCAGATCCCCGGCGTGGCGACGGCGCTGGGCGTCAGCAACGTGAGCTTCGGCATCACGCCAGCGGCGCGCGGCGTGCTCAACAGCGTGTTTTTGTATCACGCGGTGGCGGCGGGGCTGGACATGGCAATCGTCAATCCGGCGCACATCACGCCCTACGCCGAAATCCCGGAGGAGCAGCGTAAGCTGGCGGATGACCTGATCTTCAACAGCGACCCGGATGCGCTGCCGCGCTTCATCCAGTATTTTCAAGAAAACGACGTCAAAATGGCGCAGCAGCAAGACACCGACCCGACCGAGGAGATGACCGCCGAGCAAGCGATCCACTGGCAGATCCTTCATCGCAAGAAGGAAGGGATCGAGGTGCTGATCGACGAGTGCCTGACCCGGCAGGATGCGGTCGGCGTGCTCAACAACGTGCTGCTCCCGGCGATGAAGGAAGTCGGCGACAAGTTCGGCGCGGGCGAGTTGATCCTGCCGTTCGTGCTGCAAAGCGCCGAAGTCATGAAGAAGACGGTCGGCTACCTTGAGCAGTTCATGGATAAAGTCGAGGGCGTGACCAAAGGCACGGTCGTGTTGGCGACGGTCTACGGCGACGTTCACGACATCGGCAAGAACCTCGTCAAGACGATTTTGTCGAACAACGGCTACACCGTCTACGACTTGGGCAAGCAGGTTCCGGCGAACACGATCATCGAGAAGGCGGTCGAGTACAACGCCGACGCCATCGGCTTGAGCGCCTTGCTGGTGAGCACCAGCAAGCAGATGCCGCTGATCGTCAACGAATTGGCGCGGCGGAATCTGACATTTCCGGTGCTGATCGGCGGGGCGGCGATCAACCGCAAGTTCGGGCGGCGCATCCTGTTTTTGGAAGGCAGCGACCAGCCCTACGCGCCGGGGGTGTTCTACTGCAAGGACGCTTTCGAGGGCTTGGAAGTGATCGACACGCTGATCAATCAGGAGAAGCGGGTGTCGTTCGTCGAGCAAAACCGCGACGAAGCCTACAAGGAATTGGAGAAACCCGTCCCGGTCAAACGCGTGCGCCATTACGACCGCGCGAGCAGTGTCGCGCCCGCGCCGGACATCCCGACGCCGCCGTTCTGGGGTGCGAAAGTCGTCCGCGAGATGCCGCTGGAGATCGTGCTGCAATATCTGCCGAAGAAGGAACTCTACCGGCTGTCGTGGGGGGCGGGCAACACGCACGGCGACGACTGGGTGAAGCTGGAAGCCGAGTTCGAGGCGCGCTTCGACCGGATGGCGCGGGCGGCGTCGCGCGAGAAGACGCTGCTGCCGCAGGCGGTCTACGGCTTCTTCCCGGTCAACCGCGACGGCGACGACCTCGTGATCTACGATCCCGCGCCGTTCCAAGCGGCGTTGGAAAATCGCGGGCGCGGCGGAGAAGATCGAGGTGGCGCGGTTCAGCTTCCCGCGCCAGCCGTTCGGGGAGTACCTGTGCATCAGCGATTACTTCCTGCCTGCCGACGATCCGAGCGGACAGGTCGATACGATGGCGCTGCAAATCGTCACGGCGGGGCAGCAGGCGAGCGAGCAGTTCGACAAGTTGCAAGGCGCGGACAACTACAGCGAAGCCTACTTCTTTCATGGGCTGGCGGTGCAGACCGCCGAGGCGACCGCCAATTACGTCAACCAGGTGGTGGTCAACCGCTCGCTGGGCATCCCGGAGAAGCGCGGCAAGCGCTACAGTTGGGGCTATCCGGCGTGCCCCGATTTGAGCGATCACGCGGTGCTGCTGAAGCTGCTGCCGCAAGCGGTCAGCGAACTGGGGATGGAGCTTTCGCCCTCGTACCAGTGGATCCCGGAGCAGAGCACGGCGGCGATCCTCGTGCATCATCCCGACGCGAAGTATTACAGCGTCGGCGTGGATCGCGTGCAGCAGATCGAGGAAGCGTAGAGATTTGCCCCTCTCCCCAACCCCTCTCCCACGCAAGCGGGGAGAGGGGCTTTAAAAACCTCGCGCAAGCGGGCGTTATCTTGTCTGCGCTGCCTCGCATACAGGCGAGGCGCGGTAAGATTATGCCCTAGAACTTAGGGTATGGGACGGGGCGGGGGCGTGTTAATGTCATCCTGAAAAGTCGATTAGGGGGATGATATGGCACCGCACCTCAGAAACAACCGCACCATCTTCGCGGGCGTGGGCGTGGTCGTGCTGGCGGTGGTCGTGACTGTGAGCGTGCTGGCGGTGTTCCTGAACACGCGCTGCACCAACGCTTTTTGGGACAGCGCCAACGTCTACCCCGGCGCGACCGTGATCGAGCAGCAATCGACGTTTCTCGGCTTGCAGCGCGCGGTGTATCACAGTGACGACAGCCCGGCAAAAGTCGAAAGCTGGATCACGAGCGAGCAAGCCGCACGAATGCGCGAGGGCGTGACGAGCGGCGATTTCAACAGCGTCGCGCAATTTTCACCCGCTTGGGGGGTCACGCCGGACGCCGAGCGCGGCGGCAGTTTGATCACCTTCGCGGCGACCTGCCCGTGAGGGAGAGAGAGCAACCTCACCCCCCAACCCCCTCTCCGTAATGAGAGGAGGAGGTTTTAACTCTGTGCTGACCTCACCCCTAAATCCCCTCTCCATTGCATAGAGAGGGGACTTTAAAAACCCTTTGCAACCCGTTTTTTCCCTCTCTCCGCGACGTGGAGGGAAGGCAGGGGGTGAGGTTAATATAAGGTGATTATCCCTTCATAGGACGGGCACGGCACGCCGTGCCCCTACAATACGGGACGCGCGGGTGTGGTGGTCGGCTCATAGGTAGCGAAACCCAGTAAAGCCGGGCGCACACACAGGTGCGCCCCTACAAGAACAAAACAGAATATTCAGATACTCTCTAGCTCAGCGAAGTAAAGCGATGAACGTTTACCGCTTCTGGAAACCCTACAATGTGTTGACCAAGTTCACCGACGCGGAGCAGCGCCCGACGCTGGCGGATTACGTGTCGATCCCCGACATTTACGCGGCGGGACGGCTCGACCGGGACAGCGAGGGGCTGCTGCTGCTGACCGACGACGGCGCGCTGAGCCATCGCTTGACCGACCCGCGTTTCGCGCATCCGCGCACCTACTGGGCGCAGGTCGAGCGCGTGCCGGACGCGGCGGCGCTGGAACGACTGCGAGCCGGGGTCGACCTTCACGACAAGGGTAAAAAGTGGACGACTCGTCCGGCGCAAGCCGAACTGCTGGCTGCGCCGCCGGACTTACCGGAGCGATCCGAGCCGATCCGCTACCGCAAAAACGTGCCGACGGCGTGGATCGCGCTGACGATCACCGAGGGGCGCAACCGTCAAGTGCGGCGGATGACGGCTGCGGTCGGCTATCCAACGCTGCGCCTCGTCCGCTGGCGCATCGGCTCGATTACGCTGGCGGGGCTGCAACCGGGCGACCTGCTGCCGCTGACACCCGGCGAGATCGCCGACTTGCGGCGCGGAATCAGCGGGCGTTAAAACAACGTAGGGGTGACCACGCGAACCGCAATTCGCCTGACCACCCCTACGATTTCGTTATCCGGCAGCGCCGGAGCAAATAATCTAGCTGTTGACGTCGAGCGCGCGGACGGCGGCTTCGAGGTCGCTGTTGACGCCGTGACCAAGTTCGAGCCACTCGACCGAGAGGGTCAGGTCGTCGTTTTGGGTCAGCTTGGCGGCGTAGAGCGTCCCGGCGGTCAAGTCACCGGCGGTATCGGCGACGAACTTGTAGAGGACGCGGTTGGTGCCGTCGTCGCCGAAGTAGACGGTCTTTTGGTCGGGCAGGACGTATGCCTGCTCGTGGCTGAAGCGACCAAGCGTATAGAGCTTGGTCAACTGCGTGCCGTCGGCGGTCGGGGTCAGTTCGACGATGTAGCCATAGTCATAGGGATTGGCGGTGGTGCCGCGATAGGCGCTCATGTCTGCGGCAGCGCCCGCCCACGTTTCGGCGTCTTCCGCCGGGTATTCTTCGCTGGTCAAGCCGGTGTTCCAAGGCGTGACGCTGGCGTTGCAGTTGTTCCACGTGCCGTTGACGCTCTGGAAATCGACGTTCTCGCCGGATGACGACATCCCACTGATTGCTGGCGGCGTTCCAACTGATGTTGAGCTTGGTCATGCCGCCGGGTTGGTTCTCGATGTTGGTGTAGAGCACACCTTCGGAACCATCGTCGGTGGTGGGCAGGTACATATTGCCGTCAGGGCTTTCGATGATGCCCATGCTGCTGCCGTCGGCGGCTTTGATTTCGCCGAAGACGTCGCTGGAGCCGGGGATGGTAGCGCCAATCGCGCCGAGGGTCTGATACTCGCCTGCCGCCAGCGTCAACTGCTGGGCTGCCGCACCAGTCGGCACCGGCAGAGTCTCGAAGTCGTCGCCCGCATGGAAGCCGTTGACGACGCCGATCATGGCGTGATTGAAGGGCGCGGGATTGGTCTCCTCCGGGTGCTGGTAGTTCAGGAAAACGGTGCCGTTGTCGAGCACGCGCAGCCCGGTCGCTTCCGCGCCAGCGGGCACGGCGGCGAAGCGCTTCAGGTTGGTGCCGTCCCACATCCAGACGTAATTATTGGCGTGCAGCCCGGTGTCCTCGCCGATCCACAGATTGCCGTTGGCATCGACGAATAGGTTGTCCGGCTCGGAGATCGAGTTGACGCTGCACGGGTTGTCGGGGTTGCTCTCGTCGTAGGGACCGCCGACGACCGCTTGGGTCAAGTTGGTGATGCTGTTGTTCTCGTCGAGCTGCCCCATGAAGACCGCGCCGCACTTGTTCTCTGGCAACTGCAGGTCGCCTTCGGCGTCGCTCATGCCTTTGGTGATTTCGGTGACGGCGATGTAGACGACATTCTTCGCCGGGTCGTAGGCGACGCCTTCCATCTTGCGCCATTCCGCCGTCGCGCCATCGGCGACGGCGACGTGCTGGGTATCGATGAACGGCGCAGCCGGATCGTCAAGCGGCACGATCGGGTAGTTGGCGTCATCTTGTGCCGCTGCTACCGACACCGACAATGCGAGAAGCGCCAAACCCGCCAGAACACAGGTTTTCTGCTGAAACATGAAGCCTCCAAATTGGATTTTATGGTCTCGAACAAGAGAATAGACGGCTCAATTTAGGCATACTTTAAGGCTCGCGATGAGTTTCGCAGCACTTGAGTTAAAACCAGTTAATCACTTGCCGGGTTCTTTGGCATCACGCCAGTAGGATGGGCATTATACTGAGATCATGTTACTCATCGCTTGAGGATATGATGGCACATCAAGATCGAGAAAGCCTGAACGCTCTGATCGAGTTTCACGAGCGGACGTGGGGCACGAAGCACTATCAGGGTAGACCAAGCCTCAGCGCGATCCTCAGCTCGCCGGTTGTCATTTTCTGGCGCGCCAATGATCCTAAAGAGGAACGCTGGATGATCACGCTGCATGCCGACTTAAAAGATGTCGAGCGCTACTTTTCACGGATGCTGTTTCGGAGTAGTGTTGAGCCAGCGAAACGGCGCGTCGTGCGCATCTTCAAGGGGGGCAAGCCGGTGATCGTGCGGGGCGTGCGGGTGTGGTTCCAAGAAACGGAGGGGGATCCGCCGATTTAGCGATCTGCCGCTGGCTGCGGCTGCCGACGTTCCGGCTTGAGAACTAAATGAGCCTTCAAATCTCCTCTCCATGTGATGGATAATAGAGCAGGGAATTCAACTGCCCGTGCGGGTTCGCTCGGTGCCTATTCGCTTCTGCTAGCGGCTAAAAGAGGAAAAATGGACGAACTGCTCCGGCATCTCGCGCAAGACACCGTCGCGGAGCTTTACGCGGATGACTACAATCACACGACCGCCGAAGTCTACAACGTGCTGTATTTCGCCGTCCGCGACCACGCCGACGAACTCCACCTGACCGACTCCAACTTCGCGTGGCTCAAAGGCGGCAAGTTGATCAAAAGCTCGAAGTTCAGCGGCAAGGCGGCGAAATATCGCGCCGAGCTGGAACGCATTCGCGCCCACGACGCGATTGTCGAGCGCGGCACGCGGGTGGCGAAAACCGACCCCGACGACTACGTGATCGCCTTCGTCGAAGCCTAACACCGCCTCGAATCGGCGGGCTGGATCGCTCAAGCTCCAAACTCCGGCAGTGCCTCGCCTGCGCTGCGTATTCCCCGACGTTAATCTTCAGTAAGAATTCTCATATTTCGAGCTAAGGCTTACCCAAGGTTAAATATTTCAGATATAATTGAGACAATGGAGATATTTCAACCGCAGGGACTTACACGATGGCAGGTGAAAGAATACTCTTGGTCGAAGACGAGGCGCGCATTGCTCAGTTCATCGAACGCGCGTTGATTTACGAAGGCTACCGGGTCAACGTCGCCCGCGACGGGCAAACCGGATTGAGCATCGCGCGCGATAATCCGCCGGATTTGGTGGTGCTGGACTGGATGCTGCCGGGGCTGGATGGTCTCGAAGTGTGCAAGCGGCTGCGGGCTGCCAGCGACGTGCCGATCCTGATGCTGACGGCGAAGGACGACATCAAAGATCGCGTGCAGGGCTTGGACGCCGGGGCGGACGACTATCTGGTCAAACCGTTTTCGGTCGACGAGCTGATGGCGCGAGTGCGAGCGCTGTTCCGCCGTTCGACGCCGACCTCGAAGCCGGAGATTTTGCGCTTTGCCGACCTGACGCTCGACACCGGGACGCACCGGGCGTATCGCGCCGAGCGCTCGATTGACCTGACGGCGAAGGAGTACGAACTGCTCGAACTGTTCATGCGGAATCCGCGTCAGGTGCTCACCCGCGACGTGATCTTCGACCGCGTGTGGGGCTACGACTTTGGCGGCGAAAGCAACATCATCGAAGTGTACGTGCGTTATCTGCGCCAAAAAACCGAGCAGGAAAACGAAACACGCCTCGTCCATACGGTGCGTGGCGTGGGCTACGTTCTCCGTGAGGAAGAGTAGCCTTGATCCATGACCATCCGCAGCAAGCTGATCCTGCTTTATTCCGGACTGCTCGCGGTCATCATCGTCGTTTTTGGCGTCTCGATGTTCGCCGTTGCCCGCTGGGTGCTGGTCAGCAGCGTCGATAACACCCTCTCCGAGACTGCCGATCAAATCTGGAAGAACAGCCGCGCCGAAGAAGTCCGCGAGTTTGGCGGACCGTCGCGGATTGTGATTTTCTTGCCGCGTGACCTCGACTTCTTCCGCGCTTCGGGCGTGGTCGTGCAGGTCTGGCAGGTCGGGACGTCGAATTCCGAACTGCTGCACGCCTCTTCCGACCTCAGCGGCTACGGCGCGGCGATTGACCCCAACGCGCTCGACCTCGAACAGCAGCGCTACGCCGCCGGAAACGACTCGCTGAGCAGCCTGTATACGACCGTCCCGGTCAACAACAGCGAGTGGCGCGTGCTGACGCTGCCGTACGACGTGCGCGGCTGGCGCGTCGTGATTCAGGCGGCGACCTCGTTCGAGGCGGTCAACCAAGCCAGTAAGGGCTTGCTGGTGATCATCGTGATCGCTTCCGGCGTGGCGCTGGTCGGCTCAATTATCCTCGGCTGGATGCTGGCGAATCGCGTGCTCAAGCCGATTGCCGACATCACCCGATCCGCCGCCCAGATTACCGCCGCCGCCGACCTCAAGACGCGGCTGGAATGGACTGGTCCGCCGGACGAAATGGGGCGCTTGATCTCGGTGTTCAACAGCGCGATGGCGCGGCTGGAGCATCTGTTCACGGTACAGCAGCGCTTCGTCGCCGACGTCTCGCATGAACTGCGGACGCCGCTGACGGCGATTCGCGGCAACGTCGAACTGATCCAGCGCTACGGCATGGACGACGAATCGCTGGAAGCCATCGACGACGAAGTCGGGCGGATGTCGCGGATGGTCAACGACCTGCTCTTGCTGGCGCGCGCCGATAATGGCGAATTGAAGCTGAATATCACCCCGCTCGACCTCGACGCGATTTTCGGCGAGGCATACCGCGAGGCGCGGGTGCTGGCGAAAGACCGCGACCTCAAGGTGACGGTGGTCGATTTCGAGCCGGTGCGGATCAACGGGGACGCCGACCGGATCAAGCAACTGCTGCTGAACTTGATCGGCAACGCGCTCAAGTTCACGCCCGACGGCGGCGCGATCAACCTGAGCTTGCGCAAAACCGAACACGACGCTGTGCTGCAAGTGCAGGATACCGGCATCGGCATCGAGCCGGAGCATCTCCAACGCATTTTCGACCGCTTCTATCAGGCGGACGCCTCGCGTTTTCGGATTGGCGAGGGGGCGGGCTTAGGCTTGTCGATTGCTCAGTGGATCGCCGAGGCACACGGGGGCAAGATTCAGGTGGACAGCGTGGTCGGCACGGGGACGACCTTCACGGTCACGATCCCGCACATCGAGGAGCCGCCGAAAACGCTCAACTCGGCGGTGACACGCTCGCGCTTGCCCATCATCCGCCGCACGCCGTCGGAGCAGGAAAAGGACGAGGAACAGGCGAAGGGATAACAATAGCGGAGCGCCGCCAGATGCTCAAAACATCTGGCTAGGAATTCAAGCCTGCTGAAGCAGACTGCCCAAGATCGCACACTGATTGACCCCACCCCCGCGCTGGGCGCTTCCCCTCCTCGAATTCAAGGAGGGGGAGAGGCAAATGGCGTTGCGGTTGCTTATATCCAGAGGTGGAGCGATCAGTATGTTTGCAACTAAGCAGTTTCAACCCTTGACACGGCTAGTCGCTACACCTTCGCCGGTTCTTTCTGGCAGTCGAGGTGGGCGATGCTGCTGATGAGGATGTCGCGCAGGTGGGTATCGGCGAGGCGGTAGTGGACGCGGCGTCCGCTTTTGGTCCAGCGGACGAGTCCCAAGTCGCGCAGGTACTTGAGTTGGTGCGAGACGGCGGGCTGATCCATGCCGAGGGCTTCGGTGAGGTCGGAGACGCACCACTCAGCATCGGCGAGCGCCTTAACCATGCGGACGCGGGTCGGGTCTGCCAGCACTTGAAAGAAGCGCGCGATCTGCTGAGCATCGTCCTGCACCATAATTGGGGCGGGAGCCGCCTTCGGGAGCCGGGATACCTTGATCGTCATAACGCCGCCTTCTGCTGTGTGTCGGTCTATCCTAATGACCACGTTATCAAACCTTGCGCTCGCCTGTCAATAGGTTGAGTTGTTAGGTTTGGTGATGATATTCAGACTGAGGATGGAGAGACGGCAATTGAGCGGGAAAGGGCACAGCACACTGTGCCTATCAAAAACCGAGCCTTACGGTTTTGGCAGTCAGCAGGCGCGCAAGCAGTGGTTCAGCCGCGCTGCTCGAACAGTTTGGGCGTGATCAGCCAGACCAATTCGCCGCGAAAGGGCTGGAAGGCGGTGACATCGACACGGGCGAAGCTGCCCTTCTTCATGACGACGCGCCCGCCGGTCAACGAGGCAATCGTCAGGCTCAAATCCGGCTCGTGCCCGACGAACAGCACCGCGCCAGCCTGATCGACCTCGCGCGTGAGCGCCGCGATCCCGTTCAGATTAAAGCCGGGACCAACTTCATCGCGCACCTGCACAGCAATGCCAAGCTGCGCGCCGAGGATGTCCGCCGTCTGGCGCGCGCGGATCAACGGGCTGCTGTAAAGCTGGTTTAGGTTGATGTCCAACGTCTTGATCTGCTCGGCGGCTTGCTGTGTTCGCTGGCGACCTTCGGGGGTCAGTTCGCGCTGGAAATCCGAGCTGTTGGCGGCGTCGAGTTGCGCGATACCGTGACGGAAAAAGTAGAGGTGCATCGGTTTAAACCTCTTTCGGCGGATCGGCGGGCACGCTTTCCGGCGGGGCGGGCGGCGCGAGATTCAAGCTGCCATCGCCCACGTTCTCGATGTAAATTGAGCGGCTGGGGAAGGCGATCTGCAAGTTTTCCTGCTGGACGACACGCATGATTTCGATCAAGACCTTCTCTTTTTCGGCGGTGAAGGCACCCCAGTCGGAGAAGTTGACGTAGCAGCGAACGAGGATGTTGAGCGCCGACCCCCCAAATTCGATGAAATAGACGACCACCGAGTTGGGATCGACCGTTTCGCGCTGCTTGAGCATTGTCCGCAGTGCGTCGAGCAGTTTCTCCATTTGGTCGGGGGTGGTCGAGTAGGTGACGCCGAGCGTGAGGTCGATCTGGCGCTTCGCCAAGCGCGACCAGTTGAGGATGGTCGACGACGCCATCAGGCTGTTGGGGACGGTGACGACCGCCTGATTGAGCTGACGGACGCGGGTCGAGCGCAGCCCCACCCGCTCGACGATGCCCTCGACATTGGGCGTCTTGACGTACTCGCCGACCACCAACGGGCGGTCGCTGACGATGGTGGCGAAGCCGAAGATGTTGGCAAGCGTCTCCTGCGCCGCCAGCGAGATCGCCAAGCCGCCGATGCCCAAACCCGCGATCAAGCCGCTGACGTCGTAGCCCCAAACCTGAATAATGATCACGAGCGCGAGCGCCCATGCCAACAACTGCACGCCGGTGCGAAAGAAGGGCAGCAGGGCTTCGTCGACGGCGATGCCCGTCACCAAGAAGAACTGCCGCCGCGAAAAAACGATCAGGTTGACGAGGTTGAAGACCGCTAGGGTGATGGCGACGATGACCAATGTCCGCGTGACGTTGGCGACGAAAGTCATCAGTCCCGCGTCGACTTCGAGGATACGCGCGCCGACGTCGATAGTCAGCGCGATCAACAGGAATTGTGAAGGTCGGCTGATAACCGTGCGGATCATCTCGTCCATAGTGCCATGACCCGCCCGCTCAAACAGACGCGAGAGCGGTTTTGCCAGCACCCAAACCAGCAGCCGTCGCAGCAGCCAAATCACCGTGTAGGCGAGAATGACGAGCAAGATGCGAGCTAGGATGACGCGCGCTGGATCCGAGAGTGATTTAAGCATCGACGAAAACCCACGTTCACGGAAAGAGACCTTAATCTTGCCAGAAATGAAGCTGATCCGCAACTTTGGCGCGCAGGTTTAATCTGCTCTGTTGCCAAGATTGATACTTTGACCCCACCCCCGCTCAGCTTCGCTGAGCCTCCCCTCCCCGAATTCAAGGAGGGGCGAGAACAAAAGCTGAGCGGTTGCTCAGTTTGCGAGTGGAGCAAATTATGTTCGCAACAAAGCAGGTTTAATCAGAGGTTCAAGTTGGCGGGTGCGCGTTGGGAAAATTGAAAATCGCCCGTTGTAACGGGCGATTTTTGGTCAAATGGGGGTATCGAGCCGGGGTTAGCGGTTGTGATTGCTTTCCCATGCTTGGACTTGGCGGTTGGCTTCGTCTTTGGCGATGCCGTAGCGCTCCTGAATCTTGCCGACGAGCTTATCGCGCTCGCCTGCCATCTGCTCGACTTCGTCGTCGGTCAGCTTGCCCCACTGCTGGCGAACTTCGCCCTTGAACTGCTTCCAGTTCCCGGCGATTTTGTCCCACGTTCCACTCATCTGGTCAGCCATAGCGATACTCCATATCTGTCAATTTACATTAAGATGTTACGAAAACAATTATAGCGGACGATCCCGAAAATGCACCCCCTAGAAACTAGGGGTGATGCCTCAGGGCTATCGCATCAAATTTGTTTCCGCCGCCGGAGGTTCAAAACCTCCGGCTATGAAATTCAAGCCTGCTGAAGCTGCTTTGTTGCAAAGATCGGCACTTTGACCCCACCCCCACTCGCTGCGCTCGCTTCCCCTCCCCGAATTCAGGGAGGGGAGAGTGCAAAAGCAGATCGGTTGCTTATTTTATGAGTAGAGCACAATATGTTTGCAACAGAGCAGCTGAAGCAGGCTGTCCTTCAGCCGTCTTCAGACGGGTTGATTGACTAGTCCGATGCTGCCGCTGCGCTTATAGCGTTGGGCGGATACCGCGATTCTGACAGTTTGGCAGCTTAAACCGTTTTGATGCGATAGCCCTAGGTGATGCCCGAAGCCGGGTTAGAGCATCAGGCGATTGTTTGCTACAATTGTTCCATAGCTGAGACAGAAACCCGTTTGGAGTCCCTCATGGCGAACGATTTGCTGGATGTTTTGAACCCGCAGCAGCGCGCGGCGGTCACGGCGAGCACAGGTCCCGTGCTGGTGCTGGCGGGTCCCGGCAGCGGTAAAACGCGGGTGCTGACGCACCGCATCGCCTACATGATTGACGAGGGCATCTCCAAGTACAGCATCGTCGCCGTGACCTTCACCAACAAAGCCGCCGCCGAGATGAGCGAGCGCGCCAGCCGGTTGCTCGGCGAGCCGTCCGGTGCGCTGCTGGGGACATTCCACTCGATCTGCGCGCGCTGGCTGCGGATCGAAGCCGATCAGACCGCGTTCGCGCGCGACTACGTGATCTACGATACCGACGATCAGCTTTCGGTGATCAAGGGCATCGTGTCCGAGATGAACATCGACAGCAAGCGCTTCCGACCGGGCAGCATCCTCGGCGCGATCTCGTCGGCGAAAAATGACCTGATCCTGCCGGAGGAGTACGTCAGCGGCGACTATTTCAGCGAGATCGTCAGCCGGGTCTATCCCGAATATCAGCGCCGCCTGCTCAACAGCAACGCGCGCGACTTCGACGATCTGCTGACGCACATGGTGCTGCTGCTGCGCGACAACCCGGCGGTGCGCGAGAAATATCAGCAGCGCTACGAGCACATCATGGTGGACGAGTTTCAGGACACCAATCAGGTGCAGTACGAATTGGTGCGGCTGCTGGGCGCGCCGCAGGAGAATGTCTTCGTCGTCGGCGACGAGGATCAAGGCGTGTACGCTTTTCGCGGGGCGGATTACCGCAACGTGATGCAGTTCCGGCGCGACTACCCGAAGCGCGCGCGTGATCCTGCTGGAGCAGAATTACCGCTCGACCCAGATTATCCTCGACGCCGCCCGCGCCGTGATCGACCAGAACAAGAACCGCACGCCCAAAGCCCTATTCACCGACCGGGCGGGCGGCGAGTTGGTCTCGCTCTACGAGGCGTACAGCGAAGGCGAGGAGGGCGATTACGTCGTCCAGACGATCAACCGGCTGAAGAAGAAGCGGGGCTACAGCTACCGCGACTTCGCCGTGATGTACCGCACCAACGCCCAGTCACGCGCGCTGGAGGACGCTTTTATCAAGTACGGCATCACCTACAAGCTGATCGGCGGGGTGGGCTTCTACAAGCGGCGCGAGGTGCGCGATTTGATCGCTTACCTGCGCGTGATCAACAACCCGAACGAGTTGGTCAGCTTCGGACGGATCATCAACACGCCGGGGCGCGGCATCGGCGCGAAGTCGCTGGAATTGTTCACGCGCTGGGCGTTCGAAAACAACCTGACGACCGCCGAAGCGCTCGACGCGATCTGCGGGGGACGCCGACGACGCTGACCGGACGGGCGGCGAAGTCGTTCGCCGAGTTCGCCGCGTTGATCGCCGACCTGCAAACGCTGGCGGCGCACAACGATTTGACCATCGTGTTCGACGAACTGGTCGCGCGCATCGGCTACAACCTGTATCTCAAGGAGATTAGCGATACGCCGGAGCAAGGCGAGGAACGGCTGGAGAATATCGCGGCGCTGCGCGGGTTGATCAGCGACAAGAAAGACCTCGAACTGAACGACTTTCTGGTCGATACGGCGCTGGTCTCCGAGATCGACACGCTCGACCCGGAGAAGGACGGCGTGACGCTGCTGACGCTGCATTCGGCAAAGGGGCTGGAATTCCCGGTCGTGTTCCTCACCGGCTTGGAGGACGGCTTGCTGCCGCACTCGCGCTCGTTCAGCGAGCCGGACGCGATGGAGGAGGAGCGCCGCCTGCTCTACGTCGGCTTGACGCGGGCGAAGGACGATTTGTTCTTGACTTACTGCTTCCGGCGCTCGCTGTACGGCGAAAGCATCCCCGGTATCCCGTCGCGCTTCCTCGCCGACATCCCGGCGGAACTGACCGAAGGCGTCTCCGGGCGGGTACAGGCGCTGCGCGACCGCGCCGGTTTTCAAGCGGCGACGACGTGGAACCGGGAGTTGGCTCCGCCCGCTGCGGGCAAGATCATCTCGTTCGAGCAGGCGGTACGCAAGCAGCGCGAGACCCGTTTCAAAGCCGGGCAGCGGGTCTATCACGCCAAGTTCGGCGAAGGCACGGTGATCGACGCGCGTCCGGATGGTCAAGACGAGGAAGTGCAGGTGCGCTTCGTCAAGTACGGCATGAAGCTGCTGGCGGCGAACTACGCGAATTTGATCGTGCTGGAGTGAGGAAAGAAGTACTGAGTACCGAGTAAGAACGTCGGCTTAGCTTTGACCCCACCCCAGCCCCTCCCCGAATTCAGGGAGGGGAGAGTGCCTTCGTCCGTTTCGAAGGTAAACAGACAAAGTTGATGACTTCTCGACGGCGCAGAGGCGCTTTTAGGCAGCCTCAGGTCGTGTCCTTTCAACTCCCCCGTGTCAAATTTACGCCTTTATAAACAACGCTGCTCAGGGTTTTTCCACTCATCACCCGGTACTTGGTACCCGGTACTCAATGAGTGGGTAGGCATTATCTGGCGAGGCGGTCGCTAGGCGGCTGAAGTCGGCGGGGCGATACCAGCCGACGAGCAAGGTATAGCTGCCCGCTGCTGGTGGCGTGGCATAGCTGATCGTGTGCTCGGTGACGAGCTGATCGCCCGCGCGCCAGTAATGGGTGGGCAGGTTCGGCGGCGCGTCGCCCTGCCCGACGATCTCGCCCGCGTCATTCACGACCTGCACGAAGACGGTGTAATCCTCCGGCGGCGGGGCGAGCACATCCCATAGTAGTGACAAGCGATCTCCGTCCAGATGGTAGCCGCGCAGCGCGATCAAGCCGCCGAAATCCGCCGAGGCGGGATCAGCCGCCGGGAGCGTCTGCGCCACGACCGGCGGCGCGACCGCTCCGGCGTCGAGCATGACGCTGGTCAGCGCCTCGCCATTGGCGGAAACGGGCGACACACCCGCACCCGTCGCGTAATTCCACCAACCGACCTGAATACGAAGCTGAGAAGGGGCGGACTCGTCGCCCTCGTCGAGCGGGATGGCGTAGCTGTCGGCGTAGATCGCGCCGGGAGTCCATGTGGTCGTGCGCAGACTGCCCGCGCCGGGATAGCTGTCGACGCGACCGATGACCGTTCCGTCGCTGCCGACGGCGTGCAGGTAGAGGCTCAAATCCTGCGCCGAGTCGTCGAGCACCTGCCAGTAGACCGTGATCGGCACGACGTCGCCCGGTTGATAGCGCTGATCTGGGGTTTGATAGCCGACTAACGCCAGGTCGCCAAAACGGGCGTAGACGGCTTCCGCGTTAGCCGGAAGCGCGGCGAGCGGGGGCGGCGGGGCATAGGCGGGGGCGATGCTGACAAGCGGCACGATCAGCGCGAACGCTGCCGCCGCGATCACGAAGGCGGCGCTCAAAGCGACGACGACTCGCCGACCGACCAGCGTTAGCAACTCGATCAAGCCGACCGCCAAGAGCGGGCTGATCGCGGCGAGGTAGGGAAACAGCAGCCGCCCCTGCGAGGCGTAGGTCTGGCTCGTCCACGCGATCACGCCCGCGCTGCCGATCAGCAGCGTCAATGCCAAGAGCAGCAGCGGCAAGCGAGCCGTCCACGTTTTGCGACGCAGCAGCGCGAGGATCACGCCGACGACCGCCAGCAGCGTGATCGCGTCCATCAGGTCGTAGAACCAGCGATAGGTTTGGATGTTGACGGCACCGAAGACGCCCCAGTAGGTGAAGCGGAAGCCTTGAAACTCGCTGAACAGGGTGGAGAGCGAGAAGGGTGCCTCACGGACGCCCGCGACCGCCGCCATCGTCGCCGTGCCGAACAACTCGCCGTAAAGCGAGAGATTGCGCAGATACCACCATCCGGCGACCAGCGCCCAAACTGCCGCGATCAACGCGCCCATGATCAGCAGCCCGCGCCAATTGCGATCGCGGACGGCGACCCACAGAGCGGCGAGGGCGACGACCGGCAGCAGCACCAAACCGCTGAGCTTGGTCAGCGACGCTAAGGCGATCAAGAGCGCGATGCCGAGGCAGCGGCGAGGGCTGAAGCCCGCGCGCAGCAGGGCGACCGTCTGCCAGAGCGCCAAGCTGGTCAGCGCCGTGACCAGCACGTCGTTGTTGACCGAGGCGCTGATGAACAGGAACATCGGGTTGAAGGCGGTGATCCCGGCGGCGAGCAGGGCGACCGCGCCGCGTTCGGGCGCGATCAAGCGGGCGACGCGGTAGACCGCTGTAATCGTGACGACGCCGCAGGCGATCCCGAACAGGCGCAGCAGGTAGACCGCCAGCGCCGTGCCGGTCGGCGCGGGGTGGACGCTAGCGTGCAGCACCAGATTCTTGTTGCCCACCGCGCCGGGGATGCCCGCCTGTGTGTGCGGGTTCGGCTGGCGGACGAGATCGAAGTCGCTGCGGTCAATCGGCTTGACCAGCAGCGCGCCGATCAAGTAGTAGAGCGGCGGTTGGCTGCCTTCTTGCGCCCATGCGGTCGCCTGAGGCTTCGCCTCAGGAACGCCGGCGACCTGCACCGGCAGATCGCCAGTCTCGGCGATGTGATCGACCAAGCCGAAGTGCCAGAGTTCGTCGGAGGCTTCCAGCGGTGGCGTCGCCCACAGGTAAACGAGGCTGCACCCGATGAAAGCGATCAACAGCCAGACGAGCGGCGGCTGGTGACGGGCAAACCGGTTGATCGAGGACATCGCCGAAAATTTCCGATGATTGGGCGGAAGGAAGGGTGTCACGACGCGACGAGCGTTCGCCAGATCGGCGCGGGATCGCGCGATGAAGCTAACTTGCAGAGGTTAGATTATTGCGGATCTAGCCCCCTGCCGCAACCGGCGGCGACATCGAAAAGCCGGGCGGGCGACGCTGAAGACTCACTTCCATTTCATTCTGCCCTCCTATATAATGCGCCCTTATTGGACCCGGCATTCGCGGGTCTTTAGATGAGGAATTGAACACCTAATGCAGAAGATAACCGACGGCTTGGTCGTCAGTTTAAATTACGTTTTGACGGTTGACGGCGAGATCGTCGCGCAAACGGAAGCCGGCGAACCGATGGAATACCTGCACGGCGCGGAAGAAATTCTGCCCGGCTTGGAGGAGGCACTCGACGGTAAGGAAGTGGGCGTGAAATTCAGCGTCACACTTGCGCCAGAGGATGCCTATGGCGAATACGATGACGAAGACGTCGAAGAAATCGACCGCGAGGACATCCCCAACGTGGATGAACTCGAAGTCGGGATGATTGTCGAAGTCGAGGACGAAGATGGTTACGCCTACCCGGCGCAGGTGCAGGACATCGGCGACAAGGTGGTCGTGCTCGACTTCAACCCGGTGCTGGCGGGTAAGACGCTGACTTACGACGTGGAAGTCGTCGCCATCCGCGAAGCGACCGAAGAAGAACTCGAACATGGTCACGCGCACGATGCTGACTGGGACGAAGAAGACGACGTCGAGTACGAATACGTCGAGGACGAAGAAGAAGAAGAATAGCAGCCGTTCGCTGCTGTTGTTGTGAAAAAGCCCGCTGTTGCAGCGGGCTTTTTGATTGGGTATGGGGCATCCGCTGGCGGTTTAAACCGCCAGCTACGAAAAACCGCGACCCACTGAAGGGGTCGCAAACACGCTCATCTTCATGAAGCGCGTCCACATTAGTTAGGCAAACGAGTTGGATTACTACGTAGCAAATACATCGTGCGCCATTGCATCGAGTGGGGCAGTTGACTGTGCGAATTGTGCATCCCACAGCGCATCATGCAGGTGAACGAGTTCATGCAATAACGCTGGCACAGCTTCGCTCAGATCGTCAATTTCGTGCTCGGCAGCCAATACCTCCAGCAGTTCGTACTCCTCGTCGGTGAGCGCCGTCGTAATGACGTGATGCCTCGTTTCCGCCGCTGTACGCATAATTATTCGCCTTGAGTTCCGACAACAGATGATGCGCATTGTAGCATATTTCGCTCATTCTATTGCCCCAAGACGCGGATGCCCGTTACAATGAGCAGCATCAACAGAGGAGCACAATATGTCAGAAGCACAGAACAAGGAAGTGACGCGCCGTTTTAGCGCGGAAGTTTGGGGTGAAGGCAATGCTGCGCTCGCCGACGAGTTAATGGCGCCGGATCTGGTCGAGCACACGCCGTTCCCGTCGCCAACGCCGGGGCTGGCAGGGCACAAGCAGGTGCTGGCGATGTTTCGCAGCGCGTTCCCTGACCTCAAGGTGACGGTGGACGACGTGTTCGCCGAGGGCGACCTGACGTTTCTGCGCTGGCACGGCGACGGGACGCATCGCGGGGCGTTGATGAATATCCCGCCGACCGGCAAGACGGTCCAGATCACGGGCATGGACATCTGCAAGCTGGAAAACGGCAAGATCAAGGAGCGCTGGGCGGAGGTCAACGCGCTGGCGTTGATGCAGCAGCTTGGCGTGATTCCGAGCGCCTAAATGCGATTTATATTGGCATCCGGTTCACCCCGGCGGCGCGAACTGCTCGCGTCGCTGGGGATTCAGTTTGAGGTTATCAAGTCGGACATCGACGAGACGCAGGGCGCGGACGAAGCGCCCTACGACTACGTGCGCCGCCTGAGTATCGAAAAGGCGGAGACCGTCGCCGCCAAGCTGAGTGAGGCGGCTTACGTCCTCGCGGCGGATACGGTGGTGGTGCTCGCCGCCGATACGCTCGGCGTCACCGACGGGGGCGCGATTCTCGGCAAGCCGGTCGATGCCGTTGACGCCCGCGACATGCTGCACCGCCTGCGCGGGCGTGATCACGTCGTCTGTACAGCGCTGACGCTGCTCAAATTGGCGGGTGAGCGCACGCGGATCACCGAACTGACGCGCACGACGGTTACGATGCGCGACTACAGCGACGCCGAGATCGACGCCTACATCGCCAGCGGCGACCCGTTCGACAAGGCGGGCGGCTACG
Organism: uncultured Chloroflexia bacterium; assembly: GCA_963848465.1. Lineage (GTDB taxonomy): Bacteria > Chloroflexota > Anaerolineae > Aggregatilineales > Phototrophicaceae > Flexifilum. Next base: position 66,733 of record CAWKDY010000002.1, on the reverse strand, counting down.
CCATCCAGCACGAAGGCTTTCACCCGGTCGAGCGGATCGACGGCAGCTACAGCAACGTGGTCGGTTTGCCGGTGGAGACGTTGACAGCGATGCTGGCGCGGGTCGGCGTGGACGTGGGAACCTTCGCCGCGCCGCGCTAAAATTCGCGCCTTCGTTTCGCCTACTCCGATGGAAGCTCAACTGTGCTGACGATTTGCCACTTCGAAGAACTTTCGCTCAACGCGCTGCCCAGCCTAGAAACGATCTATTACGACGGCTGGGTGCTGCGCTTCGCCGGCGGCTATCCGCGCCGCGCCAACTCCGTTCAACAGCTTTACCCGTCAACGCTGCCGCTCGACGAGAAGATCGCCTACTGCGAGGCGCAGTACGACGCGCGCGGCTTTAGGACGGTGTTCAAGTTCACCGCGCACGCGCCGCGCGAACTGGAAGCGCCGCTGCAGGCGCGCGGCTACGTCACCGACAGCGAAACCTGCGTCCACACCCTCGACCTCGCCGGAATCGCCGCGCCGCCCAGCTCCGCCGTTCGAGGTGGTGATCGAGCCGCGCTTGAGCGAGGGATTGGTTCGCGGATTGCGCGCGGCTCAACGCTTTTCCCGCCGACCGCGCCGGGTCGATGGAGGCGATTTTCGCGCGGATTCCGGTCGCGGCGGCGTTTGCGCGGCTGCGACGCGATGGCGAGACGGTTGCGCTGGGTCTGGGCGTGCTCGATCAGGGCTGGATCGGTTTGTTCGACATCGTGACGGCGGAGTTGGCGCGGCGACAGGGGGTCGGGACGGCGCTGATTGGGCAGATGCTGTCGTGGGGGCAGCAGCGTGGCGCGAGCGGCGCTTATCTTCAGGTGGTGTCGAACAACGCGCCCGCGCTCAAACTGTACGCGAAACTCGGCTTCGCCGAGACCTATCGCTACTGGTATCTGCAAAACCGGCTGTAGGGGTTCAGCAAGTGGATCGAAAAGGGCGCAGCACGCTGAATATCTTAAGGGTTGAAATCTAGGATATTCGGGGCACCTTAAGGGTTCATCTGTTTGCGAGGAGGAGTTGCGATGCCCAATCGCGTGGCTTTAGTTGGGTTGGTATTCATATTGCTTTTCACGAATGCTTCGGCGAATGCGCAGCAAAGATACTATGTAACCACGAACGCCCTTCAAATAAGCCCGGACGGAGAGACAATTGCAGTTGCGACGGTCTCAGGATCACTGCGAATTTACGATGCCACCACAAGAAACGTGATTTGCACGTTGCAAGCTAGCGGGGATGAGATCTCTGATGCCCACAAAACCGAGATGTTCAACGACAGTTCATGATGCTTCGAAGAACAAAACCGACGTTCGACGAGAGTCGACTGATTTTTTGCTACTGCAAGCGCAAGCGCTGCGCCTGTACCTCCTCCATCGCGTCGATGGTATCCTGCAAGCCGGACACCTCGTCGTGGATATCCTGCCGCAGACGCTGCGCGCGGCTGCTGTCCACGTCTTTCGCGCCGAGCAGCGACATCTGCGCGTAGATCGTGCCCAGTGACGAGAGGGTGCTGTCGAGCTGAATCTCGGCGCGCTTGGTGCTGTTGGCGGTCGAGTTGAGGTTGTCGAGTTGAAGCTCCAGCCGGTCGAGCTGTTCCTGCAAGTCGCGCTTGACGTCGGGGTCGGTCTCGCGGGCAATGCGCTGCTTGACCTTCTCGACCTGCTGCGGAACCATCTTGCGGTCGCGCTCGACCAGTTCGTTGCTCTCGAAGCCGTCGATGTGCTGGGCGAGATCATACATCTGCCCGATCCAGTCGTTGACGTCGGCGATGGTCTGCTGAAGCTGGACGCGCATCGCGCCGCGCTGCTGGGCTGCCAAATGCAGCATGTTGCGCCGGTATTCGAGCGCATCTTCCAGCCGTTTGCGCGAGACCGCGTTCTTGACTTGGTGCAGGTCGTATTTCGCCTCGAATTCGCGGGCAATCGCCTCTGCCGAAGCGTTGGGATCGGTCAGTGCCGACGCGACCAGCGCACCCTCGGCGATCAACCCGGCGATGACCCAGAACCACGGCTGCCACCACGGGAAGGGAAAGGGTACGAAGAGAAACAGGATCGCCGTCAGCGCAACGGTGACGAGGCTTTCCCAGCGAAACAGCGCATTGGTGATCACTGCCCCGGTAGCGCGGTTTCGGATTTCATTTTGTGCCATAAACAAACTCCTCCGTATCTATTATACGTGCGATACGGGGATCGGTTGCGGATATAAAGGGTGGTAGAACAACCTCACCCCCCAACCCCCTCTCCATGCATGGAGAGGGGGAGCACCCAACTTCGTTGGGTAGGGCGAAACTATGTTTTGCACCGTAGCTGGGGGTGAGGTTGGATTCTAGCTGCTGGCTTGCTGCTGGCTGCCGCCGTCACCGCCATCGCCGGAACTGCCGAGCAAGCGGCGGCGGCGTTCTTCAAGCTGCCGCTCGATCTCGCCACCGCGCACCGCGTCGTCGATTTCGGCGGAGACGTTGCGGGTCGCCAGTTCGAGCCGCGCGTCTTCCTCGTCCAACCGGGCGCGCACACTGTCGGCAAGGCTGCTGACCTCGTGGTCGCCGACGGCTGCCAGCGAGTCGAGGCTCTTGATCGTGTTGGTGGCGACGCGCTTGGCTTCCGCCAGTTCGATCAGCGAGCGAAGCTGCTCGCGTTCCTGCCGGATCGAAGTCAAGCGGGATTCAAGCTGCACCCGCATGTTGAGCATCGCCTGATACTGCTGATCCTGCGTCTGCCACTGCTCGTAGTATTCCTGTGCCAACTGCTGTTTGGTGTTCAGCTCGGCTTGAGCAGCCCCGGCAAGGTCATTCTTGCCCTTGAGGATCAAGGTATCGATGTCGCGGTCGAGCTTCTCGGCGGCTTGGGAAAATTCCTCGTGTTTCCGCTTCAGCGTTTTGACCGTCCCGCCGACGGTTGCCGCCGAGTCTTCCAGCGCTTCGAGATTTTTCTCTGCCTGCCGGATGTACTCGTCCATGACGGCGACCGAATTTTGCTGGAGCGCACGATCCACCATGCCGTGCAAACTCGCGTTGACTAGGGTGTTCACTTTGTCCATTAATGAAGGAGCCATCGATTTTTCTCCCGACGGATTTGAACTTACGATGAGTATAGCTTGTACTCGCGCCAGAGTCACCTCAGTCTTAAGTTAGCGGAATCCGCAGCGTGAAGCGACTACCTTGCTCCGGTTGACTCTCCAGTTCCGCCTGACCGCTGTGCAGCCGAACGATCCCCGCCACGATTGCCAGCCCTGAACCCGTCCCTTGATCTTCGAAGGTCGCGCGGTCGATCTGGTAGAAGCTTTGCCAGATGCGCGCCTGCTCGGTCGGTTCGATGCCGCGCCCGTAATCTTGAGCCCAGAGCAGGATATCGCTTTCACTGCGCTGAGCGCCCATGATCACGGGCTGCTCCGGCGATGAGAATTTCACGGCGTTATCGAGCAACTGCACCAGCGCCTGCTTGAGATAGGCGGAGTCGCCCATGAAGGGCGGCAGTCCCGGTTCAATTTCCATCGAGAAGGGATTTGTAAAGTGCAGCAGGTCGTATACCTCGCGTCGGACGCTCTCGTATAACTCGGCGACGTCGGTGATCGGCGCTTTCCTAAGTTCATACGTTTTTTGGGCGTCTCCGGTTTCCATTTCCACCAATTGAATGAAATTTTCGATCAAACGGCGCAGGCGCAGCGCTCCGGTATTGACGCCGCGCAGGAATGTCAGCATCTCCTCGTTGCTCAAATTCTGGTTACGGTCGTTGAGCATGTCGGCGTAGGCGACGACGAAAGTCAGCGGGGTGCGGAATTCATGGTTGAGGATGGTCAGGATACTGTTTTTGAGTTCGGACATCGCGCCGTCGTAGATCGAGTTGAGAGTCTTATGGCGGTTCAGCCGCGACTCGACGGCGATCAACAGGTCGTCGGCGTCGAACGGCTTGATGAGGTAGTCGTCGACGCCAAGCTGCTTGCCGCGCTGGATGTCGGCTTTCTCGCTGCGCGCCGTCAGAAAGATGAACGGGATCTTGACCCATTCCGGCAATTTGCGGACTTCGGTAAGGAGCTGAAGCCCGTCCATCTGCGGCATCATGATGTCCGAGACGATCAAGTCGGGCGGGACGGAACTCTCGCCGAGCACCGCCAGCGCCTCTTTACCGTTCTCCACGCTGATCACGCTGTAGTGGTCGAGTTCCAGAACCGTCTGGATGCCTTCAAGCAGGTTCACGTCATCCTCAACGATCAGAATGCGCGCTTTGAATACCTTATCATCGAGTTGATCAGATTGTGGCGACAGCATGAAGTGCTCCGTGAACCTCGAAGGTTCATTGAACGGACTGGAATTTCATTACTATATTACAATTGCTTGTGTTTTGCAGCCCTTAACGAATCTGTAAACTCTGCCGCCCCGCCTGCGCGAATCGCGGGCAAATGATGCCAGCTTAAGCGAGGGATATGTTATACTTTCCCCGTCGTCCTGAGTTCAAACCTATGGACAGAAGATGCCTGAATTGACCCAATTGACCATCAGCGAGGCGCTCGCTCAACTGAGCGCGAAAGCGATTTCCGCCGTCGACCTGACCCGCGCTTACCTCGACCGGATCGAGCAGCTTGAGCCGACTCTGCATGCCTACATCACGGTGACGCGCGAGCGGGCGCTGGCGGACGCGCAAGCCGCCGATCAAGCGCGCGCCGCCGGAGATAACCGCCCGCTGTTGGGCATTCCGCTGGCGATCAAGGACGTGATCTCGACGCGCGGCGTCGAGACGACCTGCGGGTCGAAAATTCTGCACGGCTACGTCCCGGTTTTCAGCGCGACGGTGATCCAGCGGTTGGAAGCGGCGGGCATGGTGCTGCTCGGCAAGACCAACATGGACGAGTTTGCCATGGGGTCGTCAACCGAGAACTCGGCACTCGGCGTGACCAATAATCCGTGGGACGTGACGCGCGTCCCCGGCGGCAGCAGCGGCGGCAGCGCGGCAGCGGTCGCGGCGGGGATGGCGGCGGGCGCGCTGGGGACGGACACGGGCGGCAGCATTCGCCAGCCGGGGGCGTTCTGCGGCGTGGTCGGTCTCAAGCCGGGCTACGGGCGGGTTTCGCGCGACTGGCGTCGTCGCCTTCGGCTCGTCGCTGGACTGCCCCGGTCCGATTGCGCGGACGGTCGAGGATGTGGCTCGGCTGCTCGGCGTGATCGCCGGGCGCGATCCGCTCGACGCGACCAGCATGGACATCCCCGTGCCGGATTACGCCGCCGCGCTGACGGGCGATATTAAGGGGCTGCGAGTCGGCGTGCCCAAGGAATATTTCATCGACGGGATGCAGCCGGAAGTCGATCAAGCGGTGCGGGCAGCGATCGCCCATCTGGAAAGCCTCGGCGCGGAGATCGTCGAGATCAGCCTGCCCTATACCGACACCTCGCTGCCGGTCTACTACATCATCGCCCCGGCGGAAGCCAGCGCCAACCTCGCGCGCTACGACGGCATCCGCTTCGGTCAACGCATCGACAAGGGCGAGATGTGGGCGACCTACAAGGCGACGCGCGGGCAGGGCTTCGGCGCGGAGGTCAAGCGGCGGATCATGCTGGGGACGTACGCGCTCTCGGCGGGCTACTACGACGCTTACTACGGCAAGGCGCAGCAGGTGCGCACGCTGATCAAGCAGGATTTCGACAAGGCGTTCGAGCAGGTGGACGTGATCGCCGCGCCGGTGACGCCGAGCACCGCCTTCAAGTTCGGCGAGAACGTCAACGACCCGATCAAGATGTACCTTGAGGACGTGTTCACGCTGCCGCCGAGCCTCGCCGGAGTCTGCGGCTTGAGCGTCCCCTGCGGCTTCGACGGCAACGATCTGCCGATTGGTCTGCAACTGATCGCCCCGGCGTTCAAGGAAGAAGTCGCGCTGCAAGGTCGGTCACGCCTACGAGCAAACGACCGACTGGCATACAAGAAAGCCGGAGATTGCGGCGAGTTAAAGAGAAGATTTAACGCAAAGGCGCGAACAACAAGAGAAAGACGCAAAGTGAAATGAAGCGAATAATCGCCGTCGTACTGCTTCTGCTGGTGTTGGCGATTCCGGTGTCGGCGCAAGGGACGGACGTCAGTTTGACGCAGACCTACACCAGCGCCGATGGCTCGGTCTCGTTCGACTACCCGACGGGCTGGATCGTCCAGCCGCTGCCGCAGTCATCAACTATTCGGCTGGCAAACAGCGAAGATGCCTTTTTCAGCTTTCGCGGGCAACCGGATCAAGTGCTGATCGACCTAACGGTTGATGCGATTGGCAACTTTTCCGTGCCGCCGGGTGCGGAGCCAGCTACGACACCGCACGAGTTGATCGCCGCGCAGCGCGAGTTGTTCGCGTCGCTGGATGCCTTCGACGTGACAGAAGTGCAGGATTTCATGCTCGGCACGCAGCCCGGCGCGACCTATGCGCTCGGCGGCAACTTCACGATTGCCTACTACGCCATCACCATCAGCGGTGACATGACCGCCTCGCTCATGCTCTCGTCCGCGCCGGAGTTGTTTGAACAATGGGCGGGTATCGCCTTCGCCATCGTCCAGACGATCCACTTGCAGCCCGCCAGCACACCTGAACCCGGTGCCGCGCCGGACGATGGCGCGCTTCCGCTCAGCGAGACCTACACCGCGCCAGATGACTCGTTTGCGTTCGACTACCCGGCAGGCTGGCAGATCGCGGTCATGCCCTCCATGCTCGACGGCACGCTGCCGATCACCGTACTCGCCAGCAGCGCGGCAGCCCTGAGCAAGCGTCCCGACAGCGGCTTACAGCCCGACGAAGTGCAGGTGCAGATCATCGCTGGCGACAAGACGCTGCTGCTCAGCCCGATGCTCCAAGCCACATTCAACGACACGCCCGCCGAGATGCTCACGAATTACTTCGCGCTCAGCCCGATGCCAGTTCACATTGACGTCAAAGAACTGTCGGTCTGCGATCATGCCGCTGCACAGGTCGCACAGGCGATGCTTGACCTCTATTCCACTTTGCAGATCATCGACTTCGGCGACGGGAATGCCGTGCTGTTCGCGGCGTCGGTCAGCGCTGACGCCGCCGATCAGTGGCAGCCGACGCTCCAAACTATCGCTGCATCCGTTCGTTTTGACCCGTTATCATCACCGTGCACCCCAGATTAGGGAAGGCAACTATGCTCCAACGACGATCCAACCTCGCGCTGCTGACAGCGCTTTTCATGCTGCTCACGCTGGTATTCCCCGCTGCGGCGCAGGATAGTACGATCACCGCGCCGATCAATTACTGCGCGGGCACGCTGAGCTATGATCTGCCGAATGGTTGGGTAGCGTCTGCGCTCAAGCAGACGCAGTACGGCACCTCGCTGCGGATCGCCAACAGCGACAGCGCGCTGAACAGTCAAACGCTATCGGGCGGCGACGCGGTGATCAACCTCAACGTGATCGGGCGGTCGTACATCGCCTCGGCGCTGCGGCTGGAAGCCGACGCCGTGCCGACGACGATTTTGGCGGTCGTTGGCGCGCAAGCCGCACAGGGCTTCACCGTTGATACGCCCAAGCAGATCACGCTGGCAGGGCAGCCCGCCGCTCGCTTGGACGCCCGCAGCGCTGCCATCACGATGACCATGCTGGCGGTCGATCTCGGCGGGGATGCGGTGGGGATGCTGGCGCTCTCGACGCCAACGGGTGCGGCAGCGCAGGATGCGACCGCCCTCGACTTCGCCGGATCGCTGACGTTCGACGCGCCGCGCTTCTCGCTGCCGGACGACAACAGCCTGACCCAGTTCTACGCCAGCAGCGACTGCACGGTCAGCTTCGCCTACCCGGCGGACTGGAACGTGCTCAACGTCTCCGAGGTGTCCGGTCAGTTCTACCAGATTCAGGTGCGGAATTTCGACGGCTCGAAGTCGGGATCGTCGTCCGCCTATATGCGCGCAGCGGGTGAGGCGCAGCTTCAAATCGGCGTGATTATGCCGCCGCCCGCCGATGACTCGACCAGCCTCGAAGCGACCGTCGACCAGATCGCGCAGCAGCCCGGTTACGAGATCGTCAGCAAGGACGAGACGACGATTGCCGGACAGCCCGCGCTGGTGATCCAGATGCACGTCGACGATCCGGCGCAGGGTGTGGCGGGCGAGTCGCTGCAAATCTCGATCCAGTACGGCGATCAGGCGATTGTGGCGCTGGCGCTCTACACCGCGCCGGGCGAACTCGATCAGTGGCGCGACACCGCGCTCGCTATCGCCGAGCTCGCTGACGCTGGCGGTGCCGCCGACGTCATAAGGAGAATAGCGCTATGAGAGGCTGGCTAGGGAATTGGCTCGTGCTGGTTGGCATTCTGCTGCTGGCTATTCCGGTTGCCGCGCAGGATTCGACGCCTGAAGCTACCGATGAACCAGTTCCCACGGTAACGGAAGTATTTACCAGCAACGACTATTCTCTGACCTTCAATTACCCCAAAGGTTGGTTTGTCAGTTCGGAAATCGGAGCGCCTATTCCCTATGTCTGGGTCTCCAATTTTCAGATTGAGGGTCGCATCAAGTCAGATGAGGTCAGGATAGCGATTGCAATTGAAACTATTGATCAACTGCTCAATCAGCCTCCGCTTGCTAATTCGACGGCAACAGATATAGCGAATCTAATGCGCAAATCATTTCTTCAGAAATACAAAGATGTGGCAACTATTAGCGAAGTAATTGCTGCTGAGTCAAACAAGGATAAAGTGCAATTTGCCAGCTTTCAGATCGGGATTGAGTCCAGCGATAACGGAATTTGGATTCTCAAGCTCAATGACTCCACCGTTGCTGTGATCACAGCCGTAACACTTCCGGGCGAATTAAGTCAATGGAACTCGGTAATTGCTGCCATTGCTGCATCAATCGTGTACGATTCTGAGCAAGTCAATCTCGAAGCTACAGTTGAGCCTACGGAGTAAAATAATGCCCCTACCAATTACCCAACTGCACATCAGCGAGGAAGAATACCGAGCGCGCTGCGCCAAGCTGCTCGATCACTTGCAGGTCAACGGCTTGGCGGGCGTCGTCCTGTTCGACCGCGCCTACGTCCTCTACTACAGCGGATTTGCCTTCATCCCGACCGAGCGCCCGATTGCCTTCGTCATGAGCGCGCGCGGCGAGCGGGGCTTGTTCGTGCCCCGGCTCGAACGCGAGCACGCCGAAGCCAACGCGCTGATCGACCGGGTCGATCACTACGTCGAGTACCCGCACGATCCGCACCCGACCGAAGCGCTCAAGCGGCTGATCGGCGAGATGGGCATGATCGGCGACGCCGACGCCCAGATCGCCGCCGACGACGACGGCTATCCGTGGATTTTCGGCTATCGCGGTCCGGCGCTCAGCAAGCTGATCGGGCGGCAGGTCGTCCCGGTGCGCGGGTTCATCGAGGATCAGTTGATGTGCAAGTCGCCCGCCGAACTGGCGCTGATCCGCGAAAGCTGTGTCTGGGGCAACCTCGCGCACACGCTGTTGCAGCGCTACACCAAACCGGGCGTGACCGAGACCGAAGTCAGCCAGCGCGCCAGCGACGAAGCCACCCGTGCCATGATGGACGCGATTGGTCCGATCTACCGGGCGCAGAGCGAGTATTACGACGGCGCGACCGCCGGGTATCGCGGGCAGATCGGGCGCAACGCCGCGATCCCGCACGCGCTGGCGAACAACCTCACCTTTCAAGACGGCGACGTGCTGGTCACGGGCGCGGCGGCGGCGTGCTGGGGCTATCACTCCGAGCTTGAGCGGACGATGGTGATCGGCAAGCCGAGCGCCGAGGTCAAGGCGATGTTCGAGCACATGCTGGCGCTGCAAGAGACCGCGTTCGACGCGATCAAGCCGGGAATCCCGTGCAGCGAGGTGGATCGCAAGGTGCGCGCCTACTACGAGCAGCACGACCTGATGCCCTACTGGAAGCATCACGTCGGGCACAACATCGGGCTGCGCTATCACGAGTTGCCCTTCCTCGACATCGGCGACCAGACGATCCTGCAGCCGGGGATGCTGTTCACGGTCGAGCCGGGGTTGTACGCGCCGCAGTTGGGCGGCTTCCGCCACAGCGATACGGTGGTCGTGACCGACGACGGCATCGAGATTTACACCTATTACCCGCGTGATCTGGAAAGCTTGACGATCTGGGGCGGCAGGTGAAATTGTCTGGAATTGCAGTGAACAGCGGCGCGCGGTCTCATCTCAGCGAGCAGCTACAATGAGCGCGGAGGCAGCGCACCGGCTCTCGGCGCGGCATTGGGGAATCATCGTCGTCATGGTGGTTGCTGCCTGTGCGGGAACAGTTCGCTTGCTGACGTATGATCGCTACCTGCCTTTCGTCGATTACAGCGATGAGGCGGTCTACGTCTCTTTAGCGGATGAAATTCGCGGCTTTTCGGATCAAACGGCGTTAAGAGAAAAATACGGTCTCCTCGCGCCGCTTTACGTCTACACGAATGTTGCCGTCCAGACGGTGTACGACGTACTTAAGACGAATCCCTGGCACATTCCGGGCGAGTATTTTTACGTGCTGCGCTTGTTGTCAGTTGTTTTAGGCGTCGGTACTGCGCTTGTGATCGCATGGATTGGCTGGCTCTTAGCCGGGCGTTATGCTGCCCTGATCGGTGGCATGATCTGGGCACTTGCCCCGATTGTCGTCGATCTGAACAGCCTAGCGATCCCCGACCCGATGCTTTATTTTGTCTGCGCTTTTGCGGTCGGCAGCGGCGTCGCCGCGTGGCAAAGGCGCTCGCTGGCGTGGCTCACGCTGTCTCTGCTGATGGGTGTCGCCGCGATCTACATTAAATTGTGGTTAGTGACCGCCGTCATCCCGTTCCTGATCGTTAGCGTGGCGCTTGTGTGGCAAGATCGTCAGTTGCGATCCCGCATCTTTCTGCTCTACGGCGTCGCAGCGCTGTTCGCGCTCCATTTCCTGTTGGTGCTTAACCCGTTTCAGAGCACGCTCAAAATCAGCGCCAACCTCCAAGAAGGGGCGTTTGTCACCAATCTGTTCGATGGCAACCGTTTGCTCAACAACTTGCGATATCTGATCTATCCGATTGATGGCGGTACCAGTCTATCGCTGCTTGGCTTTGCCTTAGGCGCGACCGCTATTGTTTACGGCTGGCGTCGTGGGGTGAAGACCATTAAGGGTAGCAGCTGGGCGATTGTCGCTGTGTACGTCATCTGTACATGGTGGCTGAGTGCAGGCATTAGCAATGTGAGCATTGATTTTGCCGGACGGATGCGTCACATCTTGCCCGCTTCGGTAGCAGCTATTGCCTTATGGAGTGCTTGTTTCGTCGTAATTATCCGAGTAGGGAGCAGCCTGTTGGCGCGGCATCTTCCGCCTCGAAATTGGTGGCTGCCCACCGGCGTGTCCCTGCTTATGGTCGGGCTGCTGATAAATTTCGTACCGGGCGATCTTGAACTGATCGCGCATTACCGCTTGCCTCACACAGCAAACCAGATTTTAGCTTGGTTCGACGGCAGTCCTCCTCAGGATGGTATAGTGCTCATCCCGAAAGGTTCAAGCTATGATGCCTTATGGAATCGGTTGTGGGGGGCATACGTCGGCAGCAAACCCTACGAGTGGTGGATCATGCCGCTCGATGAAATTCCACTTTCGACACCTGCGGAATTCGTTGAACGCGGCATCCGCTGGATGGTATTGAGCGAGGCGGATATCACCAAAAGTCAAAGCCCGGAAGACCTACACGCCTACCTCGATAGGTTGCTGCTGGTGAAGACCATCCCCGCCATGCCGGAACAAGTCGTCGGCGACCAGCTTTACGTCTACCGTTTTGAAGTACCTCAGCATCCGGTCGCGTTTGATTTCGGTGGGCAGTTCCGCTTGATTGGCTATGACTTAGCGCAGGCAGTGTTCGAACCGGGCGATACAATCGTATTTCGTCCTTACTGGCAGCGAACAGCGCAGCCGCAGCAAAATCTGTCGATGTTCGTCCATTTGTATCCTGCCGACTCGGTCGCCAAGGGTGAGCCTGTTCTCGAGGCGCAGTGGGATGGCGAACTGCTCCCCAATGGCAACCGCCCCACCACAACGTGGAACGATGCTGATGAGGTGTATTTCGGCGACGCGATTGAGCTGCCGATTCCGCAGGACAGCGCGCCGGGTGATTATATTTTGGCGGTCGGGTTGTACGACTACCTATCGCAGCAGCGCCTTACCGGAGGGAATGGCGAGACGTTCTATCGCATCCCTATAACCGTGATCACCGCAACGCCCGCGCCTTAGTTGAACCTTACCAATATTTGGAGTTTCCATGAACACACTACCCTTTGCCAAGCCGGGACGCTTTTATCGCGGCAACATCCACACGCATTCGACGCGCTCCGATGGCGGGCTGTCGCCGGAGGCGGTCTGCCAGTTCTACAAGGACATGGGCTACGACTTCCTCGCCATCACCGATCACTTTATGGAGCGCTTCAACTATCCGGTGACCGACACCAGCCCCTACCGAACCGACCGCTTCACGACCATTTTCGGGGCGGAACTGCACGCGGGCGAGACCTCGACCGGCGAGTTGTGGCACATTCTGGCGGTCGGGCTGCCGCCGGATTTCGCGCCCAACCTGCCCGACGAAAGCGGTCCGCAGATCGCGGCGCGGGCGCTGGCAGCGGGCGCGTTCGTCGCGGCGGCGCACCCGGCGTGGTACAACCTGACCGAAGCCGACGTGATCTCGCTGGGCGACGTCCACGCCATCGAGACGATCAACGGCATCTCGGCGGATCACAACGACCGGATCGATAGCTGGTACATGCTCGACGTGATGCTGGCGCGCGGGCGGCGCTACAGTGCCTGCGCCACCGATGATGCCCACTTCATTGACCGGCACAACGACCGCGTGCGCGGCTGGGTGTGGGTCAAGAGCGAGACGCTGACGCCGGAGGCGCTGCTGGCGGCGCTCAAGCGCGGCGACTATTACAGCAGCACCGGTCCGCAGATTTACGACTTGCAGATCAGCGACAAGAAGCTGACGATCCGCTGCTCGCCCGCTGACTCGATCTTCGTCACTGGCAAGGGACCGCGCTCGGTCTTCAAGCACGGCAAGGGCATGATCGCCGAGGAACTCGACCTGAGCAACTTCGACAGCCCCTACTGCCGCGTGACCGTCCGCGACCGCAACGGCGACCGGGCATGGTCGAACCCGATCTGGTTCGAGGACTAACGGAAAATATAACCTCACCCCCCAACCCCCTCTCCATTACATGGAGAGGGGGAGCAAAGCTAACATCAGCGCCAAATCCTCATAGCTCCGCCAGCAGGTCGTGGACGGCGCGGCGGAAGGCGTGGATAGCGGCTGAATTCGCGCCCCAGATAGACGCGGTTGGTCAGCAGCGCGACCACCAGCGCCCGCTGCGGGTCGATCCAGAGCGACGTGCCGGTGAAGCCGGTGTGCCCGTAGGTGTCGGCGCTGAAGCGCTCCCCGGCGGACGAGTCCTTTCGGCGCGCGCAGCATCCAGCCCAAGCCGTGCCGCTGGTCATCGCTGGGCGACGTGCTCGCGGACCGCTTCGTCCATCAGCGCCGCGGTCGATCTTCAGGCGCGGGTCGCGGCTCAGCCACGCCTGCCCGAAGCGCGCCACGTCGAGCGCGTGAGCGAACAGCCCGGCGTGCCCGGCGACGCCGCCGACGGCAGCCGCGTTCTCGTCGTGGACTTCGCCCCAGACCCGCCGCCCGCGCCACGCCGCGTCGTATTCGGTCGGGGCGATGCTCCAGCGGTCAACCCCGTTGCGAACCGGGTTGAAGCCGGGCGATTCCAAGCCGAGCCGCTCGCAAATCCCCTCGCAGATCAGCATGTCCAAGCCGAGATGGGCTTGCGGTTCGATCACGTCACCCGCGTACCAGCGGCGCGCCGCCGCCTCGCCCAGCAGCATCGGTCCGATGTCGCTGTAGCGGACCGTCGCGCCCGGTTGCCCGATGAAGGCATAGTCACACAGCGCTGCCAAGCCGCGCGCCCAGCGCTCGTCCCGCGACAGCGGATCGGGCTGATCAGGCGGCGGTGGGCGTGTCAATCGCCCGGTAGAAATGATGCGAGGGCGCTAAGCCCGCCGTGTGCGTCAGCAGATGGCGAAAGGTCAGCGCAGCCGGATCGACCGACTCGCCGTCAGGGGTCGGGCGCGGCGTGGTCGCGCCGAATTCGGGGATGGCGTTGACGAGCGGATCGTCGAGCTGCACTGCGCCCCGGCTGACCAGCGCCAGAAAACCGGCTGCCGTGAAGATTTTGGTCAGCGAGGCGAGGTCGAAGCGGGTCGCCGGGGTGACGACGCCGCGCCCGGTCTCCGGGTCGATCACGCCCGCGCCGAGGTCGAGCACGAGGCTGCCTTCATGAATCACGGCAAGGCTGATCGCCGGAGCGACGCTGCCGAGGCTGCGCTCGATCAGGTCGCGCAAGCGTTGATCGAGCGGCGCGGGCAAGCTGTTCACGTTGATTTGCAGGGTCATAGGTTCAAGCACCGATTTTCAACAAACGGTTATGAGCATAGCATCAAAGCGGCGGCGCTGCTGAGCGCCGCGCCGGGATCTCTTTGGTTAGGCAGTGAACCGCGCCGCCGCCGTTGGCAGCCGCCCGGCAGTCGATGCCGATGACCTCGTGATCGGGCAGGGCGTCGCGGTAGATCGTCAGCGCTTCGGCGTCGCTGGCGATGCCGAAGATCGGCACCAGCACCCGCCCGTTGACGGTCAAGGCGTTGGTGTAGCTGCGCCAGATCGGGTAGACCAGCCAGTTGAGGTAGGGCGGCGGCATCGGCAGCGAGACGACGCGGTAGCCCGCATCGCGCAGGGTGTCGGCTGCCGCGCGCAAGCGGTCGCCGTTGAACAGCGTCGGCGCGGCGAACCGCGCTTCTGGCGCGGCGACCAGCGCGGTCTGCGCATCCGCCAGCTTGACCAGCAGGTCGATATGCCCGGTCTCCTCGCTCCAAAGCGGAGGCGTCGTGATCAGGCGGTCGAACTGGAAGACTTCGTGCAGACGGCGCAGCACCTCGGCGCGGCTGAGGTCGGCGTGGCGTCGAGAAAGTTCGCTGCTCATCAGCAGCGTGCCCACGCCGTCCGACCAGAAGTTGCCGCCCTCGGTGTGCAGGTCGAGCGGGCGCACGGGCAGCCCCTGATGCGCCGCCCAGCGATCCGGCATGGCATTGTCGCGGGCTTGCGGATAAGTCGCCAGCGGGTCGTAGATCGCGCTGACGGCGACCTGCTGACCGTTCGCGTCCAGCCCGACCAGCGGACCGTAGTCGCGCACCCAGATGTCGTCGGTGGGCAGATGGAGCAGGCGGACGTTCGCCAACGTCGCCCGGTCGCGGGCGAGCAGCCAGAGCCAGATCGCGCGCGCCCACTCCGGCGCGGGGATCAGCACGTCGACCCGCGCGACCGGGCTAATCGCCTCGATCATGGCGAGATGAGTTTGCCAGAGCGGCGGATAGAGCACCGGGAAGGACACGATCACCGCTTCGAGCGGCTCCCATTGGGCGGGCAGGCGAACCGGCTGCGCTGACGCGATCAGCGGCGGCTGATCGGCGACGATTTCAATGGGCGGATCGATCCCTTCAAGCTGGCGACGCGCGGCGGCGGCATCCAGCCCCGGCGGGAGCAGCCGCCAGCGGGTGAGGTAGTGCGCCAATCTGGGCGGGAGTCGCGGGCGGCTGGGCATCGGCGGTAAGCGCGGTGAACGGTCGCAGCAGCCGACGCGCCAGCGGCGGGACGGATTTACGCCGCCAGAGCGGGTAGGGGATGAAGTCGAAGCGAACAGGTTGCGTCATCGTGTCGGTCTTCATGATTAGAATCCGCTAAGCGTAACCCGGACTGAGTCCATTCTCAAGCCGAATTCAGGCGCGTTTTCGGGAAGTTACTCACTTCTTTCGCGGTAATAAGTCCTTTCGACCGAACCAACCTCTAGCGCAAAAGGTGGAATTCTGCTATAGATCGATCAGCATAGAACATTTCGAAATCTTACCAAAATTACAGCGCCGTTTTCATCGAACTTTTGGCTATAGTTGTGAAAACGGTGGACGTATTATCATGTGAGGCTTATGCATTCGTGTTACGATGATGTGAAAATGATCACAATCCACTGAAACGGAGCTTGATGCACACTGACGGCGCACGCGCGCAGAATATTGTTCAGATCCGCGATCTCAGCAAGCTGTATGCTGAGGCGGGGCGCGTCCGCGCTGTGTTAGAAGGCATCGACCTCGACATCGCCGAAGGAGAGTTCTTCGTCCTGTTGGGGAAAAGTGGCAGCGGGAAAAGCACCCTGCTCAACCTGATCAGCGGCATTGATCAAGCGGATGGCGGCAGCATCGTTGTCGCTGGCACCGAAATCACCCGGTTGGACGAACGCCGCCTGACCCTGTTCCGGCGCGATCAACTCGGCATCATCTTCCAGTTCTTCAACCTGATCCCGACCCTCACCATTCTGGAAAACGTTACGCTGCCGCTCGAACTGAGCGGTCGCCCGGGTCAATCCCGCGCCCGCGAACTGCTGGCGGCGGTCGGTTTGGCTGACCGCGCCGACGATTTCCCCGACAAACTCAGCGGCGGCGAGCAGCAGCGCGTCGCCATCGCGCGGGCGCTGGTGCACGAACCAGCCGTCGTGCTGGCGGATGAGCCGACCGGTAACCTCGACGAAGAGACAGGTAAACTTATCCTTGACCTTCTGCTAAAATTAACCACGGGCAGCGGGCGCACCTTAATTATGGCGACCCACAGCCCGGAGATCGTCCCGCTGGCGGACACGGTCTGCCGGATACACGATCACAAACTCATCGTTACCAAACGAGAGTCGGTGAAGGAGCTTATATCATGACCGACGCGGATCCCAATGTGGTGAAGCAAATTCTCTCGGAATTGCGCGATGTGAATAAGGAGAAACGTCGCACCGCCGTAATGAAGTTGGGGATGTTGGGCGGCGACGAAGCCGTCCGCACATTGATGATGGTGGTCACGAATCACCATGAAGACCTGATTGTACGCGGGCGCGCTGCTTTGATGCTGGGGAAACTGGGCGACCCGCGCGCCGTCGAGCCGCTGATCCGGGCGCTAGATGCTCCCGGCTACCAGACGCCGCTCTACGCGGCGCAGTCGCTCGGCAAGCTGGGCGACCCGCGCGCGATTGAGCCGCTGCTGCGGGCGATGGAATCGCACAACGACAAAATGCGCGACGCCGCGCAAGATGCGCTGGACAAGCTCGGCTATCATGAGCGGCAAGAACCGGAGAAAGTCGGCGAACCGGAAGCGTAGGTTGCGAGATTTCACGTAGGGGCACGGCGCGCCGTGCCCCTACAATCTTGCCCCACACGGGCGAAATTAGACCCCCAATTATTCACAAGGTTGCTTGATGCCCATCATTCTACGTCTGGCGGGACGCTATATTGAACGCCGCCTGCTGCAAAGCGTCCTGTTCGTGATCGGCGTGGCGCTGGGCGTCGCCGTCGTGATCGCCATCGATCTCGCCAACGGGTCGGCGAGCCGCGCCTTTATGCTGAGCGCCGAGAGCATCACCGGCAGAGCGACGCACCAGATCATCAGCGGACCGGGCGGACTGCCGACCGCGCTCTACACCGAACTGCGGGTCGATCTCGGCTTGGAGCAGGTCGCGCCGGTGGTCGAAGATTACGTCCGCGCGCTCGACCTCGGCGACCGCCCGCTGCGGGTGCTGGGGGTCGATCCGTTCGCCGAGCCGCCGTTTCGATCCTACCTGACCAACGTCACCATCGCCGGATCGTCGGGCGCAGCGAGCGCCGCGCCGCGCGCGGAAACCAGCGCTTTCGACGCGCTGACCGCCTTCATCGCCCAACCGCGCACGGTCGTGATCAGCCAGCAGGTGGCGGAGCGCTACGGCATCCAGCCGGGTGACCCGATCACGCTGCAACTGCCGGGCGGTCGGGTCGATGTGACGGTCGTCGGCTTGCTGCAAACGGGCGATCCCGCCAGCGCACAAGCCTTCGACAACCTGATCCTGACCGACATCGCCACCGCGCAAGAATTGGTCGGCGAGCCGGGGAAGATCAGCCGCATCGACTTGATCCTGCCGGATGGCTACGACCTCGCCCCAATCCAAGCGCTGCTGCCCGCTGGCGCGTCGATCACGACGCCGAGCCAAACGAGCGGGGCGCTCGGTCAGATGACCGCCGCCTTCGAACTTAACCTGCAAGCACTCAGCTTGCTGGCGCTGGTGGTCGGCGTCTTCTTGATCTACAACACCGTCTCCTTCAGCGTCGTCCAGCGCCGTGCCGTGCTGGGGATTCTGCGCTCGATTGGCGCGACGCGGCGGCAGATCTTCACGCTGATCTTAGGCGAAGCGCTGGCGCTCGGTTTGGTGGGGACGCTGCTCGGCTTGGGCTTGGGTATGATCGCCGGGCGTGGGACGGTCAACCTCGTCTCGCAGACGATTAGCGACCTGTATTTCGCGGTTGACGTGCAGCGGGTGACGGTCGATCCGCTGACGCTGCTCAAGGGCGTCGCCATCGGCATCGGCGCGAGCCTGTTCGCCGCCGTGATCCCGTCGCTGGCGGCGACCAACACCCCGCCCGCCGGGTCGCTGCGGCGCTCCGGGGATGAGGAACAGGCGCGGCGCTTGCTGCTGCCGGTGACGGTCGGCGCGCTGGCGCTGAACGTGGTCGGCGTACTGCTGCTGACCATCCCGACGAATAGCCTCGTGATCAGCTTCGCCTCGCTGTTTAGCGTGGTCGTCGGCGGCGCGCTGCTGACGCCGATTGTGTTGATCGCGGCGATGCGGTTGCTGACGCCGCTGATGGGCGCGATCTTCGGCGTCTTGGGGCGGATGGCGACGCGGGCGGTCGGGCGCTCGCTCAGCCGGACGGCGGTCGCCGTCGCGGCGCTGACGGTCGCTATCAGCGTGATCGTCGGCGTCAGCGTGATGATCGACTCGTTCCGCTGGACGGTGAGCGACTGGCTCGACACCACGCTGGGCGCGGACATCTACATCTCCGCGCCATCGGTCACGGCGACCCGCGCGCAAGCCGACCTTGATCCGGCGCTGGCGGGTCAAGTGGCGGCGGTGGCGGGCGTCGATCACGTCATCACCGGGCGCAACGTCAGCGTGGTCGCGCCCGATTACCCCGATCTGCCGCCGGTCAACCTCAACGTCGCCGACGGCGAGATCGTCAGCGGCGCGCGGCGCTTCGTCTGGAACACGGCGGGCGACGATTACCTGTCGGTGCTGCGGGGGACGCCCGACGCGACCAGCGGCATCGCCGGTTACGTGATGGTCAGCGAGCCGTTCGCCTTCAAGCGCGGCATCACGCCAGACCGACAACCGGATCACGCTGCTGACCGAACGGGGCGCGCAGACCTTCGAGGTGGTCGGCGTCTACTACGACTACTCGACCGATCAAGGATCGGTCTTCATGATCCGCAGCGCCTACGAGCAGTATTTCAACGACCCGTATATCTCATCGCTGGCGGCGTTTCTGACGCCGGGCGCGGACGGCGCGCAGGTGATCGAGGCGATCCGCACGCAGGTGCTCGCCGGGACGGAGTTGGTCGCGCAGAGCAACCGGGCGCTGCGCGCCAGCGTCTTCGACGTGTTCGAGCGCACCTTTGCCATCACGGCGGCGCTGCGGCTGTTGGCGGTGGTGGTCGCCTTCATCGGCATCCTCAGCGCGTTGATGTCGCTGCAACTGGAGCAAACCCGCCAGTACGGCGTGATGCGCGCCATCGGCATGACGCCGCGCCAATTGTGGAATTACACGCTGATCCAGACCGGGCTAATGGGCGTCACGGCGGGAGCGCTGGCGCTGCCCATCGGCTTGGCGCTGGCGCTGATCCTGATCACGGTGATCAACGTGCGCTCGTTCGGCTGGACGATGCGGATCGTGCTGCTGCCGGAAGAACTGGTGCTGGCGTTCGGCGTTGCGGTGATCGCGGCGCTGGCGGCGGGCATCTACCCGGCGGGACGGCTGGCGCGGGTGGTCACGGCGCGGGCGCTGCGCAACGAGTGACGACCCGTCCCGCGCAAGGCAAACCTATCAAAATTGATTTGAACCGCCAAGACGCCAAGTTCGCCAAGTAAAGATTTTTCTTGGTGTCCTTGGCTGTTAATTAATTGGCTTTGTAAATTGTGGGTTGACCCTGCATACCACCGTGTTGACCGTAACTATTGATTTCGACAGTTAATGTTAAAATCTAAATATGGATTCAAACAACGGTTCGATTTATCTGTGTTGCCGCCCCAGTGTCAGTCACAGCATAACGCTGGCGCTGTTTCACGCGCTGCGTGCGGCAGGACTCGACGTGTATGTCGATTTCGACAACGGCGAAGTGACTCTCGCCCAGCAGTTCGATTTGATCGATTCGCACCCGCACTTTCTGGTTGTGCTCACTCCCGCCCATCTGGAGCGTTTTCACGAACCCGATGATCGGCTGCGCCAACAGATCGAGCACGCGGCGCAGAGCCGCCGCAACCTGATCCCCGCTTTGACCTACGGCTTCAACTTCGCGCATACCATCGTGCCGGAGGAGATCGCGTTTCTGCGGCGCTATCGCGCGCTCACGGTGAAGCCCGACGGGCTGGAGGCGGCAGCGGCTCAATTGTGCAGCCAGTATCTCAATGCACACATCTTCGGCGAGATCACGCCGGTGCCGGACGAAGACAGCTACCGCCGTCAAATCGATGCGGCGGCGCGGCTGCCTCTGCCGACGCCGGAAGTCCTGCGCGCCGAGACGCTGTTCAATCAGGCGTTCACGCTGGGACGGCAGGAATTCGCCGGGAAAATCGCGCTGTTCGACGAAGTGATTCGGCTGAACCCGGCTTACAACGCTGCCCGGTTCCACCGGGCGCTGACGCGCCGCCGCAGTGGTGATGAGCGCGGCGCGCTGGCGGACTACGACGACCTGCTGAGCCGAAACCCGCACCACCATAAAGGACTCAACAACCGCGCGGAGATCCGCTTTTCGCTTGGCGACATTGAGGGAGCGCTTGACGATTACAATTGCGCGCTGGCTGAGTTTCCCGGCTACGTGATGGCGCGGATGGGCAAGGCGATCACGCTCTACGCGCTCCGCCAAACCGCCGAAGCGCTGAACCTCTGGCGGTCACTGGTGGCGGACGATCACCGGTTTCTCGACGCGGGCTGGGTAGGGCGCGAACTGCGCTTACCCCCGGCGATGATCGACGAACTCCATCACTTCGCGCTGCACGTGAGCCTCAATCCTGACATGGGGTTGGCTGCGCCGGACGTTTGACGGCAGCCGGGTGGGGGCGTTCTAGCGGATGTCGTGCTCACGATACCACGCGCCTAGCGCCTCGCGCGCGAGCTGGCGCGGCACCAGCAGCGTCCCGGTCGTCCAACCGGCGTTGGGGATCTCGCGGTAGCTGAACACCTGCGGGTCGCGGGCGAGTTCGCCTTCAAGCCAGTGAATCAGCCGCAAGCGGTTCATGACCACCAGCAAGCCATCGGTGTAAATGTGAACGTAAAAATCCGCCTCGGTTGACCAGGGTCCGCCGGGACTATGGCGTTCGATGCTGGAATAGCGCTCAATGGCGAGGTTGGGGGTGGTGACGCGGGTGTAGGAGCTTTCGCATTTGACTTCGATGAACTGGACGCTGCCGTCGCTGCGGGCGATCAGCAGGTCACCTTTGTAGTAGAAGAACCGATCATCCTGTAAATCACGCGCTTCGGTCACGTCGGTGCGTTTTTCGAACCACTGCCGCACCCACTCCACGAGATCGTAAGATTCAGCGCGCTTCTGGGCGAATTGGTAGGGCTGCATTAGATGCCTCTAGTCGCTAACACCTCTTTCGCGGGCGTGCGATCCCCGTTGCAGCTAATCCGGCGCGGGGCATCGAGTGTCTCTAAACGAAATCCTAACTTTTCGTACAAGTGTACTACTCTTTCGGTTTTTTGGTTAGAAAGCACCACCGGTCCGCGATGCTTGGCGAGCCATTCCGCTAGCCGTACCTGATCATCCCAGTTGAAGCCCTGCTGCGAGTAGTTGACGAACTCCACGTCGTAGGGTGGGTCGGCGTAGACGAAATCGTCGTCGTCAAGCTCAAGCAACTCGAAATCCCCGGCGGTGAATGTCCACCCGCTCAGCGTCGGCTGGTAGTCGTAGAAGTTTTCGGCGTAGTGGGGGTTGCGGTAGCTCCCGAAGGGGACGTTGAATTCCCCCTTGCGGTTGAAGCGGCACAAGCCGTTGTAGCAGGTGCGGTTGAGGTAGTAGAAAGTCGCGGCGGCTTGGGCGGTATCGGTTTTTCCCTCGCGCACGAGTTGGTTGAAGGCTGCTCGCTGGCGGTAGTAGAGCGCTTTGTCGTTCGCCGTCTCGACGTCCACCACCAGCCCTTTTTGCAGCCAACGGTAGAAGTTGATCAAGTGCGGGTTGGTGTCGTTGAGCAGGGCGGATTCGGGCAGGAACGCCAACGGCAGCGCCAGCCCGCCGCAAAACGGCTCGACGTAGCGACGGTGGCGAAACTGTGCCCAAGTGTCTTGGAGATGACGCACGAGCCAACGTTTGCCGCCCGCCCATTTCAACGGCGGCTTCAGCGATGGCGCGGGCGCTGTAACGTCGATCACACGCTTATCCTTTAGTGCTGAGCAACGAGTACGGAGTACTGAGTCAAAAAATCTCACGCGAGATTGTAATCGCTTGAGATCCGTTCATGCACAGGAAGTATAGCGTATTCTGCGCAAGGGCAAGGAGATATATCGCTGAAGCGCGCCGCCGACCGGGGGCAATATCAGATATTCATCAGAAATTCGCCCAGCCGCAGCGCAGGTGCAACTTTGGTTCTGCCCCCGCGTAAATATAATCATCGAAGGTGAAAGGAATGGGCTGTGATGAACTGTAATTCGTCAAAGAATTGGCATATGCACCGCCGGGGTAATTTCTGGGTTTTCCCGCTGGTCTTCCTCGGTTTGATCATCCTCACGCATGGCTGGATTCTGTTCCTGCCGCTGATGGTGCTGGCGGGCTTCGTCTTCGTCGGCTTTGTGCTGCCGAGGATCATGTGGCACATGCGCGAAGGCGGATGGCAGAACAACGATTGGCACAATCGCGATTGGTCGGAGTGGTCCACGCGCTGGCAGGAAAAGCAGAAGCGCCACTTTCAGGATTGGGATGAAAAACCCAAACGCCGCGACACCCGTACCGACGACATCGACTACGTCTAACTGAAAACAGTATAGCGACGGGTTTAAACCCGTCGCTATAAAAACGCGACCCACTGAAGGGGTCGCAAAAGACGTGATCGGCTTAAGCCGCCCCTTCAGTGGGCGGCGAATTTTTAGCCGAGGGATTAATCCCTCGGCGTAATTTAGACGACTAATTTGTCATAGAGCAGTTCTTGGCTGAGAGTCGGGCAGGACGGTTTCGCGGCTTTGCAGCGTCAGCGATGCCGCCGTGATGCCCAAGCGCATCGCCTCGTCGACGGTCACGTCGTTGAGCAGCCCGAAGATCACCGCCGCGCTGAAGGCATCGCCCGCGCCGGTTGGATCGACCACCTGCGTATGGACGGCGCGGATAAAGCCGCCGCCGCTGCCATCCGCGTAGGCGACGCCCTGCGCGCCCAGCGTAATCACGGCGATCTGGACGCCTAAGCTCACCAACTCGCGCGCCGCGTCGATAGCGTTGTCGCGGGTCGTCGCCGGGTTGGGCAAGCCGCAGAGCGCGGTCGTCTCGGCGGCGTTGGGCGCGATCATGTAGATTTGCGGCAGATAATCACAGAGCTTGCCCGCCAGCGACGGCAGCGTCGGGTCGGCGCAGACGCGGACGTGATAGCGATCCGCCAGTTCGAAGACGGTCGCCAGCGCCTCGGCGCTCAAGGTCGCGTCGATCACGATCAAGTCGGCGCGCTCGAACAGCGGCTCATGCTTCCAAAGATAGTTGGAATCGACCGCCGTCATGATCTCGTAATCGCTGATGGTGTAGCCGGGTTCGCCGTTCGCCTTCATGATCGAGACGGTTTCGCTGGTGCGTCCGTCATCGACCGTGCGGATGTGCTTGCAGACGACGCCGGTATCTTTGGTTTGCTGGAGCACGCGCTGCCCGTGGGCGTCAGCGCCAACCGCCGAGAGCAGGATCGCTTCGACTTCGAGCCGGGCGAGGTTCTCGGCGATGTTGCGCGCGACTCCGCTGACGTTGTTGCGGATTTCGCCGCTGACGGCTTGATCCCAACCCAAGGCGGCGGGCGGGTAGGCTCGAATGTCCAGCCCCGCCATGCCGATGACGAGCACGTAGCCTTCAGTCATTTTTGCCCCCGATCTCCAACCATGCTAGCAGAAGGTGATCGCGGCGGCTGTAAACGCTGCCCCGCTCGACGCTGAACTGTCCGTCGGTTTTCGGCACGAGCCGCAGCCGCAGTCGATCTTGCTGCGGTTTGCCCGCCTGCTTCCACGACTCCAGCGCGTCCTCAATCGCCATCAGCGCGTCGGCGCCGCCGAAGCTGGAGGCTTTGCTGCCCTCGCCGACCGTCACGAAGCAGGCGCTCCCATGTCCGATCAGCGCGAAACCGCTGCCAATGGCGATGCCGTAGGCGGACGCATCGTCGGTGACGTAGTAGCGCGCCAGCGCGAACCCTTCCGGGACGTTGAGCACCAGATACGGCAGAAAACCCTGCCAATAATCGAGCACGCTCAAGCGGGTGTTGATGAACGTCGTCTCGGCATCGTCCGAGAGCAGCAGGTGAACGGCGGTACTGTCGAGCGCGTCGGTCGCGTACAGGTACAGCGCGCTGGTGCCAATGCGAACGCTGTGTTCCGGTCCCGCCGCGTGACCGCGCAAGCGCAGGAATCCGCACAGGCGGTTGTCTTCGCTGAACAGCGATCCGTCGCCTTGCAGCATCAGCGCCGCGCTGACCTCGAAGCCATCGACCCACAGCGGCGCGACCAGCAGCCCGCGCGGTTTCAACTGGCGCACCCACGCTTGCGGCACGTCCCAGATGCCCGCCGTTGCGATGATGCGGTCGTAGCTGGCGCGCGGCGCGTAGCCGGTCGAGCCGTCGCCGTCAACGACCAGTACCTCGCCCATCGAGGCGCGCTGTAAATTCTGGCGCGCCGCCTCGGCGATTTGAGCGTCGATCTCAATCGAGGTCACCTTGCCGTTATCGCCGACCAAATGCTGCATCAGCGCGGCGTTGTAGCCGCTGCCAGCGCCGATTTCGAGGACGTTCATCCCCGGCTGAAGCCTGAGCTGGCGCAGCATGATCGCCATCATCGACGGCTGGCTGGAAGAACTTAAAACCGTGCCATCTTCATCGGTCTTGATCGGCACGGCTTGGTCGAGATAAACGGTTTCGGGGGGCAGGTCGGGCAGGAAGACGGCGCGCGGTACGGCTCGAAAGGCGGCTTCGCGCCGCGCGTCCAGCAGCCCGTTTTGCTTGAGGACGGCGATCAGCGTGTCGGCGCTCGCCGGAGGGGACGCGTTGGCGTCAGACATACCACGCCCGGCGTTTTCGCAGCGAGACCCCGGCTTCGGCGTCGCTGCGGCGCGTCGTCCGCACCCGCCCGCGCGCATCGATATGGACTTGTCCCGCTTTTTGCAGGCGCGCGAATTCCTCCGGGGTGATCACGGGGGCGGGTTCGCCGCCTAAGCGTTCGAGCCGTTCGCTGTAGTCGTTCATGTCATCCATATTATGCGTATCCTGATCGCCTTGACTGCTGCCATTGGTCGGCGTCTGATGGGTCGGTTGATGAGGTGCAGCCGGGGCAGCGCTCTGCGCCACCGCGTCAGCCACGGTATTTGCCGCGCCCGCGTTCACGTCGCCAGTCGTTTCTGATGTGGTTTCCGGTTCGTCGGGAAACTCGTAATTGTCCGTCACGATTGTTTATCCTCACGCTCTTCCAGTTCGATCCCCGTCATTTCCATCAGTTGGTCGAGCGAGGCGGCAGCTTGCGCGTCGTGGGCATCGCCACAGACCAAACAGTGCGGGTCGCGTTCCACCGTCGCCCAGACCGCCGAATAAGGCGGGCTGATCTCCCCGGCGATGATCTCCAGCGCGGTGTTCGCCAGAATGACGGTGTTGCCGGGCATGGCTCGATACACTTCGGTGCCGTCGAGCAGTTCGTTGAGCGCCATGTCCGCTTGAACGGAGGCGATGCGGACGACGTGCAGCCACAAACCCGGCTCGGCTTCGAGCGTACCTTCCGGTCCGATCATACCATAATCGAGTTCGGCGGCATCGTCAGGTTTCGCCAATTCGTCGCGTAGTTCTGCTGCCCAACACGCATAACAAGGTCCGTCATGCGGGCGGATAATCGCGACGTCGCCGCCTTCGCCGCGCTCGTAAACTCCGGCGTAAACGGCGGTCAAGCCCCGCTCTAGGCAGGCTTGGTTGATGACGTATTTGGCGTTCTCGCCATCGACGCCGACGACCAGCAGATCGAGTCCGTCGAGCGCGTCAACGTGATCCTCAATCCGCCCGTTGATCGTCGTGATCTCGGCGTTCGGGTTGCGCTGGCGGATCAAGTCGGCGACGACTTCGGTCTTCGGGCGACCGACATCGCGCAGATCAGCCACGTGGCGGACGATATTGACGGCTTCGAGCGTGTCCTCGTCCACCAGCACGAACTTGCCGACGCCGCTCATCGCCAAGCTGACGGCGACGAAGCCGCCGCCCGACCCCAAGCCGACGACGCCGACGCGCTTCTGCGCCAGCCGGTCGAGGTTGCTTTTGCCGATCAACCGCTCTACGCGATCCCACGTCATAATACCGACCCCATCCCCGACCCTTCCCCGAATTCGGGGAAGGGCGCAATCACGCCGTAGTCTGCGAAAGTTAGCTCGTGAATCACAGGGATTCCTCCGAAGACTCGGTGGTTTCGGGCTTGCTCAGCCCCAGATGCGCTTCGAAGGCGCGCAGGGCGTCGAGCAGCGTCGAGTCGGGCGTCCAGTCGAGCGTTAGCTCCACCGGGATCGACTCAGACCACGCTTTCTCGAACACGTTGTACATGTCGTCGTCGGCTTCCATCGAGATCAGCGGGGCGACGCGGGCGCGCGGCGGCTTGGTCGGGTAATCGGCGTCGGTGATCAGGATCAGAAATTTGCTCGCACCGAGGCGCGTCGTCAAGAAGCAGATTTCCAGCGGCGGCTGGTCGTCGGTATCGTAGAGCACGCGCGTGATCAGCACGCCGTCGTCTTCGAGCAGGCGCATCTCCTGCACCGAGCGCTCGTCGCTGATCAGATGCCAAGGATAGGCGACCAGTTCGGGAAGCTGTTCGTTGGGGTAAACCGTCGGCGTGATCGGCATGAACATGCGCGTTTTGTGGTCGATATACCAGAAATCGACGCGCAAGCCGGTGCCTTCCGCCTGCGGAACCATCAAGAAATTGGAGCCCGCGCTGGACGTGCCGACGGTGTGGGGATGCCCCAGCGTGACGATCGGCGCGAGCAGAAAATCCATCCCGTTGTCGGGATCGTCGATCCAGTTGAGCGCGGTCAAGAGATCGCCGCCGCTCGGCTGGATCATGAAGCCGGGCTGCTTGTGCCAGTCGCCCAGATAGCGCAGCGGCACGTCCCATTTCGACTGCGGCTTACGACTCTGGCGCCAATTTTCTTGCAGCCACCAGATCAACTCGTCCTGCCGTTCGTCGCCTTGCTGGAAGGTGTGGAACTGGCGGATGGCGCTGTCGTCGGGCGAGATGGTGTCGAGCACGTAGAAGGTGGGGACGCCGTTGGTGTGGGTCCCCGGCACGATCAAGCCGACCATCGCCTCGCCGGTCTCGTCTTCGATGTGATAGCGGGCTGCCGCCATCATTTTGTCGAGCACGCGGCGCGCGACCACCAAATTCGGGACGCTGCGACCGCTAAATCGGTTGAACATGTCGCGTTATCTCCAACGGCGGGGCGGGAGCGGTGTGTTCGGATCGACTCGTTCTTCGATACCGGGCCAGTCGCCCGTCGAGCGCCACGTATAGTAGGCATACAACCACTGGATCGCCCAGCCTGCCACCGTCACCGCCGTCGAGCGGCTGGGATTCCAGCCGTAGCGCTCGCCGTCTTTCGGGTTGAACAGGCAAAGCTGTCCATCCTCGTATTGGTGCTTCTCGCTGTAAATGCGCGGCTTGAGCACGTAAGCTTCCGCCGGGCGGTTGGGATAGTCGTTCGGGTAAAGAATCTTCAGCGCGTGATTGGGCGAGCGCAAACTCGCCAGATTCAGTTCGACCAACCCTTCCCAATGCAGCGGACCATACTGCGGGACGACCAGCTTAAACGTATTGTCGAACGCCGCTCGCATTGCTTCGACTTCCAAGCGCAAACGCGGCGAGACGTCGTTCCGCGTTCCCCACCATGCCGCCATGGTTCTCCTCAGCAAACATCAGGTTACACTGCTCATAATTGTACCATGCAGCAAATTGCGGAACGCCCGATAATTGGGTGTTTGTTAGGTATACGTAGAAGTCCCGGAAATGTTGCAGCTTACGGTATGATAAGCTCGTTTGACCCCACCCCCAACCCCTCCCCGAATTCAGGGAGGGGAGAGTACCTCGTCCGTTTCGGGATTTGACGATGAGGTATGGCGAGGGTTTGACCCAATGCGGAGTTTTAAACACCCTGATTGAACGCCCAGACAAGAACAAAATCGC
Source organism: uncultured Chloroflexia bacterium (assembly GCA_963848465.1). GTDB lineage: Bacteria > Chloroflexota > Anaerolineae > Aggregatilineales > Phototrophicaceae > Flexifilum. Next base: position 38,211 of record CAWKDY010000002.1, on the reverse strand, counting down.
GTATTCTGGGAGTTCACGTATTAAGGAGCGAAGCGATTGGAAATTAGAGAAGCCACGCTCGACGATTTTCCCGCGCTCACGGCGCTGGAAGCCGAGATTCAGCAGCAGCACGTCGAGGGCGAGCCGGGTCTGTTTCTGCCCGACGGCTTGTTCTCGCGCGCGACCTACGCCGCCTATTTCGCTGACCCCAATCAGGCGGTGCTGCTCGGCATGTCGAGCGATGGCGAAGCGGTCGGCTACCTGCATTACGAGATCGTGGACAAGCCGCAGTCGGAGTACCTGCTGGCGCAGCAGTACGTCCACGTGCACGCGCTGTCGATCAAGACGGAGCACCGGCGCAAAGGCTACGGCGAGGAGCTGCTGGAATACGTCGTCCAACTTGCCAAAGATCAGGGCATCCCCGGCGTGCGGCTGGAGGTGTGGGCGTTCAACGAAGGTGCGCAGGCGTTTTATCGACGGCGGGGCTTCCGGACGCTCATGCACAAGCTGCTGCTCGACGTGGACTGACGCGCGGGTTGGCTCGGTGCTTCGGTTGCAGCGGGCAAAATTCCGGTACGTGCTCTGTTAATTCCACCATTGAAATAAAGTAAAATATTCGAAAACGGGGTTGACTTCTATGGTGAACCGATCTAAAATCGTGTTGAATATTCAAGTTAATTCAAATGGGCGACTTGATATTCATATTCGACGTAGATTTAGCCCAGAAGGTGAGAAAATGCTGAACTGGGATATTGACAACCTGAAATTTATCCGTGAAGAAATGGTCAAGCAGGCGCAGAACGATCATCTCGCGCAAGAACTGATCGAAGAAAACCGCCACGAGCACCACACCTACAACCCGGCGCTCGCGTGGGTCGGTCGTCGCCTCGTCACCGTCGGCGTGAAAATCGTCGCCATTTCCGGCGATGATAACGAAAAGCGTGCCGGTTATCAGCCGGAAATCCACCTGAACTAGTAGATGGATAACCCGGATTCCCCTCAGGGGCAGCCTGCGCCGCTCCATACGATCACGACGCTGGAAGCCCTCAAGGTTTTCTCTGATCCCCTGCGACAGCAGATCATCGAGGCGCTGCTTGACGGTCCTAAAACCGTCAAGCAGATTGCCTCGGATCTCGATCTCGCGCCGACCAAGCTCTATTACCACGTCAACCTGCTGGAAGAGCACGATCTGATCAAGGTGACGGAGACGCGCATCGTTTCCGGCATTATTGAGAAGCATTACGTCGCCGCTGCCCACGAATACAAGATCGAGCGCACGCTGCTCACGCCGGGGCAAAATACCGGCGGTGAAGTGCTGAAAATCGCCTTCGACGCGATGATCGACCCGATCCGCGACGAACTGCGTCGCAGCTTCGCGCTGGGCTTGATCGACATGTCCGAAGATGCGGAACAACATAAGCGTTTTCGCATGTGGCGCACGCCGAGCCGGCTCACGCGGGAAGAAGCCGAAGCATTTTACGCTCGGCTGGTCACGCTGATCGACGAGTTCAATGCCGCTGGCAAAGACGACGATCCTGACGCCGAGAAGCAGGCTTACAGCTTGCTGGTCAGCATCTACCCGACGGTTGCACCCAGGAAACCCCCGAAATCCTAAATCGCTGAGAAATTGAGCCAGTGCTTGCTGCGCGGCGACGTTGATCGAGACGCCACCGCGTTTTTTTTGCGTGCTGCCAGCTTATTCGCAAAATGTTAGTTGTAATTCAGGTTCTTCTCATCCTGATGAAGCAGGATCACGTTATCGATGCGGCGATGCGGAACAGGGTGAACCCGGCAGCGCAATTGCCATTTGTCATATGACAAGTGGCGTGTCCGCGAGCAGTGCTCCCCTGAAAACTGCCCAGCTCATTCGGACTAGAGTCCAGTTCATGACATTTAGCAAATTTAGCGATGATTAAACACACTAAATGTCGCGGCGGGAGCTGCCGCATAATAAGGTCATCGTGAAGCAACAAATCAAGCAACAAGTGAAGGGTCAGAATCATGGCACAGCATACCGTTTCGACAAAATCCGGTCGTATCATCGAGGATCCGCCGATTGCCCGGTTTCTATTCAGCGATACTCGTTTCGCTCCCGTGTGGACGGTGATCCGGGTGCTGATTGGTCTCTCGTGGCTTGAAGCGGGGCTGGCGAAGTTCGGCAACCCGGCATGGATGGAAACAGGTAACGCGCTGAAGGGCTTCTGGACCAGCGCCGTCGCCATTCCGGAAACCGGGAAAGCCGCCATCACCTTCGACTGGTATCGTTCGTTCCTTCAGAGCATGCTCGATGCTGGTGCCTACACTTGGTTTGCCAAGCTGGTCGTCATGGGTGAAATTCTGGTCGGCGTCGCCTTGATCATCGGCGCGTTCGTCGGCATCGCCGCGGTGTTCGCCGCGCTGATGAACTGGAACTACATCATGGCGGGTTCCGCCAGCAGCAACGGTCTGTTCCTCGTCGCCGCAATCGCCCTCATTCTGGCGTGGAAGACCGCCGGTTACTATGGTTTCGACTTCTTCCTGCTGCCCCGGTTGGGGACGCCATGGACGCGGCGGAGGGTCGCTCAGCCGCAGGAAAATGACGGGACGCAAACGGCTCGCAGCACCCTCTAGCGCCGCTTGCCGAAGTAACCAAATACAAAAACAAACGCCCCTGCTTAAGCGGGGGCGTTTGTTTTTGGCTGTCTAGCGCTGGCGCGACCGATCAGCCACCGGGAGCTAGCGTCCCTTGCGTGGTCGGACGGGCGGTCGGCAGCGGCGGGAGCGTCGGCTGACTATTGCCGATATTCTCCTCGTTCGCACCGGGGATCCCCGAGGCGCTGGTTGGCAGCGGCAGATCACTGCTGCCGGTGTCGGTCGTGTTCGCGCCGAGCGGGCTGTTCGTCACTGCCTGAGCGTTGGCGTCCTGCACGCAGCGGAAGCCGATCCATGCGGTCGGCGCATTGGGCGCCCAACTTTGGCGGTGGACGCTGCGCGAGAAGAAGGGCACGGCATCCCACGAACCGCCACGCACGACCTTATCCGTCCCGGAAACCGGACCGGTTGGGTCGGGGATAGTGGCTTCGGGGCGTCCGTAGAAGCGCGGTGTCGTACCAATCGCTGACCCATTCGGCGACGTTGCCCGCCATGTTGAGCATCCCGTAATCGCTCGCGCCATCAGGGAAGGCGAAGACCTGCACCGGACTCGGCTCGGCGGTGGTATCTGCCGGACGGCTGGTGCTGGCGTCGGCCGGCATCCCACGTATTGCCCCAAGGATAGATGGTGTCGTTGGCACCGCGAGCCGCATGTTCCCACTCGGCTTCGGTCGGCAGACGGCGACCGATGGCTTCGCAGTAGGCTTGCGCGCCGTACCACGTCACGTTGGTGACCGGGAATTCGCTGATCACGACCGGGACGCTGTAGTTCGCGCCGTCGTACTGGATGTTGCTGGTCTCGGATTTGCTGCGGGTCTGCATACAAGGCTGACCATCGCAGCCATTCCGATGGCTGCCCGCGCCCATCGCGTTCATGAAGCGCAGGAACTGCTCGTAGGTGACCTCGGTCGCTTCCATGCTGAAGGCGCTGACCGTCACCTGATGCTCCGGGTACGAATCTTCGCCGTAGGCAACATCGCAGTTACCGGGGTTGCCGCCGTAATCGGTGCCGTCGGTACACTGCGCGACCGCCGCGCTCACCTCGCTAGGGCTGGTGCCCATGGTGAAGGTTCCGCCATCGACGGGTGACAGCTCGCTGGCGTAGCTGAGCAGTGAGGCGAGATTATCGCCACTGGTATTGCTGGGGTTCGCGCCGGTGTCTGTTTGCGCGCCAACCGGTGTTGCTAGGGATAGGGATGTGGTCGCCTGAAGCGTCAAGAAAGTGGCGTCAATCGTCGGGCTAGCGGTGGGTGCCAGCACATCTTCGATCTGGATCGGCTGGGTCGCCGTCGCCGGAGCGTCGGTGGGGGCAAGCGACGGGGTAACGGGCGCAGCCGTCGCCGTGATAACGAATGGTGTTTGCGTCGGTGCATTGGCAACACTGTTGGGGTCAAGGCTCAAGATGCCGCTCGCTAGCCCTAAGAGCACCAGCACGACCGAGCAGCCAAAGCCCATCACTATCGCCGATGATGACCCACTGCCAAGCCGCACCCCCGGAACGTCTTCCTACGTAACCGTAACTGCCTCGTGACATACTCGCTTCTCCTCCAAAATCGGACTGGTAGCAGTAGCAATCCGACAGCAGATTCTTTTCACAACTGCCTATAGTAAACGAAAAACCCTACCAAACCAACGGTAGGGTTTTTCGCTGCTGCCGGAATGAGGGCGAATTACAGGGTGTTGATGATGTTGGAAAAGTCGTTGCCGACCCAAGGACCGATGAGGGTGACGACCACGAAAGCCACCAGCACGACCAGCACCAGGATTAGGGCATACTCAACCAAACCCTGTCCATTGTCTGGCGTGACGCTTCTCGACACATGCGCGCGTGCATAGCGAATCCATCCTTTCAACCATGCCGGTTCCATAAGGACCTCCCACAAATAATGAGAATGATTTCAATGCCCGATCAAATCGATGATGATATGGGCTAAATACCATTGTACTATAGCATTCGCCTAAAAATTTCATTGTCGAGCCTTGTTGTATTGACAAGCTTTCTTCACACTATTACGATGGGGCTGCACTGCCAACATTAGGAAGATGATTCGTGGTTAGCCTGAGTGTACAAAATTCCTCGCCCGCTTCGGGACTGCGCCCGGTTAACCTAAGAACCGATCTCGCCCCCCTTGCCGACCTCATCGAGCTGGCGTTTTCTGAAAGCATGGATACCGGCGGGCGCGCTGCCGTCCGCGAAATGCGAACGCTGAGTCGGTTAGGTCCCGGTTTGAGCGTGGTGTTGGGCATGAACGATCTGGCGCAAGGCGTCGGCTTAGGCTACGTGTGGATCGAGGATGGGCGGTTGGTCGGCAATACGTCGGTTTATCCCGCCAGCGTACCGACCGGTCCGACGTGGATCATCGCCAACGTCGCCGTTCACCCGGATTATCGCGGGCGCGGGATCGCGCGCGAATTGGTCACGGCGAGCCTCGACATGATTCGCCAGCGCAGCCGCCAAAGCGACCGCGATTTTGCAGGTCGAGGCGCAGAACGACGTGGCGTTTCGCCTCTATCAACGGCTGGGTTTCGTCGCCGAGCGCACGTGGACGACAGTGGCGGCGCAGCAGCACCGCGCGGATGCCCTACCCGGTCGATCACTCCGACCTGTACATCACGCGCCGCCGCTCGAACGAGTGGCGCGCCGAATTCGCTTTGACCGAGCGGCTGCGCCCGGCGGAACTGGGCGGGATCGGCTGGCTGCGCCCGCTGCATCAGCGTTTTTTCCACCGGGCGCTGCTCGGCTGGCTGAGCGACGCCATCAACTTGCGCTCGCTGGAGCGGCTGGTCATTCGCGGCGACGACAACGATCTGCGGGCGGTCATGTGGCTGGAAATCGGCGTTTGCCGCCAGCACCGTCCAGATGACGCTGCTGGTCGATACGCCCTACCGGGGACTCTACGACGACGCGCTGATCAACCTTGCGACGCGGCGCTACAGCCTGCGCTCGACCCTCAGTATCGAGCACCCCGCCGACGACACCATCACCAACGATCTGCTCCGGCGCTACCTGTTCTATCCCCAGCGCACGCTGATCCACATGCATTGGCACTCGAACTAACCCCGTATTAATTTTTATCGTTATAATATAAAATGATGCTCAGGCGATCAGTCGTCGTCAGGCGATGCTTCTAGCGATTCGTCGTTCGTTTTTCGCCGCGCACCGATGCCGAGAAATTGGGCTGCGGCACTCATCATTTAAGAACCAATCACTGAAAATTTGCTCAATCTGCTGAAGGAAACGTCATGGAAGTCCTCATTATCTTGCTGCTGATTGTGCTGAACGGCTTGTTCTCGATGGCAGAGACCGCCGTGATCGCGGCGCGGCGGGCGCGGCTGCAACAGCTCGCCGAAAAAGGCAGCCAGAGCGCGCAAACGGCGCTCGAACTGGCGCAGTCGCCCAACCGCTTTCTCTCGACCGTGCAGGTCGGCATTACGCTGATCGGCATTCTGACCGGAGCGTTCGGCGGCGCGACCATTGCCGCGCAGATCGCCGTGCTGGTGCGTCCGACGGCGTTCGGTCGTTACGCTGACGCGATTGGCTTCGGCGCAGTGGTGATCGTCACGACCTACCTGTCGCTGATCGTGGGCGAACTCGTCCCGAAGCGCTTGGCGCTGCTCTATCCGGAACGGATCGCTGCGTTGATCGCGCGCCCGATGAATGCGCTCTCGGCGCTGACGTCGCCGCTGATCACCTTCCTGAGTGGGTCGACCAGCGCGGTCTTGTTCCTGCTGGGCGTGAGTCAGAGCGATGAGCCGCCCGTCACTGAGGAAGAGATCAAGACGATGATGCGTCAGGGCAGCGAGGCGGGCATCTTCGAACCGGGCGAACCGGAGATGGTCTCCGGCATTTTCCGGCTCGGCGAGCGGCGCGTCGGATCGCTGATGACGCCGCGCACCGAGGTCTACTGGCTCAATGTGAACGACTCGGACGAGGAAAACCGCGCTAAAATAAGGGACTGCGATTTTTCGCGAATGCCGGTTTGCGCCGACGACATGGATCACGTCATCGGGCTGCTGTACGCAAAAGCGCTGCTCTCGCGGCTGCTGGCAGGCGAGTCGTTCGACCTGCGCGCGGCGATGACCGAGCCGCAGTTCGTGCCGGAGAATCTGCCTGCCTCGAAAGTGCTCGACCTGTTCCGCGAATCGGCGCAGCACATCGCCCTTGTCATCGGCGAGTATGGCGGCATGGAAGGGCTGATCACGATCCAGGACCTGCTCGAAGAAATCGTCGGCGATGTCGAGGACAGCGCGCCGCAGTCGGTCGAGCGCGAGGACGGCTCGATGCTGGTCGATGGGATGATGGCGATTGACGATTTTGAAGCCCTGTTCAAGCTGGAGGCGCTGCCCGGTTCACACGATGCCTATGCGACGCTCGGCGGCTTCGTGATGGCGCAGATGGGCAACATCCCGCAGGCGGGCGAGAGCTTTGACTGGGAAACGCTGCACATCGAGGTGATGGACATGGACGGCAACCGGGTCGATAAACTGCTGGTCACGCGGCAGGAACCGGAGCCGGAAGCCACAAGCGACGAATCGACCGAAGCACCTACAGGAGACAGTTGATGCCGGATACGATCCTGATCGTCGATGACGAGCAGCACATCATCGACTTAGCCAAACTCTACCTCGAACAAGAGGGTTACAAGACCAGCAGCGCCACCGACGGCAAGACCGCGCTCCAGCAGATTTTGCGCGATAACCCCAGCCTCGTCGTGCTGGACTTGATGCTGCCGGAACTCGACGGCTGGGAAGTCTGCCGCCGCGTCCGCGCCGAGTCGGACGTGCCGATCATCATGCTGACCGCGCGCAGCGACGACATCGACCGGATCGTCGGCTTGGAGCTGGGCGCGGACGACTACCTGACCAAACCGTTCAATCCGCGCGAACTGGTCGCGCGCGTGCGGGCGATTCTGCGGCGCTCGAACCGTCCCACGCCGACCGCCAGCGACACTGCGCTGACGATTGGCAACTTGATGATCCAGCCGGAAAAGCGCGCCATACAAGTTGCGGGTAATGAGGTCGATCTGCGCATGAAGGAGTTCGATCTGCTGCTGACGCTGGCGAGTAATCCCGGCATGGTCTTCACGCGCGAAAAGCTGCTCGACGTGGTCTGGGGCTACGACTTCGCCGGGGAGACGCGGACGGTGGACGTGCACATCGCGCATTTGCGCCACAAGCTCAAGGGCATGTCCGCGACCATCGACACCGTTTGGGGCGTCGGCTACCGCTTAGACGTTTAACGAAGGACTGAGGGGCAAGGACTGAGGACTGAGTAAAAGCCTTATCGCCTTGCATATTTCAACAATTCCAATGCGAGTTGTTTTGTGTCAGCACCATTCAGATAAGTTTCAAATGTGTCGCTGCCCTTATTGATCTCAGTGAGTGTTCGGTTTGCGATTTCAGCCAACTTCGGATGATCGCTGTATGCAAGTGCCTCGCTTGCAACAACAATTAAAAGCTGAAGAATGGCATCTTTCCTCGGCGTGTCTTGCTCGGTGAGCAAATCGATCAAAAAGGGGATAACGTACGGCGTCGCTTTATTGAGGTCGATCACGCCACTATCGTAAAGATTGTCGTAACTCTTTTCCCGTGTATCTACGTCGTGAGATACAATCCCTTCGATCCAACGCGGCATCATCGGGACGCCTAAAGCTGCCCAATCCATATTATTCAACTGCTTCAACATCTAATTTTCCTGTGTATCAGATACATGGGTGAAATTTTTACATTTCTATTCTAAGATCGTTCCCAACGTTCGACCTAAGGTGATTTAAGCAAACCCATGTTTCACGGATTACGCGCCCGCCTATTTGTCTCCTACCTGCTGCTGCTGGCGATCATGCTCGGCGTGATCGGCGGGGCGCTGGTGCTGATCCTCAACACCCGCGACGCGCCGCCGGAGCCGACTTACCAGCAGTTGGCGACGCTGGCGTTGAACGTCAACCTGCGCGACATCCTCACCTCCGGCGGCTTCAACCAGTTGTTCCCAACTCAGCGCGACCTCAATTCACTGACCAGCGCGCTTTCAGGGATCGCCAGCGACCGGCAGGTGCGTATTTTGCTGGTCGATATTGACAATCAGAACGTCCTCTATGACAGCGCTAGTCTGTTTCGACAGAACCAAGCGCTCAATGGGCAGATCGAGAATTATCTGATTCCGGCGGCGATCACCCGCAATATTTTCACGGGCGTGAGCGCCATCCGCGGCTCGTTCAAAGACCCGACCGACACCGAGGAATGGCTGTTCGTCGGCATCGAGAGCATTCGCCAGCGCCAGAACGCCTACGCGCTCCTGTTTGCCGACCCGCGCCCGACGCAATCGCTGCAAGACGCGCTCTCGCAGTTCGGCACCCAGTTGTTCCCGCTGCTGGTGCAGGCGGCGGTGGTCGGCTTGGCGGTGGCGCTGCTGCTGGCGGTGCTGATCACGCGGAGCATTGCTAAGCCGCTGCAAACGGTCGCCGCCGCCGCCGCCGAAGTCGCCGACGGGCATTACAACCAGTCGGTGCCGCTAGCGGGTCCGCAGGAGGTGCGGGCGGTGGCGCAGTCGTTCAACGCCATGAGCGACAAAGTTCGCTCCGAGCAGCGGGCGCAGCAGGATTTTCTCGCCAACGTCTCGCACGACCTCAAGACGCCGCTGACCTCGATTCAGGGCTACTCGCAGGCGATCATCGACGGCGCGATTGCCGATCCGATTCAGGCGGCGCGCATCATCCGCGAAGAATTGGAGCGGCTCAACCGGATGGTGGTCGAGCTAACCGATCTGGCGCGGCTGCAAGCGGGGCGGCTGTCGATGAAGACCGACGCGGTCGATCTCGGTCAGCTAACCGCAGCGGTGGCGCAGCGGCTTGACGATCATGGCGCAGGAGAAGGGCGTCACGCTCGACGTCAGCGCGCCGTCGATGCCGCCGATTGCGGGTGACGGCGACCGCTTGGTGCAGGTCGTGACCAACCTGATCAGCAACGCCATCAAGTACACGCCGTCGGGCGGCAAGGTGATGGTCAAGACGCAGCTTCGCCGCAACGGGGTCGAATTGGTGGTCGAGGACAGCGGGCAGGGCATCGCGCCCGCCGACCTTGCCCGCATCTTCGAGCGTTTCTATCAGGTCGATAAGGCGCGTGGTCCGCAGCGCGGGACGGGATTAGGCTTGGCGATTGTGCAGGAGATCGTGCAGGCGCACGGCGGGACGATTGCGGTCAACAGCGCGGGCGAGAATCGCGGCTCGACCTTCACCGTCTGGATTCCCGTCGCCGGACCTCAGCACCGTCATGCGCAGAAGGTGAGAGCGATGCGCATCTGGCTTGGAATCACTCTCCTGTTGGTCGGAATCCTTTTGACAAGCTGTGGCGCTCCGGTGTTCATGTCAGACGCCCGACGCCTTCAAGTCGAACCAGAACTCATCCAAGAATTGCAGCCCTACCTAGAAGATTGGGCAACTGAGCCGTGGGATTCCACTGAATCTGAGCGTAAAGCCGTTGCTGAGCGGCTTCACATCTCCATCGGCATGTTGGATTGGCATAAATCTGATCCTGATCGTTCTTTCAGAGTAATTAAAATTGGCGTTGAAGCTTTGGGCAAATGGTCGCGCGGGTATCTGTACGTGTTTGAAAACGTCGAGCTTCATCCACCGCCGAAGGATTGGCAACTGCGAAAGGTGGACGATCATCTATACATTTACAACTATGTGGAGTGACACTGGAGAAAAATACCCATTTGTGATTGTAAGGGTTAGTACGGCTTTTGCCCCAACTCGCCGAGCAGCGGCGTGAAATGCTTCAGATTGTGCGTGTACAGCGGGATTTGCAGGCGACTGCTCACCGAAGCGATCAGGCAGTCCATCATGCCAACGCCGTGACTGAGTTCATTTTGCATCTGCGCTTCCATCGCCCATTCTAAATCGGCTTCGGTGAGATAGAGCATCTCGAATTCTGCCATGACTTTAGCCGCACGCAGCCGCTTGATCTTGTTCGGTCCGCCTTCGATGACTTCCATCCAGACAATCGGTGTGATGCCGTATATTGCTTGATTTTGCTCTTGCAGCCAATCAATCGCGGGAGAATATTTTCTGATCACGTCTACGATGATGTTCGAATCAATAACCGCTGTTGCCAAGTCTACGCTCCCGCCGTTTGCGACGCTGTTCCTCAACCCACTCTACAGAGTCCGTGATTCCCATATCTTCCCAGCCGCCAACGAGACCTTGCTCCACAATCTCTTTGCCAGTTTTAGCCTTGAACGTCAGCAATTCCTTGATTTCCTCGTCGGTGAAGTCCTGATCGGCATCTTCTGGCGCTTCGGCGGATTCTTCAGCTTTCGCCTGAATCGTGATCTGGACTTCGCCCGGCGGCAGATTTTTCGGCGGATCAAAGATCAGTTCGCCGTCGTCCGTGACCTGTCCCTTGAGGTGGATCGTCACCATTTCACCGCGCTCCTTATTCCCTTACTTGAGCCAATTATACCTTTCTTTGCGTCTTGCATTTTTTCTTTGCGCCTTTGCGTTAAATTTTTCGGCTTTGATCATCCTTCGTTGAGCCGACCGTATTTCCGCAGGATTTCGCGCAGGCGGTTCGTGCGGCAGCGCGTGAGCCGTATTGCCGTTGATGCCGACCGTCGTCTTGGCGGCGACCAGCGCGTTGAGGATCGCTTCCTCGGTCGCCTGAATGGTCGCCTCGAACAGCGGGTTGAGCGACTCGTTCGAGAGCATCCGTAAATCGACCGTCGTATGGCGGCGCGCTGCGCCGGGGTTGGCGGTCGAGAAGGCGATGAAAATGTCGCCGGAGGTGTTCTCGCCCATCCCGCCGACGCGCGCCATGCCGAGCGGAATCCGCCGCGCCAGCCGCTTGAGTTGGTGCGGCAGCAGCGGCGCATCGGTCGCCACGACGATGATGATCGAGCCGGTGCCGGGCGGTGGCAGGGCGCTGTCGTGCTTCTCGACCGGCAGCTCGGTCAATTCCTGACCGACCGGAACGCCCGCGACCGTCAGGTGACGGCGCGCGCCGTGATTGGCTTGCACCAGCGCCCCGACCGTGAAGCCGCCTTCCTCGTCGCTTAGCTGGCGCGACGCCGTGCCGATCCCGCCCTTGAAGCCGTGACAGATCATCCCGGTGCCACCGCCGACCGCCCCTTCTTCGACCTGCCCACCGGTCGCGCTGTCGAGCGCGGCGAAAACGTGCTCGCGGCGGACGTGAAAGCCGTTCATGTCGTTGAGGATGCCGTCGTAGGTCTCGGCGACCACCGGCAGCGCCCAGTAGATGACCGGGCACGATCGGGTCGAAAATCTGATTCTGCACCTCCCACGCGATCACCGCGTCGCGGACGACGCCGACGCTGTGGGTGTTGGTGATGGCGATCGGACCCTCGAGAAAGCCCGATTCTTCGACCCAGATCGTCCCGGTCATCTCGCCGTTGCCGTTGAGGACGTAGCTGGCGGCGAAGACCGGATCGTAGCTGGCGACCGCGCGGCAGCACGGCGGTCACGCCGGTGCGGACTGGACCGCGCCCGACCTCCAGCGCGCCGTCGCCCTCGATCAGCGTGGTGTGACCGACCAGCACGCCGGCTACGTCGGTGATCGCGTTGAACGTACCGGGCGTCCCTTCGAGGGGAATCCCCAGATCACGGGCGCGCGGCGGAATGATTGCATTCGGCATGGGTGTTCCTTTTCGGCAGTGAAAGAGGATAGATGGGATTTAAGCAATGTCTCGCGCATTGTAGCGAATCCACGCGGAAAAAACCGTCGGACATGGGATTTTTCTTGCGCCTTTCCTTTTCCTTTGCGTCTTTGCGTTGAATCTTTTGTTGCCTAACGGTAATATCCCGGCACGTTCGTAAAACAAATCATGTGGTCTAGGGAGTCCGGTATGGTCAAGCTACTGAAAAACTACATCGGCGGCGAGTGGGTCGATTCGGAGTCGAGCGAGAGCACGTCCGTCGTCAACCCGGCGACCTGCGAAGTGCTGGCGAAGGTCCCGGTCGGGACACGCGGCGACGTGGATGCGGCGGTCAAAGCGGCAGCGGCTGCCTTCCCGGAATGGCGCAGCACGCCCGTGCTCAGCCGCGCGCAGTACATGTATCGCTTCAAGCAGGCGCTTGAGGATCGCTTCGAGGAACTATCGGAGATGGTCGTCAAGGAGAACGGCAAGACCCGCGACGAGGCGCGCGGCGAGGTGCGGCGCGGCATCGAGAGCGTCGATTTCGCCGTCAGCATTCCGTCGCTGATGCGCGGCTACAAGGTCGAGGACATCAGCAGCGGCATCGACGAGACGGCGGAACGCCAGCCGATTGGCGTTTTCGCGGCGATCACGCCGTTCAACTTCCCCAGCATGGTGCCGCTCTGGTTCCTGCCGACCGCCATCACCACCGGCAACACCTTCGTGCTCAAGCCGTCGCCGCAAACGCCGATCAGCATGGACATCCTGTTCGAAATCATTGACGACCTTGACCTGCCCGAAGGCGTCGTCAACCTCGTACACGGTGGCGTCGAGACCTCAATCGCCGTGATGGAGCATCCCGGCATCGCGGGGGTGTCGTTCGTCGGATCGACCCCCGTCGCCAAGATCGTCTACGAGACCTGCGCCAAGCACGGCAAGCGCGTTCAGGCGCAGGGCGGCGCGAAGAATTACATCGCCGTGATGCCCGACGCCGACATGGCTGCCAGCGTCGCCAACATCATGGGATCGGCTTACGGCTGCGCCGGACAGCGCTGCCTCGCCGGGTCGGTCGTCGTGGCGGTCGGCGACGCCTACGAGCCGCTCAAAGCCGAGTTGCTCAAACGCGCGGCGACTCTGCGCGTCGGCTACGGTTTAGACGAAACGACCCAAATGGGCACGGTGATCTCGGCATCCGCCCGCGAGCGGATTGAGTTGATGATTTCAGGCGGGCATCGACGACGGCGCGCAGATCGTGCTCGACGGGCGCGGCTGCAAGGTCGAAGGCTTCGACGGCTCGTTCGTCGGTCCGACGATCCTCGACGGCGTGACCTCGGAGATGACGGTCGCCAAAGACGAAATCTTCGGACCCGTGCTCTCGATCATGCACGTGCCGGACTTCGACAGCGCGGTCGAGGCGATCAACCTGAGCCGCTACGGCAACGCCGCTAGCCTGTTCACCAGCAGCGGTAAAGCTGCCCGCGAGTTCAAGTATCGCGTGCATGCCGGGAACATCGGCATCAACATCGGCGTGGCGGCGGCGTCGGCGTCCTTCCCCTTCGGCGGGCAGAAGGACTCGTTCTTCGGCGACCTGCACGGGCAGGGACTCGACGGCGTCGAGTTCTACACCGACAAGAAGATCCTGATCGAGCGCTGGCTGTAGGCTGCGCGATAACATTGTAGGGGCGTAATATATTACGCCCCTACGGACTATGCCCTGTGATCATTTACACCGACTCCCTCGCCAACATCACCGCCGAGCATCTACGCGGCGGATTTTTCGCCGGCTGGTCGCGCACGCTGACGCCGGAGACCCATCTGCGGACGTTGATCGGCAGCAGTGGCGTGGTGCTGGCAATCGATAGCGAGAGCGGCAGCGTCGTCGGCTACGTCACCATGATCAGCGACGGCGTGCTCTCGGCGTTCATCCCCAACATCGAGGTGCTGAAAGCTTATCAGGGACAGGGCATCGGCACCGAACTCATGCGCCGGATGTTCGAGAAGCTCGCGGCGATCCCCAATATCGACCTGCTGTGCGACCCCGACGTGCAGCCGTTCTACGCTCGCTTGGGGATGCAGCCGCTCGGCGGCATGGCGATCCGCAAGTTCGACCTCGACATCAACCAAGAAGTTGAAAGTTAAAAGTAGAAGCAGAAGTGATTCAAGCTATTATCTCGCCCCTCAATTTCACGGGTTGCTGACCCTAAGATGACGCGGTTGCCCTGTTCTTCTCCCCCTCTCTATGCAATGGAGAGGGGGTCGGGGGGTGAGGTCATGCGAGTAACCCAGAAGCTTGAATCAGTTCGCAGTTAAAAGCTCGGCTACAAATAGAGCGATTGGGTACAATAGCAGCACTTTTAACCTTTAACTTTCTACTTTTAACTATCGTCAGGAAATCCCTATGGCATCACTGAACACCTTCGGCGCGATCATGACCCACGCGATTGACCTCGAAACGCGCCTGCGCGACTATTATCAGGCGGCGGGCGCGAGCGACCTCGCCGCTGCCAGCGATAAACGCCGCGTGACCTTGGAGCGCGTCCGCCGCGAGAACGTCACCGAGATCAAGCTGGAGCCGATTGAGGGACTCGACCAAGCCGACTACGCGATCAACTGGGACGATAGCACGGCGGCGGGTCAGCAGGCGGCGGCGGCGACGGCAGCGCGCTATTACACCGACACCGCGCCCAAGCTCAACGTGCGCGAAGCTCAGCGCGCGCTCGAACGCTGCGCCAAGCAGCACCGCGCAGCGGCAGAGGCGTAGCCCGAATCACTTTACAATATCTAGCGGAGAGGAATGTAACGCGATGAAAGTTTTCATGGGTTTATTGTTATCCCTGCTGATTGTGTTTCCGGCGCTGGCGCAGGATGTGACCGAGACGACCCCGACAGCGTGCGCGGTTGACGTAAGCGGCGCGCAAACGCTGCTGGAACAGGCGGCTGCTGCTGACGGTGCCGACGCGGTCGCGCTGATCGCGCAGGCGCGCGCCGAACTGCTGAGCATCGAGCAAGACTGCGCGGCGGCGGGCGTCGTGGCGCTCGACCAGACCTATGCCGCGCCGGACGACGTGTTCACACTCAACTATCCGCACGGCTGGACGGTCGGGACGTTCACGGCAAGCTCAACGGGCGGCGTCATCTTGATCGGCAACAGTCCGCTGGCGGATCGCTTGCTGCAAGTCGCCGAGCCGCAGATCGCGCCGGGTGAGCAGGCGGTGCAGGTGTTGGTCGGCGCGCCCCAGACCACCGAGGCAATCTCGCTTCAGCTCGTGATCGCGGATTTCGAGGGGCTGATCGGCTCGCTCTATCAAGACGTCACCACGACCGAATATTACGCGCTTGAGGGACGAGCGGCGGCGCGGCTGACCTTCCACGCGGCAAATCTGGATGGCGTGGTCGTCGGCGTGGAACTGGGCGACGGTCGCTATGCGGTGGTGCGCGGCGTGGCGAGTTCGGGCAGCCTGAACGCGATCCAGAGCATCGTCGAAGGGATCGCCGCGTCGATCCAGTAATGCAATTGCTTCAATTTAAGGAGATTATGGGACTGCTGATCAGCGATTACAGCAGTTCCAGAAATTCGTCATTGGACATTCCGGCTTGCCGGATGATGCTTCGCAGGGTGCCGGGTTTGATGGTGCCCGCGTGATTTGGCACCACCGGAGTATAGTCGCCTTTGCGCAGGATAATGTGGCTTCCCTTCTGCCGGATCACCTCGAAGCCCGCGCGTTCTAGGGCGCTGATACATTCGCGCGACGTCACGTTTGCCAGACGGCTCATATCGCCGTGACCAGCACGGGCGCGCCGTCTTCCGACGGAATATCCAGCCCCAAGTCGCGGCGCGTTTCGATATATAGGTCGATGGCTTCGCGGGCATTGGCGAGCGCTTCCTCGACCGTATCACCTTCGGTAACGCAGCCGGGCAAACTGGGCACTTCGACGGTATAGCCGCCGACTTCTGAATCGGGAATGAGAATCACCGTTCGCACAGTTGTTTCCCTTCTGAGCTTATCCCTTGAACCTTGATCCAAAGTGTACCATCCTGCCAGCGCAGGTGATAGCGGTTCGCCCTAGATCATCGAGCCGGGCGCGACGGTCGGCGGGGGTGGCGGCGGGATGAACAAGCCGCTGAGGGTGTATGCCAGCAGCGTGATCACGATGATGATTGCCATGATCGTCAGGAAGATGCGCCGTCGCGTCCAGAAGGGCTGCGGGGCGTCAGCTTCGGGCAGCACTTCGAGTTCGAGTAACAGATCGTCGTCATCGGGGAAATCATTCATGGTTGGGAGAGAAATGTAGGGGCAGGTTTAAACCTGCCCCTACGGAGTTCGTGTGAATTGAGTGCGCGATCACTTCTCGTTGGGCATCACGGGGTCGGTGATGACGCCCTCGCGCTTGCCGCGCTGGATCGCCAGCTTGACCTCGCCGATGGCGCGCGTAACCTGAATTCCGCGCGGGCAGGCGGGCGTGCAATTGTAGATCGTGCGGCAGCGCCAAACGCTGTTCGGTTCCGCCAGCACGTCGAGCCGCTGGTCGAGCGCCTGATCGCGGGTGTCGAAGACGAAGCGGTGCGCTTGCACAATCGCCGCCGGACCGACGTAATCGCCGTTTGCCCAGAACGAGGGGCACGAGGTCGTGCACGCCGCGCACAGGATGCACTTGGTCGTGTCGTCGAACTTCTCGCGGTCTTCCTGCGATTGCAGCCGCTCGCGCCCATCCGCCGGGACGGGGCTATCGTTGACGAAGTAGGGCATCACCTGACGATAGTGAGCGAAGAACGGCTCCATATCGACGATCAAGTCCTTGAGAATCGGCAAGCCGAGGATCGGCTCGACCTGAATGCGGACGTGATCGCCCGAATCCAAGTCCTTGACCAGCACCTTACAGGCGAGCATATTCCGCCCGTTGATGCGCATCGCGTCCGAGCCGCAGACGCCGTGCGCGCACGAGCGCCGCAGCGTCAGCGTGCCGTCCTGCTCCCATTTGACCCGGTGCAGCAGTTCGAGCACGCGGTCGGTCTTATCGACGTTCTGGAGCGTGAATTCTTCCCAGTAGGGTTTGTTCTTGCCTTGAATTTCCGGGTTAAACCGCCGGATGCGGAACGTCACTTCCATAAGTCTTATCCTCTAATAGCTATCAGCAGTCAGCGGTCAGCTTTCAGCCAAATCCTCGAACTGGTGCTGGGTAGGGGCGCTTAATTGAACGCCCCTACGAACTTCTCATCACGGGTCGCACTTTCCACAAGCCCGGTATTCTATGGTTGAATTTTCACGCCACCAGTCGATCAATTCCTGTTTATCCAGCGAGCAAATTTTCTTATATGTGGTGGTTGTGAAATTGCCCACCGGATTTGTCGAAATCGTCCAGCAGTTCGCCCGGTGCATCATGTAGGGTGCTTCGTAGTCCGCGTGTTTTTCGGCGTTGATGACAAAGCCGTTCGGATGGGTACGAACCCACTTTAGATAACCAGCTTCGTCATTGTCAAAGTCGATCACTTCACGCCCTTACTCAGCACTCGGTACTCGGCACTCAGTACTGCTTTTAGTATGTCCTGACTTTCGGCACGAAGCGCTTGTCGGTCTCCGCCAGCGACATATCCACCTTCTTGTTGACGTTGATCTCCGGGTGCAGGTCGCCCTGCGGATACGCGCCCTTGCCCGCCGAGCGCGAGACCAGCGTATGGACGAGCCAGTTGGCGTCGTCGCGCTCCTGATAGTCCTCGCGGCTGTGACCGCCGCGACTCTCGGTGCGGTTGAGCGCGCTGATAGTCGTGATCTCGGCGAGGTCGAGCATACAGCCCAGTTCCCACGCTTCGAGCAGGTCGGTGTTGAACTGCTGCCCCCGGTCGTCGATAGTCAGGTCGTTCTGATACCGGGCGCGCAGTTCGCGCAGCGTATTCAGCGTTTCGGTCATCGGACCTTCTTCGCGGAAAACGCTGACGTCCTCCATCATGATCTTTTGCATCTCCGCGCGCAGCACGCCGGGGCGAGTTGTGCCGCTGCTGTTACGGATGCGGTTGAGTTCGGCTTCGACTTCGGCGGTCGGGTTGGCGGGCAGCGGGGTGTACTCGGCATGTTTGACGTACTCCGCCATCGCCATACCGCCGCGCCGACCGAACACGATCAAGTCAACCAGCGAGTTGGTGCCGAGCCGGTTCGCGCCGTGAACGCTGACGCAGGCGGTTTCGCCCGCCGCATACAGACCCGGCAGCACCGTCCAGTTTTCGTCGATGACGACTTCGGCATCGACGTTGGTCGGGATGCCGCCCATCGCATAGTGGGCAGTCGGCTGAATCGGCATCGGCTCCTTGACCGGATCGACGCCGAGATAGACGCGGCAGAAGTCGAGAATGTCCGGCAGCTTCTGCTCGATATAATCGGCGTCGATGCGCCGGGTCTCGCCCGCTTCGGCGAGGTAGCGGTTGACCGTCTCCGGCGTCACGTCGAGGTAGACGTAATCCTTGCCCTTGATGCCATTGCCGTCGCGGATTTCGAGATAGATCGCGCGGCTGACCACGTCACGGCTGGCAAGGTCTTTAATGTTCGGCGCGTAGCGCTCCATGAAGCGCTCGCCGCGTCCGTTGATCAACACGCCGCCTTCACCGCGCACGCCCTCGGTGATCAGGATGCCCATCTTGTAGATGCCGGTCGGGTGGAACTGGAAGAACTCCATGTCTTGCAGCGGGATGCCGCGCCGGTAGACGACCGCCGCGCCGTCGCCGGTCAGGCTGTGCGCGTTGCTGGTCACCGACCAGACGCGCCCCCAGCCGCCGGTAGCGAACATGATCGCTTTGGCGTGGAAGACGTGCAGCTCGCCCGTGCCCAGTTCCAGCGCGACGACGCCGCAGACCTTGCCGTTATTGGTGATCAGGTCGACGACGTGGAACTCGTCGAAGAAGTTGACCTCGTTCTTGATGCACTGTTGGTAGAGCGTCTGCAAAATCATGTGACCGGTGCGGTCGGCGGCATGACAGGCACGCCGAACCGGCTTTTCGCCAAAGTTGCTGGTGTGCCCGCCAAAACGCCGCTGGCTGATGCGTCCTTCCGGCGTGCGGTCGAAGGGCAAGCCCATGTGCTCCAGTTCGATCACCGCGTCGATGGCGTTCTCTGCCAGTACGTGCGCCGCGTTCTGATCGACCAGATAGTCGCCGCCCTTGACGGTATCGTAGGCGTGCCAGATCGGTTTGTCTTCTTCGAGATTGCCGAGCGCCGCACCGATGCCACCCTGCGCCGCCCCGGTATGGCTGCGGGTCGGGTAGAGCTTGCTGATCACGGCGACTTGCGCGCCGCCTTTGCTCGCGTACAGGGCAGCCATCAAGCCAGCGCCACCCGCGCCGATGATGATCGCCTCAAACTGATGTGTTTTCATAAATAGGCTTCCACGTTTCTAAAACGGTGAACGAGTAAAGTCGTTAGTTTTTAGCTAAAAACTAACGACTAATCACTGAAAACTGTTACTGATACAAATTCGCGGCGGCTTGCTCCGCGACGTGGATGGCGTCCTGCCCGATGGTGCTCAGCAGCGCCATGCCGCCCAGCAGCAGCAGAATGACCGCGCCGATCACGCACAGGTAGACCATCGAGCGCCGCAGCAGGTTCGACTTCATTGTGTAGTCGGTGAGGACGTAGCGCAAACCGTTGAAGCCGTGAATGGTCGCCAGCGCCAGCAGCGCAACGTCGTAGACCCGCCAGATGGCGACGCCCGCGAACAGCATCGACCAGCGATCCGCCACGAACTCGACCGCCGTGCCGCTCTGGTTGATGATGTCCGTCCCGACGACGGTGTGACCGGCGAGCGTGATGTCAAAGACGCCCTGAATGAGATGCTGCATCGCTAGGTGACCGAAGACCAGCGGCAGGATCAAGACGCCGCTGATGCGCATGTACGACCACCAGAATTTCTCGACGCCGCTGCCGCGCAGCCGACCTTGCGCGCGACCGGAAGCGATCAGGCTGGTCAAGCCGCCGAACAGCAGCGCGGCGATGATGGCGATGACGAAGCCCGCCACAAACTTAAGCTGCGCCGCGAGCACCTGTCCCAACCCCCAGACCTGCCCGTTGGTGTTGTAGAAATCGACGACGTGCCCGAACATCAGGATGAAGGTGGGAACGCAGATCAGAGCGCTGAGACCCAAAACCCAGTAGGCGGCGCGCTGCTGATGTTTCCACCATTTCGGACGAAAGTCGAAGATCACAATTCGAATACCGTTGAGCGCGTGATAGACCACCGCCGCGACGAGCGCGAACTCGCCGAGGGTGAACAGGGGGGTCTGGTAGCTGGCGATGGCTTCGACGTAGAGTTCTGGATAGAAGGCTGCCCACGAGGTATCGATGACGTGGAGAGTCAAGAAGAACACGACGCCCAGCCCCGTAAGACGGTGAAGCACCCAGCTCCACTGTCCGATCGCACCGCGATAGCGCAGCGTCTCGGTTAGCGTGTAAGCAAGCGAGGTCAAATTAAAGCTCCTGAATGTGTGAAATCCCTATTTTGACGGCGTGAGGAAATAAATACCGCGCATCAATAATGTACATTTTGTCGAATTATAACACTGCGACGGGGGGACGCAAACGAGTGGAACTATTAAATATGCGAATATACGATTAAAAGGTGACAAACGGCGCGACGCTGTCTATCAGGCAGCGCCGCGCCGGGGAAATCGCCGGTTGATGCGGGAACTTAGAGTTCGCGGTGATAGGTGGTCACGCTGCGGCTGGTGCGCGCCGGCGTGAAGATCAGCCGGAAGATGCGGACGATCACCCACGCCAGCAGCGCGTAGACGACCAGCGCGATGATCGACGAAATCTCGAACACGCCACTGCTGCCGATCACGGGCGAGGCGACCAGCCCGGAGAAGGGCGCGAGGAAGACGTCGGTCAGCTTATAGACGAAATCGGCGAAGCCGCTGCCGGGATTAGCGGCGATCAACTTCAAGACGATGCGTAAAGCGATCAAGGCATCGAGCACGCCGAACACCACCCAGATCAAGGCGGCGATGCGTGAGACCAGCGCCCGCCCGCTTGCGCCGGACTCTTCCACGATTTGGCGCTGCGTCTGCACCGTCGGCTCGCGCTGGATGACCGTCTCTTCGACGACGGGTTGGTCGCGCATGACGGTTTCTCGTTTTCTGACTTCATAATCTGCCATCAGATTTTCTCCCTTATGCCGACCCGGCAGTCTGCCGACGACACATCGGTTGATGCACCGCATTCGGTCTAATTAATTACATTATACATTAATTGGAATGCGTGGATCAATTGACGATCGATGAGAAGTCAGTGATAAAGCAACTCGAACTAGTGCCTCATTAAGAAGGTTTCTTGTAGTTTAAAGACACCGCATCTTGGTCTGATGGTCGTGCCCTCTCCACAAAGTGGAGAGGGCGGCTGAGCGCAGCGAAGCGGGTGAGGTCAAAAGATAACTCACCTTATTTTCTTGATGGACTACTAAGGCGAAAGCGAGAGTTCGACGCGCAGGGGAAAGTGATCCGAGCCGCCATTCGACGGCAGCACCTGAGCATTCAGGCTGCGCAGGTCGGGGCTGTGAAACACGTAGTCGATCCGTATCAACGGTGAGAAACTGTCCGCCGGAAAGGTCAAGCCGAGTCCATTGCCGGACTCGCGGAATGAGTTGATCAGGTCTTCTGTCATCCGACGATGACCATCGTTGAATTCGGTCATATTGAAATCGCCAGTGACAATCAGCGGCGCAGCTTCGTCCTTCAGCCTGTCGATCAGCCTGTCCACCCCCAGATCATGAGCGGCAGAGCGGTTCGTCAACTGTCCGTCGTCTGAAACCAACGGATTTACGAGGTGAACGTTGTAGAAAGTCAGCCGTTCGCCCTTGATCTCGATTTGAAAGCGAAGGCGCGTCGAGTCCTCGGCATAGGCGGAAAAATCTTCCGCGAGCAGCGGATATTTGCTGAGCACCCACAGTGCCCCGCGTCCATTTCCGCTGTAGTAAGTGTGATAAGGGTAGCTGTCCTCGACGTAAGTCAGCAGATTGTGTTCGAGATACCAGCTTGAACTCTTGCAGCAGCGCGACGTCGGCATCGGCAGCGCTGATCACCTTGCCCAGCGCATCGGCGCTGCGGTTCGCCGTCGAGATGTTATACGTCAGGATGGTCAGATCGGGCGGGCGATTTGGCGCGTCGCGGGGCAGAAACGCACCGCCGTAGAGGATAAACAGGCTCAAGACCGCCGGGACGAGGAAGGCTGCCGTCCACCACGCGCGCAGCAGCAGCGTCACCGGCAGCAAGATCAAAGCGGGCAGCAGCAGCACCGGCATCAGGTTATCGAGCAGCGCGACGATCCCCAGCGCGCTGCCGGTCAAAAGATGCATGATCCCGTAGACGATCAGGATCAGCCCGTAAGCTTTCACCAACCCGCTCAGAATTCGCGTGAATATGCGCGCAGTCACGGCGGGGGCTTGGTGAGAGCGTACCGCAGTCTGGTTGCTGCCTAGCAACGCCGTTAGTCTATTCCGCGCATCCGGGGATCGAGCGCATCGCGCAGACCGTCGCCCAAGAAGTTGAAGGCGAACATGACCAAAAACAGCGCGATTGCCGGGAAAATCGCTTGGTTTGGATACGTGCTGATCGAGCGCGATCCTTCGGAGATCATCGCGCCCCAACTCGGCGTCGGCGGGTTGACGCCTAAGCCGATGAAGCTGAGGAAGGCTTCGTAGGAAATATAAGTCGGGATAGTCAGCGTTTCGGCGACGACGACCGGTCCCAAGATGTTCGGCAGCATGTGGCGGAACATGATCCCGCGCGTGTTGACGCCGAGCGAGCGTGCCGCCTCGATATATTCTTTTTCCCGGACGGACAGGATTTGCCCGCGCACGAGCCGGGCAAGGTTCATCCACGAGGTGATGCCGACGCCGATGAAAATGAACAGCATACCGCCCATCGCTTGATCAAGCTGCCCGACGCTGTAAGCAAACGTCCCCTTATCGGTTTGGGCGAAGCTCGACCGGAAGAATGCCATCAGCAAGATGACCAGCAGCAGCGTTGGGAAAGCGTACATGACATCGACAAAGCG
This sequence comes from uncultured Chloroflexia bacterium, assembly GCA_963848465.1. GTDB lineage: Bacteria > Chloroflexota > Anaerolineae > Aggregatilineales > Phototrophicaceae > Flexifilum. The sequence goes on along the minus strand of CAWKDY010000002.1, from coordinate 14,922 downwards.
CATCATCAGGTTGTCTACGCGCCCGCCGAGATAGCCGGAGACCAAGCCAAAGGTGATGCCCACCAGCAGCGAAACCGTCGGTCCCACGAAGGCGACCAGCAGGGATACGCGCGACCCGTAAATGATCCGGCTGAGCAGGTCCCGACCGAGGTTATCAGCGCCGAGGATATAGTGATCGCTGATGGTGACGTAGCCGCCGTCGGCTTTGGGTACCATGTTGGTGAACACGTGCGTCACCCAGGCGGGGGCGGCATTATTATCGGAAAGGACTTGTGTCGCGTAGTCTTGAGGCGCAATCTGATTGGCGAAGATCGCCATCAGAATATTGAGGAGGACAATGATGAGTCCTAGCACCGCCATCCGGTTACGACGCAGACGTTTCCAAGCGTCAAACCAAAGGCTTTCGCCCTTGGGCTGCCTACGCAGCTTGACGACTGAATTTTCAACGTTTTGTTTCTCTTCTGCGACCGCCATTTGGCTACCCTTTAATCAAACCGAATACGTGGGTCGAGCCACGCATAAACAATGTCAACGACCATATTCATGATGACCAAAAATGCTGCGTACAGCAGGATCGTCCCCATGATCACGGGATAATCACGATTGGTCACGCTGGTGACGAAGAAACGCCCCATCCCGGGGATGCCGAAGATCGTCTCGGTGACGAACGTCCCGGTCAGCAGTGCGGCGAACAGCGGTCCGAGCACGGTGATCACGGGGATGAGCGAGTTTTTCATGGCGTGCATCAAGACGACCATGCGCTCGCTGAGACCTTTGGCGCGGGCGGTGCGGATATAATCCTCATTCATGACTTGGAGCAGACTGGCGCGCGTCAGCCGCGCAAGCAGCGCCGACTGAGCGAAGCCGAGACCGAAAGCGGGCAAGATCATCTGCGGAATCGTGCCCCAGCCAGAGACGGGCAGCAGTTTCCACTGCACGCCGAAGGCGTACTGCAAAATTGGACCCATGACGATCACCGGGACGGAAACGCCGATGATGGCGATCCCCATACCCGTATAGTCATAGATCGTGTTGCGGTTGAGCGCCGAGATCACGCCCGCCGGGATACCGATTGCCATCGCCACCGCGAGCGCGGCGAGACCCAACTGGAACGAAATCGGCAGGTTATCTTGAAAAATGCTGGTGACGGTCGTGCTTCGGTTTTTGAGCGAAGGACCGAAATTCATCCAGCGTAGAGCCACTTTTTCGCCTAAAAATGGAAGCTGAATATTGACCAAATAATCATCAATCGGGGTGCGTTTGAAGCTGGCGTCGGTGATGCGCGGAAGCACGATGTCACCGATCCATTTTACGTACTGCTCGGAAAGCGGCGCGTCAAGATTGTATTTCTTGGCGATATTGTCGAGCACCGCCTGTGGAATACCGCGTTCGGTTTGGAAGGGACCACCGGGGACGGTACGCATCAAGATGAAGGTGATCAACGAGACGACGAAGAGGACGACGAACATCCACATGAAGCGCCGCACAACGAATCTTGCCATAACTGAAGCATTCCTACCGATAGATAAGGGTAGAGGCATGGCAGATTGTCGCCACGCCCCTACGGGTACTGCTAGACGATTAGACGCTTATTTGTTGATGTCCCATTTTTCGTAAACTTCGCGCCCAATCAGCGAGTGGGTGCGCGTGATGTACGGTTGGGTCAAGTCCTGCGTGATGTAGAAGTAAATCGGCGCGACGGCGGCGTCGGTGCGGGTGAGGATGTCCTCAGCCTTAGCATAGTCGTCGCGGCGCTGCTGAATGTCAGACGCGGAGAAAGCGTCCTGAATCAGCGCGTCGAAATCCGGGTTGCTCCAGTGCATGTCGTTGTCCTGAAGCGCATCGAACAGGAAGTTGTGCGTGTCCGGATAGTCGAAGCACCAGCCCGCGCGGAAGACGTTGAACGTGCCACGGTTGTCGAGGTAGGTGGCGAAGTCTTCCGAGGTCAACTGGACGCTGACGCCGAATGCCTGCTGCCACTGCTGCTGGACTGCCTGAGCGATGGCTTCGTGGGTCGCGTTGGTATTGTAGACCAGCGACGGGGTGAAGTCGGCTGCGGTATGTCCGGTATCGTCGAGATACGCTTGCCACAGTGCCTTGGCGTCTTCAACGTTGGTGGTGACGCCGGTGCCGGGATAATCGGCTTGGGTCGGGGCAGCGACGAGGCTCGGCAGCGTGAAGTAACCCGCCGGAAGCTGACCACCCTTGAGGATGTTCTCGACAATCGACTGACGGTCGATGGCTTCGGAGAAGGCAAGACGCACGCGGGCGTCATCGAACGGCGCTTCTTCGACGTTGAAGCCGTAGTAATAGGTGCAGGTGCCGGGGGCGACGTAGCGGTCAGCGCTCAGGTCGGGGCTGCCATGATCCGGTCAAGCGCGGAGGCGGGCACTTCGGAGGCATCCAGCGTGCCAGCTTCGAAGTTCGCCAACTGCGGTTCGGCGTCGAGGAAGACAAACTGCACTTCGTCAACTGCGGGCATCGGCGAATTGGGCGTTCCGGGCCAGAAGGGGTTCTTGATCATGGTCAAGTTGCCGCCGCTGCCGTGCTGCCATTCCTTGAGGGCGAACGGACCGTAAGTCTGGGCGTTTTCCGGTTCCATCCAGAATTCACCGTATTCATTGACTGCCCATGCCGGTTCTGCCCACGTGATCCACATCGAGAAGATGGTGGTCGCTACCGACGAAGGCGTCGGCATCGTGATTTCCAGCGTTTGGTCGTCGATGACCTTGATGCCGAGCGCGTCGATCAGCGCCTTGACGGGTGGCTTCATCGGCTGCCGGGTCAGAGGTGCCATATTCGGTGCCGCCGAGGATCCACGGCATCAGCACGTACTGATACGGGGAGGCGGTGGCGGGATCAAGCGTGCGCTTGATGCTGTCCGCGAAATCTCCCGCGGTGACGTAGCGAACGTTACCGCTGTCGTCCATGACTTCTTCGACCGCGCCGGTATCGGCGTTGTAGTGAACCCACGGCACATTCGCCATCAGGTGGAAGGTGTAAACCGTGCCATCGTCCGAGACATCCCAACTGGTGGCGATGCCGGGACCGGTGTCAGCGGTTTCTTCGTTCATGTTGACCAATCCGGGGAAGAATTCCGAAGCGACCTGAACCGAGGTCACATCCTGCATCAGTGAAGGATCAAGCGTCGGAATATCGTCGGGACCCATTTGGCGACCGGTGACGATCACCTTGCCAGTATCCTGCGCTGCAATGCCGCCGACCACGCCAAAAGCGAGCGCGGCGATCATCAGCACAGCAAATAGACGGACGAGCTTAGTTGTATGTCGCATAGACAAGCCTCCTAAAAAGAACTGCTTCGTAATCCCACCAGAGCAAAAGTTACTTAAACGCTCCTATAGACATTAACGTGAGTTAAGCGTCTACGCAAGCGTAGAAGTCTGTACCATCAATACTCACAAGCGCGTTGTTGCGTTCGAAAATTATGGCGCGTTCCGGCGCGAAAGCGAAAAAATTCAGATACTTTAGCCGACGCCGGGATCTAATTATGCGGCGAAGTCACCAAATGAAGAGCAACCCCTCACCCCGACCCCTCTCCCACGCAAGCGGGGAGCAAGCAGGGGAAATAAGCGCAGCAAATGAGTGCCAATGGTTTCAAACCCGCCCCTGCACAAACGCTTCGTGATTACCCCGCGCGCCAGAATTTGATCGAACTGTCTCCGGCGCTGATCAGGGTGCTGCCGTCGGCGCTGAACGCCATGTCGCGGATCAGGCTGTCGTGTCCGTCGAGCCGGGCGAGCGTCGCGCCGCTGGCGGCGTCGATCAGGTAGATCGGGAAGCGCTCGCTGCCGGTCAAGCCGCCGCTGAAGGGCACGCCGCCCGCCACCGCCACCACCGATCCATCCGGGCTGAGGCTGACCGCCGAGACGACTTCGCTGGCAGCGGCGTCGAACAGCGGGACGCTGTAGCGCTGTGTCGCGCTCCCGCCGCTGATCTGCCACAGGCTGAAGCTGCCGTCGGGATAGCCGACCGCGATCTGCGATCCATCGTGGTTGAGCGCCAGCGGCGTCCCCATGAAGTGGATCAGCGCTGTGGTTTCGAAGCTCGTGATCGCTGTCTGCGAGCCGACATCCCACAGCGTGACGATCATGCTGCTGCCGTTCGCGCTGTCGGCTTCGCTGTCGGTCGCCAGTTTGGTGCCGTCGCCGCTGAAGCCGAGGTTGGTCACGATGTTGGGGCTGGTCAGCGTCCCCGGCGCTGCGGTTGTTGGCGACATCCCACAAGATCACGGGCGTGCCGATGCCGTCGGTGAAGCCGCCGCCGGAGGTTTCGCCAATCGCCAGCAGCGGCAGCACCGGATTGAAGGCGAAGGCGGAGATGCCGAGCGTCAGTCCGGCGCTGGCGGGCTGCGACTCGATCCGGTAGAGCGGCGCGCCGGTCGCGCCGTCGCGGATTTGGATGAACGGCGGCGTCGAGAAATCCGGCGGGAATTCGAGCGTCGCCAGAGAGCGCGCGTCGCTGCTGACCGCGACCGGATAGCCGCTCCAGCCCGTGTTGACGGTGATCGCAGGCGCGAGCGTCCCGGCGCTCAGGTCGTAGGTCAGCAGATCGTCGGACGAGCGCAGCGCCAGCATATTCGCCCCGGCAGCGACGCCGAAGCGGGGAATGCCAGCCACCAGCCGCCCGACCTCGTGAACGCCGCCCGCGTTCGCCGTCGTGATCGCGCCGGAGGCGGTCGGGCAGCGTCGTCGTGATCACCGGCGCGCAGCCGAACAGGTCGGACTGACCGGGCTGGTCGGGGCAGGTATCGTAGCTGTCGGGCACGCCGTCGCCGTCACGGTCAGGACAGCCGCCCAGATCGGGCGATCCGGCTTGCTGCGGGCAGGCGTCGAGCAGGTCGGGCACGCTGTCGCCGTCGCTGTCGGGCGGCGTGACGTCCATCCGGACAGCCGAGGTTCGCGCCGCTTCCGGCGCCCTGCGGACAGGCATCGCTGCCGTCGGGGATGCCGTCGGCGTCGGCATCCGGCGGGCAGCCGTTCTCCGTCCCGGCTTGACGCGGGCAGGCGTCGGCGCTGTCGGGCACGCCGTCGAGGTCGAGGTCAGGGATCACGCCAGCCGGGCAGCCGGAGTTATCGGCGCTGCCCGGTTGGTCGATGCAGGTATCATCCGGATCACCGACCCCGTCGTGGTCGAAATCGGGGAAGGTGTCGGCGGTACAACCGTGATAATCCGCTGTGCCGGGGGTCAACCAGCAGTAATCTTGACTATCGGGGACGCCGTCGCCGTCAGCGTCCGGCGTTTGCGCCAAGGCGACGCTTGACCAGAGCAGCAAACTCAGCAGCAGCGCGAAGCGCAGGTGTCGCATGGCTTTGTCTCCTGAAGATCCGTTTTGGGGCAGACGATAAGGTGTTTCCAACGCTTTATCTTGTCCGTCAATTTTACGGGTTGCCGACCTTGAAATGACGCTGTTGCCCTGTGCTTCTCCTCCTCTCTATGGAATGGAGAGGGGGTCGGGGGGTGAGGTTTTGTGAGCGGCAGTCCTAGCGTCGCTTATGCCTTCAGGCGGAAGACGAAGCCCGGCGCACCGAGGTACATGCCGCCATCCACGTCGATACACAGGTCGCGCGCGTAGATCACCGGTTTGTCCGGCGTATTTCGTCGGAGAGATACTGGATCGGCGTATGTCCGTGAATGATCTGTTCTGCCGCCGTAGCGGGTCAGCATCATGGCGGCGTTGGTGCTGCCTTCAAATTCGGACATGGCGAAGCTCATCCGCTCGGCGAAATCTTCCAGCAGTTGATCCCACTCGTCTTCGTCGTCGTCGCGCAGCAGGCGCTGAAATGTGGCGTTGACCTCGGCGATTGTGCTGCCGTAGTGCTGGTAAAACATGGCGTCGGCGTGCATGAACAGCCGGTTTTCGACCAGCGCCAGCGCCGGGAGATCGGCAGCCAAGCGATGTGGCGCGCGGTGACGCGCAGCAAGTCGCTTTCCTGCCCGCCGTTCCGTTTCCAGTTGACCATGAAGCGGCGTTTGTGTGGGAAGCGCCGCGCGCCCATGAAACAGCATCTCGTGATTGCCGAGTAGCGCGCGCACCGAGCCGCCGACCTCGGCGGCTTGCCCCTGCAAGCGCATGATCAGCTCGACCACGTCAATCCCCTGCGCCGCCGCGATCAAAGAAATCGCCCATGAACCACAGGGTCGCGTCCCCGCCGATCCACTGCAAACGGTCGTCGATCAAATGGGCATTGACAGTAGATTCAGCAGTTTCTCGAATTGTCCGTGAATGTCACCGATGACGTAAACTGCCATAATGATTACTCGTGCTGATCCGGTAAGTAAGTGAAGCCGAGTTCCGTATTTTCGAACAGGTGCGGCGCTTCCACGAATATCCCTGTTCCGCGAACCGCGACCGCTCTCGTCGGGCAGCAGGATCGCGCCGGTGGTGAAGACTTTGCGCCCTTCTTGCCGTTCGACGCTGCCGCGAATGCGGATCAGCCGCGCCGACCGGAACGGACGCTGAAGTCGAAGCTGAGATGCACCGCCAGCACGCGCTTGCCGGTGAACCACGCCGCCGCGCCCATCGCTTCGTCGAGCAGAGTCGCCAGCGCGCCGCCGTGCGCGTGATCCGGGGGTCCCGCCTGCGCCGCGCCGACGACCCACGTAGCCGCTCACGCTGTCGTCGTCTTGGAGCACGAACTGGGCGCCGAGCGTCTGCATAAAGGTCGTGCGGTTGACAATCCCTTTGCTCATGCTGCCGTCCTTTGCTGCAACTGCGCCCTATGATACCAGATGGCAACGCGGTTCACAATCATACAGTTTCAGCAAAGCGGAATTTACGAAGCTGCCCGAGTGGATCGTATATCGTCTACGATGCAGCAAAACCCTTCGGATGGTTACAATGCAAGGCTCAAGAGGTGAAAGGATCGCCTTGACGACGCCAACTCCCTTTGGCTATTTCGATCTCTGTCGAAGCGTTCGCGCAGCCCGGCTGCGCGATCTGCCGTCTGCTCGAACGGGACGTCAGCCGCTTCCTTGATACGCTGCTCTACGAACACCCGACCGACCCGATCACGCAGAACGACCTGCGCGCCAGTCGGGGGTTGTGTCATCAACATACGTGGACGCTGCCCCGTTATAACAGCGCGCTGGCGACGGCGGTGCTCTACGACGCTGTGATCGACGAACTGCTGCGGATCAGCGCGGCAGACGCCGCCGGATCGCGCGCAGCGGCGGCTGATGGGCAGCGCGGATAACGCGTTGGCGGCAGCGCTGGAGCCGGATCTGCCCTGTCCTGCCTGTCGCGTCCGCGAAAGCGCCGAGCAATTTACGTCGAGGTCTTAGGCACACACATCAACGACGCGCAGCTGAAAGCTGCGTTTCAGCAGTCCGCCGGGTTGTGCCTGCCCCACTTTCAAGCCGCGCTGCGGGCCGCACCCGACTCCGAGCAACGCCCGCCTGATCGCCGACGTGCAGCGGAGCGCAGTGGAGCAGCCTCAAGAGGATTGGAATTGTTTATGCACAAGATGGACGCCCACTATCATCAATCGATCGGCGCGGAGGGGACAAGCTGGCTGCGTCGCGCTGGCGCGGGCGGCGGGTGAGAAAGAGAAGAGCTCTGGCTGATGCGGTTCACAAAATGACGTGCCCTGCAGTAGGAGAGGGGTCATGAGTTTTGCGCCACGCATAAGCTTGAAGGAGAGGCGATCATGGAAATCACGCGCTGCGGTTGGGGGACAGGCGATCCGCTCTACGAGCGCTATCATGATGAAGAGTGGGGTACGTCCCGTTCACGACGACGACAGTTGTTCGAGTTTCTGATTTTGGAAGGCGCGCAAGCCGGGCTAAGCTGGATCACGATCCTGCGCAAGCGCGAGAACTACCGCGCCGCCTTCGACAGCTTCGACCCCGCGAAAGTCGCGCAGTACGACGATGCCAAGATCGCGGCAACTGCTGGCAAATCCCGGCATCGTCCGCAACAAGCTCAAGGTCAACGCGGCGATCACCAACGCCTGCCACTTCCTCGAAATTCAGCGCGAGTTTGGCAGCTTTGATCAATACGTGTGGGACTTCATTGGCGGATCAAGCCCATCGTCAATCACTGGCAAGCGATGAGCGAAATCCCCGCCGAAACCGACCTCGCCCGCAAGCTGAGCAAAGATTTGCAGAAGCGCGGCTTCAAGTTCGTCGGTCCGACCATCATCTACTCGTTCATGCAAGCCTGCGGGCTGGTCAACGATCACGTCGTCGGACTGCTTCCGCTACGCCAACTCGCCGAGTGACTGGCTCAAGCGGGTTAACGGCATCGTTTTTGCCGCGCCCACTTGACCTACACATGCTCGACACAACTCGATTCATAACTTCGACACAAGTCTCGCCTATCCTAAAGTTACATCGGACATTCGATGGTCGAAAGAGGAAAGGTTTAGATGATGAAGAAGCAAGTCGTGATCGTCTCACTGTTGATGCTGGTCGTCGTTGCGCTGGGCATCAGCGCGGTGTCGGCACAAGGAAATGGAAATGGACCCGGTCAAGGCACCGGAACACCGCTTTGCGTTGAGGGTGACACGCAATGCCAAGCGCTTAACTATGGCGGGATCGGGTTCGTGAATGGTCAGACCGGGGCGCGCTGGAACGACCAAGAACGCGGCAACATGCGCAACAGCAATGGCTCTGGCAACGCTGGCGTGGGTTTCTACGCGGTACTGCCGCCTGCCACTGGCGCTGTCCCGTCTGACGCGGAGATCGCCGCCATGATCGACGGCTGGATGGACGAGCAGCACGCCTATGCCGTCTACGGCGCGGTCATCGAGCAGTTCGGCGCAGTCGCGCCCTTCGTGAACATCCAGCGGGCAGAGGCGCAGCATATCGCGGCTTGGGAATTGATCTTCGACCGTTACGGTGTTGCAGTTCCGGCGGTGCCCGCATTCGACTTGCCCACGCTTGCTACGCTGAGTGACGCCTGCCAGATTGCGGCAGCGGCTGAAGTCGCCAATTTTGGGCTGTACGACTCGATGCTGACGACCCTGAGCGCTTATCCGGATGCGGTTCAGGTGATCACCACGCTGAGGAATGCCTCGGAATACAATCACCTGCCAGCGTTCGAGAACTGCGCGTCGTAACCACTAGATCGCTGTAAGTTTTAAGCAGAGGGCTGGCACTAGCCAGCCCTTCGGCGCGTCCGGTGACGAACGGCAACGATCACCTCGTCGACTGCTTCCGTCACGCCGAGATCAGCGCGGGAACATAGGATAACGTAAGGGCACGATCTTTCGTGCCCTTAGTCTTGCTGCGCTACGAGCCACTGCAAGTGTAGATTAGCGCGGTAACGCCTTTATCGAGCGCGCGCGCTTCTACTAAGTTAAACGTCGCTTGCATCCCCGCTTTAAATAGGCGCTTGCCTTCGCCCACCACCACCGGATAGACCAGCAGTCGCAGTCGATCAACCAGCTTGTGCTCGATCAGCGTCTGCACTAGCATTGCGCTGCCGTGAACCACGAGGTCGGGACCGTCTTCTTGCTTCAGTTTGGTGATCGCCTCGATCGGATCGCCTTCGATCAGCACCGAATTATTCCACTCCAGCGTGTGCAGCGTCGACGAGACGACGTATTTGCGCGTGCCATTGAAGTAAACGCCGCCGGAATCTTCATCGGTACGCTGGGGCCAAGCCGCCGCGAAACCCTCGTAGGTCACGCGACCGAGCAGCAGCGCTTCATTCGCGGACGTCTCGGCGGCTTTGAACTGCGCGATCTCGTCGTTCCAATAGCGGAACGTCCACGCAGGGTTTTCCATAACGCCGTCGAGCGACAGAAATTCCGTGACGATCAGGTTTCGCATGGTCATCATCCTTCGGTGATCAAGTTGAACATGCCTATCATAGATGAAAAGCAGAGACGCGGCTTGAACGAAAGCGACATTTAGCCGTAACTACGACTATCGGCAGGCTGAATTACGGGGAATCCATCGGATCGGCAGATTTAAGCCAGATTTAAGGTTAGGTAACTTCGATTTAAGCCTTCGCTCAGCGATCCGTCCTAAACTTAGGAGGCTGTCAAAAATCGAAGGAAATGACCGTGTCCAAAATTCACAACAAGCGTGGTTCGGGCGTAATGTTCGTCGCGCGCAAGCTCTTTGTCTCCGCCTTCGTCGTCTTCTCCTTTGCTGCTTACGCCATTCACGAGCGCTTCGCTCAACCTGACCTGACCCCCACGCCGACGGCAGCCGAGGACGGCTCCGCGCAGACGCAGCTCGTCATGCGCCCGATCCACGCTGTCCCGACGCTGCAACTGGCGACTGCCACACCGCTGCTGATCATGCGACCGCCAACCGTCGATCCGAGCATCCCCACTGACGTCCCGACCGCGACTTCGGTTCCGCCGACCAGTGTTCCACCGACCGCCATCCCGCCGACGGCGACCCGTTCCGGGCAGTACGCCGACGGTGAGTACGTCGGTCCGGTGACCGATGCGTGGTACGGTTATGTGCAGGTCAAGGCGGTCGTCCAGAACGGCAAGGTGACCGACGTCCAGTTCCTGCAATTCCCGAACGACCGGCGCACCTCGCAGCAGATCAACGCGATTGCCATGCCTTACCTGACCCAAGAAGCGGTTCAGGCACAGAGCGCCCGCGTCAACCTGATCTCCGGCGCGACGCTGACCAGCCGCGCTTTCGTCATGTCCCTGCAATCCGCACTTCAGGGCGCGCTCGGCTAATCATGAAACAGACCCGGTTGATGATGGGAATGCCGATCACGGTCGAGATCGTTGACGCGCTGCCGGACGCGGGCGGCGCTGCCCTCGACGCGGTTTTCGACTACTTCGACTACGTCGATCACAAGTTCAGCACCTACAAGGACGACAGCGAGATCATGCGGATCAACCGGGGCGAACTGGCGCTCAGCGACGCGAGCGAAGATATGCAGTTGATCTTCGAACTGGCGGAGCAGACCAAGCAGGAGACCGGCGGCTATTTCGACATCTTCCACAACGGCAGCTACGACCCGTCGGGCGTGGTCAAGGGCTGGTCGATTGCCAACGCGGCGGAAATCTTGCGCGAGCGCGGTTTTAACCATTACTACGTCGATGCCGGTGGCGATGTGCAGGTCGCCGGCAAGAACGCCGAGGGCGAGAACTGGCGCGTCGGCATTCGCAACCCGTTCAACATCAACGAGATCGTCAAAGTCGTCGGCGTGAGCGACCTCGGCGTGGCGACCTCCGGCACGTCGATTCGCGGGCAGCACATCTATAACCCCAAGAATCCCGCGCCGATTGAGGACATCGTCAGCCTGACGGTGATCGGACCCAACATCTACGAGGCAGATCGCTTTGCGACGCCCGCCTTTGCGATGGGGAAGGAAGGCATCCTCTTCATCGAGGCGTTAGCGGGCTTCGAGGGCTACATGATCGACTGCAAGGGCATGGCGACGCTGACCAGCGGCTTCGAGAAGGTGACACTCCATGATTAAACTGATCGATAACGCCATCAACCGGATCACGATGTACCGGCTGGTGCTCTACTACTTGATCTTCCTGCTAGGCGCGGGGATCGCGCTCTCGGCGGTCGGCATTCTGCCTTACGATCCGTTCGCGCTGCTGTTCATGATCGGCTTCGCCGTCGCCGTCTCGGCGATCACCAACGCGATTTTCGCGCGCGTCTTCAACGTGCCCGCCAACGTCGAGTTGGTCTACATCTCGGCGCTGATCCTTGCGCTGATCATCACGCCGCTGACCTCGCTCAACGATCTGTGGTTCATCGGCTGGGCGTCGGTGCTGGCGATGTCGTCCAAGTACATCGTCGCCGTCAACAAGAAGCACCTGTTCAACCCGGTCGCCTTCGCCGTCGTCGTGACCGCGCTGACCATCGACCAGACCGCCAGTTGGTGGGTCGCCACCGGCGCGATGCTGCCCTTCGTGCTGATCGGCGGGCTGCTGGTCGTCCGGCGGATCCGGCGCTTCGGGCTGGTGCTGAGCTTCTTCGCCGCCGCTTTCGGCACGACCACCGTCTTCACGCTGATCGGGCACGGCGACCTGCTCTCGGCGCTCCAGTTCATGCTGATCCTCGCGCCGACGCTCTTCTTCGGCTTCATCTTCATCACCGAGCCGCTGACCACGCCGCCGACCCACCGCTTGCAGATCATCTACGGCGTGCTGGTCGGGCTGCTCTTCGCGCCCGAAGTCCACTTCGGCGGCTTCTACTTCACGCCGGAACTGGCGCTGCTGGTCGGCAACCTGTTCTCGTTCCTCGTCAGCCCCAAGACCAAGCTGATCCTGACGCTGAAGCAGCGGCTGCGGCTCTCGGCGGACGTCTACGAGTTCGTCTTCATGCCCTCGCGCCAATTAGCCTTTGCGCCCGGTCAGTACATGGAGTGGACGCTCGGTCACGACGACCCGGACAGCCGGGGTAACCGCCGCTACTTCACGCTGGCGTCCGCGCCGACCGAACGCGAACTGCGGGTCGGCGTCAAGTTCTACCCGGAGCCGAGCACCTATAAAGAATCGCTGCTGATGATGGAGCCGGACGACGCCATCGTCGCCGGGCAGTTGGCGGGCGATTTCACCCTGCCGGACGATCGCGCGCCAGCCGCTGGTTTTTATCGCCGGAGGGATTGGCGTGACGCCCTTCCGCAGCATGATCAAGTACCTGCTGGACACGCGCCAGCGCCGCCCGATCACGCTGTTCTACTCGAACAAGAGCGTCAACGACATCGTCTATCAAGACGTCTTCGACCTCGCGGCGCAAAAGCTGGGCATCAAGACGGTCTACACCATCACCGACGTGCGCGACTGTCCGGCGTCATGGCGTGGCAGCGTCGGGCGCGTCGATGCGGCGATGATCCGCTCGCAGGTGCCGGATTACCGCCATGCGCTGTACTACGTGTCGGGACCGGTTGCGATGGTCGAAGGCACGCGCGACCTGCTCCAGCAGATCGGCATCCACAGCGATCACATCAAGATGGACTTTTTCTCCGGCTTGGCGTAGAAGCTGACCCCACCCCCTGCCCCTCTCTCAGTGAGGAGAGGGGGAGCATAGCCCGCTCGGTTCAGCCGAGCAGGTTGTGCAGTCGCTTTTAGTTTGGCAAATATTCTGTCGTTGTTAGGCGGTATTCGTCGAAAAAGATGAGTTGACCCCATTCAATCGATGCGATTGGGCTATCGAGCGTGTCCTCTAACCAGAGGATGTCCAGATAATCGTGATATTTCGGTTCTGCGACGGCATCGTCATAGTAGAAGTCGAAGTAAATATCGTAATCGCCGACCAGAATCGCGGGCTGATCGTACTGCGCATCGTAAGTGATCTGGCGCACGTCGGTCATAAAGGTGTCGATTAGCCGACCTCCCAAATAGCTCGTGTCCCCGATTGCCGGGTGCCAGACATACCGCTATACCTGCATCTGCCTTGACTCCAGTAGCCGCAGGTACTGAGACCGAATAGGTTGCCAAGATAGGGAAATAAGCTGTCTCGACCACAGCATCTTCGGGGAGATACGCGCCGCTGCGATGAATTGGACAGGTCGTGCGCAGTGGCGGTTGGCAGCTATCAGCGGTCTCCGTGTCGAACTGTTCATCCATATGCCAAAGGAACCGTTCATCGGGCGAGCTGATGGTATTGTGCTGTGTATCGCCGCTGGCGCTGTCCAGCAGCAGCCAGTCGGTTGACGTTCCATAACGGATATAGCGTCCATGCCGGGAAACGTCAAGCAGCGGCGCGTCGGTCGTTTCATAGCGGGTCGGCTCGGCAGCATCATACAGATTCCACCGCGAAATCCCGGCAGCATCCTGCCACACCAGCGTGGTACTGTCCGAACTCCATTGAACCAGCGGCAGAGTGTTATCCGTCATTGCGGCGAAATCGATCTGCGCGACCTGCTGGATAACCAATCGATTTCCGTAGCCTCCAAATTCGTCGTCATAGGGAAAACCACCATTGCGGAGCATAACAATCGTCAACTGGTGCGTATCCCACACGGCTGCGAAGCTGCTGTCATTAGCAAAACGCACTGCTTGTCCCGGTACTTGAAAACTTTCAGGCGGATAGTATTCGCTATCTCGCGGTGTCGTCCAAATGTACTGGAACTGGATCGTGTCAACATCGACTTCGAAGGCAACGTGAGCGCCATCCGGCGAAATGGCAAGTGGAGCGTCATCAGGAAGCTGAAGAACGCTGCGATCCGGGTTGACCTGATAGCGTGTGCCATTTTCCGTCACGATGTTCAAAAAGCGCATGAGCGGATAAAACTGCGGTTTCGTTTCATCAGGCGGAATCGGCTCTGTCGCGTCCACCCGCCGCCAGCATCAACTTGATCAACTCGTCTTCACTGATAGTGTTGGGATCATCCATTTCAACGGCGTAGCCTTCGGTCGCGCCTTCCTGATATTGAATGACGCCGTTATGCGGATAAAAGTGTGCTGTTCCGCCGTTTTCATCGGTAAATGTGCCGTCACCGTTAGTGCGTAAGCCGAAATAACCCTGACTACCCTTGACCCATCGATCACCACGCCCTGCGTACAAGCATGAAGTATCGTAGCCTCGCACCAAGGCTCCACTTGATAAGGCAACCGGATAACGCATCACGGTCAGCAACCGCTGCCCTTCGCCCTTGTAATAATCCTCCACACGAATAATGGCGTTGTATCCGCGATCATCGGTGTCGATCACGGTAGCACGCACGAGTAGATCCATCGTTGGCAAATCAGAGACACCAAAGTAGGGAAAGCCGCTACAAGCCCATACGTTGGAGGCTTGAATTGTCATTATCAATACCGGAAGAAGCATCAGCATTAAAGTTCGTCTGATCATGATTGCTGCCCCTTTGATTTTTGAACTCGTTAAGGCCAGCATACGCGATCTTTAAAGCGAAAAATCGCTGAGTAGGCAGTTCACTTGGCTATCGAAGGTGTTTCGAGGGGTAGGCGAAGGGATGCGGTTTTAGCGTAGGTTTTTATGGAATGTCGGCTTGAACTCGGT
>CAWKDY010000001.1:0-807643 GCA_963848465.1 uncultured Chloroflexia bacterium | reverse complement strand
GCGCTCATTTTCGACGCGCGTCCACGTGCCTTGCATCGGTGGCGCGACCGAGGCGTTCAAGTGACAGCCGGAGCAGGGCAGTAGCGGCGTCGTTTGACCGTTGTAAAGCTGGAGCCGCGCTGGGGGTCACCGGTGATACCTTCCAGCCCCGTCATGATGTCGGCGGGCGCTGTATCCATGCCGACGTAATTGGGCAGCACGCCACCGGACTGCTGAAGCAGGTCAATCTCCGCCTGCATCTGGGCGACGATCGCCGGGTCGCTGGCACTTTCGGGAACTGGTTGACCGCGTTGAGGTCGTCAATCGTCCAGTTATCGCCCTTATCCCAGTTGAGGATGAACGTGGTCAGGTCTTCCACTTGGTCGTCGCGCAGCGGACCGTTGGCGCGCTGCGACCACGCCGACATGGGGCGGGGCCAATAGCTCGCACTGACCGGGCGACCGCCGACCAGCGTCGTGAAGACGAAATTGTGCAAGCTGCTGCTCCAGCTCAAGTTGAGCAGGCGACTGAAATTGTCGGGGTTGTAGCCCTTGTCAATCGCGGGCTGCATCGCCTGCTGCCGCTGGTTTCCTCGGTGTCGAGTTCGCCGAGGCGGGTGTTGATCTCCGTCTTGCGGGCGTCGGTCGTCGCCGGTAAGTCCATCTCCGCTTGCAAGTCGGCGCGTTCCTTGTGGATGTCCGCGAGGAAGTCGTGACCGAACAGCAGCGGCGAGTTCAACGCCGGAGCCGTGCCGACTGAGCCGCGTCCGTCCGTCCCGTGACAGGGCGAGCAGTTGCTGATGAACAGCTCGCGCCGCGCTCGATTGAGCGCGCGGTGAACTGGTTGTCGAAAGCAGTCATACGTCCGCCTTCGTTGATGGCAACCCAGCCCACCAGCGCGAGCGTTGCCAGAAAGGCGACCGTGCCGACGAGGATACGGTGTTCGATACGGTTTACGAGCAGTCGTTGTAATTTCACGCTAACTATGCTCCCGGTGCTGTCAAAGTATTGTGCATCACGGTGGATATAGATGTGCTCGGCTGTTGATCCGGCGAATTGGATTGCCGTTCTCGTCCATCACCGGGATCGAATTGCCGTTCTCGTCCAGTACCGGACTGCCCGTTCTCGATCTGAACCTCATCCCACGTGATGATCACGTCGACGCGCTTGAGATCCTTCTGCGGTTCGGTGATGATGACCGCGCCCCAGCCGTTGCGCAGTTCGTTGGCGTTGGTCTTCAGCTGGTTCTCGAATTCTTCGAGACCGGCTTGCAACTGCGGCGCATCCGATGGGACAGTGGTGAAGTTCATCGTCGTCATCGTCAGCGACTGTGGCGCGAGGTTCATGAGTCGATCAGTTTCGTGTCGCCTTCGACGCCATATTGCCGCCGTTGCGACTTCGCTGTTGAACGCGGCGACGGCAGCGGCAGCTTGATCCGGCTCAGCCGCGTATTCTTGGGTTGTGTACATGCCCGGAACCAGTTGATCGTATGGGACGGGCAGGAAGTCGCCGATGTGATTATGCGCTGGCTCCATCAGCATGTCGTGGAAGATGGTCGAGTCGGCGCTGTTGATCACGCCGAATTCCGGCAAGCCCATGTAACTGAACATGACTAGGGCGGAGTAAGAGCACCAGCGCGACCGAGAAAGCCACCCGGCGGTGTGCCCAGCGACGGGTCTTGCTCACGTCGAGGTAGGGCATTGCGATCAAGAAGACGATCACAATCGTCGGGAAGATGATGCCCCACAGGACTTTATCGCCCAGTTTCAGCGCGCCTTGGATCCACAGAAATACCAGGGCGCGGTCGTGCCGAGCGGCGTTACTTGCGGGTCGGCATGATTTTCAAGCGGCGCGTGATAGAACCACGTCACCAGTACGACGAGGATCAGCGTAGTGACCGCGATCCACATGATCTCGCTGGTGAGGATGTCCGGCGTGAAGTAGACGCGCTTATCCAGCGGGACGCGCTTGGCGGTGTCTTCGCCGATGTTCTCCTCGCGCGGCGGTAGGCTGTGCGCGTGAATGATCACTTTGTAGTAGTGAACGCCGAGGAAGACGAACAGCAACGCGGGAACCGCAAGGACGTGCAGCAGGTAGAAACGGAGCAAACCGTTCGCGCCGATTTCGGGACCGCCGCGTAGGAGGAGGTTCAAGTTCGTGCCGACGATTTCCGGCGGCGCGGCTTCGATCATCGATGCGCCGATGGTCACCGCCCACAGCGATAACTGATCCCACGGCAGCAGGTAGCCGCTGAAGCTGAGGAAGGCGGTAAAGATCAGCAGCAGGACGCCGGAGAACCACGTAAATTCGCGTGGTTTCTTGTAACTGCCGGTGAAAAACGTCCTGAGCATGTGCAGAAAGACGATGAGCACATCGCCTCTGCGCCCAGGCGGTGCAGGTCGCGGACGAACTGACCGAGCGGCACCATGCTCAACATGCTCAGCATGTTCCCGTAGGCGACATCCGGCGACGGCGTGTACCAAACCATCAGGAGAATGCCGGTAATGGTCTCAAAGAAGACGAAATAAGTGGATAACCAGCCTAACCGGAACGTTGGATACAGCCCGGTGACCGATTTGTGGAAATAGCTAGGGCGCATGTGCAGCCAGAAGCCGTCCGCATGCGGCTGCAAACGAGGGTTCGGCTTGCGGCTGGCGGGTTCGCCGCGCAGCGCTTCGCGTAAGTCCTGAACATTCAGCCCGGCGGTTGCCCGTTCGACGACCTCGTTGATGCCTTCAAAGACGGCTCGCCTCAGCCCCTTTTCCTTGACGTCATCGAGAAATGACGGAAATGGGAGTACCGACATTACCTCATTCTCCTTCTGCTGTTAGACGCGACCGGGGCGCTTGATGCGGTCGCCGGTATCAATTTCGACTTTGACGATCTTGCCACGTCCGTCTACCGGGATGGCATCTCCGGCGCTGTCTTGGACAGCGGTTGTCCCATCTTCAAACGTGATCGTCGTCTTGAAGCGGTCGAGGCTGCGCGGGGCGGGACCTTCAATATAATGCCCGTCAAGCTGGTACTTCGAGCCGTGACACGGACACTCGAACCGGAAGTTGGTCTCATTCCACTTCGGCAGGCAGCCCAGGTGCGTGCAAACGCCGAACAGCACGATCAAGCCGGCTTCAGGGTAGGACACCCAGAACCGACCCTCAGGTACGTTGATTGGCGCCGACATCTTTTCAGGGAGCTTGTCTACCGGATAGTCGAAGACACCGCCGAACGTGCCTTCCTTGAAACGTGGTAAGGCGAACCAGACCAACCCCGCGGTAGCTTCACCCAGCAGAAGCGCCATCGACGCACCCCAGATGTAGTACAAGAACTCACGACGGCTGGGCGCATTGGCTTGCACCTCGGCTGCCGCTTTGCCCTTAGCAGGGACTTTGGCTTTGGTTTCACCGGCGGTTATGCTGGTAGCCATCGAAACGTATTCCTCCTGAAATAGCTCAGGGCGAAAAGCCGATGAGATGCGCGCGAGTATAGCACACAACGGGGCTTTTGGAGAGCATATTGCCGAGTCTTTTTTGAGCAAATATTGACCTTTGTAAAATGTATCACAAAGGGGATTAGCTGTCAAAAAAGTTGCACTACGAACTTGACCCTTCGCCGTAAGGTTGGACGGCGGGAGATCTGCTTGGAGGTCTCTTGTAGGGGCGCAGCGCGCTGTGCTCCATACGCACCAACTTGAGAAAATGGATGTCCTTGTTTCGCCGTCTCCCCCAAAATCGCGGGAAGGCGAAAGCGAGCACTCTCCCCTCCCTGAAGTCGGGGAGGGGTTGGGGGTGGGGTCAAAACCCCAGTAGCAAGCGAAAGATCGGCTTATCTTGGTGGCTATGGACGCAACGCGCTGCGCCCCACCGTGCGTTCGATCTTTGCCGTTCCCCAATTTCGACTTGTCAGGTCAACCCATCCGGCGCGATAATAGCGCCATGACTTTTCAGCAGCTTACCGGCGACCGCACGACCTGGATCAACATAGAGCGTCCCACTACCGCGGACGTCGAGGCGCTGCGGCGCATCTATCCTTATATCCATCCCTTGAACCTTGAGGACGTGCTCAGCGCGATTGAGCGCCCCAAGATCGACGACGATCCGGATTACCTGTTCGTCGTGCTGCTCTTTCCGGTCTGGGACGCGACCAGCCGCTTGACCCGCGCCAGCGAGGTCGATTTCTTCGTCGGGCGCGGCTACGTCGTCACGGTTCACGACGGCGTGCTGAAACCGCTGGAGCGTTTGTTCGAATCCTGCAAGGACGAGGAAGATCGCCATAAGCTGCTCGGCGGCGGCGCGAGCCACGCCTTTTACGTCATGCTCGACCACCTGTTTGATTACGTGTTTCCGATCTTGCGGCGGGTGGACAGCAATATCCATGTCATCGAGGAAGCGATCTTCACCAAAGACGACCGCCAGATCATCCGCGACATTGCGCTGCTGCGCCGCGACATCATCGCGCTGCGGCGGATCATTCGCCAGCAGGTGCCGATCCTCGAAAACTTGGAGCGCGTCGAACGCAAGATCATTCACGAAGACCTTGACGAGTATTTCGGCGACATCGTCGACCACCTGTACCGCGCGCGCGACATCATCGACGAGGACGCCGAGATTATCGCCGGGCTTTCGGAGACGGCGGATACGCTGCTGAGTCACCGTCTGAACGGCGTGATGCGGATTCTGACCGTCTTTTCGGTGATCATGCTGCCGCTGACCTTCATTTCGAGCGTCTACGGCATGAACATTACGTCGTTGCCGTTTGCGGATCACCCCCAATCGTTCTGGATAGTCAATGGATTTATGCTTGTGACGGCTGCTGTAATGCTGATCTATTTTCGTAGGCGGAACTGGCTCTGATGGCGACCCTAGCCCGACCCACCTTCATTGATACCGACGACAAGCTGAAACGGTTGGTCGAGAACCTGGCAGGCGAAACCCTGTTGGCGGTCGATACCGAGTTCGAACAGCTTGTACGCCTACCGCGAACGGGTCTGCTTGATCCAGCTTTCGACGCGCTCGGCGGATTACATCATCGACCCCCTCAAGGTGAGCAATCTCCAACCGCTCGCGCCGCTGCTCGATAGCCCCCAGATCGAGATCGTGTTTCACGCTGCCGAATACGACCTGATGTGCCTCAAGCGCGATTTCGATTTCGACTTCCACAACTTGTTCGACACCATGATCGCCGCCCGAATCTGCGGCTACAAGCAGATCGGGCTTGGCAGTCTGCTCAACGATCTGGTCGGCTTGGCTGTCGATAAAAGTCACCAGCGCGACGACTGGGGGCAGCGCCCCCTGCCGACCGAGAGCTTGCTCTACGCGCAGATGGACACGCACTTTCTGCCCGCGCTGCGCGATCACTTCGTGGCGGAACTGGATCGCCTAATCGGGTCGAGGAAGCCAACGAAGCCTTCCTCGATGTTCTGCGGACGCCCCCGGCGCGGCGCGAACCCTTCGACCCCGAAAGTTTTTGGCGGCTTTGCGCGCCTAATCACCTCACCCGGCGACAGGCGGCAGTCGTGCGCGAACTGTACCTGCTGCGCGAGCGGCTGGCGGAGGCGCGCGACGTGCCGCCGTTCAAGATCATGACCGATAAAGTGCTGGTCGCCATCACCCGCGCCGTGCCGACCAATTCCGCCGACCTACGTGACATCAGCGGTCTATCGGCGGGGCAGGTGCGGCGCTACGGGCGCGAGCTGCTTGACGCCATCAACGAGGGTCTGCGTGCCAAGCTGCCGACGCCGCCCGCGCCCGAACCCCCCGCTGATCCGGTCGTCGTCGAGTGTTACGCGGCGCTGCGCGAATGGCGTAAGCTGCGCGCGCTGGATCGCGGCGTCGAGTCGGACGTGATCATCTCCAAGAACGCGCTCTGGATGCTCGCCGAACGCGCGCCGGACAGCCTCAACGAGATGGACGACGTGCCGGGGTTGGGTCCGTGGCGGCGCGACGTCTACGGCGCTGAGATTTTGGACGTGATTCGCAAAAATCGGCATTAGCTACCGTATCGCCTGAATTTGTGTAGGGGCGCACCTATGTATGCGCCCTTTGTAGGCTCTGCCCGTAAAGTGAGCAACCGATCTGCTTTTGCACTCTCCCCTCCCTGAATTCGGGGAGGGGAAGCGCGCAGCGCGGGGGTGGGGTCGAGCGGGCGACTTTTTAGACACGCTCATGTGTGCGCCCTTTGTAGGCTCTGCCCGTAAAGTGAGCAACCGATCTGCTTTTGCACTCTCCCCTCCCTGAATTCGGGGAGGGGAAGCGAGCGCAGCGAGTGGGGGTGGGGTCGAGCGGGCGACTTTTTAGACACGCTCATGTGTGCGCCCTTTGTAGGCTCTGCCCGTAAAGTGAGCAACCGATCTGCTTTTGCACTCTCCCCTCCCTGAATTCGGGGAGGGGAAGCGAGCGCAGCGAGTGGGGGTGGGGTCAGGGCGTGCAACTTCGCAACCAAGCGGCTAAAAGCAGGCGCTTGAGCCACCTTCAGGTGGCTTGATTTCTTGTAGCCGGATGCTTTGAGCATCCGGCGGCGCAGGAAGATCGTTCTAGATTGCCCCCGGCGCGAAGGGGCAAAGCATTGTAAACTCCTGTGGCACAGCACCAACCAATTTCATCCTTTCATCTGGAGGCAACATGGCAGCGAGTGATGTTTTGCCCGGCGGTGTCCCCCACCTGAATACCGATGCCCATCGCAAAGTCTCGTGGCTGGAACTGTTTTACGATCTGGTCTACGTGGCGACCGTCGTTCAGCTTGGCAACAAACTAAGCGAAGACGTCTCGCTTGAGGGCGTTCTCGGCTTTGTCGTCCTGTTTATCCCGATCTGGTGGGTGTGGATGGGCACGACCTTTTACGCCAACCGCTTCGTCGCCGACGATTTGACCCACCGGCTGCTGGTCTTCGCGCAGATTTTCGTCGTCTCGGCGCTGGCGATCCACGTCTTCGACGGCTTGGGCGAAACGTCGGCGGGCTTCGCCGTCGCTTACGCCGCTGCGCGCGGTCTGCTCGTCTTGATGTACCTACGGGCGGCGCATTTCGTCGAAGTCGCGCGACCGTTGGCGCGACGCTATGCGCTCGGCTTCACCGTCGCCGCGCTCATCTGGCTGATCTCCGCCTTCGTGCCGCCGCCGCTGCGCTTCTTCCTGTGGGGCGCTGGCTTGCTGGTCGATTTCTGGACGCCGCTCTCGCCGGGGTCGGTCAAGCTGCAAAAACAGCTTCCGCCCAGTCCGCATCACCTGCCGGAGCGCTTGGGCTTGTTCACGATCATCGTCTTCGGCGAATCCTTCATTAAGGTGATCGGCAGCTTCAGCGGGCACGAGATCGAGTTCAACCGCGTGATCGTCGCGCTGCTCGGCTTGATCTTGGTCGGCAGCTTATGGTGGCTCTATTTCGAGAATGTCGCCGAGCACGCCGTCAATTGGGCGCGCGGCGCGCAAGTTTGGCTTTATACCCATCTGCCGCTGCAACTGGCGCTGGTCGCGCTGGCGGTCGCCGTCTATAAATTGGTCACGCTGCACGGCGATCACGGCGTGCCGGATAACTACCGCCTGCTGATCGGCGGGACGGTGGCGCTGGCGCTGCTGGCGGTCGGCGTGATCGAGTTGTTCACGCTCAAAGACCCCGGCGAACGACCCGGACGCCCGGAATTCTGGCTGCGGATTGCCGGGGCGTTGGCGGCGTTGGGCATCGGCTGGTTCGGCGGCGAACTGGACGAAATGACGATCATCTCGCTGCTGGCGGTGATCGGCGTGGCGCAGGTCGTCTTCGACTTGATCCGTCGGATTGGAACGGTCGCGCCAGAATCGACCCACGAGATCGAGGTGTAAGCTATTCTCCGCAAGAGAAAATCGTAGGGGCGTTATTGATAACGCCCCTACAAGAAAATCGAATTTTCAGATCAGCTCTACGGTACAATAGATGAAATGCCTGCTGATGAAGTTGCTTGTGCAGGTAACAAGGCGATTCAAGTTTTTTACTTTATCGCCACTTTACGGATCGCTGACCTTGAAATGACGCTGTTGCCTTGTGCTTCTCCCCCTCTCCACGCAATGGAGAGGGGGTCGGGGGGTGAGGTTTTGTCAGCAAAGAATGACTGGTGAAGGGCTAAAACTTCATGCAAATCACATTTTATGGCGCGGCACGCACCGTGACCGGATCGCAGCACATGATCGAGGTCAACGGCAAGCGGATTCTGCTCGACTGCGGGCTGTATCAGGGCAAGCGATCTGAAGCCTACGAGCGCAACCGGGAACTGCCGTTTGACGCGGCATCGGTCGACGTGATGGTGCTCTCGCACGCGCACATCGACCACTCCGGCAACATCCCCAACTTGGTCAAGAGCGGCTATCGCGGCGACATCATCTCGACCTTCGCCACCCGTGATCTGTGCGCGTCGATGCTGCTCGACAGCGGGCACATTCAGGAGAAGGACGTTTATTTCGTCAACAAGCGGCGCAAGCGCGGCGAACCGGAAGTCGAGCCGATCTACACACAAGCAGGACGCGCAGGAAAGCCTGAAATACTTCACGACGCAGGGCTATGAGCGCCCGCGCATCATCGCCCCCGGCGTCACGCATGACCTACAAGGACGCCGGACACCTGCTCGGCAGCGCCATCGTGATCCTCGACATCGAGGATCAGGACGAGAAGCGCGATTACCGCCTCGTCTTCAGCGGCGACTTGGGGCGCAAAGGCATCCCGATCATCCGCGATCCGCAGACCATCGACGGCGCGGACTACCTGATCATGGAAAGCACCTACGGCGACCGCCTGCACCCGCCTTACGAGGACGACTCCAAGCGGATGGAGCGGATCATCGTCGAGACCTACAAGCGCGGCGGCTCGATCATCGTCCCGGCGTTCGCGGTCGGGCGGACGCAGCAGTTGGTGCTACATGCTGCATCAACTGGCGCGGTCGGGCGACATCCCGCACATTCCGGTCTTCGTGGATAGCCCGCTGGCAATCGACGTGACGGCAGCTTATCGCCTGCATCCCGAATGCTACGACGCCGAAATTCAGGCGTTCATGACCAGCGACAATACGCCGCATCGATCCGTTCGGCTTCAGCGACCTGACCTATACGCGCAGCACCGAGGACAGCAAGAAGCTCAACTTCCTGCGCGAACCGGCGATCATCATCGCCGCCAGCGGCATGATGGAAGCCGGGCGCATTTTGCATCACCTGCGCAACCACATCGAAGACCCGCGCACGACCATCCTGATCGTCGGCTGGCAGGCGGAAAACACGCTCGGTCGGCGGCTGGTCGATAAGGTCAAGGAAGTGCGCATCTTCGGCGAAAGCTACCAGAATCGCGCGCAGGTCGAAGTCCTGAACGGCTTCAGCGGTCACGCTGACCGCGACGAGCTGCTGGCGTGGGTCGGCGCGATGGAGCACAAGCCAAGCCGGACGTTCCTCGTTCACGGCGAGCCGAAAGCCCAGTTCGCGCTGGCGGACTCGCTCAAGGCGCGCTTTGATCTGCAAGTTGAGGTGCCGGAGTGGAAAGATCCGTGTCACTCTGAGGGACTATCGAATGTCGTTGTTGGGGCGCACCATTGCGCCCCGGCAACTTAATTAAGTGGGGCTACTGCTCGAATAGCTCACGCACGGGCAGCGTAAAACCGGGAATGACGTCGCCCGCGTCGAGCGTGTCGTCGATTTCGTAAGTGCGCATCGACAGGTCAGGCGTGTAGACGTCGATACTCTGCTCCTCCGGGTAGATTTCCCAGTAGAGAATCCCGGCTTGCAGGTAAATTTGGCGTTTTGCTCGAATGAGGCGCGGTTTATCGTTCGCCGAGATCACCTCTGCAACCCACAGCGGCGCGATTGGATCGGGATAATCCTTGCTCAGCGGCGTTTGCTTATAGGCGAAGTCCGGCGCGAAGACGTGACCGAGTACGTCGTAACTACCCGCTTCTCCGGTGATGAAGGAAGGGATGCCGTTTTGCTTGCAGTACGACCCGACTTCGATGCCCAGCGTCATCGCTATTCCTGAATTGCGCGTCGTTCCCGGCATTTTTTCGACGATCTCCCCGTTGATCAGTTCAAACAGCCGATCTTCGT
This sequence comes from uncultured Chloroflexia bacterium, assembly GCA_963848465.1. GTDB lineage: Bacteria > Chloroflexota > Anaerolineae > Aggregatilineales > Phototrophicaceae > Flexifilum. The sequence goes on along the minus strand of CAWKDY010000001.1, from coordinate 797,622 downwards.
TTTCGGGCTGCTCGGCGAACTGCTTGAAGCCTTCAAGGGTGATTTGTTCTCGCGCGACCATGTGCTCACCTCACCATCACCTACTTAAACAAGGTTGACGCACGTATGGAAAAAGTATAGCACATGAGCCTGTTTGCTCTCGCCTTCGAATCAATCGGGAGATCGGTGTAGAATGCGTGTTGGAGAGCAATTCGTTGAGGAATAGGTCTAGCGATGCCGAATCAGAGCGTTTTCGGTGAGGAATGGCGCGACTGTCTACGCGCCCACTACACCCAAGTCGTCCGTAATCAGGATACCGGAACCGAGCGGTCGCTGCACGGCGTGATGCTCGAAGCCGGGTTCCGCGAGGACGAGATCGCGCAGTTGTCCCTACGGGCGACAATGCACGTCGATAACGTGGGTGCGGACTTCGTGCCCGATATGGATATTCTGGAAGCCAAGCCGGAGACGTTCAGTGTCGCGGCGGTCGTGGCTCCTGCGGCTGAGTCGGTCGCACCTGATCCGATTGAAGAAGTGCCCGGCGAACCGATGGTCGATGCGGAAATCCCGGTTGCGGTCGTCAAGGACTTGGTGGACGAGGAAGAAGCGACCGTCACCGAAGACGCGCCGGAGATCGCCGACGAAGCGCCAGCCGAAGCCGATCTCGACGTTACCCAGTTGAGCCTGTTCTAAATCGAGTCGCGCATGTCCGGGTAATGCGATTGACTTTCGATGATCGGCGGCAGCGGCGGGTCGAAGGCCTCGCGGATGCCCGACTCAAGGAAGGCGACCAGTACGGCTGCCCCGGCAAGCGCTTCGGCACCTAAGGCGACGTTGGCGTAGTCGAGCAGCAGCAGCGGAATAACCACGATCAAGCTGATGAAGGCAAAGCCGAGGGCAAACGCGCGGATCGGCGTCCATAAGCGCCAAAAACCGGCGGCAATCACCCAGTTCGACCCCGCCGCGATCAGATAACTGATCCCGATGCCGACGGCAGAGCCGCCCTGATAGATCAACCAAGGGTCGTTTTTGACAAACACGATCCCGCCGAGGAACATCAGCAGACCGGCGACCGCGCTCATTACTGCCAGCAGTGACACGGTAGTAGGGCGTCGATTTGACATGACCTGACCTCTCTACTTCGTTTAGTTGATGATGACTGCTTAAGTTTTTCATAGCTACCGACACTTAAATGCAGCGAACCACGAGGCTGCCGCCAACGGTATTCCCGATGAACGATTACGACTACATGCGCCTTGCCCTCGCCGAAGCTGAAAAAGCCTTCGCTTCCGGCGACGTGCCGATTGGCGCGGTGGCGATCTACCAAGGCGCGGTGATCGGGCGCGGCTGCAACCGCCGCGAAGCCGATCACGACCCGACGGCGCACGCCGAGATGCTGGCGATCCGCCAAGCGGCGGCGCACTTAGGGCATTGGCGGCTCGACGGCGTGACGCTCTACTGCACGCTCGAACCGTGTGCCATGTGCGCCGGGGCGATGGTGCTGGCGCGGCTGCCGCGACTGGTCTACGCCGCTATCGAGCCGAAGACCGGGGCGGCGGGCAGCATCATGGACGTGCTGCGCCATCCGAAGCTCAATCACCGGGTCGATGTCTCCGGCGGGCTGCTCGCGGACGAAGCGACCGCGCAGCTTCAGCGCTTTTTTCAGGGCTTACGTTAAATTCGGGATTTATTAACGCGGCTCGCTCATGTACAATTCGGCGACGTTTTGAGGAGAGGTGCCGGAGTGGTCGATCGGGCTCGTCTCGAAAACGAGTGTAGTCGTGAGGCTACCGTGGGTTCGAATCCCACCCTCTCCGTGACAGGGCGGCGCGCAGATCTTAATCTGCGCGCCGCTTTTGTTTTTCATGTGGCGACTAACATGTAGGGGCAGATTTCAAATCTGCCCCAGTTGGTTGAAGATTGTCTATTACCACCGCCGCAAGGCGCGTCGCACTCGACGGCGCACCAGCGGGTTCGGCGACGCGACAGCGCGAACCATAGCGCGTCGCCGCCAGAACGGTAAACGGGGACGTAAAAGCCAACCGAGTCTCATGATTTTCCTCCACTTCATCCATCACTTTAATGATAAGGCGAATCGTTAGCCGGGTATGACGCAGCGGTAAATTCGCGGTTTACATTTGTTCAGATGAAGCGAGGTGAAGGGGGCGCTGCGCGTCGGTTTAGTGACGGCGCAGCGCACGCCGCGAGGCGCGGCGCATGACGGTCTTCTTGACGGTGCGCTGGGCGCGACGCCGACGCAGGAACGAGAAATTGGGGTGTAGTAAGCGCTGCAACATAATAAGTACCTCCAGAAGAGCGGCTCATGGACAAAGCTGTCCACGCGCAGTTTTTAGTCTTTAGTTCTTTGTTCTTAGCTAAAACCTAAAAACTATCGACTTGCTCCTAGCATACACCCAAATAGCGCCCGGAGGGTGTTGTGAGCGCGGATTGGGAGTGAGGAATATCGGAGACACGTTGCTCTTAATTCGATTTCATTGAGAAAAACAGCGCCGTTTTTCTCCTCCTCTCTACGTAGTGGAGAGGGGGTTGGGGGGTGAGGTTGGTTTTAGCCCTCACCGTGATCTATGTCCGGCTGCCCGCTTCGGCGATCACGTCCAGCAGCCGGTCGAGGTCGGCTTCGGTGGTGCGGAAGTTGACGATGCAGGCGCGCAAGGCGTACTGCCCGTCGAGTTCCGTCCCGGTCAGAAACGCCTCGCCCTCGGCTTGCACGGTCGTGATCAGGCGGCGGTTGAGCGCCTCGACGTCGGCAGCCCCCGGCGGCGCGTAGCGGAAACAGGTCACGCTGAGCGGACCCGCTGCGACCAGTTCGAAATCGGCGCGGGCGCAGATTTTGGCGCGCAGCGCCTGCGCCATCGCCACGTCGTGCGCTGATCAACTGCCTGTAGCCATCCAGCCCGATCTGCTGCATGGTCAGCCACAGCTTGAGCGCCTTGAAGCCGCGCGTCTGCTGGATGCCGAACTCGGAGAACCACGGCAGCGCCGCGTCGTCGCGCAGATACGGCGGCACGAGGCTGAAGGTGTCGCGCAGGGCTTGCGCGTCGCGCACGATGGCGCAGCCGCACTCGACCGGCAGATAGAGCCACTTGTGCGGATCGACGGCGAGGCTGTCGGCGCGCTCGATCCCCTTGTAGAGTCCGGCGGTTTGCTCGGCGAGGATGCCGAAGCCGCCGTAAGCGCCGTCGATGTGAAACCATAAATCCTCGCGCTCGCACAGATCGGCAAGCTGATCGAGCGGATCAATCGCGCCCGGTGTTGACCGTCCCGGCGCTGGCGGCGACGCAGACCGGACGCAGCCCGGCGGCGCGGTCGGCGGCGATCTGCGCTTCGAGCGCGTCGAGATCCATGCGGTAACCGCCATCGACCGGGATTTTGTGCAGATAGGCGCTGCCGAAGCCCAGCAGTTCGACCGCCTTCTGGATGCAGCTATGTCCCTGCGTCGAGGTGTAGATCACCATTGGGGCGGTCTCGCCGTTGAAACCCTGCTCGCGGGAATCGCCCTGCGCTTTGACGTGCCGCATCACCGCCAGCGGGATCAAGTTGGCGACGCTGCCGCCGCTGGTCAGAATCGCGCCCGCGTCGGCGGGGAAACCGAAGATCGCTTTGATCCAGTTGAGGACGCCGTGTTCGACGTAAGTCGCCGCGTGATCGCCCCCGGCGACGCTCGGATCGAGCGCGGCGGCGATCAGTTCGGCGAGGATGCCCATCGGCGCGGGTGGCGAATTGACCCACGCGAAGAAGCGCCCGCTGGCGTTGCCCATCGGGTAAGGCAGCACCATTTCGGCGAGCTGGTTGAACAGTACCGCTCGATTCGGTTCCGGTTTTTGGCAAAGGGGTGTGCATCAACTGCTCGCGGACTTCGGGCGGCACGGGCTGGCGTACCGGCGTATAAGGCAGCGCGATCAGGCGTTCGACGATCAGGTCAATCGCTTGGTAGCCGAGCATCCGAAAGGCTTGCGGTGAGAGGTCGATCATGTAAAGAGGCTCCTTATCGTCCAGCTACCACCACTATATATAAAAATTGTAAAGTCGCCTAGCACCGTAGTCGATTTGCAAGACCGGCTGCCGTAAGATCATGGGGTTGGAATTCGTCGGCATTGATTATAGATGGGGTTGAGTAGGAGTATATGGTGAGTCCAGAGGAATTGAGCGCCCAGCGCCGTGAGAAAGACCAGTTTTTCAAAGCCAGCCCGCATTCGCCGCTGTCAGACGATCAGCAGGCTGCGTTCACCGGGCTGAGCTATTATGAACCGAACCCCGCGCTCGATCTGGTCGTGGCGGTCGAGCGGGTGCCGGGCGAGAACACCGAAATCGTCATCGAGACGACCGGCGGTGAACCCCGGCGCTACCGTCGCTATGGACTTATCCGCTTCGACGTCGAGGGGCAGCCAGCCGAACTGACGATCTACGAAGCGCCGCATGGCTACTTTCTGCCCTTCGCCGATGCCAACGCGGGGGGCGAAACCTACGGCGCGGGGCGCTATCTCGAACCGGACGCGCTCGACGGCGGCGTGTTCCACGTCGATTTCAACCTCGCCTATAACCCTTATTGCGCCTTTGGCGACGGCTGGTCTTGCCCGATTACTCCGGCGGAGAACCGGCTCAAGGTGGCGATCCGCGCGGGCGAGAAGCTGCCCTCCGGCGCGTGGATCGAGTAAGCCTAACCCACCTATTCCGGCTCAAATTCAACCCAACTGAGCCATCGACTTCAATCGATGGCTCGTCGGCGATTCCATTCGCGTTACTCGGCTTCCGGCATTTTTTCCAGCCATTGGCGGATGGCTGCCATATCCTCCGCGGATAGCTGGCGGGTCTGTGGCGCTTTCAACGGAGTGGTGTCGGGGATATTCCAAATGTTTCGTTTCATCTGGTCGGACAAAGGACCGGTATTCCAGAGCATTTTCTTCGTGCCCATCTTCGAGAAGGGATCAGGCTGCTCGTTGACGCGGGTGTGGCAGCTTGGACACTCTGAATTGTAAATCGGCTTATCCTGTTTGCTGCTGCTGCTCTCCGTCGCCAGATCGTAAGCGCCTTCGGCGGCTTTGCGCCCCAGCCAACTGAAGGCGATCCCGAAGCCGATGCCGAGTACGACCGAGCAGACTGGCGCGCCGGGACCGCAAGCCAACCCGGCTGCCGCACCCGCACCCAGTCCGGCGACGAAACCGCCCGTGACGCCGACTGCCGTGCGGGCGCGCTGTTCGGGTGGCGCCTTGTAGACTTCGTAAGCATCCACAGCAATGCCAACCACCAGCAGAACGCGCCCACCAGTACGCAAGAGCCTCACCCCGCGCGGCATTCCGCTGGCAATCGCCTCACCCGTCGAACCGGGCATAGAGCGGTGCGGGGATCTTTCCCCGCCTCAATCTCGCCGAGCGTGCGGTAGAGCGGTCCCTGCCCCGACGACTTGGTGATGGGACCGCCAAGCGGCTTCATTGAGCTGGTTTGGTCGCCCATGAGATGCAGTTTTCGCCAACACAGCCGCCCATCTTTTCCGGCACGGCACTGTAGTTCGTGCCGGTTGGTCCCGGTTTCGGCATCTTCCCGGCATAGCTCTCGGCGAGTTCGCGCGGCACGGGGTACTCCAGCGTGCGTGCCCCGGAGTGCTCGAACATACCCACGTCGTTGGCGACAGTGGCGGGCACGCCTTTTGCCCCTGTTTCGACTCCCTCTGCCAGTGCCGGGTCGAAGACCAGACCTAACTTGTCGGCGACGGTATAGCCGCGCACGATCTTAATCCCTCCGTCGAGGCGAATGTACTCGGCGGTATGCCCCCAGGACGAGCCGCAGATGTTGGCGCGCGCACCGGGCGTGAACCAGCGCGGAACCGAGACGATCCCGATGGCGTTATCACCTGCCGCATGGAAGCCAGAGGTCGTTAACGTGCTGTTAGTGTTCACCCACATGGAGGTTCCCATGCTCACCAACGGATTGCCGAAGGTGGATGGTTCGACCGCTGCGCCCTCGGTTTTCTGGTTGGCGACGCTGAGCTGTGCCATCAACTCCGGCGTCAGATCGACAACTTCGCCTTCGGGCAGCGCGTTGATGACCTCGGCGGGCAGGTCGGGTATGGGCTGAAGCATGTAGCCTTGATCCAGTGGCAAGCCCGCCGGACGCGGGATTTCGCCGCCCAGTTTCGCCACCGGGATCATGCCGGATTTGGTGGAGACGCGGCGAGTTTGCTCGGCTTGCAGCAGGGAGAGATTGTTGACGGCGACCTCGTGTTCAGGCGCGTCCTTCGCCATCGTATCAACCTGATCCTGCACGCGCTTGGCTTGATCGATCAGATCGGAATTGTTGAGGTTCTGAGCGTACTCGGCGGTGATGCTCATGTTGGTCGCGTCACCTGCTTGACGCTGGATCAGCGGCGTCTCGCCTTCCGACTGCTGGAGGACGTGAGTCAGTTCGTGGGCGATCAGGTGTTGACCGTGCTGCGCGTTCGGGTTGAACTGCCCGCGCGCGAAGACGATGTGATTGCCGACCGTGTACGCCTGCGCGTTGACTTCGTTCGAGGACTGCTGCGCTTCACGATCGGTATGCACCTGCACGTCGGAGAAGTCGCGGCGAAAACGCGCCTCCATGAAGCTGCGAATCGGGGCTTGCAGCGGTTCGCCACTCCCGCGCACGACTTGCTGAACGCTGGACGGCACGCTGCTGGGCGCTGCGCCAGTGGTCGCGCTGCGCTGAAGCCCCAGACGACGCCGGTGACACTTGTCGCATTCGCCGCTGGCGTTGATGATCCCGCCGCAGGCGCAGCGGCGTACCGGCTGAGCCGGGGTATGCCGCATGACCTGATCCGCCGTCGCGTCCGCTTCGCGCTCGAACTGGTCGCCGGGGGCGCTGACCGCCAGCTTGCGCTGGAACAGCGGGCGAACCGCAGGTTTGGGCGCCCGAGTTGTCTGTGGCTTGGGCTGCGGCGTCGAATGCGCTTTGCTGTCAGTCTGTTGGACAGCAGGCGCGTAAGCGAGTTGGCTGGACATGGCTTACCCCTGTTCCCGAATCAAGTCGTAGTAATTGCGGAAATCCGCCTGTGACGGCAGCTTGCCGATCTTCTGGTACTCGCGGGCGACGGCGCGGACGAGGTACGGCATAGTGACGACTCCGCCGTTCTGCGCCGCTAGGAAGGACGCCGCCAGCGCCACGTTGCGGATATTGCCCCCCGCCAGTTCGAACTGCCGCGCGATAAATTTCAGGTTCACGTCGTCCGCCATCGGCACGTCGGGCGGGAAGGCGGCGCGCCAGATGCGCTCGCGATAGTCGGCGTCGGGGAAGGGGAACTCGACCGCGTGCTGCATCCGGCGGGCGAAAGCGTCGTCCAAATTCTGACTGAGGTTGGTCGCCAGCATGACGATCCCTTCGTATTCTTCCATTTTTTGCAGCAGATAGGCGGTCTCGACGTTGGCATAGCGGTCGTGCGCGTCCTTGACCTCGGAACGCTTGCCGAACAGGGCGTCGGCTTCGTCGAAGAACAGGATCGCGCCGCTGGTTTGGGCGGCGGCAAAGATCCGGCTCAGGTTCTTCTCGGTCTCGCCGATGTACTTGCTGACCACCGCCGAAAGGTCGATCTTGTAGAGGTCAAGCTGCAAGTCGCGGGCGATCACCTGCGCCGACATCGTTTTGCCGGTGCCGCTCGCCCCGCTGAACAGGACGTTCAAGCCTCTGCCCAGCGCCAGCTTGCGCTCGAAACCCCAATCGCGATAGACGACGTGCCGATATTTGACCGCCGCGCAAATCTCTTGAAGCTGCTGGATCACCTTGGCGGGCAGCACCAAATCTTCCCAGCGATAGAACGGCTCGACTTTTTGCGCCAACCGGCTGAGGTCTTGGCTCGACTGCGCCCGCGCCGCGCTGTGCAGGTCATCCGCGTTGCTGACCGTGCTGCCGCGCAGCGCCGCTTGCCGTTCGGCGGCGGCGATGGCGCGCTCGATCTGGCGCGGCGTGAGCGTGAATTTGTTCGCCAGCACCGCCGCGTCAACGTCGGCGGCGAGGTTCTCGGCGCGGCGGCTGAGCGCGGCTGTCCACAAGTTTCGCCGCGCGGCGAGATCGGGCAGCGGGAACTCGAAGCGGGCGACCGGCAGGTCAATGCCGATTTCTTCCGGCGTCAGCGGCTCGGCGCTGCCGAAGAAGACCGGGATCCCCGGCGTGCCGACGTAGCTCGCCAGCGCCAGCCGCGCCGCCAGCGCCCGTTCGTGATCGCCCGCCAGCGCTTCGGCGTGGTCGAAGTACAGACCCGCGCCGCTGAGGATCGCCTCGCGCCACAAGATCGGGATCACGCTGGCGAAAGATCGCTCCGGCGCGAGCGCGTGGCGCAAATCGACCCGCAGCAGCGCGCCGAGGTCGGCGGCGGCTGCCAGCTTGCCCATCCCGCGCGCGCCGATCAGCAAAGCGGGCTGCCCGCCCATGATTTGATCCGCGCTGCCCCGTAGCTGATTAAGCAGATCAACCGGCAGATCGGGGTTTCGCGTTACCTGTGCCGGATCGACCGGGGCGACGAACGGCAGCAAGCGGTCGTCGAGCGCGTCGTTGCCGAGCAGAAACTCGACCACCCGGCGATCCAGCTTGAGCGTCCGCGCCAGATCAGAAGCGCCGCCGCTTTCGTCCCACAGGGTCAGCAGCGCGTAGCGAATCAGCGGATTCCCGGCGCGGAAGGTCGCATAGTGAGCGAGGCGGCTGCTCAGCGACTCGGCGAACAGCTTGAGCGCGAGGTCAATCGTCGGGTGTTTCCGGGTGACGTCGTTTTGCACGTAGGCGAACAAGGTCTCGTAACGCAGGTCGAGTTCCGGCGCGGCGGCGAGCAGCAGTAAATCCAACTCGAACGGCGTCAGCTCGAACCAGCGCTGCAAGCGACCGAGCGGCAGGTCGAGCGCTGCCGTCGCCGTCCGGCGGCGGTTGACTTCGGTCAGTAGGGCGATCTGGGCGGTCAGGTTTTCGACGGCGGGCAGAATTCTCTCGGCGGCGGAATCGAGCGGCGGCTCGACCGCTAGCAGGGCGTCGACGCGGGCGTCGGAGACGGTCGTGCCCAAGAAATCCTCCTCGCTGACGGCGCTGGTCGCGCGCAGCAGCAGAATCTCGCGCTGAAGCACCAGTTCCAGCCGACCGAGTTCCGCCAGCAGATGCTCGCCCGCGTTGGCGAAGGGCAGCAGCGTCTCCATCAGGTCAGCCTCAAGCGAATCAGGGTATCGGGCAGCCACGGCAGCGCCAGCGTCTCGCCGTCGATGCCCGCCATCTGCATGATGATTTTGAGCGGACTCTCCGCCAGCCGCAGGTCGATAGCTCCCGGCGTGAGTTCGGCGATACTCATGCCAGTCAGGAAGCGCTCGCGCAAATAAGCGGCGCTGCTCCACTCGAAACCGATCAGGCGGGCGGCGAAGCCGCGCAGCGCGGCGCGGGCGAACAGCGTCAAAGCGAAGTCAAGCGGCGGATCGAGCGCTGCCAGTGGCGGGAAATAGTCCAGTTCAGCGATTCATAGGCTTGGCACGCGCCTCGAAGCGGGCGATCAAATCGCTCAGTTCGGGCGGCGGCTCGTCGATCCCGTGCTGGTAGGCGGGCGCGCCACTGATCGCCTGCACCGCTGCCAGCGCCGCGCCCGCGCGCTCCGGCGGCAGGGCGCACAGCCAAGCGTCGGCGTCCAGATCGCGCAGCAGGACGAACGGCTGATCGCGGTAGTCGAGCCGATCCAGCAGCACGCCTCGCCCGGAGGCTCTGCCCGCCGCGTAGAGCCGCTCGATCAGCGCCGACATCAGCGTTTCGGCGTCGAGACTATTCAGGTCGGCGAGGTCGTCGTCAGTCGGTGCGCCGCTCAACCCGGCGATCAACTGGACGACCGGATCCGACAGCGCGCCGGGATCGCCTAGCCCTTTGGCGAGGACGAGGCAGCGCAGCAGCGCGGCGTGGGCTGGATCGACCGCTTCGAGCGCGCGATCCAAGTCGTCGGCGAGCAGCGCCGCCAACAAAAGCACCGCGCCGCCGTAGGCGGTCGGGATGCTTTGCGGCGCTGATGGGCTAGTCGCCGGGACGCTGGCCGTCACTCTACCGACGACGTCGCTCAGCCAATCCTGATCGCCGTCCGCCAGCGCGATCAGAGTGGTTAAGGCGGCGCGGGCGGGAGCGGCTAAGTCGGCGAGCAGGGCGTTATCAAGCGGGAACTCCAGCGCGACCGGAACCGTCGCCAGCCGGAGCATTAGTTCGACCGTCCGCGCCGCGCTGGGGATCGATCCGCCCAGCGCCGCGAACAGGCGCAGCGCGGCGTGGTCGCCACCCGCGACGGGCGCGACCTGCCAGATCGCCAGCGCTGCCGTCACCGCCGCCCGCGTCGGTGGCGCGGAGTTGGTTGGCAGGATGGCGGCGAAGACGCGGCGGGCGTCAGCACTGCTCAGGATCGAGAGCAGGCGCTCTAGCCGCCCGCTGGCGCTAAGCTGGTACAGCGCGGCGATCCCGGCGTCAAGGTCGCGCAGCAGCGCCTCGCGCGCGGCGGTACTGGTGGGGAGTTCGCGCAGTCCGGCGAAATCCTCGTAATACCATTTGCCCCACGCCGTCCCGCTGGCGAGATCGACTAGAAACTGGGCGAGGTAGGCGGGCGGATTGGGGAAGTAAAGCACGTCGTCTTCGCCCTGCGTGATGGCGCGGACGATCCGCCCCGCCAGCGCTTCGCCCCACGCCTGCGCGATCTGCGTCTCGTCGAAAGCGCTCACGTCGAGCGCGACCTCGACCTGTAGGCGGCGGATCAGCCAGATCGCATCGTCCTCTTGCCCTATGCCGGACTGCAATGCTTGCCCGCAGGCGGCGGGCAGATCGCGGCGCAGCACGCGGTCAAGCTGCCAGCGGACGCGCTCCGGCTCCGGGTGCAGGTCGGGAACGTAGTAGGCGCTGTCGAAGCGCCCAATCGTCACCGTGTCGTTCATCGCTCGGCGTGAGCACCGTTGCTCGTTACCGGCATGGTTGGCTCCGGCGCTGACGTTTGCAGTTCTTCGAGCACCTGAATCGCCCCGGCGATCCGCAGCAGCGTATCGCGCACGTCCTGCCGCTGCCGATCCAGCAGTTCAAGCTGCTGCTGACCCTTTTCGTACTCGGCGCGCAGCGTCGCCAGGCGCTGATCAATGGCGTTCTCGCTCATGATGCCGTCCTTCCCATGACCACCAGCGTGAACAAGACGGTGTTATCGCCTTCGAGTGAGGAATCCGATTCGGAGCAGTAAATCTCGACGGTGGCGTCGGTATTGTTGTGCGAGACCAGCTTGACGTAGACGTGCTGGGGGATGTTGCCGCTGCCCGAAACGTGATGCGACGAGTTCACCGCGAACCCGGTTTGTCCGTCGTAATTCCACAAGCTGTAGCCTTGCAGCACGACGTAAGCCGCGTAAACCGCGACGAAGCCGTCGCCGCTGTAATTGATGCTCTGGCTGTGCGGGCTGTTCGCGCCGTTGTTCTTCCATGCGTGCGTCGAGGCATGAACGTGCATCAAGTTGTTGCTGCCCTTGACGATCAGGCTCCCGGCGATGGTGGTATTGCCGTTGTCGGCGACGACGAACTGTTCCTTGAACTGCCCGTCGCCGGTGTAGATCGGTCCGACGACCAGCCGGTCGTCGCCGCCGAGGTTGTCGCCGATGATCAGGCGCAGGTCGTTGTGGTCGGACGAATTGCGCTGCCGGGCGATCTGCATGATGTCGGTGTCGGTGCCGCCGTCGGCTTCGCGCAGGTCGAGCTTGCCGCCGTTGATCTGCGCGTTCCCGTTGACGGTCAGCCCCCCGCCGAGCGTCAGGTTGCTGGAGTCGTCGAGCTTCATGGCTAGGACGCCGCCCGCGCCCGGTTCGTCGCGGTTATCGCTGTGCGTGCCCTTGCGGAACCACGCGAAATCAGCATTGGAGCGGGCGTAGAGGGTCGAACTCTGGACGCCGATGCCGTAAGTAGCGTTGTAGAGGTTGAGCATCTGGCGGGTTTGCGCGCCGAAGAAGAGCCGGGCGACGTCGTCCAGCCGCAGTTGCAGCGCCCCGCCGCCGGGATCGCTTTGCCCGTCGGCGTGATCACCGCCTTTGAACCAGCAGAACTCGGCGTTGGAGCGAAAATAGGTCGTGTTGGTCTGCACGCCGACGCCGTAGCGATACTTGCCGTCGGCGGCTTTGCGCAGATTGATCATCTGGCGGAAGGGCGGGCGCGCTGCCGCGTCGGTGTCGAAGTCGAGCGATCCGGTCAGAATTTCGACCTTGTCGTCGGCGCGCACCGCCAGCACCGGCTGTTCGACCCCGCCGTTGGTCGCTCCGACCGTCAGCCGGTGATCGGGTGCGGACTGGTCGCCGATGTGAATCCGCAGGTCGTAGCCGCTGCTGTTGGCGATCCGCTGCATCCAGAGCGGCACGCTGTCCTCGTCGCCGTTGAGTCCCTGAAACGAGAGCTTGCCGCCGTGCAGCAGCGCGTCTTTCTTGCCGACGATCCGTCCATCGACCTGCAAGCGCCCCTCGACGCGGGCGAAATCGGCGGCGTCGGGGTCGGCGAAGGCGGCGCGCGGGCGCAGATTGAGTACGGCGGCGGGCGCGTAAACGTCCTCGGCGATCACGCCGACGTAGACGCGCTCCTCGGCGAGCTTCTCCGCAGTAGTTGTCAGCAGCATCCCCTTGAGCGGATCGCAGCGGACGCTGCCCAGCCGGATCAGCCAGCGGTTGACGAATTCGTCGTCCGGGAATTCCTGATAGGGCACGGACTGGTCGTCGGGGATGGCGTTGAGTAGGTCGTCGGGCGTCGGCGTGATCGTCGGGTCGAGCGGCGCAGCTTCCTTGCCATCTACGATGATCGGATCTTGGGGTTTGGGCTGCGTCCCGACGAGCACGCGATACGTCTCGCGCACCCGGCTGAACTGCGACTCCAGATCGCACTGCTCGTAGCCGAAAGCCGGGCGCTTGGCGAGTTCCTCGTCGTAAGCCAGCCAGACCTCGTAATGCTTGGAGGTGGTGAAGCCCTCGAACAAGCCGAGGTCAAGCTGCACCGGGTACAGCAGGATGATCTCGCGCCCGAAGCCGTCGATTGCCATGCCCGCGCTGATGAACACGTCGATTTCGTCGCCGCCGTTCTCCGACGGCTGCGCCATCAATTCCAGCCCGACCACGATCCCCCACGTGTGCTGCCCCAGCGAGTGCCGTCGCTGTAAATCGCGGTGATAAGTCTGCTGCGCCTCGAAGTCGAGCGCGCCGAGGAACTGGCGCTCGTAATAATGCAGGCGCTCGATCTCAGCCATTCTTCTTCCTCCGGGTTGTCTTCGCGCCCGTCGTCGGACTGCTCGCCGACGTGCCCTTGATCGCGTCGATCTCGGCGCGCATCGCCGCCAGTTGATCGCGAATGCCGGACAGTTCGGCATCTTTGGCGGCGAGTTCGGCGCTGACGTCGTAGCTGCCGAAGCCGACCACCTGATCGCCCCGGCGGTAGACCACTACCCGATCCCCGGCGTTGAGGAAGGCGGCGGCGGGTTTGGCGTCCGCCGGGAGCGTGTAGGCATCGACTTGGCGCTCGACGACGGCGACGTTGGCTTGGTTGAGCGTTTGATTGACCACTTCGGCGGGCTGCCCGACCAGCGGCGCGATGCTGACCGCATCCGGGCGCGCCTGTGCCATGGGATTGCCGCCGAAGATGCCGCTGATACTGCGGGCGAAGTTGCCGCCGAGCATCTTGGGCAGGGCGAAATCGCTCTCCAGCAGCGAGCGCCGGAGCGTGAAATCGGGGTCGAGGTCGGCGAGCATATTTTGCAGGTCGCTGCCCATGAAACTCGCTTTCGGCTGTGGCGCGGCGTCGCCCGCGACCGCCTGCGGCTGGACGCCGACGACTACACCGATTGGCTGATTAGGGTTGGGCTGCGGCTGTGGCTGCGGCGTCGGCTTGGGAGCGGGCACCCGGCTGACCAGATCAGGCGCGCAGCAGAGCGCGCGCACCGCCGTGCTGATGACCGGGATGATCGGCAGCGCCGAGAGCCAGTAGAACAGCGTCGGGAACGCGCCCGCGTACTGGCGGCAGGAGAAGTTGCAAATGCTGACGATGGTGTCGTCGCGGACGGTGACGCACGCCAGCGGCACGCGGTCGTCGTAAGTCGTGGTCGGGCACGACGGCAGCAGATTGTAGCAGATGCAGTCGAGCAGATATTGGAGCAGCAGCGCGAACGTGTCGTAGACGCCGGTCTGCAAGCGACTCGCGTACAGCCACGTGCCTTCGTCGGTCATCGGCGCGGGCAGGTCGATTTCCTTGAGCCTTGACGCCAGTTCGCAGCGCACGCCGACCGGGTTCTTGATGTAGAGGTCGCAGACGGCGCGGTAAAACTGGCGAGCGGCGCTGTACTGGTCGTAGGGCTTGGCGCCGGGGGCATTGTTGTAAGCGTCGCTGGGCGTGACGACCGCTGCCGGGTACAGGTCGGCAAACTTGCTGGTCGGCAGTCGGTTGGTCACGAACTCGGTGATCGTCTGGAAGCAGCCGGTCAACTTCGCTAACAGCGTATCGTCGAAGTTGGTGTTCTGGATCAGCCCCATCAGGACTTGCAGCAGCGGCGAGACCCGGTTGTCGTTGGTTTGGGGCACGCGCACCAGCAGGTCGCGCCAGTCGATGCCGCAGCTATCGCACTGCTTCTCCATGCCCACTTGATAGGTCTCGAAGATGCGGGTCGGCTCGCAGGCGAGCGCCGTGCTGGTGCGCGTCGCCGTCGTGCTGACCCGGGTGGCTTTGCTGCTGCCGTTGCCGCAGGTGCACGATCCGTTGCAGCTCCCGCCGCAGGTGCAGCCGCTCGACTTGGTGTTGCGCAGCGCCGTGACCGGGCGCGCTTCCTGCTCGACGTAAGTCAGGTAGATGCACCACGTCTCCTCCTCATCGCAGTTCTGCGGGGGCGGCGTCCGCACCGGGGTGCAGTCATTGCGACGGCGGCGATCCTGCTGGCATTGGTGGATGTAGTCGATCACGTTGAAGTCGTGGTCGGCGCAGACGATCACGTCGTTGCCGCATGGGTCGATGGCGTAGCCCTCCTTGATCGTGACCCAGCCGTCGCAGTCGCTGCACACGACTTGCAGCCCGCAGACGACGCCCGACCCGTGCAGATAGCGGTTGTGCAGGCGCTGTTTGGCGCGCACGTACTCCTGCTCGCTGTTCAGCTCGGTTTCGGTCAGCAGTTGCCCGGCGAAATAGCGCGGGCGTTCCATACAGCGCAGCCCCTGACAAACCGGGCAGCCGCATTGCTCGTCATGCTGTTTTTTAGGCGTGATTTTTCGCTTCGGTTTGACGTTCAGCATCGCTCTGCTCCTAGTCCTTACAGTCGTCGGCTGGGACTGCGACCCACCGGATGAGATAATCTTGCGTCTGCTCGCGGTTCTCGTGGGCGATGGCGATGTCGAACCTGCCATCGGGCGGGTCGTGCGGACGCGCCGCCAGAAACACCAGCCCGTAGGACTGCTTCGCGCCCATGTGGTTGACCGCTTCGAACTGGTCGAAGCGGCGTTCTTTGTCGACGACCGCCAGCATGATGCCGACGACCACATCCTCCGGGAAGCAGTGGCGGATGTCGCGCAGTTCGAAGGGCTGCCCGTTGGTCTTCGTGAGCGGCGGCACGACCATCTCGATCACGCCGGTGCGCGAGCGCTCGCTGTCCTTGCCCGGCGCGCCGTCCTGACCATCCTTACCCGGCGCACCGTCTTTACCGGGCGCGCCATCTTTGCCGTCCTTACCGTTTTTCCCATCCTTGCCCGGTGCACCGTCCGCGCCGGGCGCGCCGTCTTGACCAGCCTTACCCGGTGCTCCCGGCGGACCTTGTTCGCCGCGCTCGCCGCCGCCAACCCCCTGTTCGAGGATGCACTGGACGACTTCGGCGATCTTGCTCGTGCTCGGCAGCAGCCGCCGATCCTTCAGGTTGTCGATCTCGGCGTCGGTGACGTCGGCGTTGTAGACGTAGCCGTCGATAGTCGCCAGCACCAAGCATTCGTCGGCATCGCAGTCGGGGCAGCACTCGATGATCTGGTCGAATAGGTCGGCGCAGGCGGCTTCGCTTACGTCGATCACGGCGAAACCATCCGGCGATCCGTTGAAGCTGGCGTAGAGGTGCCGACCATCTCCGGCGAGCGCGAGGCTGTTGGGGTCGTCGCCGATGGCGACGACGTCGCCGAGCGCGTTCGGGTCGCCCGCTGTCAGCCGGTTGGCATCGACGGCTTGGACGTAGCCCTTGCCCGCCGCGTCGGTCAGCAGCGCGTACAGCCAGCGACCACCGGGTGAGACCGCCATGTCAACCAACTGGCTGGGCGCGAAGCTGATCGCCGCGCCGAGAATCGGGTAAGGCGTGGGCAAGCCCGGCTGGACGCCGACGACCTGCGCGGCGTGGTTGGTCGTGTCGCCGACGTACAACCGCGATCCCGCCGGGGTGGTAATCGCTGCCAGCAGCGCGGGCGTGATCCCCGGCAGCGTGATCGTCGCTTGGATGGCGAGCGGGCTGTTCAAATCGATGACTTTGACGTCGCCGTCGCCGGGGTCGGCGACGAAGAAGATCGCCTCGTGCTCGATCAGGGCGACGTCCTGCGGCGCGCTGCCGACGGCGAGGTCGTCGTGCGTCGTCAGCGTGCTGTCCCAAACGCTCACTTCCTTCGCCGCGCGGTTGAGGGCGATCAGCCCCCCGGCGGCGGGCGCGATCAAGCGCAGATCACCGCCCACAACGCCGGAGAGCGCCAGCGCGGTCGCGGGCGGGTTGACCGGGTCGAGCGCCGCCGTGTCGATCACGAGGATCGGGTCGGTCTGGTCGACGGCGACGAAGGCGGTCGAACCGTCGGCGGACAGGGCGAGGTCGGTCGCGCGGGCGGGGAGCGCCTGCTCGCCGATCTTGACGTTGCTGTTGCCGAGGTCGAAGACGTAGAGCTTGCCCGGATCGTCCGCCGTGAGCACGTAGAGCCGGTTGCCCTGAACGACGACCCGCTGGAACTGGAACAGGTCGAAGGTGCTGACCGTGTTGTTCCATTTGAGGCTCACGCCGAACGGGTCTTTGGTCGTCGTCGGCGCATCGACGATCACGCCCAGTTCGTAAGTCTCGCGGATGCGGTTGGGCTGGCAGGCGTCGTCCTCGCAGCCGCAGTCGTCGAACACCGCCGGGATGTCCTCGGTCGGGCATTCGGCGTAGCGAATGCAGACTTGCAGCCTGTGCTCGGCGTCGTCGGGCTGCGCGTCCTTGCCGAACTGGTGCTGCCAGTAGGCGAGGAACGCGGCGCGGAAGTCGAAAAACTCCTCGTGCTCGACGATGATCTCGCGCCCGCAGCAGTCAATCGCGCTGCCCGGCTCGACGATCACCCAGCGGTCGCGGCAGCCATCCTGCGGATGCTGCTTGACCTTCAGCCCGCAGACCGTCCCCCAGCCGTGCAAACGCTGGTTGTGGCGGCGGTCTTTGCCGATGAAGTAGCGCTGTTCGTCGTCGAAATCGCGCAGGACGAGCAGCTTGCCGGTGAAGTAGTGATTGCGGGCAAGCTGCGGCACCTCGCATTCGACGCAGGTTGTGTCTTGCTGATGCACGTCCGCCATCGTGGAGACCTCTCTTTCAGTCAATGACTGTGCTGGAACCGATGCGGCTTTGCGAGCCGATGCGCAGAGTCGGTGCGCCGCCGTCGCCCGGTGACAAGACCGTGTCGCTGCCCAGCGCCCCCGCGCCGGTGACGGTCTGATCCGGATACGCGCCGATCACCGTATCGACGCCGACGAATGCCTGCACGCCGACCCGGAAGCGCGGCTCGACGAAGACGACCGTCGCCTGCGTGTGGGCGGGCTTGGACGCCTCGGTGATCCGCTGCACCATTTGGCGCTGGGCGTCGCTGAGATTGCAGGCGGGCACGAACAGCGAAAACTTGTGCGCGCCCTCGTAAAACGGATCGCGCAGCGGGTCGCCGCTGTCGATCAGTTGGAATTGCCCGATGGTCGAGTACACGTCGAGGTGCAGCCGCTTCATGATCGCCTCGCCCCACAGGGTTTGATCGCCGAGCCGCCCGCTGTCGAGATAGAGCCAGCGGCGCAGCTTGAAATGCTCAAGGATCTGCGGCTCGACGCCGAGGCAGAGCGCGAGGTGCAGCCGCAAGCCCTGCGGCGTGCCGCGCAGAATGTAGAGCTTCCACGCCAGCGCCAGCAGCTTCCGCCGCCGCTCCAGCGAGAGGTGCCGATCCAGCGTCATGCCCAGCCAGCTTGCCAACCACGTCAGGAAGTCCGCCGGGTCGCCAGCCGGTACCGCACCGGGATCGAATAGGCGGGCGATCCCGTCGATCTGCGCGCTGATGCTCGGCTTCGACGCTGTCGAAGATCGACAGGAAGCGGTCGAGGAAGTGGGCGCTGATGGCGTCCTCTTGGTAGACGGCGGGCAGGAAGCGCAGCGACGAAGCGCGCGGATAGTGAACTTCGATCCACTCGATTTCGGGGGTCGCTTCGCCGTCGCTTTCGAGCGTCAGGCGCAGCCAGAGATAGCGCCCCGGCGCGCTCTGAACCAGACAATCCCATGCGCCATCGACCGCGCCGCGCGTGACGATCCGATCCCAACGCGCGGCGGGCAGCGCCGCGACTTCGGCAGTCGTCTTGAGCGCTTCCGAGGTCAGCGTCTCGACCACGAGCCGCGCCCCTTGCGGGATCGTCCCTTGCAGCCGGACTTGATGCCACTGGCATTGATAGAGTCAGGCTGTCCAGCGGCTCGCTGAGCAGGCTGCCCGACGCGACGTAAGCCGCCTGCGCGGGCAGGCAAACGATCTGCTTGCCGGACGGATCGCAGACCAGCGGATTGCCGGACAGGTCGAAGGCGAGCGCGTTGCAGCTTGGCGTGGCGACGCTGCCCGCGCAGTCACAGGCGCACGGGTTGTCGCTCGTCTGCGGGTAGACGTAGAGGCGGCGGCTGAATTGGTCGCCCAAGCACAGGTTGCCGTCGGCGTCGATGGCGATGCTCACCGGGCAGAAGCGCCCTTCCAGTTCTTGCGGCTGCTCGACCGTGCCCAGATACGTGCCGTCGCTGTCGAGCACGACCACGTAAGACTGGTTGGCTTGCAGGATGTAGAGCCGTCCGGCTTGATCGAGCGCGAGGCGGGTCGGCTGGGCGAGGGCGACGCCTTCCGGCGACGCGCCCTTCCACGCCGTTTTCCAGCGCCCGCGCCGGTCGAAGACGTGGATCAAGCCGTTGGCGTAGTCGGACACCAGCGCCCGGTTGTCGCCTGTGATCACCACGTCGTAGGGCTGCCACGTCCCGGCGGGGTAGTCGCCCAACGTCGGCGGGCAGTCAGCACTGGGCGGCAGCAGCGGGCGCTTGGCAGGCTGAACGCGGATGCCGTTGTCATCGTTGACGACGCGCAGCGCTCCCCAGATCGCCCGCAGTGCGAAGCCCTTGAGCGCGAAAATCTGGACACGGCGGTTGCCGCTGTCGGCGACGTAGAGGTCGCCCACCCGCGAGATCGCCAAGCCGTGCGGATCGCTAATCTGGCGCGGTTGGTCGCCCACGCCGCCGACGCAGGGCAGCGTCTCGAACTGCGCCGTGCACGGGTCGAAGCGCTTGATTAAGCCGGTTCCCGCATCGACCACGTAAACGCGATCTTCGTCATCGACGGCGATCCCGGCGGGCAGCACCAAGCCGCCCAGTGTGCCCTCGGCGTCGGTCAGCGGCTTGGGCGTGCCGGGGAGCGTCTGCAAGCGCAGCGTGTCAGCGGTGCGGACACCGCTGGTCGTCGCCGCGTGCCACCCGGCGCGCAGCCCTAAAAGCCAGAAATCCTTGGTCGGCGCCATCACGAACTCCGGTACTTGACGCGAATGTCCTGCCCGATGGAGTAGAGCAGCGCGTTCTGCTCGATCTCGACGTCGCGGCAGAACTGCTGGCGCTCGTCGTCGAGCCAAATCCAGAACTTGTCCTGCTCGATGCGCTCGACACCCTCGATGTTCAGCACCTCGCGGTAGACCTGCGAGAAGTAGATCGTGCCGCCGAAGTCCCAACCCTCGCCGTATTCGCCGCCGTAGAGCGGGTGGAAGTAAGTCGTTAACCGATCCTCGACCAGCCGCTTGACCTCGAACAGGCTGGCGTCGGACTTGACGATCAAGTCGGCTTCGACCTTGACCTTGTGATAGCGCGGCGCGACGACGAAGACCTCGCAGGTCAGCAAACGGTGCTGGTTGAGATGCTCGCAGACGATCCGCAGCGTCGCCTCGGATGGCAGCGGATTGGGCGCTTGGCTGTCGGGGACGACCAGCACCGTCACCACGCCGGGGATCGGCGCGCCGCTGAAGTTGGGATGGAACAGCGGCAGCGCTTTAGCGCGACGGATGCGAACGCCGGGTGTCTGCTTGGTCAGGTACTCGAAATCTTCCGAGGTGACGGCGCGGTCTTTGCTCTTGAGCGCTTGCGGCGCGCGCAGCTTGGCGTCGGTGAGCAATTCCTCGTCCGCGCCGCCCAGCGCGGGCAGCAGGTTGGTCACGCTCTTGACCAGCGGCACCGAAGTTTGCAGCGCCGTGATCGTAGCCGCGCCGACGCTGCCGCCCGCGCCACCGCCGGTCTGATAGCGGCGGGCGACGATGTTGGCGGCGGGGTTGGCGGGGTTCGCCAGCGGGATGCGCCCGTGATGCCCATCGCCGAAGCGGATTTCGCCGGTGCTGTAGTTGAGCACGAAGTGCGAGTCGTCGGGCGTGCTGTCGAAGAAATCCGCGACTTCCTCCCAGACCGCGAACTGGTCGGCGACTTCGGCGATTTCGAGCCGCAGGCTGGGGATGGTGATCCGCTTGCCGTCGGCGCTGGTATCCTGCTGCGGGTTATCGTCGGCGACGACCGGCGCGCTCGCCAACTGCATGATCTGGTTGGGGCGTCCGTTGCTGCCGCCGAGTACCTCGTCGTGAATGGTCGTCACTTGCAGAGCGCGGACGGTGTTGGTCAGCACCATGCTCAGGCGCGGCGGTTGCTCGTAAGTGCTCAGGTCGAGGCGGCAGCGCAGCCAGTAGAGCGGCTGAGTTACGCTGCCGATCTTGCTCTTCTTGACATCCGTCCCCGGTCCCTCGAAGGTGACGTGACCGCTGCGGGTGAGCGCGCGCGTGTCGTCCTCGTCCATCGAGAGCGTCTGCCACGCCTTCGAGTCCCAGTATTCCCACTGGAGCGTCGCCGGGACGGGCATCGCGCTCAGGTCGATGTCGCAGTGCTGCCCTTCGGCGGCGAGTCCCTGCGTCTCGACGATCAGCGCGAGGTTGACCTGCTGGCTGGTGAACGCCAGCGGCGAGTCGAAGCCGAGCAGCAGGGCGCTGCCCTCGCGGGCGTTCGCGCCGAAGGGATAGAACCACTGGTCGAGGTTGGCGTTCTTGGCGCTGACGTTGCTGTAGCTGTAGCCGTCGAAGACCTGTAAGGCGGTCAACTGCGCGCCGAGCGCGATCAAGTCCTCCTGCGTCTCGAAGACCAGCGGCGCGCTGCCGCCCCCCGCGACCGCGACCTGCGTCTCTTTGGGCACCGGCACGTATTCGAGGTTGGTGTTCGCCAGCGTGAAGGTCAGTTCGGCGCGGGCGGGCAGCGCCGGTTTGAGTTCGATACCCAGCAGTTCCAGAAACTTGATGTAGTTGAGTTCCGGCACTTGGTTGAGCCGGAAAAGCTGCATGTCGGTCATCCACGCGAACAACTGGATCAGCGTGATGCCGGGATCGCTGTCGTTGTGGTTCGTCCACTCCGGGGCGTAGCGCGTGATCAGCGCCTTCGCCTCGGTCACGATGTCGTCGTAGCGGCGGTCGTCCAGATTGGGCGTCACTGCTTTGAGCGCCATGATCAGCTCCCTCCGCCTTCGGTCACGTAGAACGGATAGACCATGTTGTAGAAGGCGTTATTCGAGCGGATGCGATAGTCGAGATAGATCAGCAGCAGATTCTGCTCGTCGCTGGTTTCGACGCGGACGTCCACCACGTCGATGCGCGGCTCTTGACGTCGTCAGCGCGCCGCGAATCCGCTCGGCGAGCGTGCCGTAGGTCGCCGGGTTGTTGGGCGAAAAGACCAACTCGTGAATGCCGCAGCCGAAGCGCGGGAGCATCTGGCGCTCGCCTTGAGCGGTGCCGACGATGATCCAGATCAACTCCTGAACCAACTGCTCCTCTTGAGAGTAGGACAAGCCGCCGCCCGCGTTCACGCGAATGGGGAATTTCCAACCTCTGCCCAGAAATGGTCTGACCATCGGGTACTCCTCCAACCTAGCGGATCAGCACGGCAGCACGTTGAGCAGATTTTGCAGCGCGTCGCGCACGTCCTTCAGCGGCTTGAGCGGGTCGGGCATTCCCGCGAGTTCGCCCGCCGTCGGCGTCTTGAAGGCGGTCGGCGGCAGGTCGAGCGGGTCTTCTCCGACGATCTCCAGCATCATGTTCATCATGTCGATCAACGGCTGAATGCCTTCCATCGCGTTCATCATGCCCTGCAAAGCCGTCGCCGAGTTGTCCTGCGCGCATTGCAGGTTCGCCAGCAGGACGGGGTTGCCCTCCGCCGCGTTGAGGTCGATGCCGATTTGGAAGTTCAGGATGCTGCTGATGGCTTCGATCATGCAGCTAATGTAGGACAGGATGATCTGGATGATGCCCTTGATCATGCCGATGATCTGGCATGGGTCGAGCAGAAAGAAGCACTCGGTCAGTTTTTCGGCGTCGCCGATGAACTTGGGCACCGCCCCCGCGTTGATGAACGGTGGGCTGTCGGTGATCACGTCCTTCAAGTCCTTGATCACGGCGAGCACGCGCATGATACAGGTCATGCCCGCCAGCAGCGGCGCGATTTGCAGCATCAGGCTGTGCGCCAGCGCGCAGTCGGTCGGCACGCCCTGCGAAATGTCGGTGATCGACTTGAGCGTTACGCCGAAGGGCAGCGGAATCTCGATAGTGGGTGGTGACTTCGGAAAGGGCGCACAAATTTCAACCATGCGAACAAGCTCCGTTTCGTTAGATCGGGCGCGGCGCGGGACCGACCGGGCGACCGTTGATGATGACCAGCGGCGCGTCGATGGTGATCGCGCCGACGCTGCGAATGCTGATGCTGCCGTTGCTCAGTTCGACCACGTTATTGTGGGCGTCCTTGAGCCGGATGTAGCCTTGATCGCCCTGTTCCGGCGGCGGATCGTAGATGGCGATCTCGTGCCCGTTGACCGAGCGGATCAGGCGGAGATGGCGGTCGTTGCTCGGCGGCTGTTGCGCGCCGTTCCAGAGAAAGCCGACGATGTAGGGGTGGGTTATCGCCCCCTGATCGAAGGCGAGCAGTACCTCGTCGCCGACTTCCGGCTGATACCACATCCCGCGATTGTCGCCCGCCATCATGGTAGCGATCGGTGCCCAATAGCCCTGCGTGTCGCCTTCCATCCACGGGAATTCGACCAGCACCCGCCCTTCGCCGACCGGGTCGTCCACCTGCTTGACGGTGGCGGGCATCACCCCATAAATCCGCTGCGTACTCGGCATGCTCGTTCCTCTCAGGCTTACTGCTGCTCGCGGCGAGCTTCGAGTGTCGTCTGGTAGCCGCTCTCGTTGATCGTGTGCGTCGTCTCGGTGATGAAGTAGCTGCCGTTGTAGCGGTCGCCCAGCCCGCCGATCTCGACCTGCCGCCCGGCGCGTAAATCGGGCAAGCCGATGGTCGCCGCCGAGATTTTGACCATCTCCTTCAACTGGCTGAGCAGGGTGCGCTTGGCGAAATTCTTCGCTTCTGCTTCCGAGTGGAACGGGTGGTCGGCGATGATTTCTTGGCGTCCCTGCACCGCCAGCGCGACCGCTTGCTGGTCGCGGTTGATCGTCAAGCCTTTGTCGCCCCACTTGACCGTCACCTCGATTGGTTTGGCGGTGCGGCGATTCCAGCCGTGCACCGTCACCGACGACACCTGTTTGGTCGTCGTCAGCGTCGGGCGAATCTGGATCAGCGACTTGCCCCACGTCAGCAGGTACGTCACGTCGCGCAGGTTCTCCGACGGTCCGAAATACAACTGCTGCTCGCCGCTGGTCGGGTCGATTTCGAGGAAGACGGCGTAACCGTGCCGCCGCGCCCGCTCGATCAGAAACACGATGTCGTACTGGTTGTTCATGAAGACGAACGTCTCCTGCGGCTCTTGGCTGCGCGCGTTGGCGTCGATCCGGACTTTCATCCCCAGCCCCGGCTTCTTGTCCGAAACCGGCTGATTGCCGATCCACTGGGCGATGTCGCTGTCGCGCCAGCGCTCGGTGCCTTGCTGGTTCTCCGTGCCCCATGAGTACGAGTGCTGTTTTTTCTTGAGCGAGAACAGCACATTCTGCCCGCGTACCGAGAGCGTCGATCCGCCGCTTTCGGCGAAAGTCGGTTCCAGCGTGGTGATCTCGCCGTCGAGCAGCTTGCGCTTGTTGTCGGTTTTCCCGCGATACCCCATCCATAGTTCCAGCCGCTTGCCGGGGTCGAAGATCCCGGCGTAGGGCGTGCTTTTATCGACCGCGCCTTCGTACTTGTGCCGCCGCGTGGCGGCATCCCAGTTGTTGACCATCAGTTCGAAGCTGTCGATCTCGTTGACGTTATCCTTGTAGGTGACCTGCATCACGTCGTAAACCACGTCTTCGGGCAGCGGGTTGTTTTGCAGCTTGACCTCGAAGAAGGGCGTATAGAAGGTCTCCGTTTCGGCATAAACCGGGAGGGTCTGAGCCATGCGTCCTTACTCCGTCGGCGGTAGGTGCAGCACCATCCCCGGCTGGATCGCCAGTGGATCGGTGATGTCGTTGAAGCGGGCGATGTCGCGCCACGCGCGCGGGTCGCTGTAGGCTTCCGCCGCGATCTGCGCCAGCGTTTCGCCAACTTGGACGACGTGCGCTTTGGTCTGGTCGGCGGATTTCAAGTTCAGTTCCGAAATCTGCCGCTGAAGCGTCTTGTATTCCTTGAGCGTGACCGAGAGGGCGGCGCGCAGCGGCACGCCGAAGGGGTTGAACAGGGTGTAGCGCTGGCGCACGCTCTCGACCACGCAGCGGAAACCGGGACGGCTCTGCGACGCATAGGCGTCGCTCAGACCGCCGCCGGGAAACCTACTGCCGCCCCACTTGAAATAGAGCACGGCGGGCGCGTGCTTTTCCGAGTTGATCTTGAGTAGTTGGTAGAACTTGTCGGTCTTGATCGTGACCGCTTCGGCATTCGCCCCGGTGCCTTTTTCGGTGCTGTCGAAGAACAGGTCCACCGTCAGCGTCTCGCTTTGCCCGCGCACGAATTGGATGATTGGCGCGTCCAAACCGGGGATGCCGATTTCGGCGAACTGCATCGTCTTGTTGAGCGTAAATTCAGTCGGGTTGAACTGGACTTCCAGCGCTTCGCCAATCGAACCGTCGGTCGCCGGGTCGATGCGCTGGAATTCAGCCTTGAGCACGCTTTGCGTCATCAGTCGTCCTATTCGCCTTGCGTCTCAGAGACGCCCTGCTGCAAGCGCCGTTCGGCATCGACGCGCCGCTGGTGATCGAGTTCCTCGCGGATGTGCTCGCGGGCGAGCCGCAAAATCTGCTGGATCACCTGCGGGCTGAGCATCGCCTGCGAGTCGGTGACGTTGACGCGGCTGCTGACTTCGTTGATGTGAACGTCCATCGCTTGTTCCTCGCTAGAATAGACCGCCGACCGCGCTGCCGACGCCGGAAAGGGCATTGCCCACGTCCTCAATCGTGACCGCGAGGCTGGAAGGCAGCAGCTTCAGTCCCTCGTGGACGATCTCCAATTCTTCGACGGCGACCTGCGCTTGCACCGCGTTCAGGGTCGGTCCGGCGTAGCGCGCGGGCATCCCCCGGTAGAACTGCCAGACCTTGATCGCCTTGTGCTCGTCGTTTTGCAGGATGATCAAGCCATCTTTGCGCTTGCCTTTGCCCAGCACGAAGTCGTAGTACCACTTCCACAAGTAGCCGGAACTGGTCACGCCGCGCTTAAGCTTGATATTCGTCCACGTCGCGCGGGTGGGGAATTTGAGCACGCCCCGGTTATTGCCGCCTTCGCGGTAATCCTCGACTTCGAGCGTGCCGTCCAGCCCGGAACATTCACTGAAACCGCCCTGCGGCGCGGCGCTCAAGTCGCTGGGCGCGACCGCGAGCGTGCTCCCCGAATCGACCAGCGCGATCAGGAAGTTGTAGTTCATGAGCGGGTCTACGCGCTGAGCCATCTCACATCCCTCGCTGTTCGCTGACGGTGAACACGTCTTCGACGCGCCCCACCGAGAACACCACGAACTCGGCGGGCTTGACCGGCGCGACCCCCACGTCCACGATCAACTGACCGAGCGCGGCGAGGTAGGGCGGGTTGTTCTCGTCGTCGCACTTGACGAAGAAAGCGTCGGTTTCCTCCGCGCCGACCAGCGCGCCCCGCTGCCAGAGCGCCCGCAAGAAGCTGCTGATTGTCAGGATCAACATCTGGCGTAGGGTGAAATCGTTCGGCTCGAACACCGCCCATTGCAGCGACTCGTCCACCGCTTCCTCGATCATCATCAGCAGGCGCCGGACGTTGACGTAGCGCCACGCGCTGTCGCTGCTGAGCGTGCGCGCGCCGTAGACCCGCAGTCCGCGCCCGTTGAGCGGGCGGACGGCGTTGATCCCCAACGGATTGAGGATCCCCTGCATCGCGTCGTTGACGATCACCGCCACGTCCTGCGCCCAGCGCAGCGGCTCGTTGGCGGGCGCTTTGTGGACGCCGTAGGTCGTGTCGCTGCGAGCGTAAATCCCGGCGACGTGACCGCTCGGCGGGATGGCGCGGACGACCTGCCCGCCCAGCCGCAGCGGATCGTAGACCAGTACCCACGGGTAATAGAGCGCGGCGTAGCTGCTGTCGAAGCGCTGCCGCCAGCTCTGGATCTCGCCTAGGTCGATTTCGCCTTGCCGCGCCGGGTACGGCGCATCGAGCACGGCGATCCGGTCGCGCTGGGTCTCGCAGTGGAGCACCAGCGCTTGCTGGACGGCGAAAATCTCGGCGCGCGAGAATTTGGGCGGCAGTTCCGGCGGCATCGGCACGAACGGCGGGGTGCTCGGCGGGCACGGTTCGACGCAGCAGTCGGGCGGCGTGACCGGCAGCGGCGCGTAGAGCGTCGGCGCGGCGGGCTGGATGTTGATGTCCGGGATGGCGACGATCGCGACTTCGTCCACCAGTTCGAGCGTCCGCAGCCCCCAGCGCAGTTCCGCGCCGGGATCGCCGGTGAAGTCGTCGGTCGTCAGCTTGGTCAAGCCATCCGCGCCGTTGGTCAGCGGGACGGGGACGGTCGTCGGCGCGGGCAGCCGATCCGCGTAGAGCGAAGGTGACTCCAGGTCGGTCAGTTCGACCCACTGCGACGCCGCGTTGACGGCTGTGACGGCGCTGCACTTGATCGTCGGGTCGTCGGCGCAGTCGTCATCGTCGCTGAACGCCAGCCCGCTGTGGACTTCGGCGAGCCGCCCATCAAGATAAATCGAGAGCGTGAAGTCGTGAATCTCGAAATAGACCGGCAGGGCGAGGTTGAAGGCGGCGTCGAGCGGCGCATCCCATTGCAGCGCGTTGAGCGCGGGCTGGACGCCGATCAGCGTCCGGTACTGCTCGACTGCCGGAGCGCCCGGTTGATAGACCCGCACCAGCGCCCCGTTCTGGAAGCCGACGAAGCTGTCCACGTAAGACGAGCGCCGGTCGAGCGGCTGGCTGGCGCTGCTGCTGATCGTCGCCGCGCCGTGCCTGTGGGCGACCTGAACGGCGAGCCGCTCGCCCCACGTGCCCGGGCTGCGCGCCGCGACCGTCAGCGTGGCGACGCCCATCTCGTCGGGCAGATCGACGCTGGCGGCTCGCGCGTCGGCGGCGTGCGCCACGCGGATCACGAGCAGGTGCGCCCGCCGTTCTCGAAAAAGGCTTTGACGCTGTAGGCGAGATAGCCGCCGGGGATGAAGCCGCCGAACAGCGCGTTGAACTGCGCCCACGAGTTGACGCGGGTGGGCGTGTGCAGCACGCCGCGCTCGGCGATGCCGATGAAGGCGGCGATGTCGGTACGCAGGAAGTCAATCGCCCGCTGGTCTTGATCGGACGTCTTGAAATAGGCTCCCGGCGTGACGTAAGTCGCCATCGGCTAGACCAACTCGACCCGCTCGACGGCGAGGTCGATACCCTCGATCGCGACGTCGTTGCTGGTGGCGTTGAACGACGGTCCCTGCCACGAGGTGATCCAGGCGTCGCGGAACTCCCAGCGCATGACGGCGTTGTGCTCCTCGTCTTCGAGCACGATCGCGCCGTCGCGGCGGATATTCGAACGCCCGTTGAGGATGTCCAGATACCACAGCCATAACTCGCGGTTGTCGGTGATGCCGCGCTTCAGCGAGACGTTGGCGAACTTCCGCAGCCCCGTCAGTTTGCGCGGGTGCAGGAAGGCGTCGGTGCCTTCGCGGTACTCGGTGATGTCGGCGGTGAAGTTCAGTCCGCTCACCTCGCGGAAAGCGGCGACGTTGGTGCCGTTAATCTCGACACGGAAGTTAAAGCCCTTGTAGGGGTCGATACGGTCTCCGGGTGGCATAGCTCGCTGCTCCTCGCGCTTACGACGCGCTGCTCGCGTCGGCGGTGTACTGGCTGATGCGGATGATCACGTACTCGGCGGGGCGCACCGGCGCGACGCCGACCAACACGATCAAGCGCCCGTTGAGGATGTCGTCGTCGGTCATGGTGGTGCGGTCGCAGCGGACGAAGAAGGCTTCGTCGGCTTGCGTGCCCATCAGCGCGCCGTCGCGCCAGACGCGGGTCAGGAAGTCGCTGATGCTTTGGCGGATCCGCGCCCACAGCCGCTCGTCGTTCGGCTCGAAGACTGCCCACTGCGTCCCTTCGTCGAGCGACTCCTCAAGGAAGATGAACAGGCGGCGCACGTTGATGTATTTCCACTCGGTGTCGCTGGTCATGCAGCGCGCGCCCCACACCCGCAGCCCGCGCCCGCTGAGGCGGAAATCGCGCGTGACGTTGATGTTGACTGGCGACGGGTTCAGGATGTCCTGCTCGCCCTTGTTGATGGTCAGTTCCAGCCCGGTGATCCCGCGAATGACCTCGTTGGCGGGCGCTTTGTGGACGCCGCGTTCGGTGTCGGTGCGGGCGTAGATGCCGACGAGGTGACCGGACGGCGGGAAGGCGCGGTCGGCGCGCAGCAGCGGATCGCGGTTCATCAGCCACGGGTAGTAGATGGCGGCGTAGAGCGTGTCGTACAGGTTGCGATAATCCTGCACCTGCTGGACGTCGCGCCCTGCTGGTGGATCGATCACGGCGAAGCGGTCTTTCAGCGTCTCGCAGTGGGTGATCAGGGCGTTGATGATCGGCTGCTGGCTCTTGCCGGGGATGGCGACAATGCTGATCTGGTCGATGTCGATCAGCGACTGAATGCCGGTGCGCTGACCGGGTCCGTTATCCTCGCCGATAAAGGCTTCGTCCAGCGGCACGCTGCCATCGGTGCCGCCGCCGAATTGCAGCCACGTCCCATCCGGGGTGGCGGGGCTGGCGAACGGCGAAACCGGTCCGGGGATCTCGGCGACGCTGATGAAGGACGATCCGTTGGCGATCACGTTGACGACGTATTTCTCGCTCACGGCGGGGTTCATCGACAAGCCGTCGAAGGCTTCGGTCTGGACGAACTGCTCGGCGGCGTTCTGGTAGCGCACGCTCAGCTTGAATTCGCAGATGGTGACGGTGTTGTCGAGGCTGTAGGCGTTGGCGGTCGCGGCGCTCAGCGTCAGGTCGTTGCCGCTGATGGCGTTGATCAGCATATATTCGCGGTGCTGCCGTTGTCGAGTTCAACCAGCGCGCCGACGTAGAAGTTGCGCGACGAGCGCACCCGCACCGTGTTATCTCCGGCGCGGACTGCCGTCACCAGCGCCAGCGTTGAGCCTTCCGGGTAGGCGTTGGCAGCACCCGCCGCAAAATCGACCGGAGTCGCGCCACCCCACGCGCCGGAGATGGTCAGCGTTTCGGTATTGCCACCGCCGGTCAGGGTGATTTGGTCGCCGGGTTGGAGCACGCTCGCCAGCGACGGCGCGATATTGACCTGCGTGCCGCCGACCCGAACCGCCGTCACGTAGCGGACAGTCGCGCCCGCCGAATAATCGTTGACGACCGCGTCCGTCCAGCTAATCACGTCGCCGGCGACGTTGGTCAGGCTGCGCTGCTCGGTCGCGCCGCCGACCTCGAACTCGACCACGTCGCCGATCCCTGCGCCGTGTCCCGGCGCGAGCGTGATACTGGTCGGGTTGGTGACCGGGTCGGGTCCCAGTCCGGCGAGGAAGGCGAGGGCGGTCGTCAAAGGCAGCAGCGGGATGGTGACGTTGCGGGTCAACTGCGAGCGCCCCGGCGAGCTGTACTCGACCAATACCGCGAGGTCGCGCCCCCATTCGCCGACGCTGCTCGCCGAAACCGTCAGCGTATTGCCTGCCGATGCCCGGACGATCACCGACGCGCCCGCCTGCGTGAAGTCGCGCGGCAGCCCACCCGCCCACGTGATCGTGCTGGCGACCGGGTCGTAAGCGGTGACGGTCACGATTTGCGTGAAGGTCGTGCCGCTGACGACTTCGGAGAAAGTGACGTTGCTGCCGACGCTGATCCCGCGCAGTGATGCCAGCGTCGCCGTCGTCGCGCCGAGGGCGACGTCGCGGCGCAGCCGGGTGATGATGCCGTCGATCAGGTTGATGCTGCTGGCGAGCGCGCCGTCACCGGGCACGCGCTTGATGTAGACCCGCTGCCCGCCGTTCTCGAAGAAGCCCTGCACCGCATAGGCGAGGAAACGCGAGTCGCCCCACGTTTCGTCCAAATAGCTGCCGAACCGCCGCCGGAAATCGGTGAAACTGGTGACGAGGACGGGCAAGCCCTCGACGGGTCCGCGCTGCGTGACGCCGACAAAGCCCGCCGTGCTGGTGCTCACGCCCTCAATCGGCTTGACGCCGCTGTCGATTTCCTCGACGTAAACTCCCGGTGCTAAATATTCAGGCATCGTATCTTCCCTTTGCTACGGCTCAAGTGTGAAATCCACGATATTTGCTGCCCCGGCGTCGTAGACGACGACGTGGCGAACCGGGCTTGCCAGCGGCGAAAACCCCGCCGCTGCTGCATCCAACCACAGCGATTGCCGGTGGGCGATCCCGTCCAAGCGGTAGTAACCGTCGGCGTCTGTGACCACGCCGACCGCGCGATCCTCGACCGCCGCCGCGCTGTCGATCTCGACCGCGTCCACGTCGAGCGCGGCGTCGAGGATCAGCACGCCGTCGCCTGCCTGCGCCGCTTGGCTAAGCTGGGCGCTCGCGCCGCTGACATTCACGCTGATCTGCCGCGCCAGCGCTCCGGCGCTCTGCGACCTTT
The DNA here is from genome assembly GCA_963848465.1 of uncultured Chloroflexia bacterium. Taxonomy (GTDB): domain Bacteria; phylum Chloroflexota; class Anaerolineae; order Aggregatilineales; family Phototrophicaceae; genus Flexifilum. The sequence goes on along the minus strand of CAWKDY010000001.1, from coordinate 766,380 downwards.
GCAGCGGGTGGCGCAGCGTGATCTCGTAAGCGCGCGGTGACCCGACGGCGGCGACGAAGTTATAGTCGCCGCTGCCGAAGCGCAGCAGGTCGCCAACCACCAGCCCGCTCAGGTCGTCCAGCGCGAGGCTGGTCGCGCCCGCCCGCGCCGCAAACACGACCTGCCGCTGAATGCCGACCGGGGTAAGCTGGCATTCGCGTACGGGCGTGCCGACCGGGTGATCGCGAGTAAGCGGTTGGCTGAGCGCGAGCGTATGCTCGGTCGCGGGCGGTGGATTCTGGATCATCGACCAGTGTGATACGCACCCCGGAAACGGGCGCTCCGCTCCCATTCGCCTCCGTCGCTCGCCCGCGTAGGCTGATCGGAAGCGGTAGCAGGGTCAGCTCGCCCAGATCGAGCGGAAGCGGCGTGGTCGGGTGGATAGTGACGGTGCGCGTCATCGGGCGATACCCCGGAGCCGTAATACTCATGCTGACGACGTAAGCCCGCGTGCGGTCTGGGAAGGCGCGTTCCGCCGCACCGGAAGCGACGAAAATCCCCGGCGCAGCGCTCCGCGCAGCGATCAGCGGGTGGTCGGAGGTGACCGTGAACCCCGAGATCGGCTGCCCCGCTACCGCGTCGCTGAGAGTGCCGTAAATCAGCGCGTCGAAGCGCATCGTCGTATCATCGACGACGGTGTAGGTGTAGCCCTGCGCGCTGATCTTGTGCCGGATCATCTTCGCCTAATCCCGATCCACAATTTGGCTGGTGCCGAGTTCCCGAACCAGCACGGGTGATCCTTGCTGCGGCTCGCGCTGCGAGTCGATGGTGACGAGTGTGACCTCGTAAGTCAGCGAGGTCTGGTAAGGTTCTTGGAGCGAATTCCAGACGCGCGTCACGTCCTCCAGCGAGAGCGGGTCGTAGTTGACCCGGAACAACTCGCCGCTGTCTTCGAGCGTGCCCAGCAGAGTCGCGCCTTTGAGGATGGCGTAATCGTTGAGCACCTGAAGCACCCGCCCGATCAACGCTTGCTCGTCGCTGGGGTCCTGCACGATTGGCGTGATCAGGTAGTGCAGGTCAACCGGAAAGCCGGTGTAGTCGGTCTGGGTCGGGCTGATGCGGCGCGGCGGGCGGTTGAGTGGATCGCCGTTGCGGACGACGCGGTAGAGCCAGAGCGAGACGCCCTGCGCGTTCGCCGCGCGCATCTCTTTAGGCGAGCGCAAATCGATGCCCACCCCCGCGATCTGCGGCAGCGTGCTTTGCGTGATATAAGTGCGGAGGAGTTCGCGGAGGCTGCGGGTGAGGTCGGCAATTGCAGCGTAATCGCTCATACGGTTCTCGCCATCGGTCGTACGGTCAGAATAGTGTCGGGGTGTCTCTTGGAGCGTCTTACGGGTGTCCGTCCGGGTATCTTTGGGGGAAAGGGCGCTAAAGTGGTGCTCGACTCATGGTACTTTATGGCTATATAAGTTTATATAAGAGCCGTATACTTTGATAACACGGAAAATTACCTAAAATATCTCTTAAGCTCCAAACCCCATAAATACCGCTCATTACGCCCCGGGTTTGATAGTCGTGAAGGATGACCGACATGACTTCACTCGATGTCGAACTCTTCGGCAAATTCTGCGTCCACTACGGCGACCAGCCGATCAAGGGTTGGGAAGCGAACAAAGTCCAAGAATTGATGGGCTATTTGCTGCTGCATCGCAGCCGCCCACACGCCCGTGAAGCGCTGGCAAGCGTCCTCTGGGAAAATAACACGACCGCTCAATCGAAGAAGTACCTGCGGCAGACGCTCTGGCAGTTGCAGACCGGGCTGGACTCCTGCTCACCAGCGCCGGAGGATCGACTGCTGCTACTGGAGCCGAACTGGATCAACCTCAACCCGGCTTACGATCTCTGGTTGGACGTGGACGAGTTTGAGGCGGCGTACCGGCTGGTGCGCGGGATCGGTGGGGCGCAGCTCGACGAGCAGCAGGTCGCGCGGGTGCAGGCGGCGGTCGCGCTCTACAAGGGCGATCTGCTCGAAGGCTGGTATCGGGATTGGTGCTGGATCGAACGCGAGCGCTTGCAGAATATGTATCTGACGCTGCTCGATAAACTGATGTCGTACAGCGAGGCGCGCGGTCATTACGAGGCGGGGATGGATTACGGGACGCGCATCCTGAGCTACGACCGCGCCCGCGAGCGCACGCACCAGCAGTTGATCCGTCTGTACATGCTAGCGGGCGACCGGGCGGGGGCGCTGCGCCAGTACGAGCGCTGCGAGGTGGCGCTGCGCGATGAACTCAGCGTTAAGCCGTCGAAATACTCGCAGGCACTGCACGCGCAAATTCAAGCGGATACGCTGGACGCGGCTCCGTTTGTGCCGGGAGCGAATGCGAATTCGCCTGATCTAGTGAAGCGGCTCGATAATCTGCGCGAGGTGCTCGCCGACATGCAAGCGTATCTCCATGCTGAGATGGCGTCGATTGAGCAGCAGCTTAACCGGGGCGAGATCAACAACCCCTGACCGGAAGTTGAACCCTAGAAGATACTGGCGAGACGCACCCAAAGACATTTCCGCGTATTCACGGCGACTATGCTCAGGAAAGTAATCGTCACTTGGGCAAGCTGCGACCACTGTGGAACCCTACGAAGAAGCGACCCATTCCTTTGTGATCCGGGTGTGGAGTGAAGGTTCGGATCACGCTCACAGCCGCTTATGGCGGGGACATATCACCCACGTCCCCACCGGAGAGCAGCGCTACTGCCAAAATCTTGACGAAATCTCCGACTTTATCGCCGAATACCTCGATCAGATGAACCGGGGCGTCGGGCTTTGGGAGTGGCTGCTCCGCATGGTTGGGCAGGCGGCGATTGTTGTAAAATCAGGCAAGTTTTAGGTCGAAAATTCCCTCCGTAGGAGCACGACATATCGTGCCCTTATTTAGGCGTCGAGCAGTCGCTTCAGGTTGTCGATTTGCGCTTTGAATCCGCGCTTGATCGAGCCTTCCAGCCCGGCGGCGATCATGTCGTAGAGTTCGTCGGGAGTTCCTTCGAATGTGAAATGCAGCCGCGTCCCCGCGCCGTCCGGCTCCAGCCGCCACGTTGTAACGGTGGGCATCGTTCCGGTGCTGGTGTAACGGATCAGGTGGTTTGGCTCAAGGGCGGCGATTTCCGAGGCGATGGTGACGATTCGACTGTTATATTTTGCCGTATGCTCGTAGCTTGAGCCGACTTTCAGTGGGAAGTCGGGCGGGCGCGTGATCGCCTCTAGCTCGTCGATCCACTCCGGTTGACGGTTGATATCGGTCAGCAGCGCAAAGACCGCCGCCGGGGGATGATCGATATGCTCGGCAAGCTCAATCGTGATCGCCATGGCTTTATCCTAAGGATTTGATGATCTAGGTCAGTAATCAAGCATAGCATCTCGCCGGGAAATTTGCCGCATACGCGCATCGTGTATAATCCTGTGCAACCTTTCGCAAGGGAGTAGTTATGCGCTGGAAAATTTTCCCGGTGATAGTTGGGCTGTGCTTGACGGTGCTGAGCTTGGGTGCCTGTGCCTCGTCGCTGGCTCAACCGGAAAACTTAGCAACGGACGTGATTGATCCTTTGTCGCCTGAAACGCCGACGAGCGCCATCATACCGGCGGCTCAGCCGACGGTACTGCCGACGGTGCAACCGACGGTCGCGGGACCGTCGGTGCTCAGCCTGTGGTGGCCCGAACCGCTCGCTCCGGTCGAGGATGGCGACGCGGCGGACCTGCTTTCGGAGCAAATCAGCGGCTTTCAGACCGCTAATCAAGATGTGACGGTCGACTTTCGGCTCAAAAAGGCGACGGATGTGGGCGGAATCATGTCCACGCTGCGAGCGGCGAGTTTGGTTGCGCCGGCTGCACTGCCCGACCTCACGCTGATGCGGCGCAGTGACGTGCTGGCAGCCGCCCAAGCCGGGTTGATCCAGCCGTTCGACGAGCGGGCAGTAATGCCGATCTTGGACAACCTGCACCCGGTGGTCGCCGAACTGGGGCGCGTCAACGACCGGCTGTACGGGCTGCCCTACAACGTTGAAGTGCAGCACCTCGCCTATCAACCCGGCTTGTATGCGCTCGATTCGTGGTCGTTTGCCAACGTGCTGGCGCAAAAGGCGGCTTTCGTTTTTCCGGCGGGTCGCGCGACCAGCCTCAGCGACGTTTTTCTGGTGCAGTATCGCGCCCAGACCGATGCGCTCAACAGCAGCGGCATCAGCATTGACACCGGCGAGCTGAGCGCCTTGTTCCAGTTCTATCAGCAAGCCGTCGCCGACGGGGTGATCGATCCGGTCGTCTTGGAATACATTGTGCCGACCGATTACCGGGCAGAATTGGCGACTGGTACGACACCGGCGGGGATCGTCACGTCGTCGCTGTATCTTGTGGCTGCTTGCGGACGGCGCGACCCTCGACTTTGCGCCGATCCCGACTGAATCGGGAACGCCGACGACCGTTGTCGATGGCTGGATGTGGGTGTTGACGACCGCCGACGCCGAGCGGCAGGCGGTGGCGCTGCGTTTTCTCAACTGGATGCTCGACATCGACCGGCAGGGGCACTACAACCAGTCGATCTACATGCTGCCGTCGCAGCGCGCTGCGCTGCGTCAGTGGGAAGACGCCGATTACGGCAACTTTGTCGATACGCTGCTCAACAACGCGACCCTACCGCTGGCGGAGAGCACCGGCGGCGTGACGGCGCGGGTGCTCCAGAGCGCGCTCGCCTCGGTGATCTCTGGGCAGCGCACGGCGGAACAGGCGACGCAGGACGTGATCACGCAGCTTCCGGGTTAGCGGATAGTGATTAGTTTTTTGGTTCACGTAACTTGGTGCGCAAAAGCATCAGGGGCGTCGTAGGCTTGGGAAGCAAGCACAACGCCCCTACAACCAAAAACTAATCACTCACAACTAAAAACTGCTCTTGTCAGTTGCCGATGCCGACGCTGACCAGCGTGGCTTTCAGGCTGCGCAAATTGATCGGCTTGGCGAGGTAGGCGCTCGCGCCCGCCGCTTCAGCTTCTTCAGTCTTGGGCGGCATGTGCGCCGAGATCATGATGACCGGCAGGTGAGCGGTCTGTGGATTGGCGCGGAGTTGGCGACACATCACCAGCCCGCTGACGTCCGGCAGCATGATATCCAGCAGCACCGCGTCCGGCATTTCTGCCGTGATTTTTTCCCAGCCCTGCGCGACGGTGAATGCTTCCATCGAGTCGTGTCCGATGATCCTGAGGAACGTGCTGAGCATTTCCGTCGTCAAGTGCTCATCATCGACGATTAGAATCTTTGCCATGAACTCTAGAGTGCCTTTTCGTAGTAACGATAGGTCTTGTAAATCTGCGATCCGAAATTCTTGGCAATGCTAACCATGTTCTGGTTGATCGCCAAAATCCAGCCGGAATCGCTGTGCTGGTAATTCCCCTTGAGCATTGCTTCGAGGGCGTAATAATAGAGTACAGCGTCTACACCTTTGTGGCGATATTCCTCTTTGACGCCCATCAACGGCACGCGCGCCCAATCCATCACCGGCTTGATCTTCCAGTGCCAGAGCGCTTTGACCAGCGAAACGATCTCCGGTGTGCCCGGTTTGGGATACGCCCGTTTCAGCACTTGGTTGAAGTCCGGGATCGCCATGATGAACCCGGCGGGCTTGCCATCGACGTAGCCGAAGAAGGCGAGATCGGCGTCGAAGAACTGCCCCAGCGACTTGACCATCGCGTCCAGTTCTCGCGGCGTCATCGGGACGAAGCTCCAGTTTTTCTCCCATGCCGCGTTGTAGAGTTCCTTGAATAGTTCGAATTCCTGCTTGAGATTGTGCCGATCAATCGGGCGGACGGTGACGCTATTCCGCTTCATGATCGCTTTGGTGATGCGCTCTAGACGCTGATCTAAGCCGTTTTCCTCGACCTGCTGGCGGCTGAGGTGAAAGCTGTAGGTATCCATGACCGGTTTGAAATCGCTGGCGAGGATCAGCTTCTCATAGTAGGGCAGGTTGTAGGGCATCAGCAGGATCGGGCGGGTGAAGCCGTCGACCAGCAAGCCGGTTTCCTCGTGCGTGGTGAAGGTCTGCGGTCCGCGAATCGTTTCGTAACCCTTCGCCTTGACCCAATCGGCGGCGGTTTGGAGCAAAGCAGTGGCGGCTTCTGGGTCGTCATATGCCTCGAACGCGCCGAACCAGCCGATGTGCTCATTGTTGAATTCGTTGTGGCGGTGGTTGATGTAGGCGGCAATCGTGCCGACGATGCGACCGTCGCGGTACGCGGCGAAGTAGTCGCCTTCCATGTATACCCACGAGGGCGCATGTTCTTGATCGAACTGCTCGCGTCGCATCGAGAGCAGCGGCGGTGTCCAATTTTGGTCGTCCTTATAGAGAGTCCATGGGAATTCAAAAAAGGGCTTGAAGTCGGCTTGGTTCTCGACTTTGCGAATTTGCACAGTCATGGTGACGTTTCTTTATTATTTTTTCGGTAATCTATAGAGCGTAATCTTACTCGGTTTTTGCGACTTCGGAAAGCCCGCTTTAAGTGCTGGCGGTGGTCGACGAAAACGCGCGCGGAGGGAAAAATCGCCTTGACACCGTTAGGGGCGACTGCTAGTATAAGCCGGAGATATTCCACGATAGCTCAATGGCAGAGCAATCGGCTGTTAACCGATGGGTTCCAGGTTCGAGTCCTGGTCGTGGAGCAGAAAAAAGCTTCGCAATTGCGAGGCTTTTGGTTTTTTATCCCTAAAAGTAGTGATTCCGCTGGGCACCGTCAAAGCACCCGGTCTTCAGGCAGCAGTTCTTGAAAGCACTTTGCAGAGCCGCATGGGCAGAGATCGTTGCGTCCCAGTTTCTCGGTGAGTTCTTTGTCCCAATGAACGATTGTGAGGCGGGAATAAAGTTGGAAAGTCAGCGTCACATTTTTCTCCCTCAAACAATAGGCTCCCGATGACTAACATCGATATTGAAGTTGGGAAGTCAACCCCGAAAGCCCCACACCATTAGTTGACGAGAGTCTCGCAGGAAACAAGCTGTCGTTATTAGTCGTTTGGCGAGTATTTATAGGAATTGGTACGGACCGAGTTAGTGCTGCATCCGTTAGTGTGTCTGCGCCCCCCTCGTGTCGCGAATGTTTCGACGATGTAAACTCTTACACCTAGCGCGACATTGCTCGCTCAGCGCTCATGCCGTCCATGACATTTCTTGAACTTCAAGCCGCTACCGCACGGGCAAGGATCGTTACGCCCCGCTTGCTTGAATGCCAATTCGAGCGCTGTATCTTTCTGGTGCATGTGAGCCATTACATTGGCAGGTGGCCGCCGCTGTGAGAGCTCCGCTGCCATGAAGCGCATCGGTTCATCAATGTAATTGAAGAAGGATTTGTATCCTGCACACAGATAGTTCAACCCCGACTCGCCATCCGGTGTTTCGATGAAGCGGTTCTTAGGACAGCCACCGTTGCAAACGAAACGCACCTCACAATTCACGCAGTACCGGGGCAGGGAATCCCGCTTTGCCAGCCCAAAAGCGCGCTGATTATCGCTAACAACGATGTCGCTCAGGGGTATGTCGTAGATATTGCCGAGTTTGTAGTTCGGTTCGACAAAGTGATCACAACTGTAGACATCCCCGTTATGCTCCAATGCGAGCGCCGTGCCGCACGTTTCCTCGAAGATGCATAAGCCCGGTTGGCTGCCCGTCCACGCAGCAAGTGCCACGTCGAAGATTTGTACGAACACCTGCCCCACATCACGCCGCACCCATTCGTCAAATACGGCGATCAAAAACGCACCGTACTGCTGGGCGGGGACGCTGCGTGATGTGACATTGCTGCCTTCCTGAAAACCAGTTTCATTGTCCCGCTCCACTATTGGGATGAACTGGATGAATTGAGTTCGGACTTCATCGCGCATGAAACGATAAATCTCTAGCGGATAGTTCGCATTGGCGGCATTTACCGTTGTTAGAATATTGAATTCGACCCCGTGTTTTTGCAGCAGACGAATGCCTCGCATGACACGCTCAAAAGTCGGTGCGCCACCTTTATCTACGCGATAGACATCGTGCAGCGCTTGAGGTCCGTCTAGGCTTACACCCAGCAGGAAGTCATTTTGCTTAAAGAACGTGCACCAATCGTCATCCAAACCGACAGCGTTGGTTTGCAGCGCGTTCAATATTTTCATCCCCGGCTTTTTGTGTTTCTGTTGGTAGACGACTGCCTGCCTGTAAAAGTCCAGCCCCATCAAAGTTGGTTCGCCACCCTGCCAGGCGAAAGTGACTTCTGAAACACGCTGCGCTTCGATGTACTGGCGCGTGTATTCTTCCAACAGGTTATCGCTCATGCGAAAATCGCTATTGGGATAGAGTTTTTCCTTGGAGAGAAAGTAGCAATATTTACAATCCAAATTGCAGATTGCGCCGCGAGGCTTCGTCATCAAATGGAAAGTAGGTGGGTTCCAGTCATTTACCATAACGCTAAGCCAGTCCCATCGGGTGAATAAGATTTATGGTCCGCTCACAGAAGATCCCGAGCGGACCGATAGGCGCTTACAGACTACTACGGCAGCAAATGGTCAAGTGCCTTGCGGCTTGAATTGAAGCACGGCAATGTGTCCCGGCGGTGCTGACCAGTTAAGGAAGAAAGGACATTGCGATGTTTGTCGCGAATATCGTTCATAGCTGGCTTTGTTCCCGTTGACAATCGCGTCAGCCGGGATTACGCAGAGCCACTATCCCCGCTGTCATTCTACCTTTCGCTCACCTCAATTGCCGCGCGACACTGCTGCACATTGCGAATCCGATCCATATCGAACTTGGTTTGCCGATCAAAGGTGTAAATGCCATTTTGTTCCTGATAAACGTCGGTCAGTTGTGTATAGCAGTAGCCAAACATTTTCGGATCATTCAGCAGAACCTTGACCAACCCCTCGAAGCGTTCGTAATACTCCTCGATGCTCGTCGGGCGTTCTCCATAGCCCCACGACTCATCACCCGGCTTGGCTTTGGGATTCCACCAGATGCCGCCAAACTCGCTGACGAAGTAGGGCTGACCACGATAGACAATTGACCAAGCTCGTTTGTCTCGAAAGCGGGCGGGCAGACGCTGTGTATCCGGATGGTTGACGTAGGGCTTGCCATCGACCAACCCTGATTGGCGTTCTGCAAAAACTGCTACGTCCTGAGTGTAGTCATGGCTATCGTAAATGTCGGTTTCAGCGACACGATGTGAATAGCCCGACGTGTCGAGCACCGGGCGGGACATGTCCATTGCTTTCGCCGCTAGGAACATGCCGCGGGTGACCACATCAAGGTCAGTGATCTGATCGCCAATCGTCTGCCATGTTTCATTCAGCGGACACCAGCCAATGATCGCCGGGTGCGAATAGTCGCGCTCCAGTACTTCCAGCCACTCGGTGATGTACGACGCCGATGGTTTCTGATGGTCAGCATCGTTTCCATCAACCCGGCAGCCCCAATCCCCGAACTCGCCCCAAACGAGATAACCCATCCGATCAGCGTGATAGAGGAATCGCTCCTCGAACACTTTCTGATGCAGCCTTGCGCCATTGAAGCCTGCTTGCAGGCTTATCTCAATATCGTGACGCAGCGCATCATCACTTGGCGCGGTCAATATGCCGTCAGGATAGAAGCCTTGATCGAGCACAAGCCGCTGAAAGACAACTTTGCCGTTGATTTTAAGCGCCATACCGTCGATGGTGACACTGCGCAGTCCGGCGTAGCTCGTCGCTTGATCGACGACTTTGCCGTCCGCGTCGACCAATGAGATGCTAAGCGTGTACAGGTGCGGATCATCGATCGACCAGAGTCGTCGGCGTTCGTCGGGAACGGCAAGCGTAAGCTGCGGCGTGAAATCCTGATCGGCTGGGCGCTCTGCCGTCACGATCTCACCGGCATCGTCCGATAGCGTTGCCCGAAGGCGTAAACCCGATAGGCGCCCTGTGATCGGTTGCTCGAGATGAATGGCACTGTTCGCGACATCCGGGGTAATGCGTGGACGTTTCAACGCACTATAGGGAACGGGTTCAAGCCAGACGGTCTGCCAGATACCGGTCGTACGACCATAGAGCGCACCGTAACCCTCTAGTTTCTGCGACTGCTTGCCACGAGGCTGTGGCAGTACATGTAAATCGCGTGCACGGACAACAAGGGTGATCGTTTCGCCCGCTTTGACCTCATCCAAGCTGAACGAGAAAGATGAAAAACCGCCCCGGTGTCGCCCGACTTCCACGCCGTTCACCCACGCGGTTGTATCGTAATCGACCGCCTGAAAGTGCAGCAGGATTTGCTTATCGCCCCATGCGGCCGGGATAGTGACCAACCGCCGATACCAGACGGCGTTCAGAAAATCACGATTGCCGATGCCCGAAAGCTCAGATTCGGGGCAGAACGGAACCATGATCTTCTGCTGCAAAGGTCGCTCCAGCAGCCCTCTTTCCAAACCGCTGTCCGCTTGGTCAATTTCAAATTCCCACTCACCATTGAGACAGAGCCAGTCCGGTCGTACGAACTGCGGACGTGGATATTCAGAACGTGGTATAGCCATGCTTCGATTTTCCCTTAGTCAATAGCACAGGTTGAAGCTTACCAAGCCGATACTCGCTCAGGCAGCGAGTTCGACCGTCAAAGCCATCCGGTCTGCCAACCGCTTGAGTATCTCGACCTTTATCATCAACTGATCAGCACTGTACCACAAGTTCGCAGGGCTGATTTTCCCCGCCCGATCTGCATACCCTCATCCATCGCATTCTCCGCTGCTGCCGGCGCGACGATGTGCTCGGGTTCTTGTACAGCGATCCCATGCAATTAAGCAGGGATCCTTGAACGCTTCTGATCTGTTGCCAGCGGCGATATTTGGGTGGCGCAACGTGCGCCAGCCGATTTATTCCCCGCTTGTCCAGTAGCCGTGAGGCGGTGGCTTGAACTTATAGCGTCTGCGCGGGTGAGGCAGCGGATCTTGCACGCGCAGCATCCAGACGACCAAGTCGGTCAGCAGTGCTTGCTGTACGGTGGCGTATTCCGGCTGATCGTAGAGATTGACCAGTTCCACCGGATCATCCGCGAGGTGATAAAGCTGCCCCTCGCCTTGCATGTCGATGATCAGCTTCCAGCCGCCTTTGCGGATCATGCGCATCGTGCGAAATTCGCTGGCTTCTGCCCACGCTGCCCCGCAATGTGGACACGCTAGCCCTTGGGGATGGAAGTATTCGAGAATCCATTCCGTACTGGCTTTTTCGCTCATCAAGTCCGTGATTGGGAAGTCCATGCTCTCAATTATTGCTCGTTTTCACTCGTTTTGAACATGAGCCTTGATGTTGTTGGCACAAATTCTGCTGTCATGGTTCGCTTCCACAAAAACAAGTCGACATAGGTAATCCTTTACCGATTCTCGGCGCGATCAACGCGGATGAAGTCGGAGATGGAGAGGCATTTCAAACCGAACTCTCCGCCCGCCAAGACGCTCTCGTCGACAATCATCATGACCAGCGCCGGGACTGTTTCATCGACTAGCGCCCAATGCCAGCCGTCAATTGACGCCCACATACCGGCGTCATTGCTCAGCAGCCAACCGTCATCGACCGCTACCAATGCATCGATATGATGTGGCGCGTCGGCGACCGGCGCGAAGTGATGTCCCCGATCCGCCGAGTAAAACAGCCCCGACGCTTCTGTCCCGGCGATGACGACGCCGTCGTCCGTCCAGTTTGGGCTGACGGCTAGCGCCTGTACGACGCCCTGAACGCCCTCACAGCGCCGCCAGCCGCGTCCGCCGCCCGGCGAGCGGTAAACGCCCTCGTCGGTCGCGGCGAAGACGGTTTCCCATGATGGGAACTCAGCAGCGGGCGTAGAGGGTGCCCACGCCAACGCTAAGACGTTGAAGCTGCGTAGACCGAGGTTGGCGACCGTCCAACTGGCGCCGTTGTCGATGCTACGCAAGATGCCTCCGCCATCCGTCCCGGCGAGCAACACGCCATTTTCGGGAAGATCGGGTGCGATGCAGACGGCGGGCGCTTCGACGCCGTCGAGCCAACTTGCGCCCCACGTTTCGCCCCCATCATCGCTGTAGGCGATCCCGTGCGGCAGCCCACCGGCGAACAAGCGCCCGCAGCTCGCCGCGCAGCAGTAGAGGTTCGCCTGCGGCTGCGCTATCGGCACAAACTGATCGGCGTTCACCCGATACATGCCCTCAGGGCTGGTCGCCAACGTCGCTACTCCGGCGGGCATTTCCAATTGAGCGAGCGATAAAACTAGCGGCATGTTACGGCTCCAAGCTCTCGATTTTGTCGCCGGCGCGGTGATAGAGGATCGTCTCAGTCGTCAGCGCCATGACGACGCTGCTGGTTGCCATGCGGATGACGGTCGCCAGTACCGGCAGCGGTGTGACGATCCCGCTCGTATGGGCATCGACGCACGCCCCGGCAAGCACGTCGAAGGTGGTCGCCGCGCCGGACGTTTTGATCTGCTCGACGACCGCGCCGGGTGCATCGACGCCGGAATTATGCAGAATTTGCCGCAGCGGCGCGCTCAAGGCGCGCGCGAACAGCTTGACGCCGTGCCGCTCGACGTCGTCCAATGCCGCGTCGGCTGGCGCGCCATCGCGCAGCGCGGCAGCCGCGTGCAGCAGCGCTGCGCCGCCCCCGGCGACCACACCGCTGCGCTGCGCCAGCGCCAGCACCGTCAGCGCCCGCTCAGCTTGTTTGGCGCGCTGCGCGCGTTCCTGATCGCCGTAAGCGCCGACGCGCAGATAGCCAATCCCGCCGGTGAGCGCCGACAGGCGCGCCCGAAGCTGCGCCCGTTCCGCCTCGTCCTCGATCACATCAAGCTGCTCGCCCAGCGCTTCGACCGCCGCTTGGACAGCATCGCGGTGCGGGGTCTCTAAAATCAGCTTGCCGTCCGCCAGCGCCACCCGCCGCGCGCTCCCTAACTGATCGGCGCGCAGGTGCGTCACCGACTGCCCGGTTGCGCTGGTCAGCACCATCGCGCCGGTCAGCAGGGCAAGATCGTTCAGCGGATAGCGCCGATCGGCGTCGACTTCCAGCAGCCGCACGGCAAGGATCGACAGCGGCACTTTGTCGCTGCGGTGATTGGCGATCAAGAGGCTGAGCGCTCTTTCGGCGATCGGCTGGCTGGTGATGATCGTTAGGTGCGTCGCGCTCGTCTCTAGCGCAACTTGCAGCAGGCGCGCCGCCTCATCGGTCGTCTGGAGTGTCTCGTCCAGCAATGCGATCAGCGTATTGGTCGCTGCTGCCCGCTTCTCCGCTATCTGGGTGTAGAACTGCGGGCTGGCGATCTGCGCCGGGTAGGCTGACCCGCTGACGTAGACGCGATCGACCGTCGGGGCGACGTACTTCTCGACGGCGATCACGGCGTTCGCGCCAAGCAAGTAGCTCATCTCGCCCAAGATGCGGGCGAGCGGCGGATCGCCGGTCAGTGAGAGCGCCAGCCGCGCCAGATCGTCCTCGGTCTCGACCGGGCGAGCTTGGGTTTGCAGCGTGTCGAGCACGACCGCCGCTGCCGCCTCGATCCCGGCACACAGCTTGAGCGGATCCATCCCCGCCGCGACCAAGCGCAGCGCATCGCGGTAGAGGGCGCGGGCGAAGACGGCAGCCGTCGCGCCGCCGTCGCCCGCGTGCCGCACCACGCGCCAGACCAGATGCCGGAGCAGCATCGCCCCGGTGTTCTGGTGCGATGCGCTCAGGCTGGTCAGCCGCCGAGCGATCTCGGCGGCGCTTTCCAGAATCTCCGGTTTGTGCGTCAGTTCGTTTTCGACGACGACGCTGCGCCCGACCGGTCCCAACGTGACCGCCAGCACGTCCGCCAGCGCGTCGATCCCCGCCTGCATCTGCCGCTGTGCCGTCGCCCCTGAAACTATCCGATTCGGTGTCACTTACTGCAAGTCCAATTCTAGAATCGTGTAGGAGTGCGGTTTCAACTCCCAGACGAACTTCGATTTGAACTGATCGTAGCGCGTCGACTCCGCTTTGACGTTATCCGGCTGCTCTGGCGTGTTCATGGCGCTAAAGTCGTCGTGATAGAGCGTGTGCACCGCGCCGACCGCCTTGACCTGAGCATTCACGTCGACGTCGATTTCAATCGAGTCGTCGCGGCTCTGGTTGACCAGCGACAGGTACAGTTTGCCGGTCGCTGGGTCGAAAGTCGTTGACGAGTCGAGGTAGGGAATATCGGTTTCCGGTTTGGCGCGCGCTGACCAGCGCGTGAACGGTGACGTATCGGCGACGTTGGCGTAGTTCGGTTCGTCGAACGTGTCCTGACACTCGACCCACGTATCCAGCGCGACCGGTCCGCTGTGCTCGACCTGCATCAGCAGCGGATAGTAGACCGGCTCGCGCCATGCCTGATCCTGATTGACCATGATCAGCCCGACGACGTTGATCGACTGGGCGACGGTCGCCAGCGTGACGTCTTGGCAGTGGCGCTGCATGATGTTGATAAAGCTGGCGACCGCCAGCGCGTCGCTGAGGTGATAAGTCGGTCCAAATGGGATTGAGCGTCGGGTGATTCGCCATCATCGTGCCGGGGGGTGCGGCATTCCATTCGGTGATGGCAATCGAGAGCTTACGGCTGCTGCGGCGCGCCCGCTGCACCAACTTCAGGATGCTGCTCAGCGTGTTGATCATGTTCTCGGCGCGATATGGTCCCGCCATCACTTCGTAGTACGGGTCGCCCAGTCCGCTTGGATGCCAGTAGGTGTGGAAGGAGAGGTAATCGACAAACGGCGCGACTTCCGGCGCGACTTCCCACGCCCAGTTCGCCAGCATCGCTTCCTCGTTGCCGCCGCCGACGGCGATCATCTCAATCGACGGATCGACTCGGCGCAGGGTTTTCGCCCACTCGCGTGCCTCGACGGCGTACGCCTGCGGCGTCGAGTGCCCGATCTCCCACATGCCGTAATTCTCGTTGCCAAGCTGCCAGTATTTGACGTTGTACGGGTCTTGATGACCGTACTTGCGGCGCAGATTGGCATAGTAGGTGTTGAAATCGCTGTTGCAGTATTCGAGCCACGCGGCGGCTTCGTCGAGCGTGCCGGCGCCCATCGCAAAGTTGAGGTGCGGCTCGGCACCGATCCGGCGGCAGAAGGCGATGAACTCGTCAGTGCCGAACTCGTAGCGGGCTTCCCAACCAAAATGCAGGTCGATCTTGCGCGGGCGATCCTCGACCGGTCCCACGCCGTCAAGCCAGTGATAACTGGTGCCGGTGCAGCCGCCGGGCCACCGGATCAGCGGCGGTTTGGTCGCTTCCATCCAGCCGACGACATCCGAACGCAGCCCGTATTCGTCCGCGACCGAGCTTTCCGGGTCGCACAAGCCGCCTTCGGAGCAGCCGGGACGACGGCACATGAACTGCCCATAGATATTGGGGTTAATCTGCCCGATACGGCGATCCAAATCGATCTTAATTTTCGCTTGCATTACGCTATCTACCCTTCGCTGGCACAAAACCTCATCATTAAAAAACGTGCTCATCCATTGAACGTGGGGACACGCCACGCGGTACCATACACCAATGGGTTCATTCCTGTGCGTTACTGCGGTCCGACGATCGGCACGCCGCTTTTGAGTTCAGGCATCCGCTGGTCGCTGGAGCGTTCCGGCGCGCGCTCGATGGTCGGCATAGTCTCTCCGGCTTCGACCATCCGGCGAATCAAGCGTTCGCGGAGATCAGCGGTCACGTCGGCAAAGGTGCGAATGCCGATCAGGTTGGTCAGTTCGTGCGGGTCGGCTTCCAAGTCGTAGAGGAACTCCTCGACGTAATGGTCGGCGTCTTTGTCGTCCCAAGCGTCCGCGTCGGGCGCGGAGACGCTGTACTTCCAGCGCTGCGTGCGGATGGCGCGCCCAACCTGCGACTCGCTGATCTGCACGAAGACCTCCGTCTTGCCAATCGGCGTCGCCGCCCGCGCAGCAGCGGCAGAATCGAGTGCCCCTGCATCTCCGGCGAGATCGGGATTCCGGCGGCGTCGAGCAGCGTCGGCGGCAGGTCGATCAAGCTGATCAACTGGCGCAGCTGTCCGCCGCCGTCGAAGCCGGGACCTTGTAGTGCAGTCGGTACGCGGATCGAGGCATCGTGACACGAGCGCTTGTACTCGCCGTTGCGCGTCTTGAAATGACAGCCGTGATCCGAGGTGAACAGGACAATCGTGTTGTCGTCGAGGTCGAGGCTTTTCAGCGCGTCGAGCAGCCGCCCAAAGGCTTCGTCCAGCCGCTTGACCGCGCCGAAGTAGCCGCCGAGATGCTGCTGCCCGGACCCGCCGAGAGCGGCAACGTCGGGTGGCGTCCAGCGCCCGGCGTAGCGCTCGCGATAGCCGGTCGGCGCGACGAAATCGTCAAGGTGGTTTTGATGATGCGGCTCAAGCTGCGAGATGAACAGGAAAAATGGCTGATCCTGATGGGCATCGACGTAACGGATCGCGGCGTCGGTGATGGCATCGACGCGATAACCGGGCAGATGCACGCGCTGGTTGTCGTTGTCGTAGAGGTTGGTGTCGTAGGGGTCGGATTCGAACTCCAGCAAATTGGCAGCGAGCCAATACTGATAGCCGCCGCGTTGCGGCTGCATCGACCGGCTCCATCTTGCCCGCCAGATGCCACTTGCCGATGTAGCCAGTGCGATACCCGGCGGCGTTGAAGTGCTGCGCCAGCGTCGTCAGTTCGGGCGCGAGCGCGAGTTCGTTGCGATGCACGCCGGTGTTGGTCGCGTACAAGCCCGTTTGCAGCGATGAGCGCGCCGGAGCGCAAACCGGCTGGCAGGTGAACGACTGGGCAACGTGGGTGCCGCGCTGTGCCATTCGGTCGAAGTTGGGCGTCAGTTCAAGCGGATTACCGTGCAAGCCGGAGGTATCCCAGCGCTGCTGGTCGGTCAAAAAGACGATGACGTTGGGCTGCTTGTTACGAGCGTGATTCATGAATGTTTCCTTTGATCACCGTGTCAGCTTTTGATGCCGGTGAACACGATGCCCTGAATGAAATACTTCTGTGCAAAGAAGAAAATGGCGACGACCGGGATAATCGCCATCAGTGAAGCTGCCATTAGCAGGTTCCACTGGGTGACGTACTGATCCTGAAAGGCGCGCAACCCCATCGCCAGCGTGTACTTGTCGGGCGTATGGAGGTAGATCAGCGGACCCAAGAAGTCATTCCACGACGAGTTGAAGGTGAAGATGGCGACGGCAGCCAGCCCCGGTTTCGACATCGGCAGGATGATGCGCCAGAAGATGCCGAGATAGGACGCGCCGTCAATCCGGGCGGCGTCGTCCAGTTCGCGCGGGATGGTCATGAAATACTGGCGCAGCAGGAAGGTGAGGAACGGACCCCCTAACCAGTGCGGCAGGATCAGCGGGATGTAGGTGTCGATCCAACCAAGCTGGCGGAACATGACGAACTGCGGGATCAGCGTCACTTGGCTGGGCAGCATCATCGTCGCCAGCATGATCAGAAACAGGATGTTGCGCCCGCGCCAGCGCATCCGGGCGAACGAATAGGCGACCAGCGAGCAGGAGAGCACTTTACCGATTACGCTGAGGATGGTCACGATGAAGGTATTGAGGACGTAGCGAGCAAAGGGCGTCGTCCGGAAGACTTCGACAAAATTGTCCCAGTGGGCGACATCGGGAATCCACTGCGGCGGGACGATCATCACCGAGCCGAGGTCTTTGAGCGCGGTCGAGAGCATCCACGCCAGCGGCAGCATCAGAACGATGCCCCCGACGATCAAGATCGCGTGGATGATCAGGTGCGACAGGCTGATCCGGGACTTGGACGGTGTCGCGCGCAGGTGCGCAGCGTTGGTGTAGTCGAGTGTGTTATCCACTTGCATCGCTAATTCTCCCGAACTTCACCGGAATAGAACACCCATAACTGCGACGACCGGAAAATCAGCAGCGTCAGCGCGAGGATGTAGAAGAACAAAATCCAAGCCATCACCGAAGCGTAACCCATCTTGAAGAACTGGAAGGCGTTGCGATACAGGTAGAGGATCATGGTCAGGGTCGCGTTTTGGGGACCGCCGTTGGTCATGATCAGCGGCTCGGTGAAAATCTGGAGCGCGGCGATCAGCCCGGTGACCAGTTGGAAGAAGATCACCGGCGAGATCATCGGCAGTGTGATGTAGCGCAACCGCACCCAAGCGTTCGCGCCGTCGACGGCTGCCGCTTCGTACAATTCGCTGGGGACGCCTTGCAGCCCGGCGAGATAAACGATCATGCCGCCGCCGACGTGCCACATTGCCATGCCGATCAGCGCGGGCAGCGCCCAATCGGGATTGCCCAGCCAGCCGGGTCCGCGAATGCCCAGTTCAGCCAGCAGCGAATTGATTAGCCCGAAGTCGGAAGCGTAAATCCAGCGCCAGAGCAGCGCCACCGCCACGCCGGAAAGCACCGACGGCAGGAAATAGATGGTGCGGTAAAAACGCAGTCCACGAATATTGGAATTCAGCAGCAGCGCCACCGCTAGCCCGAAGACGACCTGCAGCGGCACGCTGACGAAGGCGTAAATCGTCGTCACCTTGAGCGACTGCCAAACCAGCGGATCGGTCGTGGCTTGCTGAATATTCTTCAGCCCGACCCACTGCATCGGCTGGATCACGTTCCAGTCAGTGAAGGCGATCACCGCTGAGGCGATCATCGGCAGCGCCGTGAGCAGAACGAAGCCGATAATCCACGGGGACGCGAATGCCCACCCGGCGAATTCTTCTTGTTGGCGCTGCGTGAAGCGGTTAGCGAGGTTTGAAATCATGTGAGCCACCCTAGAGAGGCGAGCCGGAGAGGATGAACAAAGCTCTCCGGCTCACGCACTAAGACAAGACTTGCGCTTACGACGCGATGATACTGTCGATGGCGGACGTCATGTCGGCGGCAGATTGGGCGGCAGGCTTGGCACCCGCGCGCAGGTATTCGAGTTCGGTATTGACGACCTGCAGAATCTCGGCTTCCTTCGGGTGGGCGGGCCAGGCGCGGGTTTCTTCACGCTCCAGCATCTCCGGGAAGATATTGTCGACGTTGGTCGAATTGCAGCTATCGCATTGATAATTCTTGAACCAGTCCTGCGCGACGAGCGAGCGGCGTGACGGGTGCGCGTAGCCGTTTTGGATGCGCAAGCGCTGCCCATCCGGGCTGGCGACGAACGCTGCTAGTTTGTAGGCTTCGTCGGGGTGCTGGCTGCCGCTGTAGATCGACGTCCAGCCGATGTACAACTGGGTGACGCGCTTGTCTTTGTTGCTCATGACCATCGGCGCGGCGTCGAACTTGAAGTCGGTGATCGAGCGCAGCGCGCCCAGCGAGCCGCGTGTCCCGTAGAACATGCCCAGCTTGCCGGTGCTGAAGCGGTCGGCGACGGCGAGGTCGGCGAGCGCCTCCGGGCTGGGGGTGACGTGTTCGGTCGTGAACAGCGACTGCATCCACTCCAGCGCTTCGACCGCTTCGGGCTGATCGAGCAGGCACTTGGTGCCGTCGGCATTCAGGACTTCACCGCCATTGCTCCAAACCACGTCGAGCCAGTTGGGCGTCCCGACGCCGTACTGGGTATAGATACCGTTTTCCTCTTTCGTCAGCGTCTTCGAGACTTCGACCAGCTTATCCCAATTCCAATCCCAATCGGGGTAGGCTTCGCCCGCTTCGTCGAACAGGTTGACGTTGTACCAGATCGCTTCCGGCGCGCCGTCATTGGGGAGCGCCATCAACTTGCCGTCGATCTTGCAGCCCTCGATGTGATTGGTGAAGAAGTCGTCAATCAGCGTGATGTCGGGGTACTTGGCGACGTAGTCGTCCAGCGGGACCAATACGCCGAGCGCACTGTAAGCACCGAAGTTGCCGAATAGCGACTTGAAGACGTCCGGCGCGATCCCGGCGGCGAACATGGTCAGCAGCTTGTCATTGTATTGGGCGGTATAGCCGGTTCCGGCAGGGGTGTACTGGGCATCGATTTCAGGATACTTTTCGGCGAACGCCGCGAAAACCGGCGCGAAGTCGGCGTCCTCCTGCTGACCACCCGGCACCATGAAGGTGACCGTAGTGCGCTCTTGGCGCAGAGATTCAGCGGCGGCGGGCGTCAAGGCAGGCAGCGTCACCGACGCAAGCGCGCCCGCGCTGGTCGCAGCCGAAAGTTGGAGAAAACGGCGACGGCTCATCTTTTGTGTGGACATCTAAAAACCTTTCTATTCTTGAAATCCAGTACGTATTAGGTTTAACGATTCACCAAATTGCGAAGCGGAACCTCCTCACTAGTCACTGCGTTCTGACTGCTCAGGCAGACTCTCGAATATTCAACTCCCACTTCTGGATGAACTGGCGCTGATTGATCGCTTCCTCGCTGGTCAGCCGTTCAAACAAGTAGTGAATTGGTATCCGAAAGTCCAACGACGTAGGACCTACCGTAGTAAGTCGGGGGTAGGAGATGCGACTCTCAAAGACGTTGCCGCAGCCGATCACGGCGACATCTTCTGGTATGCGCAGACCGAGATCGCGGGCGGCGGCAATGGCGCTCAGCGCGCCAATGTCCGAGGCAGAGAAGATCGCGGTCGGCGGGGTGGAAAGCGAGAGCAAAAGCTGGGCGTTCTGGTAAGCGTCTTCACGGGAACCTGCTCCCTCGACGATCAGCTTAGGATCGACGGCGATACCGGCTTCGTCCAGCGCGCGGGCATAACTGCGATAGCGCTGCCCAATCGGGCTGCCCGCTTCGAATTGATGCGCGATGTAGCCAATCCGCCGGTGGCCGCGCCCGATCAGGTAGGCGACCGCCGAGACAACCGCTTGTCCTTCGGTCGTGTCCATCACGTCGAAGCCCTTACCGCTCAAGGTGCTGCCGAGCACGATGACCGCGATGTGAGAATTCGCCAGTTCCTCTAGCTTGGGGACGATGCGGTCGTCTTCGGTGTCGTTGATGTCGAGGATGATGCCGTCTGCCAGCCCGCTGCGCACGTCGCTCAAAATGGCGAGATTGCGCTCCCACGTACCGCCAACGCTGACGACGACCGAGTAACCGTACTCCAGCGCCGTCTGGCTAAGCTGCTGCGCGAGTTCATCGTGATAGGGGCGTCCGAGACTGGGCAAAGCGAGGCAGACCCGCTCGGTGGTGCGGCGGCGCAGATGTCGCGCCGTATTGTTCTGGATGTAACCCAGTTGATTGACGGCTGCGAGCACCCGTTCGTGGGTTTCCGGGCTGATGCGACTCGCCTCGCCGCCGCGCCCGTTGAGCACGTAGGAAACTGTCGATGCCGACACCCGGGCAAGCTCGGCGACATCACGGATAGTCGGTAACTTGGGGGATTTTTCAACCATAATGGTAAATTTATGTTTATCGTTTAACCTGAATTATATGATGATTGAATGGCTTGTCAAGCAATTCAATGCGGGCTTCATCGAATGGTTGACAGACATTCATTGCCAGTCTACTGTCTGAGGATCCTTCGGAAGCCGATTGGCGCGCCTTTGTCGAGCAGCTGCCCGCGCAGCTTGGGCGTATCCAGTGGCTGGTGGCGGCACCTGCTCAAGCTTGCCCGCCTCGATGCAAGTGCCGCTGCGTTTAAAAGCGAGCCAGTGGACGTGCGTCGCTTGATCGAACGGGCTTTGGAGCCACTCCTAATTCCAGTCGAGATCAAAAAACAGCGCCTCGACGTTCACGGCGATGACAGCGCAAGTTTTACCGGCGACCTCAACTGGAGCGCAGAAGCCTTGACCAACGTGGTCAAAAACTGCGTCGATCACACCCCGGAGGGTGGGAAGATCGAGATCACTTACACCGCCAACGTCCTATACGCCGAGATCACCGTCCGCGACGACGGCGACGGCATCGCCAGCGCGGACTTGCCCAACATCTTCAATCGCTTTTACCGCGGCGCGAACGCGGGCGAGAACAGCGTCGGCATCGCGTTGGCGCTCGCCAAAGCCATCTTTAACGCCCAGGGCGGGGATATCGTCGTCCACAGCCAGCACAGCATGGGGACGAGCTTCGAGATCCGCTTTTTCCGCGGAGAGGTGTAGGGTGCGGTCGTTCCTGCCAACGATACAGTTCAGCCGCGAACAGCGTAGCGCACAGTGACCACTCCGTTGGAGAACGCTCGCTCTTTGACCAGCTCCAGAGCCGACCGCACGCCATCCGGGAAGAACCGTTTTCCGCCTCCGACGATGACGGGGTGAACGAACATCTGGACCTCATCGACGAGACCGGCTCTAAGCGCGTGCACCGCGAGTCCAGGACCATTGATACTCATGTCGCGCTCGGCATCCGCTTTGAGCCGTCGGACTGCATCGGGATCGAACTCATGTTCAATCCGCGTCCGCGCGCTGCGCGGCTCGGCGAGCGTCCTGGAGTAGACGATCTTCTCCGCTGCCTGCCACATCCTCGCATAGTCGAGCGAAAACTGCGGCAAATCATGGGCTGCGTAGTCCTTCTCCCAGAATACCATGCCGTCGTACATCTTCCGTCCGTTGAGATAGGTGCCGAATGACGACGTGAGATCGTTAATGTAGCCGTTCATCTCCTTATCGGGGGCGGTCCAATCGAAGTTGCCCTGCTCGTCTTCGACATAACCATCCAGCGATGTATGCATCAAGTAGATCAGCTTGCCCATATGATTTTCTTCCCATAAGTTGTACTGCCTCATACCCTATGTGCAGAGGCAGCACAGGTGTGATTTAGAACAAGGATTTTGGTCGGTGGAACTGCCTTCTGCCTTTGGCGCGCGCCTCTGTGACTAAATTGTCACAATTGCAGTCACCGCAGAGTCACTCGCCCCCTCTACGCTGTGAATGTCGGTACTGTAAAAATGTTGGAGGAACGTGATCGGTACCCCATAAAATAAGACAACAGTCTGAGACAAAGAGCGTCAAAGGTGCAATCAGATGAGTCGACGGATAGCGAAAGAGATCAAGGAAGAAATCGTCAGTAAGGTGCAAGCCGGCGAGCGCGTGGCGGATCTGGTTGAGCAATATGCGGTCAGCACGAAGACGATTTACGCTTGGCTGCTGCAGGGCAGCGGTGAAGGCGTGGTTTCGGTGCTGGACTACAACAAGCTGAAGCGCGAAAACGCAGAACTCAAACGGCTCATAGGCGAGCTGACCTTGAACCTGTACTTACAAAAAAAGTCGAGATAGTGCGCCGTTCCCGGATCAAGTCGGTCTGCGCTGAAGCCCCGGGTATAGAAGGGGGGGCTAGGTCGCCCATATCTGGCAGAAAGCCTCCCCGACCAATGCGCCTTACCATCGCCCGCTATGCTCATGCAATTGCGGGGTTAATCCGAGTTCGACTGTTCGCTTGGTAGCCTGCAATTTCCGTGCCAGCCATTTTTTAGGACCGACCAAGCATTGCCTCCGAGGATCTTCTCAATAAATTCGTCGGAATACTTGTCTTGTTGGCGAAAATGCTCTGCCATCAGCCGTTCGGTCAGGCGTGGCATCTGACCATAATGCGCCAGTTCATCCGGAGGATTGGTCGCGCCGTCAAGGTCAGTACCGATAGCGATGACGTTCTCGCCATCGACACCGCCCACATTTCGAATATGTTCAATCGTGCGCGAGAGGTAATCTACGCCCGTCACACGGCTGTGCGGTTGCGTCCAGTAGGGCATCAAAATGACGCCAACGATTCCCTTTTTCCGCGCGATCCACTCGATTTCCCAGTCCTCTAAGTTATAAGGACTGGGATTGATGGCATAGGCACCAACATGGGTTGCAATCACCTGATACTCAACACCAATTTCGTCGGCAATGGCATAGATGCTTGCCCGTGCTCTGGGAGTACAATGACTCACATCAACCAGCATACCCAGCCTGAACATTTCCCGGATGACTTCCCTGCCAATGGGTGTCAGTCCTAAGGCGAGATTATGATGGATCTGCTCACCTTCTGAATCCCCCAATATATCGAGATCACGCAGGGCATAATCTGGATAAGGGAAGCACGGAGCGGCGACCACATTCGGGTAAAAGTGGGCAACCGTGATATAGGCGACCCCCAGCGCGCATAACTGGCGCAGGTTTGCCAGAATTTCTTCCTTAACCTCATCTTCCGCCACGAGTTGAGCGGTGAGGTTATACGCTTGGAATTTTCGAATGCTCTTACCCGCTACGCGACCCTGAAGACTGTGCGCCCCTTCCACCGCGTGAACCAAAGCAATTGGGCGCTCGCCAGCTAACGCTTTGATTTCCTTCAGACGTTCGACTGATCGGACAATCTCGACCAAACGATGCTTGGTCGCCATCGTTTGATTCATCTTCTCTGCGAAGCGGTTATATTCGGCGACCTCGGTTTCAATTGCCTGCATCATGTTGAGTGTCGCTTGGAAGTACGAGGGGCGAAAATATTGCTCGCTGATGTGCCGGAGCAGGGGCAAGCGGGCAATACGCCTCAGGTTACGGCGATTGCCGAGAAAGGCGCTCAGGAAATCGGCTTCCGGTACAACCGCATTCGTCAAGACAACATCGGCACCGCCGGCTTGCAGCAATGGAAATGCCGTCCGGAATTTAAAGATGGTCGATCCCCGGTAGCCTCGGGGACCCGGTAGATTATCCAGATCGCACTGGTTGGCGTGCCGGTAGGAAGGGAAGAACGGTAAGAAGCGGAGCGGCGGGAAGAACGATGCCGGGAACGTCGGATGAGCGTGCATATCGACGAAGAAGGCTTTCTCATGAAAAGCCATCCAATCGCGACGCTCGTACTCATAATTGGGGTTCACCGCAATCTCCTCGCATTCTATTTATTCTGCCAAGATACCGAGATGCCCACGCCAATAACTTGTTACAAAGACCTGATGCGGATCCATCTGCTCGCGCAGTTTCATGAAATCATTCCAGCGGGGATACAATGTCTTCAACTCCGGCGCATTGTCGGGCAAGAATTTCCCCCAATGCGGTCTGAAATCAAATTCCTTCAGCAGTTCCCAAAACTGTGGATAGAAGTCTGTGGCTGGATTACCCTTGTTGAGGGGAAACCAGAACATATCATATTTGATCACGTCTTCACCGTAGGCTGGACTCATCCAGAATAGATTTTTGGGCGTTGCGTAGACTTCAACGGTGAAGGTGCCGACCTGTGTAATGTCGTGATCGCGAAAATGATCGCGCAGTTTGGTCATGACCTCGGCTGCTCTCGCTACCGGAATCCAGAGTTCGCTAAACTGGACGGGTATCAGACTGTAATCCACGCGATTGTCCATCGGAATCCCATCGCCCCAGTATTCCTGAAACCTTTGTGGTCCCTTAGCCTCAGATGCAAGGAAGAGGTTAACAATAAGGGGAAACAAGGGCTTGAGAACGCTGACTATAGCCCGACCCAAGAAGGTCGAAGGACCCGGTGGATTTAAGATCGAGAACAGCCTGAACAGCAAGCCCGCGGCAATCTGGGCAGGTCTTTCTGAACCTAAAACCGGAACAAATTCGCGATAGGGCTTGGGGTTGAAGTCCGGCGAAGCTGCAATCCGCCGCGCTTCCCAGATGAGGATTTTCTCGATGCCTTGCTGAGGCCACCACATCATGCGCCCATATTCGGTATTCTCAAAAAAGGATGCTGTCGATGGTCTCCCATCATCGGCGGAGTCGAATAAATTGAGCTTGCAATCGGTATATCCGCTGGTCGTTTCCGCGCCGACGATATTAAAGGTGTTGATGCACTGAAACGTCACCGAGGTGATGATGCCAAGCAGACCCATAGAGACCCCGACAGCATAAAATGGGTCGTCTTCGTCGTCGGTGCGCTGGAAGTCATGCAGAATACCCGAGCCATCAATCAGTCGAATACTGACGATGGCACTCAACAATGAATACTGCAGTGAACCGCCGGAAGACCCGGTCGAGAGAAATCCACCCATCGTTTGGCGAATGATACCGCCCGTGATCGGCAACGCCCAGCCTCGCTGCTGTAGTTGATAGACCAAGCTGTTTTCGAGCGTTGAAACGCCGGTTGGATCGGCAGGATCAAAGCCAAAGTGACACCCGGCTTGAACCTGAACCGACATCTTTGTCGTCATCGAACTCAACCGCAGCCATTTGGTCAAGGATAATGTTGATGTTATTGTCGACCGGAGGAGGGTTGCTAAAGTCACCGGTGTAGATTGCTGCCTTGACGGACGAATGGGCGGCTCCTCGAACGCGCACTTTCAACTCATGGGCGAGCGCAAAATGAATGAGGTCGATGATCTGGTCTTCGTTCTTCGGATGATAGAATCCATCCGTGGCGCGTGTGACAGTTAATGATCCCATCGCTATAGCCCTCACTTCCAGTTATCGAAATTGCCTGAGTAACCTCACGTCACTGATCTACGCCCTTGAAAATCGTGATCCAAGAGAATCGAAGACTTGGGAATCTCCTGTCTGATAGATATTTTATTCAGTGGAAATGACTCGTTTTCCAATAGATATCATGATTGGAGATATTATGCAATCATAGCCTAGCAGGAGGTGATGAGCGCTGCCGCAGGTCAGGCTCTGGACAGCACAATGTCGGCGGACACGCCCAATCGGGGTAAGGTCAAGGCTTCCACTTCGTCACCGGCGAGGATGAGGACGGCTACATCAACTTGATCGTCGCGCCCGATGTCTACGTCCGCGACTGGCGCGTCTTCCGCGAGTACCCGCTGATCGTGGTCGAGAGCGAAGTCCAGCACGAGGGTAGAGTGATCAACGTGTTCGCCCGAAGGCTGTGCCGCTGACATAGACTAAAGCTGGCTAATAACTTAGGCTTGGAGGTTCTACGCTAAAAACATGGACAGAAAAGCTGCCCCAGTGATGTGAGTGTCCATGAATGGGTGTTTGTCGCGCCCTACCCAACGCTGATCACAAAGATGATCTCAACAGGTCGAAGTCTTCAATGACTGCACTACATCATCCGCTAGATTTCCCTACTGCGTACGATGTAGCGCTCATAGGTCTTCGGTTTCTGCGGGCAATATTGCTTGTACCTTACATTATGATCATGGTGTCGTAATGGACAAATTCAACATCTTATTTACAATAATTAATGAGAGAACGTTTTCTCAGTTAGGGTGGTGGCTTGAAACGATGCATGTTGCTTCCTGCTACCATTGAGCGTGGATGTTCCTCTTAGGAAACGAGTTTCCTGAGAGAACGATTACTTTGAATTAGACTTTTTTAAGCAGAATTATTATGCCGAACGTCACGATTGAAGATGTCGCAAGGCGTGCCGGAGTTTCCAGAGCGACGGTTTCGCGCGTCCTAAACAATAATACCCGCGTCGACGAAACTCTACGTTTGCGCGTCCTCGAAGCAGTTCAGGCGCTCGGTTATGAGCCAAACCATGTTGCTCGCCGCCTGCGAGCGCGTTCCAGCACCGTCATTGGGCTGATCATCTCCGATATCCAGAACCCCTACTTCATTTCGGTTATACGAGGCGTTGAAGACACCGCCTACGCCAACCATATGAGCATCGTCCTATGCAACTCGGACGAAGATGTCGCCAAACAGCAACTTTACCTTCAAGTGATGCAGTCTGAGCACGTTGCCGGGTTGATCATCGTTCCAGCAAGCAGTCAGGACAATGCAGGGCTGGCGCGGCTTAAACAAGTGGGAATACCGATCATTCTGCTAGATCGCATGGTCAATGATCTCACCGTGGACGGGATCAAAGTGGACAACGTGCGCGGCGCTTACGAAGCTGTCAACCATTTGATCGAGCTAGGTCACAAGAAAATCGGCATCATCACTGGCTTTCAGCACCTGACAACTGGTCGCGAACGCTACCTTGGATATTGTGAAGCGCTGACAGCCGCCGGGCTAAGCGTCAACAAAGCGCTGGTGAAGTATGGTGACTTCAAAACCGAGAGTGGCTATCGACTGACGCGCGAGCTTCTGGAAAGTTCAACACCACTGGACGCTCTTTTTGTCGCCAACAATCTGATGACCTTAGGGGCGATGCACGCGCTGCGCGAGCTAGGGATACGTATCCCCGAAGACATATCTCTGGTTGGTTTTGACGATATGCCCTGGTCAGGCGAGTTGTATTCCCCGCTCACCGCAGTCTCGCAACCCACTTATGAACTGGGGCAAGAAGCGGTACACCTGCTCATGAGGCGAATCTCCCAGCCCGATGCGTCCTACCGAACCATCATCCTGCAAACGCGCTTGATTGTGCGCGAATTGAGCGGCACGGTCTCTGAGCTTGGAGGATACGGCGATGGAAACTGAGGCGCTCTCGACTGCAGGCGCAGCCCTCAAGCCGATTCTGCTGAGTATGCGTAGTATCCACAAGCGCTTCCCCGGCGTGATCGCTCTAGATGACGTGAGCTTTGATGTCCATACCGGCGAAATCCATTGTCTCGTCGGCGAAAACGGCGCAGGGAAATCGACGTTGATGAACATCATGAGCGGAACGTATACCGATTTCAACGGTGAAATGATTCTCAACCAGCAGCCGATCCGATTTCACAACACCCGCGACGCCCAAGATAATGGCATCGCCATGATCCACCAAGAATTGAACCTCGTTCCCGAACTCACCATCTACGAAAACATCTTTCTGGGACGTGAGCATCGAACCCATTTGGGGATCATCGACCGGCGGGCGATGCGCCACGCCGCCGAAGCGCTGATGACGCGACTCGGACTAGAGATGGACACGAATCGGCTTATCAGTCAGCTTCGCGTAGGGCAGCGCCAGCTTGTTGAGATTGCCAAAGCGCTCAGCCTGAATGCACGCATCATTATCATGGATGAGCCGACCTCGGCACTGAGCGACAGTGAGGTTGAATACCTTTTCGGCGTGATTCGGAGCCTGCGCGAGCAGGATGTCGCGGTGATTTACATTTCGCATCGCCTAGACGAAGTCTTTGCGATCGCCGACCGGATTACCGTTATGCGCGACGGCAAAGTAGTCAATACAATGCTGACGCGTGAGATCACACGCCCCCAATTAATCAGCTTGATGGTTGGGCGTGACCTCGAAGTGTTGTATCCCAAAGAAACCATCGCACTCGGTGATACGGTCTTGCAAGTCGAAAACCTTTCTTATCATGTAGGACCGGTGAAGGTGCTGGATGACGTTTCACTCTATGTGCGCCAAGGTGAGATTGTCGGTGTGGCAGGATTGATGGGCGCAGGTCGCACCCAGCTTTTGGAGGCGATTTTCGGCGTGTATCCGCCCAGTCGTCTAAGCGGTCGAATCAGCTTAAATGGGCAGCCAGTGGTGTTCAATTCCCCTCACGACGCCATCGGGTGTGGACTGGGGTTGATCGCGGAGGATCGAAAACAGCAAAGCCTCGTGTTGGAGCGCTCGGTCAGCGACAACACCAGTCTCGCGGCACTGCGCCAATTCCTCAATCGCCTGTCCATCGTTAATAAAGGTGCCGAGCGAAAAGCTGTTCGCGAGGTGATCAATAACCTGAATGTGAAGACACCGACGCTCGAGACGATGGTTGCCAATCTCAGCGGCGGTAACCAGCAAAAAGTCGTCATCGGCAAATTTTTGCTTACGGAGATTGTCCTGTTCCTGCTCGACGAGCCGACGCGCGGCATCGATGTAGGCGCGAAGGCGGAGATTTATCGCCTCGTCGGGCAGCTTGCTCAAAACGGGACGGCATTTCTACTCGTTTCCAGTGAAATGCCTGAGCTGCTAGCGGTCTGCGACCGAATTTATGTGCTGTGCGAAGGGCGTCTGACCGGGCATTTCAGCCGAGATTCGTTTGATCAGGAAGCGATTATGGAAGCCGCCACTCGCTTCATTGAAAAAGTAAATCACAACGGCGCATCAAGGGAATCGACTTCATGAGCACGATAAGCAGCGAACATCAGTCGCCGGGAAGTGACCTGAAAGCGTTCAGACTTTCGACGCCTGAAAGTATTTCGATGATCTGCGCAGTAGTGATCCTGTTTGCTTTCGTCTTCCTCCCTTGGTTAAGCGAAGCTGGACAGGATGTGACCGGAATTAGTCTGCTGACCGCTTCCACGCCACCGCTCTCGCCAGATCTGCAAAGCATGATCCTAGCATCGCGCTGGACACTAATCCTGATCCCCGTTGGAGCAATTCTGGCGTTTGTGGCAACCTTATGGACGACCACCGCCACCCGGCAGCGGCGTCTGGCAGCGCAGCTCATCAAGTTAAGCGGGTTGGTGTGCTTCGCCTATTTTCTCCTGATCGCTATCCAAGATCGCCAGAATACTACCGTCGCGCTGATGCAATTTTCAGGGGGCGGTTTCTGGCTCGCTGCCTTTGCGGCTGTGGCGCTGGTTGTCCAGTCGTTTATCGCTCGCCCTGCAAGCATGACTGTAACGACGAAGGAATTAGGTGCAGGCGGCTGGTGGCAAAATTTCACCGCCAGATTTTATGAAAACCCTCGATTCTTACGCGCAGTTGCCTTGGTCTTCCGCTTTCAAAGTTTTTTTGGGCTAATTATTGTCATCATTCTCGCCATCGCTTTATCACCGACTCGGAACGGGAACAATCTGTTCATCAGCCAGCGCAACTTGAGCAATGTCGCCCGCGACGTTGCGGAAACCGGGGTTTTAGCAGTCGGTCAGATTCTCGTGATCATCATCGGTGGCATTGATCTTTCCGTCGGGTCGGTGGTCGCGCTGACCGCAACTGGGGTTGCCTTTTTGCTCATGCGCGACTACGTTCCGGCAATCCCATCGATCGGGATCATCCTCGGCTTGGGATTGCTGGTCGGCTGGTGGAACGGCTGGATATCCGAGCGCTTCAAAATTCCATCCTTCATCACTACATTGGCGATGCTGAGCATTGCTAGAGGTATCGCGCACATCTGGTCGAGCGACATCGCGGTTCCCCTTTCCTACAACGCGGGTGGCGCTGATCCCCTGTTTGACATCATCGGCGAGCGCATCAACGGCGTCTTCCCCGTACCCGCGCTGATCATGTTCGCCGTTGCGATCGTCATGTCGCTGGTATTGAGCTACACGGCGTTTGGGCGACACCTGTACGCTATCGGCGGCAATCAGGTTGCGGCGCGGCTATCGGGCTTGGCGGTCTCGCGCATTAAGATCACCGCCTTCATGCTGTGTGGTTTTTTCGCCGCGATGGCGGGAATCCTACATGCCGCACAGCTCAATCAAGGCAGCCCAAACGAGGCGGTCGGCTACGAATTGAACGCCATCGCTGCGGTCGTGATCGGCGGTGCGAGCCTTAACGGAGGAAGAGGCACGATCGCTGGGGCGATTGCCGGAGCCTTTATTTTGGGCATCCTCGATAACATGCTCAGCCTGAACAACGTGAACAGCAGTACTCAACTCGTTACGAAGGGGCTTTTGGTCGTCGCGGCAGTAGCCCTTCAACAAGTAAGTCCGCGCAGCAACGAGTAAATCGGGAAGGGAGGTACAAAAGTAGAAACGAGTACGAGCTTGTAATTGGGCAACTTATTCACGCGAGGAGCTTCAAATGAAGAAAATTCTTATTATCGGCACAATACTCGTCGTCATCGCCCTCGGCACGCTCTCCTTTGTGGCGGCGCAGGACAGCGGGTGGACACCTTACACTCCAGACATGATCCAGGGCGGCTTAGTCAAGACTGATTCACTTCCGGCAGGACCGCTGCCAGCCAACTGCCCCAAGCCAGAAGTCAAAGACCATTATGTGATCGGGATGTCACAGGCGAACCGTGCCGAACCTTGGCGCGAAGCCATGGACAGTCAGATCGCAGCAGCAGCAGTTGGATATCCGGATTTTGAGGTTGTGTTCCAGGATGCCGCTCAGGATAACGCCAAGCAGGTTAGTGACGTAGAAAACTTGATTACGCAGGGTGTCGACTTGTTGATCATTTCCCCGAACGAAGCCGCGCCGCTCAACGACATCGTCAAAGAGGCATGGGATAGCTGCATTCCGGTGATCGTGCTCGACCGCAATCTGGTCGATCCGAATTACTCCATGTTCATCGGCGCGGATAACGTCGCTATCGGTCAAGCTGCCGGGCAGTATGCTGCCCAGTGGTGCGCGGACAATGGTCGTACCGACTGCAACATTGCCGAAATTCGTGGTCTGGAAGGCGCGCCGCCGGCTAAGGATCGTGGTGATGGTTTCCGTCAAGGATTGGTTGACGGAGGACTCAGCGAAGCCAACATCATCTTCTCGCAGAACGCCGACTGGCTACGCGAGAAAGCCGTCCCCGCTGCTGCCGCCGCTTTCCAAGCGCACCCTGAAATTGATGTACTTTATGGACACAACGACCCGATGACAGAAGGCGCATACATCGCCGCTCAGGACGCGGGCATCGACGTCAGCAAGGTGCTGTTCATCGGCATTGACGGCTTGCCGACGCCCGACGGGGGCATCATGTCCGTGCTCGAAGGACGAATCGGTGTAACCTTCGTCTATCCGACCGGCGGACAGCAGGCGATTGACTGGGCGCATCGCATCCTCGTCGATGGCGTGAATCCGCCACTGTGGCTGGTTCTGCCCTTCGACACCATTTCGCCGGACACTGCACAGGACATCTGCAATAAGTTCAACTGCCCGAACGCCGAAGCAATGACGCCCGAGGCAACAGAAGCCGCTTCATAGACCGATTTCAGAAGCGCGAAGACCGAAATAGTGTGCCATCCAAGGTTACAAGGGGTGGACACCGCACGATGGGAAAGCGAAACTTCTTTCCCATCGTCGCTTCCAAAGCGTCGATGACCTTACCCTAGTTTGGCGGCTCATTTGCACTTTGTGTGAAGCGCTGTCGGTGGAACAAGCGAAGAATACGACTGTATGCTAGAAGTCGTTGAGCCTAGCGTCAATGCCGCTTAAATTTCTAACATAAAGCGCGGATGAACCGTCAAATCGGAGTAAGGTCAACGGCAGGGGGATTAGGCTAGTCTCAGGCGCTAGAGTAGTTTGCCGAAAGCGCGGGCGACTTGGGCATATAAGGGTAGGGCAGATGGATACGAGTGATCGCACGTTTTGGGGTTGGCAGAGGGGAATGTGACGACTGCCGGTTAAAGCTGGCTAGCCGCTATTCCCCTTGCCGTTCCCATTTCCATTAGAATTGCCACCGGAGGAGTTGCCTCCTCCGTTCGAATTTCCATTTCCATCGCTGTTGCCGTTCCCGTTCCCGCCGCCATTACTGCTGGAGTTGCCTCTACCGGGATCGCTAGGAGGCGTTGGTTGAATATCCCGGTGGACGTTGGTTGGTCTTGGCGTCGGCTTGATGATCTGCTCACCGGGCACGCCCTGTGACAGACACGACTGCCCGTGCTCACATGGCTGGTCACTATTCCCCGGTGCATCCGAATTTGGATCCACGGTCGCTGTCGGGAGTGGGTTCGAGTGTTTCGGCGATCTCCACCTCGCTGGTTGCTGCCTCATCAGGATTGTTACTGGGTATGAGCAGTTCGCTGGCGCGAACTTGCTCGACTTCCTGTGACAGTGCTTGGAATTGCTCCTGAGTCACTAGCCTGCTCTGATGCGCGTTTTGCAGCACGAACCCTAGCAACAAGTCGGCTTGGTAAAGCTGAGCGCGCAAACTGGTCGATTTGCGAATTTCTGCCGCCGACTTGCTCGCTTCGGCGATATTGGTCAAGGCGGCGTTTGCCAGCGCTGGATCAAACTGATTCCGATCCAGCAGGGTGAGC
Source organism: uncultured Chloroflexia bacterium (assembly GCA_963848465.1). Lineage (GTDB taxonomy): Bacteria > Chloroflexota > Anaerolineae > Aggregatilineales > Phototrophicaceae > Flexifilum. The sequence goes on along the minus strand of CAWKDY010000001.1, from coordinate 732,864 downwards.
GCCTCTTGTGCTCGGCGGTTAGCGTGCTGTAAATAGACCCCGGCTTGAGCCGAAGGCGAGAAGGCGGTGGCAAGCTCGACGCGCTCATAGAGCTGCTTCACGGTATAGAGCGGCTCGCCGGGAACGGCGGCGCTGACGCTAGGCGTCAATCCCGCAAACAGCAAGACGAGGGCTGCACAGGCAGCAAGTGCCCAGCGCGCGACAAAACCCGACGTTCGACGTGAGCGCGGCATCATGCGCGGTTGCCGCTGTGGGTATTGCTGGTCGAATGCCGCTAACATACTGGCTTCAATCCGGGTTGCTGCTGCTGATTTCAGCGCAGGAACCGGCAGTTTGGCGATCTCCGCCGCTGTGTTGACGAGCGGGTCGGGGGTCACAGGCGGAATCAAGTTCGTACCGGGCGGCAGCGCCTGATCGAGTCTTCGGGCGAGTACATCGGGAGTCGAGTGTTGTTCGCTCATGACTTCCCCCTTGAGCTTCCCCGCAGATAGTGCCGGACTTTATGATCACTGCCGAGCAGTTCACTCAGGCGGACGAGGGCACGATGCTGTGCGCTCTTGACCGCTGACGCGGTGCTGCCGAGCAGGGCAGCGACTTCCTCGTGGCTCTTGCGCTCGACGAAGCGCAGCAGCAGGATCGACTGGTAGTCGTCGGGAAGCTGTCGCATCGCGGCGCGCAGGTGATCGAACGCTTGATCTTGCAAGATTTGTTCTTCAGGTAAGGGGGTGCTATCGCGCAGATTGTCGGAGAGTTCAGTTTGGCTGCGGCGACTGGTTTGGCGGTAAAAATCGACCACTTTCGATGCCGCGATCCGGTACAGCCACGCCTCGAAGGGCGCTCCCGTGACTTGATAGTTCGGCAGCCCTTTGACCATCCCGACAAAGACTTCGGCAGTCAGATCTTCGGCATCTGCCGTGGTCGGCACGCGAAAGACGATGTAGCGGAAAATTCGCTGCGAGTAGGCTTGGTAGAGAGCCGCCACAGCGCCCCGGTCGCCCCGCTGCGCCTGCGTAATGAGTGCGGTGACGTCGATGGACGCGGCGGAAGGATCGTCAGGAAAGCTATCGGCAATGAACAAGAACAGGGCGATAGTGTAGTGAAGCGGGATCGGCATCACACGATAATTCTCAGTAGTTAGTGCCCAAAGTCCATGACCTATGTTGTTGGGCAAATCACGCTGGTACGACCGGTTACCTTGACGCGCTAGTTTATATCGTAGAGCATAAGACGAGTTCTGTCCACGCCAAGAGTTTTGAGGACGTGCCCCAATGAGGGTGTAGTTCAGGGTTTGACTCTCGTTAGAATAGATCATGATAATGCGACGCTAATGCTTGTTGACCTGAATAAATGACCACAGAGTTAATATCGTTACAGAGTGCTGAATGTCGCTCTCGAGTTTGTGAATTAAAACCCAAAGTTTGGACTTTGCCGTGGGGAGTACGACTAAGGAGCTACTCCCCCAGTATTGATGATGAACTCACTCGGCGATCTGGACGATTGCCGGTCGCGGTGGGATGATGGTTGGATCGGCGACCAAGCGCAAATTCGACCCTGATGTGGAAACGCTCTGGGCAACAATCGCTCCGAACAAGGTGAGATCGCTGCCGGAGACTTTGGCGCCACTGTGGGGCGCGTAGATCACGCCGTACCACGTGGTCGAGTTGCCGGAGACGTCGATGGCGTTGCTGTCGGCGCCGTTGCAATCGCCGACCAGACCCGAATATAGAACGAAGCCGGTCGCGCCGGGATAACCGTAATAATGCAAGCCGGTCAGCCAGTAGGGCAGCGGCTTGCCCATGATTTCGGCGTGTCCTACGACGAGATCATGGGCTGGTTCTGTCAAGGATTCGGCTTTGGCGAGATCGCCCGTGCCTACTTGATGGCGGACTCCAGTGGTGATCCTGCCTCGACGTACTTCGAGCAGCGGCAAGCTGGCTTGGGCTGGGGCGAGATCGTCAAGGAGGCGGGAGTTCATCCGTCCTCGCTAGCGCCGGGGCAAGTTATCCGTCCGCAGCACGACACAACCGGCGATCTGCCCGGTAACAGTGGCAATGCCGGAAATAATGGCAATAACGGCGACCACCCCAATAATGGCAATAATGGGAACAGCAATGACAATGACAATGGCAAGAGCAACGACGGTCGCGCTAATGGTCACGGCTAAGACGACGAACTGATACTGCCGATTAGCCTAACGAACATGGCAGGGGCGCACTTCAACTGCGCCCCTAAATTTCCCTTTCCTTCAGCGAAATCCCCCAATTCGCGTGACATTCGTAGCCCCTGATCGTTTTAGGATTCAGTCGTGCATTGAGCCTAAGTTTCAACTGGGGAGACGGACAATGACGGAGCATGAGGAATTGCTCAAGCTGGCGGCTGAATTCGCTCGACAGCGTTGCTTCGACGAAGCGCATCGGCTCGCCCTGAGGGTTGCGCGGGAGGATGGGCGGAACACCGAAGCACTCTGGATCACTGCCTTCGTCACGTCGTCGCTAAACGAACGCCGCAACGCGCTGCGGACGCTGCTCCGGCTGCAGCCGGAAAACGTGCTAGCACGGCGCATGCTAGGTGACACCAATCAAGAACTTAAAGCTGATCAGCCGTCACAGCTAAATCCACCGACATCAACATCGAGTGTCATTCGATCGATTAAGCCTGATGCCGTGCCCTAAGCGCGCAACTGAAACTCATTGAAGAGGTTATCTCTGATCTATATGGAAATTATACACGGCGAACGATCAGCGACCTCAATCCGTCTGTAACGAAAAAGATCAATCGTAGAATGCTTTCTACCTCAATGTTTCCGAATGGATCAGCTACAAATTCTACACAAGAGTCTGCACCTTAATTCTTACTCGCCCATATCTCAGCTTCAGCGCCTCAGTGATGAAGTCTGGCGCAAGTCGTGTGGCTTGAAGGCAATACCGCGAATACCCACTGATCGTGGTCGAGGGCGAAGTCCAGCACGAAGGTAGGGTGATCAACGTGCTCGCCCGAAGGGCTGTGTCGTTGCAAGCCTAACGAGGCATAAGGCACAGCACCATTTGATCCGGTTTCGCTGCCGGGCACGTGTGTTTCAGGTTGTCAGAGACACTCTCCACCGGAAAATCAGCACCCCAAAAGATGAGACTCGGATTGATTGCTAACCATGCAATGACATCACACGGTTGGGGAGGAGACTGGGTTTCAGGGTTGTTCGTAAAGAGAATACATTGGCCGGGCGCAAGCCGCCGAAGATCGGCTGCTTGGTTCAGGTGATCCCCGTATAAAGTGGCATCAGAAAGGGTGATCGCTTGACCGCGTGGCTCAACGAAATTGTTGAGAAGCACTAATCCGCTTAATGGCATCCAGCGGTCATTGGTGTTGTTGATGATGGCGAGCCGATCCTGCGAATAGACGATGTAGACATATTCCGTAACATCCTCGGACCCAACATCATTACCGGGCAAATAGACTTCGCATTGTCCCGGATTTGCGACCATGCACACGCCGCGCTCGATGCCATTCTGAATCACGCTAAACCGGGTCGTACCGCCCACACCGGTCCAAAAGTGACTACTGCTTTGGGTCGTGGCGAGCCAGTGTTCAACAAATTGGCACTCATTCAGATCCTTCGGTCCAGTTCGGTGGATCGACCAGATCTGAGCGCAGCGACTTGTTTGCAGTGAATTGCCCCACTGACCAGCAGCAAACGTTGCGCCGTTCCCATCCAATGCCTGAAAAGTAATCTGTGATAGATCAACTATGCTGCCCGTCTGGTTGACTAAGGTCAAATCGTTGTCGTCATAGATCAACAAGGTGTTTGGTGAGCGCTGGATCGTCAGATCGATTGCTGCCCCGGCTTCTACTTGCGTACCGGGTGTCAGCGACTGGGAGATCACTGTATTCGGGGCTAGGTTAGCTTCGGCACTCATAGGCTCGGTGACTTCATGTCCGATCGCGATACCCACGCGATTTAAAGCCGCAGCCGCAGCCGGAACGGACATGCCCGTAACGTCAGGCACAACAACTGCCCCTTGCCCCAGAGCTGCCTGTGTCAATAGCAGTGCTATGCTAACCATAATCAAAAAGGAACGCTGCATGGATTTCTCCTCAAAAGTCTTAATTTAGCTAACGCCGTTATGAACCAGAGACTCCTTATATCGTCAGAAGTAAGTCGATATCACACCGCCGGTATTTATGTCAGAGTAACACTACAACTACAGCCGTTCTGCGACATTGACCGTTATAAAACGTTTAATATACCAGAACCTATAGTAGAGAGTGTAACCATGTTTTCGAAATATCCGATTTTCGCTCTATTCTTCATCGCACTGTTTTCACTAGGCTTGCGACCGGTGTCGAGTGATTCGAGCCTCGACCAAGCTTATCTGCAAACTGCGTCGAACTCGATCGTGATCGAAGGACCGATTCAGTCCATCAACGGCAATGTCATTGCCATCGGCAACATCAATATCGTACTCGACGCGAGCGATCCGCTGCTCCTCACTCTGCAAGTCGGCACGGTCGTTGAGATCACCAGTCAGGTCAACGATACCGCTGATCTCTCCGCACTTCACGGCGATTCGGTGGTTGTTACCGGGAGCAACATCGTCTCACCGATCATCACCCTGCAAGGTCCAGTCCAAGCAGTGAACGTGAACATCGTGACGATTTTTAACCTGAACATCCAATTTAACCCCAACGATCCAATCCTCACGGAACTGAATCAGGGCGATGTGCTCGAAGTCAGCGGCAATCTCGTGATCACCAGTGGAACCAGCGTCGTCGTGCCGGTTCAGGTGGTCTTCATTCTCAATGTTCCTAGCCCGGAGGCTACCCCGAATGCCGGTGGCGTGCTGATCAATGGCTTCATTGTCGGTTACGGTGGACGCAGTTTCGACGGGAGCCAAACCACGTTCATTTACTACGTGTCCGGCACCGGTACTCCGCCTGACCTAAGTCACTTTGACGTCGAGATCGTGACCTGTAATCCGGCGCTCCAAGTTGTGGGAACCGATCCGACCAGCGCGGTCAGTTTCGGCGTCGATCCGACGACTAGCGTCAGCGGCATCAAGTGGGATCTTCCGCTCCTGATGTCGCAGAGCCGCACCTACACGCTGACCTTTGCCGGCGACATTCCGGAGAGCGTCGTCACCGTTGCCGTGAAAGGCGGGAATGGATTTGGAAGCGCCCAACTGCCCGGTGCGGGCTGCGGGGCGAACTCGGTGGATATCCGGAAGTACGTCTCGGTTGACGGCGCAACGTGGAATGATGCCGATACTGCGCCCGGTCCCGAAGTTGACGTCTCCAGCCCGGTCTTGTTCCGGTTTGTCGTCACCAATACGGGCGAGACGTCGCTCAGTGGCTTGGCACTCAGCGATGACGTTTATGATCTGAGTAGCTGCCCGATCCCAACTGCGTTGGCAGCAGGGGCGGTCTTTGAATGCGTGATCGGTCCAGTTGTAGCTGAAGCCGGGCAGCACATGGATACGGCGACAATTAATGCAATGTCCGGCAGTGTGACGGTCACGGACAGTGATAGCGCCTTCTATTTTGGCGGAGATCGCCCCTCCATAGATCTTGAGAAGTTTGTCTCGACTGACAGTTCAAATTGGCAGGACGCTGACACTGCACCCGGGCTGCAAGTCGAGCCGGGAAGTCAAGTGTATTTCCGGTTCGCGGTGACAAACAACGGTAACGTGCCACTGACCAACATTGCGCTCAGCGACGATGCGTTTGATACGAGCAGCTGTTCCCTGCCTGTCAGCCTCGAACCCGGCGTCGGATTTGAGTGTGTCATTGGACCATTCCCGGCGGCAAACACGCATACTGATACTGCCACAGTCACAGCGATTTATCAGACCACGTCTGTTACTGACACCGACTCAGCGAACTATACGGTCAACACTGGCGAGATTGAGGGACCGGTTACTATCGTCATTGAGGGTCCGATTCAGGCAATCAATATCAATATCATCACGATCTTCAATATCAACATTGAGGTTGATCCGAACGATCCGATTTTGACCCAAATTCACGTCGGGGATGTGATCCGTGTGGAAGGCAACAGTACGACCGTGAACGGCACGATTGTCATCGTCGCCGTCAATATCGTGATTATCAACATTAACGGCGAAACACCCGCCGACGATAACGAGGGACCTGTCGTGCAACGCCGCCAGTTGCCAATTTTACGAAGGATGATTGCAAGAAGGGTGGTTGGCAAAACCTTAGCCGTGCTGACGGCAGCGGTTTCAAAAACCAAGGCGATTGTATTCAGTACGTCAACACGGGTAAGTAGGCGATTGTTGAGAACGAAAGCCTGAGCGACTGAGCAAATCGGGGACCGTACGGTCCCCGATCTATTGACCAGACAGAAGATCACCTCACTGTCTGTTGGAGTGCGCTTGAATGAATCCCTAAACGCGCTCAGCCACGCTAGAGAGCATGAAGGGCGGCGAAACGCCCTTCAGGTATTCACATCAAATAGATCGGTTTGCCCAGAACGCATCTGCCTCTTCTTCCATCTTTTCCAGACGAGTGTAATAGTCTGGAAATTCCTTCAGGTGTGCCCAGGCGATCTTGCCGGTCAGCAACGGGTCATTTTGGGTGACATCGGTTTCGGGGTCGTGGACACCGTGTTCAAGTTCGACGTTCAGCCCCATGCGGAACTGCTCCGTATCAAAACTATGCCAGTCAATGCCCAATTGCTCGCCAAGTTGGCGCGCCTCATCAAGCGAGAATTGTTTTCGAACTTCCGACATTGGTAACCCTTTCCATATATCTATTCGTTGATTACGAAACAAACAACCCGCATCAATTTCCGGATACCGAACGTCCGCAGCTGGAGGAATTGATCATCTATTCGGATAGAACGGGAAACCGAGAGAATGAAGCCCTGCACTCTAGAGATTTTACCCGTAGTACGGCTTGCGCGCTTTCCGAGCCTGCCACGCATCGACCGCCCGGGCATAGCGATGCATCATTTCGCCGCGAGCGAGCCCGGCAGCCATCTATACCGTCCCCAGAGAGTCTTCAATCCTCGCCCAACTTCACACCCTCGTTGGCGATCTTGTCCACCTCGACGTAACGGGACAGCATCGCTAGCGAGTTCCAGCCGCCTACGTTCTGGAGGGCGAAGGCGCTGGTTTTATTGCGCGCTCCCGGGTCGCCCAGCTGTGGCGCAGGTCGTGGGGGCGGACAGCCTAGGCTTTCTTGGCGCCCTTACTGGTCAGCAGGGCGGTGGCGCCGCGCTTCTCGTCGCCGAGCTTCTGTTCCGGCCACACTGCGGATCAGCGCGTGCTGGGTCGGGTCGATGGCGCCGGACTGAAAGGCAAGTCTAATCGTCGTGTTTTCGATGATGTGCCATCAACGCGGTTGGTGATTTACACTCAATTGTCCACTTGGCTCACGGGTTTGCTCTCAACCGGGTTTGGCTCCAGTTGATAAATGTGCGCTCCTCCCATCGTTGTGCTGATGGTAAGATGCAGTGTTACCGGGTGATCCTCGTATGAGGCTGTCGCCCATACAGGTGGCGTTGACGGCACCGGGACAATAGTATTGGCGAACGCCTTGCGCATCTCTCGCCAGAACGCCTCGCCACGATAGACGCGATTGCCCCCCAAAAACGTCTCGCCATTCAGATGTACTTTGGCATAGGCAGGAAGAAAGAGCTGGATGCCGCCCATCACGGCATTGAGGCGGATGTCGTATGTCCCCGGTTCTATAGGCGCGCTGACCAGATCGATGACGAGAGCGCCCATCACCGTGGTGAACTCACCATTGGTGAGTTCCGACAGTTCATCCGTCGCGATTGAGAACGTTTGCTTGTTCCACATGGAAACTGGCATGTTCTTACTCCTTGTTCTGAAACGGATCGGTTGCAAATGTCGAGCGAACAACGATACGTAGATTCCGCTGCCAGTCGGAGGCGGGTAAACCAACCCCCGACTGGCATTTAGGAATGTTTATTCGCCTTTCGAAACCGCGGTGGCGGCGGTCTCAATCAGCGCAGCGACTTCATCCGGGTGAGAAACCAACACCAAGTGGCTGGATTCAACTTCCGCGACCGTTGCGCCGATATGGGCTGCCATCGCACGCTGGGCATCGGGCGGGATGATCTGGTCGTCGCTGGCAACCAGATACCATGTCGGCAGCGACGCCCATGCCTGTACACCGGACGGTGTGCCGAAACTGACGGAATTCACTGGTTTTTGGACAGCCGCCAGCACCCGTGCCTGTATGGGTCGGCATCCGGGGCGAAGAACTCAACAAAGCCTGCCGGGTCAAACCAGAGGTAGCCCTGAGCATCAGGACGGAGCGATTCCAGGCTGGGCGGTGCGCCACTCGCCAGTAAATCCTTGCACAGACCCACCCTCATCCAGGGCAAAAGCGGCGACATATACCAGCCCGACGACGTTGGGCGCATCCGTTCCTAGCTCACCAATGACCACCCCACCGTAAGAGTGCCCGACCACAAGGGTGGGTCCGGTCTGCAAATTCAGCACCTGACGAACACTGGCGACATCATCAGCGAGCGACGTCAGCGGTAACTGCACAGCCGTGACATGGTAATTTGCCGCCTGAAGCCGCTCGATGACACCGCTCCAGCTCGAACCATCCGCCCATGCACCATGCACCAGTACGATATTCGGTAAGCTAGCCACGTCTTCAGTTCCTTCCTGTGCCAGAGCCGGCACAACCATCAGTGATAAGGCAAAAATAGCGATAGCAACAGCACCCAGCAGTGAGCGCCCCAACGTGCTTTCATTCCCTATCTTTTGATTCATCGTTTCTCCTTATGAGATGTACCCCTGTCTTTTACCTCTGGCACGGGGCGATTTACGTTATGAGGCAGTATAATGAGCAGACGGTTCCCGGTCAGTCCACACCGGCTAACATTTCAGCTCACATCTCCCATCTGGCTGCACTTTCGCGCGTTGTGCAGGGAAGAAAGCGCTATGAAACGCACATATCGGGATCGAGATTACAGCTTTGGACAGAGGATGCTAAATCTGCGCTCCGCAATCGGACTCACACAAACCGGATTGGCGGAGTATCTGGGTATTTCACGTTTCGCCATCGGGGAGTGGGAAGCAGGAAACAAGTATCCAAAGGTCGAACATCTCAAAGCTATTGTTGAACTCGCCGCCCAGCAGGACGCATTTTCTGCCGGACATGAAGCCGATGAAATCCGCGCTCTCTGGAAAGCGGCTCGTCAAAAAGTGCTGTTGGATGAGAATTGGCTTACCGGGCTACTGACATCTAAGTCAGGCACCGAAAATGAGGATACTCGTCAGAGAGCGATCAAGCGAAATGTAATAAGTAATCTGCCGCTTCAGACAAAGTCTTTTGTAGGACGAGCGATTGAATTATCAAAAATCGCTAAAATTTTGGATAATCCGGGGTGTCGGCTATTGACACTCATAGGACCGGGGGGGATTGGCAAAACACGGCTAGCACTTGAAGTCGCAGCGCGTCAAGCCAACGCGTTTGAGGATGGCGTTGTGTACGTCGCACTTGCCTCCGTTGATACGACGAATCAGATCGTATCGACCATCGGAGATGCACTCCGTCTCTCGTTCGCCGGGCAAACCGATCCTGTAAAGTATCTGCTTGACTATTTGCGCGAGCGAAATCTGCTGTTGGTGCTGGATAACTTTGAGCATTTACTCAACGATGCCGAATTGGTTAATGAGATCCTTCAGCAGGCGTCGAAAATCACGATATTGGTCACTTCGCGTTCCCGCTTAAATCTTCAGTCCGAATGGTTATTTGATGTAGAAGGTCTCGCCTATCCCGCTCGTGATGTACCCCTCACCTTGCAAATGCTGCCGTATCTTGCCGAATATAGTGCAGTGCAGCTTTTTGTGGAGCGGGCGACTCAGGTGCAGCCGCATTTTCCCCTGTCTGAAGTGACTTTGAAGTCGATTGTGCCAATATGCCAGCAGCTCGCCGGGATACCGCTGGCGATTGAGTTGGCTGCCGCAGCGATGCGAACGCATTCGATCGACATGATTGAGCAGCAAATCCGCGAGAATCTGAACGGGATCTCGACCACGCTACGCGATATTCCAGAGCGTCACCGCAGTATACGCGCCGCCTTTAATCATTCTTGGAGTCTTACTCGACGAAACAGAACGCGGGTTGTTTAGTAGACTGGCAATTTTTCATGGCAGTTTTACAGTCGAGGCAGCAAAACAGGTCGCCGAGGCGACGCTTTTCAACCTAGGAACATTAATTGATAAATCGCTGCTGCGCCAATATGTAGAAGAGACTTACGGATCAGGATCACGATTTATGATGCTGGAACCGATTCGCGAATATGCACTGGAACGGCTGCTGGAGCACGGTGATTATGAGATGATGCAACACCGTCATGCAGCCTACTATTTGACTGTGGCTGAAAACGCTGGCGCACATTGGTACACGCCAACAGCCGAAGTTGCAATTAGAGAACTCAGTCGTGAGTATGACAACCTTTACACCGCGTTGGTGTGGTCAAAAGCGAATAATCATCCGACGATAGGATTGCAAATCGCTATTGCCCTCACACCACTTTGGAAGGTACGTGGCTTTCTCAACGAGGGTTCAGAGTGGCTGACAGACCTTTTAAAGCTAGATGCTGATAATCAGGAAGCTGCGAGCTTGGCGGTGCGCGTGCGTGCGTTGAAGTGCGCCGCACGGCTAGCAACGGACAAATTTGATTTTGCTGATGCGGCACAATTGCTCAAAGAAAGCCTTGCCATCCGTCATAGGCTTGGTGAAACCGGAAATGAAACGCGGTTGCTTATCAATGCGACCCTTCAGGCGCGCTCGGTCGGGGAGTATCAACGAGCAACAGTGCTCATCGAAGATGCACTGGCAGAACATTATGCTCAGGGTGAGCGCGGTGGCATTGCTGAGTGTCTCTATATATTGGCGCTCGTACTTCGTGAGCAAGGGCAGCTTGACCGCGCGCTGGCACTCTCCCGGGAGCGCTTGGAGATTGACAGCGAAATTGGTGACCCCGGAAACAAAGCGCAGGCATTATTGGCACTTGGTGATATTGCACGTGACCGGGGCGATGTGGCACAGACGCGGAAATACAGCACAGAAAGCCTTGCTATCTTCCGTGAATTTGGGGTGCAATGGGCGATTGGTTTCGCGCTGAATAATCTGGCATATGCCGCTTATCTGGAGGGTGATTTAACGCAGGCATTTACCCTTGCCAACGAAAGTGTATCTCTGTTTCGAGGTATGGATCGGGGTACTGGTATTGTCGAGGCGCTCGTGACCTTAGGATATGTTCTCCTCGCGCAAGGAAAAATGGCGGCGGCAGATGAAGCACTCACTGAAACCCTACGTCTGGCATTAGTGCATGGACCGCGTCTATTTGTTGCGTATGCGCTGGAAGGGCTGGCAAGTATGATGGCGCAAACAAAACAAATTACTTTAGGGATACGATTCCTCAGCGTAGCATCAACGCTGCGTACAGAAATGGGGGCACCTGTACGGCTAGCTGATAAACCGCTGTTAGATCAGACCTACACTATCTTGCAAGGATCCATCGGTGATGGCAATTTCGAAACCCTCTGGACGGAAGCCAAACCTTTACCAATTGAACAGCTTGTGAATGAGGGCAAATAGCAGATTCATGAAGCTAACCTACTGATTCGCGCGGTAGATTTGCAGGAGACGGACATGCTGGACTGCAATTTGACGAATATACTGATCCGCGACAGCGTCTTTATGCAGAACTTCGACAGTATCCAAAACTTGAAGAGCAGTTCAATCTGCCAGCGTAAGCGCAGGAAGATTAATGCCTTGGTTTAAGGACAATATGCTGGCGGGCACAACCCCCGTCCACGCGGATATGCTCATGTGGCACTCCGATGAACCCGTCGAGAGTGCAGCCATGCCACTGATTCACTTACTATTCGCGGTGCCGCAAATTTCGGTGCTGCTCGATCATAAGGTGCTCAACTCAATATAGGCTCACAATGACGGTGGGGTTGCCCCGGCGAAACGCCACACCTTCGGTAATTTTTGTAATCCTCTGCAGTGCTCTCCGTGATCCATCAATGAACAGTAGGGAAACCGTCGATTTACCTCCCGGACATTCACGGTACTATTAACCCGCGATTTAGTAGAAATGTTAAGGAAGGGAACGATAACACGCATATCTACGTCCTATCAGAGAGGATTGCAGCAAAGTAGCCAACGAACATTGGCTCTGTGCAGGTAAACTCAGTGCGTGTTAGGCATTTTAGGAGAGTGCGAACGCAAGATGGGAACATGCCCCCAAAATCATGCCTCACCAACGGGATCGATGGGGAGCCGTCAAGTTGATCGAGGCGAAAAAGGGGTCAGTGCTGCCCCATCGTTGGGCAGTGCATTTCCGCCATTTGGCATGGGATTGCGCATATTTGCTTAAGCCTTAAGCCTCCCCCCTTTACTTGCCTTCGCGATTCTCATGGCTCATCGCTTCGTTCACTAGACGACTTTCTTACCCTGAAAATACATCACACCTTCTAGAATGGCGGGCAGCGTAGTATATGCATGATGGAAACGACCAAATACAGGAGAAGCGTGTATTGATTGCACAATCCGCACAGTCTCGAACGACCGGGTTGACGACCTATTCCCGGCGTCCGCGCAGTCTGATCGGAAACATTTCAGCCGTGCTCTTGCAACCGGTAGTATTTTTCCGTTCGCTCCCGACGAGCCGTCATTGGCTGTGGGTCGGTCTGCTGATGCTCATCATCATCGGGTTCAGCACGGTACATCAGCCCACATTAGACGAAACGATACCGTCCGGCGAAGCGCCTGCGATTGAGCTTCCGCCTGACGCGAGCATCTCCGGCGGCGTGAGTGGCATCGAAAGCGGATTCATCGCCTCTGACAACCCCGGTGCGGGGTCGTCTGCCACACCCGCGCCGGATGTCAGCAAGACGGTGATGACCGCGCTGCTGGCGGCGACGGGCATGCTGGTCGCGTGGTTTATTCAGGCGTTGGTGCTTTCGGAAGTCTCGCTAATTAATGGCACCCGTCCCAGCCTTGGGCTGAACCTGCAAATCGCCATCTGGGCGAGCGTGCCGCTAGCGCTGATGCTGGTGATCCAGCAGCTTTACTTTGCTGCGGGGGGAACACCGGGCATGATGGGCATTTCGCTGATGCTGGAACGTTGGGCAGCCTTCCAGACGTTTCCAGCATTCTCGCAAACCGTTCTCATGACACTAGCGAGTAACTTCACGCTGTTCTGGCTGTGGAATTTGGGGCTGCTCTACATCGGCGGGCGCATCGCGCTGGGGGGCAAGCGAACAGCGGTCACACTGGTAGTCGTGGTGTGGGTGATCATCGGCGCGCTAGGTCCAGCGTTGAGCAGCATCGGCAAGCCCGCCCCGGTGGTTGAGGATACCGAATCGATCACGATGCCGGAAGGCACCGAACAGGTTTCGCCTGATTTGCAGGTCGAGCCGTCGATGACCACGCCGGACAAATCAGCGCTGGAGTCGGGATCCGAAATCAGTGCGCCCCCAGCCGTCCAAGTGCGCCCGATCACCAGAGGAACGGGCGGATGAGCGCGATTATCATTGGGCAAAATATCCACAAAACTTACGAGATAGGCGGACAACCGCTGCCTGTGCTCAAGAATATCAGTCTCCAGATCGACGCGGGGCAGTTCGTCGCCATTATGGGACCCAGCGGGTCAGGCAAAAGCACGCTAATCTACCTGCTCGGGGGGCTGGATCGTCCGACTGACGGCGTGATCGAAGTAGCGGGGCGCCGCCTTGACATGCTCAACAGCGCCGAACTGGCGGAATTCCGGCGCGAGACGGTCGGCTTCGTCTTTCAGAGCTTCCACCTTGTCCCAACCCTGACGGCGCTTGAAAACGTTGGTCTGCCCGGTGTCTTTGTCGGCTTGCCGCGCGATGTGCGCGAAGATCGTGCCGCTCACCTGCTTAACATGCTGGGAATGCTGGATCGCGCGGATCACCGTCCGTCTCAGCTCTCCGGCGGGCAGCAGCAGCGCGTCGCTATCGCCCGCGCGCTGTTCAACCAGCCGCCGATTATTATGGCAGACGAGCCAACTGGTGCGCTCGACAGCAAAACTGGGCAGCTCGTTATGCGAATGCTGCGCGCCCTGCGCGACAAAGCCGGGAAAACCGTGATCGTCGTAACTCACGATCCCAGAGTTGCCAAGTACGCCGACCGCCTGATTCACCTTCAGGACGGTGAAATTGTTGATGATCAGCTAATAAAGGAGCGCAAACGAGAGCATGTTGCGTAAACCGCTCATAAAATGGGTTCTCTGCTTCACCCTGATGTCGAGCCTGTTCGGGTTGCAAGTCGCCTCGAGTCAGGCTGCAGGAAACAACACAGGAACCGCAGCCACAGCCGGTTACGGTTTCGCGCAGCGAGCCGTCGCAGTTCACCAACGGCGGTCAGAATGGTGTGCTGTCGGTCTTCGGCACGAATTTCACCGACCGGACGACTATCCGGCTGGTCGGCATTGGGCTGCTGTCGGTCACATTGGTCAACAGCGGGGCGCTGACGGCAGTGCTTCCAGCGGATCTGCCGCCGGGAACTTACGGCATCGAAGTGAGTAATCCAGTTGGCGGCACGGCAGTATCTCCGAATACCCTCACCGTGAACGCGCCACCCGGACCGACGCTGCCGCCGCCAACGGATGCCCCGACCTTGCCGCCACCAACGCTGATCCCGACGCAACTGCCACCGACGCTTGTCCCCGGTCAGCCGTCACTCATCGTGCGCGATTTCGCCGCGATCCCATCCGTTGTCGCCCCCGGTGGTCCGGTTGCGCTGACGCTGGTACTGCTCAACCAAGGCAACCGCGCCGCACTCGGCGTATCCGTTTCGCTCGATTTTGAAGGCAAGTTCTTCCCGGCAAACGGTCAGGCGGACATTGCTCTGCCAGACATGCCACCGGGCAGTTCGGTTCAGATCACACTCAACGCGCTGGCGGCGCGCGATGCCAGCGAAGGTCCTACCAATGTCCCGATTACGACGTCCTACCGGGATGTCGAAGGCAAGACTTATACCAGCACTGCTGATTTGGGCGTCGAGATTTCGGCACTCAACGAGGTCGCCCAGATGACACTGACCGGCTACAGCGTCGAGCCGCAGACGCCCGCACCCGGCGCGCCGGTGACCGTACACATCTCAATGACCAATACCGGGAATAAGATCGCCTCGCGCGTGCTGCTGCGGATCGCGGGCGAAAACAGCATTCTGCTTGCCGGAGGTCAGGGAGACAGCCGTCCGCTCGGCGACATCGCCCCCGGCGATACAGTAGAAATTGACTTGCCGATGGTAGTGGACCCGGCGGCAGAATCCGGTCCGCAGTCGCAACCAGTGACCATCTCGTATTTGGAGGATGGCGAGACGAAAGCAAACCACTACCAGTCTAACTATCGAGATTGCGCGCGTGGCGAAACCGGAACCGCTGATTTTGCTCGAGAGTTACAGCATTGGCGAAGGCATCAATCGCTCACCCCCGGTGACCGTTTCACCCTGACGATGACGCTGCATAATGTCGGGCAGGCGGATGCGATTGAACTCTGGCGACGTTCGGCACGGTCGATCCGCCCGCCGACTCCGGCAGCGGAAGTGGCGGCACGACTGGCGGCAGCGGCGGATTGAACACAACGCCAAGCAGCGTGCTCGCCCCGCTTGGTGCAGGCGATACGCTCTACGTCGGCAATCTCGCTGCCGGGCAGCAGCATCGCGCTGGAGCAGGAGTTTCATCGTCAACAGTTCGGTGTCCAGCGGCATCTACAGTTTACCGATCACCGTCCGCTACCAGAAGTCCGACGGCAGCACAGCGCAGCAGAATCTGCGCGCCAGCGTGATCGTGATCGCGCCGCTGCGCGTGCAGACCAGCCTCAGCAGCCCACTGCCGGAAACCGCGAATGTGGGTGAGCCACTGCCAGTCGTCATGGCGGGTGACGCAAACGGCAGCGGACAATTTCCTCGTCACGGGCGTGAAAGCTGACCGCAGACAACGCCGACATTCTGGACGGCGCAGAAACGCTGCTCAGCCCGATTGCCAGCCGACCAAAAACGAAACTATTAACGCCCTGATTATGCCGCTGGAAGAAGGCGACTTCAGCGTGACCTTTACGCTGACCTATACCGACGACCTCAACCGCAAGCAGACGATGGTTCGCGTCGTTAACGGTCGAAGCGGTCGCTACCGCCGCCCGCGCCCGAAATGACGCCGGAGACGATCACGCCGCCCGCCGAGAAGCGGAAGAAGAAAACCTGCTGGGGCGGCTCCTGCTCGGCTTTTTGGGCTTGGGCGGCTAGGGCATGATTTAGGAACTGGCGTACTTGGCGGTGCATAATCTGCTGCGCGCCCGCGCGCGGTTGGTCATGACGGCGGGCGGAGTCCTCGTCGGGACGACTGCCGTCGTCCTGCTGATCGCACTGACCATTGGCTTACAGAGCGCTGCCGAAGCGGGTTTTGGCAACAGCAGTGCACTAACCCAAATTCAGGTCTATCCGTCATGGGATCGCCAAGATACGTGCCCGCTGGACTCGATGGGAAGCTGTCCGCGCGCTCGCCAAATACCCGGTATCACTGCCGTGATTCCGATGCTCGAACTCACGACGTGGGGGCAACTCGCCGCCGGGGACTACATGGGTGGCGGTCAAACACTTGGAATTGACCCACGTTTCCTGCCGTATCTGGGTTTGGACGTCAGCGAGGGCGAGCTGTCGATTGCCAGTGGGCAGGCGGTGGTCGGTCCGCTGGTCGCCGACAATTTCTACGACCCGACTACCGAGGACTACCAGCCGATCCACGTGGACATGCTCAATACGCCGCTGAAGTTGAGTGTCTACAGTATGGATGGCATGAGCACCTTCGACATGGATTTGCAGATAAGTGGCATCCTCTCGCCCGGGCACGAATTACGATTACGCGCTGTTCCTGCCGATCCAGGACGTGCTCGACCTGAACGAATGGATCAATGGGCAACCCATCGACCCGGAAACGTTCACTTACTCGCAGATCTCTGGTGATTGCCTCCAGCCGCGAAACCGCTGGCGACGTATCGCAAGCCGTGCGCGACCTCGGCTTCAACGCGGGCGGCATGGGCGAATTCCTCAATCAGATCAATACCTTTTTCACAACCATGCGCCTGATATTGGGCGGCGTCGGTGGCATCGCCCTACTCGTAGCAGCATTCGGCGTTGCCAACACCATGACGATGGCAATTCTGGAGCGCACCCGCGAGATCGGGCTGATGAAAGCCATCGGTGCAACCGACCGCGACGTCCTAACGATCTTCCTGATCGAAGCCGGGCTGGTCGGCTTGGTCGGTGGTTTGTCGGGTCTTGCCGTTTCTTACGTCATCCAGAACCTGATCAACGAAGCGTTACGCAACCTTCCACAAGGCGACCAAGGCGGCGGGTTCATCTTCCTTCCAGTCGATACTTCGCAGATCGGCGGCAATCTCCTTGTCATCCCGCCCGAACTAGCGCTGTTCGCCCTGTCACTGGCGACGTTAGTCGGCATCTGCGCCGGGCTTGTACCCGGCACTTCGAGCAGCGCGCATGACCACCGTCGTCGCCCTCAAGTCGGAGTGACGGCACGCGATGAGCTATTACCATCGGAATCATCCCCACTGGTATCGATATCTTGGCTCATGTCCAGAAAATGTGAATTCGAAGGCGAACAGCCGCGCGCCCCTGCTAAAACACCCAACTTTCACTCGTTTTGAACATGAGCCAACAAGAATGTTGAGTCGCTAGAAGACCTAGCAGAATAAGGGATCTTCAATATATGATCGGGACCCCATAAAATAAGACAAAAGTCTGAGATAATGTGCATCAAAAAAAGATGCGAGACTAATCACAGCAGATCGCATCTTGAACAATAGTCGGACCGTTACTCCCGTCGTTTTCAGGAACAACTGGTGAAAAAGAATTAAGTCGTTCCCAACTGTGGGAGAGATCTTGCCAGCACGAAAGAATTCGGTCGGGCATTTTTCACCAAAATTTTCGCTATGAAATCGTGGGCAAGACAAGCGGTGCAAAAGAATTCAGTTGTTCCCAAAGCAAACAGTCGCCTAATCTGACGATGGAGGCTCAAATTCTGCCACCATGACTCGCTTTTGAAACCGCAAGTCTAGATTGGTGTAAAGCAACTATTAGCCAAAATATAATGGTATTCTATTAGTTCCAACGACTTACAGTTTTACGTTACCTTTATGCTCACGGATCCATACACGATCATTCTTGCACAACCAGTCGAATATCGACCTGCAAGTTGGCCGCATGAGGGAACGAGAATGGTGTGAGTAATTTTCAAGAATTGCCGTCCAGGAGAGCCGAAAAGATTCGACAAGGTTGTCAGCAGTGGTTTCGTACCCTACTGGACAGTGCTCGCGCAGAGCTCGTCTTAGACGTGTATCCAGTGACCGAGAGCGATGATAGGACAATCCAAGTTTTGAAGCACACCCCCTGATTACGTGCTCACTACATCCAAGCGCCACTTTGAGTTCATTCCACGAGTAAAGCGGATTCGTCCATAGCACGCACAATTTTCTCCGCCAGAGTTCACCTCGTTCAAATATCCTTATGTGCCCAATTCTTGATCCGCGTATTACGTAGGTAAATCCACATTCACACATGAAGGTGGCGGTCGGCATGCCGTCTTGCTTACTATAAACAATAGAAGCATTGGTAATCACATTCTGTTTGTAAGATGAGCACGCGGGATTCAAGCAGGGCCACGGTCCAAGTCCAAACGGAAGGTGTCAAGTATCCGCTGATCGTCGTCGAGGGTGAAGTCCAGCACGAGGGCAGGGTGATCAATGTGCTCGCTCGGCGTGCTGTACCGCTGATGGAGCGCAATTGACAATGGGTCGGTACAACAGGGAACGGATATCTGAATGGCAGAGCGTACGCGAACGTGTTCACCGCTAGCTGTCGTCATCGGCGTGATCGGCTTCCTCGTCATCGCTACCGAGCAGCAGGTTGTACAGCGCCTGCCAATAACGCTCCTGATGAGTGACCAGATGGCGTGGGTGACCTTCGACCAGCACAGGGTGGATACGGGCGAACCGGACATGGATATGCCAGGGCTGAGCCACGAAATGCGCATTCTCGAAAAGCAAGGTGGCGAGTGGAAAATCGCCTACGTCGGATGGCTGCTGAAAGGTGATTGACATCTACAAAAATGCACCGCATCGACGAACTCATCAAAGCTTACGTCGTGCGGTCAAGATACTGATTTTGACCTGCCCTCGAACTAGCATGTTCCTTCCATGGGGGACTAGCTTCTGCGCTTTTACCAGCCACTTTGCGGTATGATGGCTCGCAACGTTCAAATCGCGACGGAGTTGGTGTGTCTAATATCCGCACACTTGTCATGTTAGCACTCGCCCTCACGACTCTGGTCAACCCCACGCCGATTCACGCTACGGCGACCGCTGTCCCGGGACATCCTAGCTGCGCGGGCATCACCTACGTTGTTCTGCAGACGCCGGAGTGTGATGCGCTTATGGCGGCGCAGCCATATCCCGATGTAATGCCAATTCCTTACGATCTTGGCGTAATCGCGGGGCAGGACTTCATCTATTTCGACGCCGACGAAGTAACCCTCTACGACGCGCCAGACGGTGAAGCGATCGACACTTTCACCGCCGGTCGCAGCAGCTACGTCAACGTGCTTCAGGCGTCAGGTAACTGGGCAGAGATTCGACCCGGTCGCTGGGCGTCACTTGAAAACGCGCACTTCGCAGAACCTTCAACCTTTACCGGCGTGATCATTAATCACATGGAGATGCCCTTCGCTTGGGCGATCTATGATCACTGTACGTCGCTCACGCCCGGCGGTCCGCGCAACTGTCAGCAATCGGGAGCTTTTCGCCGTTACGACCTGATGAACATTTATGCCACCGTCACCGTCGGAGAGTGGGATTGGCATCTGGTCGGTCCTCGACAGTGGACTGTGCAAACCAACCTCAGCATCGTGCATCCCACGCCGCCCGCCGTTTTCTCGTGGCGGTGGGTCGGGGTGAGCACCTACGAGCAGAATCTCGTCGCCTACGAGGGCGAGCACCCGGTGATGGCGACGCTGGTCTCGACCGGCGATATGGATGAGGAGCGGTGGCGCACGGACACCGGAGTCTGGAAGGTTGAAATGTTCTGGGAAGTCGGACCGATGACAGGTGCGGCTGGCAGCGACGATTTCTATTCGCTTGACCAAGTGCCGTACCACATGTATTTCAACTGGCGTGAGGCGCTCCATGGCGTCTATTGGCACGACAACTTCGGCTACTACTGGTCACATGGCTGTGTCAACCTCAGCGTCAGCGATGCAAAGTGGTTGTGGGACAACTGGATTAGGCAGAACACACGGGTCTACGTGTACGACGAAAAACCGGGCTAAAGCAGAGTACATCTCTCACCGCACCAGCGCGGGCGGGTCATTAGCCATAGCGCAGCGTCGTCTCTTCGCGAACGTGCCTGTACAGTCGCTAGGGGAGTTTCGGTCGCCAATGCCTCCGTGATGAACGTCCGCCGCAGGTCGCGCGGCTTGAAGACGATCCGCGAGTACCCGCTGATCATCGTTGGTGGGTGTGGGTTGTGCTGGCACTCGCCTTCACTAACATCATCCCTGACTAGCAATCACGATATTATTATTATATATTATTTAGTGAAGCGAGGAGGCTAGAATGGCTCAAACTGTCAGCGAAGGATCTATACCCTTTAAGGGATACCAAACTTGGTATCGGATAGTCGGCGATGGCGAAGCGCCGGGGAAGCTACCTCTGCTCTGTTTGCATGGAGGTCCTGGAGCGTGTCACGACTATCTGGAAGCGCTGGACGCGATGGCAGATACCGGACGCCGCGTGATCTACTACGACCAACTCGGGTGTGGCAACTCTCACATTCCCATCAGTAATCCATCCATGTGGACGGTGGCGCTCTATGTCGAGGAAGTCGAGGTCGTGCGCCGGGCGCTTGGCTTGGAGCGCATCCATCTGCTCGGTCAATCCTGGGGTGGGATGCTGGCAATGGAATACATGTTCACGCAGCCGAACGGCATCGCCAGCGTGACGATCGCCAACTCTCCTGCCAGCATGGTTCAGTGGGTCGAAGAAGCCAACAAACTGCGCGAGCAGTTACCGCAGGAAGTCCAGGCGACTCTGCTCAAGCACGAACGGGCAGGTACGACCGACAGCGCCGAATATCAGGCGGCGGAGCAGGTGTACTACGACCGCCATGTCTGTCGGGTTGTCCCGAATCCAGACTACGTTCAGCGTAGCTTCCAGAAGATGGCGCAGTATCCCGAAGTCTACAACACGATGAACGGACCTAGCGAGTTCCACGTTATCGGCACGCTCAAAGACTGGGACGTGCGCGATCGTCTCGGCGAGATTTACACACCGACGCTGGTTATTTCCGGACAGTATGACGAGGCGACGCCGGTCATTGCCGAGACGGTGCATCAAGGTATTCCGGGGTCGGAGTGGGTGATGTTCGAGAATTGCTCGCACGTTACGCACGCCGAAGAGCCGGAGCACTACATGCGTGTGCTTGGCGCGTTCATCAGCCGATACGAGCCGTAAAAGATTGGGGGGTTACCCCCTAAGCCAGTACCGATGGACCAGCCGGCGGGTCGATATCCTGACAAGCCGACCAGCCACAGCGGATTAGCGGCGGCTATCACATTAGTCAGTACCTAATCTTAGCATGAATTACAGCGCTGCGGGCGGACAAAATCAGTGGGGTTCAGCACCCGTGATGGCACAACCGCAGGGTGAGCTGGTCGGATGGGCGCAGAACCGAGTTAGGGTCCGTCGTCACAAGGCGTCGGTACCGGAAATACTTTCAACAGATAGCGGATTTCCGATCGACGCTATCTTTTTCGGTATAGGTGGGTTCGACCGAAACCGTGATGCGACTCCTACATATATTTTCATTGGGAACACAACCGCACTTGGGGACAAATGTGTCTACTGAAAAGGCGAGCCAGACCAAATCTTCGCAACCAAAGAACTAATTTTGAGGGAAAAATAGTTGTCTAGTAGACACTGTGCTTCTGCTCGTTGAAAAAGTCGGGGGCAGGATATTTTCGCGAGTTTGGCAAACAAGCAAGGGAGGGCGTGAAGCCCTCCCCGGTAATCTTTGAGCGCTAGAATCCCTGCGCCTCGTAGCGAATGCCGTTGAAGTTCACGGCATCCGGTGCGAGTGCGGCGGCGGCGTCCTTATCGCCCTTCAGTTTGTCCAGAAGGAAGGCGGTGGTGAAGTGGTTCATCAGGTCATGGGCTCGGTTCACGTCCCACACCGGGTCGGAGCAGAAGAAGTAAAGGTCTAGGTCTATAATCGACGGCGCATCGGCACAGCTTGTAGAAGCTATGAAGTGATCGGCATTGACGAAGCTCGCCAGAATTTTTTGCGTGCTGGAGACATTATCATAGGTGGGACGGACGCCCCAGTTGTACAAAGTCGCCGTATCGAGCGTTCCACCTATCGCCAGAATGGGGAGAGTCACCTCGGCCAAACCTTGTTCGCCAAACATGGGCGAATCACCCGCAATTGTGACAATCGCGTCAATTCGCGGATCGGCTACCGAGGGCCAGAGGCCTTGCGGCGCGCTATCCAGCCCGGCCATTTTCGCCATCTCCGCCTGGAAATCGGCTATGTAACACATCGATCGATCAGGGTCATCCGGCGCGAGAGCGTCACAACGCGCTTTGTAGGCCGCCATATCGTAGCGCGCACCGCCTGCCGCCAACGCCGTATACCCGCCGTAGGACTGCCCGGCGACAGCCACGCGATCCATATCGATCACGCTGGCCAGTTCGCCATCAGCCGCGGTCAGCGCCGCCGCGTAATCGAGCGTTCGCGTGATCGCCAGCGGGCGGACAACGGTTGTGTGCAAATAGACCGGCGTTTCGTTATTGTTCTCTTGATGATCCGGCGCGATGACAACGAAGCCGTAAGAAGCCAAGTGTTCGACCAGCCAAGCGTAAAAAATCGACTTGCTGCCGTAGCCATGCGAAAAGACAATCAGCGGATAAGGCGCGCTGCTCACATCCGGCACAGCATCCGCCAGAGCGTGCCCGGCGATGTCTGAAGAACTATCTATCAGGTACCTCATCCAAGAGATCGTATACGTGAGCGCTTCCGTCGCGCCGCTTGGGTTCAGTGCCGGGTACCAGATGCGAATATCATGCGGGTTGGTTTCTCCTTCCAGCACAAAGCTCCGCGTGCCCACCCAGTACGGCCCGTGCAGGGCGTAAGTCGGCGCGTCGGGGCGCAGGCCGACCGCTTCCGGCATCGGTTCTGGCGTTGCTTCCTGCGCTGACAGCGGTGAAACGAGCGACAGCAGCAGGCAAATCATGACGAATAATCCGAGAAAACGTTTCATGATGGTGTTCCTTTCAAACAGGCACCTAGTGGACTTAGTAGAGGCGTGTCAACTGAATACGAGCATAGGTGTCAACCGGGTAGCTGACATCTAACTTTGGTTGACAACTGAGGTGCGCGTGAGGTCAGAAACGCGAATTAAATGAGGTTGAGAGAACGCGCCCGCGAAACAGCCTGAACGCGGCTTTCGACGTCGAGTTTCTGGTAAATGCGATGGGTGTAGGTTTTGACGGTGCCGACCGTCACGCCGAGCGCCTGCGCAATCTGACGATTGGAAGCGCCTGCCGCGATGAAGTGAAGGACTTCCTGTTCATGCGCTGTCAGCGCTTCAGGGTTGAATCCCCGGCGACGCGATTGTTCTGAAACCAGCAGTTCAGGCAGCGAAAGATTGGCAGATTGTCGGCTGTGCCCCGTCGAGTTGTCTGCTTGGTCAGCCAGCGTCGTTTCGGGCAGCGTGCTTTGCCCCTCAAGTGCGTAGGCGAAGATCTGGGTGGGTGTCATGGTCCTGCCCGCTGCCCACGCACCGGCAAATGCAAGCTCGCCAAGCTGATCCCGCACTTCTTCTATCGCTGCTGCTCCGGCGCCAAAGTTGGCGATATCCGGGGAATTGCGTTTTTCGCCTAGTCCAAGGCTGCTGGCTGCCCCTAACAAGTGGGCTGCCCGCTTTGGCTGTCCGAGGGATATGGCAACGCTCACTAGTCCAGCCAAAACCCAGGAGAGATAGGGGTGAACGATCATATTTCCCCGCAGCAAAATGAGGGTCTCCTCGTAGATCTGTTGGGCACGCGCTGTATTTCCCATCGCTTGCTCAACATCCGCCAACAAAATGAGGGGTTCGTGAAATCGACATCGTGCTTCACGGAAGAGCGACACGCTGCTCTCGAAGCGAATCTTCGCTTGTTGGAGATCATGATCTTGGAGACAGGAAATCAATCCAAGCATATAAGGTATCCAAGCTGTGAGAACCTTATCGCCAGCCTGATGTGCAGGGTTTTCCGCCTCCTCTAGCAATGCGCGTCCATAGGCGTAATCCCGCTGCTCCTGGATCGCTTTCCAGGCGCGTCGAATCAGGGTGTGGGTTACGCCCATTGCGTCTCCAAGCTCTCGGAATAACGCCAGACTCTCCTCCAGGAGCGTCGCCGATTTATCGGGATCGCTGATGATGTAATTCCCTAAATGGCTGAGCGACCAGGCGAGAGTCCATTGATCATTCGCCGCGCGTGCCAAGCTGATCGCCTGCTCGCCAAGCGCCCGTGTACGCGGTTCATCTTCCAAAAGTCCTGCCAGCGCTTCTGCAGTGTAGAGCGCTTTCGCGCGCAAGGAAGCTGGCGCATCCGGGTTCGCAGCCAGCAGGCGCTCCAACCAGTCCAGTCCCTCGTTCCAATAAGTTCGCTCGCTAAAAAACCAGCCCAACGCCGCGGCAATGCGGAGTCCAATCTCGGCATCACCCCGCTGTAACGAGCTGAGGAGTGCTGTTCGCAGGTTATCGAACTCGACTTCCAACCGGTCGAACCACGCGATTTGCTCGCGCCCAAAGGCGTGGGCGTCGGCGCCTTCAGCCAGCTCGAGGAAATACTCTGCGTGGCGTTGTGCGGCAGGATTGACTTCGCCTGCGGCCAGCAGTTTGTCTGCTGTATACTGCCGCAGCAACTCATGCAGCTCGTAGCGCCCGACGGCGTTCAGCCGGATCAGCGATTTATCGGTCAGACGTGCCAGTAGAACTGGCGTGGCTCCGGCGATCTGTTCGGCGGCTTCCAGATCAAAGCCGCCGCGAAAGACCGATAAATGCATCAGCACCTTTTGCTCGGCTGGCAAAAGCTGATTTCAAGATTGCTCAAAAATCGCGAGAAGACTGCGATGGCGTTCCGGCACGTTCCGCAGCGGCGTAGTCAGGAAATCCGGGCCACCAGCGATCTGAGCCATAATCTGATGGCAGGACATCGCGCGTAGCCAGGGTGTGGCTAACTCGATAACGAGAGGGTTTCCTTCCACCTGGCGGCAGATCGTCTGGACGGCCTCGGCATTCTCCACGAGTGAGAAAGCGGCTTGCACCTGGCGCGCTCGCTGGACGAATAACTGCACCGCACTGTAGTTTTCCAGCGGATCGGTTGCCTGGTCTTCGGGATAAGATAATCCCTGTAGCGTCAAGGCCCATTCCTCCTGCACGTTCAGCCGTTCGCGCGAGGTTACCAGGAATTTCACTTTGGTGGCCGTCTGCAAAATATCCGACAGAAGATCACTCGCTTCCAAAAGATGCTCAAAGTTGTCCAAGAGCAGCAGGACCTGCTGCTCGCGCAGATACTGGATAATCTGGAGGCGAGGGTCTTGGGTACTGTAGAAGGAAACGTGCAGCGCGTTGGCGATAGCGGCTGGCAGTAAATCGGTCGAACCGACGGAAGTCAAGCGCACGAAATAGACGCCCTGGGCAAAACGAGGAATTTGCCCTGCGGCAGCCTGGAGAGCGAGGCGGGTTTTGCCGACACCCCCCGCCCCGACGATAGTCAGCAGACAACAATTGGGATCGGCGAGTAAGCTGTTGATCTGAGCCAGTTCTTCAGTTCGACCGATAAAAGTAGTTGGCTGATGGGGGAGATTGTGCGTCGTCATCGCTCCTGCTCGACCCGCTCTCCGCTCAGCCAGATCCTCCAGGCGCGGCTCGGTGTAAATCATCACCGTATTGAGGTTAGCATGGCCCAGCAGCGCCGCCAAGCCGCGTAGGTCGCCCGGGTTCACGTCGAGATAACGGGTGGCGAAGGTGTGCCGCAGCGCGTGCGGACTGAAGGCCTCAATGCCTGCCTGATAGGCATACTTGTTAAGCAAGCGCACGACCGAACTGCGATGGCTCAACTCGCCGCGTGTCCCCAACCACAGCGGAGCATCCGGCTTCGCCTCTCGATACTGTTCTAGGTAAGCACTCAAAGCGGCTCGTACTTCCCGCGTCAGCGGCATTTCGCGATACCTGCCATGCTTGGCCTGGCGCACCATCAGCTTGCCGGAGCGCTCGCCGATCTCGATGTCGCCCACTTGCAAGGCCAGCAGCTCGCCGACCCGCAGTCCCGTGCCGACCAACACTTCCACGAGAGCAATGTCGCGCACGTTGCCGCTGGCATGGACTGCCCGCAGCAGGCGACGCAGGTCGTGATTAGACAGTCCCTTAGCCTCGCGCACCGGCAAATGCAAGCTGCCGACCTCCTCAGCCGGGTTTTCGCGCACGACGCCTTGCCTGACCGACCAGGCGAAAAAACGGGTCAGGGCGACCAGGCGCTGGTTGATGGTGGCGGGGGACGCCTGCTCGACCGTCTGCTGGCAACCTTTCCAGTCGCGCACGTCGCGTGGAATGATGGCGCCCGGGTCGAAACCGCTGCCGCAGCTGCGCTCATCCCATTGGATGAAATGGGCCAGCGCCCGCCGGTAGGCCGCCAAGGTGTGATGGCTCCTCCCCTGCTGGTCAAGCGCCTCCAGCCAATGCTGAACCTCAGGGTGCAGGGGTTGGTTGTGCGTGATTTCGGAGGTCAAATTGATATGTTGCGTCATTTCGGCTCGTTAAGGCTGGATTTGTACTGGTTGCAGTATGGCATAAACGATATATTGACGCAACATAATAAGCACTATCCACTCAAATTATGGTGCGTCTGTGTCAGTGGCTTATAATTCTGTCTCCCAGTTCGACCTGGGCAGTGCATCTCCCTCATGTTAGGTCAAAAATCCCGGCTGTTCAAACAGCATACAGCGATTTCGCTGGAAGACCTTGTCCCTCCCGACAACTTCTACCGCAACGTCGAAGCCAAGCTTGATTTGAGTTTCGTCCGGGCATTCGTCCAAGATCAATACGCCTCAGTCATGGGGCGACCCTCGATTGACCCAGTCGTTTTCTTCAAGCTACACCTGATCATGTTCTTTGAAGGGATTCGCTCGGAGCGGCAATTGATGGACATGGCGAACATGCGCTTGGATCATCGCTGGTTCATCGGCTATGACTTGACTGAACCTGTGCCTGATCACAGCAGCCTGAGCAAAATTCGTACTCGTTACGGGTTGGAGGTCTTTCAGCGCTTCTTTGAACGGATCGTCGAGTTATGCATCGACGCGGGACTGGTTTGGGGCAAAGAGCTGTACTTTGACGGCACCAAAGTCCAAGCAGATGCTGCAATCGACAGCCTCGTGCCTCGGTGGTATGCGCGAGCCAGGCAGCATGTTGAGGCGCTGTTTGAGGAAGCTGCAACCGCTGAACCCGCCTCGAGCCCACGCGGCTTGGTCGAGAAATACGATGGGGCACGTTTGACCGGGCGACGCCAGCAATCTTACGAGCGCACGGTGGACAGCAACATCAGTCTGACCGATCCCGATGCCAGTCCAATGAGCCGCTTTAGCGGCGACAAAACGACCCTGGGCTACCACACCCATTACGTCGTCGATGGTGGGAAGGCGCGGATTATCCTGGCCGCCCTAGTTACGCCTGCTTCCATTATGGATAACACGCCGATGCTCGACCTAGAGCGCTGGGTGCGCTTCCGCTGGCGGATCATCCCTCGTATTGCCGTCGGCGATACGAAGTACGGCACTGTCGCCAACATCGTCGGCTTAGAGCAGGATCGTATCCGTGCTTACTTGCCCACTGCTGACCTGACCCGACGTACTCCGTATTATCCGCTCGCAGCTTTTCACTATGAGGCGGATCGGGACGTTTTCATTTGCCCGCAGGGGCAAGAACTTCCACTACGCCCCCAGAGTTACACCATGGAATACTCTGTTTATCATGCCCCTCCTGAGATCTGTAACGCTTGCCCGGTGCGGGCACAATGTACCGACAGCAAGCTGTTTCGTTTCAAAGGCATCCGGACAGTCGCTATCGCAAGTCTCCGTCAGATGGACTTTGTAGCCGGTCCAAGACACATCGCGTTTGGTGCTGAAGCGCGCCTCTAGGTCGTACGGTGAGGTGATGCGTTGAGCCGAAGGCGGTTGGTCTTTCGGCTCTCGTAAACGAACTTGTCGCGCTCCTGATAAAAGTTTTGCAACCAGACGCGCCGGAGGCTGTCAACGGCGGGGATGTCGACCAACTCAGGATAGTGCTCACCCCCGTAAAGCTGTTCCAACAGCCATAAACCATCGCGCCCCACCTGCTCAACCCACCTTTGTCGTTCACTTTCCGTTTTTGGGAGCAGATAGTTACTCGTTCGCTGACTGTAACGGTCGAACCACTCCGCATTCACCCGCGGTTTGAGCCAAGCGGCTGCCTGAAGCGCGAGTTCATTCAGGGTATGGCGGAGCGTCTCATGCACCAACTCGAATTGGTTGAGCCGATGAATGGCGGCCAGGATGTGCGTCGAGTCGGTTCGCTGTTTGCCTCGCGCCTTAAGCCATCCACGCGTTTCAAACTGCGTGAGCATAATTTGGAACAGTCGGGTTTCTGCATCACTGCTCATTAAGCGTGACCGAAATTCAGTCAGGACCGAGAAGTCGAAGCCGGCATCCGTCAGTTCCAGAACTCAGAGCATACTTCCAGTCAATTCGTCCGCGCACGGCATCGGCGGCTTGGCGATCCGTCAAGTTTTCGGCGAACTGCAGCACCGTTACCAACGCCAACCGCCACGGGCTTTCGGCCGGCTGACCCACGTTGGGAAACAGGTCGGCAAACTGCTCGTCGGTGAACATTGTCCCCAGTTCATCACGCATCTGCATCGCACGATTGCCTTTGCGAAAGGCAGCTCTCGCTACGCGTACCGTTTCTTCAGGCACATCCGCAACAAACCGGGGATGCAAAGACATGTGACCTCCCTATGAAAGTGAGCCAAGAGCAATAAGTTCTTTCAGCCCATTTTCCCTCACAATCCTTCCTACGTCGATTCGCCAACAACATCTCTTTTTAGTAGATATATTTGTATCTAGGTGCTATTGTGTTTCCAGAACAAATTGCTGGGGAATGGTTCCATGAACTTTGTCGATCCGAGATCGTAGAAAAATCGCCCAAATCAAAAACCTTTTGCGCGGTGAACGACGTTATCGTGACCTTCTCTTGTTCACGGTCGGCATCAATTCAGCTCTCCGCGTCTCCGACCTTTTGGCCCAGACGGTCGGGCAGGTGGTCGATGAGTCCGGTGTCACCCGGGATCGCTTCTGGTTGCGGGAGGAAAAGCGGGGCAAACGCCAAGAAGTCATCATCAACGACAGCATCAAGGCAGTGCTGGGCGAATATCTGGCTGCCTACCCTAGCGTCCTCGCTGATCCTGAGCATTATATTTTCTTCAACACGCGGACGATGAACTACTCAAAACCGATTAGTCGAAAAATGGCATGGAAATTCGTTACGGAGATCTGCGAAGCGGCACGTCTGCGGGGCAATTTTGGTACCCATACCCTCAGAAAAACGTGGGGCTATCATGCCCGCCAAAGCGGTGTCGAGCTAGCACTGATTATGCACAAGCTTAATCACAACAGTTTAGCCTATACCAAGCGGTATCTGGGTATCACGGATGACGAGCTAGAGGCGGTAGTGCGCAAGTTAAATCTGTAACTCCTCTTTTCTCCGCTACGATTTTCAGGGATAGTTACCGTTACTCCTCTCTCTAATTGGGGTAGATCACCGCTAGGATGGCTACCTGATTCGAGGTATACCCGCTACCCATCCCTACGGCTGTGCTCCAAAGCGAAGCCATGACGTTGGCTCAGCATCGAGCGCTACGAAATCTCCAAGTTTGCCCGATTTTGCCAGCCGTACCGGGATGGAAGCGCCCGAACGTACAAAAACTGGAATCTTCCCTAACGGCGAGGCAAAGGCAATGGTCTGGTTGCCGCTAAATTCCGTTTTCGTCCACAGGTCAACCCACTTCCCCGGCGGCAAAAATACCGACCACGTGATCGCGTGCGGCTGAACCACCGGATAGACGAGCAGATCGCGTCCAAAAAAGTAAGCATAATCCGAAGCGCCACCATAAAACAGCTTGAGCGCCCGCATCATCGGTTCGCCTGTCGCCGCCGAGTGTTGCGCTTCCTGCCAGATATAAGGCATTAAATTGTGACGCACGTTCAAGAAGTAGCGGAACAACGGCACGACCCGCTGATCGCTCGTCTGCTGCTGAATATTCCACGGGGTGCGATCTCGATTCGGCTCCCGGTGTCCGTTATTTTCCGAGTGATACTGTAACACCGGGCAGAAAGCCGCCATCGCCGCCGAGCGCAGATACAACTCGGCACTCGGAATTTCGCCGCTAAACCCGCCGATGTCGTAACTCCAGAAGGGGATGCCGGATGCTCCCGCTGACAGCCCGGCGAGGATCGAATGTCGGAAAGCATCCCACGTTGATGCCTCATCGCCCGCCCAATGGATCGGCGAACGCTGCGATCCGGTAAATCCCGCCCGGCTGAAAGTGACACCACCGTTCTTCTGGGCAAACTGATAATAGGCTTCGGTGTAGTGTTGGGGATATTCATTCCACATTTCGTCGCCGCGCCGCCCGTTGCCGAACTGCGTTTCGTTGCTCCACAGGTGCTCGCCGCCGTCGGTCTTGAAGCCGTCGACGCCGAGTTCATCCACCAGATACGCTCGCTTCTGCAGCCACCACGCGCGGGCTTCTGGGTTGGTCGGGTCCCAGATATAACTTCCGCGAAACCATGAGGGACGCAGCTGGTGCAGCGAGCCGTCCGGGTCTTTGACGCCGAAGCCCATCCGCTCGAAGTAAGCGCGATCCTCGTCGTGCTGGGCGTGGGCTTCAGCCGTCGCTTTGATGACCGGGATTTGCCACAAGACCAGCTTCATTCCCTGCTGGTGCAGCCAATCGATCATCCCCGCCGGGTCAGTCCATTTGCCCTCCGGCGGAAAAGTGAAGTCGTTGTAGACGGGCGCTTCAGCACCGGGCTTGACCGTATACTCGGCATCATTCCAGATGTAGAAGGTCGCTTCGTCGCTCCACGCTTCCAATACGACGACGCTGGGCTGGATTTGATAGTCGAGTGACGCCTGCACTTCCTTGATCGTTCTGGACTGAGAATTCCATTCATTGCTGCTCATCCACAAGCCAAATGACCACAGTGGTGGCAGCGCGACTGGACCCGTCTTGCGGGCGAACTCCCCAACAATTTTTACCGGATCGCCCCCGGTGAACCAGCTCAGAGACAGCGCTTCGTCGCCACCAAGGTCAGCTTCGACTACCCACCGGTCGGGCGAGGAAGCCGCCAAATCGAACTGCATCCACCGGCTGCTTTCGACCCAGACACCATAGCCCAGCGATGAGAGCAAAAACGGGATCGGCATATACGCCCGCTTATTTTGATTTTTATACTGCTCGTAGCAGCGAATATCCATCACGTTGCCGCGCTGATCCAGCGCATTGAAACGCTCGCCCAGCCCGAAAAAGCGTTCGTGTGGCTGTGCTCGGAAGGTCAGCCGAACCCGGCGCGCGCGGTCGCCCGCATCCAGCCACTCGATCCGCTCCAGCAGCGGCAGTCCGGCGATCTCCGGCGTGGCGCTCCCACCCGTGCGGGAGACGATCATCCGGCTGCCGTCGGCGCTGATCCCGCCGCCCGGTTGCCACGATTTGCCGTATAGGCTGTATGCTTCGGAACGGACGCCCTGATCGGTCTCAATCCAGTAGGTCAGTGTTTCACCCGCGCTCGGCGCGCACAAACCCGCTTGCCAAACGTCCTGATCGATTTTGGTCACGCGCTCCAGATATTCCGCGCCGACGCCTTCTTCGAGCGCGGGCAGCCAGCCGACAAGGTGAAGCGCCTCGGTCGTCGTCCCCGCCTGATCCGGGACAGACTGATGCACCGTGACCCGCTTGACTGCTCCGGCGGGGCGCGTCACTACGCCGACCGTAAACGACTCGTCCGCCAGCGGTTGGCGGGGTGAACGTTCCTCAGGAAGCTGCTGGTACGGATGCTCCTGACCGTGCGGCGTGTGAATGACCTCAACCATGTCTGAATCCTTTTGTTTCGCTCACAAATAATCCATGCGCATTAAAAACAGGGAGAGCATAGAAATATCTCTATGCTCTCCCGCTTGTCTAACGGTAAAACCTTAGTTGGCGACCAGCAGATCCAATTCCGCCTTGGCTTGGTCGAGTGCTTCTTGCGCCGTCAATTCGCCGTCGACCACGCGCGTGATGTACGAAGTGACGGTATCCTGCATCTCCGCCTGACGTTCAATCGTCGGCGGGACAACGGCGCTTTCCAGCGCTTGGAAGACCGCTTGACGATTGGCGGGCGGCGCATCGGCACCGAGGAACGAGGTGAAGTATTCCGGCTTGTCCAGCGCCGGGAGTTCCCAGTTGTGATCGACGCGCACTTCGGCAGCAACTTGGCTAGAGGTCAGGAACAACGCCAGCTTGGTCGCGGCGTCGAGTTTTTCGGTGGTCGAGGAGACAGCAACCGCATTCGAGAAGAAGTGGCTGGCGTGCTGGTTGATCATTGGCTCGATTTGAACATCCCACTTGAAATCGGCGCTGCCCAGCGCGGAGAACATCCACGTGCCCGTGACCCACATCCCCAGCTTACCACTGGCGAACAATTCCGAGTCGGAGACACCGGACAGATCCGCCTGCGAGGGGATCACGCCAGCATCGACGAAGTCAACCATCGACTGAAGAGCTTCGACGCAGCCCGCCGAGTTGATCAGCGATTCAGTTTGGTCGGCGTTGAAGAACTGGCAGTCGCCTTGCTGTGCGGCTTTCTTGTAGAACTCGTGGAACTGGATCGGCGTGTAAAGTCCCCAAATGTCAGTACCCAGCGCACGGATTGCCAGCGCGGCAGCCTTGGCATCGTCCCACGTCCAGTCAGCCGTTGGATATGCCAGTCCGGCTTGGTCGAACAGTTCGGTGTTGTAATAGAGCAGCACGGTCGAGAACGACTCCGGCAGCCCGTACTGTTTGCCGTCGTATTGGAAGGCTTCCAGCGCGCGCGGATAATAGGGCGCTTCACCGGCAACGGCGGACAAATCCATCAACGAATCATTGGCGGCAAAACTCTTGAAGTTTTCGAAGTTCAATTCGAACACGTCCGGCGCTTCGCCGCTGATGATGTCGGTCGTCAGCAGGGTGAAGTAATCGGCGAACGGCGCCGAGTCGACCTCGACGGTAATGCCGGGGTTGGCTTCTTGGAACGCCGCGAGGATGGTATTGAGGTCATCCACGTGGTCGCTGCCCGCCGTGAAGTTGAAGTAACGGATGGTCACATTGTCCTGTGCGGACACCGGCGCGATCATGAGCACAATCAAGAGCACAATCAGGATTGCAGTATATTTCCGAAACATGACGAGCAACCTTTCATTTATTTGAATTCATAAAACGATTAAACACGCATCCCGTCGCGTGACGAAACCTAAGGAAAACTAGCCTTTAATGCCGCTGACCACAACGCCGCGCACGAACCAGCGTTGGGCAAAGATGTAGGCGATCAAAATCGGCAGCACGGCTACGACCGACCCCGCCATGACGATGTTCCACTCGGTCACGCCGCGCGTCTCGCCTTGCAGGAACGCCAGCGCCACCGGCAGCGTCATCACGTCGTCGCGCCGTGCCACGAATAGGGGCCAGAGATACGAATTCCACAGCCCCATGAAGCTGAAAACGCCGAGGGTCGCCAGCGCCGGACCGGAGAGCGGCAGCACAATGCGCCAGAAGATGGTGAAGTAGTTCGCGCCGTCGACGAAGGCGGCTTCTTCGAAATCTTTCGGCAGCCCCAGAAACGACTGGCGCAGCAGGAAGGTCCCAAACGCACTGAACAGACTGGGCAGAATCAGCGCCGCGTAGCTGTTGATCCAGCCAAGCGAGCGCACCAGAATGAACTGGGGAATGACCAGCACAATGCCGGGGATCATCATGGTCGCGAGGTAGAGCAGAAAAACGGTGTTGCGCCCGCGCCATTCCATGCGCGCAAAGGCGAAAGCCGCCATCGCCGAGACGAGCACCTGTCCCAGCGTGCCCAGCCCTGCCACCAGAAAGCTGTTGAAGAACACGCGCGGCAGGTCGATGCGCCGCGCTAACTCGGCGTAAGCGTCGAACGAGACCACCGTCGGCAGGAGGTTAGGGCGCGCTTCGAGCACGAAGGCTTCCGGCTTGAGCGAGGTTGTGATCATCACGAGGAACGGGACGATCATCGCCATGACCAGCAGGATCATCGGCACGTAGCGAACCGCGAACGCCAACAGTTTCAGCGACCCGGAAACCTGCGTACCCGCCTGTGCCTGAACCGGCAGGGTTTTACTCAACCTCATAATAGACCCACCGTTTCTGGACCCGAAGCTGGATGAAAGTGACCAGAAAGATCAGCGCGAACAGCACCCACGACATCGCGGTTGCGTAGCCCATGCGGTTGTAGCTGAAGGCGTTTTTCACGACTTCGACCACGATCACGGTCAGTTGCCGGGCTGCTGCCGTATCTTTGATCGGCATCAGGTAAATGGCGTCGAACAACTGGAAATAGTTGATGATCAGTGTGATCACGACAAAAAACATCGTCGGCGTTAGCAGCGGCAATGTGATGCGCCGCAGTAACTGCCAGCGGCTCGCGCCGTCGATCCGGGCAGCCTCATAGTAGGTTTCGGAAATGCCCTGCAAGCCGCCAAGGTACAGCAGCGCGATGTAGCCGATGTCTTTCCAGACGGTCGTGATCACGATGGCGATCAAGGCACTGTCGGGCTGGTACAGCCACTGCGGACCTTGAATGCCGACGACCGACAGCCATGAATTGACCAGTCCATAGGCGGGATTGAAAATCCAACGCCAGACCAACGACACGACTACCCACGAGGCGACGACCGGCAGGAAAGTCGCCATGCGCACAACGACCATGCCGCGTAGTTTGCGGTTCAGGAACAACGCCAAGCCCAGCCCCAGCACGAACACCAGCGGCACGTAGAGGGCGATGAACAGCAGTGTCGTCTTGACCGCGGTCAGGAAGGACGGATCGGTCAGCAGGGCTTGGAAATTCCCTAAGCCAATGTAATTCGGTTGGCGCGGGAGCGTCCAATCTGACAGTGCAACGCCCAGCGAGGAGATCATCGGGTAGAGGATGAACAAGAACATTCCCGCCAAGCTCGGAGCTAAGAAGAAGACTATCCACTTCCATTTATGGAAACCGTGTTCCCATGCCATGCCGTAACTACTTTCACTTCACAAAAAACGCTAAAAATTGTCTCGTTCAGCTTTTGTTCAAGGGTGACGCGAATACCTTGCTGATGACGACGCTCGCCGCCCCACGCGCCCAGTCTCGATCTTCGGTGGCTTGAACCACGACCTCAACGTCATCCATCATGCCGTTGAAGGTGTAACGATTGATGGCATCGAGCATCGGAGCCAAGCGAAAGTCGCCTGCGACCACGCCTTCCCCGCTGATAATCACCAAATTGGGGGAGAGGATATTGATCGCGGTTGAAATTCCGACGCCGAAATATTCACCGCTGTGCTCTAGGGCTTCGCGCGCCGCTTCATTCCCCGACTCTGCTGCCTTAATAACATCGAGCAAGCTCAGCACGCCGTCATCGCTGCCCATGTTCTCGATCACCGCCGGATCCGACGAAAGCGCCTCAAGACTGCCGTGCGAGCTGTCGTGGTCGCGCGCGGCGGGTAAGTCAAGGATGATGTGACCAAGTTCGCCCGCGCCCCCGCGTGACCCGTGATAGAGCTGCCCGTTGATCACCATACCCATACCAATGCCGCGCCCAACAGTGATCACCACAAAGTTGTCGAGATGCTTGCCAATGCCAAACAAGTGCTCGCTGAGCGTGAGCGTATTGACGTCATTCTCGACGTAGACGGGCAGGTGAAGTTTTTCGGCGATCAGGTCAGCCAGCGGGACATCACGCCAGCCAAAGAAGGGGGAGTACTGCACATCACCGCTGTGCGGGTGAACAATCCCGGCGATACCAATCCCAACGCCGAGGCAGCGCGACCGCTCCAGCCCGACCCGGCTGATCGCGGATTCGACGATCTCGGCAAGTGCAGCGCCGATCGCGGTCGGGGTTCGCTCGGCGTTGAGCGGGTAGTCTTGATAATCAAGGATTTGACATTCAAAGTCCGTCACCGAGCAGACGACGCGGTTTTCCATCAACTTCAGCCCCAACGCATAGCCGAAATTAGGATTGAGCCGAATCAATATCTGCCGGCGTCCGCCCGTGTAATCGCCTTCGCCGGTCTCAAGAATCCAGCCTCTTTCAATCAAAGCGTTGATAATCTGTGACACCGCACCCACGCTCAATCCTGAAATGTCTGTGATTTGGGTGCGTGAAATTACCCCTTCTCGCCGAATGATGTTGAGAAGAAGGTTCTGGTTCATTGCTTTGATCAAATTGCGATTACCACGCAAAAGTCGCTTCACCTAAACTTTTTTCTCTGAGTGAAATAACTTATGCCTTTAATTTAATCACCTTTGGTCGCTTTGTCAAATCGCAGATCAAATTACCCGCAAGTTGGTGTTGGATCGCTGATGTTACGAGGGATTATCAAGTTCGCTTTTGAATCCCCAGAAAGAGGTTCTGTACGAATTTGGCGTCCGGGGGTTCTAAGATTTTATGCTATGCGTCGTTGACAGCATAATCGGAATGGAATATACGAAATATTGGATCAAATAGCTCTGTCTGCCATTTTTAGATTTCTGGATCGACTCCCCAAAAATCGCCCAAGAACCTCCTTCTGGGAAGGCGCTCCCAATCATGACAACAGCTCGTGGTTTTCCTGAGTCATCAACCATAATGGACAATTTTGGCGCCGAAATAGCGGCTGAAAATACATATCTCTTCCCTCAAATCGCCGCGTATAACGGGCAGTATACGCAGTTAACGTGCAAGTCCCAAATCAGTCTCCATTCGTCGCAGTTTACTGGGGAATTCCACTTTTCTTTGCCGTGAATTTCCGAGATGGTTACCAATGCACCTTTGCGGACAAAGTCCTAAGGCGCGCTGCTCACGCTGTCGCGGACGACGAGCATCGTCGGCAGGACGTGATGCTCAACCGCCGGGTCACCGCTCAGCCGCGCGAGCAACACCTGCATGGCATACTCGCCTTTTTCGGTGATCGGCTGGTGGACGGTCGTCAGCGCCGGGCGCGTCCACCGGCTGGTGGGCAGGTCGTCAAACCCGGTGATCGACAGCGCCGAGGGCACATCGATGCTAGCGGCTGACGCCGCTTCCAACGCGCCAATGGCGATCACGTCCGCCATGGCGATGATAGCGGTCGGCGGTTGGGGTATTGCGAGGCAACCGGGTAGGGCGACATAACCCCCTTCACGGGTACAGGCACACTCGACGAGCCGGATCGCCTCGTTGTCGATGTCTAGTCCGTACTCCGCGAGCGCCTGGCGATAACCCTGCATTCGATATTGCAGCGTGCCGACGTAGTGGGCGTAATCGCCGTGCTTGCCTGATTCGATGCCTAAGATCGTAATCCGGCGGTGTCCATGTTCGAGGACATGTTTCATGACGGCATAGGCACCGCTGGCGTCGTCAATGTTGATGCAGGGTGCTTCAGGATGCGGCTCGCTGTCGAGCATTACGTAGGGAATCTCGCGCTGTTCGAGCAACTGTACCGTCGACTTGTAATGCTCCAGCCCGATGGTCAAGAATCCATCGACGGCGGCGCCGCTGACGGCTTGCTTCATACTGCCGAGCACGGGGGAAACGAGCAGAATCGTGTAGCCGCGCTCGTCGCAGACTGCGCCAACGCCACGCAGCAGTTCGAGCATGTACGGGTTGCCGAAGATGTTCGAGATCGGCTGCGGGAACAACAGACCGATGTTGCCGGTGCGTTTGTTGCTCAGGCTGCGCGCGACCGGGTTGGGATAATAACCGATCTCGTTAGCGATCTTGAGGATGCGCTGCACCGTCTCGTCGGGTAGACGAGACGGATCGTTGAAGGCGAACGAGACGGTCGTCTTGCTGACTCCCGCTTGCCGAGCGATTTCGCTAATGGTGACTCGTGCCATTAGTCGCGCACCGGAATCAGGACGTGGGCAGACGTCGCGCTGAGCGGTTCGAAGCACAGCGCATCGCCTTCGACGCGATATTGTCGCCCGCTCAAGCCGTCGATCCACGTTTTATATTTCGCTAATTCACCTAACGGAATGCAAAGCTGCGGCTGTGCCATGCGCGGGTTGGTAATCACAATAGCGCAGTCACCATCCAATACACGGGCAAAAGCGTAGACACCGTTGAAGACTTTCAGCGGTTCGAGGCTGCCGGTTCGCAGCGCTGGATGTTCGTGCCGCAGGCGGATCAATGTGCGCGTCGCCTTATAGATCGACATCTCCCAGCGACTTTGATCCCAAAGCATCGGGCGGCGACAGTCGGGGTCGTTCTCGCCCTCCATGCCAATCTCGTCGCCGTAGTAGATCATTGGCACACCGGGGAGCGTCATCTGTAAGGCGATGGCGATCAACGTGCGCCCGATGTCCCCGTTGCAGACTGTGCGAATCCGAGCGGTGTCGTGGCTGCCCAGTAGCGTCACGTGAGCGTGCGCGGTCTCCCCGTGCTCGTCGAGCAGTTGGCGAATTTCGTAGTCGAAGTCTTCGGCGTCCATGTGGTCGAAAGCCGCATAGTCGAGGATGTTGTTTCTCAATCGGTAGTTCATGACGCCGTGTGCGCGGTCGCCGCTCAGCCAGTCGCGCGAGCCGCGCCAGACTTCGGCAGTGATGTAGGCGTCAGGATTGATGCTCAGCACCGTCTGGTAAAAGCGCAGCCAGAAATCCGGGTCGGCTTTCCATGGCACATCCAAGCGCAGCCCGTCGATGCCTTCGTTCATCCACATCTCGGTGACTTGGAGCAG
Source organism: uncultured Chloroflexia bacterium (assembly GCA_963848465.1). Classification (GTDB taxonomy): domain Bacteria; phylum Chloroflexota; class Anaerolineae; order Aggregatilineales; family Phototrophicaceae; genus Flexifilum. Next base: position 693,742 of record CAWKDY010000001.1, on the reverse strand, counting down.
GTATGCCTGCACTTCGGGATTAGTCGTGTTGAGCTTGGGCAAGAACGGCGCGCCGCCGCAGGTTTGATAGCTGGGCGGGTCGAAGCTGAATCGGGTACGACTCGACGATGAACCAGTCAGCGTAGCGCGACGCGCTGCCATTGGCGATCACGTCCTGAAACGCCCAAAAGCAGTCGCCGCAGTGATTGTAAACCGCGTCGAGCACGAGGCGAATATCGGCTGACTTCAACGCTGCCAGCGTCTCGCGGAAGGTCTCGATGGTGCCGAACGCCGGGTCGATCTTCAGGTAGTCGCAAGTATCGTACTTGTGATTGCTGAGCGCCTCGAAGATCGGCGTCGTGTAGATCGCGTTGACGCCGAGTTCGGTCAGGTGCGGGATTTTCAGCCGGATGCCGTCGAGGTCGCCGCCGAAAAAGTTCTCGCGCGTCGGCGCGTCGGTGTTCCAGTCGGCAACATCCGGCGGATCGTTGTTCGGGTCGCCGTTGTAGAAGCGCTCCGGGAAAATCTGGTAGAAGACGGCGTCATCGAGCCATGCGGGGGCGGTCACTCTTTCACCCCCGATAGCGCGATACTTTGGATGAACTGGCGCTGACCGAGCAGGAAGGCGAAGATCGTCGGCAGCGTCGCCATGACCGTGCCCGCCATCAACAGCGTCCAGTTGGTGCTGTAGCGTCCTTGAAACATTGCTAATCCTAGTTGAATGGTTCGCATATTCGGATCATCCGTGACCACGAGGGGCCACAGGAAATCGTTCCACGCGAACAGAAAGGCAAAAATCGCCAGCGTCGCCAGCGCCGGACGCGACAGCGGCAGAATGATACGCCACCAGACGCCGAAGCGCGACGCACCGTCGATCATAGCGGCTTCGTCAAGGTCACGGGGGATGCTGAGGTAAAACTGGCGCAGCAAGAAAATGCCGAAGGCGCTGACCATGCGCGGAACGATCAGCGCGGTGAAGGTATTCTGCCAGCCCAAGCTCTTGACGATCAGGTACGAGGGGATCAGCAGCACTTGAAAGGGCAGCATCATCGTAGCGAGCACGATCAGGAACAAGACGTTGCGCCCCGGAAACTTCAGCCGCGCGAAGGCGTAAGCCGCCAGCGACGAGAAGATCAACTGACCGAAAGTGATCCCCGCCGCCATAATCGCCGTGTTGAGATAATAGCGCCCGAACGGCGCTGCCGCCCACGCATCGCTGTAATTGCTCCACTGAAAGGTGGTCGGGATCAAGTAAGGCGGGCTGTAGGTCAGCCGAGCGGGCTTGAGCGAGAGCGTGATCATCCAGAGCAGCGGCGTGATCGTGATCACAGCGCCGATGATCAAAATCAGGTGGATGTACCAGCGCTTCGGAATCAGGCGACGCCACGCGACCGGATGTTGCTGGGTATTGGTGCGCTCACGCGACCGGATGTTGCTGGTCATACGCCCCCTTTCGCCGGTTCGCCGAACAACCGCCACTGGATCAACGTGATGATCAGGATGATCAGGAACAGCACCCAGCCTACTGCCGAGGCATCGCCCAAGTTAAAGTAGCGGAAGGCGTCGCGCCACAACACGAAGCCGAGCACTTCAGTTGAGCCGACCGGACCGCCGCTGCCGTTCGACATGATGTAAACCGTGTCGAAGACGAGGAAGGCGTCGATCAGTGACATGATGGCGATCAACAGCGTCGTTGGGGCGAGCAGCGGCAGCGTGATACCCCAAAACCGCTGCCATCCGTTCGCGCCGTCGACTTCGGCGGCTTCGTAGTAGACGCCGGGGATCGTCTGCAATCCGGCGAGATAGACGACCATATTGAAGCCGACGCGCTTCCAGACGCCGACCAGTATCACCGCCAGCAGCGCCCAGTTCGGATCGGTCAGCCATGAGGGACCCTGAATGCCGAGGCTCCGCAGCGTCACGTTGACGAAGCCCGTCCCCGGGTCAAGCAGGTATTTCCAGACCGTCGCCGCGGCAACAGTAGCAGTCACGACCGGGATGAAGTAGAGCACGCGGTAGAAGGTCACGCCGCGAATGCCCGAATTGAGCAGCAACGCGATCACCAACCCACCGGCGACGCTCAGTACCGTGACGCCGGTCACGTAGGCGAGGGTCACGCCGAGCGAGTGCCAGAAATTCGGCGATGAGAACAGATCAACGTAATTCTGCGCGCCCACCCACGTCGGCTGCGGATCAAAGCCGTTCCAGTCGTTCAGGCTCAGATAACCCGAATAGATGATCGGGTAGATGGTAAAGATGCCAAGCACCAGCAGCGCCGGGAGCAACGCCAGCATCGCGGTCACAACCTCACCGTTCAGCTTGAAGGAGCGCGCTCGGAAACGAGCCGGTCGCTGTGAAAGAACTGACATAAATGGTTTGCCCTAAGGGTAATTGGGATGCCGCGCTAGAGTGCGCGGCATCCTTCACAATGCGGAAATCTTATTTCAGGAGTGCGTTGACGGCAACTTCGCCGCTGGAGAGTGCTTCTTCAGGCGTGATTTGCCCATAGAGCGCTCGCTCGACATTGGCGCTGAAGACGTCGGAGAGTTCAGCATAGACGGCGACCGACGGACGGTTGATGGCGTACTGTTGGCTTTCGGCAAACGGGATCAAGCGCGGTTGGGTCTCTTGCAGCCACGTCTGATAACCGGCATCGGTTGCCACCGAGTCGCGGACGGGCATGAAGGCGGTCTGCTCATCCCAGTTGATCTGGACGTCGGTGCTGGTCAGGTACTGGACGAAGGTGAAGGCTGCTTGCTGCTGCGCGTCGTCGCCGGGGAAGATCACGAGGTGCTCGCCGCCCATGTTGGTCGCGTGGACGCCACCTTCGGGGATCGGCATCTGCGCGGTGCTGAAGTTGAAGGCAGCGGTTTCAGTGTAGCCGCTGACGACCCACGAGCCGTCCATGCGCATACAGGCTTTGCCCTGATCGAATAAGCCCCACGGGGCGAGGCTGCTCGCGCCGCTGTCGATCAACGACTTCCAGTAATTGAGCGCCTGCAATCCGGCGTCGCTGTTGAAGGCGGCAGCGGTGTTATCGGCGTTGAGGAACGCGCCACCTGCCTGCCACAGATAGACTTGGAACTGCCACGTCAAGCCCTCGCCCGGTTGGGTGTAAAGCTCCATGCCGACCACACCATTATTAGGATCGGCGCAAGTCTGGGCAGCAGCGGCGAGTTCGTCCCACGTCGTCGGCGGAGCAGCGGGATCGAGTCCGGCGGCGGTGAACAGGTCGTCGTTGATCAGCAGTTCGAGGTTGTTGGTGCTGACCGGCAGCCCGAACAGTTGATCGTTGTAGCGGTTGACCGAGAGCAGCGCCGGATAGAAGTCATCGAGATTGACACCTGCATCGGCAATCGCGCTGTCGAGCGCCATCACCTTGCCCGAATTGGCGAGCAGCGGCATCCACGCCATGTCAACGGCAGCGATGTCGGGCGAGTCTCCGCCAGCGGCAGCAGTTTGCAAACGGGGCAGCAGTTCGCCCCAGCCAAAGAAGACATTATCAACCTGAATGTCGGGGTGATCGGCGTTGAACTGATCGACCAAACCCTGAATGGCTTCGCCGTTGTTGCCGTCCCAGTAGTTCCAGAACGTCAGCTGGACGGGGTCTTGCGCCGAAACCAGCGCGGCGGAAGCGAGCATAGCGGTACAGATCAAGAGTATGACGAGACGAGAAAGGCGGGACATATTTTCCTCCGAGATAAAAGGTATTGGCGTACTAAACGCTTCTAGTTAACCGGTTTACTAAACCGATTTAATCGTAATCAATTCTGCGGTCGATGTCAATAATTCCAGTTCTCCTTTAGGCTTGGTGGTGGTGCTACTGGGACGGTTGGGGTCAGAACACCGCCACTAGGAATGAATTGACTGCTTGTCGATTTTAGATACTAAAGTGACCGTCCCCAGAATCCGTGGCAAAGAAAAGTAGAGGTTTGCAATAAAATGGGATGACGAGGAGTTTAGATGAGGAAATCGCGCTTCACCGAACGCCAGGTTGTGCAGATGCTTAAGCGCGGATCGCCACGGGCGAACTCATTCGCGAATCACCCTAAAAATGGGCAAAATCCGCGCTCAAATAGCGATTGTAAATAACTGTTCACGTATAACAGGTCAAGATTGGTTCTACTATTTCAGCGCAAATGATTGCCTATAAGACCCAATTTAAGCACCTAACTCGTGTGGCTCTGATTACTCCTCATTCGTGATAGCCTATAAAAGACTCCACTTTCCTTGTCACAGTTTAGAGGGATGGTTACCGTTGGTCTCCACTTTTGTCCGCAACGGCAGGATCGTGCAAGATTCAATTGGCGCCAAATCAGCACAGAAGAGACTGGCGGGACTATCCACCAAGTCCTGCAGGAGCACCGCTTATGTTCTACCGCGGCGTGCGGCGTCTAAGCCGCCACACCGTCAAGCCCGTTTGAACCGTCCCCTACTTGAATATCCGGGCTAGGTAAGTGGTCAAGGCGCTCTGGTCGGCTGGTCGGCTGCGGAACCCGATATAGCCATCCGGGCGAATCAGATACAGCGTAGGCAGATCGGATTGGTAGCGATGGTGCGCCGCCCCTTCCGTATCCAACAGCACACCGCGATTCCCAGCCAGTTCGTCCGGGACGCTTGCTCCATCCACGATGATATACACCCGGATCAATTCTCCCTGCTGTCCATCCACTGCCCGCGCTATGGCAGCCAGATTTTGCCAACTTGCCGCTTCCGGCGCGGGTCCGCCAAACAACACGAGCGTGTGGTGGACACCGTGCAGCAAATCGTAGAGTCGGACAGCGGGACTATCGGCAGGTTGCAGCGGTCCGGTGTCGGGTGCCCGATCTCCCGCTCGCGGTCCTCCTGCGAACCGCACATGCCCAAACCGCTCATGATGATACTCGCTCACAATTGGGCTAGCATGATAGGTAATGCTCAGTTGTGCATCCTGGATCGCAATCTGGTGTTGCACTGCCCCCAATCCACTGAACACGGGCATCAGGTGGTCGCGTAGCTGTCGGCTCACTGGATTGGTTAAGGTCAACATGGTCGTCAACTGACCGGCAAGACGAAGCACGGCATCCGCGACCGGCGTGCGCTCAGCTTCATAGCTATCGAGCAAGGACGGATCAGACAGACCACGAACGACGAGTGCCAGTTTCCAAGCCAGATTGTACGCATCCTGCATCCCGGTATTTAGTCCCAGACCACCGGTCGGACTGTGGATATGTGCGGCATCTCCAGCAATGAATGCCCGACCCACACGATACCTCTCCGCTCGCCGAGCATTGACTTTGAATGGCGAGATCCACCCGGGGTCGCTGAGGGTAGCGTTACCCGGTCCGCGTTCGTCGAGGGCTGCTTGGAAATCCGCTAAGGTTAGGTCGGTTTCGACGGGCGGTTCCTCCGCTTCCATCACGACCCGGTACTTGTCCTCGCCGGGCATGGGAATCGCGAAGAACAGACCATTCGGATGGACGAAGCCGTGCAACTCGTCATGCCGCAAACCCCAGTGAAGCGTGGCATCAGCCAACCCAAACCACTGAGAGTAGCTATGTCCGGCGAAAGCGATATTCAGAGTATGCCGTACGACGCTATGCGCACCGTCACAGCCGACCAGCCAAGCGGACTGCACCGTTTCCTCCCGCCCATCGGCGTGGCGAAGCGTGGCAGTCACGCCCTCGGCATTCTGCGTGAAACCGACTAGCTCGGTACCCCACTCGATCTCCAATCCTAAGCGCGTGACCAAGCCGCCTAACACCCGTTCCGTCGTACTCTGAGGAATGTTGAGCAGAAAGGGGTAAGGAGATTCCAACTCGTCGTAGGAGACGTGCAAGAGGCGGTCGGTGCCTTGATAAATGTTGACGCCGTGGCTCTGCGTTCCGGCACCAAGTGCCTCATCGACAATGCCCATGTCCTCGAGCATCTCCAACGACCGCGCCTGCACGGTGGTCGCCTTCGACAGGGGCGTCGGACCATCGGCCTTGTCGACGATTCGGCAGGCGATGCCGTGCCGGATCAGTTCCGCCGCCAGAATAAGCCCGGTCGGACCAGCGCCAATCAACAGAACCGGGATATCGGGAGTCGCGTCATTTACCATCGTAACCTCTGATATCATGTCTGCGAAGCGATAGTGCCCCATGGTACACTACAGCCTGATCATGTACAAACGGATTTGAGCTGAGAAGCGGTTTCTTTTCTAAACTGTCTGGGGCATCTGATCTGGACGCCAAAAATCGAGCCAAGCAGAGTGTGACCATTTGTATAAAAGCTAATGCATCAAGATGGTTTCATAGCAAGCAAACGTGACGTAGTGTATGAAGACTTTTGCGTCGTGATATGTGAAGATCGAACCCGCGCGTACAGAATCTGATCAAACAAAAAATGATTTAATCGACCGGGTTCTTCCTCTTGAACACCACATGTACTCAGGGGGGCGACGGGGTTGAATCCGTTTGCTTCAGCGCCAAATATCCCATCAAATTCGCCATTTTTTCGCGCTCAAATAGTGCCTGTAAAGACTATTTTCGGACCCTATTTGAGCGCGAAAAGAATTACCTGATGACCCGTTTGATTCCGGGAGTAAGATCAAATCTTACAGTGAGCGGAACCGGTTTTGGGAGTACAGATCACTCCAATAAAACGATAGTTACGGGAAGGTCATGGACCCTCCCGTAACCTTTAGATTAAGTCTATCGCAGAGGTGGACACGCGGGGCGTGTCATTTATCCTCTTTTTAGATACCGATTTGTACCATACTGGCGTAGAACAGGTAGCGGCTGAGAATCTGCGAGATCAGCACCAACGTGAAAGCCAGATACGCCACGTTACTGACGACCCGCAGCTTGCTCTCGCTGGATGCCATCGCATACAGAAACACCGCCAGCAGCCCTGCTCCCACGAACAGCAGCACCAGTTGCAGGGCGAAAACCAGCCCTTGCTGCTGCCCGATGAGACCGATGCTCGCGGCGGCGGCGGCACTACCGTCCATGCCCAGAGCGGACAGGTAGAGCGGCATCACGATGAACTGCAAGCCCAGCATGGCAATCGAGCAGAGCGCAATCCAGCGCAGTGACGTCGCCAACATAGTGTATTGCACATTCTTGGGATCCATGTTCTTGCGCCGGACGTACCAGAAATTAGCGACAAAGGCAGCGCCCATCGCCAGACTGCCGAGCAAAAAGGTGGTCGTGAAGAAGGTCGCTGGCGTCGCCAACGTATCCCATGCCGGGACGCTGAAGAGACGATAAACCATCGACATCGAGAAAATCAGGCAGATGCCGAGCGCAGCGACAATTAGTCCCAGCGCATTACGCAGTTGCGGCGTCGAAAGCTTGCGCCACTGTAAGAACGCGAAGACCGCGCCACCGCCGCCGAACAGCACCGAGAACAGGATTTCACGGCTTAGCCACGACGAGCCGATGTTCGCAATCGCACGCGGCGCATTGATCGGATTGCCGAGATGGACAAAAGTGATGAGTAAGCCGAAAACCACCACTGGACCAATCGCCAGCAGCGCACGGTTGCTCATCTTGTCCGCTTCTTCAATCCCATTGCGACGGGCGGCGAAGAAATGCACACCGCCCAAGATGATAAAGGAACCGACGGCCATCTGCATGACCACTGTGAAGATAATAAGTGCCCATTCATTCGTGTTCATATTTAGATCTCTTCCGCCAGATTGAGAATGCGGCCAGTACCCTCACCAACCCGCTCAGCATTCCGATGCGGGGTGATAACAATCGAGGGATGGGTATTGTCACCGGACGGCAGCGGTGCGATAGCGTCCAACGTGCCGTACTTCGCTTGCAGTTCCGACAGTTCGCCGAATTCGAGGGCGCGCATCGGGCAGGCGTCCACGCAAGCCGGATTTCCACCCTCAGCCACCAGATCTTGGCACATGTTGCACTTGGTCATGATCCCGGCAGCTTCGTTAAACTGCGGCGCGCTATAGGGGCACGCCCATTCGCAGTAGCGACAGCCGATGCACTTGTCAGCATCCACTGTGACCACGCCATTTTCGTCTTTGCTCATGGCGGTCGTCGGGCAGATACTCACGCACACCGGATCTTGGCAGTGCATACAGGCTGCGGAGATCGAGTAGGCGAAGACATTGTTCGGAACCATCAAATCTTTGTGCCGAGCATCGGCTACCCAGCCGCCACCAGCATAGTTGTAGACCCGGCGCCAAATCACGCCCACAGGTAAATCGTTTTTGTCCTTGCAGGCGATCTGACAGGCTTTGCAACCTGTACAGGCGCTCGCATCAAAGTAGAAGCCCAGTTGTTTTGTCATTTTGTCCTTCCTTACAAGGCGATGACACGCTGAGGCCAGCGCGCATCCGGTACGAGTTCTGATCCGGTCCATTTTTCGACTTGGACAATTTGCGAGTTGAACCCGCCCTGACCTTCAACGGTAGCGACGCCTGCTTCCAAATAGTTGTCGGAACCCGCTTTATCCAGACCCAGACTCTCGTCGTACTCCGTCCATGCGCCATGCGGCAGGAAAGTGACACCGGGCATGAGGCGATCGGTCACCAACACGGGGCGAATGGTGCTGCCTTCTGAGCTGGTGATCTTGACGAAGTCGCCCGACTGAATGCCACGCGCTTCGGCGTCAATCGGGTTCATGGCGAATTCCTGTGGGAAGGCTTCGCGTAGCTGCGCGATGTTGTCGAATTCGGAGTGACTGCGCCGCCAGTAATGCTTGTTATACATTTGCAGCGGGAACTCACCCTTGACCTTGTTTGCCCAATCGCTGAACGTGGCTTCGTAGCCGCGCTCTGCAGGCATGTACGCCGGAACTGGGCGAATCTCGGTAAAGCCCATCGCGGTGACGTCGGCAGCCAACGTGCGACTGTGCAGTTCGACTTTGCCGCTCTCGGTCGTCAGCGGGTTGGCTTCCGGATCTTCGCGGAAGGATTTGAGTCCGATGTAACCGAAATTGTCGCCTTCGTGGCGCGGAACTTGATAGGAGCCGTTGGTCTTGAACTCCATGACCGGGATGCGCCCGGTCTGCGGCGTGCCAGTCACGCCCAGCGCATCGAGATCCGCCTGCGTGATGGTCACAAGATTTTCGGTCGTAACGCCGTCGTCCATGAGGACGGTCGCGCCAGCGATCTGATTGAAGATACGCTGTCCGAGCGGAAGTTCGGGCGTAGCTTCATCGTAGACACCCAGCCGCAGACCGATCTGCCAGTCGATCCATTCATCATCTTTCGCCTCAAACAGCGGCTCGATGACTTTGCTCGCCCAGAAAGCCGCCTCGCGATTCGGGGTAGCGGTGTAACCGTCGCGCTCCCACAGTGTCGTCACCGGCAGCACCACGTCCGAATAACGCGCGCCCGTCGTGAGGAAGAAGTCTTGGCACAGCGCGAACTCGACCTGACGCATCGCTTGGATGCCTTTCGCCTGCCCGACTTTCGTCTGCAACAACGACCCTTTGTATTGATAGATCATCTGGATGTTGACATCTTTCTTCGGTCCAACGCCAACGGTGTACTTGCCCGTCAGCACCGAATCCCAGATTTCGTTGTTGTTAATTGGCTCAGTCAACGGATTGGCAGGCTTCTTCAGAACAGCACCTGTCTTACCAAAACTGATAATATTCGGACCGGGGTTACCAGCCGTTGAGTGGCGAGTTTGACCCATGCCGCCGCCAACGACGCCAATCGATCCGATCAACGACGCGATAGCGCAGAAGGCTTGCCCCAGCGACTGCGCATTGTTGACGCGCGCCGAAGCATCGCTTTCAAGGAAGGCAACCGGCTTCGTCTGCGCGACTTCAAGCGCGAACGAACGAATCTTCTCCGGCGGCACGCCGCAGATTTCGGAAGCCCAGTCAGGTGTCTTGGGGGGATAGTTCTTGTGCCCTTCGGGCGCAGGTTTGCCGTCCGCATCCAAGCCGAGCACGTAGGCGCGATAGGTTTCTTCTGGGTCGGAGCCTTCGGGCAGTTGATCCACATCGAAGCCAATCGTGCAGCGATTCATGAAGTCCCAGTCGATCAACGGGTTGGTCGATGGGTTGTCTTCAGTAATCAGCACATAGCCCATTGCCAGCAGCATCGCAGTGTCAGTACCGGGGCGGATTGGGATCCACTCGTCGGCAAGCACTTGTGCCGAATGAGTGTAATACGGGTCGATGAAGATGAACTTCGCCCCCGCCTTTTTCGCTTGCAGATAGTTGTAGGCGATGTTGCCACCGTTGGAGCAGATCGGATCTGTGCTCCACATGACGATGAGCTTCGATTTACGATGGTCGAAACGATCGTTAGCCGTCGCCATCCAGTTACCGATGACGTGAGGACCTGTTTGCTGCCAAGTGCCCGACGACTGTGCGCCCCAAACATCGTTATAACCGCCGTAGGCGGCGAGTGCATTCGTTCCAAACAGGATTCCCTCGGGACCATATTGTTCGGTGATGCGTTTAATCTCCGAAGTGACAATGTCAAGCGCCTCGTCCCACGAGATGCGCACCCACTCGTCCTTGCCGCGCAGCGACTTATTGCCACCACCCGGTTCCCAGTGTGCCCGCTTCATCGGATACTTGAGGCGGTCAGCCCCAAAGATACGCATACGCTGTGAGCGTCCGCGCGCACAACCGCGCTGCTGTGGGAAGTCCGGGCTGTCAGCATGGGTGTCGTCGGTCTTTTGGCGGGTCACGATTTCATCGACGACGAACGCCTTATTCAGGCACCGTCCGCCGCAGTTCCCCCAACAAGCGGATGGAATCCACGTGCCCGCGCTGGCGCTGGTATCTCCAGTAGCCCCGGCAGCTTCGACCATGTCTAGACCCATGCCCAAGCCGCCACTGACGACTGCCGCTCCACCCAGTGCCGAGCTCCATTTCAGGAAGCTGCGTCGGCTGAGGATGGAACTCTTTAATCGCTTTCGAAAGTTTATTATCGTCGTTCATAGTGGTTCCTCAAGTTCATAATCCCTTTTGCAAGTCCTATTCCCGGCAAGACGAGAGCCTCAGGGGAGGCTGTACGGTAGGGAATGATAGGAATTCAATCAATCATGTACCTCCAAACTGCGCGGACGGGCGCCGCGTGTAGATCGAGCCGCTATCATGATAGATCGTCGGCGCGCCTCATCCATCCTCATTCGGAGTCATTTGACTAATCCGAAAGGATGGTTTATATCAACGCTGTCTGGGTACCATCAGAACTGCGTGTTGAAAAGTTGGAAGGAACACCAAAACATCGGTGGCAATGCTTTTGAAGTCCCTCGTTTTCTGCGCATTTGAGGTGATTCGACTGCTGAATGACGCCTCAAATCGTTCATGGGGGACTTTTTCAACACCCTGGTCTATTGTGCCTACTGAGAAATCAACTGGAAGTCACGCGCAAAACAGTTGAACCTGCCTTAGTTACTCGAGGAAGATAACTTCCAATACTTGAATTATAAGCAGTGATTTGAACGAACCGAACGCGCCTTTTGGGAATCAAAATAATATACGAAATTATCTTTTACAAACGCTATTTAGCCGCGAAATCCTCGTGATTTTTCGATTTGCGCTGCTTGATTTCGTCCACCTATTTGTCTAATTTTACTTTTGGCATCTATACTTCAAATACTCGTAAAAAATATAAATCTATTTAGGAGGAATAATGAGAAACAGATTTTTCTGGCCGTTTTTGTCTTATTGGCTGTCCTGCTTACCGGAGTGTCCCTCATCGCTGCCGCCGATGCGCGCACGGTCGTCATCGGTTTCACCGCTTCGCAAACAGGAAAGTATAATGTCGAATCAACCCGTCAAGTGAACGGCTTGAACCTATGGATTAATCAAGTCAACGATGCGGGCGGTATCACGCTTGGCGATGGCACAGTCATCACCTTTGACACCGTATCCTACGACGACGAGTTCGCGACTGACCGCGTGCAGGAGCTTTACACTCGCCTTGCTACCGACGACAACGCGGACTTCTTGATCAGTCCTTATTCGAGCGGATTAACCGACGCCTCTGCTGTGATCGCGGAGCAGTATAACAAGATCATGATCACGACCGGCGCGGCATCCGACAGCACCTATCAGAAGGGCTACAGCCTAGTTTTCCAGACCTTCACGCCCGCAAGCCGCTACTTGACCGGTGCGCTCGATCTGCTCAACTCGCTCGACGACTCAGCGAAGAATATCGCCATCGTTCACGAAAACGACAAATTCTCAACCGACGTTTCTAACGCCCTCAACGACTACGCGCTGGCACAGGGCTACAACGTGGTTCTGTTCGACGGCTACGACACCGGCACGACTGACTTCTCCCCCTTCGTCAACAAGATTCAGGACGCCGCGCCAGATGCGGTACTCGGCGGCGGTCACTTCCAAGACGGAACGACTTTCGCCCGCCAGCTTCAAGAAAAAGAACGTAACGCCCAGCTTCGTAGCCCTGCTCGTCGCCCCACCGGAGCCAACCTTCGCCGAACTCGGCGCCGCTGCGATCGGCATCGTCGGTCCCAGTCAGTGGGAGCCACTGACGCAGATCAGCGCCGACTCGCCGATGGACGAGGGTGTCGAATACTACGGACCGTCCAGCCAAGAATTCACCGACGCATACACCGCAGCCTATGGTGAGGAGCCGTCCTATCACGCTGCTGGCGGCTATATTTCCGGCTTGCTGCTCAATAAGGCGATTATCGACGCCGACTCGACCGACACGGATGCCGTGAAAGCTGCGCTGGACAACCTCAACCTGCTGACCTTCTTCGGACGAATTCAGTTCGATACGACGCCGGACAATCACGGTCTGCAAATCGGGCATTCGATGATGTATATCCAGTGGCAGGGAACCGCCGACAGTCTGGAGAAACAGATCGTCTGGCCTCCGGAGGCTGTGACTGCCGACGCGCTCTACCCCATTAGCGGGCAATAAACCGCCCGCAGCCCAGCGTATGCTGATTTGTGCCCCTTCTCTCTATCGGTAGGGAGAGGGGGCACTAGGAGTTTTTAGCCGAGGGCTTAGCTCATCGGCTGGGTGGACGTGAGAAAGATAGTTGCGCCCTGCCCATCAAATAGACTTGTTTGCATAGACCCGATAAGGGCGCCTTATGAATCTTATCTGCCTTCATCATTGACGGCTTACTGATTGGCTTTGTTTACGGCATCGCCGCGATGGGCTTGACGCTGATTTGGGGCGTGATGAACGTCATTAATCTGGCGCACGGCACGATCATCGCATTAGGGATGTTTGGCATCTATTTCTTGTTCAGCGGGCTGGGGCTGAACCCGTACATCGGGCTGCTGCTGGTGGCAGCCGTCGGCTTGGTCAGCGGGATGCTCATCTACACCATAGCGATCCAGCGCGTCATCAATGCACCACACTTATCGACGCTGCTGGCAACTTTCGCCGTCAACATGATCATCATCGGCTTAGCGACGACCGCCTTCAGCACCTCGCCCCGCAACGTTGATTTCTCGCTCGGCACTATCTCCTTTGGCGGGATCAACATTCTCGGCACACGCGCAGTTGCCGCCGCCTTGTCAGTAGCAGATCACCGGCGGTTTGTATTTTTTCCTCTACCGCACGACACCCGGCAAGTACGTGCGGGCAGTCGCCAATAACCGCTCCGCCGCCGAACTGATGGGCATTCCCTCGTCACGCGCGCTCGCGCTCAGCTTCGGCATAGGCACGATGCTGGCGGCGTCAGCGGGCGGGCTGATCGCCACGTTTTTCCCCTTTACCATTCTCTCCGGCGGTACCTATGAACTCAAGAGCTTCGTGATCGTTGTGCTGGGTGGCGTCGGCAATCCACTTGGTGCGTTAATTGGCGGGCTGATCCTCGGCGCGTTTGAGGGCATCATCCCCTACTTCCTGCCGACGAGTTGGGTCACGGTCTTGGAGTTCGTCCTGTTCGTGGTCATCTTGCTGATCCGTCCGACCGGATTACTGGGGACGAAACGATGATCCGACGCAATTTTCTGAAGTCCCGGTTTATGGCTATCGCTAATCCTCGTGCTGGTACCCGGTGTGATCCCCATGATCACGCAGAGCGCCTCATCCCGCGAGGAGATTTTCACCGTTCTGCTCTCGGTCGTACTGGCGAGCAGTCTGAACATCCTACTCGGTTACACCGGCTACGTCAGTTTTGGGCACATCGTCTTTTTCGGACTAGGTGGCTATGTCGGTATGTACCTGATCATCGCGCAGGGCTGGTCGCTTTGGACGGCGATGATCGCGGGCGGCGTGGCGGCGGGTTTGCTGGCGCTGTTCTTGGGCAGGCGATCTTGCGGCTGCGCGGGAGCTATTTCGCCCTCGCAACCATCGGCATCAACGAGGCGATGCGCGCTTTCGTCAACAACTTCGAGCCATTTGGCGGTCCGGTCGGCTTGTCGATGAATTTCCAGACTTACCGCGAATACGGCGGTGCAGCACAAGCACTCTGGATGGTTTACTACCTCGTCCTCGCGCTGGCGCTGGCGGTTGTCGTCATCAGCTATATGGTCAAGAACAGCAAGTTCGGTCTGGGGTTGCAAGCTATCCGTGAGGATGAGGACGCCGCCGAAGTCATGGGCGTGATCACCCCGCGCAGCAAGACGTGGGCATACGTCCTCTCGGCGATCTTGCCCGGAGTCGTCGGCGTGCTGTTCTTCTTCAAGAACGGCACGGTTGAACCGGGGCAGGCGTTCCGCTTGCAGTTATCGATTGAACTACTGGTAATGGTCATGCTGGGTGGCATCGGCACAGTCTTTGGTCCTGTTCTCGGCGCGGTCGGCTACCAACGCTTGCGCGGATTGCTGCTCACCAGCGACATATTCAAGAACATCCAGCTTACGGTCGCCGGAATTCTGCTGCTGATCATCATCCTATTCATTCCGGCGGGTGCGGTCGGTTGGCTGCGCCATCGCTTCGAGTTGGCGCGGAGGTATTTGCCATGATCCTGCAAGTGAGCGGCGTCAGCAAGCATTTCGGCGGATTACAAGCGCTCAGCAACGTGACCTTTGAACTCGACGAAGGGCGTATCCTCGGCTTGATCGGACCCAACGGCGCCGGCAAGACGACTCTATTCAACGTGATCAACGGCATCTATGCGCCGGACGAGGGGCAGGTCATCTTTCGCGGCAAAGACATCAGCGGTCTGAAACCCTACTGGATTGCACGGGATGGTTTAGCCCGCGCCCACCAAATCGTGCGCCCGCTCAATGAACTGAGTGTCCGTGAGAACGTCATGGCGGGCGCGTGCTTTGGGCGTGAGGATCAGCCACTCACCGGCGCGTGGCGCACCGCCGACGAAGTGATGGAGTTCGTCGGCATCAGTGAACGTGCCGACCAGCTTGCGGGCAGCCTCAATGTTGGTCAGAAGAAGCGGCTGGAAATGGCGCGCGCGCTGGCTGCGCATCCCTATCTACTTCTGCTTGACGAGGTGCTGGCGGGACTAAATCCGTCGGAAATCACTCACATGATCGATATTGTCCGCCAAATCCGTGAGCAGGGCACGACCATCATCATGATCGAACACGTCATGCAGGCGATTATGAGTGTGTCCGATCTACTGATTGTGCTGGATTTCGGCAAGACGATTGCCTTCGGCGCACCGGCGGAAGTCGCCAACGATCCGCGTGTGATTGAAGCCTATTTAGGTGATCCCGCCCTCGCGGCGAGTTTGCTCCACATCATCCGACGAGTAAGGGGAGAAGACGACCATGCCGATACTTGAACTTCACGATCTCGCCTCCGGCTACGGCGATGTGCAAATCCTCTGGGGCGCGTCGCTGGCATTGGAACAGGGCAAGATTACTGCGTTGGTCGGCGGTAACGGTGTTGGCAAAACCACGCTGCTGCGGACGGTGATGGGGTTGGTACGCCTGCAAAGTGGAACGGTACTGTTCAACGGCAGCGACGTGAGTGATCTGCCCGCCCATGCCAAGGCAGCGCGGGGACTCGTCCTCGTGCCGGAAGGGCGTCAGCTTTTCGGCGACATGAGTATCGAGGAAAACTTGCAGATGGGAGCAGCGCCCCAGCGCGCCAAGCCGCATTACCACACAATCTGGATCGTGTCTACACAATATTCCCACGCCTTGCCGAGCGCCGGACCCAGAAAGCGCAGACGCTTAGTGGCGGCGAGCAGCAGATGCTTGCCGTCGCACGCGGCATCATGGCGGAGCCAATCATCCTGATGATCGATGAACTGTCGCTTGGTCTGGCGCCCGTGCTCGTGCTCGATCTGTTCCAGACCCTGCGCAAGCTTAAACAAGAAGGTCTGACGCTGCTGCTGGTGGAACAGAACGTGCAAATGGCGCTGGCAGTGAGTGACTATGCCTACGTGCTCGCTCATGGCAGAGTCGATTTGCAGGGGACGAGCCGCGAGCTTATGAACAATGAGGAGGTAAAAGCGGCTTATCTTGGCGCTTAGGCAATGACAGCTAGAGCGAATCGCTCTGCAAAACCGAGTTTACATGAGCACATTCCCGGCTGTGCGTCGTCTTGGGACACTGAACTCGAGTATTTAACGAGGCGGTTTGAAGGCAAATTAAGTGAGAAGTTGCCGTTTTCTCTTACTTATATGACGTGTCCCAGAGGTTTTGAATACATGCAATTTGCGCATGGTGTGTCCTTTGTTCTGAGGTTAGAAGAGTGCGGATTGTCCGCTGTTCGAGCGGATCGTGCTGGCGGTGAAGGCGCTGGCTTCAGGAATGTCGTCGGTTTGGTTCAGGCTTGAGAGCGGTGACGTTGTGACAAGCGGCGGGTTCGGGTTGGCTTCGGGGCGTCAACGTTGCGTAGTGGTTCGGACGGCTGCCGGTCAGTTGGTCGAGCCGGTGGTGAGCGGTTTGCGCTCGGTAAGGTTTTGTTTCGTGTTTAATCTGTCTCAGAGGTCATTTGAAAAGTGGAAGTCAGTCAATTAGACTGAGGGAATGACACGAAAAAGCTATCCCAGTGACCTGAATGACCAAGAATGGGCGCAGATCGAACTGATCGGTACCCCATAAAAAAAGACAAAAGTCTGGGATAATGAGCATCGAAAAAAGATGCGAGGCTGATGATTGCTTCTCGCATCTTGGACAATAGTCGTACCATCACTCCCGTCGTTTTCAGGAACAACTTTATTGTTCTAGGAACGACTTTATTTTCATGGGAACGACTTTATTTGTCTCCGATCAAAAAGTTCAGATTTCTCAAAGATTCCCGGCTGCGCCCATGCCGCCGCCGATGCACATCGTCACCATGCCGTACTTGCTGCCGCGTCGCTTCATCTCGTTGATCAACTGGACGGTCAGTTTGGCGCCGGTGCAGCCGAGCGGATGACCGAGCGCAATCGCGCCGCCGTTGACGTTGACGCGCTCCGGATCGAGTTCCAAGTGGCGGATCACGGCGAGCGCTTGCGCCGCGAACGCCTCGTTGAGTTCGATCAGGTCGATGTCGTCCAGTGCCATGCCGTGCGCTTGAGCAGCCGGGGAATCGCCGCAATCGGGCCAATGCCCATCACTTCCGGGCGGACGCCCGCGACGTTGAAGCCGACGAAACGCGCCAGCGGCTTGAGTCCCAACTGCGCCGCCTTGCCCGCCTCCATGACGATCACGCCGCCGCGCCGTCGCTGAGCGGGCTGGAATTCCCGGCGGTCACGCGCCCGTTCTGGCGAAAGACCGGCTTGAGCTTCGCCAAGCCTTCCAGCGTCGTCTCGCGGCGCAGATGCTCGTCTTCGGTCAGCGTGATCGACTCGGTGATCGGTTCGCCGTCGTCGTTGATCGTAGGTTTCGTCAAACGTGAACGGCACGATCTCCTGCCGAAAGTAGCCCGCGTCAGTCGCGCGCGCCGCTTTCAGGTGGCTCTCGTAGGCGAAGCGATCCATGTCCTCGCGGGTGACGCCGTACTCGTCGGCAACGTGCTCGGCGGTATGCCCCATGCTCATGTAAGCGTCGGGCTCGTTCTCCGCCATGTACGGGTTCGGGCTGATCTTGAAGCCGGTCATCGGCACCAGCGTCATGCTCTCCGCCCCGCCCGCGATGATCACGTCCGCGCCGTCGGCGATGATCCGCTCGGCGGCGCTGGCGATGGTCTGCAAGCCGCTGGAGCAGAAGCGGTTGATCGTCTGCGCCGGGATTTCGACCGGCAGCCCCGCCCGCAGCGCGATCACGCGGGCGAAGTTCAGCCCCTGCGAACCTTCAGGCATGGCACAGCCGATGCTCACGTCGTCGATCTCGTAGGGATCGAGTTTGCCGTCGGTCTGGCGCAGCAAATCTTCGATCACCGCCGCCGCCATGTCGTCCGCGCGCGCGCTCCGGGTGACACCCTTCTTCGCCTTGCCGACCGCTGTCCGTGCCGCCGCCACAATCACTGCTTCACGCATCATTGTAATCCTTTTCTAGCAACCTATTTTGAGAGTACCGAGACAAGGACTCAGTCTGGAGATTTTCCCATCCACAATAAGAACTCGACATCGAGAGGTAGCAATTGAAATCGCTCACGAATCCACTGCTGCCGAGATAGATAACCATCGTAATCGTTCATACGGCTCCAGGCTGTTGATATTGAGGGAAATCCGTATTTACTAAGTTGCGCGATCAGAATATTGTCGAAAGGAACATGACAAAAAGCATAACATGCATCAAATCCAGCGATACGCTTCGCGCCCATCGTGAAAATGTACTTGAGCGTCATGTTAAGCCATTTTTGCGCCTGCCCAACGTAGAACGACGGGAAATTCTTACTTCGATAAACAGCAATCAGCGTCTCACAAGACTGACGATGCCAATCATCGAACTGGACACATGAAATTGGCTTTAGCTTTGATAACTGCAATAAGCGCTCATGAATATATTCCGCTGCTTGAGCATGGGCTACCAGTTTTTCATCTAGGTCGCCGAAACCGTGCATTGTGCGATTGAAATCACGATAAGCACGGTTGATACAGCGTGATAGATAATCACCTTTTGAGCCGAAATAACAGACCAGCAAGAACTCATCATAATCTTTTCGGCTTAGGCGTGATTCGATCATCCCCTACCTTTCGAGTTCTGCTCGATCCCACTTGGCGAGGGTCGCGCCTGCCACATAGGTCATCTGCAAGAAGGTGAGCAAATCCCGCTGCGGATCGTCGGACTCGCGCAGCGCGGCGTAAGGAAGTACAAACTCGCCCATCTGCGCATGATAGAATGCCGCCTCCGGCGCGACCTGCACCGTCTTGAAGCCGTCCGGTTCCGGCGTATGATAGGCGTAGAATACCGCTTCCTGATCGCCGCCGCCCCCCCAGAAACCGGCGCTGCTGACCTCGTGCGAGTAAGCTTCACGCATGATCATTGCCAACTCTGACGACCATTCCCGCTCCGGTGCGCGCCGTCCCGAAAAGCGCGTCGAGGCAAGATCAAAGCTGCCCCAAAAGAAATGCACCGGGCTGTGCTTGCCGATGAATCCGCTCCGAAACTGCTTGAGCACCGCATCGGCGAAGCGCAGCACCCGCCAGAAGCGCTCAACCGCTGCCGCATCGTAGCTGGCGTGAACGGTGTCCTGTTCGAACGGGATCGGATCGCTGATCTCGACGGGCGTCGTCCAAATCGTCACGTCGATGCCGAGCGAGTGCAGTGCCGCCATGAACTCGGCGTAGAAATCGGCGACGCTCTGCGGGCGCAGCACCATCGTGTGCAGCCCGCCGTCGCAGACGCGGATCACCAGCCGGTGATCGAAGAAGTCAAACTCCACGTCGAAGGTCTGGTCGCCATACGGGATCGGCGAGGTCGTCAGCCCGCGCGCCGTCAGGTAAAACGGCACTTCCCACCAATGATTGACGTGCGGCGCGAGTTCCAGCCGCACCTTGCCGACGATCTGCATCCACATATGCAGGGTCGCGCGGGTCGGCTCCCAATCGGCAATCGACAATTCCGGTAGCAAAACCATCGTCACTCCCTCACATCCTAGCCTGACAATAAACCATGACCATACCAGGGCATTGACGCGGCAGCGGCAGAGTTTTTACTGACTTAACACCACGGGAGAAGCGAGAGGGTAGGGGCGTCATATAATACGCTCCTGCGGACGCTGCCCCACGCTTGCCGCACTCGGTACTGAATACTTCGCTTCTCAGTCCTAATTTCTGAGCGCCTTGTTGTTCTGGAGCATGTAGCCGATCCGTTCCAGTGACTTCTCGGTCTGCACCAGTTCGAGGAAGGCTTCGCGCTCCAAGTCGAGCATCACCTGCTCGTCGATCCAGCCGGGCTCGCTGATCGCCCCGCCGGTCAGCACGTAAGCCAGCTTACGCGCGATGAAAGCGTCGTGTTCGCTGGCGTAGCCGCTCTCGATGAAACCCTCGACGCCAATCCGCAGCGCGGCGTAAGCATCGCGTCCGGCAGCGTAGACCTTGCCCGCGTGCTGCGGCGTGTAATTCGTCGCCAGATGCAGCGCCTCGCGCTTCGCCTCACCAAGCAGGTGATCGCGGTTCATGACGATCCGGTCGCACGGCGCGAGGAAACCCAATTCGCGGGCACCCTTGGCGCTTTCGCTGACTTTCGCCAGCGCGATCTGCTCGAACACCTTTTGCAAATGCGGCAGCGCGTCAGCGTTCGGGTGCGACTCCATCACCGGATTGACCACCCGCCGGATCAGTTCCTTACAGCCGCCGCCCGCCGGGATCAAGCCGACGCCGACCTCGACCAGTCCCGCGTAAAGTTCGGCGTGCGCGACCGCGCGTGACCCGCTCATCAGCAGTTCCGCGCCGCCGCCCAACGCCAGATTCTGCGGGCGCGGTGACGACCGGTTTGGGGGCGTAACGGAGCGCCTGCGTCAGATCTTGCAGGCGGCGGATCATCGTGTCGAGCTGGTCAAGCTGCCCGCTCTGGACTGCCATCACCATCATGAACAGGTTCGCGCCGACGCAGAAACGCTCGCTGTCGCCGCCGA
This sequence comes from uncultured Chloroflexia bacterium, assembly GCA_963848465.1. Lineage (GTDB taxonomy): Bacteria > Chloroflexota > Anaerolineae > Aggregatilineales > Phototrophicaceae > Flexifilum. The sequence continues at coordinate 672,957 of CAWKDY010000001.1, read as the reverse complement.
CCACCAGCGCGTCGAAATCCGTATCGAGCAGTTCGAGCGCCCGATAACCCATGTCGATCACGTCGTTGTCGATGGCATTGGCGGGGCTGTGGAGTTCCAGTAGTGCCACGCCGTCGCCCATGTCGAGCACGCTGGCTCCGGCGTTACGCGCCACTTCTTTGCCACTCGCGTGCAGCGCCGCCGCCTTGATCACGCGGCTGTCGGCGGCGAGCAATTCGTAGACGCTCTTTTGCGGGCTGTAGTAGCCGACCTTTTGTCCGGCTTCGTCGTACTGGTAGAAGGTCGTATAGCCCTGATCGAGCATCCCCTTGACCCACTCGGCGACCGGATAACCCGCTGCTTCGAAGGCGGGCACTGTCTCAGCGACGCCCAGCGCATCCCAGATTTCGAAGGGACCCAGTTCGTGGGCGAAGCCCCACTTCTGGGCGTTATCGACGTTGACCAGCGTCTCGGTGATCTCCGGCACGCGCTGCGAGGCATACGCCAGCAAAAAGGCGTGATGCCGCCACAGCAGCTTGGCGGCGCGGTCGTCTTCGCTCAGCAGCCGCTTGATCCGCTCGGCGGTCGGTTCTACTTTGCGGTGCTTGCCGACGCTCTCGAAACGCGGCTTGCTCGGCGGCAGGTACTCGAACGTGTTCAGGTCGAGCGAATAGAACTCTTTGCCGCCATCCGCCGTCCTGACCATCTTGTAGAAGCCCTGTCCGCTCTTGTTACCGAGCCAGCCATTGCTGATCAGTTGGTCGAACAGCGCGGTCGATCCGGCATGTTCCAGCACCACCCGCGCCGGATCGTCGGGGATCGCCGGATACAGATTCCGCGCCACGCCGACGGCGATGTCGATGCCGACCAGATCGTTGAGGCGGAAAGTCGCCGTCTTGGGGCGACCGATCAGCGGACCGGTCAGCGAGTCGATCTCCTCGACGGTGAAGCCGTTGTCGAGCGCGTCGTTGATGATCTGCATCCCGCTCATGGTCATGAAGCGGTTGCCGATGAAATTCGGCTCGTCTTTAGCGATCACGACGCCCTTGCCGAGCATCTTGGTCGCGTACTCGACGATGAAATCCACCACCGCCGGATCGGTATCTGGGTGCGGGATCACTTCGAGCAAGCGCAAATAGCGCGGCGGATTGAAGAAGTGCGTGCCCAGAAAGCGCCGCGTGAAATCGTCGCTCAGCCCCTCGGCAACCGCGCGGATCGGCAAGCCGGAGGTGTTGGTTGAGACAATCGTGTTGCGCGCCGACGCGATCCGCCAGCTTCGCCATCAGGTCGCGCTTGACGTCCAGCCGCTCGACCACCACCTCGATCACCCAGTCGGCGTCGGCGACTTGATCGAGATCATCCTCGACGTTGCCGACGCGGATGCGGTCGAGGTCGCCCGCGCTGAACAACTGCGCCGGACGCGCGCTCTGCATCCGCTTGAGTCCGTCGAGCGTGACGGCGTTGCGCTTCGCCGCCGCGTCGCCCACTTGCGTGTCGCGCGCCGGGATGTCGAGCAGCAGCACGTCCACGCCGACGCCCGCCAGCAGCGCCGCGATCCCGCTGCCCATCGTCCCCGACCCGATCACGACCGCCTTGCGAATTTGATATGCCATAAAAACCTCTCTTTAGCTTTTAGCTATTAGCTTTCAGCAGTCGCTCACCCGTTTTAGCTGAAAGCTGACCGCTGATTGCTGACCGCTAATTCAATTCCCGCCCGCTGTATTCGAGAATCCGCCGCGCAACGACCAGCGTGTTGATCTGCCCCGTTCCCTCGAAGATATCGTTGATCTTGGCATCACGCATCCACTTTTCCACTAACCATTCGCGGCTGTAGCCGTTTGCGCCGAGCAGTTCGACCGCCTTCTGCCCGATCAGCGTGACGACCTTGCCCGCTTTCGCCTTCGCCATCGACGCTTCGAGGCTGTTGGGCGCGCCCGCGTCCAGCAGCGTGATCGCCCGCAGCGTCAGCAGGTAAGCGGCGCGAAGCTGCCCTTCCAGTTCCAGCACGTCGCGCTGGATCGCCGTCAGTTTGTGATAAGGCTGGTCGTAGGGGATGTCGATCCCGTTTTCCGCCAGCTTCTCCTTCAGGAATTCGAGCGCCGCCCGCCCGATGCCAAGCGCGCTGGCGGCGACCAGCGGGCGCGTCGCGTCGAAGGTCGCCATCGCGCCCCTGAATCCCTTGCTACCCGACGCCTCGCCATTGGGCTTGGCAACTTCCGCGCTGCCGAGGATGTGATCCGCCGGGATGCGCGCGTCCTCGAAGACAATCGCGGCGGTATCGCTGGCGCGAATGCCGTGCTTGATCTCGGTTTTGGTGACTTTGACGCCCGGCGTCCCCGCTTCGACTACGAACGGACGCATCCCGGCGCGTCCGGCGCTGCGATCAATCGACGCCCAGACGACGACCAGCCCGTTCGATCTCGTCCAGCGCCAGCTTGCCGTTGGTGCAGAAAATCTTCTCGCCGTTGAGCACCCACTCGTTGGTCGCTTCGTCGAACACCGCGCTGGTGCGGATCGCCGAGGTGTCCGATCCCGCGCCCGGTTCGGTCATCGCCATCGCGCCCCACGCGGGCGTATCGCCCTCGGCGAAGCGCGACAGGAACTTGATCTTCTGCTCCGGCGTGCCGACCGCCTCAATCGCCGCGCCGCCGAGCGCGCCACCGGGCAGGCACAGGTAAATCCCGGCGTCGCCCCACGACAGCATCTCGATCATCAGCATCAGCCGCAGATTGGTCGTGCGCGACGCGCTTTTCGCCGCTGCTCGGTTCGCGGATTGGCCAGCCTTTCGAGCGTCTTCTTCTGCATGTCGCGCATGACGGGCCACATCTGCTCGATGAACTGGGTCGGGCGCTGCGTGTTCGTGCTCGTCCAGTTCGCGCGAGACGGGCGCATGGCGTACTCCGCCGCCATCTTGTACCATCGCGGTCTGCTGCTGGATGTGTTCGGGGATTTCAAAACTGATCGCCATAATCTTCTTCTCGCTAAACGTGTCACTTGAACTTCGGTTCAGTAAACGCCGTCCGACGGCCGACATCTCGCTGCGATGCTCGGCTTCGTGCTGGCACAGATGATGCAGCACCCACTCCGGCGTCACGTCGTAGTCGGCAAAGCTGCGGAGGCGGCGAAATTCTTCGAGCGTCATCGCGCTGTATACACGTCGAGCAGTTCGCGCCGCACTGTCGCCAGCGGTTGAAGATGCGTCGTCAAGGCTCTCGCCCGCGACGACGGTCAGCTTGCCCACCGCGTCGCGGTCATCGTGAGGGAACAGCGGCAGAAACTCGCCGAGCGATTCCGGTTCTTCCGGCTTCTCCAGCACTTCGATGGTCAGCCAGCCGATCTCCACCGACGCGATGTGATAGAGCAGCGTCCCAATCGAGTGCAGCGCCCACTCCGGCTGCCAATCGAGCGCCGCCGGGTCGAAATCTCGCAGCAACCGCATGGTGTCGTGGCGCGCGTCTTCAAGCGTCCATAATGCCCGCCCGATCTCCGGCTGCGCGCCCGCGACCGGCACGAATTGCTAGCTCTTAGCTTGTCACTCACGTTGCGCCCCTTCGCTTAGCTATTCTAGATCATGGCCAAGCCCATGAAAGGTCGTGAAGCCGCGCGCGTTGCGCAGCCAGCGCTCCGCCGGGTATTCGCGGATGAAGCCGTAGCCGCCCAAGCGTCTGGACGGCGCTGTCGGTGACGAACATGACCGCTTTGTCGGCGTACTGCTTGGCGAGATAGGCTTCTTTCGCCGCATCCTCGCCCTGATCGAGCTTCCACGCCGCCTCCCAGACCAGCAGCGCGCGGCGTCGACCTCGATTGCCATCTCCGCCAGCATGAAGGCAATCGCTTGCTTCTGGGCAATCGGCACGCCGAACTGGACGCGCTGCTTGGCGTAATTGCGGGCGTACTCCGCCGCCGCGTCGGCGACGCCGACCGCCAGCGCCGCCAGCGCGACCTGACTCCGGCTGATCAGCCGCCCGTAGTCGATGCCTGATCGCCGCCCAGCTTCAGTCAGAGGGCACGCGGACGCCGTCGCAGCTTGACGCGATAGAGCGGCAGCGCCCGCACGCCCATCAACGCCTCGCGCTGCTGCCGCGGTGATGCCGTCGCTGCCGGCATCGACCAGATAGCCGCCGACCTTGCCCGTCTCGCTGTCGCGGGCGTAGACCAGCAGCCAGTCGGCGCGCGCGCCCAGCGGGACGTAAGCCTTCTCGCCGTCGAGCGTGATCGTGTCGCCGTTGCGCGTCGCCGTCGTCTTGAGGTCGTGCGGGTCGAAGAAGATGCCCGGTTCGAGCAGCGCCGCGCTGACGAGCGGCAGCGTGTCGCCCGCGAACATGGGCAAAAACTGCTCGCGCTGCGCCGCCGTGCCGTAGAGGATCAGCGGGTAGGCGACCAGCGCGGGCGAGAGGATCGCCAGCGCCATCGACAGATCGCCGTAAGCCAGCGCTTCCGCCGCCAGCACGCCCGTGACGGCGCTCAGTTCGCCCAAGCCGCCGTATGCTTCCGGGATTGCGGACTGGATCAAGCCGATGTCCCAGCCCGTCTGGATCAATTCGGTCGGGGAAGTGCTCGTTTTCGTCGGCGGCGTGGGCGGCGGGCTGCATTTCGTCGGCAGCGAAGCGCTTGATCACGTCGATCAACTGCTGCTGTTCTTCAGTGGGGGTAAATGAGACCATCGTCAATCAACCTTTTCGTAATTAATCCAGCGCCAGCGGCGGACCGAGCAGCTCCATCCCGTGATCGCGCCACAGCGCCGGGTCTTGCGGCGGCATCGCGTTCGCTTTGGTCACTTCGCGGAAGAAGGCTTCCATTTTACCGGCGGGCATAAACGTGATCAGCATCCTGCCGCGCGTCCCACCGCCGACATATGCCCAAACGTGCGGCACGCCGCGCGGAGCCAGCAGCGAATCGCCCGGCTTGAGCCTGAAACGCTCGCTGCCAACCTCGATGATGAACTCACCTTCGACCGCGTAAAACCACTCGTCTTGCTCGTGATGCAAATGCCGCGCCGGACCGCCCGGTTGGTGGAACATGTTTTCGAGGATCAAGCATGACCGCCGCTGTCCTGCGGGTAGCTTGAAAGTCAATGTGACTGATGCCTAGTCCGCGCTGCTGCTCGAAGCGATCCACCCCTGCTCTGACGTGCACAGGCGGACACCCGTAGGCGCTTCCGGCGCGTCACTCATGTTTACATCCCGCCCGCGACTTCGAGCACCTGCCCGGAGACGTAATTCGCCCAGTCGCTGCCGAAGAACACCAGCGCGCCCGCCGCTTCGTCGACCGTGCCGGGGCGCTTCATCGGAATCTGGCTGAAGAGCATGTCGCGCACCTTGTCCGGCATCCCCAGCTTGATCTTGCTGCCTTCGCGCTCGGTGAAATCACCCTCCGTGTCGGTCTGTGTCAGCCGCGTATCCATGAAGCCGAAGGCGACGGCGTTGACCTGAATGTTGAACGCGCCCCACTCTTTGGCGAGCGTCCGCGTCAAGCCGATGACTCCCGGCTTTGCCGGAGGCGTAATTCGCCTGCCCGATATTGCCGCGCGTCCCGGTCGTGCTGCTGACGTTGACGATCTTGCGCGCCTTCGCCGAGCCGGTCGCCGCGATCTCCTGCTTGGCGACGTCGCGCATGTACGGGATCGCCGCGCGGATGATCCTGAAGGGCGCGGTCAGGTGGATGGCGAGCATCGCGTCCCACTGTTCGTCGGTCATCTTGTGGATCATGCCGTCCCACGTATAACCGGCGTTGTTGACCAGGACGTCGATGCCGCCGAAGGCGCTGACCGTCTCGTCGATCAGCCGCTGGATGGCGGCGGCGTCGGTCACGTCCGCCGGGACCGCGATTGCCCTTCCGCCCGCCGCCTTGATCGCCGCGGCGGTTTCGTTGGCGGGCTGCGGATCGATGTCGCTGACGACGACTTTCGCGCCCTGCTGCGCGTAAAGTTTCGCCGCCGCCGCGCCGATCCCGCGCCCGCTCCCGGTGATAATGGCTACTTTGTCTTGAAGTAAGTTCATTTCCTGAAATCCTTTGGTTGTTTCCGAAGGACGCGGCACGCTGCGCCCTACAAATCGCTAAAATCTGATCGTTCTGTCCATAAGGGCGGGTTTGAAACCCACCCCTACACAACTCATCAAATCTCAATATGACGCTCCCCAAAATCACCACGTCGCATTCGCCCCCTCTCTCATGGAGAGGGGGTCGGGGGGTGAGGTCATTACGCCAGCACGCCCCGCAGCATCGTGTCGGCGATCATGCTCGGCGATCTGCGCGCCGCTCAGCCGACCGTCCGGCTTGAACCAGACGCCGACCCAGTTCTGCGCGCCCAGCAGCGTCTGCACGAAGATCGGCACGTCCAGCGGGCGAAACATCGCCTTGCTCGATCGCCTTCGCGCACGACCTCGCGAAACAAGTCCTCGAAGCTGGTCGCGCTGGGCGAAAAAGGCGGTGCGGCGCTCGACGAAGGCTTGATAGGCGGCTTTGTCGTCGGCGCTGGCGGTTTTCGGCGGCGGCTTGACGTTCAGCAGCGCCCGCAGTTCGTAGACCATCGCCGCCGCGACCGCCATGTTCTCGGTCACGCCGATGACGTGCGTGCGGATCATCGCCCGCAGCTTCTCGTCGCTGGCATAGTCGGAGTCGGCAATCGGCTCGACCTGCTTGAAGACGACGTCCTGCCCCAGTTCGAGCACCGCCAGCAGCAGCGCATCCTTATTGCGAAAGTGATGGTAGAGGCTGGCAGCGGTCAGGTTAACCGCCGCGGCGATGTCTTTCATGGTGGCGGCTTCGTAGCCGTTGCGCTGAAGCACTTCGGCGGCAGCCTGGATGATGTCGTCGCGGTGAACCGACTGATCGGCGGGTTTACGCGCCAAAAGCAGAGTCCTCTTAATCAGCTTTAAGAATCGAATTTACATTTGATTATAGATATCAGGAACCTGTCAAATAGCTCACATGGCTGGTTACGCCCTTAAACTTGGCGCACTGGGCATCTTGGCGGTTCATTTCTGTACATTTTGAAGCGTTCACAAAGCCGCCTTCCCGCGTTACAATGACGCTGTTTGCAATCCGTAGACAAAAGAAGAGGCTATGGATCAGACCCGCTGGACGAGTTTCGACCTGATCTTCTTCGACTGCGACAGCACGCTGTCGGCTATCGAGGGGATCGACGAACTCGCCCGCTTCAAGGGCAAGGAATGGCGCGTCGGCGTCCTGACGCAGAAGGCGATGGACGGCGACCTCGACCTCGCCGAAGTCTACGGCAAGCGCCTGCAAGCCATCCGCCCGACGCGCGGGCAGTTGAAGGCGATTGAGGAACGCTACTGGGAAACGCTCGTGCCGGACGCGCGCGAGGTGATCGCCGCGCTGCACTTCCTGCGCAAGCAGGTCTTCATCATCAGCGGCGGCTTGGCGGAACCGGTGCGCGGTTTCGGCGCGCGGCTGGGCGTCCCGCCGGAGAATATCCGCGCCGTCGAACTGGAATACAACCAGCTTTCGGGCGATTGGTGGCGCTACTACGAGCCGCAGACCCAGACCGCGCAGACCTATCTCGACTACAACGAAGGTCCGCTGACCGTTTCCAGCGGCAAGCCCGCCATCGTCCGCGAACTGGCGGCGGGCAAGCACGGGCGCAAGATGATGATCGGCGACGGCACAGTCCGACCTCGCGGCGCGCGCTGAGGTCGATCTGTTCGTCGGCTTCGGCGGGGTCGTCACGCGGCAGAAGGTCAAGGACGGCGCGGACATCTTCGTGCAGGTCAACTCGCTCGCGCCGATTCTGCCGCTGGCGGCGGGACCTGCCGCCTATATCCGCACCATCGGCACGCCGCATCAGGCGGTCTTTGATCGCGGGCTGCAACTGCTGCTCGGCGACGCGTATACCGTGCAGTCGGATGAACTTCGCAGCGCTTTTGAGGGGGCTTTTGTGCGAGGGAAAGAATGAGCTTTTGCCCGCAAGCAGTGATCTTCGACATGGACGGCCTGCTGGTCGATTCCGAGCCGGTCTGGGCGATTGCCGAAAGCGCCATGATGGCGGCGCGCGGCAAACAGTCCGACCCGGAAATCCAGCACACGCTGATCGGGCTGCGGATGCGCGACTTTCTCAGCGGGATGCGCCGCGCCTACGACATGACCGACAGCAGTCGACGACCTCTGCGACGATATCGTCGCGCGCATGACCGCGCTGATCCCGGAGCAGTGTCTGCCGCGCCCCGGCGCGCGCGAACTGCTCGACTATCTGTACGCGCGCGGCATCCCCTGTGCGATTGCCTCCAGTTCGCCGATGGCGATCATCGACGCGACGGTGGCGGCGCAGGGCTGGGACCGCTACTTTCAGACGTCCACGTCTCCGGCGACGACGTGCCGCACGGCAAGCCCGCGCCGGACATCTATCTCGAAGCGGCGCGGCGCTTGGCGTCGATCCGGCGGACTGCCTTGCGCTGGAAGACAGCCCCAACGGGGCGCGGGCGGCGGTCGCGGCGGGGATGATCTGCTACGCCGTCCCCGACCCGTCGCACACGACCGGCGCGACTTTCGCGACATCACGCCGCACGTCTACGCCAGCCTGCACGACGTGATCGACCTGCTGGAGGAGTGCGAGTGATCAGACGAGATTGACCCCACCCCCAACCCCTCCCACGAATTCAGGGAGGGGCGCAAACTCGCCATTGGTTTGTCTCACCTGCTCCCCGCCTGCGTGGGAGCAGGGGTCGGAGGTGAGCGGTTTTAGCGGCAATGCCACTGTTGGCGCACAAACCTAGAGAGATGCCCATGCCCAACGACCCGTTCCAAATCCTGATCACGCACCGACCTGACCGATCAAGGGCTGGCGCTGCTGCGCGCCGCCGACGACGTCGAAGTCCAGAACGTCAACCCGACGAACGCGCCCGCCCTGCGCGAGAAGCTGGCAGACCGCCCACGCGCTGATCGCCCGCGACGACGTGGTCGATCGACCGGGCGCTGCTCGACTGCGCGCCCGTCCTGCGCGTGATCGGGCGCGTCGGCGCGAGCCTGAGCGGGATCGACCTGGAGACGGCGACCAGCCGCGGCATCATCGTCATGAACACGCCCGGCGTCAACGCGATTGCCGCCGGAGAACTGGCGATCACGCTGATGCTGGCGCTCAGCCGCAGCGTGATCGCCGCGCACAACAGCCTGAAATCCGGCTACTGGCTGCTCGACCGCAAGCGGCAGGCGGGGACGCAGTTGCGCGGCAAGACGCTCGGCTTGATCGGCTTGGGGCGCGTCGGCACGATCGTCGCGCAGCGCTGCCTGAGCTTCGGCATGACCGTGCTCGCCTACGACCCCTACATCGGCGAGGATCAGATCGACGACAAGCGCATCATGCTGGTCGGCTTGAGCGAACTGCTGCGCCGCAGCGATTTCGTCAGCATCCACGTCCCGCCGACCAGCGAGACGCGCGGCATGTTCGACGCCAAGCTGATCGCCGAGATGAAACCCGGCGCGCGCCTGATCAACACGGCGCACGGCAGCATCCTCGACGAAGCCGCGCGTCGCGGAGGCGCTCAAGAGCGGGCAGCTGGCGGGCGCGGCGCGTCGACGTTTACGCCGAAGAACCGCCCTACAACAGCCCGCTGGTCGGGCTGGATCAGGTCGTCCACACGCCGCACATCGGCGACAACACCGTCGAGGCGACGCAGGATTTCTCGCTGCTGATCGTGACGCAGGTGCTCGACGCGCTGCGCGGCGACGATTATCGCAACGTCGTCAACATGCCGTTCGTGCCGGGGATGGATTTCGAGACGGCGCGCCCGTTCTTGCAGCTTGCCGAACGGATCGGCACGCTGATCCACGTGCTGGCGCGCAACCCGGTGCGGCGCGTCGCCGTCGAGTATCGCGGCGACGACGTGAACGCGCTGATCAAGCCGGTGACGGTCGCGATCCTCAAGGGGCTGCTCGCGCCGGTGCTCGGCGACAGCGTGAACTACATCAACGCGCCGGTGCTGGCCGTCGAGCGCGGCATGCAGGTCACGCAGGCGAAAGGGCTGAAATCCGCCGACTACGCCAGCATCGTGCTGTGTCAGGCGACGCTGGAAGACGGCGAGGAGATCACCATCGCCGGGACGCTGCTCGACCGCCGCGAGCCGCACATCGTCCAGATCAACGACTACCGCATGAACTTCGTGCCGGAAGGGCATCTGCTGATCATGGGCAGCTTCGACCAGCCCGGCGTGATCGGGCGCGTCGGGACGCTGATGGCGGAGAACGGCATCAACATCGGCAGTTGGCAGACCGGGCGCTCCGGTCCCGGCGGGCATACGCTGACCGTCCTGACGCTCGACGAGGCGCTGCCCGACGCGGTCTTCGACGAACTGAGCGCGCTGGAGTTCATCCGCCACGCGCATCAGGTCGAGATGCCGTGAACAGGTCACAAATGCCGATCTGAATAAGCGAAGTTCGAGCGAACCCGCTTATTGAACAGATCAACCCACAACGTATAATTATCTCTATGAACTGGAAACGTCTGCTTGACGCCCTCTGGCTGATCGCTCTTGCCGCCTTCGTCTTCGCCCTGCCGCCGACCTTTCACGGCGACGAAGCGATGCAGCTTTACGCCAGCCACGACTACGTGACCGCCTTCATCGACGGCGATCCCGCCGCGCTGATGACTCAACCGCCTTACCTCCCTGACAGCGACCAGCAGCTCCGGCTGATCAACGGCTCGATCAACCGCTACGCCATCGGCTTGAGCTGGCAGATCGCCGGATTCAGCGCTGCCGATCTGCCCACAGCGCCCGGCTGGACGTGGGAACTCGACTACGACAACCAACGCTGCGCGGGGGCATCTGCCGACCAGCGCGCAGTTGGCGGCGGCGCGGCTGCCCTCGACCCTGTTTCTCGCGCTCAGCGTCGCGGTGATGTTCGCGCTCGGTTGGCGTTTCGGCGGGCGGCTGGGGGCATATTTCGTCAGCGGGCTGTACGCGCTCAACCCGGTCATCCTGCTCAACGGACGGCGCGCCATGCAGGAAGGCTCGATGCTGTTTTTCGGCACGCTCGTGATCCTGATGGCTACCTTGATTAGCGAACGAATGAAATCGCCACGTAGGGGCGACTTGCCAAGTCGCCCCTCCACCATGCTGATCCTGTGGCTGGCGCTGATCCTCACCGGGGCGCTGACGCTCGCCAGCAAGCACAGCGGGATCGTCTTCGTAGCGTCAGCCCTCGGCTGGGTTTTCGCCGCCGGGCTGATCCGCCGTGACTGGCGTGCGATTGCTCTAACGACGGGGCGGTTGATCGCCAGCACCCTGCTGATCGTGGCGCTGTTCGTCGCGCTGTCGCCCGCGCTCTGGAGCAATCCGGTCGCCCGCCTCGGCGATCTGCTGGCGACGCGAGCGCAGTTACTTGAAAATCAAGTCAGCGTCGAGCCGAACGCGCCGCTGTCCTTCGCCCAGCGGGTCGAGGCAATCGTCGCTCAGCCGTTCCTGACGCCGCTTCAGCACTACGAAGTCGCCTTCTGGGGAGCATTTCCGGCGATCACCGCCGACGTCGAGCGCTACATGGCGTCGCCGTTGAGCGGCATTCAGTTCGGCGTCGTCCTCGGCGGCGCGCTGACACTGCTGGCGGGCGTTGGCGTGATCGTCGCGCTGCGGAGTTTGCGCGCTCAACCGGAACTTTACGCGGGTCTGCTGATCTGGCTGCTGGTGATCGTCGCCAGCTTGCTCGCCAACCCGCTCGACTGGCAGCGCTACTATCTGCCGCTGATCCCGGCGGCGACGCTGCTGGTGCTGCTCGGTCTGCGGGGACTGCTGACCGTCGCACGCCGCTTTGTTTTGAAATCCGAACAGGTGCACCCATTAAGCCCCACACTGTCCCAAACCGATTAGAATGAGAACATGATGGACTGCCAACTTTCGAGGAGGTGATTATGCGACCTATTTTACTCGTGGCGATCATCGGCGCGCTGCTGTTGGCAAGCTGCAACAACACGCCCGAACCAACGGCGACTCCCGTCCCCGCAACGGCGACCGAGATAGTCGCACCGACCACCGCAGCAAGCACCAATCCAGAGGACAATATCGGCGATTTCGCGGGCACGATCACCGTCCCGATCGCAGGCACGCTGATCGTCGGCAACACCGGAGAAACGCCCAACGCACCAACTGCTCCGCTGGTCTTTGATAAGGTGACTTTGACCCAAACCGGCGGCGCCGCCAACGTTAATTTCGTGATCCAGCTTCAGGGCGACGGCACACTGACCCGCGACGGCGTGACCAGTACGATCAGCCAAGATCAAGTCCAGCAGATCGCCGCGCTGCTCGATCAGATCAAATTCTATCAGATTCAGGGGACATTCGTCTCAGCCGACAGCACCGTCGATACCTATCGCTACTCGCTGAGTGTGGACTCGTCGATAGGCAGCCGCACGATTTTCTCGCAAGACGGCTTGACTCCGCCAGAGCTTGAGCAAATCTACGACGCGATTCGCGCCTTAGGTGGCAATTAGGGCTACGGGCGCTCGCCCTGTTCCAGACAATAGGCGACCAGCCCGCGCAAATCCGGCAGCACGTGCTCGATCAAGCGTGGGGGATAGGGCGATGCGCGCCGGATTTGGATCGCGTGCATCCCGGCGGCGGTCGCGTTGAGCAGGGGCGAGATTTTGTCGTCGAGCACAAGGCAGTTACGCGGCGCAGCCCCCGCATGAGCGGCGGCAAAGCGGTAACGCTCGATGTCTTTCTCGAAGCGCTCGGAAGCATCCGCCCCCCAGATCGGCAGCTTGAAGTGCCGCAGCACCGGCGCCAGCGCCGCGCGGAGCTGGTTGGTCGGCGCTTGGCTGATCGCGCCGAGCAGCAGCCCGGCTCCGTCCAGTTCCGCCAGCACTTCCGGGACTTCCGGGTAGAGCGCGTCGCAGCCTTCCGTCGCCAAACCCGGCAGTTCGCGCGATAGGGCGATCAGCTCCTCGTGCGCTGGCTCCGGGACTTCAGCCAAGCGGAACAGCGCCCGCGTCGTGCGAAAAATCCCTTCCCACATGTCGGCGATGCCGTCGCTTCCGCCCAAGTTGAGGTCGGTGTAGTAGCTGTCCCAGTCGGCGATCACGCGCCGGTTCGCTTCCGCCCACGCCGCCGCCGTCCCACCGTAGCGAGTCGTCAAGATTTGCCCCAACCGCAGGTCATAGCAGCGCCCCAACCGGACGCGATCCACCAACACGTCGTGTACGTCGAAAAATACGTGGGTGATACTCACGGAACCCCCTGTACGTTGACGATATAGTTTTCAGGGTCGCCGCCCATCTCCGGCAAGGTGATCTGGAAGTCGGCGGTGGCGCTCGCGTCGAGTTCGGCAGGCGAGATGTCGCTGAAGCCCGCCGCGATCACATTCTGCGCCCCGTCGAAAACGGTCACGGTCGCGCGCGGGTTGTGGATCACATGGTCACTGATGTTGGTCACCACTCCGCTTACCACCAGCCGGTTGAACACGTCAAAGCCGAATTCGTCAGTCCACGTTAGCTCATTTTGCCCGTAGATCGTCGGGCTTGCGGTTTCGGCGGTCGCTTCCGGCTGCCAATCCGCCGATCCCAGTGTCAAGCGATAGTTGGTCGCCAACGCGGGCTGCCCATCGCCGAAACGCAGGCTGAAGGGCGCGAACCCACCCGGCGGGATGCCGTAGCCCATCACCTGATCGACCGCTCCGGTCACGCTTAAGCCGTCCGCCGTCAGCAGATCGACCTGCACCGGCACGCCAGTGATCGTCGTCAAGCCGTAGTTGGCGACTTCGCCGGTCACGAAGAACACCCCGGCGAGCGTGTTCCAAGCCGCTACGTGCAGGACGCCGAGGCTGCCGTCCTTTGCGTAAGCCAGCGTCGTCAAGTCGGTCGGCTGGAGGGTGGCGTCTTGGTGGATCGTGAACGAGTTGACGACCGCTTGCAGCAGCGGGAAGGCTGCCGACTCTTCGGGCGTGATGACTTCGATCAAGCCGATGAAAGTGCCTTCACGCTCGATGAATGTGTTGATCCGCTCGGTGCTGCCGCCGATCCCGGCGCGCAAGCCGGTCATGCGCCAACTACCGTCACCCATCGCTTCGCGGCTCTGCTCGACGTAATGCCCGGTATCGGCGCGAATTTGCGTTTGATAGCGGTCGATGATCGTGCCGAATTCGCCCGAATCCGACCTCGCGCCCCAGATTGATCACCGCGAACAGTAGCGCGGGCTGCTCGGCGCCGGGAATGGAAAATGCCGCAGTCGCTAATGTTGTGGTATTCTGTGCATATACCGACCATAAGCGCGGTAAGACAAGCGAAAATGCGCCGCTGGGGTGATCGTAGGTCGCTAGGGATTGGTCAGGGGGAAGCGGAGTCGGAGCAAAGACGACTGCGCCGCCGCTACAGCCTGCCAGCAGCAGGCATAAAATGAATAATACTCTCGCCATCATCGCAGCTCATTCCAACCATTGCTTAACTTAATTAGTACGGGAGTCCTATTCCTTGCGGTGTGCGTCCCACCCTATTCTTGAGTGACAGAACGTGTCACACTCATAAAAAACTTAAAGGACTTTGATGTATACCAATAATGAGTTGATGTTTCCTCCCTATGTTATCCCCTCTTTGAAAAAACTGCGCGGTCCTGAATGGGAAGCGCTGGTTGATCAGGTCACGCCGCTGTCCGAATATCACGACGAGGCGATTGCCTTTATGCTGATGATGGTTCGGCTCAACGGCTGTGTCGGCTGCGAGACTGACAGCTTTCGTGCCATGCGCGGCTGCGCCGCCTGTGCCCAGCAAACGCTGCGCCGTTTCAAGGGGAGCGACGCCGACCTGATCGGCTTCTACCAGCAGGCGCTTGCCGACGTGCGGAAGTTTGCCGGAACGCATCCGAGAATCGGCATCCAAAGCGACGAAAGGCTGAGCGTCGAGGCATCCTGAAATCCCCACAGCGCCCGGCTTTAGGTGGGACGTGAGGCGGGTCAAATTACTTTTTATGCCGTGCAGCCTGAGCTTGCGCAGGCTTGTAAACGTATGTTATAATTTACGTTGTGGGTCTATCCGTTTTTGCGACGAATACGCAAGCGAAACCGCTCTTTCGTCCACCTACATTTGACAATGAGGCAAAACGAGAACTCCCCAAAGTTCCGGGAAGTCTCTTTAGTCATCTCAGTTTGTCTACTAGATTCAGAGAGGATTTGAGCTATAAGCTCCCAAGATTCACTGCGAATGAATAACCAGATACGCGCCCGTGAAGTCCGCGTGATCACCGATACCAACGAAAATCTCGGTGTCATCCCCTTGAGTGAAGCGCTCGAAGTAGCAGAGGCACGCAATCTCGATCTGGTCGAAGTCTCGCCCAATGCCGATCCGCCAGTTTGCCGGATCATGGACTTCGGCAAGTTTCAGTACGAGAAGCAGCGCAAGGAACGCAAGGCGCGTAAACAACAAAAGTCAATTGAGGTTAAAGAGATTCGTCTAAGCCCCAAGACCGACGAACATCACCTCGGTTTCAAAGTCCGCGACGCCCGCAAGTGGATCGGCGACGGCATGAAAGTTCGGGTGCGCATCCGTTTCCGTGGGCGTGAGATCACGCACGCGAACATCGGGCGCGAACGGCTGGCGAAGATCGCCGCCGAATTGAATGACGTGGCAGTGGTCGAGCAGATGCCCAACATGGAAGGCAATACCATGTTGATGGTGCTGGCGCCCGCCCCGGAGAAGAAACCGAAGTAGACCAGCTCTTTCAGGCGTTTTAGGGATGAACGGTTATTTTTTCGCTAAGAGCTAACCGCTGATCGCTAAAGGCTTCAAACTAAGCCTTTACTCTACGCCGATGATGCGCGATGATTAGGGGCACTATCGTAAACTTGGAGTGCTTACTGTGGCAAAGAAGTACAAACTCAAGACGCATAAGGCGACCGCCAAGCGCTTCCGCACCACTGGGAGCGGCAAGATCGTGCGCACGAATGGTGGCAAGAGCCACTTCCGCCGCCGTCGCTCGACGCGCGCGAAGCAGGCGCTTGATAAAGTGGTCGTGGTCAAAACGCTCTCGCAGTACAAGCGAATCATGACGCTGGCGCCCTATCTGCGTCAGTACAAGTCCAACCCGCCCTCGTAAGCTTACGGCGGAATTTCAGGTCAATATCACCCAGAGCCGCCGCTCTGGGTCTTTGTTGCTAGGAGTATGCAATGGCACGCACAAAAACCGGGTATGTTCGCCGCCGTTATCACAAGCGGGTGCTCAAGCTGACCAAGGGTCAGTGGGGCACGCGTGGGCGGCTGTTCCGTCGCTCCAACGAAGCGATGCTCAAGAGTCTGTTCTACGCTTACCGCGACCGCCGCGCACGTCGTGGCGACCTGCGCCGCCTGTGGATCGTCCGCATCAACGCTGGTGCGCACATCAACGGGCTGAACTACAGCCGCTTCATGTACGGCTTGAAGAAGGCGGGCGTCGAACTGGATCGCAAGGTGCTGGCGGACATCGCCGTGCGCGATGCAGCGACCTTCACCAAGCTCGCCGCGCTCAGCCAGCAGAATCAATAAAAAGCTCTCAGCACTTAGCGGTCGGCTGAAAGCCGACCGCTGTCCAAGAGCGGTTTTAGGGCGCACTATGTGCGCCTTTGTTGTTTTTACCACCGAGCAAATGTTAGTATTGAACTGATTGCTGACCGCTGAAAGCTGACCACGTCCTCATGATTACGAGCCTGCAAAATGATCGCGTCAAACTGGCATTCGGGCTGATCGCTGGCTCGAAGTCGCGGCGCAAACTGGGCAAAATCGCGCTCGAAGGCGTCCGGCTGATCCGCGATGCGGTCGAATCAGGCTATCTGCCGGAGTTCGTCCTCTACGATCCCGCCGCCATCGACATCACGACGCTAGAGATTCCTGCTGAACTCGCGCTCGAAGCCGCGCCGGAAGTCATCCAGCACATCTGCGCGACCGAGCAACCACAGGGGATCGTCGGCGTCTTCCCGCTGCCGACGCCGAGCCTGCCCCGCGCGCCGCGCCGCGTGCTGATCCTCGACGCGATCCGCGATCCGGGCAATCTGGGCACGATCCTGCGGACAGCCGCCGCCGCCGGAGTCGAGGTCGTGCTGCTGGCTCCCGGCTGCGTCGATCCCTACAACGACAAGGTGCTGCGCAGCGGCATGGGCGCGCATTTCCGCGTGCCGGTGATTGCGCAAAAATGGAATGAAATCGGCGCAACCTGCGAGGGGTTAGCGGTCTATCTGGCGGATATGAACGGCGACGTCAGCTATGACGCAGCGGATTGGTCGCGCGGCTGGGCGCTGATCGTCGGCGGCGAGGCGCACGGCGCGGGCGACGCAGCGGGAGCGCTAGCGGATCAGCGCATCTCGATCCCGATGGCAGCCGCGACCGAATCGCTCAACGCCGCATCAGCCACGGCGATCATTCTGTTTGAAGCCGCACGACAGGGACGCTAAAATCGGCGACGCTTAATACTGCGTTTTGGCGGCTGTTTTTCCTTCTGCTTCTGTACTTGTTTTTCGACAATCTCGCCATCGGCACCAACCATCAACTGATCGAGCGACCGGTCGAGCGCGAGCTTTTCCGCATGTCGCATACCAGCACGAAACCACGCCGGCGGTAGGAGCGGTTGGCTCCTGCGAGCTTAAACTTGGAATCGCGCCCGCGCCGGTAAAAATAGCCGCTAAAGTGCAAGATCAGGAAAAACATCCAGATCAACATGCAAATCAGAACATAAGAATTGTCCCACGAATACACCTGCAAGTCTCTGATCGTCAAGCAAAAAAACACCACATATGTGATGAGATGAACAACGAGCGCTATGCGCTGGCTCCAGCCGTCGTCAAATAAATGCCACCTAATCAATCTTCCTCGCAGGGCTATGCCATCGAGCTATTTGAATACAGCATACAAGCTATCCACGCGGGCAAACAAAAAGGCGAGTACCTGCATCAGCAAGTACCCACCTTTCTCACCACTCAGCACTCGGTACTGCTGCTTACATATTGATCATGTGCCCTTCGAGACCTTGCGCCGCTTCCTTGATCGCCTCGCTCAGCGTCGGATGGGCGTGGACGTTGCGCGCGATCTCGGCAGGCGTTAGCTCGGCATAGCGCGCCAGCGTCAGTTCCGGCAGCAGTTCGGTCACGTCGGGACCGATCAGGTGCGCGCCGAGGATTTCGCCGTACTTCTTGTCGCTGATCAGCTTGACGAAGCCGACCGGATCGCCCAAACCGTGCGCCTTGCCGTTCGCCATGAAGGGGAACTTCGAGACGTTGATGTCGTAGCCCTTCTCGCGCGCCTGCTTCTCGGTGTAGCCGAAGCTGGCGACCTGCGGCTGGCAGTAGGTCGCGCGCGGCATCATGTCGAATTCGAGTTCAATCGTCTCGACCCCGGCGATATTCTCGGCGGCGATCACGCCCATCGCTTCGGCGACGTGGGCCAGCATCAGCTTAGCAGTCACGTCGCCAATGGCGTAGATGTGGGGGACGTTGGTCTGCATCTTCTCGTTGATGGCAATCGCGCCGCGCTCGGTCAGCTTGACGCCGGATTTCTCCAGCCCGTAGCCCTCGGTGCGCGGCTTGAAGCCAATGGCTTGCAGCACCCGGTCGGCTTCGAGCACCTGCTGCTTGCCGTCTGCCGTCGTCACCGTGACCTTCGCGCCGGTGCCGGTGTCCTCGATCTTGTCGACACGGGTCTTGGTCATCACCTTGATGCCCAGCCGCTTGTACTGCTTTTCCAATTCGGCCGAGACTTCCTCGTCTTCCAGCGGCAGCAGGTGGTCGAGGAATTCGACAATCGTCACGTCGACGCCGTAATTGTGGTGGACGTAGGCGAACTCGCAGCCGATAGCGCCGCCGCCCGCGATGATGATCGACTTGGGCAGGTTCTCGTCCATGATCTGTTCTTCGTAGGTGACGACGTTCTTGCTCAGTTCAGTGCCGGGGATCAAGCGCGTGATCGCGCCCGGCGCGAGGATCAGGTTCTTGAAGCTGACCGTCTCGGTTTTGCCGTCGTTGAGCGCGACCTCGAAGGTGTGGTCGTCGGTGAAGGTCGCCCAGCCGTCGATACTCGTCGATCTTGTTCTTCTTCATCAGGAAGTGGACGCCCTTGACGCGCCCATCGGCGACCGTGCGGCTGCGCGAGAAGGCAACGCCGAAATCGAACGTGACCTGACCGTCGAACTTGATGCCGAACTTGGCGGCTTCGTCCTTGACGATATGCGCCAGTTCCGCGTTACGCAGCAGCGCTTTCGAGGGGATACAGCCGACGTTGAGGCAGACGCCGCCCCAGTATTTCTTCTCGATGACCGCAGTTCTCAAGCCCGAGCTGCGCCGCGCGGACAGCAGCGGTGTAGCCGCCGGGACCCGCGCCCAGCACGACGACGTCGTATTGTTTTGCCATGAAGGAAGCTCCTGAAATGTCCTGCGAAATGACAGGTTCATTGTAACCCAACGCGGGGCACTCGAAAAGACACATTGCCCGCCGGGTAACGTCACATAATTATAGACGCGCTCAACCCGCCAGATCGCACGCTAACGCAACCGATCCAAACCGTCAGGAAGTTGTTGCGTTCAAATCGAGCAATATCGATGATTCATTAGTCAATTAAAGTGAAAATGCTAAGAGGCACAGATGCCATTGTTGTCCCTACTTCTGCTCGTGCTGCTGGGTGCGACACCCGTTTCGCGCAGACGACCATAAACTCCACCGATGCGCCTTATCCCTGCCCGATCAGCAGCGGCGCTTACTATCAGCCGGAGTCTTCCGACGTTACGAAGTGGCGACCGGCGAACTCGCCCTCGTGATGCCATCGGCACGCGCGTTCGCGACTATTGATACCATCACTGAGAACGTCCGCATCATCGACTGGTCGCCGGACATGC
This sequence comes from uncultured Chloroflexia bacterium, assembly GCA_963848465.1. Lineage (GTDB taxonomy): Bacteria > Chloroflexota > Anaerolineae > Aggregatilineales > Phototrophicaceae > Flexifilum. The sequence goes on along the minus strand of CAWKDY010000001.1, from coordinate 653,190 downwards.
CGATGTATCGTCTGGCGCGGCGGGCAAAATCAAGTCGTTTGGTGCTTGCTACAGCGATAGCGCTGATGACCGGGTTATGTGGGTATCTTCACTCGCTCGTAATTTGGATGCTGTCGGTGGCGTCAAATGCGGACTTAGAAGGCGATGGGGATTACCTCGTGATCCCGACCGCATCTGGTGTCGCCGACTCGCGCTTTGCACTCAACTGCGGCGGCTGTATTTCAAGCTACTTTCCTGCATCCGTGAGCGCCGCTCGGGAACTGGCTCTGGCGCAGCGATGGAAATCTCGTCTGGCAGGTGGCAGGTCGATTAAACGAAGGTTGCGTAGGACGTTCGATCACAATCGCCTGTGGGGGAATGACGGCGGAGCGTGGAGGCTCAAGCTGCAACCGGGCAGCGCGTTGCTGTTGTCGAACTTACAACGGAGTCGAAGGACTGCTCACCTTCTCGCCGGATGGGATGAAGATCATCGTCTACCGCACGCTGTCGAGTTCTGGACCCGATCGCCCAGGCGCTCTCGCTCCCAGATCTACGCCATCGCTTCAGGAACGGAAACGCATGTGCAGTCAGAATAGGTTCGGCTTCCCACAGATGCCCTATAACGGCGCGAAGCCTCATCGCGCTCTCGCCGGATAACCGTGCATGCTTCGACCGCTCGGCATAGGCGTGTTGCGCATCCGGGCTGCAAACTGCGTCCCGACAACGCCGTTATCTAGCGATCACCAGCCGACTTATCGTTCAGACGGAGCGACGCGGTCGCATCCTCGCGAAACTGACGCTCGCCTTGTCGACAGCCTAATTAATGCCAGTGCGAAACGAACTAGGCGTATGTTCATAATCGATGCCCTTTAAGCGAAAGATACAGTAAGCCACCGGAGTATAGACACGAACGCTCCGTATCGCTTACTTCCAGCCTTCCAGCCGCTGCTTTGAGCGCCAGCATGAAGCCGTCGCCGGTCGCGCCATCGACCACGCGGTGATCGAAGGTCAGCGTGACGTAGACGCACGGGCGGATCGCCAGCGAGTCGTTCCCGTGGCGTCGGTGATCACCTTGACGCGCTTCTCCAGCACGCCGACGCCCAAAATCCCGACCTGCGGCTGATTGATGATCGGCGTGGCGAACAGGCTGCCGCTGACGCCGTGATTGGTGATCGTGAAGGTGCCGCCCTGCACCTCGTCGGGCTTCAACTGCTTGGCTGCGCGCCCGCGCCGCCAAGTCGTTGACCGCCCGCGCGATGCCGAGCAGGCTCAAATCGCCCGCCCGCTTGATCACCGGGACGATCAAGCCGTCGTCGAGCGCGACCGCCAAGCCGACGTTGATGGCGTGGTGCAGGTAGATCCCCTCGTCCGTCCACTGGGCGTTGAGCAGCGGAACGGCGCGCAGCGCCTCGACCGACGCGGCGGCGAAATAGGCAGTCAGCGTCAGGTTGACGCCCTGTTTGGCGAAAGCGTCCTTGTTCGCTTCGCGATGCGCCAGCACCGCCGACAGATCGACCTCAAAGACGGTCGTCACGTGCGGCGAGGTTTGCAGTTTGCTCCGCACCATGTGCTCGGCAATTGCCTTGCGCATCGGCGAGAGCGTGATCAGTTCGCCATCGCTGGCAGTGGGGATCGCCTCAACCGGGTGGACGCGCTGCGGCGGTGGTGTGGTTGGTAGGGGTACAGCCCGCTCCGCCCCTACAGACTCGTCGCCGTACTCGACCGTCGGCTTGAACAGATCGCCGTCAACCGGCTGCTCCCACGGCGGAAGCTCGTCGGATTCAGCGGGCACAGCGCGCTGTGTCCCTACAGCTTCAGGTTCCGACCGGGTTTCAAGATAGGCTTCAACGTCCTTCTTGGTGATGCGCCCTTCGCGTCCGCTGCCCGCGATCTGCGCCAGATCGAGCTGATGCTCGGCTGCCATCCGCGCGACGACCGGCGTGACGTGCCCGCTGTATTCGTGCTTGCCATTGTGCTGTCCACCGTTCGGGGACGTTGACAGGGGCGAGGCTGCCTCGCCCCTACGGGTTCGGCAGCAGGCTGAGCGGCTGCGCCCTCGTGCGCCCGCGCGGGGGTGCGCTCGCCCACCTGCCCGATCACCGCCAGCAGCGTGCCTTTCTCGACCGTTTCACCTTCGTGCGACGAGAATCTTGAGCAGCACGCCGTCAGCTGGCGCGGGGACTTCGGTATCGACTTTGTCGGTGCTAATTTCGAGCAGCGGCTCGAACGCCTGCACCGTGTCGCCTTCCTGCTTCAGCCACTTGCTGATCGTCCCTTCGACGACGCTCTCGCCCAACTGCGGCATGATCACGTTCGTAGGCATAGTTCAAAACCTTTAAAACTAAAAGCACAACGCAAAAGCGCAAAGATTAAGGGCAAGACGCAAAGAAAAGGATTGTCCTTTGCGTCTTTCTTTTCCCCTTAGCGTCTTTGCGTTAGATCTTGTTTTCATCTTTTCGTTTAGTAACCCGCCAAATCCCTGATCGCGGCGGCGATGGTGTCGGGGTTAGGCAAGAACCGTTCCTGCATCGGCGTGGCTGTAGGGGACGGCGGGAACGTCCAGCCCCGCCAGCCGCTTGACGGGTCCGTCGAGGTACTCGAACGCTTCGTCCGCGAGCAGCGCCGCCACTTCCGCGCCATAGCCCATCGTCCGATTGTCTTCGTAGACGATGAGCGCCTTCGCAGTCTTTTTGACGGAATTGACGATTGTTTCTTTGTCGAGCGGCAGGAGTGTACGCAGATCGACCACTTCCGCGTCGATGCCGTCTTCGCGCGCGACTTTCTCGGCGGCGATGGTCGCGTAATGCGCCATCATGCCGTAGGCGAACACCGACAGGTCGCGCCCTTCGCGGGCGATGCGGGCGGGTCCAATCGGCGTGGTGTATTCGCCGTCGGGCACGTCGCCCTTGATCGCCCGGTAGCCTTTCTTCGGCTCGAAGAACAGCACCGGGTTGGGGTCGCGGACGGCGCTCTTGAGCAGCCCTTTGGCATCGGCGGGCGTCGAGGGGATGACGATCTTCAAGCCGGGGCAGTGGGCGAAAAAGGCTTCGACGCTCTGGCTGTGATACAGCCCGCCGGAAATGCCGCCGCCGTAAGGCGAGCGGATCACCAGCGGCACGCGCCACTGACCGCCGGAGCGATAGTAGAATTTCGCCGCTTCGTTGACGATCTGGTTGAACGCCGGATGGATGAAGTCGGCGAACTGGATTTCGCAGATCGGGCGCAAATCCGCCAGCGCCGCGCCGATGCCGACGGCGACAATCGAAAGCTCCGCCAGCGGCGAATCGACGATCCGCGCGCCGCCGTACTTCTCGTATAAGTCCCTGCGTCGCGCGGAAGACGCCGCCGCGAATGCCCACATCCTCGCCGGTGATGAAAACGCGCGGGTCGCGGGCGAGTTCTTCGTCCATGCCCTGCCGCAGCGCGTCGATCAGCGTCATCTGGGTCATGATTCGTCCTCCAGCGGCGCGTAGACGTCGCCGAACATGTCGTCCGGTTCGGGATCGGGCGCGGCTTCGGCAGCGGCTTGCGCCTGATCGATCTCGCGGCGGGCGCGGGCTTCGTACTCGTCCAGCCGTTCCGCCGTCAGGATACCTTCGGCTTCAAGGTAGCCCCGGAAGTTGTGGATCGGTCCCTTCTTCTTCCATGCCTCGACTTCTTCGCGGGATCGATAGCTGCGGTCGTCGTCGTCCGACGAGTGCGGCACGATCCGGTAGGTCTTGGCTTCGACCAGTGTCGCGCCGCCGCCGTTGTAGGCACGCTCGACCGCCGCCGCCATCACGTCGTAGACGGCGAGGATGTCGTTGCCGTCGACGACCACGCCCTCGATGCCGTAACCGGCGGCGCGGTCGGCGACGTTCTCAATCGCCATCTGCGACGCGACCGGCACGGAGATGGCGTAGATGTTGTTTTGCACCAGACAAATCATCGGCAGCTTATGCACGCCCGCCCAGTTCATGCCCTCGTGCCATTCGCCTTGACTGGTCGAGCCTTCGCCGAGCGAGGTCAGCGCCAGCCGGGGCTGAGTCGCGTCGTCGGGATCGACCAACCCGGTCTGCTGGCGATACTTGATGGCGAACGCCAGCCCGGCTGCCTGCGGGACTTGAGTCGCCACCGGCGACGACCCGCTGACGATGTTCAAGCGGCTTGTAACCGAAGTGGCTGGGCATCTGCCGCGCATTGCTGCTGTATTCGCCCGCTTTGGCGAACAGGCTGAGCATAAAGTCGGTCGGCGTGATGCCGATTGCCAGTGACAGCGCCAAATCGCGGTAGTAGGGATGGACGTAATCGACGCCCCGGTTGATGGCAAATGCCGCGCCGACCTGCGCGGCTTCGTGCCCCATGCCGCTCATGTGAAAGGCAATTTTCCCCTGCCGATGCAGCGCCCACGCGCGCTCGTCAAGCCGGCGGCTGAGCAGCATCGTCCAGAACATGTCCAGCAGCGCCTGTTCGCCTAACCGGGCGGAAGCCCGCGCGACAGCGTTTGTGGTCATGTCTCCTCCTCAAAAAACAATTTTCGATTTAGCACGTTTCTTAACATCTTTCGATAGACATCCATTATACCAATTGACCAAAGGCGATTCATTCTATTTTAGGCTGTTTGCACAAGAGAGATAGCTTAACTGACTCCTGTAATCTAGCTTTTAACGTAATTCTCAGGATCGCGCAAGTCGGTTCATCAGCGCGATCAATCGCAGCCAAATGTGAACTATTTATGAAATTTACGTTGTTTGATCGGTTTCTTAACACACCTATCTCAACTTATCGCAGAGAATTATAATAAATTTGTTACGGGAAAATGGTCCATGACACTTCCAACCAACCAGGACTTTGCAACTGAGGTTAAATTCGATCGGCTGCGTCTTCTGTGGCGCGTGACCTTGTCGGCGCTGTGCTGGCGGGCTGGGTGTTCTTGAACATCGCCATGCTCCAGCGCATCGACGTCTCTCGTGCCCTTGCCTCCCTGCTGGTCGTCGTCGTCGGCATGGTGATCACGCGCTTTCTCCTGCGCTACAACGGCTACAATCTCGCCGCGTGGGTCTACGTGTTTTCGGGGTTGATTGCGCTCGGCATCGGTATGGTCTTCGCTCAAGACCAATTCCTCTACATCATACCATTCGCTTTCCCGCTGATGGTTTTCATCGTCGGTTTGCTGCTGGCACCGGGCAATACGCTGGTGGTCGCTGTGGTCTCGGCAGTGATCATCGTGATCGCGCCCATGATCGGCGGGCACACGGCGGATAACCTCGGCGCGTTCCAGATCGCGGCGATCGTGCTTGACTTTCGTCAGCGCGATCGTCGCGGCACAGGTCGCTGGCGACCTCTACCAGATCGCGGACTGGGCGCTGTCGAACTATCAGCGCGAGCGCCGGGTCGCCGGGGAATTGTTTGAAAACCGTCAGGCGCTGGAACGCAGCCTCGCCCGCAGTACGGCGCTGGGCGATCCGCCTGCAAGAGACCAACGACGAACTCGACGCGGCGCGCGGCGCCGCCGAAGAAGCCAAGCATTTTCGCGGGCAGTTTCTCGCCAACATGAGCCACGAACTGCGGACACCGCTCAACGCCATCATCGGCTTCAGCGAAACGATGCTCAAGTTCCCGGCGATGTACGACGACGTCAAGCTGCCGGTTGCCTACGAAGCCGACTTGCAGCAGATTTACACCAGCGGTCGCCAACTGCTGACGCTGATCAACGACATCCTCGACCTGGCGAAAGTGGACGCTGGTAAGCTGGACGTGCGGATGGAACGGGTCGATCTCTCAACCGTCTTCGAACAACGTCGTTTCGACGGCGAGCGGGTTGGTCGGCAACAAGCCGATCCGGCTGGAGACCGACATCCCCGATTTCTGCCCGCCGTCTGGGCGGACGAAGCGCGCGTGCGTCAGGTGCTGCTGAACCTGTACAGCAACGCCGCCAAGTTCACGGATCAGCGGCAGCATCACGCTCACGGTGCGCGAAATCGAAGACGGGTGTGCAAATCAGCCTGCGAGACAGCGGCATCGGCATCGCCGCAGGAAAACCTCGGACGTGATCTTCGAGGAATTCAAGCAGGCGGAAACCGGCGGACGCGACCCGCGTTCCGGTGCTGGCTTGGGTCTGGCGATTTCGCGCCAGTTGACTGACGCTGATGGGCGGGCGCATTTGGGCGGAAAGCGAACTGGGCAAGGGCAGCACCTTCCACTTCGACCCTGCAAGCCTATCAAATGCCGGTCAGCGGTACCCGAACCGGAAATGGTCGAGCGAAAGTCAATAATGGAACTGGTTATTTCGGACATAGTATTTAGAGGAAGGGGAAGGGTGCAACGCCCCGCAACCAGCTGATGATGAAAATCATGTACGTTGAAGACAATCCAGCGAATATTTCCCTGCTCCAGCGCATCGCCCGAATGGGTGGGCACCAAGTGATCAATTACACCAATGGCGAAGTCGCGCTGAACAATTTCGAGCAAGACGATCCCGATCTGGTGCTGATGGATTTGCAGCTTGAAGGGCGTGATCACGGGGCTGGACGTGGTCAAGCAACTGCGCGAGCGCGGGTTCAAGACGCCGATTGTCGCCGTGACCGCTTACGCGATGGTCGGCGACCGCGAGCGCTGTATCGAGGCGGGCTGCAACTCCTATCTTTCGAAACCGCTGCCAGTCGCCGAACTGGTCGAACTGGTCAAGACCTACGAGAGCAAGTCGGCGGACAAAGCCAAAGCCGCCGCAGCGCCGGTCGCCGAAGCAGCCGCCGCAGCGCGCAGCCGCTGAGGTCAAAGCTGAAGCGGAGCCGGAGCGCCAGCCGGTTACCGAATCCGTGCCGACAACGGCAACCGAGCCGAGCCTCGACGCCAAGCGCAGCGAGACCGCTGCGCTGAACGGCAAAAGCGCCGTTCACGACAGCACCGCCACACCAGCCAGCAGCGACTAGCTGGATTACGAGAGAATTTTCAACAAACCGGGCTGCACGCTGAAAGTCAAATCGGTCGCGCGCACCGGCTCACCATCCAGTTCAAGACTCAGCGCGCCCTGCGGACTGCGAATCTGCACTTCCGCAGCGCGCGCCGATCGTACCGCCGGGTGCGTCAGGTGCGTGCCCTGATAGACCCGCTGAAGCGCCGCCAAAATCGTCAGCCGCGATACCCCCTCGACCAACACCACGTCGAACAAACCGTCGCGCTGCTGCGGCATTCGGCGCGATTTTCATGCCATGACCGAAGGTCGTGCCGTTGGCGATGGCGACGACGTAGGCGCGTCCCTCGTACCAGTCGGCGCCGTCCAGCGTGATCTGCATCGTGCTGCGGCGTGTCCACGACTACAGCGTCTGGATCGTCGTCGGTCATGAATGACCAGGGGCGGCGATTGCTGGCGCGATTGACCCGCTCGGCGATCTCGCCGCTGATGCCGGCGCTGGCGATATTCAGGAAATACTCGTGCCCGCGCTCGTGAGTCAGTTTGCCGATGTCGGTCGGGCGCGGCTCGGCAGCGGCGATCCAGCGCGCCGCGGCTTTCAGGTCGTTGAAGGGGACGCCCTGACCGCGCGCCCAGTCCCGCCCGGTGCCAATCGGCAGATTGCCGTAGATCATCGGCGGCGGCATCGGGGTGGCGCTCGTTGAGTTCGGCAAGCGCGTTGATCAGCGCGTGATTGGTGCCATCGCCGCCAATCGAGACGACGCGCGTCACGCCGATCGCCTGCGCCTTGTCGAGGTGCTGCGCGACTTCGTCCGGTCGCTCGGTGACGGCGATGATCAGTTCGCCCAGCTCTTCCCAGAGCAGCGGCTCGACTTCGCGCCAGATGCGTCCGGCGCGTCCACCCCCGGCGTGCGGATTCAAAATAATCAATGTTTTCGTCATAAGTCTATTATTCTGGAGGTCGCCCCACGCAAAGCACGTCAAACAAGTCGTGAAAACTGAACGGCTTGACCAAGTAATGATTCGCGCCGCAGTCGAGCGCCTCGCTGCCGGAGATCGTCGCTGCCGCTCATGGCGATGAAGCGGATCATTCGTCCAACGCGGGATTCAGGCGCATCTGGCGCAGCAATTCCAGCCCGTTCATGTGCGGCAGGGCAATGTCGCACATAATGACGGCCGGCTCGATAGCCGGCGTTCGAGCAGCGCCAAGCCCTGCTTCGCCGTTCACCGCCACCTGCACATGATAGCCATTCAGTTCGACGGCTTCGCGGAGCACCTTGAGGAGCTCGGGGATCGTCTTCGATGAGCAGCAGATCTGCCATTACCCTGCCTAGGGTCGGACTTGCCCGCTCCCGATGACGACCCATTTATAGGTGGTCAGTTCTTCCAGCGCCATCGGACCGCGCGCGTGCAGTTTCTGCGTGCTGACGGCGATCTCCGCGCCCAAGCCGAGCGCCCGCCGTCGTTGAAGCGGGTGCTGGCGTTGACGAACACCGCCGCCGAATCGACTTCTTCGACGAAGCGCTGCGCGTGCGCGTCGTCTTCGGTCATGATCGCGTCGGAGTGCTGCGTGCTGTGCTGGCGAATGTGGTCGATCGCTTCGTCCAGCCCGTCGACCACTTTCAAGCCGAGGATCAGCGCCATCCACTCGGTATCGAAATCCTCCGCTCCGGCGGGCTGAACACCCGCGCGCCCGCCGACGATCGCCAGCGCGCGCGGCTCGGCGCGGAAGGTCACGCCCGCCGCGCCCAAGTGCTCGACCACGCGCGGCAGAAATTCCGCCGCGACCTGCGCGATGCACCAGCACCGTATCGAGCGAGTTGCAGACCGAGGGGCGCTGCGTCTTGGCGTTGTAAGTGATCGCCAGCGCGTCGTCCAGCTTCGCCGTCGCATCGACGTAGACGTGGCAGATGCCCAGCCCGCCGGTGATGACCGGGATGGTGCTGTTCTCGCGGCAGTGTTGATGCAGCGCCGCGCCGCCGCGCGGGATGATCATGTCGATGTACTCGTGCAGCTTGAGCATTTCGTCGACGTAGCGGCGGTCGGTGCTCTCGATGTACTGGATCGCGTCGGCGGGAATGGCTTCGTTCAGTCCGGCGTCGGCAAGCGCCTGCCGGATCACCTTGACCAGCGCCATGTTGCTGCGCAGGATTTCCTTGCCGCCGCGCATGATCACCGCGTTGCCGGACTTGAGCGCCAGCGCGATCACGTCGACGGTGACGTTCGGGCGCGCTTCGTAGATCACGCCGAGCACGCCGAGCGGCGTCCGCCGGCGGCAGATCCGCAGCCCGTTGTCGAGCGTGCGCGCGTCGAAGGTCTTGCCGACCGGATCAGGCAGCGCGGCGACGTTGCGCACGTCGGCGGCGATCCCCGGCAGCCGCTTTTGCAGGCTCATCCGGTCGAGCAGCGCGTCGCTCAAGCCGCTTGCTGCCCGGCTTCGAGGTCGAGGCAGTTCTCGGCGAGGATCGGCTTCGGCTTGGCGTCGATCGCGTCGGCAATCGCCAGCAGCGCGGCGTTCTTCTGCTCGGTCGTGGCGTGCGCCAGCACGTACAGAAGCGTCCTTAGCGCTGCGCGCCCAGCTCGGTAAATCCATGAGGCTATCCTCGTCACTTCAGCAGCACCATGTTGTTGCGGTGAATCACTGCGTCCCCGTAACTATACCCCAGAATTTCGGTGATGTGCGTAGATTTTACGCCGCAGAGCTTCGGGTGACGGCGTCGCTGTCGTAGCTGGTCAGCCCGTGCGCGATCTCTTTGCCGTCCGGCGCGATCACCGAGAGCGTCTCGCCCCGGCTGAACTCGTCGATCACCTGCGTGATGCCGACCGGCAGCAGGCTTGCGCCGCCGGTGAGCAGCTTGCGCGCCGCGCCCGCATCGACCTTGACCGCGCCGTGCGTCTTTTCGAGCAGCAGCCAGCGCTTGCGGCTTTCCAGCTGCGACGCCTGCGGCCTCGAAATGCGTGCCGACGCTCTCGCCGCGCACGATCCGCGCCAGCACGTCCGGCTCTTTGCCGCTGGCGATCGCGCGTCGGCACGCCGCCCCGGCTCGCCAACTGCGCCGCCTGAATCTTGGTCACCATGCCGCCCGTGCCCAAGCCCGTCACCGAGCCGCCCGCCAGCGCCCAGGTCTCGTCGTCGATGTGGCTCGACGCGCTCGATCAACTGCGCGTCCTTATCGGTGCGCGGATCGGCGGTGAACAGCCCCGGCTGATCGGTCAGCAGGATCAGCAGGTCGGCCTCGATCAGCGTGGCGACCAGCGCCGAGAGGTTGTCGTTGTCGCCGATGCGGATTTCGTGGGTGGCGATGGTGTCGTTCTCGTTGATGACCGGGATGATGCGCTGGTCGATCAGCGTCAGCAGCGTATCGCGGGCGTTCAGGAAGCGCGTGCGGTTGCCGAGGTCTTCGCGCGTGAGCAAGCACCTGCGCGACGACGATCTGGAAGATGTCGAACAGTTCGCCGTAGATTTGCATCAGGCGGCTCTGCCCGACGGCGGCGAGCATCTGCTTGGTCGGCACGCTGCGCCCGAAGTCGGGGAAGTTCGAGCCGCTCGCGCCCGGCGGCGACCGCGCCCGACGAGACCAGCACGACCTCGTGCCCGGCTTGATGCAGCCGCGCCGCCTGCTGGACGATGCCGAGCATGTGCTGGCGGCTGAGGTGGCGCGTGCCGTCGGTGAGGACGCTGGTGCCGACTTTGACGACGATTCGCTGGTTGTGAGTTCGTCATGAGTAACTACCTGTCGAACATCAGGGGAAATTCATCCGGTGCGTTATTGTCCGCCGCACGCGATCCGAATTATAGTAGGAGCAAGTTTCTGGCGTCTATGCTCAATAATAGGAAACCGATCATGATGGACGTCACCATCGAAGCCAGCGTCATCGACTCCATCCCGCTGCTGCTGATCGCCCCGCGCCCGGCAGAGCAGGTCCCGGTCGTGTTTTACATCCCCGGCATGTGGCGCAGCAAAAGCGACGGCTTAGCGCTGGGCGTCCGGCTGGCGCAGCGCGGCATCGCCTGCGTGAGCATCGACCCGGTCGATCACGGCGACCGTTACGACGCTCGCGTCGAACGCATCGATCACCCGGTTTATCCGCTCGATACCGGCTTGGATATGTTCGTCCAGTTCTTGCGAGTGATTCAACAGTCGGCGCTGGACGTGGAGACGCTGCTCAGCGCGCTGGCGACCGATGCCCGCCTCGATCCGGCACGCGCCGGAGTGACCGGGATTTCGATGGGCAGCTACGCCAGTTTTCTCGCCTTCGCCGGAATTCCAGCCCTGCAAGCCGCCGTGCCGATGATGGGCATCCCAACCTTCGCCCGCCGCTGGCTCGACCTGCTCGACGAGTGCTCATTCAGCAACCCCGACTGGAGTGATGCCATCGAAGCAGCGGCACGGCACACCCGCGTCCACACGGCATTCGTCCAGAGCATCGACCCGGCGAAGAAGCTGGCGAAGATGGCGCCGCGCGCTCTGCTCGCCATGAATGGCGATTTCGACAGCGACCAGCCCAAACACTACACGCTCGACTGGCTGCGGACGGCGCGCCAGCACTACGCCAACCACCCCGACAAACTCGCGTGGAACGTCTATGACTGCGGGCACACTATGACTCCGCAGATGGAAGCTGACGCCGTCGATTGGTTCGCGCTGCATTTAGGCGCAAAGGTCGAGTAAGGCGGGTCACTTTAGCGGCTCGTCGTCGAGCGTGGTCTCCACGTCATCGACCCGGAGCGGGTCGAGCGTTTCGTTTTCGAGTTCGTCGTCTTCTTCGTAATCGTCGCTCGCGCCGTCGTCGTCTTCGAGGTAGTGATCGACCGGATCGTCGGAGCCGCCTTCGTCCTCGACGTCATCGACGTACATGCCCGCATCCTCGTATTCGTCTTCTGCGTCGAACTCATCCGAGTCCAGCGTTGGTTCGCGCCCGCTGGCGGTATCCGAGGCGCTGATGTCGCCTTCGGCGATCTCCTCGCGCTCTTCTTCGTCGAGCCAGTCTTTCCGATCCTCGCGCCGTGCCCGCCGATCATCACCGTCGTCTTGTAGGTCTTCAGGGAACACCATCGGGTTATCTCCTCGCGGACGTAATAATACTCTCAATATACAGCAAAAAGCTTGGTATGGGGTGAGTTTGTCTGGCAGGCTGCGCTAACGATTAAGGAATTCCGCAGGGATCAAGTCGTCGACCTCAAATCGGCGAGAGTCGGCGCGACGTCGATCATCTCGCGCTCGAAGATCGCGCCGAAGTGCCGCACCAACCGCTGCGCGGCGTCGGCTTCGTCAACGGGCGCGCCGAGCAGCGCTGCGAGACTGGTCACGCCCTTGTCGCGGATGCCACAGGGGATGATGCCGTCGAAGTAGCTCAAGTCGGTGTTCAAGTTGAGGGCGAAGCCGTGTTTCGTCACCGCGCGTACGTTGATTTTGACGCCAATCGCGGCGATTTTCGCTTCGCCAAACGCCGATCGGCGTATCGACCCAGACGCCGGTCAGCCCCTTGATCGGCTTGGCGGCGACGCCGTAATCCGCCAGCAGCGCGATGATCACCTGCTCCAGCTTGCGGACGTAGCCGACGAAATCGGCGCGCAGCGTGTCGCGCCCAAGCTGCAGCAGCGGGTAGCCGACTAACTGACCGGGTCCGTGATAAGTCACGTCGCCGCCGCGATCCACGCGCAGGACTTCGATCCCGCGCCGCGCTAGCTCTTCGGGCGGCAGCAGCACGTAGTCCTCGTGCCCGGACGACCCGAGCGTGTAGGTATGGGGATGTTCGAGCAGCAGCAGCCGGTCAACGCCCTCGTGAGCGCGCTCATCGACCAGCCGGTTTTGCAGCGCCCACGCCTCAGCGTAGGCGACTCGCCCCAGCCGCCAGACCTCACAAACCAGCATGGTCGGCTCGCGGTGACGCGGGCGGCACGACCTGATGCCGGTCGAAGAACGCCAGCATCCGCTGCCACGCGACCGAACCGGAACGCTGAGTCGCGTCCGGGATCAAGCTCTCGTCGAGGAAATCGCGCCCGACGCCGTCGAGGATCACGACCTCGTGATCGAGCGGAGACTGCGCCAGTTCGCGCCGCAGTTGGTCGATTACGCCCGCCTCGACGTAGGGTTCGGCGCTGCCGTAGATGGCAAGGATCGGGGTGGTCGCGTCCTTGAATTTGCCGAAATAACGTTGGGGAAAGCCATAGAAACTGACTGCTGCTTCCAGATCATTGCGCTGGAGTGCCGCCTCGAAGACGAGGCTGCCGCCCATGCCCAAGCCGACGGCGGCGGTCGAGCCGTTGGTGCGGACGTGATGCTCGATCACCTCAAGCGCGGTATCGACGCAGCCATAGCTGCGCGCGCCCTGCGCACGAACCAGTGCCATCGCTTCCTCCGGGCTGTCGGCGACCGCGCCGTCGAACAAGTCGGGGACGATCACGTAGTAGCCCAACTGGGCGAACAGATGCGCCATCCAGCGCTCGCGGCGGGTGATGCCCCACCAGTCGTGGATAATGGCGATTGCCGGGAACTTGCCGCCGAGGTCAGGATGCGACCAGTAGGCGGGAATTTGCGCGCCGTCGTCGGTCACAATCGACACGCGCCCGTTGACGATGGTGTACTCGACGTGCTGGGGATCGTAGACCGGCATGGCTGATGCCTTTCACTTACTGGCGGGCGATAGCGGAGTTGGCTTGAATGCTGCTTGCGAAACCTCACCCCCCAGCCCCCTCTCCATGTAATGGAGAGGGGGCGCTAAGGGCGAAAGAACGTTTCGCTGCGCTGCGGGGTGGGAACGGCGCTACTCCTCGGCTGAAATCGTGAGCGCGCAGATTTCTTGACTGTAGCCGTCGTCTTCGGCATCGGCGCCCAACGCCGCGCTCACCTCGTCCTCGACCACCAACACCAGCGTGCGATAGCCTTCACGGTGCGCCCAATCGCGGACGGCGGAGATCAACTGCGCCGAGAGCGGCTTGGGCGACCAGAGTGAGACGTCGGTGCGGCGCGGATCGTAGAGATGCTCGCGGCAGAACACCAGCGCTTCCTGTCCGGCTGCTGAGAATGATCGGCGTGCGGTCTGGCGACGGCGCAGTTCGGGCAGGGTCTCCCACTTCGGCGACCACAAGGTCTCCCACTGCTGGCGCGAACTGGTCAGCCTGCCAATCGGCATCATCCAGCCGTTGATCTGGGCGGCGTCGGCGTTGAGGTGTTCGACCGCGCGATAGAAAATCTGCCCCTGTCGCGCGGGCAGGCTGTAACGGCGCAGCTTGCTAATGGTTTCGAGGGGGTAACGCCCGCCGTAGAGGGTCGAGCCGCCGACGCGGGTCACGGTGACGTGCTGGCACTTGAGCGCTTTCGCCTGCGCGTCCAAGCCTTCGAGCAGCGCCCGCTCAACCTCCACGTCCGGCGCGATCAAGTGGGCGATGTGGAGCGACCGCCCGAACGGTTCCGGCTCGACGCTGTGATAGGCTTCGGCATAACCGACGATCTGCCCGCGCCGCAGCGCGACCAGCGGAATCCCGCCCCCTGACAGCAGGTGATTGAGCAAGACCGCGCAGGTCTCGATGCTCATCCACGGACCGCCGTGCAGCCAGCGTTCGTAAATCGTCAGCGCGTCATAGGCGACGTTCTCGACCTGCCCCTGCGCGTTGCGACGCTGCCAAACGGGAATACGCGCGCAAAATAGGGCGCTAATCGCCCCGGTATCATCTAAACCGGCTTGCCGAACTTCGAGGTTCATGTGCCACATCCATGTTCAACGTCCCAACTATGATGATAGATCGGGAAGGGGGCAAGCCGCAACGCGGAACTAAATTACGTGGCGTTAAAGAAGGGGATTCGGAAGCTAAAGGTTGTGCCGACGCCCACTTCGCTCTCGCAGATGATCATGCCTTTGTGAGCCTCGGCGATCTGCCGCACCAGCGCCAGCCCTAAACCTGTTCCCGGCACGTTCCCAGAGTTCTTAGCGCGATAGAACACGTCGAAAATGCGCGCCCGATCTTCTTCTGGAATACCAATGCCGTGATCAGCCACTTGCAGCATGAGGTCGTGCTGATCTCGCTGGAGGCTCAGGCGAATCTCGGTGTTGGGAGAGGAGTACTTGACGGCGTTCAGCAGCAGATTGGTGACCGCCTGCCGCATCAGCTTGGGATCGAACTCGCCCGTCCAGCCGTCAGCCGTCTCCGCCTCGAATTCTAGCACGTAATTGGGATGGATCAGCCGGATTTCGGCGATGGTCTCCTCGCAAAAAGCGTATAGGTCGAGCGATTTCGGCTGAATCTGCAAGCCACGCTGCTCGGCATTCGAGTAAGTCAGCACGTCTTCGATCATGTCGGTCATATGGTTCACGTGCCCCTGAATCTTGCGCAGGTGACTTATTCGGGTCTCGTCGGTCTGGCGGTCGTAATAGCTCAGCAGCAGGTCGCTCGCCAGTTGAATCGACGCCAGCGGCGTCCGCAGTTCGTGCGAGATCATCGAGGTGAAGCGCGATTTCAACTCGTTCAATTCTTTTTCGCGCTCAAGCGCGCGGAGCATCTCGTCTTCGACCCGTTTGTGCTCGTACAGGCTGCCGAGGAATGAGCAGAACACCGCGAGGATCTCCTGCCTGGTTTCGTCTAACGGCGCTCTGGTGATCGCCGCGTCGTTAACAATGACGCCAATAAAACGATATGCCGAATGGATCGGTGTAATAGCGACCCAACCCTGATCGACGACGCTAGTACTCCCGTCCACCCTCTCTCGCTGTTCGGTCAATGGCCACTTCCCACAGCGGCCCGCCCGCCGAAAACTGTCTGCCGGTTCCCCAACTGCCCGTTTTGAGCCACTGCTCATTGCGCTCGTCGGACGGTATTGCCGTTGCGGTCGGTGCCAAACGTACCGCGCATGTAGCCCTCGCTGCTCAACAAAGATCGCGCAGCGCTCCAGCCCCAGCTCTAAACGCGCCTTCTCGACCGCGATGCTTCCACATATTGTCCATGTCGGGCGCAGCGATCAATTCGTAGCTCATCGACAGTACCTTGCGCAGCCCCTGCGTGAGTTCACGCTGGTGCATCTCCGCCTGTCGCCGTTCGGTGACGTCGCGGATCGTGCACAGGATCGCCTCGGAGTCGCTGCTGCCCTTGAACGGCACCAGCACGATATCGGTCATCAGGTTGCCCTGTTCGCGCCCGACGCTTGCCTCAAGCTCGACAGTTGCGTGATCGCTCACCACTGTCTGCACGGCGTCGCGGATCATTTGCTGATTGGCAAACAGGACGGCAAGCTCGCGCCCGGTGCCATGATCGTGATCGAACATCCGCTTGAACGCCGGGTTCACCTGCTGGATAACGCCGTTCGCGCTGAGCAGCAAAATGGCGTCAAAGCTGTTATTCAAAATGGCTTCGGCGCGCCCTTTTTCGCTCGACAGCGCCGCCGTGCGATCGGCGACCCGTCGCTCGAGCGTTTCCGCGTAACTGCGCGTGTCCTCGTAGGTACTGGCGTTGCGCAAGGCAATCGCCGCTTGATTAGCCAGCACATCCAGCACCCGGAGTTCGTCATCGGTGAAGGTGCGCGGTTGATCGTAGCTGGCGTTCATGACCCCAAAAACGCGATCTCCAATCAGCAACGGCAGCCCGATAATCGCACCTTGCCAAAGTTGGTCGGCAAACAGCGAATTCTGCGTGACGTCCGGCACGACGATGCGCTGCCCGCTGCGCGCGACAGTATAGGTCAAGCCGCTGGAACGGAGTTCGACATCCGGTTGCGGCTCCTCTCGTTGTGGAAAGGAGGTTCCTAAAGTCAGTTTTTCGCCATCGTAGAGGAAAATAAAGATGCGTTCTGGCTTCACCAGCCGCGAAACTTGCCGCAGAATCGTCTCTAGGACGACCTTCAGTTCAAGGTTGGACGTCAATTGCAGTGAGGCGTTGTAAACGGCTTCAAATTCGGCGCTGCGCCGCTGCTCGGTGGCTTCGGCAATCCGCCGTTTTTCGAGTTCGCCCCGCAGTTTGATTTCCAGTTGATGCACGTAACCCAGCACGAGGGCGTAAAACAAGATCACGACTTGACCGCTGATCTGTTCCGACAGCGACAGCAGATTTAACATATTGGAGTCAAGCAGCCGAATGAGTAGGTTGGCGCTCACGACCGCTACCACCCACGCGATCAACCCGGCGCGCATCCCAAACAGCCATCCTGCTAGCCCCGTGGGAATCGCAATCAGAAACAGAATCGATACACCGATGACTGGACCCAGCAGCAGAAAGCAAAGAAAGTAGAGCACGGTGGTAACCGCGAGGATGGTGATTTGATGTCGTGGGGCATGGATGGAGGTCGTCACAGAAAGCGATACAACTCCGATAATGTGATCGAAATGTAACTAAAGCATAGCACATGCTTCTATAACGCTGCTGCCTCATCCATAAGCAAAACATGAATATTCTGTAAATTATTCCTCAAAGACAATGGATTATTTATTATTTAGTGATAATCGGTCGCGCGGAATAGCTGCCCGGGCGCTCGTGATTTGGGCTTGGATGACCACACCGCAGCGGTTAGAATCAGTCGATAGTCTCTAATCGACGAAGGCAAAAACCCGTGCTGCTGGCGATAGACATCGGCAATACCAACGTAACACTCGGTTTGTGGCATCAGGACAAGTGGCAGTACTCGTGGCGGGCGCGCACCGTACCCGACAAAATGCCGGATGAATACGCCGTCCTCTTGCGGAGTTTTCTAGAAGGTGCCGACCTGACCTACGCGGCGATCTCCGGCGTGGCGATCAGCAGCGTCGTGCCGCGCCTGACGCTGGCTTTCGCCCAGCTCGTCCGCCGCTATATGGGCGTCGAGCCGCTGATCGTCACCCACAAGACGAAGACGGGCATTCGGGTTGAAATTGACCAACCCGAACAAGCCGGGGCTGACCGGATCGTCAACTCGGCGGCGGTGGTCGCGCTCTACGGCGCGCCCGCCATCGTCATCGACTTCGGCACGGCGACGACCTTCGACGTGGTTTCGGCTGATGGCGCGTATCGCGGCGGGGCGATTGCACCGGGGATCGACATCTCGCAGGATGCGCTCGTCAATCACACAGCGCGGCTGCACAAGGTCGATCTTCAGCCGCCGCCCTGCGTGATCGGCACCAACACGATCCACGCCATGCAGTCGGGGGTTTTTCTGGGTTACGTCGCCATGATCGAGGGGATGGTCGCGCGGCTGAAGGCAGCCATGCTGGACGAGAAGGTCAAGGTGATCGCCACTGGCGGGTTAGCCGTCCTGTTCGACCAGAACACCAGCGTGATCGACCTGATCGTGCCCGAACTCACGCTGGACGGTCTGCGCATCATTTACGACCTGAACCAGCCATAACGCCTGTCCGTTCGTAACAGGGCTGCTCGATTCGACCTCACCTCATTGGGCTTGGGAGGTGAGGTCGTTTTCGCTCTAGATGACCCGGTCATTGCCGCCGTCGATGGGGACTTGCGCGCCGGTCGTGCGCGAGAAGGCAGTGTCGCAAAGCGTGACGACGACTTCGCCTACGTCTTTGCTGGTGATTTCGACCTTCAAGACGTTGTTGGTCTTGTAGGCTTCGACGCTCATGCCGTAGTGGGCGGCGCGGGCAGTCAGGACGTCTTCCGTCCACAAGCCGGTGTCGAAGACCGCGTTGGGATGGACGACGTTGACGCGGATGCGATCCGCGCCCCATTCAAGCGCCGCCACCCGCGCGAGCTGGGTCAGCGCTGCTTTGGATGCCGAGTAAGCTGCCGCTCCCGGTCCCGGCGCGGGGACGTTCTTGGAGGCGACGACGACGACCCGACCGCCGCGGGGGCTGGCTTTCAACAGCGGATGGCAGTCACGGAGCAGCGACAGGTTGGCGTTGAGGTTGACCCGCAGCACCCGCTCCCACTCGGCGAGGCGCAGGTCGGCAATCGGCACGCCCGCCGGGAAAACACCCGCGTTCAAGACGAGCATGTCCAAGCCACCGAAACGCTTCACCGCCAGCTCAAGCGCTTCGGCAACGTGCGCCTCGTCGGTGACGTCACACTGAATGGCGTAGTAATCCGGTCGGTCGGCGGCATCGGCACTGTTCGGCTGAATGTCGAGCGAGATGACGGCAGCGCCGCGCGCCAGCAAGGCATCGACGCAGGCTTTGCCGATACCGCTGGAGCCGCCCGTGACGAGGGCAACCTCACCGGCGAAGGGCAGCGCCTTGCCGGAGGCTTTCAGCTTCGCCTGTTCCAAATCCCAGTATTCAACTTGAAAGATGTCCTCGGCGGGCAGGGCGACGTAGCCGCCGAGCGCTTCGGTCTGGTCGATGACCTGCATGGTGTGGCGGTAGATGTCCTCAACCACGCCGACGTCTTTCGCGGACTTGCCAATCGTGATCATGCCCCAGTCGGGGACGAGGGCGACACGCGGCGCCGGGTCGAGCATGGTCAGCGGGCGCGACACCTGCGCGGCGTTGGCATCAAAATAAGCTTTGTAATCGGCGGCGTAGGCATCAACGTCGAGTCCGAACAGCGGCACGCGCTTGGTGCGAATGACGTGATCCGGCGTGAGCGGTCCCTGCCCAGCCCGTGCTTCAAGCTGCGGATGCTGGACGAAGTCCCACGCCTGCTGGTCCTGATGCAACGCCAGCAGGAGGGGGCGTCCGGCGGCTTGGCTGACCGACTGGCGAAAGGCTGCCAGCGGCTCGCGGAGCGATGTCGTCGGGGGCGGCGGAGCCGGAGCGCGTTCGGGCGATTTGAACCCGGCGAGATAGGCTTCCGCCCGCGACACCAGCGCGATCATGCGCTCGTAGCTTTCGCGCGCGGTTGCGCCGAAGGTGAAAATGCCGTGATTCAGCAGGATCATCCCCGGCATCCCCTCGCGGAACTGGCGCGGGAATTCCTCGGCGCAGAGTTTGGCGAGCAGGAAACCGGGCATGACGTAGGGGATCACGACCACGTCATCGCCAAAGACGCGGCGGACGTGCTCGCGCCCATCCGGGTTGTTGGTCAGGGCAATAATCGCGTCGGCGTGGGTGTGATCGACGAAGCGATGGGGGATGATCGCGTGGAGAATCGCCTCGACGGAAGCGATGGGCGCGTCCGCGTCAATCGAAGCGCGGCGCAGTTCGTTCGCCATCTGAAGGTCGGGCAGCGCGGCGAGCGTCGCCAGACGCTGCAAGTCGGCGAGGCGGGCGGGCGTGAATCCCTTCGCCTCGATGGTCGCTAAATCCCAACCACTGCCTTTGACGTAGAGGATGTCTTGGGGTTCGCCGAACAGGTCGAGCGCGGTCGATTTGACCGAGGTGTTGCCGCCACCGTGCATGACGAGGGCGGGATCGCTGCCCAACAGCCGCGAGCTGTAAACGCGCAAATCAAGGTCAGACGTGTACTGTGCCGCTTCCGTTTCATTCCATAACGATTGCATACAAATCCTTTGGCAATAAGCGAATAGGTGTAAAGTGTTTCGTTACGCGATCTGCCACCTTCGCCGAGGGGCTACGTAGATTAACCATTCGATACGGAGGACGGGCGCAGCACGCTGCGCCCCTACAAACCTCACCCCCCGACCCCCGCTCCATGCAATGGAGCGGGGAGAAAAACGGGTATTTGAGGCTACAGCCCCATTTCGGTTTCCGCGATGCCAACCAAATCGTCGATGCTGTGGATGCTCCGGCGCTCCATGACCCAGCGCGAGCCGATCCGAATGGCGTAGCGCTCGGCGATTGCCCGCTGCTTGAGGTCGGCGATGCTCTGGATGTCCCAGACGCTGACGATCCCCATCGTCCGGCGCAGCATTTCGCAGGCGCCATGCCCGGCGGTATCTTGCAGCAAGGTCGACGAGATACTGCTGGCGGAAGCGGCGGAAAGCGTCGTCGCCACCGGGATAATCCCAGTAGCCGTTCGGGACGAGTTCGCCCTGGTTGTGCGCGACCCAGAGCGCCTCGAACTTCTGCGCGAATGCCGTCCAGATGTCGCGCACCAGACCGAGCAGATAGGCTTGATACTCCTTGCGGGTCGACTCGTCCGGCGTGTGGGCGAAGTGCGAGACCGCGTTCAGCACCAGATTGGCGAACAGCGCGCCGATGTCAAAGCCCATTGGTCCGTAAAAGGCGAATTCGGGATCGATCACGCGCGTGTCGGCAGCGTTGACCATGATGCTGCCGGTGTGCAGATCGCTGTGGATCAGCGCTTGCCCGCGCGTCATATACTGGTCTTTCATCTCGGCGATGGCGAGCTTGAGCGGGCTGTTCGACGCGCACCGCCGCAACTTCTGCCGCCAGTTCGGGATTCCATTGATTTTCCGGCGACTGCATATAGGGATTGGTGAAGACGAAATCTTCCTGAATCTTGTTCAGGTGCGGGTTGATGAACTGGGCTTGGAGCGTCTTTTTCTCCAAGCCCGTCTTGTAGAGGTCGGAGGTGTAGAACAGCGTGTTCGCCATGAAAGTCGAGATGTGGTCGGCGAACTTCGGGAAGCGCTGGCGCTCGACCAGCGGCTTGCGCATCACTTCATGGGTGCCGAGGTATTCCATCACCACCAGCGACATCGCCTCGTCTTGATCGTAGACCTGTGGCGCGAGACCGGGCGCGAGTTGGTTGTAAAGCAGCAGCGCCTGCGTCTCGAAGCGGACGCGCTCGCGCGTCAGGGGCCAAGAGTCCCCGGCGACGCGCAGATAGGGCAGGGCTTGTTTGAGCACGACGCCTGTCCCTGATCACTCTTGACGATGAAGACTTGGTTGAGGTTGCCGTCGCCGATCTCGACCGCCGAGAGGTGGGCGGCAGCGCCGAAAATTTCGCTCAGCGCCGGACGGCTGCGAACGTAATCGAGGACGGTCTGGTTGTTTAAAGGGGTGTAGTCAGCCATGAAGTTTAGTTTCCCTCAATTGGTTCTAATCACAAGATTATTTAGCCGGGATACCAGATAATGCGCGGATCGTCCTCCGCGCGCTGGTAGTCCCAAGCAGCATCAATCAGCGTCGCCAGATCATATTGAGGACGCCAGCCAAGTACAAATTTCGCTTTGCTGTTATCCAGCCACGTTGAATAGTAGGGCGTGCTAATCGGTACGGTTGGCAGCCCGCGCGTCGCCTTGAGGTAGTCGCCGACCGCACCGTAATCGACCGGCTCGTCCATGCCGATGTTGAAGGTCTGCTGGCGCGCGCCCGGCGCATCCAGTGCGCTGAGGATGGCGCTGACCAGATCGTCGACGTGGACGAAATTACGCTTGACCGGCTTGCCGTCCGGGTCGAGCATGACCGGGATGGTCTGCGTCTCGACGTAATGCGCCGCCTGCTCTTCACCGACGTACTCGTGCCAGCGCGGTCCGCCGAACACGTCGCTGCCGAACGAAAGCTGGTATTTGAAGTCGTCCTTTTCCATGATCCAAGGCGCGCGCAGGCAGCAGCCGTTCAGGTCGTACTGGACGTAATACTGCTCCAGCATCACTTCTTCGAGGACTTTGGAGAGCGCGTAGCAGCCCGGATAGGGCGTAAAGGGCTGCGCCTCGGTCACGGGGATGGGCTTGGGGTAGACGAAATGCCCGACGGCTGCATCGCCGCCGATCAGGATGAACTGCTTGAAGCTGGGGCTGCTGCGGCAGGCTTCCAGCAGCCAGAACAAGCCTTTGACCGCCACGTCCATGATCGCTTCAGGCGTTTCCTTGACGGTCGCCAGATGCAGTACGTGAGTCACGTCCTGCATCGCCGTCTCCACAAACGCTCGATCCTCAATTGAGCCGCGCACGGTTTCGAGACGATCACGCGGCGGCAGGGTGCGATTGTGCAGCAGCGCCCGCACGATGAAGTGATCGAAAGCCGGGTCGCCCAGCAGCCGCTCGATGAAGGCTTGTCCCACTTTACCGGATGCGCCGGTGACTAAAATTCGCTCTGGCATGATGCTTGCTCCTGCTGCGCGGGGACAACCGTTGATTGACGTCTCGTCCGCGCCGGTGTCAGGCGAGAATATATCTTTCAGTCGGGAAACCAATTGGGCTTGAATTCGCTTGGTAGAACGAAGGGGGAGTTACGGAATAGCCCTGAACGCTTGGTGCAAATTACCTAATTACAAATGAGTGTTCAGCCGACGCCCGCCCTCTCATCGACTTGACAGATATTTTGATCACAATATACTTTGCGGTGATAAAAACGTCAAGCGTGCTCGTTCAGCTTTACGTTTGACGACAATACGGCGGTTTTGTCACGGCAAACTGCTGCCATCACTAGCGCCGTCTTTATCCCCTCACTTAGCCCCGGAGGTGCAGCCCAAATCATCGTCAAGTCAATCCGTGTTCTCGCCAGTGATTTAATTATTTCTTAAGGAGATATTTTCGATGGCTCGTAATATGGGTTTTTCACGACGCGATTTTTTGAAGGGTGGGTTGTTTGCGGGTGGCGCTCTGACGATGGCGAACATGCTCGCCTTTATGCAGTACCGCCAAGCGCACGCACAGGCGAACGGTCCGCTTAAGGCAGCCATGTCGAGCGCCGGTTTAGCCGGTACGTGGAACGCGCAGGGGCAGGACGCGGCGCTGGCATGGGCGAAGCTGTACGGCGTCGAAGTGACGTGGTTTGACGGTCAATTTGATGCTGAAAAACAGCGTACCGCCGTCGACAGCATGGCGACCCAGCAGTGGGATTTCGTCGCCATTCAGCCGAACACCATCGGCACGCTGGTTGATCCGGTCACGACCATGATCAACGCGGGTATCCCCTTTATTGACATGGATACGCTGATTGCCCCGCTCCAGCAGATGCGGGATATGGGCGTGCTGACGCTGCTGGCGCCGAACAACGCCTTTATGTCTGAATCAGTGGTCACCAAGATCGTCCAGAAGATGGGCGGCAAGGGCAAAATCGCCCACATCGGCGGGCAGCCCGGTCACACCGGCGCACAGGCACGCCAGCAGGGCATGCTCAACGTCCTCGCGCAGTTCCCCGACGTCGAGTTGGTTGACGATCAGCCCGGCAACTGGGACTTGGCGACGGCAGCCTCGCTCGCGGAGAGCTTCCTCAACCGCTACCCTGACCTCAACGCGATCTTCGCCGACAACGACGACATGGCGCTGGCGGCTCGGCAGGTGGTCGAGAACGCCGGAATGCAGGATCAGGTCTTGATCGGCGGCGTCGATGCCATGCCTCCGGCGATTCAAGCGGTTGCCGACGGCAAGCTGGTCGGGACGGCGCGGAACTCCGCCAACCGTATTCACGGCTGGGCAGTGGTGATCGGCGCTTACGCGGCGACGGTCGGGATGGAACAGGCGAAACAGGACGTGCCGTTCTACGTCCTCGCCGACGGTCCGGCGATCTTCGGCGACATCGACAACAACCCCGATCTGGTCGATACGCCGTGGAAACTGAACAACTACGGCATGAGCAGCGCGGACGGACAGCTCTGGTTGGAAAGCCAGTTCCTCTTCTAAGCTGACACGGCAACTTGATGCGGGCGAGGCAGGTTACCTGCCTCGCCTTTACTCTTGTGTCAGGAGACCTAGATGGCGACCTCCAATCCTGAAGTGATTCAACTCAGCCACATCACCAAGCGCTTTGGCGGACTGACGGCGCTGGAGGATGTGGATTTCGATTTGTATGAGGGAGAAACGCACGCGCTGGTCGGCGAAAATGGCGCGGGCAAATCGACCCTGATGCGCATTCTGGCAGGGATTTACACGCGCGACGAAGGCGAATACCTGCTCAACGGTCAGCCGGTACAACTCAGCTCACCCCACGACGCGCTGGCGCGCGGTATCGGCATGATCCATCAAGAACTGAGCGTCATGCCGGAGCTATCGGTCGCTGAAAACGTCTTTCTGGGACGCCAGTTGACCACCCGCTTCGGCACGATTGACTGGCGCAGCATGGATCAGATCGCCCACGACGAACTCAACAAACTGGGCTTTGGCAATATCGACGTGCGCCGACCGCTGGGGAAATACGCGCTCGGCATTCAGCAGGTGGTCGAAGTGCTGCGGGTGATCCTCTCCGGCGCGCGCGTGCTGATCATGGACGAGCCGACTTCCGCTCTCTCAACGGCGGAAATCGAGCGGCTGATCGAACTGATCGCGACCCTACGCGAGAGCCAGCGCAGTATCATCTACATTTCGCATTTTCTAGAAGAAGTGATGCGCGTCGCCGACCGGATCACGGTGCTGCGTGACGGTCAAAAAGTGGCGACCGTGAAGCGATCCGAGACCAACATCCACCAACTGGTGACGCTGGTGCTGGGGCGCGAGATCAACGCGGCGCTGCCGCCCGCCATCGCGCACGAGACCAAAGAAAATATCCTGCTCGACGTGGATAAGCTCACGTCGGACGTATTCAAGGACGTCAGCTTCAGCGTGCACGAGGGTGAAGTCGTCGGCATCTACGGCGCGGTTGGGTCGGGGCATTTCGATCTGGCGCGCGCTTTGTTTGGCATTTATCGCTTCGACAGCGGCACGATCAAGGTCGGCGACAAGCTGTTCCCGCGCACCTTCTCGGCGCGCTACGCCATCAAACACGGTCTCGCCTACGCGACCGAGTCGCGGCGCAAGAGCCTGCTGCTCGACCTGCCGAATTACCGCAACGTGACGCTGCCGCACCTGTTCCGCATCGGGCGGATCGTTCCTCGTCAGAAAGAGGAACTCGAAATTTCGCGTCCGGTGCTCACCATCGTCGGCACTCACCCCGACGATCCGGAGCAAATCACGGGGCAACTCAGCGGCGGCAACCAGCAAAAAGTAGCGATTGCCCGCTGGCTGACCTTCCCGCCGAAAGTCTTCATCATGAGCGAACCGACGCGCGGCATGGACGTGGGCGCGAAAAGCGAAGTCCTCGGTGTGCTGCGCAAGTTCCGTAACGAAGGCTATGGGGTCGTCGTCATTTCAACCGAACCGGAGACGATTCTGGCAGTCTCAGACCGGATCATCGTCATGTCACATGGTGCGATTGTGGCTCACATGGAAAACCAAGACTTGAACAAAGACGTTTTACTGAGGCTGTTATGAACACGCAGATCGAAACCGAAACTCCGCAGGTAACGCCTACGTCTCGCATCCCACCCGCTGCCAACATCTGGGTTCGCCGCTTGACGGCATTGGCACCGGTTTGGACGCTGCTGGCGCTGGTGGTGTTCTTTAGCCTCGCCTCGGACAGTTTCCTGCGTCCGCTCAACCTGCGTAACATTCTGGCGCAGATTTCGACGCTGGCGCTGTTCACGACGGGCATGACCTTCGTGATGCTGTGCGGCGAGATCGACTTGAGCATCGCCGAGATTGCCGGTCTCTCCGGCACGATTGCCACCACACTCTACGCCAATATGAAGGTGCCGGAACCGTGGCCCATACTGGCGGCAATCGGCGTCGCAACGCTGTTGGGCTTCGTCAACGGCTTGGTCAGCACGCGCTTTCGGATTCCGACGCTGATGACGACCCTCGCCATGGGGTTGATGGCAGCCGGTCTCAATAACTACGTGAGCAAGGGACGGGTGAACAACACCGTGCCGCCGATGGCGAGTTTCCTCGGCAGCGGCAAAGTCCCGGTTCCGGTGCTCGGTGACATCCCCGTGCTGATCATTGTCGCGGCGATTGTGCTGCTGATCGGGCATTTCGTGCTGCGCTATACGCGCTTCGGTCGCTACGTTTACATGACCGGCGCGAGCAAACCGGCAGCGCGACTCGCTGGCGTCAACACGGACATGACCCTGATCGCCGTGATGACCATCTGCGGGTTCACTGCCGGGCTGGCAGGGATCATCGGTATCGGGCGGTTAGGCGGATCGCAGCCGGTTTCGATCCCCAGCTATTTGATCGACACCATCGGCGCGGTCGTGCTCGGCGGCACGGCGCTGACCGGCGGACGCGGTGGTATTCCCCAGACACTCATCGGCTTGTTGATTTACGGTACGCTGCGCAACGGTCTGGACAACATCGCCAGTATCGACGTTTTCCTGAAAGACTTTATTCGCGGTATCGTGCTGATGGCAGCGCTGGTGGTCAACGTCTTACTTTCCGGGCGCGCGCCGCGTGATCGATCGAGTTAGGGCGACATTCAGCTTCTCGACCTGCGGCGAATTCGCCCCGGCATACAGAGTGGTATCGAAAAACAGAAGACCCACGAGATCATTCGTGGGTCTTTGGGTTGCGTATGTCCCGTCCCAAACGCCAGGGCAAATGCAGCAAACTTGAGTGAATAGCTCAAGCAGGAAAGCATCGTCAAGGGCAGCGCGAATATTTCACTTCAGCGGCGGGACTTCGATGCTGGCTCCGTTCAAGCGCGCCACAAACGTCCCATCTGGCTTCCAGAATGCTTGCTCGATCAACGGCAGCGGACTCTGGTCGGTTAAGTCGATCTCGTAGGCAGCGCAGATCAGGTCGTGCTGCGGCATGAGCGGCGCGGCGCTGAGCACGCCGATTACGCTCGCGCCGTAGACGAGATTGCCGCTGCCACTGCGCGGCTGGGGAACTGACGAATAGCCTTGCAGCGAACGCAAACCGACCTCGCGCCCGGCGACATGGGCGAATAACCCGCCATTTTCAGAGCGAAACGCCGGGACAGCACCCGCGTCAAAGCCGAGCGCTGCGCTGCCTTCCTCCGCCGTGACTTGATCGGCGGCAGGGTCAAGCGTGATGCGGTGCGCCCGCAGATGCACGTTGCCGAAGGGGATTAGGGTCGTGTCGACGACGTGCTGATGTCCGTTGACGTCAATTGGATAGCGCAGCCGCAGCCAGCTTGTGTCATCGGCAGCAGCGCCGACGGCGTAGGCGAGGACCTGCTCGCGCTGCCCGCGCAGCCCGGCTTCAACCAAACAGAGATTACTGTCGAGGCTTGGCTGTCCGGCGTCAAACCCGACGTTGAAGGGGCTGCGCGTGCTATAGACGAATTTCGCGTACTTGCCGCCGTAACCCGGCTTGACACTCCCGGCATTGAAGCGTTGGACCTGCCCGCCGTGCCCGCTGACGATCCAGCCGGGCTGGGGAAAGCTGCGGGTAAAGTCGCCTTGCTCGGCGGGCAGCGGAACTTCTTCCGCTGTCCAGAATAGGTCGTCGTCCGGCAGCGCCCACAAGCCGCCGAACGCCTGCATCGCCCAGTAAGTCGCGCCGGTCGAGATGTAGCGCTCGATCACTTCCGGGCTGCCGCTGGCGGTGAGCGACTGGCGCAGCGTGCCGTCGGGACGGAGCGCGCCGCGATCCACGTACCAGCGCAGATGCCGCCCGACTAGACGGCGCAGCATTCCCACCGGATGATCCCAGCAGCCGAGCTTATATGCCCAGAGCGGCGCGCCGAGCCGGGCGAATTTGTAGGCAAGGCTGCGCCCGAACTCGCAGTAAGCGCCGTCGGCGGCGAAGAAATACGGATAATGGCGCATCCATGCGCGGACACGCTTTAGCAGTTCGTCGCGGCGCTGCGGTTCGGAGTCGCCATCCACCACCGCCCACGCCATGACGTGCATGGCGAAAACCCACGTGTTGTAATCGTCGAACGCATTCGCGCCGCGCTGGGCTGCGTCGTCGTACCAGCCATCGCCGCAGTAAACGCCGTCGAGATAGTCGAAGATTACTTCGTGGATCAGCGCCGGGTCGTGGGGGAGGTTCAACGCCTTGCGCGCCGCGTGGTTGAGCGCCCAAAAGAGCGCCCAGTTGCTCGACCATGCCGCTGGACGTGCGCCAAAGCGATTCAGAAAAGCGAGCACATTCTGCTGATGGTGCGGCGTCAGCTTTGACCAGATGCGGTCGCGCGTTTGCCAGAGCGCGAAGGCGACCTGACCCGTCTCGACGGTGCGCTGATCCCAATCGGCGTTGATGCTGCCGCGCCCCCAATAACCGGACGAGTCAGGATCGCAGCCGTTGACCAGCGCGCGCGTCATCAGCGCTTCCAGATCGTAGGATTTGCCGCGCCACGTCAAGCGGGCAGGGCGATCCGGGTAGGAAAGCCAGCTTCCCAAACCCCAGAGCATCCGGGTGACGCCCTCGTAGGATCCGCCCGCATCGGCAGCATTGGGCACGCCGTCGATCAGCGTCCGCGCGCCGCTCGCATCCAGATGATCCGCCCAACCGGCGACGATCCGCGTCCACAAATCGAGCGCTTCGGCGCGGGTAAAGGGAGTCACTCGATTTTCGCTCATGAAAGCACCTCGATCCCAAATCAATGCCGGGTGGAGCAGCCGCGCCTATGTTTGTCGATTATGCACGAATTTGCGCCACCGGGTAGATCAACTGATTGACAACTTTTTAAAGATCGTATATTTTGATGTTACCGCTAACGTTAGCGGTAACGGAGCATCCATATAGATTATAGTTTCCAAATTTTGTTTTTGAAAACAGTCGTTAATCGAAACTCAATGAGCCTTTTTAGCTTTTGCCAATTCAATTCGACCTCGAGCGCTTATTGGCGGCTTCAGGTGACATCGGTGTCACGGCGGCGCGCATGAACAAGCCGCGCGTGACGATTGCCGACGTTGCCAAGCTCGCCCACGTCTCGAAGATGACGGTGTCGCGGGTCATCAACAATAAGGGCGAGATCAGCCCGGCGACGCGCGAGAAAATCTTGCTGGTGATGGACGAGTTGGGCTACCGTCCAAACCACATCGCGCGCAGTCTCGCCACCAATACGACCCTGCGGATTGGCATCGTCGTGCCGAGCATGGCGAATACCTACTTCGGCGCGATTGTCGAAGGTGCCGAAAATTTCCTCTGGGAACATGACTATCACATCATGCTGGGGCATACCGCCAGTAACCCGATCCGCGAACGCGCGGTGCTGGATATGTTTGACGATCAACGGGTGGACGGCGTGATCCTCCTGAGCGCGCACAGCACCAAAGAAGAAATGACACGTTACCTCCGCAACCAGCGCGCCGCAGTGACGATCAACACGCCGGTCAAAGCCGGGGCGGCTCGCCGGATTTACACCGACGAAGTCAAGAGCATGGCGCTGACCGTCAACCACCTGACGACGCGCGGTCGGCGCAATATCGGCTACATCCGCTTCGACATCAACACTTATGCGCACAACGAGCGTTATCGCGGGCTGCAACTGGCGCTGGAGGCGGAAGGGCTGCCTTTTGATCCTGTGCGCCAAGTGGTCACGGTCACGGATCACTCGCCCAGTATGGTCGACGGTGCGATCCGGCTGCTGGAACAATTTCCAGAGATGGACGCGCTGGTTGGCTTCAACAGTGGCATCGCCGCAAGCGCCGTGCACGCTTTCGCCCGCTTAGGGCGGCGCGTGCCGGACGACATCGCCGTGATCGGCTATGACGACATTTTCGTTTCCGAACTGATCGTCCCCTCACTTACCACCGTCGAGCTTGCCATTCCTAAGGACGAGGTCGGCGCGATGGCGGCGCGGATGCTGCTGGAACAGATCAACGATGGCAGCGCGCTGTTCGACGACGTCATTCTCGACCACAAGCTCATCATCCGTGACAGCGCGCCTTGAGCGCAGGGATCGCAGCGAAAGGAGGATCTCCCCCCAATAGCAGGTTCGTTTTTGCACTAGCTGAAATTAATAGGAGATATTCGCATGAAAGCTTTACGTCTAGTAGTGCTGTTTATTATCACCGCTTTGTTGCTGTCGTCCGTCGCTTACGCGCAGGACATGACCTACAACGAAGCTCCCATGCTGGCAGATAAAGTCGCCGCCGGAGAACTCCCGCCGGTCGCCGAGCGTCTGCCCGCCGAACCGCTGGTCATCACACCGCTGGAAGTGGGGCAGTACGGCGGCACGTGGCACATGGGCACGCGCGGCGGCGGCGACGAAGTGATCTACATCCGCACCGTCGGCTATCACATGCTCGTCCGCTGGAACACGGATTGGACGGCGGTCATCCCGGATGTCGCCCAGTCGTTCGAAGTCAACGACGAGAGCACGGTCTTCACCTTCCATCTGCGCGAAGGCATGAAGTGGTCGGACGGCGAACCCTTCACCGCCGATGACATCGTGTTCGCCTTCAACGATATTTTCCTGAATACCGATCTGAACGCGGCGCCGCCGAACTGGTACATGTCGCAAGGCGAGCCGGGCGTGGTCGAAGCGCTTGATCCTTATACCGTCCAGTTCACGTTCAAGGGACCGAACGGTCTGTTCCTGCAAAACCTTGCCGTCCCGCACCAGCAGTTTGTGGTGCAGGCGCCGAAGCACTATCTATCGCAGTTCCACGCCAGCTACGTCGATGCGACCGCGCTGCAAGCGCTGGTCGATGCGGCGGGCGTCGAGAGCTGGGCTGACCTGATGCGGCAAAAGGGCGCGTGGGTCGCCGGTCACGTGGGTCTGTGGGATAACGCCGACCTGCCGACGATCAATCCGTGGATGGTCGAGACCGCGCTGGGACCGGACGTGACGCAGGTTCATTTGGTTCGCAACCCGTACTTCTACGGTGTCGATACCGAAGGCAACCAACTGCCGTACATCGACGACGTGGTTTATAACGTCGGGCAAGACGTCGAGACGCTGGTGCTGCAAGCGCTGAACGGCGAAATCGACATGCAAGACCGGCATATCGCCACCAACAGCAACCGCGCGGTCTTCTTCGACAACATGGAAGCCGGTGGCTATCACTTCTACGAGACCGTCCCCAGCAGTTCGAACGTGATGGTGATCGCGCTCAACCAGACCAACCTCGACCCGGCGAAGCGCGAAATCTACCAGAACCACGACTTCCGCGCCGCGCTGTCGATGGCGATTGACCGTCAGGAAATCATCGACGTGGTCTACGTCGGGCAGGGGCAGCCGTATCAGGCAGCACCGCGTCCGCAGTCGCCGCTGTATAACGAGCAGTTGGCAACCCAGTACACCGAATTCGATCCGGATCAGGCGAACACGATCCTCGACGGTATTCTGCCGAACAAGGATGCCGATGGCTACCGCCTGATGCCGAATGGCGACCGGTTGGTCGTCGCTTTGGAAGTTATCCCGACGCTGTTCCCCGAATGGACTGACGAGTTGGAACTGATCGTCGGCTACTGGAAGAATGTCGGCATCGACCTGCAATTGGTGGTCGAAGACCGCACCGTGTTCTACGACCGCAAATCGGCAAATCAGCAAGATGCCAACATTTGGGCAGGCGACGGCGGACTCGAAGTGATCCTTGAGCCGCGCTGGTACTTCCCCTTCTCGAATGAATCGAACTACGCCGAAGCGTGGCAGTACTGGTTCAACAACCCCAGTGACGCACGCGCCGAAGAACCGCCGGAAGCCGTCAAGCAGCAGATGGATCTGTACAACCAACTGCGCGCGACCGGCGATCAAGCCGGGCAGAACGCGCTGATGAGCCAGATTCTGCAAATCGCCGCCGATCAATTTAACGTGATCGGGATCTCGCTGCCCGCAAACGGCTACGGCATCGTCAAGAACAACATGCACAACGTGCCGGACACCATCCTGCAAGCGTACCTATACCCAAGCCCTGCGCCAACGAACCCGGAAACCTACTTCTACTCGGAATAGCTGACGCACCCTTAAGTGACTGTGCCCACGTTTCAGCGTGGGCACAGTCGAATTAGGGACAAGTTTTTAGTAGTTGGTTTTTAGTTCTTAGAGAAACCTCACCCCTTGCTCCCTCTCGATTGCATGGCTGTGGATGAGGCATACAGTGTAACGGTTGCGATGTATGAATTTGCGCGCGAGCGGTTTTAGCTAAAAACTAACTGGACTCTCATAACTAACCACTAAGAGCCAACGACTACGTTATTGAGGAATTAGAATGTTACGGTTTGTGATCAAGCGCCTTATTTCGCTGATTGTCACTTTATTGGCGGTATCCGTCGTCGCCTTCGCCATCATCCAACTGCCGCCCGGCGACTTCCTGACGTCGTACATGGCGAACCTCGCGGCGGACGGGCAGACGACCAGCCAGCAGACCCTCGACAACCTGCGCGAGCAGTACGGTCTCGACCAGCCGATTATCGTTCAGTACGGCAAATGGATGGGCAATATCCTGTTTCGGGGCGACTTCGGTCAGTCCTTTGAATGGAATCGCCCGGTCGAAACCGTGCTGTGGAGCCGGATGAACATGACCATCACGCTGTCGCTGGCGACGTTGATGGTGACGTGGATTATCGCGCTGCCGATTGGCGTTTACTCCGCCGTCAAGCAGTATTCCGCCGGGGACTATCTCGCCACGCTGCTCGGCTTTATCGGCGTCGCCGTGCCGGACTTTCTGATCTCGCTGGTCTTGATGTATATCGCCTTCAAATACTTCAATCAGAGCGTTGGCGGGTTGTTCTCGCCGCAGTTCGAAAACGCCGACTGGTCGCTTGCCAAACTGATCGACCTGCTCAGCCACTTGTGGATTCCGGTGATCATCATCGGGCTTGCCGGAACTGCCAGCTTGATCCGCGTGATGCGCGCCAACCTGCTGGACGAACTGCGCAAACCCTACGTGGTCGCGGCGCGGGCGCGCGGTCTGCCTGAACGCACCGTCATCCTGAAATATCCGGTGCGCGTGGCGCTGAATCCGTTCATCAGCACGGTCGGTTGGGTGCTGCCCGGACTGGTCTCCGGCTCGATTATCGTCTCGGTTGTGTTGAGCCTGCCGACGGTGGGACCGCTGCTGCTGCGCTCGCTGATGTCCCAAGACATGTATCTCGCCGGGGCGTTCATCCTCCTGCTGAGCATCTTGACGATGCTGGGCACGCTGCTCTCCGACGTCCTGCTCGCGGTGGTCGATCCGCGCATCCGTTACAGCTAGTGGCAAGGGTTGAATGATGGCACTTGATAACGAAATGGGCGGGCTACCCGCGCCCGACCGCCAAGACGAGCGGATCCCTGCGCCGGAGGTTGACGACTATGTGGTTCACGGCGATGCGAAGGTGCTGGTCGCGTCGCAGTGGCAGTTGATCTGGTGGCGCTTCCGGCGGCACAAGGTCGCGCTGTTCAGCGCAATCGTGCTCCTCTTTATCTACATCATCGTCCTGTTCGGCGAGTTCTTCGCGCCTTACGATCCGGGCGATTACATCGCGCGCTACACTTACGCGCCGCCGCAAGCACTCCACTTGATCGACACGATTGACGGTCAAACCGTGCTTAGCCCCTACGTCAACGACTATAAAGTCGAAATCGACCCGAACGCGCTGCGCCGTACCTTCGTCATCGACCCGGAGACCAAAATCCCGGTCAGCTTTTTCGTGCATAGCTGGTCCTATAAGCTGCTCGGCATTTTCGAGACTGACATTCACCTGTTTGGTCCCGTCAACGACCGCGACCGCATCTACTTGATCGGCGCGGACTCGCTGGGGCGTGACGTGCTCAGCCGGATGATTTATGGGACGCGCGTCTCGATGACGATTGGCTTGGTCGGCGTCGTGATCAGTTTGGTGCTGGGCATCTTTCTGGGCGGCATTTCGGGGTACTTCGGCGGCTGGCTGGACGACCTGATCCAGCGCTCGATTGACTTCCTGCGCTCGCTGCCGACGATCCCGTTATGGCTCGGTTTGGCGGCGGCGTTCCCGCTGTCGTGGGGTCCGCTGCAAACCTACTTCGCCATCACCATTATCCTGTCGCTGATCGGCTGGACGGCGCTGGCGCGCGTCGTGCGCGGGCGTTTTCTCGCCCTGCGCACCGAAGATTTCGTGATGGCGGCGCGGCTGGACGGCGCCAGCCAACTGCGGGTGATCTTCGAGCACATGCTCCCGGCGTTCTACAGCCACATCATCGCCTCGATCACGCTGGCGATACCGGGCATGATCCTCGCCGAAACCGCGCTGAGCTTTCTCGGCTTGGGCTTGCGTCCGCCGGTGGTCAGTTGGGGCGTGCTGCTCCAAGACGCGCAAAACGTCCGCTCGGTGGCGACCGCGCCTTGGCTGCTGGTTCCGGCGGTCGGCGTGGTGGTGTCGGTGCTGGCGCTCAACTTCTTGGGCGATGGGCTGCGCGACGCGGCGGATCCGTACTCGCATTAAAGAGAAACCTCACCCCCCGTCCCCCTCTCCACGTACGTAGAGAGGGGGATTTAGGGGTGAGGTCTATTACTGGCAAACTAGATTAACGGAACTTGATGGTGGAAAATTCGCTGTTAGAGGTCAAGAATTTACAGACTTACTTCTATCTGCCGGAAGGGACGGTTCAGGCGGTCGATGGCGTCGATTTCAGCCTGCCCGCAGCGGCACGCTCGGCATTGTCGGCGAGAGCGGCTGCGGCAAGAGCGTCACCGCCTACTCGATCCTCAAGCTGATCACCAAGCCGGGAAAGATCGTCGGCGGCAGCATCCTGTTCGACCGTTCCCGCAACGGCGCCCGGACGTGATCGACCTCGCCGCGCTGGGCGATAACAGCCCGGAACTGCGCGACATTCGCGGCAGAGACATCTCGATGATCTTCCAAGAGCCGATGAACTCGCTCAGCCCGGTGCACACCATCGGCGACCAGATCACCGAGGGGATCATCCTGCACTTGGGCACGAGCAAGCAGGAGGCGCTCGACCGGGCGATCGCGCTGCTGCGCGAAGTCGGCATCCCCAAGCCGGAGGAGCGCGTCCACGACTACACCTTCCAACTGAGCGGCGGGATGCGCCAGCGCGCGATGATCGCGACGGCGCTGGCGTGCAACCCCAAGCTGCTGATCGCCGACGAGCCGACGACCGCGCTCGACGTGACCATGCAGGCGCAAATCCTCGAACTGCTCAGGGTGATGCAGCAGCAATTCGGCATGGCGCTGATGCTGATCACGCACGACCTGGGCGTGGTCGCCGAGACCTGCGACGAGGTGGTCGTGATGTACTTGGGCGAAGTCGTCGAGCAAGCGCCGGTCGATGACCTGTTCCACGATCCGCAGCACCCGTACACGCAAGCGCTGTTGAAATCGGTGCCGCGCTTGGGCTTGGGACGCCAGCAGCGTCTGAACCCGATTCGCGGCAGCGTCCCCGACCCGTTCAGCCGACCGACCGGGCTGCCCGTTCCACGACCGCTGCGAAAAGCGGATCGCCGGGCGCTGCGACGTGGTTCACCCCAAGCTGACGCGGCTCCCGGACGGGCGCACGGTGCGCTGCTTACTCTACGAGGACGAGGCATCATGACGCAGATCATGCCGAATCGTGCAAACTCCGCTGCTGGAAGTCGCCAACCTGAAGAAGTATTTCCCGCTGCATCACGGCGCGCTCAACCGTCACGTCGGCGACGTGAAAGCGGTCGACGACGTGAGCTTCGACATCTTCCCGCGCGAGACGCTGGCGTTGGTCGGCGAGAGCGGCTGCGGCAAGACGACCATCGGGCGCTGCATCGTGCGCGCCTATGCGCCGACCGGCGGGACAGCTTCGCTATCACGACAGCGAGCAGCAGACCGAGCGCGGCGCGGTCGGCGATGCGAGTATCGACCTCGCCACGCTGAGCGAGCGCCAACTGATCCGCTTCCGCCGCGACATCCGCATGATCTTTCAAGACCCGTTCGCCTCGCTCAACCCGCGCATGACGGTCTTCAACATCATCGCCAACCCGCTCAAGATTCACAAGCTGGCGAAAGGCAAGGAACTCGAAGACCGGGTCGCCGTCGCTGATGCGGCAGGTCGGGCTTGCGCCCGGAATACATGCGCCGCTATCCGCACGCCTTCAGCGGCGGGCAGCGCCAGCGGATCGTGATCGCGCGGGCGCTGGCGCTCAATCCGCGCCTGGTGATCGCCGACGAAGCGGTCTCGGCGCTCGACGTGTCGGTGCGGGCGCAAATTCTCAACCTGATGCAAGACTTGCAGGAGCAGTATCACCTGACCTACCTGTTCATCTCGCACGACCTGAGCGTGGTCGAGTACGTCGCCGACCGGGTGGCGGTGATGTACGTCGGCAAGCTGGTCGAACTCGCGCCGACGGCGAAGCTGTTCTATCAGCCGCGCCACCCTTACACCGAAGCGCTGATGTCGGCGATCCCGAAGCCCGACCCGCGCCTGCGCTCGCAGCGGATCATCCTGAGCGGCGAAGTCGCCGACCCGGCGAATCCGCCGAGCGGCTGCTATTTTCACCCGCGCTGCCGCTACGCGCAGGATCGCTGCAAGGTGGAAACGCCAGCGCTGCGTCAGATCGACGGCGACGCGCTGGTCGCCTGCCATTTCGCGGAAGAACTGGCGCTAGAGGGCATCCCGACGGTGGAGTAGGCTTGCCCCTCACCCCCGACCCCTCTCCCACGCAAGCGGGGAGAGGGCGAAAAGCGGGAATATGGGGTTGCGTAGACAATGAGAAATGAGGTGGTGTAGGGGCGTTATCTACAACGCCCCTACGGACATCGTTTTACGCTTAGGTGCGGCGAATTTCTGAAAAGAGAGAAGATCATGCTCGCTGAGCGTTTTTCAGCAGAAACCCTGCAGATTGTCCCGCTTGACGAGTGGACACCCTACCCGACGGCGGCGGATCGCGCGGCGTGGGAAGCGCTGCCGGGTGATCTGCGCGCCACGCTGATCGCGCAGGGCGAGGCGGCGCTCAAGATCGACTGGCAGCCGCTTTTGGCGACGCGCTTCCTCGAATACGCGCGCATCGGCAACCGCAGCGAGTACGAGCGCGAGAACTTCGGGCGGCGCAATAAGCTGATCGCGCTGGCGCTGGCGGAATGCGCCGAAGGTCAGAGGGCGCTTCGTCGACGAGATCGCCAACGGCATCTGGCTGATCTGCGAGGAGACTTACTGGGGCTTGCCCGCGCACGTCGCCATGCAGCAGGCGGGCGTCGATCTGCCGGATGCTGCCGAACCGACGGTCGACCTGTTCGCCGCCGAGACCGCCGCCGCGCTCGCCTACATCGACTATCTGCTCGGCGACGCGCTGGACGGCGTATCGCCGCTGATCCGACCGCGCATCGCACGCCGAAATCGAGCGGCGCATCCTGACGCCCAACCTCGAGCGCGACGATTTCAACTGGATGGGCTTCCACACCGACGAGCGCCCGAACAACTGGAATCCGTGGATCAACTCGAATTGGCTGGCATGCGTCCTGTTCGTCGAGCGCGATCCGCAGCGGCGGCGGGCTGCCGTCGCCAAGATCATGCGCTCGCTGGACTTGTTCATCGATCCCTACCCGGCGGACGGCGGCTGCGACGAAGGTCCCGGCTACTGGATGCGGGCGGCGGGGTCGCTGTTCGAGGCGCTGGAACTGCTGAGTCAGGCGACCGGCGGGCAGGTCGACGCCTTCGACGAGCCGCTGATCCGCGAGATGGGGCGCTTCATCTACCGCGTGCAGATCGACGGCGACTACTACACCAACTTCGCCGATGCCTCGGCGCTGGTCGTGCCGGAAGCGCCGCTGATCTACCGCTACGGTCAGGCGATCCACGACCGCGACATGGCGGCGTTCGGCGCGTGGGCGGCGGCACGGTCGCCGCTGGGCGGCGCGGGTGGCTGGGGTCGCCCGATTGAAAGCCCGATGCGCTGGCTGCGGGCGATCTTCAGCGCCGAGCGAGATCGCCGGGGCGGAAGCCTACGCGCCTCAGCCGCGTGACGTTTGGCTGCCCGCCATTCAGGTGATGCTGGCGCGTGATCAAGCGCGGATCGGCGCGGGGCTTGACGGTGGCGGCGAAGGGCGGGCACAACGACGAGAGCCACAATCACAACGACGTGGGCGAGTTCGTCGTCTATTGCGACGGCAAGCCGCTGCTGATCGACGCGGGGGTCGAGACCTACAGCCGCAAGACCTTCAGCCCGCAGCGCTACGAAATCTGGACGATGCAGTCGGCGTATCACAACCTGCCGACGATTGACGGTGTGCAGCAAGCGCCGGGCGCGGCGTTCGCCGCCCGCGACGTGACGTATAGCGGCGAATGACGAACGCGCGGAGCTTTCGCTCGACATCGCCGGAGCGTACCCGCCGGAAGCGGGCATCAAGCGCTGGACGCGGACGATTCGGCTGGAACGCGGGCAAGCGGTGATGGTCGAGGACGACTACGAACTCGACCACACACCACAAGACTTATGGCTGAGCCTGCTCACGGCGAGCGGCGTCGCACTGGAAGCGGATGGCATCATTCGCCTGACCCCGGCTGAGCTTCCCAATGGACGGTTCTCGGCGGGTGGCATGATCCGTTACAATTGCGATCAGTTTGCGGCTTCGGTTGAAACTCTTGCCATCAACGACAACCGAATGATCCACGTTTGGGGCGGTGCGATCCATCGCATTCGCCTGAGCGCGGTCAAGCCGCAGCAGTGCGCCTCATGGAAATTGGAGCTACGTGAAGCATCATGCAAGTGACCTCAATTGGAGCGACCCTAGCCCAAGCGCTGGAGCAGGTACGCCGGAATATCCCTCGTCTCGGCGATCAGTTTCCGCATCACGGCGCGGGCATGACTTACGTCTTGACCGACAACAATCATTGGATGACCTCGTTCTGGACGGGGCAGCTATGGCTTGCCTATGCCGCCTCGGCTGACCCTGAGTTTCGCCGGGAAGCGGAGCGGCAGCTCGCCAGCTTTGAGTACCGGCTGGTCAACCGCATCGACGAGAGCCACGATTTAGGCTTCCTCTATACGCTCAGCGCGCGGGCGCAGTGGCAGCTCACCGGCAGCGCGGCGGCGCGCCAACTCGCTATCGACGCGGCGGAACGGCTGATCACGCGCTTTCATCCCAAAGGCGAGTACATTCAGGCGTGGGGCGCGCTCAACGACCCGGTTGAAGGCGGGCGCATGATCGTCGACTGCCTGATGAACCTGCCGCTGCTGTTCTGGGCGTCGCACGAGACCGGCGACCCGAAATACGCCGACGTTGCCGCTCGGCACGCGCGCACGACGCTGCGCTATCTGGTGCGCCCGGACGATCACACCTATCACACCTTCTTCTTCGATCAGGCAACCGGCGCGCCGTTGGGCGGCAAGACCGCGCAGGGCTACGCCGACGACTCGCTCTGGTCGCGCGGGCAGGCGTGGGCGATCTACGGCTTCGCGCTGGCGTCGGACTGGATGGGCGACCGCGAGATGCTCGACGTTGCCTGTCGGCTCGCCGACCGCTTCTGGAAGGAACTGGGCGACGCGCCCGTCCCGCTGTGGGATTTCCGCGTGCCGCCCGATGGTCCGCAGAAGCGCGATAGCTCCGCCGGGGCGATTGCCGCCTGCGGCATGTTCAAGCTGGCGCGGCTGGTCGCCGACGATGCGCTCGCCGCCGCCTATCAGCAGCGGGCTGAAGCCTTGACCACTCGCCTGACCGAAAACTGCTTCGAGACCGCGCCCGAAGCGCAGGGCCTGCTGCGCGATTCGACCTACAACTTCAATATCAACCATGCAGTCGAGCAATTTATGCCCTTTGGCGATTATTTTTATCTTGAAAGTCTGGCGACGATGAGCGGCAAGGGCGTCGATTTCTGGGGGACTACCAGCCTGAAACCCGCCAGCACGTAGGGAGATGACCACCATGCTTTATCCACAGATCAGCAGTACCCGCCAAATGATCGACCTGTCTGGCTTCTGGCAGATTCAATTCGACCCGGCGGAAACCGGCGGTTTCGAGTCCGGCTTCGACGGCGGCGAGATCATCGCCGTGCCCGCCAGTTGGAACGACCAACTGAACGAACGGCGCGATTATTTCGGCAGTGCGTGGTATCAGACGACCTTCGCGCTGCCGTGGGGCTGGCGCGGGCAGCGGATTTTCGTTCGCTTCAACTCGGTGAACTATCTCGCCGAGGTCTGGCTCAACGGCGTGCGGCTGGGCGAGCACGAGGGCGGACATCTACCCTTCGCCTTCGAGATCACCAACGGGGTGAAGGACGACGACAATGTGCTGGTCGTGCGGGTCGATGGCGCGCTGGCGCCCGACCGCGTGCCGCCGGGCGGGCTGGCGGGTAAGCCGGGAGTCTCGTTCGGGCGGGCGGATTTCCCGGATACGAACTACGACTTTTTCCCATTCTGCGGCATTCAGCGCCCGGTGCTGCTCTACACCATGCCACCAGACGCGATCACCGACGTGACGGTCACGACCGAGATCGACGGAACGAGTGGGATCGTCGCCGTCAAGACGGAACGGGCGGGCGGTGACGATCTGCTGACGCGGATCAGTCTGAGCGGGCACGGGGCGGACGTGAGCGCCAAGAGCACCGGCGGCGACGCCACCCTGACGGTGCCGAACGCGGCGTTGTGGTCGCCGGACGCGCCCAACCTCTACCATCTGCAAGTGGAACTGCTGCGCGCGGGCGCGGTAGTGGATAGCTATACGCTCGACGTCGGCATCCGCACCATCCGCGTCGAAGGCGATCAACTGCTGCTCAATGGGCAACCTGTCATGCTGCTCGGCTTCGGGCGGCACGAGGATTTCCCGGTCGTCGGCAAGGGGATGCTGCCCGCGCTGATCGTCAAGGATTACGGGCTGCTCAGTTGGATCGGGGCGAACTCGTTCCGCACCTCGCACTATCCCTATTCCGAGCAAATGGTTGCCCTTGCCGATCAGCTTGGCTTCTTGATCATCGACGAGACGCCCGCGGTCGGCTTGTTCTTCGCCGAGCCGGGCTTGGCGAAACGCAACGCGGTTTGTAAGCAGTACATCCGCGAGTTGATCGACCGCGACAAGAATCACCCCAGCGTGATCATGTGGTCGCTGGCGAACGAGCCGCACACGGCGAAGCCGGAAGCGCGCGCCGCCTACTACGCGGGCGATTTCCCGGTCAGCGCAGGCTCAAGCCGCGAGGCGGCAGTCGAAGCCTTCCGCGAGCAGGCGGAACTGGCGCATTCGCTCGACCCGACCCGCCC
The DNA here is from genome assembly GCA_963848465.1 of uncultured Chloroflexia bacterium. GTDB lineage: Bacteria > Chloroflexota > Anaerolineae > Aggregatilineales > Phototrophicaceae > Flexifilum. The sequence continues at coordinate 611,785 of CAWKDY010000001.1, read as the reverse complement.
GATCACGATTGTCAGCCATGAGGGTGCGACCGAGGAAGCGTGGCGCTTCGTGGATGTGATCTCGCTGAACCGCTACAACGGCTGGTACACGGAGTCCGGGCAGATCGAGGTCGGCGTGGCGCGGCTGTCACGCGAGATCGACCTGATCCACGAACGCTTTCCCGGTCCGTTCATCCTGTCGGAGTTCGGCACCGACACGATTCCCGGTCATCACGCCGAGCCGCCGGAGATGTTCAGCGAGGAATATCAGGTCGCGTTCCTGAGCGCCTACATCGACATGCTGAACAGCAAGCCGTTCGTCGTCGGGCAGCACATCTGGAATCTGTGCGACTTCAAAACGTCGCAAGCGGTGGTTCGCATGGGCGGTTACAACTACAAGGGCGTGTTCACGCGCGACCGTCGCCCCAAAATGGCAGCCCATCACCTGCGGGCATTATGGAAGAAGCAGGGGTAGCAGTTCTCGCTAAACCGCATCCTCTCGCCCCTCTCCGTAAGCACCGCGACGGAGAGGGGGAACCTCACACCTGACCTGCCCCCATGATCTAGACCAACGACTTGCTTTTATCGGGAAGCCCACTAGCATAGACACGCTTTGTTTGCGCGGCATTGAGGCGTGAAGCAGGTTTGCCGGGAAGGGGATTTCCATGATTCTGGTTGCGGGAGATTTAAAGAACAGCGGCACAGCAATTGCGTGGCGACACCTGCAAGCGGGCAAGAGCGCGCTTGCAGCGCTGGAACCGGCGGTGTGGGCGGTCGAGGATAACGTCGAGGACACTTCGGTAGGCTATGGCGGGTATCCCAATGCGCTGGGTATCGTCGAACTTGATGCCGGGGTGATGGATGGTCGCACCCGTGCCAGCGGCGCGGTCGGTGCGCTGCAAGGCTTTCGGCATCCGGTGAGCGTCGCCTACGCGGTCAAAGATCGGCTTCCACACGTGCTGCTGGTCGGTGCGGGAGCCGCTCACTTTGCCGCCGAGATTGGCGCCGAGCGCCGTGACTTGCTGACCGACGAAATGCGCGAGAACTGGAATAAGTGGTGTCGGCAGTGGGATTTCGATCCCGCTCGCCCGGATAGCAAGCTCATGGACGCCGTCTTTGGGGGCAAAGACCCGCAGCGTTCCGGCGGCACAACGGTCTACCTTGCTCAGGATCGACAGGGTGATATTGCTGCGGTCACTAGTACCAGCGGCTGGGCGTGGAAGTATCCCGGTCGTCTCGGCGATACACCGATTGCGGGCGCTGGTTTTTACGCCGACAATCGCTACGGGGCAGCCGCTTGTACCGGGATGGGCGAAATCGCCATCCGCTCCAGCCTCGCTCGCATGACGGTCACGTTGATGGCGCTAGGACGCAGCGTTACCGAAGCCGTCCAAGAAGCGCTCGCCGACATCAGCTACCATCGTGATCAAAGCGTGGGCATAACCGTCTACGCGATCGACCCGCGCGGCAATCACTACGTCGGCTTTATCTATGACGCGGATCACCCGCGCCCTTACTACTATGCCGCCATCGACGGCGATGCCGTGCCCACGCAGCGCCCAGCGAACGATCTCGGCGGTTGAATTGAGGGTGTAATCCAATTTGCTGGACTGGCTTTCGGCATTGAGCTAGACTCCGCTCGCATTTGTTGGCGCGACATAAACGCAGCAACCAAAGGAAAAATGTTTTGACACGCGGCGAAATTACCCTTTCAGAGATCAACAGCCAGCCGGAGACTCTGGGCGGCGGCGCTGGACCAGTTTGGACAGGTCAGGCAGACCAAGTCGACCGCATTCTGGGAGGCAGAGCAGTTCGAGCAAGTGATCTTCACGGGCTGCGGCTCGACTTATTATCTCGGCGTGATCGGCGCGTCGCTGCTGCAAGCGGCGACCGGCGTCCCGGCGCGCGCCAACTCCGCCTCTGAACTCATGCTGTTTCCGCAGGTCGAATTTCGCGCCGCGGACGTAAGACGCTGCTGGTCTGCGTTTCGCGCTCCGGCACGACCCGCGAGACGGTCGAGGCGGCGCGCTTGTTCCATCGAGCATGACGACGGGCAGGTGCTGGTCGTCACCTGCCAGAGCGACAGCCCGCTGGCGCAGTCCGCCGACCTGCTGATCGCTATCGACGCCGCGCAGGAGCAGAGCCGCGTACAGACGCGCTCTTTCAGCAGCATGGCGGTGGTGGTCACGGCGCTGGCGGCAGCTGCTGGGCGGGCAAGACTGGCACGCAGCTGGAGGCGCTGCCCGGCGGCGCTCGAACGGCTGATGGCTGCAGTCCGAGCCGCTCATCCGCGAGCTGGGCGAGGATTTGCGGATCAACCAGTTCGCCTTCTTGGGATCGGGCGCGCAGTATGGTCTCGCTTGCGAAGCCATGCTCAAGATGACCGAAATGTCGCGCATCTTCAGCGTCAGCTACGCGATCCTCGAATACCTGCATGGTCCGCGCTACGCTGCCGACGCGAATACGCTGGTCGTCGGGCTGGTCGGCGACAGCGCCTACGACGAAGAAGTGCGCGCGCTCAAGCCGCTGGCGCAGCGTCGGGCGCGAGTGCTGGCGCTCGCCGAAGCGGATCACGGCGGACTCGCGGATCTGGACTATACGCTGCGCTCGGTTCCGGCATCCCGGAATGGGGACGGACGATCCTCTACCTGCCGCCGCTGCAACTGATCGGCTTCCACCAGGCGATTCAGCGCGGCTTCGACCCGGACAATCTGCCGTTCGACCCGCGCGACCAGACGACCGCGTAGGGACTTGCAAAATCGATGAGCGCCAACCATCCAAGTGTCTCGGGATCGACATCGGCGGCACCAACACCAAGCTGGGGCTGGTGCAGCCGCGACGGTACGATCCGCTTGTCGGGCAAAATCCCCACCGACGCGAGAGGCAACCAGCCCCGAGCCATTTCTTCAACCGCCTGTTTGCGGCAGTCGATGCGTTCGTCGCCGCTGCCGGGACCGATCTGCTCGGCATCGGCATTTCGGCGCACGGCGAGGTTGACCGCGAGCGCCGCCGCCCGATCATCGCCGGAAACACGCCCGCGCTGCGCAACGTCGACGTGCGCGGCGCGATCGAGGCAGCGCTACGGGCTGCCGGTCGTCATGAACAACGACCTGACGGCGCACGCGCTCGGCGAGTATTTCTTCGGCTGCGGCAGCGGCATCGAGCGCTTTATGTGCATGGCGATTGGGACGGGGTTGGGCGCGGCGCTGATCGTCGAGGGCAAGCCGCTGATCATCGACGGCGGCAACTCGGGCAATACCGGGCTGATCATCCTCGACGCCGGATGCCCCGCGCGACGGCAACGGCATTCGCGGCTCTGCGGAAGGCTTGTGCGGCGTGGCGGGGATCGAGCGGCTGGCGCGTGAGCGTTATGGACGCCCGATGACGGCGTTCGACGGTGATCTCGGCGGCGCGTGCCGGTGACGACCCGGTTGCGGTGGCGATCATGACGCAGATCGGCGCGTGGCTGGGGCTAGACCCTCGCCAGCCTGAGCGTGATTTTCTACCCGCACCGCATCGCCTTGAGCGGCGGCACAGCGTCGGCGGGCGCGGTCCTGCTGGAGGCGTGTCGCGCGACGCTTTGACGATCTGGTTGGCGATTTCTTCCGCGATCTGGCAGCGAATACCGGCGGGAACTTCAAGGACGTGGAGATCGTGCTTGGGCGAGGGCGGCGGCGAGACCGGGCTGCTCGGCGCGGCGGTCGAGCTGTTTCAGCAGCATCACCTGCTGTGAATTACCGAGTGCTGAGGGCGAATGTTTTCTCCCGTAGCTGGTTGCACGTGCGCGCCGTGCCCTCTACCCACGTTGACGGTGAGAGGGCACAGAATCGAGCACTGTTCCTCGCCCCGTTTACGTGGGAGAGGGGTAGGACGAATTCGAGGCGTCCACAGCCCGAACAGGCGCGCCGCGTTGTCGTGATAGACCATCTTCAGCACGTCGTCCGGCAGGTACATGCCGTAGATCCGCCAGCGACCCTGACGCGGTGCTTCCTCGACGCCGTAGCTGAAGTATTCGTCGTCGGTTTCGAGGAAGCGGTAGTAAACCGGTAGATGTGCTCCTCGACCGGGCGATCCGTGCCGAACAGGATGCGGTCGGCGTATTTGAGGAAGAAGCGCCGCGCGCTGTAGGGCTGGCGTCCCAGTTCCGCGATGCGCTCGCTGATGTCCACGTAGAAGTTCGGGCAGCGGTCGAGCAGCGCGCCCACCCAGTCCAGATTTTCGGCATAGCAGCCGACGTGCGCGCCGACGAACGTCGTTTCCGGGTGGCGCGCGACGAGGTTGGCGAGCGCGTTCGACGATGCTCATGAAGCTGCGGGAAGGGCGGGCTGGGGAACTGCCAGTCGGGGTGGGCGTGCAGTTCTTCCCAGCGCTCGTTGTGTTATCGACCGGGTCGAAGAAGGCGACCGGATCGGCGATGTGGATCGTCACGGGCAGATTCAGCTCGCCCGCCGACCGCCCAGACCGGGTCGAGGCGCGGATCGTCCACCGCGACCAGCTCGCCGTGCTGGTCGCGCACCTCAAGACCGAGCGGCTTCCAGATTTTCAACCCCTGAGCGCCGCGCGCCGCCTGCTTGCGCAGTCGATCCGCCGCCCACTCGCCGAAGCGGTCGCCATGTTCCGCCCACTTCGCCCAATCGACGCCGCCGTAGACGCGAAAACGCTCCGGCGCGGCGGCTTTGAAGTGGTCGAGGTGGGTTTCGAGGATGTCCTCGCCCCAGCCGCCGTCGAGATCGACGTAGACGCGCACGTCCGCCGCGTCGAGCATGATCCAGCAGCTCGGCGACGGGGCGCTTGTCCCAGCCGCCGAACCCCTCCAACGAAAGATGATTGTGCGCGTCGATGACCGGGAAGCGCGGCTTGTTCACCAGTGTTTCGCGCGTGACCAGTCTTCGGCACCGGCTTGAAATCGACTGAAGGTCAAGTCGTGGGAGCCAGTTGCTTGCCATGATTGGGCAACCTTTCAAACAGTTATAACCTGGATGCCTAAGTCTCGAAGTGACGCGGCGAATTCGCCGGCGTCGAGCGTATCCGTCATAAACGTATGGACCTGATGGACAAACGGCGCCAGAAATACGCTGGAGATGCGCGCACATTTGGTGTGATCCGCCACGACGATCACTTCGCGGCTGATGCTGAGGATTTTGCGGTCGGTCTGGGTTTCCGGCAGGTAATCGTTGGTGATGCCCGGTTCGAGGTCAATGGCGCGAATGCCCATGATCACCTTGTTGACGCGCAGTTCGCTGAGCGCCAGTTCGGTCAGGTGACCGATGAACGACTGCTCTGAAGACCGCAGGATGCCGCCCAGCCCGACCAAGGTGATGTTCGGGCACGTCCGCCAGCATGTTCATGACCAGCAGCGAATTGGTCATCACCGTCAGGTCTGCGGTGCTGGCGCAGGTTGCGCGCGACTTCTAGCACGGTCGTGCCGCTGCCGAGAAAGCAGCGGTCTCGCCGTCTTTGACCAATGCCGCCGCCGCTTGCCCGATCCGGCGCTTTTCTTCGGCCTGCTCGCCGGATCGTTCGACGAACGGCGGTTCCGGCGGGGCGCTCCTGACCGCCAGCGCGCCGCCGTGAAAACGCCGCACCTTGCCGCCTTGTTCCAGCGCTTCAAGGTCGCGCCGCGCCGTCGCCGGGCTGACCAGAAACTCCTCGCAGATCTCGTTGATCGTCACGCGCTCGCGAGTTTCGACGAAATGGATCAGTTGTTCACGACGTTCAAGACCGGAATAAATAATCGGCATAGCCATATCACGCGACTACCCTAGAACTGATGAGCCGAACCTAGCTTGAGGTGTAGCACAAGGCTGACAAATTGTCAAATACAATCAAATATAATCACAAAAACCCGGCGATTTCCACTAAAGAATGAGCAAGTACGTCTGTTTACAGTTTGGTTTGATTGACATCGCTCAAAAATTAATTGATCAGTGAAAAGACTGCGCAGCAAAAGCGTCTAACGTGATCCAGATTTGCCGGGCAGATGTGCGCTTTGCTCATGAGCCTGAGCCTAGAGCTACTGACTAGATTCATTCGAAAGGCACATTTTGACTGACCAGTACGGTTCACATACGTTTACGGAAATCACCAGCCAACCCGTCATCTGGAACCAGGCGGTTGCCGCCTTTCCACCAGCAAGCCGATGCGCTGCAAGCGCTGTGGAATGCAGGGCGGCTTTGACCGGGTGCTCTTCACCGGCTGCGGCTCGACGCACTATCTGGCGCATCGCTGGCGCGGCGCTGTTTCAGCAATTCACCGGCATCAACGCGCGGGCCTACCCGGCATCGGAAATCGCTCTGCTGCCCGATTTCGTCTTTCTGCCCCAGAGCAACCCGCTGCTGATTACGGTCTCGCGCTCCGGCGAAACGACCGAGACGGTCGAAGCGGTGCGCGTTTTCCGCGAACGCACCGGCAACCCGGTTATCGCTGTAACTTGCGCCAGCGACAGCACGCCTCGCTAAACAAGCCGACCTCTCCTTCGCCATCGACGCCGCGCAGGAAACCAGCGTTGCTCAGACCCGCTCCTTCGCCAGCATGTTGATCGTGGTCGAGGCGATTGCCGCGCAGATCGCCGGTCGCAGCGACCTTGACCAGCTCGCGCTGCTCTCGCCAGTGGCACGCGGCTGCTGAACGAGTACAGCGATCTCGCCAAGCGGCTCGGCGAAGACCGGCAGATCGAGCGCTTCTTCTTCCTCGGCTCCGGCGCGCTCTACGGCATCGCCAGCGAGGCATGCTGAAGATGAAAGAGATGTCGCTCTCCTACAGCGAAGCCTTCCACTTGCTCGAATTCCGTCACGGACCGATGTCGATGGTCAACGAGCATACGCTGATCGTCGGGCTGATTTCCGAGGAAGCGCACCGCAGGAGACTCGCCGTCCTGCGGCAGATGCAGGCAGCGCGGCGCGCAAATTCTGGCGCTGACCGAAAGCGATTACACGGCGGAACTGGCCGAACCGATCAACGTCGTCCGGCTTGCCTCGAGCCTACCGGCTTGGGCGCGCCCGGTCGCCTACCTGCCGATCCTGCAACTGATGGCGTATTACCACGCCTTGGCACGGGGGCAAAACCCGGATCAACCCGCGAATCTGGATTTCGTGATTTCGCTCGACCGACTCGATGACCTGATGCCACCGTTCGACAGCGAACGGCGGCTGGCAAAGGAGGTGCACCCGCCCAAAGCAGCGATAACGTCAGGCTATAGTCTGGAACCATTTGATATTTTAGGAGAATTAGTGATGAAAAAGCCTGTTTTACTCATTTTGGCGTTGAGCATTGCCTTGATCGGCATCCTCGGCGTTGCCTCCATTAGCGCGCAGAGCGAGCCAGTCAACATCGTCTACTGGTCGATGTGGAACGAGACCGAAGGGCAAGCGCTGGTGCTCCAAGATGCGATTGCCAAGTATCAGGAACTGAACCCGAACGTCACGATTAGCGCGGTTTGGAATGGACGTCAGAACCAGACCCTGGCGCGGACGGCAATCGGCGGCGGCACGACCATTGACATCGTCGATCAGGACGCGGATCAAATCGCCGGTGGACTGATGAAAGACGGGTTCGGACTCGCGCTGGACGACTATCTGCAACAGCCCGCCTTTGACCATGACGGGGCGCTGGCTGACATTTTCCTGCCCAGCACGCTGAACATGTTCCCGCAGGACGGCAAGACCTATCTGCTGCCCTACATCTACAACACGGTGGAATTCTGGTACGACAAGCGCGTCTTCGCCGAAGCGGGCGTCGACGTGCCTCAGACGTGGGATGACCTGTTGGGCGTCTGCACCAAGCTCAACGACGCTGGTTATGCGCCGATTGCCGCCGAAGGCAACGAGCCGGGCTACATGCAGTTCTATCTGACCGAAACGATTGAGCGCATCAAGGGCGCGGGCTGGCTGCGTCAAGCTGCCGCCGATCCGACCGGCGAAATGTGGCGCGACCCGGCAGTCCTTCAGGCCGCGCAGATGATCCGCGACCTGTGGGACAAGGGCTGCATTCCTCCGGAGACGGTTGGTTACGTTTGGCCCAGGGTCAACAAACGCTGGCGTTCGGTCAAGCCGGGATGGAACTGGTCGGCTCATGGCTGCCGGTTGAACTGCAAAACCAGACCGATCCCGACTTCCAATGGGGCGGGTTCACCTTCCCGGCGGTCGACGGCGGCGTGGGCAAATCGACCGACGTTTACGCGCTGCTGCTCTCCTTCATGATCAACAAAGACACGGCGCACCCGGACGAAGCCTTCGACTTCCTGCGTTTCGTCATGTCCGACGAAATCCAGCAGGAATTCACGGATCAATCGCTGGTCGGTGTGACCAACAAGTACATCACTTGGAACCCGATCATCGCGGATGCGCAGATGGCGGCGTCGGCGGCGACCACGACTTACGGTGACGTTGACAACGTCTATGCCAACAGCACCGAATTCCTGACGACCATCATTTGGCCCAATTTGACGGACCTCTGGCACGGCACCACGACTGCCGAGCAGTTCGTCGACCTGATGGCGACCCAGAGCAAAGAATACTGGACTGCTCACCCGCAATAGTAACCGCGCCGAGATCGCTGTAAGCGTGCGTATGAGGATGGAACGACTCCATCCTCATACGCGCCTAGCGGTAAAGCAATACTTATTGAGGAAGCTAGATGCGGATTTCTAATCGCTTTATCCTATTATTTCTGATGCCTGCCTCAGCACTCTATCTTTTTTTCTTCCTCGTACCGACGATCCAGGCGCTGGTCTACAGTTTCTACGACTGGAGCGGCTTCGGCACGGACATGCGTTACATCGGGTTCGCTAACTTTCAGGAACTGCTGAACGACCGCCTGTTCTGGAAGAGCATGGGCAATACTGTCGCCATTCTGATCGTCGGTGGCGTGATCGTCTTTGCGCTTGCGTTCATCATGACCATGATGATCTCGTCCGGCATGAGGGGGAAGAAGTTTTTTCGCGGTGTCATCTTCTTGCCCAATATTATTGCCGTGATCGCGTTGACGACGCTGTGGGGCTATATGTACACGCCGAACAACGGGCTGCTGGCGTCAGTGTTCAAGCTGATCGGGCTTGACGACATGGCGAAATTCCCATGGCTAGGACCGGATTCGATCTTCGCGTCGATGATGATCGCCATCATCTGGATCGAAGTGGGCTTCTATCTGGTGCTGCTTCTGGCGGGTGTTGACAAAATTCCACCGGACTTCTTCGAATCAGCCAAGCTCGACGGCGCCAACCAGTTCCAGCAGTTCAGGCACATCACCGTCCCGCTCTTGCAGGACGTGATCGCCATCGGCATGGTGCTGTGGAGTATTCACGCCATCAAGATTTTCGAGTTTCCATTCTCGTTCACAGGGCTTGAGCCGAATCCCAACTCCTATACCGTCGCCGTCTACTCCTATATCCTCGGCTTTGGTCAGCGCGAGCCGATTTACCGCTTGGGCTATGCCACTGCGGTCGGGGTCATGCTGCTGCTGGTCGTTATCCTGATCGTGCTCGTCATTCGCCGACTGACACGCCACGAAGTCGTACAGTATTAGAGAGGGAAAGCGTTGGCACAGCAATCACTCAAGCTGGAAAAAGCGAATGCACCGCACACACGCAGGCGGATGAGTTTTCACTGGCTGCGATTTCTACCCTCCTATTTGTTTCTCGGTGGGTGGTCATTGTTCACCATTCTGGCGATCGCGTGGGTCGTGCTGGCGTCGCTCAAGACCAACCGTGACGTCTTCCGCAAGCCCTTCGAGATACCGACCGACCCGCAGTTCGTCAATTACGCGCGCGTCTGGTCGAATTCCGACGTGGGGCGGGCGTTCCTCAACAGCCTGATCATCGTCGGCATTTCGGTGCTGCTGATTCTGGTCGTATCGGCTCCAGCGGCTTACGTGCTGAGCCGCGCCAAGTTTAAAGGTCGCGGGCTGCTGACGCTGATTTACATCGCCGGGATCGGCATTCCTTATCCACTGCTTTTCATCCCGCTGTTCGCGCTGCTCGCCGGACTCAAACTGATCAACACCATACCGGGGATCATCCTCGTGTATGTCAGCCTGTCGATACCGTTCACGGTCTACATCTTGACCGGCTTCTTCAGCAGTCTGCCGCAAGAGCTGGAAGACGCGGCGGTGATCGACGGGTGCAATGAATTTCAGGTATTCCGCAAAGTGATGCTGCCCCTCGCTTCGCCGGGGCTGATTACGGCGGCGATCTTCAACTTCATCGGGTTGTGGAACGAGTTCCAGCTTGCCCTAATTTTCATCCAAGACCCGGACAAGCGCCCGCTATCGCTGAGCTTGTACGCGCTCAAGAACTCGATGACCTATTCCGGCGACTGGGCGGGGTTGTTCGCCGGAGTTGTCATCGTCATCGTGCCGACAATCCTACTATTCATCTGGCTGTCAGAGCGCATGATTTCCGGTATCACGCTCGGCTCAGTGAAGTAGATTCTGACCGGATTCGCAAACTAGCGCCCCGGCAGCCGACCCAAGTCAAGGCTGCCGTCCTTAAATTGGAGCGCTCCTATTCGTGATTTGTAATTGCACGTAGGGCGAGACATGAGGGTGTTAAAAAAAACCTCGCAGTGTCCAACCATCGCCAAACCGCAGTGTTAAACCTCGAAACGGACAAGGCACTCTCCCCTCCCTGAAGTCGGGGAGGGGTCGGGGGTGGGGTCGAAAAGCGACTTTTTAGACACGCTCATACCTCGTCCTACGTGCCTTCGAGCTTGATCACACCCCGGCGATTTCACTGGACGGCGGGCGGGTTTTCTGTTAGCGTGAAGCGCTGATAGATCCGTGAGTACATTCGGGACGACGCCTTGACTTACAGCAACCAAATCGCGCAAGAACTCAATGTCCGCCCGGCGCAGGTGAGCGCCACCATCGAACTGCTCGACGCGGGCAATACCCTGCCGTTCATCGCCCGCTATCGCAAGGAGATGACCGGCGGGCTGGACGAAGACCAGATTCGCCGCCTGAGCGAGTTGCTGGTGCGCTTGCGCGCGCTCGACGAGCGGCGCGCCACCATGCTGGCGACCATCGAGTCGCAGGGCAAGCTCACGCCTGAACTGCGCGCGCAGATCGACGCGGCGACGACACTGACGACGCTCGAAGACCTTTACCTGCCGTATCGCCCCAAGCGCCGCACCCGCGCCATTATCGCCCGCGAGCGCGGCTTGGCGGGTTTGGCGGACTTGATCCTCCAGCAGCCCAAACTACGCCAATCAGTGGACGAGATCGCCGCGCCCTATCTCAATGCCGATGTGCCGACGACCGCCGATGCCTACGCCGGAGCGCGCGACATCGTCGCCGAGACTATCAGCGATCACGCGGGCGTGCGCGGGACCCTGCGCGAGCGAGCGCTCAAGTGGGGTGTGCTCAACAGCGAAAAGATCGACGCCGCTGCCGACGAGAAGCAGGTCTACGCGACCTACTATGCTTTCGAGGGGCGCATCGACCGCATTCAACCCTATCAAGTGCTGGCGATCAATCGGGGCGAAAGCGAGAAAGTGCTGCGCGTCCGGCTCGACCTCGCCGAGCGCGATTGGCTGGTGCCGATCCAGTCGGTCTTTCGCATCGACGGGCGCTCGCCGCTGGCAGAGCAGTTGGAACTCGCCATTGCTGATGCCGCTCGTCGGCTCGTCCTTCCGGCGATTGAGCGCGACGTGCGGGCGGCGCTGACCGAAGCCGCCGAAACCCACGCCATCGACGTTTTTGCGCTCAACCTGCGCGGGCTGCTCAACCAGCCGCCGTTGAAAGGGCAGATCGTGCTGGGGCTTGATCCGGCATTCCGCACCGGCTGCAAGCTCGCCGTCATCGACGCGACCGGCAAGGTGCTGGCGACCGACGCGATTTTCCCGCACGAACCTCAGCGCCGCTGGAAGGAAGCGCTGCAAACCCTGCGCGACTTAATCGAGCGCTACGGCGTCACCCTGATCGCCATCGGCAACGGGACGGCATCGCGCGAAAGCGAGCAGTTGGTCGCGGAACTAACCGCCGCCGATCCGCGCTTGCATTATCTGATGGTCAACGAAGCGGGCGCGAGCGTCTACAGCGCCAGCCCGCTAGCGCGCGCCGAACTGCCCGACTTGGACGTGACCCTGCGCGGCGCGGCGTCGATTGCCCGCCGCGTCCTCGACCCGCTGGCGGAACTGGTCAAGATCGAGCCGAAGGCGATTGGCATCGGGCTGTACCAGCATGACGTCAATCAAAAGCGCTTGGCGGAACAGCTTGACGGCGTGGTCGAAACGACCGTCAATCGGGTCGGCGTTGACCTCAACACGGCGTCGGCGGCGCTGCTGACTCACGTCGCGGGCATTGGACCCAAGCTGGCGGATCGCATCGTCGAGTACCGCGATCAGCAGGGCAGCTTCGCCGGGCGCGGCGACTTAAAAGCGGTCGCCGGACTGGGCGCGAAAGCCTTCGAGCAGTCGGCGGGGTTCCTGCGCATTCGGGACGGCGCGAATCCGCTCGACGCCACTGCCATTCACCCGGAAAGCTACGCCGTCGCGGCGGCGCTGCTCAAACGCGCCGGACTTAGCCCTAAATCGGCGCCGGCGGGTTGGGCGGAGGCGCTGACGGCGCTGCGCCAGCAGCAGCCGATTACCGACGCTGGCAGCCGAACTCGGCACGGGCGTGCCCACGCTCGAGCGACATCTTCGAGCAGTTGATCCGACCGGGGCGCGACCCGCGCGAGGATTTGCCCGCACCGCTGCTGCGCAGCGACGTCCTTTCGATGGCGGCGCTGCAAAAGGGGATGATCCTGAGCGGCACGGTGCGCAACGTCGTCGATTTCGGCGCGTTCGTGGACATCGGCGTCAAGCAGGATGGCTTGCTGCATCGCAGCCAAATTGCACGCGGACACGTCCTCAGTGTGGGCGACATCGTGCAAGTGGAAATCCTGAGCGTCGAGCCGGATCGCGGGCGCATCAGCTTGGGCTGGGTGAAACCCTCACCGGCTCAAAGTTAAGGATAGATCAGTCGGCTGCGCCGAACGCGCCCGGAATCGCCATGATCAGCCGCGCCAGCAGCGCCGTGCGCGGCACGATGCTGCTCTTGAGGATGTACTCGTCGGGACCGTGATCCAGCCCGCCGATGGGACCCATGCCGTCGAGCGCCGGGACGCCTTCGTCAACGGCGAACGCCGCGTCCGCCGCGCCGCCCGTGCTCGCCCCCTTCAGACTGAAACCCAACTCCGCGCCGAGGCTGATCGCCAAGCTCTCCAGTTTGGCGACGGCGGGCGTGCGCGGCATCGGTGGGTGCGACGGCTCGTAACTGACCTCGAAAGTCACGTCCGGAACGGGCTGCCGGGCGAAGATCGCCAGCACCTTGTCGGCGGTCGCGGTGAGGTCTGCGCGGGTGAAGGCGCGCGCTTCAAATTCGATCCGCGCGTGATCGGGGACGACGTTTCGCTGCCGACCACCCTCGATTTTGCCCACGTTGAGGCTGATACCGCGCTCCGGATCGTTGAGCGCGTGCAGGGCGACCACCTGCTGCGCAAGGGCGAGGATCGCGCTGCGACCCTTCTCCGGCTCGACGCCCGAATGCGCCGAGCGCCCGAAGGCTTCCGCCGAGAAAGCATAGACGCCTTTGCGCGCCGTCACGATGTCGCCGTTGGCGCGGGCGGCTTCGAGCGTCAGCACCGCGTCCGACTCGCGGCAGACCTCGCGGATCAGGTCGATGGACGAGCGTTCGTCGATCTCCTCGTCCGAGACGATCAAAAACGTGATCCGTTCGTAATCCGTGAAGCCGAGCGCGTCGAGCGCCTCGACCGCGTAAATGCCGAGCAGCAAGCCCGCTTTCATGTCGCAGGTGCCGGGACCCAAAATTGTGTCGCCGTTGATCGTGACCGGGCGCTGCGCCGTCGTGCCGCGCGGGAAGACCGTATCGCTGTGACCGAGCAGCATGATCCGCCCGCTGCCGCTGCCGAACTTGTCGGCGCGCAGGTTGTCGCCCGCTGTTGGCTGCGGATAGCGCGTGACCGTGCAGCCGAGCCGTTCGAGCCGCGCTTGCAGCCAATCGACCACGTGATTGACGTCGGTGGGGTCAAGCGTGTACGAGTTCATCCCGGCGACGGTCGTCAGCTCGGCGAGATAGTCGTCAAGCCGGGAGTCGAGATAGGGCACGAGTTCGATCATGCGAGACCCCTCACCCCCGACCCCTCTCCCACGCGGGCGGAGAGAGGGGAGAAAAACACACTTATGTTGTTCATCAGGATGCCATCACCCCGTTGAGCGCTTGGGTCAAGTCGGCGATCAGGTCGTCGGTGTCCTCGATGCCGACCGAGTAGCGGATCAGCGTCTCGGGGATGCCCATCGCGGCGCGTTCTTCGAGCGTGCATTCGACGTGGCTGGTCGTCGCCGGGGGACCGACCACCGTCTCGACCGCGCCGAGGTTGGCGGCGAGGTGCGCCAGTCGCAAACGCGGCAGGAAGTCGCGCACGGTGTCGAAAGTCGCCCTTGAGCGTGAAGCTGAGCACGCCGCCGAAGCCGCGCATCTGCCGTGCGGCGATCTCGTGCCCCTCGTGCGATTCCAAGCCGGGATAAAACACGCCCTCGATGAATGGATGACCCTGCAAGAACCGGGCGATCTTGAGCGCGCTGGCGTTCTGCTGCTGGATGCGTAGATGCAGCGTCTTCATGCCGCGCAGCAGCAGATAAGCCGCCATCGGGTCGAGCGTCGCGCCGGTGATCTCGCGGTAGTGGTAGATGCGCTCGATCAGCGCCTTCGATCCGCAGACCACCCCGCCGAGCGCGTCGGCGTGCCCGCCAAGAAACTTGGTCGCGCTGTGGAGCACGAGGTCAGCGCCCAGCGCCAGCGGATTCGAGTTGATCGGCGTGGCGAAGGTGTTGTCGACCACGACGACCGCGCCCGCCGCATGTCCGGCTTGTGCCAATCGCGCCAAATCCAGCACCTTAAGCGTCGGGTTGGTTGGCGTTTCGAGGTAAAGCACGGTGCAGCCTTTGGCGACTTCCGCCTCAATCGCGGCGTGATCGGTGGTGTTGCAGAGCGTCACCCCCACGTTCAGGCGGGGCAGAAACTCGGTGTAGAGCTTGTTCGTGCCGCCGTAGGTGTCCTTGACCGAGACGACGCGGTCGCCGGGCGCGAGCAGGGTGAACAGCGTGTTGCTGATCGCCGCCATGCCGGTCGAGAAGCTGGTCGCCGCCTCAGCGCCTTCGAGCAGGCGGACTTTCTCCTCGAACACGGCGACGGTCGGGTTGGTGTTGCGCCCATAGATGTGCCCGCTTTCGTTGCCGAGCGCCACGTCGAGCCAGCCGTCGACGTCGGGGTAGCCGAACGAGACGCTGTGGACGACCGGTGTCTGGGTCGCCCGCTGCCAGAAATCCTTGTTGTCCTCGCCACCCCAAACAGTCGTGGTGGCGGGATGTTGTTGGTTAGTCAAAAGCTTTGCTCCTTGATGAAATAGGGGCGGATTTCAAATCCGCCCCTACAAAACGTCACATTCGTTGCTGTAGTTTTTAGCTGAGCGCTAGAGTTTGTAGACGCGTCGCGCGTTGCCGTTGAGGATTTGTTCTCCGGCGCGGCGGGCTTGCGCTTCGGTGAGCGCGCCGACGTCGACGATCTCGCCCAAGACTTTTTCGAGCGCCGACCGTCCCCAGCGATTCGCCAGCCAGAAAATCTCCGGGATGCTGAATGCATCGGACGAGTAGAGCACCTTCGTCAGCGGGGTCAAGCCCAGCGCCTCGTGGATCATGCGCGGGATTTCGGTGGTGATGAACGGGATCGCCAGCGAGATGTCCATGTAGACGTTGGGGTACATCGCCGCGAGGTAGCCCAACTGCCGCACGTAGGGATAAGCGGCGTGCAGCAGCACGAAGGGCACGTCGCGGAACTGGTCGCTTTGCAGCAGCGGACGCAGATACAACGGGTTCGCCTTGATCATGTCGACGTCGGTATCGCCCAAGCCGGTGTGAAATTGGATCGGCAGTTGTTGGCGGTTGGCGATCTCCAGCGCGGTCAGCACCAGATAGTCATTGAGCGGCTTGTTCGCCAAACGAATGCTGCCCGCTCGATCCGCCTGATCTTTGACCTGTCCGTAGGCGCGGACGGCATCGTCGCGCGACGTCCATTCGATGTCCAAGCCGACGCGGTAGGCGCTGATACTCTTTAACCCGACGTGACCGCTGGCGCGCGCGCCTTCGACCCCGGCAACGTAGGCGTCGAGCATCTGTGAGAAGGTCGGGTACTGCATGATCAGGTCTTGGGCGAAGGTTTCCAGCCGCAGCAGCATTTCGATCTTCTGGTTGAAGGTCGCGCGCTGTTCTTCGGGCGTGTAGTTTTCTGCGCCGCGAAAGCCGTAGTCGATCAGCAGCGTCTCGCTGTTGGTGTCGCGCCACATGCCGTCGGCGAGGTCTTGGATCGGCAGGGCGTTACGCGCCGCCAGCACCGCCTCGGCGGTCGGCTCGCAGCCGAGATAGCCCGCCAATTCGCGGATGCCCCACAGCCACATGATCGTGTCGGGGACGTAGTTCGCCTTGATCGCCGGGTCGGGGCTTTCGCTGAAGTAGCCCTGAAACTCCGGCAGGGTCAGCGGCGCGCTCAGCTTCTTGAGCGCGTGGGCGTGGTGGTCGATAATTGGAACGTCGGAAAGGTCAATTTTCGTCATTGTGAACCTTATTTGCTGTTTCACACCCCTGTCTGTGCCTGTGCGTTTTGCTCCCCCTCTCTACGCAGTGGAGAGGGGGTCGGGGGGTGAGGTCAGGTGAGGTTAGAACTTCCAGAAATGATGTTTGATTTCGTAAGCGTCGTCCTGCGCGCTGAAGCTCGCGTATTCCAGCCGCTTGACGGCGATGTAGCTGGTCGCCAGCAGGTCGCCGAGCGCGCCGGTCAGCACTTCGTCGGCTTCGAGCGCGTCGAGCGCGCCGTTCGAGCGAGGTCGGGTAGCGCTTGATGCCGAGCGCGTCGCGTTCGGCGTCGCTGAGATTGCCCGGATCGATCAGCGTCGGCGTGCCCGGATCGAGCTTGCGACGCACGCCATCCAACCCGGCGGCAATCAGCGCGCCGTAGGCGAGATACGGGTTCATCGACAGGTCGGCGGCTTTGAGTTCAGCGTTCGCTGTGCCTTCTTCGTCGCTCTTGTAGCGGCAGGCGACGCGCACCGCGCCTTCGCGGTTGTCGGGACCCCACGCGGTGTAGGCGCTGCTCCAGAAGTGCGGCTGCAAGCGGTGATACGAGTTGTAGCTGGCGCAGGTCAGCGCCAGCAGCCCCGGCAGGTGATCGAGGATGCCGCCGAT
Source organism: uncultured Chloroflexia bacterium (assembly GCA_963848465.1). Taxonomy (GTDB): domain Bacteria; phylum Chloroflexota; class Anaerolineae; order Aggregatilineales; family Phototrophicaceae; genus Flexifilum. Next base: position 594,575 of record CAWKDY010000001.1, on the reverse strand, counting down.
GAAGTGCAGTCCGGTGTCGCTCATGTTGAAGTCGCCGCTGGGGTCGTACATCAGGTTGTGCTTGCCCTTGGCGTCCCACAGGCTGAAATGGATATGCCCGCCGTTGCCCGCCTGATCGAGGAACGGTTTCGGCGCGAGCGAGGCGAACAAGCCGTGCTGGTAGGCGACGTTGCGGATCGTCTCGCGGATGAAGATGTGGTCGTCGGCGCAGGTCAGCGGGTCGCTGTGGTGGATCGCCATCTCCTGCTGCCCGTGTCCCAGTTCAGGATAGTAGAGTTCAACGTCGATTTTCTGCTCGTCCAGCGCCTCGACGATGTCGAGGATGACCTCGTTGGTGACGGTCATCGAGGTGGTGCTGAAGCAGAGCGTCTCGTCAATCGGCGCGTAATTGCCATCCGGTTTTTGCTGCGCCATCGTCCACTCAAACTCGACCGCCATTTGCAGCGTGATGCCGAGATCCGCTGCCGCTGCGATCTGCCGCTTGAGGAACGAGCGCGGGCAGGCTTCCCATGGCGTGCCGTCGAGCTTAAGCATGTCGGTCGTCATCGCCGCCGAGCCGTAGGCGTAGGGCAGCAGGCGGAAGGTCGCCGGGTCGGGAGTCAGGCGAATTTCGCCGACCGGACCCATGCCTTCGACCGGCGCAAGTTGGTCGAGCATGTTCATCGCCTGCATCGCCACCGTCAGCCCGATGCCGTCGTTGATGCGCTTGGCGAGGTCGCGCACGTGAGTGACTTTGCCACGAATGATGCCGCCATTATCGGTGTACAGGCAGCGTACCAACTGGACTCCAGCGGCTTCTGCCGTCTGCACGACTTGTTCGGTGGGCGTTAACGCGGTTTTGGACGTTCGTTTGGTCATGGTGTTTCTCAATCATAAAAGCAGCGATTAGCCGTTAAGAATTCGGGAGTAGGTGTAATGTGCTTTATTACACAATCTGCCTACTTCGCCGAGGGTTTAAACCCTCGGCTAGGGAATTCGTCGCCCACTAAAGGGGCGACTCAAAATGATACACGCAGTTGCGACCCCTTCAGTGGGTCGCGGTTTTAGATAGCGATGGGTTTTAACCCATCGCGGCATTTACAGAAACTCGAAATATTCGTCCACTTCGAACGAATCGACGCGCGCCAAGAAACCTTCGGATGCCGCGTCCGCGCCGTGATCGGCGGCTTTCTTGATCTCGTGGCGCTTGACCGCGAGGTAGAGCTTGACGAACTCCGCGCCGAGCAGGTCGCGCAGCGGCTCGTCGGCTTCGAGCGCATCGAGCGCTTGTGGCAGCCCGGTGGGCAAGTCTTGGACACCCTCCATGCCGTAGGCGATCTTCTCGACTGCTGGCGGCGGCTCGATCTGATTCTTCAGCCCGTCGATCCCGGCGGCGATGATCGCGCTCATGACCAGATACGGGTTCGATGCCGCGCCGGGGATGCGGTTTTCCAGATGCGCGCCTTCGCCCTTCAGCCCCTTGACACGCACGCCGACGGTGCGGTTCTCGAAGCCCCACGTCGCGTTGGTGGGCGCAAACGACCACTGCTTGTAGCGCTTGTAGCAGTTGATGGTCGGCGCAGCGAAGGCGCAGATCGCCGCCGCGTGCTTCAACTGTCCGCCGAGCCACCAGCGACAGGTATCGTTCAAGGTTAACGGATCGTCAACATTCGAAAAGGCATTGACGCCGGTTTCAAGGTCGGTCAGGCTGTGGTGATAATGGCAGCCGCTGGCGGACTGATCGGCGTAGGGCTTGGTCATGAACGATGCCATGTAACCGAGGTTCTGCGCGATCTCCTTGACGCCGTTCTTGAAGCGGAAAGCCTGATCCGCTGCTGCGATGCCCGCCGCCGGAGCGAAATTGATCTCCATCTGACCGGGACCGTACTCTGAATTTGACGTGATGATGTCCACGCCGATCTTGGGCATATCGAGCAAAATTTGATCGACTAGCTCCGGATCGAAGTTGTTGCGCAGGGTCGTGAAAATCTGGATGCCGGGGAAGGGCGGCTCGCGCGTGGCGGCATCGACCAGATAGAACTCGTACTCGAAGCCGGAGTAGAAGCCGTAGCCCATGCTCGCCAGTTCGCCGAGCAGTGCCCGCGCCAGCGCGCGCGGCGCTGCCATCGCCGGGGTTCCGTCCTGAAAGCGCGGCTCGCACAGGACTGCCGCCGTGCGGAACGCCCACGGTACCGTCACGAGCGTGTCGAGGTCGGGGAAGATGTGCGAATCGGGGAAGCCGAGGTCTTCAAGATAGCCCGACCCCATCGCCACGCCCGACTGCACGTCAAAGCCCAAATGACCGAGCAGGAAGTTCAGCCCAGTGGTCGCAAAGCGGGCGAAGTGGCGGGTCGGCACCGTCTTGGAGCGGGCGATCCCGTGGGTGTCGGTTTGCTCGAAGCGGACGAACTCGATCCCGGTTTCGTCAAGCTGCTGTTTGATCGCTTGGAGATTTTCTTCGGTAATCGCAAATGGCTGAGGCTGCGGCATGGTGGTTTGACCTGAATCTATTTGCGTAGAAGATGAATCATGGATAAAGAATCTGATGCCAATTTGAGCGTAGGTGCAGGCAACCAGAGGTTGCACCGCGCTGTGCCCCGACAACGCAGACAAGAATTCCGACGTAGGGGCGCACCTATGTATGCGCCCGAGAAGGGGCAGACACGCGTGTCTGCCCCTACAAACCCTATGCCCGTAATTCTCCCTCTCTACGCAGTGGAGAGGGGGTTAGGGGGTGAGGTTTTCTTGCCTAGTCTTCCGGCAGAGCGGGCGGAACGACTTCCGGCACGACTTCCGCCGCCAGCGTGAACTTCTGATCCTGAATGTCGATCACGGTGACGCCCTTCTGCGGGATTTGGACGCCTTCGCCGAAGGTAATCAAGCCGGTGATGCCGGGGAAGTCGCTCGTAGCCATCAGCGCTTCCTGAATTGCGGTCGCATCGGTCGATCCTGCGCGCTCGATGGCATCCGCCAGCAGCTTGACCGCGTCGTAACCGAGGGCGGCGAAAGCGTTCTCCGGCGCGTGACCGTATTCGTCGGTGTAGGCGGTGATGAAGCTCTTGATGCCGTCGGTGCCGAGATCGCTGTCCATCAGCGCGTGGGTGGTGAAGTAGACGTTGTTGGCGCTGTCACCGGCGACGCTGATGATGTCGGGCGTGTCGTAGCCGTCACCGCCGACAATCGGACCGGTCAGACCGGCTTGGCGCATTTGCAGCACGACCGGACCGACGTTGTAGGGCATCGCCGAGATGAAGTAGAAATCAGGCTGATCGGCGAGCGCGCGCAGCTTGGTGATCTGCGAGGAGAAGTCGGTCGCGTCGTCGGCGTAGGTGTCTTCGAGCACCAGCGTGCCGCCCAGTTCTTCGAAGCGCGCCTTGAAGTAGCTCGCCAGCAGGGTCGTGTACTCGACGCCTTCGTCGGTCAGCAGGTAGGCGGTCGGACCGAAGTTGGCATAGGCGTATTCAGCGGCGGCGGCGGCTTGGACGTTGTCGCCGAAGCACGCCATGAAGAACAGATCGCCCACTTGAGCGGGCAGCAGCGGCGAAGTCGCGCCTGCCGTGATGAAGGGGATGCCCGCGTCTTGGACGATCGGTCCAGCCGCCAGCACCGAGTTCGGAGTCGCTGAAGCCGACGACGGCGACCACGTTATCTTGCTCGACGAACTGCTGCGCGATCTGCGCGGTCAGCGCCATGTCGTAGCGCGTATCGTGGGAAACGCCCTCAATCTGACGACCGAGCACGCCACCAGCGGCGTTGATCTCTTTGATCGCCAGTAGTGAGCCGTTGGCGGCAGGCAGGTCAAGCGAGGACTCCGCGCCGGTCAGGTCGTAGCCTAGCCCAATCTTGATCGGTTCGTCCTGCGCCGCGACCAGCGAAATGCTGGAGAGGAGTAAGACGGTAACGATGGTGAGAACAAGGACGAGCGTGGATCGGTTCTTCATCTTTCAGGCTCCTACAACTATTTACGAGTAGAGGACTCATGCTCAACAGCAGAGGTTTCCCCCGCTTCAACAGCGGCTGTGCGCAAGCGAGGATCGCCGCGCAGCCGCTGCCAAATCCAAGTGAAGTTGATTTCTCGATCACCCATCAACCCGCCGGGGCGGAAGATGATGATCACAATGAAGAGGACGGCAAGAACGATCTGGCTGACCCCGTAAAGCAGGGTCACGTCCTCGATGCGACGGAGTGTTTCGGAAATAACCGTGATCAGGATTGGTCCGATCACCGACCCGGTGACCGACCCCATCCCACCAATCACGAGCATGGTGATCACGCGGAAAGTGATGTCAAAATAGAATACCTTGGGCGAGAATGATGTCAAATAATGGGCGTAGAGCGCCCCGGCGACCGCCGTAAAGAAGGCGCTGACCACGAATGCCAACAGGCGCGGGCGCATGACGACGATGCCGACCGACTGGGCGGCGGCGGGGTCTTCGCGCTGGGCGAACATGGCGCGCCCGAAGGCGGAAAACTTGATCCGCGAGACCACGTAGAGCGTGATGATCACCCACACGACTACCCACCACAGGTCGGTATAGCGGGTGACGTTGGAAAACGTCCGCGACCCGCGCGTGAACTCGTCGGCGTTGACCAGCACCACCCGCACGATCACCAGAAAGCCGAGCGTCGCCACCGCGACGAAGTGACCGGACAGCCGCATCAGCACCAAGCCGACCAGCAGCGCGACCACCGCGACGATCACCCCGGCGATCAGCGTCGCCGCGAGAAAGCCAATCGGGAAGTCGCCGATCATGGCGTCGAAGTGAACGTGCGCCAACCAATCTGGCAGGTCGCGCAGGTAGAGCGCCTTGGTCTTCAGCGGCAGCGTCAGCAGCGCCGAGATATACGCGCCGAGTGCCATGAAGCCGATGTGACCCAACGAAAACACGCCCGTAAAGCCGTTGGACAGGTTGAGCGCGGCGACGAGGATCACGTAGATTAGCAAGTTGATGATGATGCTAATCCAGAAGTTGCTGCCTGCCATGCTGAGACTTGCCAGCGCCGTCAGCGTGGCGATCAACAGCAGGATCAGTCCATTGCGTTGTACATTGGCGAACATTCAACCAACCTCAGCGGGCATTGTCATTGTCGGACGTCCCCAAAATACCACCGGGGCGCACCAGCAGCAGCAGAATCAGGATGATGAAGACGAAAGCATCGCGGTAGCTCGTCAGCGATGACGGCAGATAGGTCTTGAAGAAGCTGATCACGCCGGGGGCGGTCGTCGCGGCGGGGAGGATGTCGCCCAAGCCGGGGATCGCCGTCAGCACCACTTCCAAGATGCCGAGCGCATAGCCACCGACGACCGCGCCGCTGATGCTGCCGAACCCGCCGATCACGGCGGCGATGAACGCCTTGAGCACCGGCGAAAAGCCCATGTCGGGGTTGATGGTGCCGGTTTGGACGGCGTAGAGCAGTCCGGCGACGCTCGCCAAGATCGCGCCAATCGCGAAGGCGGTCACGATCACGCGGTTGGTGTTGATGCCCATCAACTGGGCGGCTTGGATGTCCTCGGCGGCGGCGCGCATCGACAAGCCGAGCGTCGTGCGGGTGACAAACAGCGTCAGCAGCAGCAGCAACACTAAGCCGAGCACTAAGGCTGGCGATGTTGACCTTGGGGATCGTCAGCGCACCGACAGTGACGACGCCGCGCAGGAAGTCAATCGTCGGGAAGGCGATCTGGACTGGCTGCTGGGCGAAGCGCGAGGTCAGCAGCGCCGTGTTCTGGAGAATCTGCCCGACCGCGAACGAAGTCAGCAGGGCGGCGACCTCCGGCGCGTGGCGAATTGGTCGATAAGCGATGCGCTCCATCAGGATGGCGAGCAATACCGTTCCGACCACCATCATCAGCAGGGCAATCGGCAGTGGTATCCCGGCGATCAGCGCGAAGGCGGCGATGTAAGCGGCGCTCATCATCATGTCGCCGTGCGCGAAGTTGATCAGCCGCAGGATGCCGAAGACCATCGCCAAGCCGACCGCCATCAAGGCGTACAAGCTGCCGATGCTGAGCGCATTGATCAACTGCTGCAAGGCGTATAAAGGCAGGCTCATACGGCTCCTCCGAGATAAGCGCGTTCGACTTCCGGGTTCTTCTGCAAGGCGTCCGCCGTGTCCGCCAGAATGATCTTGCCCGTCTCCATCACGTACCCGCGATCTGCCACCTCGAGCGCCTGCCACGCATTCTGCTCGACCAGCAGCACCGTCACGCCCTGCGCATGAATGCGCTTGATGATCTCGAACACCGACTGAACCAGCAGCGGCGCGAGACCGAGCGACGGCTCGTCGAGCAGCAGCAGCTTGGGCTGCGCCATCAGCGCCCGACCGATGGCGAGCATCTGCTGCTCGCCGCCGCTGAGCGTGCTGGCGGACTGCTTGCTGCGCTCCTCTAGGCGCGGGAACAGGTCGAAGACTTCGCGGCGGGTGCGATCATACAGCGCGCGGCTGCGCGGCGTGACCGCGCCGAGCCGCAGGTTGTCGCTGACGCTCAAGTGCCCGAACAACCGTCGCCCTTCCGGGCATTGAACGACGCCTATGTTCACGATTTCATGAGCGGGAAGCTGATCGATGGGCTTGCCATCGTAGAGGATCCGCCCGGAACGCGGGTGCAGCAGCCCGGAGATCGCCCGCAGGGTGGTCGATTTGCCCGCCCCGTTCGAGCCGATCAGCGTCACCAGCTCGCCGTCGTTGACGGTCAGCGAGACCTGCTTGAGGACTTGGATTTTGCCGTAGTAGACGTCAATGGCTTCGATTTGGAGCATCAGAACAATCAATTCCCCACGTGATCAAGAGGCGGCGGGTTGGTAAGTCGTCCCCAGATAGGACTCGATGACTTTGGGATCGCGGCGGATGGCTTCGGGCGCGCCGCTGGCGAGCACCTGCCCGTAATTCAGCACCGTGATCTGGTCGCAGATGTTCATGATCAGGCGCATGTCGTGTTCGACCAAGACGATCGTCAAGTCGAAGCGCTGCTGAATTTCGAGGATCATCTGGTGCAGCGCGTCGGTTTCGCTGTGGTTCATCCCGGCGGCGGGTTCGTCGAGCAGCAGGATTTTGGGCGAAGTCGCCAGCGCCCGCGCGATCTCCAAGCGCCGCTGCATCCCGTAGGCGAGGCTCGACGCTTGCCGATCCGCTTCAGCCGCCAAGCCGAACATTTCGAGGTGCGCCATCGACTGCTCGGTCAGCATTTGTTCTTTGCGCCGGAACGACCCGGTACTGAACAGGAATTCGAACACGCCGAACTTCGTGCGCAACTGCTGCGCCGTCCGCACGTTGTCGAGCACCGAGAGCGCGCTGAATAAACGGATGTTTTGGAACGTCCGCGCGATGCCTAAACGGGTCACGGCGGGCATCCGCATCCCGGTGATGTCGCGCCCTTCGAAGCTGATCTTGCCCTGCGTCGGGGCGAGATAGCCGGTCAAGCAGTTGAACAGAGTGGTCTTGCCCGCACCGTTGGGTCCGATAATGCCGTGAATTGAGCCACGCGCGACACTGACCGAAACGTCGTCGAGCGCGCGCAAGCCCCGAAACGTCTTCGTCAGGTGCGAGATTTCCAAGATGGTGGGGTTTTTCGGCTGGCTGCTCATGGATTTCCTTAGCTCGATTGTTACATCTTAGCCAGAGGCAGGAAACAATGCAAATAGTCCAACCAGAGGATAACCAATCTCGGACAGTGACGCTTCACAAGGATTTCTCCCAAATATGCACAAATCCTTTCGGCGATTTCTGCCACTTGCGGCAGCCGATTTTGGCGTTACGATCAGGCGTTTCGTGCCCACCGGAGCAAAACCGACCATGGAATTGTTGTTTGTCTATGGCACGCTGCAAGACCCGCAAATTCAACTGCGCGCCTTCGGACGCACCACTGAGGGCACGCCGGACGTGCTCGACGGTTACCGCTGTGACGACATCACCATCGACGGCAGCGACTACTTCATCGCCGTTCCCGACCGCGCCAGCAGTATCGATGGGCGCGTCCTCGAACTAACCCCGGAAGAATTGATCGGCATCGACCGTACGAAGGCAGCGAGTACCGGCGGCTGCACGGGACGCTGCACAGCGGCGTCGAGGCGTGGTTCTACGCCGAGTAGTGCGCTACATCAGCCAGTGAGGGAAGATATCGGCGACCGTTGGTGCTGGAATCCGGTGGCGCAAGCGTCTATACTCGCCGCAATGGTGGCTTGAAGGCGAGGAAGTCTGATCGTGCCGATGTCGAATGCGTTCCAGCAGCGTCTGTTCCCTCACCTCGACCAGATCGCCGCGCATTTCGGGACGCCGTTTCACCTCTACGACGAGGCGGGCATCCGCGCGACCGGGCAGGCTTTGCAGGCGGCGTTTTCCGGCGTAGCGGGCTTCCGCGAATATTTCGCGGTCAAGGCGCTGCCCAATCCGCGCATCCTGAGCATCGTCAAGGACATGGGGTTCGGCTTCGATTGCAGCTCGATCCCGGAACTGATCCTCGCGCGACAGGTCGGCGCGCGCGGCGAAGAGATCATGTTCACCTCGAACAATACCTCACCCGCCGAATTTGACGCGGCGCTGGCTGACTGCGGCTGCATCCTCAACTTGGACGACCTGAGCTTGATCGACAAGCTGCCGCAGAGTCCCCGCTCTGCTCTGCTTTCGCTACAACCCCGGCGCGCAGCGAACCGGCAACGCGATCATCGGCAAGCCGGAGGAAGCCAAGTTCGGCGTCAGCGACGCCCAGATCGTCACCGCTTACCGCCGCGCCCGCGATCTCGGCGTGCGGCGCTTCGGGCTGCACACGATGCTGGTCTCCAACGAGCGCGACTATCGCTACATGGTCGAGACGACGCGGATGCTGCTCGACCTCGTGGCGCGTCTGACGCGAGAACTAAACATTCGCTTCGAATTTATCAACATCGGCGGCGGCTTAGGGATTCCCTATCGCCCGGACGACGACGCCGCTCGACATCGACGCGCTGGGGCGTGAGGCGGCGGCGCTGCTGGGCGGCTTCGCGGATCAGCACGGTTATGCTCCGGCGCTGTACATGGAGAGCGGTCGCTACCTGACCGGGGCACACGGCGTGCTCGTCACGCGGGCGATCAATCGCAAGCAGACCTATCGCACCTACGTTGGCGTCGATGCCAACATGTCGGCGTTGATGCGTCCCGGCATCTACGGCGCGTATCATCACATCGACGTGTTGGGCAAGGATGCCAGCGGCGCGACCGAAATCGTCGACGTCGTCGGCGCGCTCTGCGAGAACAACGACAAATTCGCCATCCAACGTGCTCTGCCGCCCATCGAGGACGGCGATCTGCTGATCATTCACGACACCGGCGCGCACGGTTTGGCGATGGGTTTCAACTACAATGGTCGGCTGCGCCCGCAAGAACTCTTGCTGCGGGCTGACGGATCGGTCGAGCGCATTCGCCGCGCCGAAACGGTCGCCGATTATTTCGCCACGCTCGATTTCGCGCCGGACGTGTTTCGATAAATGTGATGATTCGCTTGGACGCTCTATAATCTCCTGTGTTTTCGCGGCTGCTCAAATAGGGTTCAAATAGCATGAAATACCAAAATCCGATTATTCCCGGCTTTTACCCCGATCCCAGCGTGTGCCGGGTTGGGGAAGATTATTATTTGGTCACCAGCACGTTTCAGTACTTCCCCGGCGTCCCGGTCTTTCACAGCCGCGATCTGGTGCATTGGCGGCAGATCGGTCACTGCTTGACGCGCGAGGTCGCAATTACCGCTGGAACACGCCAGCAGCTACGGCGGCATCTACGCGCCGACCATTCGCTATCATGACGGCGTCTTCTACATGATCACGACCAACGTGAACGCCGGAAAACATTTCATCGTCTCCACCAGCGATCCTGCTGGCGAGTGGTCGGAACCGACGTGGATCGACCAAGAGGGCATCGATCCGTCGCTTCTGTTTGACGAGGATCGCGTCTATTTCTCGTGGACGATGCAGGGGGCGATTTATCAAGCCGAACTTGACATCGACACCGGGGTGCTGCTGACCGAACCCCGCCTGATCTGGCACGGCACCGGCGGTCGCTATCCCGAAGCGCCGCATCTGTACAAGTTCGACAACACCTATTACCTGATGATCGCCGAGGGCGGCACCGAAAACGGGCACATGGAAACCCTCGCCCGCAGTTCGTCGCCATGGGGTCCGTTCGAGCCGTGCCCGCATAACCCGATCCTCACGCATCGCAATCGCGGTATGCACCGCATTCAAGGGACGGGGCACGCCGACGTCATTCAGGCGCAGGATGGCAGTTGGTGGGCGGTGTTTCTCGCCTTCCGTCAGGTGGGTCCGTATCCTCGTTTCCACCACCTCGGCAGAGAAACGTACCTCGCGCCGGTCGACATGGGATGACGACGGCTGGTTCCACATCAATGGCGATGGCACGGTCGATCTCGATATGGAGGTGGAAGGCTTGCCGCCGCAGGTCTGGCAGCCGGAACCTCCCCGCGACGATTTTGATCCGCCGCGTCGTTCAATTTGTGCTGGAATTTCCTGCGCGCGCCGAACGTCGCCAACTGGTCGCTGACCGAGCGTCCGGGCTGGCTGCGGCTAAAGGGCTTGGCGAACAATCTCGACAGCCTCGACGCGGTCCGTATTCGTCGGACGACGCCAGCAGCATTTCGATTGCACGGCGACCACGCTGCTGGAATTCGATCCGCAGGTCGACGGCGAAGAAGCCGGGCTGACCGTGTTCATGAATGAGCAGCATCACTACGAGATCGGCGTGACGCGTGATAAGGGGACGTGCATTATTTTCGTGCGGCGGTGCATCGGCGACTTGAGTGCGGTCGTTGTCCATGAACCGATTGTCGAAACCGCCGTCACCTTGCAGATTTCGGCGACACCGGACACGTATACGTTTAGCTACCGCGCGGGCGATCAAGCTCGCGCGGACGCTGGCGACCGGCGCGACGCGCTTCCTGTCGTCGGAAGTATCGGGCGGCTTCACCGGCGTCTATATCGGCATGTACGCGACCGGGAACGGTCGAGCCGAGCACCACTCCCGCCGATTTCGACTGGTTCGAATATCAGCCACTATCCGTTTAGCCGTTGACAACCAACTCAAGGGGCGGGTTCGCCGGTGAGCACGTCCCAGCGCTGGCTCTCCCCTTGAAAGTTGGTCGTTTCGACCACTGTCTCGCTGGCGAAGCGGACACTTTGGGTATTCGGTTCGATGCGATAGCGACCAATCGGGTCGCGGTCGTTGATGTTCTCGGGGCAAGGTTGCTCAAGTCCCACACGCGCAGGGTTCCGAGACGCGCAAGCACCAAATAGCGCTTATTCGGACTTAGAGCGACCTCCGTCGGTAGTACTGCTGATTGAGTGTTCGCGTCAACCGTGACGTGCTCCATTGTGTCGCGATCCCACACTGTTATCCCTTTCAGGTAACTCGAAACCGAATACTCTTCTGCCGTGAAGACGAGCACGCTGCGGTCGTCCGGCGTGATTCTGAATATCAATGCGCCTTCTTGTCCGGCGTTGTGGAAGAACGTGATTTGCTGTCCGGTTCGCTGATCGTAGGCGACGATGGCGTCGCCATTGGCGTCTGGGTGGGTCAGCAGCACTTGATCGCGCTGCTTATCCCATTCAACTTGCCAAGCGACGTAAAAAGCACGCCCCCACATCCCGGCGGGAGGGATGTCGCCTGAGAAGCTCAGAGAAATCGGATCGCTTTGGGTGAAATGCCACAGATACGCCTGTCTGATTCTTCGGAAGACGAGTGAGTCACCCTCGGGATTCCATGAAATGTTGTAGAAAGGAAAGCCGAGGGTGAGATCAGCGTCATTGGAAAATGTTCTCACTCGTCCGCCGTTGATCGCATCCCAGATCACGAGCTCGTCATCGATGATCCCGGCGAGGTAGCGACAGGTCGGCGACCACCAAAAATGAGTGGCTTCGGACGCGACGAGCGAGGTCTCAAGCTCTCGAATCATCGAGCCTGTATGCCAGTTCACGAGGATAAGGCGCTGGTTGCGCGCTTCGTAGCGCACGATCACGCTGTCCGGTTTGTATAAAACGTCGAAGTTGGCGTAACTATACGAGTTGGGTAAAACGCCGCAACTGTTCAGGATGTCATCCTGAGCGGAGGCTGTCTGAGGGGCTGTGACGGCGGCGATGAGGAGAAAAATCAAGCTGAGCAGAAAGATGGGGCGGCGCATGGGCTGAGTCCTTCAAAATAGAAATGTATATGCACTCATTATGCGCTGCGTTCTGCCGCCAATCCTCACGCGCGGCGGTTGCTTGATCTACGGCTGCTCTACGATCAAAAAGGACGCCCGCAAGCCGCGAGCGTCCTTGAAAAACTTTCGCGTGATTGGATAGTTTAGTCCGGCAGGCGCTCGGCGATCAGTTCGGCGACGTCCTTGACGATCAGCTCGCCGCCGACGCGTCGATTTCGCCGTCTCGAACATCTGCATACAGAAGGGGCAGCCGGTCGCCACGATCTCCGCGCCGGTGGCGGCGGCTTCCTCGTAGCGCGTCACGTTGACGGCTTGATCGCCCGCTTCTTCCTCTTTCCAGAACTGCGCGCCGCCCGCGCCGCAGCAGAACGACTGCTTGCCGTGCCGCGGCATCTCGATCAGGTTGACGCCCGCTTCGTGAAGCGCGGCGCGCGGCGCGTCGATCACGCCGTTATGCCGACCGAGATAGCAGGGGTCGTGGAAGGTGACGTTCGGCTGGTTCGCCGGGTGCGCCGACTTGGGCAGCTTGCCCGCCGCGATCAACTCGTCGATCAGTTCGGTGTGGTGGACGACGTCGTAGTCGCCGCCGAACTGCTGGTACTCCTTGCCCAGGCTGTGGAAGCAGTGCGGGCAGGTCGTGGCGATGCGCCGTCGCTTGGTCGCCGAAGACCTCGTTGATCGTCTCGACGTTGCCCGCCGCCAGTTCTTGATAGAGGTATTCGTTGCCCGCCCGCCGCGCCGAGTCGCCGGTGCAGTTCTCGCGCTCGCCCAGCACGGCAAAGTTGACGCCCGCCGCTTGCATCACCTTGACGAAGGCGCGCGCGGTCAGTTGGGCGCGCGGATCGTAGCTCGGCGCGCAGCCGACCCAGTACAGAACGTCGAAGTTCGGGTTGTCATCGACAGTCGGCACGTCCAAGCCGTTCGCCCAGCGGAAGCGGTCGCCGCGCGGGTTGCCCCAGGGATTGCCCTGCCGCTCCATGCCGTTGAACGCGCCTTGCAGTTCCGCCGGGAACTCGCCCTGCGTCAGCACGGCGTCCTGTCGAATGCTGAGGATGTCGAACATCGGCTCGTTGCCGACCGGACAAATGTCGATGCACGCGCCGCACGAGGTACACGCCCACGCTGCCGACTCGCTCAGCGCGAAGCCCATCAGCGGGTGAGCGGAGGGCGCGCCCGCCGCCAGTTCGTGCATCTGATCCTTGATCAAGAAGCGCTTGTTGACCTCCAGCGCCGAGGGCGAGAGTTCCTTGCCGGTCACGTAAGCCGGGCAAACGTCCTGACAGCGGTTGCACATGATACAGGCGAAGGCGTCGAGAATGTTGGTCTGGTCGAGGTCTTCGAGCTTGTTGCGCGCCGAACTGATCGCGGGTTTCGTCCTCGAAGTCGAGCTTTTCCATTTCGCCGAGCGAGGTGCGGCGCGGGCGGGTCAGGAAGTTGATCGGTGCCATGATCAGGTGCAGGTGCTTGGTATAGGGGAAATAGGGCAGGAACAGCAGGATCGCGCCCAGCGCCAGCCACCAGAAGAGATGCTCCAGCACCAGCAGACCATCAGGATTTAAGCTGCCCCAGAGCGGCGAAACCAGCGTCGCAAATGGGCGCAGCACGTCCGCGCCGCTCGCGGCGACTTCGACCGACTGTCCCAGGAAGCGCGATCCGACGTGAATCAGGATGAACCACGCGACGATCAGCGAGTCGCGGCGGATTGCGCCCGCCTTGACTTTCGGATGCAGCAGCACGTTGTCGTGAAAGGTCAGTTCCTTGCGCGACGGTAGGTACAAGCGTCGGATCATCAGGTAAATCACACCGACGATCACGGCGACGCTGAACAGGTCGCCGCCGAGCTGGTAAATGCCGCCGAGGACGCCTGCGTCGGCGAGGAAGACGTAGTTCGGCATGAACCCGCCGATCACGTCGGCGGCGTTGACGAGGAAGTAATAAGTGAAGCCCCAGACGACCGCGAGGTGAAACAGGCTGGTGATCCAGCGGCGGCGCATTTTCAGGGTGGTATTCTGGGTCAGGTAGACGCGCAGCGCCGTGATCACGCGGGCGGGCAGCCGGTCGAGGTACAGCTCGCGCTGCCCGCGCCCGATGACGTCCACCATGTCTCTAAATCCGGCGTAAGCCGCGCCCAGCGCCAACAGGCTGAGGATCAAAAACAGCATTTGTTCAACCGGGGTAAGCATAAAAATATCCTTGTTGATTACCCGAAGATCGACTTAATTTTCCGGCTAGTCTACCACCGGGGAGGGGACTTTACGAAAGATTTCGCGCCGTGCGCGCCTCTAAAGATACAGTAAAAGTCAGAAGCAAAAAATCAGATCTGTGGGCATGGCATCTCGGCTCGGATGGCTTCACTTTGGCTTTGGCGCTGATTTACCGTATGTTGTGATGACAAGGAGGCGTTTCGTGCTGATCGATTTTACCCCGGTGAATGATTTCGAAATCAAACTTGCGGATTTCGCGCAGCCGTTCAGTGTCGCCGATCTACGGCAGGCGACGGACGAAAGCCTCGACACGATTCTGTCGATCATCGGCAGCGCCGATGACGCGCAGGTGACCTTCTTCCCCGACGATCCTTATGCGGATGATGAGTTTGCGCCCCCGGAGGAACGCTATCAGGGCTGGAATCTGGCGCACGTCGTCGCCCACGTGACCGCGTCCGCCGAGGAGTGGGCAGCCTACAGTTCGATCCTTGCACGCGGGATCGCCTACCCGCGCGAGCCGCGCTTGCGTTACGAACCGGACTGGCACACCCTGACGACGCGCGCGCAGGTCATGCACCGGATCGAGGAAAGCCGCCGGATGCGGCTGGCGGCGCTGGATGCGTGGGCGAACCCGCCGCATTTGGACGTCTTCCGTGAGCTGTCCGAGCGTTTTCTCGAACGCAATGGGCAGGTTAATGCGAAAACGGCGTTTTTGTTCGGCTTGAAGCACGAGCACGCCCACTACGATCAACTGCGCGAAACCGCGCGCCAAGCCTGCGCCGCCTCAGCCGTCAGCGGTTGCTAATCCTCGCGCTAAGTCGCGTCATCGCTGCTCGACCACGACTTCAGTAGACGACCAACCGAAATTCAGCGGGTTTTGGAGGGGCGCACGGCGGTGCGCCCTCGCCGCAGCGTGCGCGGGAAAGCTCACCCTTCGGTTGAGCCGGAGGGGAGGTTTTTCCTCATTCGTGCGAATTCACCTGAATCCTCTGCAACATATTGTGCGAAATATCGTTTGAATCTGCGCAATTTGTTGTTAAATTGCGTACAATGGGGGCAGCACACTTATTTCAAGGAGACAACTGATGAAACTTAGGCTGCTGGTGTCTTTGGCGTTTCTGGTCTTGTTCATGAGCGTTGGCATCGCTGCCGCGCAGGACGAACCGACAACGCTGGTTCAGGCTATACCTAATGATATCGAGAACTTCAACACGGTGACCCAAACCTTGTCGAGTTCGTCGCTTGCCCAAGCCTACGTCTTTCCCCCGCTTTTCGACTTTGATACCGACAGCGGGCTGCCGATTCCGGGGTTGACCTCGTGGACGATCTCCGACGACGGCTTGACCTATACCTTCACCATCCGCGACGATGCCAACTGGAGCGATGGTACGCCGATCACCTCGCAGGACGTCAAGTTCACGTTCGACGCGATTGCTCAGCCGGACGTCGAGACGATCCGCAAGAGCTTCCTCGAAGGGATCAGCGCGATCAACGTGATCGACGACAAGACTTTCGAGATCGTGCTGAGCGACCCGAGCTGCAACATCTGGGGCAACCTCTCGACTCTTATTCTGCCCGCGCACAAATACGCGGCGGATTTCAGCGATTTCATGTCGTCTGACTTCAATAACAAGCCCGATATCAGCGGCGGACCGTACCTCCTCGACGAGTGGTCGCCGGACGAATTCATTCGTTTCCAAGCCAACCCGAGCTACTGGAAGGGCGCGCCCGCTTTTGATACCCTCGTCATCCAGATCATCCCTGACCCGGCTGTCATGACGCAGGGGCTGATGACTGGCGACATCGACATCGCCCAACTCACCGCCGACGCTGCCGATCAACTGGTTGGCGCTTCGAACGTACAGGTTTACCCGGTGACGTTGAACGCGGTCGTCTTTTTAGCGCTCAATCTGGGCGATCCAGCTAACCCGGCATCCGCTTACGACGATGCTGGTAACCCGGTCGAGCAAGCCCCAAATCCCCTTTTCGGGGACGTGCGGGTGCGCCAAGCCATTGCGATGGGTTGGGACAAAAACGCGGCGATCACGCTTGAAGGCGAAGGCACGAATCGTTTGGTCGGCACGATTTCCCCGGCGATCACGTGGGCGTTCGACGATCAAGTTCAGCCTTACGCCTATGATCCTGAAGCGGCTGCCGCGCTGCTCGATGAGGCAGGCTGGACGCTCAACGCCGATGGAATCCGTGAGAAAGACGGCGTCCCGTTCTCGTTTACCCTCAACTACATTCCGGGGCGGTTTAACTCGGACGATATGGCGGTGCTGATTCAGGATCAGTTGGGGCAGTTGGGTATTCAGGTTAGCGTCGAAGGCATGGAGACAGGCGCGATGATCACGCAGAAAGCCTACCCGCAGACCTTCGACGCGATGATCTTGGGCGCGACGTGGGATACGCCCGAACCGCAGGTGCTGACGAACCTGCTCCTCAACAGCCAATTAGATGTTGTCGGTGGCGGTTTTAACTTCGCCTCCTACGTCAATCCGGAGCTTGATGCGCTGTTGGCGCAGGCGGGGTCGAACGTCGATTGCAGCCCGGCGACACGCGCACCGATCTATAAGCAGATTCAAGAGATCGTCCACGACGATGTCGCCTACGACTTCATCAGCGACATGGTCGGCTACACCGCGTTCTCGAGCAAAGTCGGCAACGTCGTTCCCGGCAACTGGGGCTTCAATCAGGTTCAGGATTGGACGGTTGGCGGGTAAATACTGCCGTTCGTGCCGTTACTAGTTAAGAGCATTGAGTGTATAGGGGTGCACACATCAGTGCGCCCCTACCTGTTCTCGATCTTCGCCATATCCATAAACCTCATTCGCTTGCAATCCGTCACGAGCACGTTTATACTCAACTTCAATGTTATGAGGATATTTCTCGTGAATTCTAGCGAACGCCGCCACCATCATCTGATCACCGATGTCTGACTAGGACGAGCGTTCAACCCTGTGTGAAACCCAAGCGCGGACGTGAGTCTGCGCTTTTTTTATGTTCGAGATCACGCCGTAGGGGCAGAACTCAGTTCTGCCCCTACACCACCGCCACAAGGAGCTTAACCTGATGCCCAAAGCCAAAATCCAGCCCCGCCTGCCCAAAGGGATGCGCGATTTTCTGCCTCAACGAGATGATCAAGCGCGAGTACGTCTTCGGCGTCGTGCGCGAGGTCTTCCACCTCTACGGCTTTGAGCCGCTGCAAACGCCCGTGCTCGAACTCCGCGAGACGCTGATGGGCAAGTACGGCGAGGACGCCGAAAAGCTGATCTTCAATGCGCAGCACCCCGGCGGCAAGGAAGAACTCGCCCTGCGCTACGACCTGACCGTGCCGCTGGCGCGCGTCGTCGCTCAGTACCAGAACGAGATCACGCTGCCGTTCAAGCGCTACCAGCTTAGTCCCCGGTCTGGCGCGCGGAGCGTCCGCAGCGCGGGCGCTACCGCGAGTTCTACCAGTGTGACGCCGACATCGTTGGCGTGGCGGGCATGGACGCCGACGCCGAGATCATCGGCTTGGTGGTGACGGCGCTCAAGCGGCTGGGATTCGGGCAGTTCGCCGTCAAGATCAACAACCGCAAGCTGCTGACCGCCATCGGTCAGTACGCCGGGCTGGAAGGCGACGCGCTCGGCGACCTCTACCGCAGCATCGACAAGTTCGACAAGATCGGCGCGGACGGCGTGCGCGATGAACTGATCGCGCGCGGCATCCCGCTGACGCTGTCGTCAAGCGGATGATCGACTTGATCACGGCGCGCTATCCCGGTTTGGAGCAGCTTGACTACCTCGAAGAAGTCCTGCACGCCCTGCCGGAAGCACACGCGGCGATTGCCGAACTGCGCGAGCTGTCCGATCATCTGAGCGACGCGGGCGTTTCGCTGACCAACTACGAGTTCGACCTGACGATGGTGCGCGGACTGGGCTACTACACCGGACCGATCTTCGAGACGATCATCACCGAGCCGAACCTCGGCAGCGTGACCGGCGGCGGGCGCTATGACGATCTGGTCGGCTTGTTCCGGGGCGAGAGCCTGCCGACGGTCGGCACGTCGCTCGGCATCGAGCGGATCATCGACCTGATGGACATTCTCAACCTGTACCCGGCGGAGATCGGCGGGACGGTGGTGCAGGTCTTGGTGACGGTCTTCGGCGACGACACCCGCGCGGCATCGACCAAGCTGGCGGCGGATCTGCGCGCGGGCGGTGTGAACACCGAACTCTACTTGCAGGACAAGAGCGTCGGCAAGCAGATCAACTACGCCGACAAGAAGGGGATTCCGCTGGTCGCGCTGCTCGGCAGCGAGGAGATCGCGGCGGGGCAGGTCAAGTTCAAGCGGCTCAAGGACGGCGAAGAAGTCACGGTCGCGCGCGGCGAAGCGGCGGACAGCGTGAAGCGGTTGCTCGACGGCTGAGGAAGCAATGTTCGCGAAATGTCCCGAATGCGGCGCGGATTGGTCGGATGGGCTGACCTGTGAAGCGGCGTTTCACCAGTTCGGCTTCTGGGAGCTATCCGACCTCCAGCGCTTCGGCAGCGTCCACCACCTGATGGTGCTGAGCTATCATCTCCAGCATCCGAGCCTGTACTCTCCGGAGGCGCTGAAGGGCGCTCAGCAGCAGTTGATCGACTTCCTCGAAGGCGGAGTCTCGCCCGAGCAGATGCGTCGTCAGCTACGCGATCGCGTCGATTCCGGCAAGCGGGCTTACAAGATCACCGGCACGGCGGCGCATCACGGCAGTTACGATCCGCCGGTCGTGTGGACACTGCGCGCCGCCGACGTGGTCGCGGGTGGGGCGGATGCACTACGTCGCCAACGTCGAGGCGTGGGCGCGCTCGATCCTCGCATCGCTGCGGGCGGCGGGATATGCCGCCGAATCCTCAAAAACGTAAATCCATCATTTGCCCCCTAATTTGTGGGGGACACGGGAAAGCCACTCGGACGGATGATCATAGTGTTCGCGTGTGTGGACATCATCTAAAGGTCAAAATCATGTTCGAGTTAATCGTTCCTATCCTCGTGATCGGCGCGGTCGCCATTGCGTTGTTTGTGCTGCCCAGCATCACGCTGGGACTCGTCATCATCGGCGAGCGGCAGGTCGGTATTATCGTCAAGCGCTTCACGCGCGGTGGAGCAGGGCTGCCGCCCGGTCAGTTGATCGCGCTCAACGGCGAAGCCGGTCTGCAAGCGGACATGCTGGCTCCCGGTTGGCATTTCGGCTACTGGTCGTGGATGTACAACGTGATCAAAGTGCCCGTGACCGTCATCCCGCAGGGTGAGATCGGCTTGATCGTTGCTGCGGCAGGTCAACCCGTACCGCCGGAGCGGATTTTGGGCAAGGTCGTGGACTGCGACAATTTTCAGGATACGCGCAAGTTCCTGATCAACGGCGGCGAAAAGGGACGGCAGCTTGGCATTCTGACGTCGGGAACCTACCGGATCAATACGGCGATCTTCACCGTGATCACGGCGGACAGCGCGACGCATAACGAGATGCACCCCGATACGCTGCACGTCTACAACGTCGAGCCGGATATGGTCGGCATCGTGACGACGCTCGACGGCGCGCCGATTGCCGAAGGCGAAATCGCGGGACTGTATCTGCCCGATCACGACAATTTCCAGAACGCCGAGGCGTTTATGGAAGCGGGCGGTCAGCGTGGTTTGCAGGAACAAGTGCTGCTGTCGGGGTCGTGGAACCTGAATCCTTGGTTCGCGCGCGTCGAGCAAGTCCCGATGACGCAGATTCCGATTGGCTCCGTGGGCGTGGTGATCTCGTTCATCGGCAAGGCGCACATGGACATCAGCGGGTCGGAGTTCAAGCACGGCGATCTGGTCAATACGGGGCATAAGGGCGTGTGGGCAATGCCGCTCTATCCCGGCAAGCACCCGATCAACACGCGGGTGATGAAGGTCGAGCTGGTGCCGACGACCAACATCGTCCTGAACTGGGCGCAGCGCATTGAGGAGCATTCCTACGACTCGCGCTTGCAGTCAATCCGCGTGCGCTCGGCAGACGGTTTCGCCTTTGAGCTGGAAGTCGCGCAGGTGATCCACGTCGGCGCGCTGGAAGCGCCGAAAGTGATCTCGCGGGTGGGGTCGATGCAGAACTTGGTCGATCACGTCTTGCAGCCGATTGTCGGCAACTACTTCCGCAACGCGGCGCAGAGCTACACCGTGCTCGACTTCCTGAGCGCGCGCAGCGAGCGGCAGGTCGAAGCGACCCAGCACATCATGAAGGCGCTGCGAGCCTATGACGTCGAAGCGATTGATACGCTGATCGGCGACATCAACCCGCCAGCGCAGTTGATGCAGACGCTGACCGACCGCAAGATCGCCGAGGAGCAGCGCAAGACCTACGAGGTGCAGGAACACGCGCAGATCCAGCGGCAGCAATTGGTGCGCCAGACCGAATTGGCGGACATTCAGCAGCAGGTCGTCAAGTCGGAGCAGGGCGTCAACATCGCTGAACTGATGGCGCAGGCGTCGATCAAGAAGGCGAACGGCGAAGCCGAAGCGACCAAGCTCCATGCGCTGGGCGATGCCGAAGCCATCCGCGTGACCGGCGAGGCGCGTGCCGAAAGCCTACAAGCTGGGCGCGGAAGCGATGGGATCGCAGGGGTATACGGCGGTTCAGTTGATGCAGATCGTCGGGGATCGCGGCGTGCGGATTATCCCGGACATCATGGTCAACGGCGGCAAAGACGGGAGCGGCGGTCTCGTCGAAGCGTTGTTGGGGCTGATCGTCAAGGAGCAGTTGGGGCAGAAACCCGCAGTCGTTGTCCCGCCAATCAGCGTGGAAGGCGAGAGCGTCAGCAGCAATGGCAGCGGCAGCGCCATCCCGACGCCGCCCTCCACGCTCCCGGAATAGTAAATTGTAGGGACGTACCGATTGTGCGCCTAAAATCTAGGCGAACGAAAAGCCAGCAGAATTTGCTGGCTTTTTTCTTCCATGAGTTAGCCGCGACGCGACGGTTGAAGCGTTAATCGAGTTCAATCATCACTTTCAGATATTCCCCGTGCGACGCCTCGATAGCATGATAGGCATCGAGATAACGCTCAAACGGGAACCGATGCGTGATCATCTCGTCCAGCTTGAGCAGTCTTGCCACCCGCTCGTCCGCCAGCACCGAATGGATCGTCCGGCGTCCGCGCGCAATCGGGAGTTGATAGCGCGTTTCCATCAGCGCGTAGAGCGACTGGTTGGTCAAGTCGTCGATCAGGGTAGGGGGATCTACTTGACAGTCTCAGCGAATTACGCTATTTTACTAATGCGCTTTACTAATGCGCTTTACTTAAACATCTGACTAAAATAACTATGTCGAAAAAGATACCTAGAATTACAGGCAAACAGGTTGCCGAGCGGGCTGGGGTCTCACAGACGACTGTTTCGTTCGTGCTCAACCAAGTCGAGAACTCCAACATCAGCGAGGAAACGCGCCAACGGGTGCTCGACGCTGTCCGTGACCTAAACTTCGTTCCCGACGTGCGGGCACAAGCACTCGCACGCGGGCGCAGCAATACCATCGCGCTGATCCTGAGTAATCCGCACCGCCAAGTTTTCGTCGACGAATATATTCCGACCATCCTGACCGGACTGAGCGAAGTCACCCAGAACACGGCTTTCGCATCCTCGTCGAACTGCTCAACGATAAAGCCAATTCTGCCGACGCCTACAGCAATCTGATTCAGGGCAAGGAAGTCGCGGGGATCATCGTCAACCTCAATGCCACGATGGACGGACGACATTGAGCAAATCCTCGCCTACGCCCGTGAGCGTGTGCCGATTGTGACGCTTGACGCGGTTCATCCCGAAGTCTGTTCTGTCATGGTCGATAAGGTGGGCGGCACGCGCACGATTATTGAGCATCTGATCAAGCTGGGGCACCGCCGCATCGCCTGTATCACCTACGGTCCGCTCGAACACGTCCATCCGGCGGATCGGCTTATGATCTACCGCACCATGTTGGAAGAAGCGGGCATCCCCTACGATCAAAACCTAGTGCGCATCGGCGCTTACGACCCGGAAACCGGCTACGAAGCGATGAAGTCACTGCTGGCGTCGGAGCACTTCACCGCGCTCTATGCCATGAACGACGTGATGGCATTCGGCGCGATGACCGCCATCCACGAAGCCGGGCTGCGTGTACCGGACGATATCGCCGTAGTTGGTTTCGATGATATTCGCCTTGCTCGCTTTTCGACTCCGGCGTTGACCACGATGCATGAGCCGGACATCGAGCATGGACGGCGCGCCGGAGAAATGCTGATCGACCTCATTAATGGCGTAACGCCCAGAGAAAAACACATTCGGTTAGCGACTCGGCTGGTCGTGCGCCAATCCTGTGGCGCATATCTCCGCGACATGGATGGCAAGGAGGCATGAAGAGTGGGTTGGCACTATTTAAAAGTAGTTAGCGAATGAGGTTATTATGACGACAGCAAAAGTGCTTTCAGTTTCGAAGTCAAACTCTAAAACGCCTTTACTGAGCAGGTTCGCCAACAACGAGAAACTCCTCGGTCTTGCCTTCATCCTGCCGAGTCTGATCGGGTTTTCCGTATTCTTCGCCTTGCCCGCGATTCGCTCGCTGTTCATCAGCTTCACGGAGTGGAATCTCCTCAGCCCTGCGACTTACGTCGGGCTGAGCAACTACCAAACCCTGTTCGCCGATGAACGCTTCTGGCGTTCGCTGGGAACGACGCTCTCCTACGTGCTCTGGAACATCCCGCTGCAAACGGTGCTGGCGATCTTCATCGCGGTCATGATGGAGCGCATCCATAATTCGTCCTTCCTGCGCGGCTTGATCGTACTGCCTTGGCTGCTGCCGAACGTTGTCGTCGCGCTGCTCTGGCTCTGGATGCTCGACCCGACGCTCGGCATTGTCAACGTCGGTCTCAAGGCGATTGGCTTGCCGGCACAGCCGTTTCTCGGCTCGCCCGATCAATCCATCCAATCGATCGCCATGATCAACATCTGGCGGCACGCCGGTTACACCGCCATTCTGGTCTTTGTCGGCTTGAAGACGATCCCCAAATCGCTCTACGAAGCGGCGCAGATCGACGGCGCATCCGCGTGGAAGCAGTTCTGGTCGATCACGCTGCCGCTGCTGCGTCCGGTGCTGGTCTTCGTGCTCGTCACGTCGTTGATCGGCTCATTCCAGATTTTCGATACCGTCGCCATCGCCGAGCGCAACGCCGGACCGGCTGGCTCTACCCGCGTGATCATCTACTACATTTACCAGCAGGTTTTCGAGCGCGGCATCAACATGGGCATGGCAACTGCCGCTTCGGTGGTGCTGTTCCTGATCTTGATCTCGGTGACGCTGATCCAGCTTCGCTTCCTGCGCGCGAATCAGTCCGACTTGGCGGATTACAGTTAAACGTTACGCGAAAAGACTATTTTGAGGGTATGAGATGACTGCTGCTTCCAATTACACATCCCCAGAATCAGCGCGGCGCTGTTCAACCGCGCGCTCGAAGCTGGAGTTCGCTCGGCACCATCGCCGGTTGGTTGGTGATCGGGGTGATCCTTTTAATCACCTTCTTTCCCTTCCTGTGGGTGATCCGCACGGCGTTGACCAACTCGAATGCAATCTTCAGCAATACCTCGTCGCTCCTTCCGGTCGATCCAACCATCTCCAACTTCGAGCGCGTGCTTGGGCTGGTCGATACAGCATCGGTCGTCGGTCAGCAGGCGTCCAACGTCTCGGCGGGCGTGCTCAATTTCTGGCTCTACTTGCGCAACACGATCATCGTCGCTGGCTCGATCACAATCGGGCAAAGCCTTTTCAGTGCGATGGCGGCTTACGCTTTCGCCCGCTTCCATTTCCCCTTCCGTGATCGATTGTTCGTCATCTACCTGACCGGCTTGATGGTGCCGGGTATCGTGCTTTTCATTCCCAACTTCGTCGTCATTCGCCAGTTGGGGTGGATCGGCACGTTTCAGGGCATCATCGCTCCCAGCTTCCTGATGACACCGTTCGCCGTTTTCTTCATGCGCCAGTTCTTCCTCGGCTTGAACACCGAACTTGAGGAAGCCGCGCTGCTCGACGGCGCGACCAAATTCGGGGTCTTCTGGCGCATCGCCCTGCCGTTGATGCGCGGTCCGCTGCTGACACTCGCGGTGCTGATCTTCATTGGCAGTTGGAACGACTACCTCTGGCCCCTGCTGGTCGGTCGAGACGAATCGGTGCGGGTGCTGACGGTCGCGCTTGGGGATATTCCGCCAGCAGACGCCGCAAGGCGCGCCCGACTGGTCGGGCTTGATGGCAGGCGCGGCGCTCACCATCGTCCCCACGTTGATCCTGTTCGTCTTCTTCGGACGGCGCGTGGTCGATTTGGTTCAGTTTTCCGGCTTCAAATAATCCCATGTGGTCACAATGCTTGCCTGCTTGCTTGCTGTGCAGCTTAGAGTTTCGTTCACTAAGGAGTTGATAAAATGCTTGCTCACAAAAAAATCTCTGTTCTTCTAATGGTGTTGGTCCTCGGATTGCTGGTCGGCGTGACGGTCACGCAGGCGCAGGATTCGGTAACCATCAAATATATGCTGTGGGATACCAACCAACTGCCCGCCTACCAGCAGTGTGCTGATGAGTTCAATGCAGCCAACCCGAACATCAACGTCGAAATCAGCCAGCTTGGTTGGAGTGACTATTGGACGGCGATCACCACCGGGTTCATCAGCGGCGATGCGCCGGACGTCTTCACCAACCACCTCGCCAAATACCCGGAGTTCGTGCAGTTGGGGCAGCTCGTCGATATTCAACCGCTGGTTGAGCGCGACAGCGTAGCGACCGACATTTACTACCCCGGTCTGGCTGAGCTGTGGGTGAAGGATGGACAGCGTTTTGGTCTGCCTAAAGACTGGGACACGATTGCCATCGTCTACAACAAAGACCTGCTCGACGCTGCTGGTGTCGATCCGGCGGTCATGGACACGTGGACGTGGAATTCTGACGATGGCGGCTCGTTCTATCAGACCATCGCTCAGTTGTCGGTTGACGCCAATGGCAACAATGGTCTCAGCCCTGACTTTGACAAGTCCAACGTGACCCAGTACGGTTTCGCCAACAATGGTATGGGCGGACCCTACGGGCAGACCGAGTGGAGCTGGCTCACCGCCACCACCGGCTGGACCTTCAACAACGGACTCTGGGGCAACGAGTATTACTACGACGATCCGCGCTTCATCGCGACGGTGCAGTGGATGGCTGATCTGTGGCTGCAGCACGGTTTCGCGCCGCAGATGGAACAACAGACCACGCTCGGTCGTACCCCGCTATTCCAAGCCGGCAACGTGGCAATGGTCTCCGACGGCTCGTGGATGATCGGCACGTACGCTGGAAGCGATTTCCCGGTTGGCTTCGGTCGTCTCCCGGCGGGACCCGAAGGTCGCAAGAGCATGTTCAACGGTCTGGCGGACTCGATCTGGGTGGGCACGCAGCACGTTGAAGAGTCGTGGTCGTGGGTCAAGTACCTCGCTTCGCCCGCCTGCCAAGACGTCATTGGCGATTCGGGCGTCGTCTTCCCGGCGATCCCTGAGGCAGCGCAGCGTTCGGTCGATATGCATCTGGCGCAAGGTCTGGACGTCAGCGCCTACATCGATCAGGCGAACGAAACCGACGGCACGTTCCTGTTCCCGATCACCGATTACGGTGGTGACATCAATACCATCATGACCGAAGCAATGGACAACGTTGGTCTGGGCACGGGCGACGCAGCGTCGCTGATTCCGCCAGCCAACGACGAGGTTAATGCTCTGTTTCAGTAAGTAAGCACTGCCAGCAAGCATGTGACGGGGCGTCACCTCAGGCAAGGTGACGCCCCACCAAACTTACCATGCAGGAACGAGTGTGCTGAACAACGCACTCGTTCCTGCAAGTGACTAAGTTAGCACGATATAGCGCCGGTTCAACCCGGAATCTCGATGTTCGCCGATTCTCGGCTCGACCTTTACCTAGCACCCTGCGTCGCGCGCGGTGCACTACTCTGGAAATCTACCGGGGGATTGGCGAGTATTCGTCGATCTACCTGATATGATGATCGTTCTTGACCCTTGGAGCGTCGAATTCATGACTAAAATTACTCTCATCGGTGCGGGCAGCACGGTTTTCGCCAAGAATTTGATGGGCGACATCCTCAGCTTCCCTGAACTCGCCGACAGCACCATCAGCCTGCACGACATCGACGCCGAACGCCTGCGGACGTCCGAGATCGTCGCGCACAAGGTCGCCGAAGCGCTCGGCGTCAACCCCACCATCGAAGCCACCCTCGACCGGCGCAAGTCGCTTGAGGGAGCGGATTACGCCATCAGCATGATTCAGGTGGCGGGCTACAAACCCGGCACGGTGGTCGATTTTGAAATCCCCAAGAAATACGGTCTGCGCCAGACGATTGCCGACACGCTCGGCATCGGCGGCATCATGCGCGGCTTGCGCACCATCCCGGTGCTGCTCGATATGTGCCACGACATGGAAGAACTCTGCCCGGACGTGACCTTCCTGCAGTACGTCAACCCGATGGCGATGAACTGCTGGGCGATCAACCGCGCCTCGACCATCAAGACGATTGGGCTGTGCCACAGCGTGCAGGGCACGGCGGAACAGCTTGCCCATGACATCGGCGTGCCGATTGAGGAGATCAATTACGTCTGCGCGGGCATCAATCACATGGCGTTTTACCTGCGCTTCGAGCGCGACGGCGAAGACCTCTATCCGCTCATCCGGCAGGTCGCCGAGGACGGATCGCGTCCCGGAGTGGAACCGGGTCCGCTACGAGATGTTCAAACGCTTGGGCTACTTCGTGACCGAGTCGAGCGAGCATTTCAGCGAGTATACGCCCTGGTTCATCAAGCGCGACCGCCCCGACTTGATCGAGGAGTTCAACATCCCGCTGGACGAGTACATCACCCGCTGCGAGAACCAGATCGCCGGGTGGGAGAAGCAGCGCGCGGCGATGGAAGCGGGCGAAGGTATTGAAGTGCAGCGCAGCCACGAATACGGCTCGCTGATCATCCACAGTTTGGAGACGGGGACGCCGCGCGTGGTCTACGGCAACGTTGCCAACAATCGGCTTGATCGACAACCTGCCGGATGGCTGCTGCGTCGAAGTGCCCTGCCTGGTGGACAAGAACGGCATCCAGCCGACCAAGATCGGCACGCTGCCGCCGCAGCTTGCCGCCGTGATGCAGACCAACGTCAACGTGCAGAGCCTGACGGTCGAGGCGGCGCTGACGGGCAAGCGCGAGCACATCTACCACGCCGCAATGCTCGACCCGCATACCGCAGCCGAACTCAGTCTGGAGCAAATCTGGTCGCTGGTCGATGACCTGATCGAAGCGCATGGCGATTGGCTGCCGCAGTATTCCTTAAGATTCTGCGAGGTAGGATTCGAACCAATCGCGTGACGATGGAACGAGATGACGATAGATTTCATCGTCGCGCAGCCGCCAATTGAAGGGATCATGTGCCAGCCCGAACACCCATTTGCATGGGCGTAGCGCCCCGTGTACAGCGTGGGGCGGCTGGGACTGCATTGTGGCGCGGTGCAAAACTGTTCACAAAGCGCAGCCCCTGCCGCGCCAGCGCATCAAGGTGCGGGCTGGTCACCGTGGGGTGTCGTAGCAGTTCAGATAGCGTCCGAGGTCGTGACAGTCAATGATGATCAGATTTATCATGCATCAGCCTTTCACCGCACAGGCTCATCGGATTTGACGACGTACAGCGAGGCGTGCACCGCCAAGTAAGGCTTAAGGATTGCTCTGCTCGTTTGAGCGGAATTTAGCGCGCAGTATACGAGTAAGAAACTTGGGATTGCCGATCACGTACCGTCGCCATAAGCGGCGTGGTTCGATGATCATGCGCCAGAACCACTCCATCCCGATGGCACTCATCCATTCCGGCGAGCGCGGCAGTACCGCGGCGGTGTAATCCAACGCGGCTCCGCCCGTCAGTGCGACTTTCACCTGCAACGCGTCCCAATGTGCTTGCAGCCATGCTTCTTGCAGTGGCATCCCGAAGCAAACCAATAACACGTCAGGTTTCACGGCGTTGATCCCGTCGATCACGCGGGCATTTTCGGCAGCGCCTGCTGTTTTGTCGAAATATCCGTGCTGCGTGCCGACAATTCGCAGCAGTGGAAACCGATCGTGCAAGCGCGCTGCTGCTTGCTCGGCGATACCCGGCTTACCGCCTAAGAGATAGATTGAAAAATTCTGCGCTTCCAAAAACGCGCCCAACCGCCACATCCAATAGCCGTAATTGATCGTGATCGGGATCGATTGTCCAAGGAGTTTCGCCCCCCAAACAACCCCTCTGCCATCGCAAAAGACGATCTCCGCCTGATTGAAAAACGCCTTGAGCCAAGGCTGTTCGTAGGCGAGGTTCATGGCATGAACGTTGACGTTCAATACCAGCGCGTGCTTATCCAGCCTGATTAGTTTGAGCAGGTCTTCATGCAGTGCGTCAACTGTCTTATAGATGTGAACATTCACGCCCAAAACGGTCACACGCTCATCAGGGAAATTGCCGATTCCGGGGCGGAGTTGAGTGAATTTAGTCGACAAAAGCGCTGTAATCCCTAAAGTCACTAAACGGCGATATGGTGTGCATCTTTTCGAGCTGCGCCGCGCCAGCGGCAGGCAAACAAAGATGATCGCTTGGCGACATCGTTAGGTGGTGTGTTCAATCGCCCATATCAGGTTGTACTGCCGTCGCGCACAAATCAACAGCGCGATGATGATCCACAAGAAGACTAGAACAGTCGTATCGAGGTCCAGCACCTCCGCCAGACCGTTGACAAGTGTGCCGACGATGACCCAGCGTCCATAGCGAAGTAACCGCGCCAGATACCTGCTTTCAGGCGAATTCGCTCCGCTGGAAGGGGGTCTTGTTTCCCGCCAGAGGATGATCCACAGGGCGGCAAAGATCATCAATCCAACGATACCATACTTATAGATTACAGCAAGATAATAGTCGTGTGATCCCGCCGGGTAGAGCGTCAGGGTTGGTAAGTCGCGCTCCGTGCCCCAGCCGAAAACCGGGCGCTCGACCGCGTTTTCAATCGTCGCCGTGTAGATGTCGGTGCGATCATTCAAACTTCCAGCTCCGCGTGCCAGCACAAAATCCTCATAAAGCGTCGGGATCGCCGAAGGAAGCTGCCCTTCCCCAACGACCCAACCGATCAGCCCAATTGCGAACGCTACGGCGATGGTGACGACGAGCAGGTGGCTGATCGCCCGCCAACGCGAGGCTGACCACGCCGTCCATGCGAAATAAGCGCCACCCAAGATCAGCGCAACAATAGCGACGCGCCCGGTCGTGAATGCCAAATTGAAGCCGAGCAGCGCCAGCAGTCCGATCCAGAACAGCTTGGCAAAGCGATTCGCCCGCCAGAAGGCGAACAGCGCCAGCGGAATGGTGAACATCAATGCGGGCGCATAGCCGGTTGGGTACAAGAAAAACACCGATAGGCGGTAGTAATTGCCAAACAGCGAAAACCACGTGCTGTTACCCATGTGTCGCAGGGTTAAAAAGGTGCCATAGTCGGTATTTTTCAGCGACGCTGGCAGCACTAGAGCAAACGGCGCGGTGTAGACCGGGCGAAAAACCCTGATCTCCGCCAAAAATCCGAGCACCGCCATCAGCGCCATCACGCCGATGAGCGTCCGCAACACGAGCTTGATCTGACGTACGGATTGGACTTCGTTGACGAGCACCAGCGCGATACAAAAGGCGGCGACATACGCCCCGAACGTGCGCGCAAAGGTGATGTAGCGGGTTGGCTCGACGATAAACAGCGCCGAAATCAACTGCGCGCCCAGAAAACACGCCAGCAGGATCAGCGTAGCAGGCAGGCGAATGCGCCCCTGTTTCAGTACGCTCATTTTCAGCGCTGCCCAGACACCACCCGCCATCCAGATGAACTGATCCACCCCCAGCGCCCACCAGACGGGCAGCAGCACCAGCAGCAGTACCACATCCAACAGCGGCTGCGTATTGACAAACGGCAATATCAGCCGCCCGCGAGTGGCATCCAGCGGCTCAGGATTGGTCGTTGGCAGGGCAGCCACGATACACTACCTTTTTGATACGCTGAATTTTCAGAACGACGTCATTAAACAATGATCTGCACTCTGGAGTTAGGTGGATGCACCCTGAACGCGGTACGGTCGTTAATATTTCCTCAACCCCTTGGAATTTCACATGGCAGTCCACGCACATCTCTACCGAACAATTTGTGCAGCGCGGCTGGCAGGTCGTCTTTCTCGATCCCATCCCGAAAAGAATACCACGTCTGCGTGAAGTCGGGCGCGTGATCGGGCGCTTGCGCAACGATCGCGCTCAAGCCGGAATTTTCCAGCAGCACGAACTACCGGGCGTGACTTATCTGCTCCCCAAAGCGCTGCCGGATCGTGGCTCAGTGGCTCGCCGCCTGAATCATCACCTGCTTTTACCCGCGCTCGCCCGACAGGTACAGCGCCATGTTGGAAAGCGCCCCCAGATCGCTTTTGTGAGTTCTGGCGTCATATGCTGCGCTTGACCTGCTCGATCTGCTCCAACCCGACTACGTCATTTATGGGTGCTTCACTGATGTCGGTAACGATCCACTTGCGCCCAAAGATATGCTCCAGAGTGAGCGCAAACTGGTCGCCCGCGCTGATCTCGTTGTGGTCGATGAAGGGTTGGCAAATCGGGAGCGCATCGCCGCGTTTCAGCCAGACTGCCCGGTGTTCAATGCCCAAAAGACCGTTCGGTTCGAACACTTTGCGCCCGCGCGTCATCAGCGTCGTATTCCGCCATCCGAGACGCCGATTTGCTGCTATTTCGGCGACCTGCGCGCAAACGTGGATGTTGATTTGCTGCGCAAGGTCAGCTATCGCCACCGCCTCCGCTTGGTCGGCAGTCGCTCGGTCGCGCTGAAGGGCTTTTCCGCCCAGACCGAGGTTGTCCCTGCCGTTTCTTTTATCGAGCTACCCAACGTTCTGAGCGACGTCGATATTTTCCTGCTGCCCTACCGCCGGGACGATCCCGCTAACCGGGCGGTCGCGCCCGCCAAAACCTACGAGTGTCTGGCGACAGGTAAGCCGACCGTTGCCATTGGGCTGCCCAGCCTCGCTCCACTCGACGGGCTGATCGACATTGCTGACGACGAGGCGGCATTTATGGCGCTGGTCGACCAAGCCATTGAAGAAGTTAAGTATCCCACCGCGCCCAATTCGCTAGCACGCCGTGAAGCCCGGCTGAGCATGGCACAGGCACACGACGAACAGATCGAATTTGACCGCTGGTTTGCTCACATCGATCAGATGCTCGGCGTGAGCTGACCGTTAGCCATCTGCTCGATAGGGCGAAACACCGGAACTAGTTCCTTGGGAAGACGGCGTGCTCATCGTGGGCGAACGCAGATAGGCGCTCAAAAAGACTACCAAGACGCCGACCACCAATCCAACTGCCAGCGCCATCATCGTGCTAACGATCACGCGCGGCTCGCTTGGCGCGTCCGGGGCAACTGGCGCTGCGCCAATCTGGATCGCGTTTCCGGTGGTTTCGCTCAAGCTTTGCAGCGAATTGATCGCATTCAGCAGCGTTTGATAGGTGCTCAAGGCGTGATCAGTCTCGCTTTGCAGCAGCGCCAAGCGGTTGTTGGCTTGCTGTAAATTCCCGGCTGCGGTTTGCAAGTCGGCGGTTACTGCGGGAATCCGCGCCTTGAGCGCCGTTTGCTGCGCTGCTAGCGCGATCTGATAAGCATCAAGCTTGTTGAGCAGGTCACCATAGGTCTGCCCGGTGCTCAACAAGTCGCCGGTCTGGAGCGAGGCGGCGTTGGTGCTGCCACTTCCTTGCGTGCCCGTCGATAGCCAATCGAGTTGTAGGCTGATCATCGACAGCGCATCTCCCGCTGTGATGGCTGTATCGGCAGCTTGTGCCGAAAAGACGCTGTGGAGGGCGTCAACGCTCAAGAGCAGCAGGTCGATGCGGTTGGATTGTGCCAGTAGTTGGCTGTAATTGTCGCGCAAATCTTCGAGCTGCGCCTCCAACACAGACAGCGGTGTCTGCGTTTGAAAACTCACCAACGCCTGCTCGGCGCTCTCGTAATGCGCCTGTGCCGTATCGCGCTCGGTTTCCAGCGCGGCAATGCGCCCCGGCGTTTGATAGCCCAATAAAACACTGGCATTCTGCACGAAAATTTGCGCCCATGCTGCCGCGATTTGCGCCGACTCGGTCGGGTCAGTCCAGCGCACCGACAGGCGCAGAATCGTCGCGTCAAGCGTCTCAGTCGAAAGCACGTTACGCTGAAATTCGCTCACGCGCAGGGTTGATGCTGGCTCGCTCAGTTGCGGGCGCACGGTATCGATGAGCTGGCTAATCACCGCGTCCGACAGCGCGATTTGGGTCAGCGATCCCAGAATCTGGCTGCTAGGCAGGTTCGTGCTCAGGGCATCGTCGAGGCGCACCTGAAACGTGGGCGGTGACAGATAAATCAGCGCCTCGGCGGTGTAGTATTTGGGCAGCACGAACGATGTGAGGGCAAACGTCGCTAAGGCAAAGGCGACCGTGATTGCCGCGATGGTCATCCAGCCGTGTCGCAAAATGCGCACGTATTCCCGAAGATCGACCTCTGTTTCCATAAAATCCCTAAAACTATCGCGTTGTGCCGGTGCTGGTAGCTTGTCAGCCAGAATACGAGCGCCCGTATTCTGGCTGATATTCATTCCCACTGCAAGCCTCCGGCAAGTTGCGCTACACTTGGAACGTCTACGTGACTTTATCGGAAAGAGTCCGCGCCTTCATGCTGGAATCGCCTTCAGCCTCCGCCGCTGAGACACTCGAACCCATCGACGACCCCACCTCCGCACACAGCGACCTCAGCGAACTGGCGACCGGGACGGGTATCGCACTGGTCGGGCGCGCCACCGGGCGCGTCATCGACCTCACGCGCCAAGCGGTCTTGGTCCGCTTGATCAGTCAGGCGGACTTTGGTATTTATGCGCTCGCCTTGACCGTCTTTCGCCTCGTGACCATGTTCGCATCCGTCGGGCAGTCAGGCGCGGTAATCCGCTTCGGTGCAGAACGGCGGCACAACCCGGCGCAGTTTGGGGCGGTGCTGCGCGTGGCAGTCGGGTTGGCGCTGACAGCAAGCACTATTTTTTGCGTGCTGCTCTTTACCCTTGCCGAGCCAATCGCCATTCTCATCTTTGACCAGCCCGAACTCGCGCTCTTGCTGCGCATTTTCGCCATCGTGCTGCCACTCTGGTCACTGATGGACGTCTGCCTCGCCGCGACCATGATCGACCGCCGGATCGCCTTTGCTATCGCCGCCGAAGAGATCGTCCAACCGATCTTGTACCTGCTTTTGTTGATCTTCTTGGTCGTGCTTTCCAGCCGTCTATACGCCGTCCAACCCATCGAAGCGGCGGTTTGGGCAGCGCTGCTCTCCTTCGGCGTGATCGCTTTCCTCGCCTTGTGGGTGATGATGCGACGCTATCCCGCGTTTCGCGTTCGTGCCCCGGCGGAAGCCAATCGGGGGCTGACGCTGACGATGGGGCGTTACGGTACGCCACTGGCATTGGCAAGCCTGCTGTTATGGTCAAGTCCGCTGTTGGATCGGCTCTTGATGGGCGTCTTCTCGACGCCGGAAAACGCGGGCACGTTTATCGTCATCGCTCAGCTTTCGACCTTCTTCACGCTGATCGCCGCCGCGATTGATCTGATTCAGGGACCGATTACGGCGCACCTGATTTACGGCGGCGATACCGCCCGCCTTGAGCACGTCACCCAATCCGCCGTTCGCATCGGGCTGCTGCTGGGCATCCCCGGGTTAATCGTCCTCTGCTTTCACGGCAATACGGTACTGACGGTCGTCTTCGGCGCGGACTATGCCATTGGCGCGAGCGCGCTAGCGATCCTGTGCGCTGCCATGCTTCTGCGCGTGATCAGCGACCGTGCTATCGGTTTGCTGGTCATGTCAGGCTACAACCGCCGCTGGTTGATCTTCTCGTCCGCGTTCTCGGCGCTCAATGTCGCCCTCGACGCGCTGCTGATCCCACGCTGGGGGATGGTCGGCTCGGCGTTAGGCACCGTGATCGTCAATATCTTTCTCTTGATCGCCTTGGAGCGTACAACCGCAACGCACTTGCAGGTGCGGCTGTTCAATGTTTCGTTTCTTTGGTTTATGCCGATTGCGCTGGTCAGCGCGGGTATCGGTCTGCTCCCGTTCTGGCTCGGATTACGCTTTTCCGACCTGCTCGATTTGCTCGTATTCGCGCTCCTGTCGTCAGGGGCGTTCGCCCTACTGGTTTGGCGCTTTGCTTTGCCGGACGACGAAAAGGCGCTGTTGACATCCGCCTTTGAGCAGCTTACGCAACGCGTCAAGGGTAGGGGACAAACGCTATGATGAAATTCTTGCGCTTGAATAGCATCAGCGTGCACGGAATCGGGCTGCTTTTGCTGTGGGCGTCGGTACTGTCCTTGTACGCCGCGCCAACGCGCTTTGAACCCTATGAGCCGGGCGAGCGGGCTTGATCGTCGTGCTAGCGGTGGTTACGCTCGCAGTCCTCGCGCGTGGCGCTTGGCGCAGGCTGCGCCGCGAAACACTGGTGCTCGTTACTGTGGGCAGCGATCTTGGTGCTGGTCACGATTTTTGCGCTCAGCCCGGTCACGGCAGGGATGGGCGATTTGATCCGCCGCTTCGGGGCACTGACGCAGCTTGCTCTGCTTGCTGGAGCGGTTATCGGCGCGCTGGTGGTCGCCCGTTACGGCGGCGGATCGCTCGCCCGCCTGTTCTGGATTGCCGGACTGGTGGTCAGCGCAATCGCCCTCTTACAGCAAGCGCGCCTCTACCCGACCATCTCGCCGACTTACTACCCCGTCCGCTCGTCGAGCGTGATCGGTTACCCGACTTATCTGGGTGGCTGGATTTACCTGTGCGTGCTCACCTGCGTCGTCTACGCGCCCTTCCGCGCCCGCTGGTACAAGCAGGCGATCTGGTGGTTAGGTATCGCCTTCATCGCCACCGCGCTGATCCCGTCCGGTGCGCGCACGGCGACGCTGGCGTTAGGCGCTGGCATCTTCACCGGCGTTTTGCTGCTCGCCGCAACGCGAGGCTGGCGCTGGATTCTGCTGCTGATCGCCGTCGGAGCGCTGGCATCGGTGATCATCCTGCCTCATTTGATCGGACTGGAAGGCATCCCACTGTTTCAGCGCCTTGACCTGACGGTTTCCGGCAATGCGACGCAAGACCTGCGGTTGAGCATTTGGGACGGTGCGCGGGCGATGTTGGACGCGCCGCCCACGCTCGCCGATGTGAACGGCGCGGCGGATCGCTGGTCGGCGCTGCGTCCGCTGGTCGGCTACGGCTGGGACATGCAAGAGGTGCTCTTCGACCGCATTCCGACGTTAGAGTTTTTTGCCGTTGACCGCGCCCATAACTTCTGGCTCGACCTGCTGCTGACCGGTGGCTGGAGCGCGCTGCTTGTTCGTGGCGGGCTGACGATTGGCATCGGGCTGTGGGCGCTGCGGCGCTTGCGGCTGCTCCGCCCGCGCGTGATCCTCCCGGCGGTGCTCGGGATTGTCGCGGGAGGAATTCTCGCGCTCAATTCAGTTTGGCTGCCGGTGATCGCTACCTACGCCGGGATCGTCGGCTTGTGGCTAGGGCTGCTGCTTGAGGTACTCGTGGGGCGGCGCGGTGCACCTGCGCCCGCAGATCGTCCGGCGTGGCTGGCGCTGATGGTGGGCGTCGCCTTCCTCGTCGATATGCAGCTTGGCTTCGAGACGGTGATCGTCAGCTTCACCTACTGGTTGGTCACAGGCGGCATTTTTGCGCGCGCTGAACCCGCCAACGACGCCTCGGATTCACCGCTGCCGATTCGCTTCTCGGTCGGGATGGTTGCGCTCGGTGGCGCGGCGCTGCTGCGTCAAATCGCCTTCAATGCGCCCAGTGCGCACGCATCGTCCGTGACCGCGCTCGTCACCGGGGCAGTGCTGATTGGTGGGCTGGCGTATCTACTCTGGCTGGAAAAACGGCGCATCACCCCACGCGACATGGCGCTCGGCGTGCTGGCAATCGGCGCGTTCTGGTTGTTCGGTTGGCGTGGAGGTGGCATTCTACCACCTAATGCAGCGGCGTTGTGGGAGGTCGTATTCTTCTCGGTTGGATCAGCTCTGTTCAGCCTTACTTATACCGAACATGACGCGCCGTCAAGGCTGCCCGCGCGCCGACGCATCGTGCTACCGATCGCCGGGCTGATCGTCTTGGCAGCGCTGACGTGGTGGGTGGTGGATACCACCGGCGATTCTGCGCTGCGACAGGGCAATATCCTGATCCCGCAAGCGCCGACGTGGCAGCAGAGCGAACGTGG
The DNA here is from genome assembly GCA_963848465.1 of uncultured Chloroflexia bacterium. Taxonomy (GTDB): domain Bacteria; phylum Chloroflexota; class Anaerolineae; order Aggregatilineales; family Phototrophicaceae; genus Flexifilum. Next base: position 557,861 of record CAWKDY010000001.1, on the reverse strand, counting down.
CGTAGCGCTGCGTTTCTGGGACGAGCGAGCATGGCTTTACACGGCGATGCAGCTCCTCAACGTCGCCGACAGCGCCGACGATGCCGACAGCCGTTCAGCCGTGCTGGCGCGCGCCTCGGATGCCCTTGTGACGGCGGCGCGCCTGCATCCTTTCGATCCGCAGCTTCCCCCGCAGCTCGACGCGCTCAAGCAGTCCGAAGCCGCGCCCCTCATGAAATGAATGACGCTCAAGCTGCAAACAAATCAAAAACCCGATGCCCTATAGCAGCGGCATCGGGTAGTTGGTGCGCGAAGAGAGATCGCTTAGTTACAAGTAAACGTGCAGGTGTAGCCCTTTTCTTCAACGGTTGGGATTTGCGTCGAATTGAACTGACACAAACCGCTTGGCAGAGCACTGATGCTGTAAGTATCCGCCGTGAAGAAGGTGACCGGCGCGCTGGTATCGGCAGCTTCCGGTCAGCGCATTGTTGATCGTATCATTGTTCGGAATTTCGCTGATGAGCGTGCCGACGCCATTATCGTTGACTTCATACGCCAGCAGGCTAGAACTATTGCCTTTGCTGTCGCTCACTGGGTAAATTGCAGCAGTCTGGGCATACACGCCCGGCTGATCACCGCACACGCGGTCATCGCCCTCGAACGGCGCAGTCGTCGGCGATGTCACCGGGGAGGTAACGGCACCGACAACGGTGACGCCAACCAGCAGCACCGCGAAAACAGCAGCGATGAACAGCAAACGAACCAGACGTTTATTTGCTAGCCCCTTGCTTGAGAGTTCCTTCAACATGGCAATGCCTCATCTGTAATTATGACCGCGTAGAATAAGCGTAACCAATTCTCGCGAGACTGTCAATTCTCGCTTAGGCACTTACTCTGCTGCCTCGGCTTTTCGTCGACGCTGCCGTGCTTGTGCGACGATGATCGCCGGTAAATCAGCGGTACGCGCCACACCCCACCAGTCACGAAAATAGCGCACGAGCGACAAACTCACCCCGGTGCTGCCGTGCGTCAGCCGCCAGTAGCGGTGTGCGTGAAACGCCAACCCGCGCCAGCGTGCCCGCTGGCGATTGCGCGCCCAGAATTCGATGCGCTGCCCAATTTTCACATGACTGTGCTGCAAGCGCGTGATCGGCTCTGTCGGGACTGGTGCGGCGAAGGTGTCGCGCACATAAACCAGCATGGCGGCGACCAGCAGCGCTAGCTCGCGCTGTTCAGCGTCAGCGCAAACCCGATCCCAGTCGATGACCGCCGGGCTGCGCAAAAGCAGCAGCGTATCGGAAATCCAGCGGTGTGACGGCTCCGGGTCCCAGCGTGCGCCGTGCGCCAGAATGTGAAAGCATAGGTCACTGTCACTCAGACGGCGCGTTTCCACACCTTTGATCGTGATCGGCACAGATGCTTGCCAGAAATCGTCATCCGAACCATGCGAACAACTTTCCGCCAGCGCAAACCAATGTAAGTCAAGCCCGGTACCATCAGCCGGTAGTTTCAAGTCGAGGCTGTGGATCAGTGGATAACGCGAGGATGGAATCGGATAGCTCGCTTGCCACCCGTGCCGGTAGAGCAGCGCAAGCGCGCGTTCCCGCGCTTCGTCGGGGATGAGCAAGTCAAAATCGTACATCATTCGCGAACTGGAACGGACATAATTTGCCCCGATCAGCGCAGCGCCTTTAAGGAGCAGCGTCGGGATGCTCTCGGTTTGAAGCAGGGTGACGGCGCGGCTGCCATGAGCGAGGGCAAGCTGGGTCTTGGTCCAGTGATAGCGGCTGATACCTTTGAGTTTTTCCAACAGCGGGTCTTCGGGCAGGTGCGGCGCTATATTCTCGTAGACCAGCGAGAGCAGCCGAAAGGTGTCGTCGTCGAGGTCATCGTGCACAAGGTCGACCTGCTGCGTCCACGTTTGCCACGCTTGGATCGCCGAAGCGGGCGAATTGAGGGCAGCGTGAAAGATCAATGCTTCGGTCGGCGATGGCATCCAGCCCGGCTGCGTCATCAGGAGTCCTCTTGGTCACCATGTCCGGCTTGCGCTGCACGGGCGCGTCGCCGGGCAAGGGCAGCACGCAGGACGCGCGGATAAGCTTGTTGGGCAAACGGCTTGAGGACGGAGTTTGCCCCGTGTATCCGGCGGCGGAAGACGACCTGCGACAGCAATCGTTCCTTCAAACCTGCTTCCTTCAGCCGCAGATACCAGTCGATGATCTCGCCATGTGCCCACTGGGGATCGTAACCGCCGACCTGCTCGAAAGCGGTGCGTCGGATCAGCATCCCGCTCGGGTGGTAACCGGGTATCAGTTCAGTCGGGCAGATGAGGCGCGCCTGCTCCTGCGCGCTTAATTCCGGGCTGATGAACTGCTCGACGTAGCCAAAAACGACGTCCAGCGCAGGGTCAGCCTCGAGGGCGGCAAACATCCATGCCAAGCGCCCTTCCGTCCACAGGTCATCCGAATCGAGAAATGCCAGCAGGTCACCCCTTGAACTTGCTGCACCGTAATTGCGCGCTGCCGCCGCGCCCGCATTCGCTTGACGCAGCACCGTGACCGCGACCCCGCTTGATTGCGAATCCTGCCCGGCGAGTCCGTTGGCAACCTGAGGTGTCCTGTCGGTCGAGCCGTCGTCGACGATCCAGACGTCCATCGTGACGTCGCGCGGCATGACTGAACGCTGCATCATGACGCTGGCAACAGCTTCAGGTAGATAGTGTTCGTTGTTGTAGACCGGGATAATCGTTGAAATGTGCATCGTTGACTCACGAAAGGATACTCAGGGAATAACTTATGAGACGGTTCCGTTAGATCGTTCGTGCGCCGCGTCGCGCAGGATGTGCAGGAGTTCGGCGCGCGTCAGCGCCGGGTTGACCATCGAGGTATTGCTCGAATGCACTCGTTTGTGTACCAGCACCTGCTCGACGACGCCCATCGCGACCCGGCGCGCATTCATTCGCGCGAACCACTCGACGTCCGCTGAAATCTGATAGGCTTCGGAAAAGCCGCCATAGTCCGTAAACAGCGACTTCCGCGCCAGCACCGCTTCCAGCAGCGGACCCTGCCGCACTTCCAATTGCGTCTCGCGGATGGTTTCAGGCGGCGGCGGATAGTTCTCGTCGAGAAACCCGCGCGAGTACGTGATCGCGTAACCGAATGCTGGATTTGCCGCCAAAAGATCAGCTTGCAGTGCCAGTTTCTTCGGCAGCCAGTAGTCATCGCCGGACATAAAAGCGATCAACTCGCCCCGCGCCCGCGCAATCGCCTGATTGTGCGCCGAGTAGATATTCTGCTGATCGGTTCGGAGAATGTGCTGCACGCCGCGCACGCTGTAACTGCTCACGATCTCGGTGGTGCCGTCCGACGAAGCATCGTCGATGACGATGACTTCCAGCGGCAGGTACGTCTGCGCGAGGATACTTTCCAGTGTTTCGGCGACGAAGGGCGCGCAGTTGCGCACGGGCATGACCACCGTGATCGTCGGGCGTGTTTCAGTCATGCGCTAGAAAATCCTTGATGACCGCCACCAGTTGAGCCAGATCGGTACCCGCATTCAGCCGATAGCAAGGCAGCGCTTTCGCGATCTGTACGATTTTCTGGAAATCGCGCGGCGTGGGGTCGTCGGCTTGGAGCAGCGTTGACGGCGCGAGGGCTTGGATCGCTCGCACCGGCGAGATCGATTCTAGGGAGCTTTCCGGTGTATGCGTCAGATGCAGCACAAACACAGCTTTCAGTGGAACCTGTGTCAGTAGTCGCGCGCCGAAAGTATCGTCCAGAAAGAAAACCGCCTTGTCGCCGGTACCAGCAATGTCCCCATTTTCGTCTGCTACCGGTTCGGTGGCGGGATTGAGTTGTGGTAGGCGAACGAGATTGTCAGGCAGCAGCTTACCGGAACTGTACAGACTGTAGAGCGTCAAGCGCGCGCTGTCAACCAGCACATAATCGTCACCCACGTAGCCTAAGCCCGACTGTAAACAGGCTAGCGACGTCGTCGATTTGCCGCTGCCGCTCTTGCCCACGAACAGCACGCCGCCGGTTTTTGTACCTACCGCGCCTGCGTGCAGGCGAATGAACGTGCTCGGCTTGAACCACAGTTCGACCAGTTCGCGCAGTGGCGCGGCAATCGCCCACGACGGCAGATCCGTCCAACACGGATGCCAGATCAGCGCGCAGCGCGCCTTCCAGTCGAGCAGTAGATAAAAGCCATTAAAATACTGCGCGGCGAAGAAGCGCCCATCCTCAAAACTGCTTTCGCGGCTGTGGGGCAGTTGGCGCATCCACGTCCAAGCAGGCATCGGCGGCGCTTCACCCGTCGAGGCGTAATCCCACAGGCAGACGGTCAGTGCCGGAGCGTGCGTATCATCAAGCGACAAGTGCAGGTGCGAAAAAGCGCGCAGATAAGGAATAGTCTCAGTTCCTGCTTGTTCAACCCGCCAGCGTTGATCGCCAATCTGCAAGTTGACCGTGTGCTTCGCTCGCCTGACCGCGCGCTCAAACGAAGCGGCGGCAGCGGCGAAATAATCGTGAAATGCCGCAACCGGGAAATCAGGATCGATCATTACGACGATTCGGAAGCGTGGGGCCAGCCAGCGTTATCGACCTGATGAATGGGGTCAAGCAGCAGCAGGCTTTGCATATCGGTATAAATGTTAAGCAGGGGCGCGCTGTAGGATTTCGGTGGCGTCAGGGATGTCGGCGGTTGACCCAATGCACCCGCCGCTTCTTGGCGAATTAAGCCCTCAGTCACGAGCTGATCGACAAACGCCTCGACCACTTGTCTTAAGCCTGGCTCTGCGCCTTCACTTTGTGCAAGTTCCTGAGCGATGCTGTCTGCGTTGCCGCCACTGGTGATTTGTTCCCAAATGTAGCTAGCGCTTCCATCCATGCTGTAGTAGTTACCACTGTCGAGATTGATGACAATAGCTTCTCCAGCGATAACTTCGCTCACGACGGAGGGTTCGTTGATGACGTAAGCCATGTTCTATCCTACGAGGTTTCAGTGCAGTCAGTATCCATTGATTAATCTAAAGTATGGCTCACATTCGCGCATACATCAATGATACAAGCTAGGGCAAATAGGGCAAACGCATCAAACTCAATTTGAACCGCCAAGACACCAAGATCGCCAAGAAAGACAAATTTTTATAGATGAACTGATTCAAGCTTTTGCGCTGCTTACAAAACCTCACCCCCGTCCCTGATTGTGGGGGACGGGGCGAAGTGCCGGAAAAAACGCCATTTTACGTCACTAATTATGAGGGACGGGGCGAAGAGCCGGAAAAAGCGCCATTTTGCGTCTCTAACTATGAGGGACGGGGATAAGAGCCGGAAAAAACGCCATTTTGAGGTCAGCAATTCGCAAAATAGAGGGACGAGAGAAAAGCTTAAATCACTTCAATTTTTATACTGCTAACAGCCTTTAAGCAGATCCTTTGATAGCGTGAAGTAGGGCTTTTCAACGATTCTTCTTGGCGTCTTGGCGGTTAATTATTGTATTTAGAAATTTGATGCGTTTGCTCTACGGCTAGTGGTCGAGCGGGTTGTAGTTAACCCGGAGAGAAAAGTACGATTGGAATTGCGCGCACCGTTTGCCTACTTACACGATATTTCGGAACGAATGCGCCTAAGCGTGTGTGACCAGACAAACAAAAACACCAGCGCTGGTGCCTCTGCTGGTGTCTGTTCGGATGAACTCCGCGATAGTGGGCAGTAGAGGACTCGAACCTCTAACCTTCCCCACGTCAAGGGGATGCTCTGCCAATTGAGCTAACTGCCCGAAGTTGGAAATAGTATACTGCAATCGGGTTTCAATGCAAGGGTGGACGGTTCGAATCATGCTCGGTTTCATCAAATCTACTCTCCTTAGCAAACTGGTGATCGTCACGGCGATTCTGTGCTTCGCTTTTGCGCTGCGGCTGCTGCCCGTATCCAGCTTTCCTGTCTGGACGGACGAGGGCTGGACGATTTGGGCGGTCAGCAGCCACGACTTCACCCAAATCACCAATACACTGGCGAATGATCGCCACCCGCCCGCCTACTTTCTCGCGTTGAGTGCGTGGTCGGCGTTCGCTGGCGATTCGCACTTGGCGCTGCGCTTTCTCTCAGTTGCCTTCGGACTGCTCAACGTCGCGCTTGTCTACCGCCTCGCGCTCGACTGGTTCGGGCAGTGGGCTGCGGTTTATGCGACGCTGCTGTTCTCTGTGCTGAGCGTTCCGGTCTATTTCGCGCAGGAAGTCCGTAATTACGGTCTGTTGGCGCTCTCGGTCACGTTGATGACCTTCTTCCTGCTGCGCTATCTTCGCCATCCGCGCTGGAAATGGCTTGCGTTCTACGTTGCCGCCGTGACGTTGATGCTCTACACGCAGTTCATCGGTTTGGCGGTGTTGGGGCTGCAAGGATTGTTTGCGCTGTTTCTATGGCGTGGAAGCCTGCGTCACAAAGCCTACCTGATCGGTGGGTGGATCGTCACCTTAATCCTCTATCTGCCGGGGCTCTCGGTGACGGCGACACAGGTCATGGCGAATTTCAATGCGGGTGGCTTCAACGACTCGATTGGGCACACCGTTTACACCCTGCCTGATTTCCTGCGCGTCTTGGATACCCTGTTCGATGGGCAATTGGCGCTGTTGGGTGGCGTGGTTCTGCTCGGCTTGGCGGTGATCCGCCGGATGGAGCAGTGGTACATTGTGCTTGGCGGATTAGGTTTGTATGCTGCGTTTTTCCTGCTCAGCCTGCGCGTCGACATTCTCAAGCCGCGCACGCTCTTGATGTTCGTGCCGATGCTGGTGTTGTTGTGCGGTTATGGCTTTCAACAAATTGGATCGCCGTCGCTGCGACGCTTGCTCTTTAGCCTGACATTGATCGTCGTACTTGTGCGCGTCAATGTCGTCCAGCCGCGCATCGACGCGGATCGCATCGCCCAGACCATCGGCGAACACGTCGACTCGCACGACCTGATCGTCTTGGAAATGGGCTGGGACAGCTTCGCTATCCAGTACGAACTGGAGCAGGCAGGTGTGCGCGCGCCGACCTTTATGCCGTGGCTGCCGCGCGCTGCCAATTCGTCTGACGTCGACGTGGCGCGAATCAACGATCTGCGTCCGATCTTGGATCAATACCCGCGCGTGCTTGTCCTCAATTGGACTCAGCCCGCTTATGCGATCCCGCTGTTCGAACGCGATCTGCCCGCTTATCGTTCCATCGAAAGTTTCGACATTGCTATTGGTCAACAGTTGAGTACCGTCTTCGCGGATCGCACGATTCGGGCGGTGCTGTTCGAACGTTTCGATCCCGCCGCCGCTCCGCGCGATTTCGGTCAATTATTCACGCTCCACGATGCAATCGCGCCACCGACTGCCCAAGCGGGCGACCGTATTTTTGTCGATCTGTGGTGGTCGGCGCTGACGAAATCCGATCTGGATTACTCAGTCGGCGTATACCTGATGGATCAGTCGCAGCAAGTCTTTGCGCAGGACGATGGTCAGCCCGGTGATTATCCGACCAGCGCTTGGGAGGTGGGCAAACCCTATTTTGACCGTCACTCGCTGCTGATCCCTGCCTCGCTGTCCGCCGGGAGGTATGACCTTGCCGTCGGCGTTTACTGGTTTGATAACCCGACTCCGCTCACGGTCGCGGGCGAGCCGTTCGTCAAAATTGGGACGTTCACCGTCACCGACGCTGCCTCTTAAACCCCCCTTTTCGCTCTTGATCGGTTGCCATATTGACACGCTAGTCGATTTACTGTAGGATATATTCAAATTATGCGGTTAAGTGCATAATACAAATAAAGGCAGGTTCATGTTCGACAAGAACTACTTCCTCGCGCCGAAAATCATCACCGCCCGCTTCGACATCGCGCCCGCCTTCAGCGCGCTTGAGAGCATTCGCGAATTGACGGAAACGCAGCGCTTGTCCGGCTTGAGCGAGTGGATCACGCAGACGGCGGCAGCGCTCCCGGAAGCGCAGCTTGAACTGAACCGCATGATCTTCGGGGCGTTCCAGCCGCTGTTCTTCGACGATACCTTGTCGATCACCACCTACGCCGATTTTCCGAGCTACCTTGATGCGCTTGCCGCACTGGATCCGTTCGCTGCGCGTGACGCCATGCTCGACCGGGCGATTTCTGAGCCGAAGAAGCATCCCGGTTACTTCGACGGCGCGTTCGCTGATCTGACGCCGGAGCAGTTCCTCGGCGATGCCGATATTTTTCGCCGTTACATGCGCGCGGTCTGCGAGGTGACCCAGTTTCCTGATACCTTCGCGGCACGGGCGTTCGAGCTTTACAACGACCCCCCGCAAATGATGACGATCATCGTCGAGCACCTGCACTGGGTTTGGGTTGAGCATTTCGCTTCAGAGTGGGCGCGTAACCTGCCGATGCTGCAAGAATCGGTCGCGGCGTTCGAGACGATGGACTTAGGCGGCATGTCGCTCGACGAACTGCTGCGCACGGTCACTACGCGCGATTTGAGCACCATGATCGACAAATATCGCAGCGTCGATAACGTCGTCTTCGTGCCGTCGGCGCACATCGGTCCTTATGTGCTGCTGGTCGACGTTGGCAAGACGCTCTACATCCTGTTTGGGGCGCGGCTGCCGCGCAGCGTAGCGAATCCGGCTTCGGCGCTTAATCGCGCTGAACTCCTGACGCGCCTGAACGCGCTTGCCGACGATACCCGCCTACGGATTCTGGAACTGCTGACCACGCATGAGGAGTTGTGCGCGCAGGACATTATCGAGCAATTGGAGATGAGCCAGTCGAGCGCGTCACGGCACCTCAGCCAGTTGAGCGCGAACGGCTTCATCGTCGAGCGGCGGCGCGAAGTCGCCAAGTGCTACAGCCTGAACACGGATCGCGTGGTTGACACACTGCAATCGCTGACCAATTTTCTGGCTCGCCAATAAGGGCGTCACATTTACGCGGGCGTTCATCATCTAGTGATAGAACGCATTTTCTAAACTAACTGCCGAACAAGATCCAACCTGTCCACTGCCCGTGTTGAGCAAGTTGAGGATGTAGATCATGCAATCCATTGATCGATTGATGCAAACGCAAGTCGAGCAGCACAACGCTAAACGACAGGCAATCCTCGAACACCGACAGCTCGTTCGTGAGGCATTCGTGGGGCGCACGCCGAATCGCGTGCTGGCTTACCAGCCCGTTCTGGTGAATGTTGGCAAGCGCATGGTGATCTGGGGGCTGCAGCTTCAGCGCCGCTTCGCCGAGTCGCCGCGCTTGTCCGAACGAGAACTCCAGTTCCAACAGGAATAAAAGACCTCACGCCTAGCTCACACTTGCCCTTGCCGGGACTCGTCCACCCGGTAAGGGCGGGGTGGTTGAATCCGAGCGCGGCGTGTTCTGACGCGAGTGCCGATTTGGTCACGCTTCAAACAAATAAACTATGGTCTGGTCGGGGCGGGTAGTTTGCCCCGATTGCGTTTTCGGAATGCGCTGCTTCAGGCTGATGGTTTACCGCCCGCCGCTCCGTAGGTTATAATACAGCCCATTGGATCGGAGCAACCGTCGGGACAGTGCGTGCCTATTCTGCGAGACAGCGAACTCGACATTTTCAGCCACAGCGCCGAACAGACCCGCCGCTTAGGGGTGCGTCTGGGATCGCTGCTGCAAGCTGGCGACGTGATCTGCCTCTCCGGAGATTTAGGCGCGGGCAAGACGGCGTTCGCTAGCGGCATCGGCGAGGGGTGGGGCGCGCAGGCGCTGCTCACCAGCCCGACCTATAACCTTGTCCACGAGCATACACGCACCCGCGACGATCAATGCTTGTTTCACCTCGACTGTTATCGCCTGCACAGCGCCGAAGATGCCGACAGCATCGGGATCGACGACGTACTGAGCGGGCGCGGCGCGGTGATCGTCGAATGGCCCGAACACATTGAGAGTGCGCTGCCGCGCGCGCGCCTGTGGATCGAACTGCGGGTCATTGAGGCGACGCGGCGTAACTTCGTCTTCGAAGCGACCGGCAAGCGCTACGAAACGCTGTTGGAACAGTTTCGTGGCGTCTCGTTCGGAGTGAAGAAGTGAGGGAGAGCAAGTGATTAGTGATTAGTTTTTAGTGATTAGTTCGGGTGTGGTTGGCATCATCGTGAATGCCGGAGACTGCCCTCAAAAACTAAGAACTAAAAACTAACAACTAACCACTCACAACCATGACCCTACTTGCGATTGATACCGCCACGCAGTATATCAGCATTGCCCTGCACGATGGACAGCAGGTGCGCGCCGAACAGACGTGGTTTTCTCAGAATCACCACAGCGCTGAACTCGCGCCCGCCGTCGCCACGCTGCTCGATCACGCCGGGATGACGCCGGACGATTTGGTCGCGCTGGCGGTGTCGATTGGTCCCGGCTCGTATACCGGGCTGCGGATCGGTGTGGCGCTGGCGAAAGGGATCGCCTCGGCGAAGAAGCTGCCGCTGGTCGGCGTCTCGACGCTCGACGTGCTGGCGTCCGGTCAGCCGCCCTCGCCGGGCGCGCTGATTCTCGTGCTGCGCGCCGGGCGTGACCGTGTGACGACGGCGCGCTATCACTGGCGCAAAGGCAATTGGAAAATGCGCGGCGAACCCCAGAATATGGACTGGGATACCCTGATCGCCAGCATCGACGGACCCGCCTGCATCTCCGGTGAAGTGGGGGAAGAAGGCTACCGCGTCATTGAAGCGGCGCAGCGCGAACAGGGGCTGCCGATCACGCTGGCGGCGCCGGTACTGCGCTTGCGCCGGGCGAGCTTTCTCGCCGAAACCGCGTGGACGCGCCTGCGCGCCGCTAACGCCGACGAAACGCTCACCCGTTTTAACGCTGCTGCCGTCGCGCCGATCTACGTGAAGACTAAAGACTTGCCTGCATGACCCTCACGCTGCGCTATATGCGCCTTTCCGACATCCCCGAAGTCACGGTGATCGATCAGCACTCGTTCGATCCGGCATGGTCGGCTCGGTCGTACCAGTTCGAGATCAACGAATTGACCTACAGTTACATGGTCGCGCTCGAATACGAGGACGCCAAGCTGAATCCCGGCTGGCGGCGGCTCGTGCCGGGACTTAACGGCGCGAGCGACAACCGGCGGATTGTCGGCTACGGCGGCTTGTGGAACATCATGGACGAGGCGCACGTCAGCACGATTGCGACCCATCCGGAGTATCGCGGGCGCGGCTGGGGCGAAATCGTGCTCGCTGGGATGATCCGGCGGGCGATTCTGCTCGAAGCGGAATACATGGTGCTGGAAGTGCGAGTGAGCAATACGGTCGCGCAGAATCTCTATCTCAAGTATGGTTTTAAGACGGTGGGCACCAAGCCGAAGTATTATCATAATAATGGCGAAGATGCCTACGACATGCGCTTGAACCTTGATCACCGCTACTATCGGGCGCACTTCGAGGAACGCTATGCCAAGCTGGTCGAGCTACACGGCTTGATCGACCAGTACAGCGAGGCAGCGCCGCCGAAAAAGTCGCCGCGCTAGCCGCGGCTAAGCTGGAGGCTGAAGGGACCAATGGAGCCGAAGAACGACAAAGCCCGCCTACTGGCGTTGATGCAAGTCGAGTACGCCTTCGTCCAGCGGACGCTGGGGTTGCTGAGCGCCGACGAGATGCTGATCCCCAACGTCGTTGGCTGGTGGTCGGTCAAGGACACGCTGGCGCACTTGACGGCGTGGATGGAATACTTGATCGGCTGGTTCGATCAAGCGCGGCGCGGGCAAATCCCGGATATCCCGGCGCAGGGGATGACGTGGGACGACATCGACCGGCTGAACGACGCGCGCTCGGCGCGCGACGCCGATCTGCCGCTGAAACAGGTGATCGTCAACTTCGGTGCGCGCTACGCGCAGGTTTGCGCGCTGATCGATGGGCTGTCAGAGGACGAATTATTCGAAAGCACCTGGAACGGCTTGTTCTACCAACCGCCGTGGCCCCTGATCCCCGGTAACATGGACGAACACTTTCATCTCCACTTCACCGAAGTACGCCAGTGGATGGCGGCACGGGGCGGCTAAACCAGCGATCTGACCGGATCAATCACCCGCTGAATGACGATTAGCGCCATAAAGTTGAATTGCCAGCGCCGAAGCGAGATAATAGGCACGAGTTGTTTGCTGCGGGATTATGTGATTGCATGTTGAAAGGTCGATGATGACCATAAAAATAGGAAATGCGCCGGTCTCGTGGGGCATTTACGAATTCAAGGACGTTGCGCCCAAGTATCCATACTCGACGGTGCTCGATCAGATTGTGGAAACCGGTTACACCGGGCTGGAACTGGGTCCGTGGGGCTACCTGCCGACTGATCCGGAGCTGCTGCGCAGTGAACTACAGCAGCGCAATCTGCAACTGCTCTCGTCATTCGTGCCGGTCAACTTCCTCGACGAGAATACGTGGGCAGAAGGTGAAGCCCACGCCTTACAGGTCGGGCGGTTGCTGGCACAACTTGGGGCGGTCTGCATTGTGCTGGCAGATGAGAACGGCAGCGTGCCCGAACTAGTGCAGCAAGCGGGGCGGCGGCATGGCTGCTACCTCACGCGTGACCAGTGGGACGTGTACGGCAGAGGCGTCAACCGGGTTGCGCGGGCGGTCTTCGACGAGACTGGCTTGAAAGTTGTCTTTCACCATCACTGCGCGGGTTACGTCGAGACGGCGGAAGAAGTCCGCAGTTTGATGAATCGCGCCGATCAAGACCTGGTCGGGCTGTGTCTCGATACAGGACACTGGCATTATGCTGGTGGCGATGCGATCAAGGCGCTGGACGAATACGGCGAGCGCGTGCGCTATCTGCATCTCAAGGACTGCGACGCTGGCATCCGCACGCTGGCGGTGCAGGAACGCATGGATTACTTCGCGGCGGTCGCGGCGGGTGTCTTCTGCGAGCTGGGCGAAGGCGCGGTCGATTTTCCGAAGCTGATCGGGGACGTTCAGGCGCTTGGTTATGATGGCTGGGCGATTGTCGAGCAGGACGTGCTGGTCGATGATCCCGATGCGCCGCTCCAAAGCGCGCGTCGCAACCGGGAATATCTGCGAAAACTGGGATTGTAGGGCAGCGCCTCATACTCCCATGAAAAAAGACCTCGTCCGCTGCGGCGAGGTCTTTTGATTTCAACAGGTTATGGTGTGACTTCAGCGGGCTGGGCGACTTTGGCGGGGCGAAAGCGCACCAGATGCCGGCTATTGCTGCTGTTGATGATGACGACCGAAGTGATGATGACCGCCGAGGCGATGATCGTGCGCAGCGTCACCGGTTCGCTAGCCAGCAGCCAGCCCAATGACACCGCCACCACCGGATTGACGTAGGCGTAAGTCGAGACGCGGGCGGGGACTTCGACGCGCATCAGCCACGTGTAGGCGCTGAAGCCAATCACCGATGAGATCAAACCCAGATAGATCACCGCGCCTAGCGACAGGACAGATACCGTTGCCGGGTTGAGGGTTGCCGCATCGCCGGTCACAATGCTGGCGATCATCTGGAAAACGCCGCCGCTGAACAACTGCATCCCGGTCGAAAGCGTGTTCGATTTCGGCAGCGGGGCGCGCTGAGAGTAGAGCGAACCATATGCCCAGCAGAAGGAGCCGAACAACACCGCGCCGACGCCGATGAGGTTCAGCGAAGTCGTCCCGGAAGGGCTGACCAGCAGAATAATGCCGACTAGTCCGAGCAAGACGCCGCCGATCACGGTGAGACCGGGGAAGCTGCCGCCCGGTCGGCTCCATGCCAGCAGCACCATGAACAGCGGAATGCTCGCCGTCAACACCGCGACGATCCCCGACGGAACGCCGTGCCCGACCGCCCAAACAATCGACCCGTTCTGGATCATGAACAGTAGAAAGCCGATGAACAGCGCCGACCGCCATTCGATCAGTTTCGGGGCGGGTGTGCCGCGCAGCCGCGCCCAGGCGATCAGCACGCCGCCCGCGATCAAAAAACGCATCGCCGTCATCAAGAACGGCGGTAGGGTCTCGATGGCGAAGTGGATGCCGATGTAGGCGGATCCCCATATAAAGTAAATGGCGGCAAACGCCAGCAGCACCAGCCAGCGCGAGGGTTTGTTGGGCATTAACGGACAGCTCCGGGAAAATTGGGGTGTAACGGTGACTTGCAATCGTCTCATTCTACCTGAAGACTGCCCCCGTCAATGAGACCAACCCTGTCCACCGGCTGATTTTCAGGAGTGAAGGATGGCTTTAATAACCCTACTCATCCCGATCAATCGCGCTATAATGCCTTTTCAAGGATGTCCACTAGATTGAGCACTGTATGAGTTTTTCGAACCTGCTGAAACGTGACGTGATTTGGGTACGTATGCTAATGCGTGCCCGCCGCTCAGAGAACACGATGCTGCTGATCTTGGCGGTCGTCGTCGGGATCGCCAGCGGAGTTGGCGTGTGGTTGTACCGTAAAGGCATCGAGTTTTTTCAGTCGATCTTCGTCGACCGGCTGGCGGATATTACGCTGGCGCCGGTGCTGGGCGCCGCAGCGATCATCGTGACGCTGGCGCTTGCCGGTCTAATCGTCGGCTGGATCATGAACCGCTATATCGGTGAGGAGCGGCATCACGGCGTGGCGGGCATCATGGAAGCGGTCGCGCTGACGGGCGGTCATTTGCGCTACGCCCGAATGCCGGTCAAGGCGTTCGCCTCGGCGCTCTCGCTAGGAGCCGGTGCATCGGTCGGTCCGGAAGACCCCAGCGTCCAGATCGGTGCGAACGTCGGGTCGTTTTTAGGTCAAAAGCTGCATCTATCGCCGGATCGCGTGCGCGTGCTGGTCGCGGCGGGCGGTGGATCGGCGATTGCGGCGGTCTTCCGCGCGCCGATTGCCGGTGTGTTCTTTGCGATGGAAGTCATCCTCAACGGCGAGTTCATCACCAGCTCGTTCGGCGTCGTCGTGCTGGCATGCGTCGTCTCATCGGTCGTCACGCAGTCGATTGAGGTGGGCGGTCCTGAATTCGGCGCGCTGACTTATACGCTCGGCAGCGTGTTGGAAATGCCGCTCTACTTGCTGCTCGGGTTGGTGCTGGCGCCGGTCTGCGTTGTCTTTATCCGCGCGATTTACTGGCAGCATGATATGTGGCATCACTACGCGGGGCGCATCTCGCGCCCGCTGCGGACAGCGCTCGCCGGGGCGCTGGTTGGCTTGGTCGGCATCTTCTTGCCGCAGATTCTCGGCACCGGGCGCGAGCCGATGATCAGCGTGTTGGGGTCTACCGACGTGCAGTATACCGTCGCGCTGCTGTTGATCTTGGGGCTGGTCAAGGTGCTGATGACAAGCCTCAGCCTCGCCGGTGGCTTCGTCGGTGGAATTTTCGCGCCATCGCTGTTCGTCGGGACGATGCTCGGCGGCGCTTTTGGGCGCATTATCAACTCGATTTTCCAGAGTGGGGCGCTCAGCGACCCGCAAGCTTACGCGATTGCCGGGATGGCGGCGGTGATGGCAGGCGTCGTGCGTGCCCCCATCACGGCGATCATGCTGGTGTTTGAAGTCACCAACGACTACCGCCTGATTTTGCCGATCATGCTGGCGTCGGTCACCTGCGTGTTCCTCGCGGAAATGTTCGAGCCGGACGGCGTCTACGCGCTCGGCTTGAAGCGCAAGGGCGTGCGTCTGCGTCAAGGGCGCGACGTCGATGTGATGCAGGGCTTGATCGTTCAGGACGCGATGCTGAAGCCCGCGCCGACGATTTACGCTGACGCTTCGCTGCTCGAACTGCGCGACGCGCTGCGGAAGTTCCACGCGCACGGGATTTCGGTGGTGGACGACCATAATCAATTGATCGGGATCGTCACCCTGAGCGATTTGCAGAAGGCTTACGAAGCGGGGATGGTCGAGGGCTACGTCCGCGATATCCTGATCAAAGACGTGGTGACAACTTTGCCGGACGAGCCGCTGTGGACGGCGATCCGCCACATGGGTCAGCGTGACATTGGACGGCTGCCGGTGCTCAACCCGGTGACGCGCGAACCGGTGGGCGTGCTGACGCGCAACAGCATCATGCGGGCGTACAACCAAGCGATCACCGCCAAGATTGAGCAGCAGCACACCGAAGATCAGGTACGGCTGCACACGCTAACGGGCGCGCACGTCGTCGATTACCTGATTCGCCCCGGTGCGCCGATTGTGAGCAAAAAAGTCAAGGATGTCGAGTGGCCCCCCGAATGCGCCGTCGCGGCGATCCGGCGCGGCGAGCAGTTGATCGTCCCGCACGGGAATACCGATATCCGCCTGTGGGATACGCTGACCATCGTCACCGATCCGCATGCCGAGGACAATCTCATGAAACTGACCGGACAGCCCGCTCCCGCGAGCACCGAGCACTAGCTAGCTCATCACTGGACGCTCGCTGAGCTGGCGGCGTCCATTTCGGCGAGGCAGTGCAGACACGGTTCCCCGCGGCAGACGATTACCCAGTGGCGGATGAAGCTAGACCTGATGTAAGCATCGTGTAGGGGCAGGTTTCAAACCTGCCCCTACGTGTTTCTACGCCATCACCTGATCGCCGACCAAAAAGCGCTGCGCCCACAATTCCAACGTCAATAACCGAAAGACGACCTCAACCTGTGGCGCGCGTCCGCTGAAGTGATCGCGCAGCAGCGTTTCCAGCGCGGGACGGTTGAACAGGTCGCGGATGTAAGCGCCGTCGTCGAGCAGCACGTCCTCGATCTTGGGGCGCAGATCACGCGCGAACCAGCCGAGGATCGGCGTCTCGAAGGGTTTCTTCGGACGTTCGAGCGCGAACTCCGGCAGATACGGACGCATTGCTTCGCGCAGCACATACTTGTTGCGCCGCATCCGAATCTCCGGCGGGACGGCGGCGGCGAAGTCGAGCAGGGCGGGATCGAAGAAGGGGACGCGCGCTTCCAGCGAGTGCGCCATCGTCACCTTATCGTTGCTCAGCAGGGCATTGCCGGTCAGCCACGTGTTGATCACCAGCGCTTGAGCGGTGTCGTCGGGATTACCGCGCAGCGACCGTCCGATGATCTCGACGTAGCTGCGGCGCGCGTAATCGCTGATCGGCAGGGCGTCGCCGTAAAGCTGCGCGCGCAGCGCATCGGTGAAAACCAAGCCATCGTAGGACTGGGCGCGGCGCAAGCCCTCGTCGCGGCGCAGCAAGGCATGATAATAGCGCGGCAGATAAGTCGGCAGCGCGCCGACGATGCGATAGCGCTTCATCGCCGGGTAGTAGGGTTCGACTTTGCCCAGCAGACCGCTGAGTGGCGAGAAGATCGATCCCCAACTGCGCTTGGCGCGCAGGATCCACGCTAGCGTGTGATGCAGCGAGTAGCCGCCGAATAACTCGTCGCCGCCTAAGCCGGTCAGCACGACCTTGACCTGTTCGGCGGTGGTCTCCGCCAGCAGCAGCAGCGAGATCGCCGACGAGTTGGCGTTCGGCTCGTCGTGATAGTAGACGTACTGCTCGAAGCCGCGCCACCAATCCGCCGCGCTGATGATCCGCTCGTGGTGGTCGGTCTTGAAATGCTCGGCGATCCGGCGGGCGTGGGTCAGTTCGTTATCGGGCGACGGCATATCATAGCCGACGGTGAAAGTCTTGATGCGGTCGGCGCTACCATCATTGCTGCGCGCCATCATCGCCAAGATCGCCGCCGAGTTGATGCCGCCGGAGAGGAACAATCCGAGCGGCACGTCGCTGCGCAGGTGCAGCCGTACCGATTCCTCGATCAAGCGGCGGGCGTCGTCGATGATCGGCTGCTCGCCTTCGTAATCGCGCGTGCCAATGCCGCCGATTTGGTCGCTGCCGAAGCGCCAGAACTCGTGCAGCCGCGTCGAACCGTTTTCGGCGATTAGCGCGTGACCGGACGGCAGGCGGCGAATTCCGGCGAACAACGTCTCCTCGCCGATCATGTAGCCGAAGCTCAGGTAGGTGTCGAGGACGTCGAGGTTGATCGCGCGCGGCAGCGTTCCGTCGGCGAGCAGGGCTTTGACTTCACTGGCGAAGCGCAGCACGCCGTCGCGCTCGCTGAGGTAGAGCGGCTTCATGCCGATGTGATCGACCGCCAGCACGAGCCGCTGATGGTTCGCATCCCACAGGGCAAAGGCGTACATCCCGCGCAGGTGCGTGAACAAGTCCAACCCGTACTGCTCGTACAGGTGGATGATGGTCTCGCCGTCGCCCTGCGTCAAGAAATTGTGTTCCTGCTGCATCAACGTGCGGCGCAGTTCTTTATAGTTGTAGATTTCGCCGTTGAAGACCAGCGCAATCGAGTGATCTTCGTTGTAGAGCGGCTGATCGCTTCCGGCGATGTCGATGATGCTTAGGCGGCGCATCCCCATCGCCAGATCGGGGTGGGCGCTGGGAGCGAAAAAACCCTCGCCGTCGGGTCCGCGATGCTGAATGGCGGCGCACATCGCTCGGACGGCGGCTAAACCGCTGCGTCCCCGTCCAGCCAAATCGTAGATTCCGCAAATACCGCACATGGGGGTTCTCCGCTCGCGCTCGTGCATGCGAGTATAGGATAATGCAGATCGCGAGCGATGCCGAGCGTCCGTTGGCTGATCGGTGGGCGAATGGTCGGGTTGGTGCGCCGCTTGGGGACGGCTCGCGTCAAGAAGCGGTATCCCGTGCCTGTGGTATCCAGTCAAAACCAGTGACGCCAAGCTGACTCCAGCAGCAAACTCAACTGGGCGGCGTGTTCCTGGACGTGGCGCATGGTGTAAAGCAGCATTTCCAAGTAGCTCGCTTCAATCCATTCAAAGGTGCAGCGCTGATTGGCTTGCTCGTCGGTCAACGCCGCGATGGTCGATTGGCATTGGCGGCGACAGTGGTCGAGATAAGTCTGAATTTGCGCTTTGGTATAGGGGGTGTCGGGTAGCGATCCGCGTTTGAAGGGGGGCGGGGGGGCGAAGCTGGCGTAGTCGCTGGTCAGGTAGAGGTCGAGCCAGAACAGCGTATGATAGGCGATGAACCAGACCTGTCCGTAGCGCGCATCTTCGGTGTCTTCCCATAAGACCGCCGTCCAAAATTCGTCGGGACAGAGGTTGATGGCATCGCTGAACATGTCGATGGCAGCCCCATATTGGTGCCAAAGACTTTGCTTCAACATCGAATCCATTGGGATGATCTCCTTGTCTCTGAACGCGAAAACCCGGCTGGTGTGGTCGTCGGGCGACGGTGCAATGCTGCTTGCTGTATTCTAGTTATTATTGGGCGCTAGGACAAGTGTTCCATCGCTCGGCTGATCATATTGGTGGGTTTAGCGGGGCTGGGGCAAACATCGTGAATGCGCGCACTTGATCGGGGCAGACACATAGAGGCTTGTCCGACATTAGAATCTGCCTTGCGCCGCTGGCGGTTTAAACCGCCAGCTAGGGAAAAACTTAGCGACCCACTAAAGGGGTCGCCTTTCGATCCGCGCACGGGTCGCCCCTTCAGTGGGTGGCGACTCATTATCGGACAAGCCTACATAGGTGCGCCCCTACGATCCGGCACGAGGCAGTAGCCGATAGACCTCCGCGCCGTCCTGCGCGAAGACCTGCTCCAGATAGGGCGCGGCGCTGACCGGCGACTGCCATCACCAGCGGATCAGGCACGGGCATGCGCCAGCGCACCATCGTCTCGATGCTGGCGGGATTGGTCACGATCTGCGGCACGATCACGAAGCTGATGTGGTGCTCGCGCAGCAGATCGGCGTTGGCGGGATCGGCCGGATTCTCCCAGAAGGCGCGCAGGGCGGCCTGCTCCGCCTCGACCTGCTCTGTCCCTGAAAGAACGGCTGCGGACGGAAATAGACGCTGTCGCGCTCGCTGATGACCGGCACCCAGTCGCCTTCGTGCGCCACCGGGTAATTGAGCACGCGCGCGTCCGGCGGCGTGTTGGCCTTGATCCACTCCATCGCGCTCACGTCCGCCGCCGACGAGAACGCGCCGTAGAAGCCGACCTGATCCTTGCTGATCGCGATCAACTGCGGGCTGAGCGCCAGCCCGACCAGCGCCAGCGCGCTCAAGCCGACCAGCAGCGCGGGCGCGTAGCGGTGCAGCCGATCCCCGACGCGCCGCTCGAACAACCGATCCCACACCCAGAGCAAGCCCATGCCGCCGAGGATGGTGTAGGGGATGATCGGTCCGTGCCACGCGATGCTGAAGGGATAGTCGTAGCGCAGAATCGGCAGCCACGGGAACAGGCGGGCGATGATCCCGGTGGTCGAGAAGTCGAGCACCAGCATCAGCCAGCCGACCGCCAGAATCGCCGCCTGACTGCGCCGCCGCAGCCCGACCACCGCGCCGATCAGCGCGAACGGCACGATCACGATGCCCTGATAGATGATCATCACCTGCCAGTAGTTCGGGTCGCGCGCGAACGGCGAGGTGATGTTCGCGCCGAGCAGATCGCGGACGTGGAGCAGCCAGGGCGCAATCCCCAGCACGCGACCAGCGGCACGCCGATCAGCAGCACCAGCCACGCGCGCGGCGTCGGGCGCGGCTTGCCCAGCCACATCGTCAGCAGCCAAGGGACGAAGCCCAACGCGAGGATGATGGTCGTGTCGGGGTGAGCTGAGCACGACCGCGCCGAGCATCAACCCGGCGGCGATCGCGTCCGCCAGATAGCGATGCTGCAGGTAGCGGATGACGAAGGTCAGGAACGCCAGCGCGAACACCAGCGCCAGCAGCGTCGTGTAGTGCGAGTCCATGTAGGCGGTGAACAAGCCCAAGCCGCCGAGCATGGCGAGCGCCATCGCCCGCCCGAAGCGCTTGTCTTGCAGCTCCGAGCCGAAGTCGTAGGCCAGCCAGACCATCATCAGGCAGAGCACCGCCGCGACGCCCATCTGGATCAGGTGCAGCCCCAAGCCCAACTGCTGGCTGAGGTACGCCATCAGCGCCGGGAAGCCGGGCGAATAGAGGTAGTGATCTCCGGGTGGAAGGGCGCGAGGGTGTCGAAGCCGCCGCCGAGCCGCGCCATCAGCGCCAGATAGCCGAAGCCCTGCGCGTCGGTGTCGAGCGGCACCGGCACGATCAGCGCCGGGATGATGAAGATCAGCGCGGCGAAGCCGAACAGCAGCAGGTCGCGCCCGCTCGTCCAGCCCTGATCGGCGTCGAGCAGGGTTTCGCCGCGCTTTTCGGCGCGCTTCTGCCCGTAGGAGAGCGTCCCGAACAGGAAGATGCTCGACACCAGCGCGAACAGCAGGTAATCGACCACCAGCGTATTCCAGCCGAACAGCATCGCCCAGAAGACCGCCCCGCCGATCACCAAGCCGAGCGCCAGCGCCGCCAGCAGCGCGATGCGCGGCTGGTGGGTGGGCCACGCCGGAGCGAGCATCGCGCCCGCGCCGATCACCACCGCGGCGAAAATGAACATGACGAATAGGATCATGGATGTCTCGTCATTGTGCGTAATCGCCATCAGCGCGCGCTAGTATAGCGGATGCAGATTTGTTTAGCTACGCTAAGGATTGGGGAGCGCGATGACCGACGCATTGACGCCATCCCTGCGAACGGGTCAGCTTCGCTGACCTAGCGCCTTCCCTCCCCGAATTCAGGGAGGGGAGAGTGCAAAAGCAGATCGGTTGCTTATTTTATGAGTAGAGCACAATATGTTTGCAACAGAGCAGCTGAAGCGGACTCGAAACAGCTGGCTTCAGCCCGCTTGAATTAGATCAGCCGGAGGTTTTGAACTGCTCTGTTGCAAAGATCGGCACTTTGACCCACCCCCAGCTGCGCTGCGCTCGCTTCCCCTCCCCGAATTCAGGGAGGGTGAGAGTGCAAAAGCAGATCGGTTGCTTATTCTATGAGTAGAGCACAATATGTTTGCAACAGAGCAGCTGAAGCGGACTCGAAACCAGCTCGGCTTCAGCCCGCTTGAACTGAGTCAGCCGGAGGTCTTTGAACTGCTCGTGTTGCAAAGATCAGCATTCGACCCCACCCCACGCGCTACAGCGCGTAGCCTTCCACCTCCCTCGACTTCAGGGAGGGCGAGAGGATCAAAAGCAGTTGGGCATGCTCTAATACCACGGCGTAGAGCATAACTATGTTTGCAATAGAGCAGTTTTGAACCTCTGGACGGCAACTTTAGGGAGATTAACCAAATGACCAACATCTTTGAGGGCAAGCTGATCCGGCTGCGCGCCATCGAGCCGACCGACTGGGAATTCTTTCACCGCTGGGACGCCGAATCGACCGACACCGCGCGCATGACCGACGAAATCTGGTTCCCGAACTCGACCACCAGCGCCAAAGACTTCGCCGAGCGCGAATCCAAGCCGCGCGAAGGCGATTTCGTTCCGCTTCCTGATCGAAACGCTCGACGGCGAGCCGGTCGGGACGATCAACACGCACTCGACCGACCTGCGCAACGGCACGTTCATGTACGGACTCGCCGTCCACCCGGATCACCGGCGCAAGGGCTACGCATCCGAAGCGATCCGATTGGTGCTGCGCTACTACTTCGCCGAGCGCCGCTATCAGAAATGCACCGCCGAGGTCTACGGCTTCAACCAGCCGTCGCATGCAGCCTGCACGAGCGGCTCGGCTTCACGCTGGAAGGTCGCCTGCGGCGGATGATCTACAGCGACGGCGCGTTCCATGACGCGCTGATCTACGGCATCACGCGCGAGGAGTTCGAAGAGCAAGGACTGAGTACCTGCAGGATGAGCGAAGAGCTAACACGAGATCGCCTTTCTTCCGGCGCGTATGTTTTTCTCAGCACTATGTCCTCGGTACTCAGCACTTCTTTTATACTCGCGGCGAACTTCCCGGTCAGCCGCGTGAAGGTCTGGTAGCCGATCCAGCGGAAGGGTTCCGGCGGGATCGACGGATAGCTCGGCTGGAAGAAGGGCAGCCCGCGCCAGCGCTCGGTGTCGCCGGAATACAGGTCGGTGATCACCTGCCCGGCGATGTTGGTCAGCGTGACGCCGTGCCCGCAGAAGCCAATCGCGTAGAAGACGTTGCGGTCGTCGCCGCGCACGCCCATCAGCGTGTTGCGGTTGAGCGTGATGCCGAGCGTCCCTGTCCAGCGATGCGAGATCGGCAGCGCGCGGCTCCCCGGCAGATACTCGTCGAGCGTCTGCTCCATCACGTCGAAGGCGCGCGGCGCGCTGTCGGGCGTGCCGGGATAGGCGGTGCGGTTGTTGAACAGGTAGGCGTACGACTCGTTGCTGCCGCCGCCGAAGACGATGTGACCGTCGCTGGTCAGCGCGCCGTAGCTGATGCGGTCGAGGTCGTCGCTGAACCCGGCGATCTCGCCCCAGCCGATCTGCTGGCGCTGCTCGGCGGTCAGCGGCGCGGTGGCGTAGACGTGCGAATGCAGCGGAAAGAGCGCGTCGCGGAAGTAGCCGAGCTTGCTGGTGTAGCCGTTGGTGGCGATCACGATCGCTTTGGCGCGGACTTCGCCGTCCGGCGTCGTCAGCGTGATGGTGCTGCCCTCGCGGATTTTGAGCACGGGCGTGCCCTCGTAAATCTCGACGCCGCGCTCCAGCAGCACCGGACGCAGCCCGCGCACCAGCTGCGCGCCGTTGATCTGCCCGGAATTGGGGTCGAAGACCGCGCCGTAAGCCCCCTCCAGCCGCAGCTTTTGCTTGAGCGCCGCCGAGTCGAGAAACTGCTCCGGGATGCCGAGCGACTGGTAATACTCGACTTCGGCGTGAGCGGCTTCGGCGCGCTGAGCGTCGGTGTAGACCGTCATCGTGCCGTCAACGCGGTAGCTGACCGCCAGCTTGTGCTGGGCGATGATCGACTCAATCGTCTGGATGCCGGCGTGGGTCGTCGCGTAGATGCGGGCGGTCAGTTCGTCGCCGTAATCGCCGGTCAGCGCCAGCCAGTTGAGCATCAAGCCGCCGTTGCGCCCGCTCGCGCCGTTCGCCAGCGATTTCGCTTCCAGCAGCACGACGCGCTTGTCGGGGTAGCGCTCGCTGAAGTGATAGGCGGTCGAGACGCCGGTGAATCCGCCGCCGATGATCGCCAGATCGACCTCGATGCTGCCACGCAGCGGCGGAGTCGGCTGGTAATCCCCCGTCTGGCTGATCCAGAGCGAGCGGTTGTCGTCGATTTCGAGCTTTTCCGGCAGCAGCGCCGCCGCGATCCCCCACGTTTTCGAGGCGAGATTGGCGGCAGTGGTCAACCAGCGATTCGACAGAGCAGTCACGATGGCGTCCTTCCGTGAAATGACCGCAATAGCGCAGATTGTAGCGAGGAATTTGACGCGAAAAAACAAATCGTAAGCACCCAACCCCGCCCGACGCTCAAAGCAGCGGGCCAGAATTTCAAGCCGTCTAAAGACGGCTGTCAGGCAGTCCGCTTCAGCGGCTTTGTTGCAAAGATCGGCACTTTGACCCCACCCCCGCTCAGCTTCGCTGAGCCTCCCTCCCCGAATTCAGGGAGGGGCGAGAGCAAAGGCGGTTGGGTTGCCCAATCTTTGGGTGGGCAAACTATGTTTGCAACAAAGCAGCTTCAGCGGGCTTGGTTTTGTAGCCGGAGGTTTTGAACCTCCGGCGGCAGCTTATAAGTCCTTGGTGGTTGGTGGTTTCTTTCTCGTCGGCGCGAACGGTGTTAGGATTGAGGCAATTAAGGAAAGGATCTAACGATGATCGAAAAAATCCCCTTTGGGCGCACCGGGCACGAGAGCACCCGCACCCTGTTCGGCGCAGCCGGACTGAGCAATGTGACGCAAGACGTCGCCGACCGCGCGCTCGACGTGCTGCTGGAATACGGCGTCAATCACATCGATACCGCCGCCAGCTACGGCGACGCCGAACTGCGAATCGGACCCTGGATGGATCGCTATCGCAATCAATTCTTTCTGGCGACCAAGACCGGCGAACGCACCTATCAGGGCGCGCGCGATCAGTTCCACAAATCGCTGGAACGGCTGCGCGTCTCGTCGGTTGACCTGATCCAGCTTCATTATCTGGTCGATCCGCAGGAATGGGAGATCGCCATGGGACCCGGCGGCGCGCTCGAAGCGCTGATCGAGGCGCGCGAGCAGGGCTTGGTGCGCTACATCGGCGTGACCGGGCACGACGTCAGCATCGCGGCGATGCACCTGCGCAGCCTCGCCCGCTTCGACTTCGACTCGGTGCTGCTGCCTTACAACTACGCCATGATGCAGAACCCGCACTACGCCGCCGAATTCGAGCGGTGGTCGCGCTGTGCCAGCAGCGCAACGTCGCGGTGCAGACGATCAAGTCGATTGCCAACGGTGGTTGGGGCGCGAGCCAGCCGCACACCCACGCGACGTGGTACGAGCCGCTGACCGAGCAGGCGGACATCGACAACGCGGTTCAGCTGGGTGCTCGGTCGTCCCGGCGTGTTCCTGAACACCGCTGGCGATATGCACTCTGCTGCCCAAAGTCCTCAGTGCCGCCAGCCGCTTCACGCGCCGCCCCACCGACGCCGAGATGGAGGCGCAAGCCGCCCGCGTCCACACGACGCCGCTGTTTACGTAGCGATCAGCGATTAGCCTGCGCCGCGACGGGTTTAAACCCGTCGCTACCGAAAACCGCGACCCACTGAAGGGGTCGCAACCGCATATCTCGCTTCGAGTCGCCCCTTCAGTGGGCGACGAATTCCCCAGCCGAGGGTTTAAACCCTCGGCGAAGTAGCAAGCTTGCGTAACGCTTACCCCCTTAACCGTTAGTAAAAACGGCGACCTGTTTTGCGACAGGTCGCCGTTTCAATTCAGACTGATCTGAATATCAGCCATAGAGGCGTTCAAGGCTTGCGAAGCAAGCACAACGCGCCTACAACCTTTACACCAAACGTTTACTTGGTCATGTTTTCGAGATGCGCGCGCAGCATCCACGCCATCTTCTCGTGATCTTGCATAAAGCCGATCACGAAGTCGTTGGTGACCATGTCGTCGAGTTTTTCGGTCGTGTCGGCATCTTTGCGCAGTTGGCGAATGATCGTCTCGTGGTCGTTGAGCAGGTTGCGGACCATTTCCTCGGCGCTCGGCACGCGACCGGGCTGCTCCTCGATCACCGAATTCTGCTTGAACTCGTCGAGCGTCCCCAGCGCGATGCCGCCCAACTTACGGACGCGCTCGGCGATCTCGTCGATTTCCTCGGCGATCGTCGTCGTACTGCTCCTCGAAGAAGCGTGTGCAGTTGGATGAACTCGATGCCCGGTGACGTTCCAGTGATAATTGCGCGTCTTGGTGTAGAGCAGGAAAGCATCCGCCAGCCGCTTGTTGAGCAGCGTCACCATCTGCTGCTGTGCTTCTTCGTCCAGACCCAATATTCGGCTTGATCGCGCCCTTTACATCCTTTTTGGATTTCGTCTGTCAACTGCCATTGCGATATTCCTCCGCATTTGTAATATAGCTCTGTTACAATGCAATCATACCGCAATTTTGCCCGATTGGGTAAAGATCTTATCGGGAACTCAGACTGATCGCCAGCGATCCCACAGCCAGACCAGCGCCGCCGCCGCCAGGACGAACAAAAACGGGTCGGCGGGCGAGCGGTAGCGGGTCGAGGGATGGTAGATCAGGTAGGCGACCGTGATCGCGACCAGCACGATCAGCAGCGGCGCGTATTTGCCGGTGAGCTGGCGCTGAACGCGCCGCCAGCCCGATGCCGACGATCCCCAAGATCAGCAGCGGCGTGAAGTAGATCAGGTGGGCTGACGCGCGCCGCTCGAAACAGCGGCGTCTCGTACTGCAGCACCGCTGTCATTGTCGAGGTTGGCGTCGGGCGGGACGGCGCGCGGCAGCAGTTCGGGACTCCAGAGCGTGACGAATTTGACCGCAGCAGGCGCGGCAGGTCGCCGGGATGATCGCGCAGGTAGGCGAGCGCCTGATCCCGGAACCACGCCGACTGTCTCGGTCTCGCTCAAGCCGGGCGGCGTGGGCGCGAGGCAGTTGACCCACTGAGCATCCCAGCCCTTGAGCAGATAATCCGCCACGCAGGGGTTGTTGCCCTGATACAGATTGCTGCCGTCGTTGGTGCTGATCAGCGTGAGCGTCCCCTGCACCTGCGTGTTGCGGACGATCCAGGGCGTCAGCACGGCGACGAAGACCAGCGCCGCACCAACACGCCAAGCCCAGTGCGCGCCGGAAGCCGATCGTGCGCCACCACCACAGCGCGATCAGCGGCAGCATCAGCACGATCAGCGTTTTGGTCAGCGCGGCGATGCCGAAGGTCACGCCGACCAAGATCGCCCAGCGCCAGCGCTTTCGTCTCGACGAGACGGTATACGCCCCAGATGCCCAGCGCCAGCAGCATGATGAAGATCGCCGTGTCGTTGACGGTCAAATCCTGAAATAGCAGGTAGGGATAAAAGCCGGTGAACGCCGCCGCCAGCATCCCAACGCGCTCGACCGCCGACCCGCCGCCCGATGGCGTAGATCGCCAGCAGGGTGACGACGTCGAAGCCGATCTGCACCAGCGCGACCGGGATCGCGCTGCGCCCGAAAATGCTGTAGACGCCCGCCAGAAAGAAGGGATAGAGCGGCGGCAGGTCGCTGTCGGGGTGCAGGTCGGGGAAGCGGGTGTAGCCGTTGCCCGCCAGCAGATTGACGGCGTAGTGGTCGTAGCCGGAGGCTTGCAAGGCTGAGCGTGCCGCCCGCGAAGGCGACCACGCCCAAGCCGCAGCACGCACCGCCGCGAGGATCAGCCACCAGCAGCGCCCGCGACCGGATCAGTCTACGCATCGACGCTCCGGATCACCCGCGCCGGATTGCCCGCCGCGATCACGCCCGGCGGGATGTCGCCGCTGACGATGCTGCCCGCGCCGATCACGCTGCCGCGCCCGACCGTCACGCCCTTGAGGATCATGCACGCCCATGCCGATGAACACGTCGTCCTCGATGGTGATCGGGCGCGCTGCTCCCGCCGCCGGATCAGCCTGACGCAGATCGCCGCGCAGCGGGTGAAAGTCGGTGTCGCAGATGGTGCTGTTGGCGCCGACAAAGACGCGATCCCCGATGCTGACGCGCGGCCTGCGCAACAATCGTCGCGCCGGTCATGCCCACGTGTCGCCGAGTGTGATCGCCGCGTCCGCCGTCCACGTCGCCAAAATCGAGCGGTGGTTGACGCCGAGCGGGTTCGAGCCGAACCAGTTGCGCATGCTCTAGCCCGCGCCCGATGGTGATTGTGCTGCCCGCGTGCCGCTGGATCAGCGGACGCCCGTAGATCAGCCAGCCGTGCCCCCACGCGATGCCGTGCAGCGCGAAATAGGCGCGGATCAGCGGCAGTTCCGCGTAGCGGCGCAGTTCGTTGATGGCTTTCCACGGCGTCTGGCGTGCCTGTGCGAGCATGAAATCCTCATCTGCTGCTCTACACGCCGAATTATACGGAAGGTGGGCGCGGATCACCACGCCCGACCGGAAACCGTAGGGGTCTAGAATGGCAGGAAAATCGGCAGAATCAGGATCGACACGATCAGGGTCAAGATGATCAGCGGCACGCCGACTTTAGCGTAATCCATGAAGCGGTAGTTGCCAGCGCTCATCACCAGCGTGTTGACCGGCGATGCCAGCGGCGTCGCAAACGCCATCGACGCGGCGAAAGCGATCGTCATCAACAGCGCCTGCGGCTGGACGCCGAGCCGCTGCGCCGTCGCCAGCGCCAGCGGCGCCATCAAGACCGCCGTCGCCGTGTTGGAGAGCACCTGCGTCAGCGTCACCGTCATCACGAACAGCCCGACCTGCACCAACAGCGGTCCCTGCTGCCCCATCGTGCTGACGAACCCCCCGGCGAACAGGTCGATCAGCCCGACTTTGACCAGCGCCGTGCTCATCGGCAGCATGCCCGCCATCAGAAACAGCGATTTCAGGTCAATTGTCTCGTAGGCATTTTCCACACTCAAGCAGCCCGTCACGATCACGATCCCGGCGGCGAGGATGCTGGCGGGCGCGAGATCCATCAGGTTGAAGGCGACCAGCACGACCATGCCCAGCAGCACCAGCATCGTGATCGGTGCTTTGTCCGGGCGGGTGCCCGCGCCGAACTGAAGCGCTTCGGTTTCGCCCATGACGATGAAATCCTGGCGCCGTCGTTTGAGCGCGAAGATGTCTTTCCATTCGCCCTGTACCAGCAGCACGTCGCCGTTCCTGAGCGGCGTGTCTTTGAGGATACTGGGCGGACGCTCAGCGCCGGATCGCTTGAGGTCGAGGACGGTCAGGTGATGCTCGTGGGCGAAGCGCATGTTGGCGATAGTCTGCCCGATCAACGCCGAGCGCGGTCGGAGCAGCACTTCGGCGATCCCGACTTCATTGGTGATGATGTCGTTCTCGACCACCGGCTCCGCCGCCATAACCGCCAGCTTGAGCGCGCCGGTCGCGCGGGCGATGCCGTCGGAGCCGCCCTGAATCAGCAGTACGTCGTCGGTGAGGATACAGGTATCCGGCAAGCGGCACGTGAGCGCAGTCGGGGGTGCTGCGATGGCGGATCGGCATCAGCGAGCGCGAGCTGTCCACGTTGTGCGTGATCGAGATGACGGTCAAGTCGTAATCGCTGCGCAGACCACTCGCGCCAATCGACTGCCCGATCAAGGGCGAGTCGTCCTGCACGCGCAGGCGAAACAAGTTGCCGGGCAGCTCGTAGAGCGCGAACAA
Source organism: uncultured Chloroflexia bacterium (assembly GCA_963848465.1). Lineage (GTDB taxonomy): Bacteria > Chloroflexota > Anaerolineae > Aggregatilineales > Phototrophicaceae > Flexifilum. The sequence continues at coordinate 528,379 of CAWKDY010000001.1, read as the reverse complement.
TTCACCCGGCGTACTCACCGACTGAGTGCCAGTCTCGGTCTTGTATTCGGGCAGCAGCCGCCTGCCGATGAGCACCATGTAGAGCACGCCGACAACCAGCAGCACCAGCCCAATCGGCGTGAAGCTGAAGAAGTCGAACGGCGGCAGTCCCGCTTCGCGCAGCGCCTCGGACGCCAGCAGATTAGGCGGCGTGCCGATCAGCGTGAGCGCTCCACCGAACAGCGCCGCATACGCCATCGGGATCAGCAGCTTCGAAGTCGTCGTCTTTAGGCTGCGCGCGAGGCTGACGACGGCGGGCAGCATCAGCGCGACGACGCCAGTTGAACTGATGAAGGCGGACATCACGGCAATCGAGATCATCATGATGATCAACAGGCGGGTGGTGCTGCCCCGTGCCACGCTGAGGATGCGCTCGGCGATCACGCCCGCCAGCCCGGTCTGGAAGACCGCGCCGCCGACGATGAACAGCGCGCCAATACTGATGACGGCTTTGTTGGAGAAGCCCGCCAGCCCTTCCTCGACGCTGAGGATGCCGCTCACCATCAGCGCGACCATCACGCCCATTGCCACTAAATCGAGCCGGATATATTCAGTAATAAAGAGGATGAGCGCAATAAGTAGGATTGCCAGCGTAATCCACATTTCCAGCGTCATTGATTCACTGCCTCACTGCGTACTCAGTCTAGAGTATACGTTACCCGCATCGCACGGTGGGGCAATCGGCAGCGATGACTGATCAATGACGCTGGTATTTGTGATGTTATTCACAAAAAGAATTACTAATCGCCGCAGGCTCAAAGCCTACGGCTAAGAATTCAACCCCGCTAAAGCTGCTTTGTTGCAAAGATCGGCACTTTGACCCCACCCCCACTCGCTGGCTCAGCTTCGCTGAGCTTCTCGCTTCCCCTCCCCGAATTCAGGGAGGGGAGAGTGCAAAAGCAGTTCGGTAGCTTATCCACGAGTAGAGCACAACTATGTTTGCAACAGAGCAGCTAAAGCTGCTCTGTCGCAAAGAACGGCACTTTGACCCCACCCCCGCGCGCTACGCGCGCTTCCCCTCCCCGACTTCAGGGAGGGGAGAGTGCAAAAGCAGTTGGGTAGCTTAATCCACAGGTCGTGCAAACTATGTTTGCAACAGAGCAGCCAAAGCTGCTTTGTTGCAAAGATCGGCACTTTGACCCCACCCCCACTCGCTGGCTCAGCTTCGCTGAGCTTCTCGCTTCCCCTCCCCGAATTCAGGGAGGGGAGAGTGCAAAAGCAGATCGGTTGCTTATTTATGAGTAGAGCACAATATGTTTGCAACAGAGCAGCTAAAGCAGGCTGAAACTAGCCGTCTTCAGGCGGCTTGGTTTGCCTAGCTGGAGGCTCAAAGCCTCCAGCGGTGTACTCAGTGAGATCAAAAAACCGAGCGATGCCCGTATGGAGCATCGCTCGGTTGCTAACTGCTAAACGCTAACGGCTAACAGCTAGTCCAGCCACGACATGACCGGGATGATCTCGATCTCGACCGGACGCCGGGTGGTATTGAGCGAAATCAGTTCCGGCACGGGGAAGCCGTTGAAGGCGGCGGCGTACTCGTTGGTGTAGGCGCCCGCGTCGTGAAAGACCAGCCGGTCGCCGATGTGGATTTCCGGCATCTCGACGTTGCGCGCGACCACGTCGCAGCTATCGCAGCTGGGACCCGCCAGCGTGTAGGTCTTGATCGGGCGCTCGTCGGCGTGGTCGTTGAGCAGGTCGACCACCGGCGGGAAGCCCTCGTAAGTCTCCATCAAGCCGTTGAAGACGCCCGCATCGAGGTACAGCCACGTCTGATCGCCGCGCTGCGCCTTGCCGATCACCGTCGACATGAGCACGCCGCTCTCGCCAACCATGCCGCGCCCCGGTTCGAGGATCAGCATGAAATCATCCGTTTGCGGGATGTAGTCCTTGATCGCCTGCGTGACCACGTCACCAATCGCCTCAATCGTCGGGATCGACGGCGTATGGTAATTTCCCGCCGGGAAACCGCCGCCGAGGTCGAGGAAGTACAGGTGATGCCCGCGCGCGGTTGCTTCGCGCCAGACGTCGCCGCACGCCTTGATCGCGTTCGCCCAGTTGGCAACGTTGAGACACTGCGATCCGACGTGGAAGGACAAGCCAATCGGCTGCAAACCGCGCTCGCGCGCCAGGTCGAACAGGTCGAGCGCCGTCGCGCCGTCCACGCCGAACTTGCCCGCCAGCGGCAGCACGCTGCCGGTGTTATCGACGGAGAGACGCACGTAGACGCGCGCACCCGGCATCGATTGAGCGACCTTCTCGACTTCATAGGTCGAGTCGATCACCACTGCATAAACCCCCGCGGCTTGCATCCGGGCGAGGAAAACCGGGTTTTTGATTGGGTTACTGCAAATAATGCGGTCGCCCGTCGCGCCTGCATCGAGCGCACGATCCAGCTCTGCCAGCGATGCGATCTCCAACCCGCCACCCATGCTGACCAGCGCTGCCAGAATTTGCGGCGTGGCGTTGGCTTTCATAGCGTAGTCGATGTGGGCATTGGGGAAAGCAGTGGCAAAGCGTTGGTACGTGTCGCGGATGATCTCAAAGTCGATGATCAAGCTTGGGGTGACGGTATAGCTGTCGTGCAAAATCGTGTCCATGTGGACGTTATCCAACTGGACAAGCTCCAATCTCGCGACTAGCGCGTAACTGACTATTATTCGAGGATTTGCAGTATACAACAGTTCGATTCTGAATTGTATTAGAAGTTTTCCTGAATCTCATTAAGAAAAGTCTGTGGCAGGCAGTCTTTTCTGCTGAAATCTTTCAAATGGGGTTATCATGAAGATCAAGCCGACAACTAAACCCGAAAAATGGTTGGCAAAACTGCCCGCTCCGCCCCATTTACGCACGGATGCGGCGCTTATTTGGCGATTATCGACAAGGTTTTCACGTTTCAACCTTCTAGTTTTACCTATTTGCCGTCACTTCGAATCGGCTAAATTCTCTGAAAGGTGAACAGTCTGTGACTCAGTTCATGTTCAAGCAGTTGATCGATGGCGAATGGCGCGACGCCGCTGATGGTGGCGTGTGGGACTTAATCAACCCGGCGACGGAAGAAGTCATCATGCAAATTCCGTTCGGCGGCGCTGACGACGTTCAAGCTGCGCTCGATGCCGCCGCGGCTGCGTTCCCGGCGTGGGCTGCCAAAACTGTCTACGAACGCGCCGCCATCCTCCATCCGCGCGGCAGCATGGATCAGAGAGCGAATCGACGACCTCGCCTGCATCACGACTGAAGAATCGGGCAAGCCGCTGCGCGAAGCGACCGGCGAATGGAACACCGCCGCCGCCTCGTTCGAGTGGTTCGCCGAAGCCGCCAAGCACAGCTATGGGCGCGTCGTCCCGCCGCGCCGCGCTGATCGCCAACTGCTGGTGATCCAGCAGCCGCTCGGCGTCGTCGGCACGATCACGGCGTGGAATTTCCCGGTCTACAATCCGGTACGGGCATGGTCGGCGGCGCTGGCGGCGGGCTGCACCGTCGTCGGGCGACCGTCCGAGTACACCCCGCGCTCGGCGATGCTGCTGGGACAGGCGCTCCACGAAGCCGGGCTCCCGCGCGGCGTCGTCAACGTGATCAACGGCGACCCGTCGGCGATGGGCGAGTCGATGCTGCAAGACCCGCGCTGCCGCAAACTCCAATTCACCGGCAGCACCCGCGTCGGCAAGCTGCTGATGGACGGCGCTTCGCAGACCGTAACCCGGCTCTCGCTCGAACTGGGCGGCAATGCCCCGGTGCTGATCTTCCCTGACGTGGACGTCGAAACCGTCGCCAAGCAAGCGGTCAGCGCCAAGTACCGCAACAACGGGCAGGTCTGTATCGCGCCGCAGCGCTTCTACGTCCACAGCCAAATCGCCGAGGAATTCATCGATCATGCCGCCCGCTTTGCGGGCGACCTGCGGCTGGGCAGCGGCTTGCAAGCCGCCACCGACGTCGGTCCGCTGATCAACGCCGCCCAGCGTGATCGCCTTGAGCGGATGGTCAACGTATCGGTCGAACAAGGCGCGGAAGTCGTCACCGGCGGCTCGCGCCCGGCGACTCAGCCGCACGGCTACTTCTACTCGCCAACCGTGATCACCAACCTGACGCCCGACATGCCGGTCTATAAAGAAGAGCTGTTCGGACCCGTCATGCCGGTGATCCCGTTTGACGATCCTGATCAAGCGCTGGCGTTGGCAAACGCGACCGAGTACGGACTCGCCGCTTACGTTCAAACGCGCGACCTCAACACCGCTATCCGCATGTACGAGGGGTTGGAGTTCGGGATCATCGGCGTCAACGACTGGATGCCGACCACGCCGGAAATGCCCTTCGGCGGGATGAAAGCCAGCGGAATGGGGCGCGAATATGGCGTCGAAGGTTTGCTCGAATATATGGAAACGAAGGCTGTCTTTATAGGAGGAATCGTCATGATCGATCCAGAACGCAGGTACCCAAGCAAAGTTGTACATCTCAACGCATCGGCATTGTCAATCTGCGTCCCGGAACACATTCCTGAACTCGTCCGATTACAGCGCATCAACTTCCCCACGCTCACGGACGACGAGCTTTTAACCGAAGCGAAATACCGCAAACATCTTGAACTGTTCCCCGAAGGTCAGTTCGTCGCCCTCGCCAATATCAAGGGCAGAACTATTCCGGTGGGATCAACCGCCACCTTCCGCACCAGTTTCGATTTCGACCACATCCAGCACACGTTTCTCGACGTCGTCGCCAACGGCTGGCTGACCAATCACGACCCGGACGGCGACTGGCTCTACGGCGCGGATATCAGCGTCCACCCCAACTATCGCGGGATGCGCATCGGTCGTCGCCTGTATGAAGCGCGTCAAGCGCTGGCGCGGCGGCTCAACCTGCGCGGCGAGATCGCCGGGGCGCTGCTGCCCGGCTACGACCAGTACGCCGAGCAGCTCACCGTCGCCCAATATGTCCTGCACGTCCACCAAACCCGCCTGCACGACCCGACGCTGAGTATGCAGCTTCGTAACGGCTTCCAGATTAAGGGCATCCTCTACAACCACATCTCCGACCCACGCTCGCACAACTGCGCCACGCTGATTGTGCGCGAAAATCCCCACTACCATCCTAATCTCGCTGAGCGTTCACAGCCTGCCAAACGGCGATCAGTCTCTGCGCTATCGGCGCAATCACGTCTTGATCCGTCCAGTAGCCCAGGTGCGAAAGCGGATTCCAACTACTCCAGAGTTTACCCACATTGACCTCGCGGTCAGCGGTGACGACTTCCGCGTAGGCATCGTTCAGGGTCTTGAGCGGAAAGCCAACGACGTCGTCGGCATCGTAAAAGTTGATCCACTCACCTTGCAGCGCCGGATAGTGACGTCGCAAGCGCGGATCGGGTAGTTAAATCGGTTTGCCAAACTCCTTATAACGCAGGCTCCACAGCCCGATTGGGCTGCCCATCGTATAGAGCAGCGCTAGCGTCTCGCCCCGCTCCAGCGGTGCGCCAGTCATTTGCGCCCGCACCTCGTCGGAGATGATCGGGCGTCTGGCTTCGGTTTGCAGATCGTAGACGAAATTGCTGGTGATCACGGTGCCCAAGCTGTGGGCGATGATGCACAGCGGCGCGGTCGCTCCGGCTCGTTCCGCCAGTCTTGCAGCGTTTGCGCGAAAACGCCGTGAATCGCGTCGTAGATTTCACGGTCTCCGGGTGCGATCTGGTAGGCGAAGGCATCGCCGAGGAAGTCGATCAGGAAGCGGCGCGGCGTCTTCAGACGCATCCGTCCGCCCCCTTGCAGCCGATCCCAGAGTAGGTTCTCGTCCCGATCAAGGACGGGCGCCCAATGGACGGTCTCGGCGACAATGTCGTCGCCGCAGTCAGCGCGGCAGCGAGCGTCGAGCGCCGCGATCAGTTCTTTGGCGAAGTCGGGCTTCTGCGTGCCAATCCCGTGAATGATAGCAACTGCGATCTTCTGCGTCATGACGTCTCCCCCTGCCTCATATAATATGTAAAACTATTATGCACACAATTCCCCTAGTGAGGACAGCGCGGTACAATTAGCGACGAAATGAGTCAGCGAGGGTGAGATCATGGCAAGCGAACGTGTCGGCGACATGACGCTCGACGAATTGAAAGCAATGATCGAAAGCACCGTAGACCAGCGGTTGCGAAAATTCCGTACATTAGGTGGCAAGCGCAGTGTCCGGGAAGTCCTAGACGACATTGACAAACACCGCTGGACGCCACCTCCCGGTTCTAAGTCCTCGCTCGAATATCTGCGCGAGGATCGAGATCGATAGATGGCTAATTATGTTCTCGACACATCGATCATTGTGCAAGAACTGCTACAGGAAGAAAACACAGGATACGTGCGACGACTCTTTGAAGGGTTAACCAGCTCTGATAAGTTGTTTATTCCCGAATTTTGCTTCGTGGAATGTACCAATGTTCTATGGAAACACGTACGCTTCAATCTATGCCTCAGCCTGAAGCAGAAATTCTGCTGGAGGCGTTGCTCAACCTTCCATTTACGATAATGCCAATGGAAGGAGAACTTCTCGCCCGCGCCTTGCAAATCGGGCTGGAGCACAAATTAGCGATTTACGACTCGGTTTACATTGCGCTTGCCGAGACATACAACCTGCCGCTGATCACCGCCGACGCACGACAGGCAGCAGCGGCGCAGCAGGTCGGCATCACACTCAAGCCGATCACCGACTTCTAACGCGATTTCATATCCAGAGAAAAGGATAGTTCAACATGGCAGACTTTGATTTGATGCGCCGCTTGACCGAAAAGGACGGCGGCAAGATTTTGCTGCTGGTCATGGACGGACTCGGCGGCTTGCCGCTGACCCCAGACGGCTTGACCGAACTGGAAACCGCCAAGACGCCCAACCTCGACCGCCTCGCCCGCGAGGGCAGCACCGGCTTGAGCATCCCGGTCGCGCGCGGCGTCGCGCCGGGGAGCGGTCCCGCTCACCTCGCGCTGTTCGGCTACGACCCGCTGATCTACGACATCGGGCGCGGCGTGCTCGAAGCCATCGGCATCGGCTTGGAAGTCGGACCCGGTGACGTGGCAGTACGCGGCAACTTCTGCACCATCGACGCCAACGGGGACATCACCGACCGCCGCGCCGGACGCATCCCGACCGAAGAAGGCGAAAAGCGCGTCGAACTGCTCAAGGACATCAAGATCGACGGCGTCGAGTGCCAGATCAAGGCGGGCGAGGGCTATCGCTTCGCGCTAGTGCTGCGCGGCGCAGGCTTGAGCGACCAGATCGCCGACACCGACCCGCAGGCGACGGGCGTCCCGCCGCTGCCCGCCAAAGCGACCGCGCCGGAAGCCGAGTACACCGCCAAGATCGTCAACCAGTGGCTCGCCGAAGCCAAGAAGCGGCTTGCAGGTCACGAACCCGCCAATATGTGTACGCTGCGCGGCTTCGCCACCGACCCCAATCTGCCCAAGTACAGCGACGTCTACAAGCTGAATGCCGCCTGTGTCGCCGTCTACCCGATGTACAAGGGCGTCAGCCGCTTGGTCGGCATGAACGTGCAGGAAACCGACCCGCACGACTCGATTCAGGACGAATTCGATCTCGTGGCGAAAATCTGGAACGACTTCGATTTCGTCTTCTGCCACGTCAAATACACCGACAGTCGCGGCGAGGACGGCAACTTCGACGCGAAAGTCAAGGTGATCGAAGAAGTCGATGCCGCGCTGCCGACGCTGCTCGCGCTCAACCCGGACGTGCTGATCGTCACCGGCGACCACTCGACCCCGGCGGCGCTGCGCTCGCATAGCTGGCATCCGGTGCCGACTCTGCTCTCCGCACCGGGAACTGCCATGCCGGATCGCGCAGTCGCTTACGGCGAGCGCGAATGCATGGGCGGCGCGCTCGGTCAGTTCTACGCCCGCGACCTGATGCCGATGGCGCTCGGTCACGCCAAGCGCTTGACCAAGTTCGGGGCGTAAGGAAGAAAAGAAGTACTGAGTACCGAGTGCTGAGTACTGAGTAAAAACGTCGCCAAATTGGGGCGTATGCTGACGAGTAGTTATTCTCGGCACTCGGTACTCAGTACTCGGTACTATTTTTTGAGGAGCGAAGCGAATGAGCGAAGTCATCATCGTCGGCGGCGGGTTGACCGGCATTTCGGCGGCGTGGGAACTGGAGCAGCGGAAAATCCCCTACCGCTTGATTGAGGTCAAGAACCGGCTCGGCGGCAGCATCGTCACCAAGCGCGAAGCCGGGTTCATCCTCGACGGTGGCTCGTTCGTGCTGGAAAAGTACGGCGAGTGGGGCTTCCTCGACGAACTCGGCTTGAGCGACGGGCTGACTCCGGTCGGCAAGTACCGCGACGGTCAGTTGGTGATCTTCAAGGACGGGACGCAAACGCTGGTCGATGCCATCGCCAGCCGCCTCACCGCGCCGATCATGCAGCGGATGGCGGTCAGCAGCATCGGGCAAATGGGCGAGCACCGTTTCGGCATCTGCCTCGAAAACGGCTTGATGCTCGAAGCGCCCGCCGTGATCGTGACCGCGCCCGCCCGCTATGCCGATCACATGCTGCGCGCGCTCACGCCCGAAGCCGCGCTGCTGCTGTTCGAGTACCGCTACGATCCGGTCGTGCGCGTCTCGCTCGGTTATCGCAAAGCCGAAGCCCCGGCGCTGCCCGAAACCAATAAGCTCAAATTCTTGCAGCGCTACGAACTGGCGGAGCGCGTCCCGGCGGATCATGTGCTGATCCGCGCGGGCATCCGCCTCGACGACGCCATCAAGACGCCCGACGACGCGATCCACCAACTGCGCGAACTGCTGGGCGCGTCGGCTGAGCCGGTGGTCGAGTGGGCGTATTACTGGGCAGAAGCCGACTCGCTCTCGCGCTACCTGCCAGAGCACGCTGAGGCGATGGACGCCATCGACGCGCTGCTGCCCCCCGGCGTCGTGATCGCCGGGAGCGACTATCGCGCCAAGCGGCTCGACCAGCAGGTCGAGCAGGGGCGCGCCGCCGCCCGCAAGATCGCGCTGCAACTCGGCTAGGTTACTCCAACGCGAGCGTCGCCAGCATCGGCAGATGATCCGACCCCAAGAACGGACCGACCGACGCCTCGACCGCGCGAAACTCGTCGCTGTGCCAGATGTAGTCGATCCGCATCAGCGGCGGGATCGACAAAGGCAGCCCAAACGACGCCTGAAGCATGGGCCAGCTTGTGCCGAGTCCCGTGCCCGCTTCGCGGAAGCTGTCGCCCATCGCCGCCGCGAGATCACCATAGATGACCGATTGATCGCTCATGTTGAAATCGCCCGCGACCACGTAAGGCAGCGGTTCGTCCTGCAAACGCGCGATCAGCGCGTGGATCTGAGCGTCCCGCGCACTGTCGTCGTACATCGAGACGACCGCGCTGTAAAAATTGCCACCGAGCGCGATGTGCGGCTCATTGCCGATGCGGCAGCAGCAAATGGATCGCGTAGACGGCGATTTGCTGCCCGTCCACGTCGATCACGACGCGCTGCTGGCGCATGACTTCGTCGCCCAGTTCGATCACTTCCGACGAGACAATCGGGTGCCGCGTGAGCAGCGTCCCGCCCCAGAATAAGGACGTCGCCGAAGTCCCGGTAATCTGCTCCGGGTAAACGTCGTGCAGCGCCGGAACGCCCGTCGTTCCACACCGGCGGAAGTTCAACCGTCACGACCACGTCCGCCGCTTGATCGCGCAGCCAATCTTCCGCTGGCGTCAGGTTGGGGTTATCGCCCCAGACGTTGAACGAAATGACTTTCAGGGTGGCAGCATCACCCGCGTTTACGGTCGTTTTGGGCAGATACAGCCGCCCGAACCAGACCGCGCCGACCAGCACCAAGGGCAGCATCAACAGCGCGCCGCGCTTCGCCCGAAACAGCAGCGCCAGCGGCAGCAGCACGATCAGCGCCGCGAAATAGACCGGCGTGAAGTTGCCAAACAGTGCCAGCCACCACAGCGAGTTGCCCCAGATCAGCCGCAGCAGCACGAAGATCAGCAGCCCCAGCGCATAGGCTCCGGTCACCAATGAGATCAGCGTTCGCAGCGGTTGGCGTCGTGTTTCCGTCATCGCATCATCCTTGTTGTTGAGCGGCATCGCTTCCACTCTAGGGAGTCCGCGCGCCCCTGCCAAGCACTTGAGTGTTGGCGTTGGCGAGACGGTGGTTTCCAGCTTCATGCTGCCGGTTCACGGTCGGTGCCATAATAGAGTGATGATCACCGTTCCGAAATCTCCGCGCACCGCTCCGCCAGCGGATCACCTTCGTCGTCCGCGCACTGCTGATCGCCAGCGTCATGCTGATCGGGCTGATCCCGCTGCTGATCGGCACCCTGTTCATGCTGCCGCTGACCGCGCCGGGCTGCGGCGGCGAGACCGTGCCACCCTTCGCCTACGAAGCTGTCAACTTTCCTTCAACGGAGTTCGACCAGCCAACTGCCGCCTACTTTATCCCGGCTGAGCAGCCTAACGCCGCGACCGTGATCGTGCTGCCGACGGGCGGCATGGGGCGCGGCGACCGCATGAACGAGATCGCCGTCTATCACGCGGGCGGATTCGCCGTGCTGACCTACACGTCGCGCGTCTGTGTCGGCGGCGTCGCCAACACGCTCGGCTACCGCGAGGCGCAGCAGGTCGGCGACGCGCTGGCATATCTCGCCACTCGCGCCGACGTTGACATGGATCGCATTGGGGTTCATGGCTTTTCGGCGGGGGGCGCAGCGGCGATCATGGCGGCAGCGCGATATCCGGCGTTGAAAGCCGTCGTCGCCGAAGGCGGGTATCACGATTTCGCTGCCGAAATCGAGCAGGGCACGCTGCCTATCAGTTGGTTGGAACCGCTTTTTCAGTTGGGCGCGCGGGCGAGCTACCGGATCAGTACCGGGCTGGACTTGAGCGTGCTGCGCCCGATCAGCGTGATCGCGCAGATTGCCCCGCGCCCGATCCTGCTGATCTACGGCACGGCGGAACCCGGCTTGGCGGGCGGGCGCTTGCAGCTTCAGCAAGCTGGCTCGAATGCGGCGTTATGGGAAGTTCCCGGCGCACGACATGGGGATTATCTGGCGGTCGCGCCGGACGAATATCGGCAGCGGGTTATCGGCTTCATGACAGGCGCGCTCGCCGCGCCGTCCGCTTGAAATTCGAGGAATGAGCCATGGCTAGTGGTTGGAGGTGCTGGCTTCCGGCGGTCTGAAGGCGGTCATTTGCTGCTCGCTCCAGCCGTTGAAGTGTTCCTCCAGCGAGAGCGGCTGATAGCGCTTCATGATATTTTCCGCCCACTCCAGCCACTGCACGCGAGTTGTCAAGCTGACCAGCGTCCCGCTCTGCCGGATGTCATCGGCGAAAACGTTGGCTCCGGCATCGCCAATGCCGAGATCGAGCAGCAGAGCAGTAATGCCACCGGTGACCGCACCTGCCGCCGCGCCGGTTCCGGCACTAACCGCTAGCGCCAACGGTCCCGCGCCCATCATCAGACTTACGCCGGGCAGCAAAAACACACTCACACCGACCAGCGCCCCGATCACCATGCCAAAACCGGCACCTTCGGGCGCGCGTACTTTATGGTAGAGCGAATTCCCCATTCGGCTGCCGCCTTTCCGCACCAGTACGCTGATGTCGTCCGAGCTGAAGCCAGCATCCATCAATGCCGCGACCACCTGCTCAGCCGTCGCCAGTTTCTCGTATAAAGCGGCGATAGTCTTCGCCATAATCGTTGTCCTCTTCTCTCCGGACATCGAGCTTTGAGCCAACCTAACATTTTACATTATAACAGATTTTATTTCGAACGGCGTGAGCGTTCGCTTAAGGCTCATGCCCAAAACGAGTGACAAGCAGGTGCTTTTGTAGGGGCAGGCAGACACACGGAGGCTTGTCCGAAATGAGGATCTGGCTCGCGCCGCTGGCGGTGCAATCCGCCAGCTTGGGAAAAACTTAGCGACCCACTCAAGGGGTCGCCTTTCGATCCGCGCATGGGTCGCCCCTTCAGTGGGCGACGAATTTCGGTAGCCGAGGGATTAATCCCTCGGTGGCGAATCATTTTCGGACTTAAATGTCCAGTCCCAACGCGACCTGCGGGGCGTAACCCGCCCGGATCGCCGCGACGGTCGAGCGCGGCGTCAGCACCGTCATGACTTGATCGAGCGCCACAGGCAGCGGATCGCCATAGCCGCCCGGCGACCACGCCCGCAGCCGCCCGCCCCACCAGAGATACGCCAACTCGTCCCGCGCGACGAAGACCCCGTCCGGCAGCGCAGCCAGTTCAGCCTGATAGGTGATCTTGGCGTGCGTCCGTGATTCGACGCGCTCGTGATGCAGCGTCCGGTCGATCTCGTGGATGGTCGCCTCATGGTTCGCGGCGATCCAGCAGGCTTTGAAGTGCGCGTAATCGGCGCGCCGACACTCGCCGCAGGGACGATGCCCCGCCGCCAACGCCGTCGCCTCGTCGAGAAAAAACAACTCCGTCCACGTTCCCGGCGACATCACCTCGCGGTGGCGACCTTTGAACTCAAGCTGGCAGATGATCCACGCCTGTGTCGTCCAGCGCCGCCGCAGCCGCCGCTGATCGTCGTGCAGAACGCCGCGATTCCCCGTCCACGCGCCGCGCTCCGGCACGGCGACGATCGCGCCGAACGGCGTTACCCGGTTTTGCAATGGATGCTGATTGGTCGCCAAAGTTCCTCCTCAGAACTCCCCGGCACAGCCCGCTTTACCCGCTTTGTTGCAAAGATCGGCACTTTGACCCCACCCCCACTCGCTGCGCTCGCTTCCCCTCCCCGAATTCAGGGAGGGGAGAGTGCAAAAGCAGATCGGTTGCTTATTTTATGAGTAGAGCACAATATGTTTGCAACAGAGCAGCTTTACCTGCTTTGTCGCAGGAATGTTTCGGTAGGGCAGGTCTATGCGGCTTGTCCGAAATGAGGCTCTGCCTTGCGCCGCTGGCGATTTAAGCCGCCAGCTAGGGGAAAACTTAGCGATCCGCGCACGAGTCGCCCCTTCAGTGGGCGACGACTCATTATCGGACAAGCCTACATAAGGTGCGCCCCGACACAATGGGTTGTCAATCTCCTGACACCGATTGGCGCAGCAGATCGTCGATCTGGCGCATCTGGTCGGCGGTCAGCGGACCGAACGCCATCGCCTGCGCGTTTTCGACCGCTTGCGCGACCGTGCGAATCCCCGGATCGGGACAGTCGTTTCGCTGCGCGCCCAGATCCACGCCAGCGATCCCTGTGCCAGTGTTCGCCCGCCGCTGGTGAGCACCGTGCGAATGGCGTCGAGCTTTTCCAGCGTCGGCGTGAAGAAGGTGTCCAGCGACCACTGATCGCTGCGCACGTCATTGGCGGCAAAGGTGGTCGCGGCGCTGTACTTGCCAGTGAGCGCGCCGCGCGCCAGCGGGCTGCGGTTGACGCTGGCAAGATTCTCCTGCTCGCAGAGTGCCAGCATCGCCGAGGCATCCTTGACCACGTTCAAATCGTGTTGGATGGCGGCGCAGTGTTCGCCCTCGGCGAAGACGCGCGCCGAGTTCACGTCGTCGGTACTCCAGCCGTAGGCGCGGATTTTGCCCTCGCCGACCAGCGCCTCGAGCACGTCGCGCACGGTGACGGCTTTTTCCGCCGGGTAGTCCCAGATGTGGAACTGATAGAGGTCGATGTAGTCGGTGTTGAGGCGGCGCAGGCTGGCTTCGCACTCGGCGCGGATGCTGCTGACGACTTCGGCGTCGCTGGCATGGCGGGTGACGAACTTGGCTGCCTCGTTCACCTTGAAGCCGAACTTGGTGGCGATTACGACCTGATCGCGTTTGCCCGCCAGCGCCTGCGCGAGTAAGCGCTCGCTGTGACCCGCGCCGTAATTGGCGGCGGTGTCAAACAGGGTGATCCCGTTGTCCAGCGCCGCGTGGATGGCGCGGATCGACTCGGCATCGTCGGTTTCGCCCCAGCCCGCTTGCAAATCGTTGAGCCGCCACAGACCACCAATCGCCCAGCAGCCCATCCCCAGCGGCGACACCTCGATTTTGGAACGTCCTAGAAAACGACTGTTCATGTCCTTGACTCCTATGTGAAAACCACAACTAGGAATCAGTGTAGAACTTAGAGCGCGCTCCAAGTCAAGACCTCAAAGTTGGCGAAATAGGGTAGGGGACAGGCAGCAAAGCGGGGCGCATGACGGTGCGCCCCGACGCTCGTAGGGGGATTAGAGCCGGTCTTCGATCTTCTTGCGGAGGTCGGCGAGTTCCTTTTCGAGACGGCTGACCGCCTCGCCGCTGCTCTTGCGTCCCTCGTGAAAACTTTCCTCAAGCGCGTCGGCGATCTCGCCGCGCGTCTTGTCGCCGCTGCGTGGCGCGAACAGCAGCGCCAGCACCGTCCCGACGGTGATCCCGATCACGAAAAAGGCGAGAATGGCTCCGGTGCGCTCGCGCATGGCTTGGGTTTCGGCTTCACGGCTGTAGTAGATGCGGTCGTTCATGATTGCGATCCTTCACTGCATACAATATCATTCTTAATTAAAGCAGGGATTTGATCGGGCGTCAATGATCAGCCGAAGTGTAGCCGATGGTATTGGGATCGATCACGTAGCGCTCCAAGCCCCTCACCCCCGACCCCTCTCCCACGTAAACGGGGAGAGGGGAGAAAAGCAGATCTGTGGGTCACGAAGACGATCCGTTCAAAAACGATTTCCTCAATGTTCCCCACCCCCCCGAAGCGTCAGCCGATGGTATTGGGATCGATCACGTAGCGCCACCAGTTGTGGGCGATGCCGTCCGACTCGCCGGCGACGTGGGGAAAATGGCGCAGCCACCAGCGATGATGGGCGCGGATGTCGCCGTCACCCCACTCGGCGCAGGTCATCGGGCGCGGATCGCCGGACAAGTCGGGGAAGCGAAGCCAATTATCGGCGCGGCTGGGGACGGGGCGACGGTTGCCCCAGTCGTAATCGCGGGTGCTGTTGGGCGCGAAGTGGACGTTGCCGCACTCGGCGCGACCGGGCGCGATCTGATCGTAGCGGGTGAAGCGCTCCCAGAGGTTGGCGTCGCCACGCGCCCGCTCGAACACCTTCGCCAGCATCGATTCGGCGCGATGTCCGAAATCTTCCAGCATCTCGCCGACGCCGCGCTCGTAGTTGAAGCCCATGATCACGAAGCGGCGGCTCGCTTCGATGGTGCCTTTGAGCGGCGGAGCGTTGCACCGGAAGGCGGCGGGTCCCGTCATAATCGACTCATAGTAGCCGCAGTAGGGGAAGCCGAACAGCCACACCTCGTCGATCCGGTCGGCGTCGATGCGCTCGATGATTCCGAAGTCGCGGACGAGCGTGTGATAATCGACGGCGTCGGGCTGGTGGAACTTGCGCGACTGCCAAGCGCGAGCAAAGGATTCCGGCGTGTAGCGGAAGCCATCAGTTTTGATCGGGAAGCCATCGACCTCGATGCGCTCGACGATCTCGTAGTTGACATAGCCGTAACTGGCGTCGCGCAAGTCGGCAATGCATTCGCGCGCCAGCTTATCGGGATCGTTCCAGCCGTAAGCCTGCTGGATGCGGCGTCCATCCGGCATGATCGGGTTGTGGATGATCGCCAGCACGCGCGGGTGCACTGGATCGGGCAGCGGCACGTCGCTGGGCGGGGGCTGACGCAGCGGCGCGGGCGTCGGCGTTGGTGTTCCGTCGAGCGGGTGCGGGCGATCCGAGGAAAACAGGCGGCGGAGGATGTCCATCAGGCTTGATCCCCTTGTGAGCGGATGTCTATCACTATAACGCAGAGTTAGCCCGACGCTCAAAGCATCGGGCTAGTCAGGCAAGCCGTCTAAAGACGGCTCAATGGTAGCCTGCTGAAGCTGCTCTGTTGCAAAGATCGACACTTTGACCCCACCCCCCTCGCTGCGCTCGCTTCCCCTCCCCGACTTCAGGGAGGGGAGAGTGCAAAAGCAGATCGGTTGCTCATTTTATGGGTGGAGCACAATATGTTTGCAACAAAGCAGTTTTGAACCTCCGGCGGCAGCAAACAGATTTGATGCGTTTGTCCTAATCCTATCCACCCGACCAGTTGACAAATCGGGCGCTTGCTTCTAAACTTTTGGTGTCTTGGCGAGTCTTTTCTGAACCTCCCCGGACTATTGTTGAGAGAAGCGGAAGGCAATCATGCGCACGGTTGTGGTGGCTCATAGTTAGGCGAACCCTCGTTTGGTTCGTCATTATGTGCTGTACACCTGTGCCGCATCTGGTTTAGTATTGCAACTTCACAGATGACACGAAACTCCAAGGCAAACTTGTTTGCCCCGAAGCCGCATAGGTGTGCTGTGCGGCTTTTTTGTTGTTTGATCCCGGCGCATAAAAGGTAAGTAAGCATCATGGCAATTTTGAGCACACACAAACTTGGACAATCCTTCGGCGCGTTCGACCTGTTTTTGAACGTGGACGTGAGCATTGAAGCGGGCGCGAAAATCGGGCTGGTCGGTCCCAACGGCATCGGCAAGACCTCGCTGCTGCTGATCTTGTGCGGGTTGGAGCACGCGGCGGAAGGTCGCGTGCAGATGCGCGACGGGCTGCGGCTCGGCTATCTGCGGCAGGAAGCGATGGCGGCATTCTACGAAGCGACCAACACGGTCTGGGAAGAGATGATGTCGGTCTTCGCGGGCGTGCGCGATCAGGAAATTCAGCTTGCCGAGCTTGAGTCACGGATGGCGAGCGAAACTGAACCGGATCGCTTGAGGCGGTTTTCGAGGAATACGGCGCTGTCCGCGAGCAGTTCGAGGCAATGGGCGGCTACGATTACGAAGTCCGCACCAAATCGACGCTCGAAGGACTCGGCTTCAGCGCGGCGGAGTACAGCACGCCGCTGATGCACCTGAGCGGCGGTCAGAAGACGCGGGCGCTGCTGGCGCGGCTGCTGCTCTCGCGCCCCGACCTGCTGGTGCTGGACGAGCCGACTAATCATCTGGACATCGGCGCGGTCGAGTGGCTGGAGCGGACGCTGCGCCAGTGGGACGGCGCGCTGCTGATCGTCAGCCATGACCGCTACTTCCTCGACGCGGTCGCCGATACGATCTGGGAACTCAGCCGCGCCGGGATCGAGACCTTTCGCGGCAACTACAGTGCCTATATGCGCCAGCGTCGCGAGCGCCGTGAGCGTGCCGGGATCGTCTACGAGCAGGAGATGGAACGGCTTTACGGCGAACTCGACTACATCAAGCGCAACATCGCCCGCGCCTCGACCAGCCCGCAAGCGATGGGACGACTGCGCCGCCTGAGCCGCGATCTGGCAGCAATCGAGGTGCTGGGGCTGAGCGGCTACCAGCAAAATAAGAAGTGGTCAGCCACCGGAATCGGCAGCGTGCGCCCCTACACCGTCACGGAAGCCGAAGCCGCGCTCAAGGCGATTCCTGCGCCGAACGCGCGCCCCCCCAAGCTCAGCTTGCGGCTGCGGGCGACCTATCGCAGCGGCGAGATCGTGCTGCGGACGCGCAATTTGCAGATCGGCTATCCTGATACACCACTGTTCGACGCCGACGACATCGTGCTGACGCGGCAGGAATGCGCGGCGGTGCTGGGCGATAACGGCACCGGCAAAACGACGCTGCTCAAGACGCTGCTGGGCGAAATCGAACCACTTGGCGGGCGGATCACGCTGGGCGCGGGGTTGAAGGTCGGCTACTTCGCGCAAGCGCACGACGATCTCCAGCCGGAGAACACCGTGCTCGACGAACTGCTGCGGCACAAGCCGATGCCATTGAGCGAGGCACGCGGTCACTTGGCGCAGTATCTGTTTCGCGCCGACGACGTGTACAAGAAGGTCAACATGCTCAGCGGCGGCGAGCGGGCTAAGCTCGCGCTGGCGATACTGGCGCTCGACGGCGCGAATCTTGCTGCTGCTGGACGAGCCGACCAATCACCTCGACCTCCCGGCGCAGGAGATTTTGCAGGATGTGCTGGAGCAGTTCGAGGGGACGATCCTGCTGGTCTCGCACGACCGCTACCTGATCGACCGCTTGGCGACGCAGATTTGGAGCGTCGAGGACGAAGCGCTGCGGGTCTTCAAGGGAAACTATCAGGAATTCGCCGCCGCGCGGGATCTGGAACGCGAACAGCGCAAAGTCGCGCGCGCCGCTGCCAAAGCCGTGCCGGTCGAGGTGCATACCGTCGCGGCGGCAAAACCTAAGCTGTCCAAGCCCAAAAGCGACGCCCTCAAGAAGCTGGAAGCGCAGATCCACAGCGTCGAAAGCTCGCTGAAGGAACTCGACCACCTGATCACGCGGGCGAGCGCGGCGCAGAAAGTCGGCACGGTCGAGGAACTGGGGCAGCGCTACGCCGAGGAGCAGACGATCATGAACGACTTGATGACGCAGTGGACGGATTTAGCCGAAGACTTGGCTTGAGCAAGCGCAAGATGGAAAGAAGGGGCACGGCACGCCGCGCCCCTTCAAGTATTGCCTCAAATTACTTCACCCCGAAGGACAATCCGCTCTGATTGGTATTGGTGTTCGAGCCGCAGGTCGCGTTCCAGTCAAAGTTGGCAAATTGGCTGATCGACCAATACGGCTCACCACGACTACTCGACACACAGGTGAACGTCAGCGACGTCCAGAGCATCGCGCGGCAGGTCGGGAAAACGTACTGGGTGTGGTAGCCATCCCGGTAGCTGATGACGGTGTCCACGTTAGCTGCTGGGAGCGCGATCGTCATATAGGCGCCGTTGTCGACTTCTTCATACCAGTTGTAGGGCGCGCAGCGCAGCGCGCCTGCGTTGGTTGATGCCGGGATCGGCGTGTAGGTCATGGGTGGCAGCGTCGGCGTCGCCACGAAGACTGATCCTAAGCTGGTGCAGGGTCCGGTCGCTGTGACCACACTCGCGGCGACCCAGCCGAAGCTCTGGTTGGTCGCCTGCACCTGATACCAATCGCCCTCAGAGTTGCGGGCGATGGCGGTCATGGTGGTGCCGGGTTGCAGCGACATAAACGACTCGAACCGCGTCGACGGTCCGCGCCGGACGTTGACGGCGATATTGAGCGGCGTGACCGTGCAGTCAAATGGCTGAGTTGGCAGAGGCGACGCTGCACTGGTTGGTGGAGCGCTGGTCGGCGGTTCTGGCGTGCTGACCAGACCGTCGAGCGCTGTCAGCGTGATCT
Source organism: uncultured Chloroflexia bacterium (assembly GCA_963848465.1). Lineage (GTDB taxonomy): Bacteria > Chloroflexota > Anaerolineae > Aggregatilineales > Phototrophicaceae > Flexifilum. The sequence continues at coordinate 509,256 of CAWKDY010000001.1, read as the reverse complement.
CGTAATCGACGGCGGTTGGCTGGGGGTTGTCCAGCTTGAGTTGATAGCTGGTGTTTCGAGCCGGGATGATCAGTTGGCTGCCGCCGTCCGCCTGCGTCTCAAACGAGGCGACGACCGCGCCGGTGGCGCTCAGCAGTTGCGCGTCGAGGCTGGCTTGCGGATCGGTCGTGGTGACGCTCAGGATCAGTCGCGATGACGGGTTGCCGTTCAGCGCGTAGATGACGGTCGCGTTAGGTTGAAGTGTGCCTAAGGTCGGTTCGTCCAGCGAGAGCGTCGCGTCTGGCTCCGGCGGCGTGATCTCTTGTAAGAGCAGGACGAAACTGCCGGTACCCCCGTTCTGGCTGGAAACGTCCAACCGGAAGATTCCGGCGGCAGTGGCAGTGAAATCGGCTTCGAGGTTCGGGCTGCTGTCCAGATTGGGGAACGACTGAACCAGCGCGCCGGTTGCGGTGTTCAGCGTCGCCTGCGGGATGACCCCGGCGGAGGCTCCCACCACCTGTAGGTGGAGCGCTTGCCCGGTTTTTAGGGCGACGAAATAGGCGGCGGTCGGCGCTGCGGTCGTGAGTTCGCCGCTGGTAAGCTCGTCAAGTTGGAGTAATTCTTGGGCGGAAGTTGGCTGCAAGGCAAGCAAAAGAATCACTGTAAGCAACAACAGTTTTCGCATGACGTTTATTCCGATGCAATAACGGTTTGCTCACCTTATCACATTTGCCGCGCGACCTGTCAATTAGATTTGGTGTCACCGCAGGCGGAAGGCAACATTTCGTCAAGGCTACGTTAACGTTATGCGCATTATCGGCATCGTTTGACGCTGAAATTCGTTGGTGATATCCCGAATTCGCGTTGTTCTTGGGCAATACGCCGCTTTATCCGTATCGAGCATCTGGACGAGCGTGTCTCGCAAGCTTCCCCAGCAGAGTGTCGTCGACGCGGTGAACTGCTACGGCGTAATCATCTCAATTTTGCCCAGAATAAGTCGTTCACCCAGTCGTTGTAATCGTAGATCAGTTGAATGTCATAAAGATGCATAGATGACCTTTCTGAACCGCTGTGAGATTTAGTAGACGTTACCACAGTTAGTTGATATTTCCCTGTCACTGGCGAAGCCTCGCATTATTTACCGTGAAGTAAATGCCACCGTCGGCGTGTTGATCGAAACTGGCGTTGCTGAGAATGTTTCTGTTGGCGGCACTGGGGTGAAAGTTTTAGTTGGTATGTCTGTCGATTGGGGAGGGGAAGTTGGTGTTGCGCTTGGCTTAGAGGTGTAATTGGGAATAGTTGCCAGTAAAGCGATGTGTAATGTTGGGGCGGGCGGAGACGTCGGAATCATTGTCGGACTATCGGTAGGGATCACCCCCACTTGCTGAAACCATCTCCCCTTATAGGAACAACCTAAAAAGCGAATATCAACGCCAAAACAACAAGCAATGCTCCGCCAATCGCGCTAATCCGCTTCATTTATATTACGCTTTGTGCACCACCAGTAAGGTTAATTCCATATTAGCATGAAACGGGTTTTTGTGCAGCAAGTTTGAGATATTCATCCTCAATGATCTTCTGCTACAATAGAACCATATTCAGCTAACAACTCATGCAACGGCAAAATGACTTTCACACCTTCTGAGCACATTCAGACGATCCTCAAAAACCTGCCGATGAAGCCGGGCGTCTACCTGATGAAGGACGAGCACGGCAAGATCATCTACGTCGGCAAGGCGAAGCGGCTGCGGAATCGCGTGCGGAGCTACTTCAATTCCAGCGCCGAGAGCAGTCTCAAAACGATGAAGCTGCGCGAGAACATCCGCGATATCGACTTCATCGTCGAGCAGAACGAGATCAAGGCGCTGATCCTCGAAGAGACGCTGATCAAGCGCTACCGTCCGCATTACAACATCAGCCTCAAAGACGATAAGAAGTACCCTTACATCCGCGTCTCGTGGCAAGACCCGTTCCCGAAAGTCGAGACGACGCGGCGGATGGTTAACGACGGCAGCCGCTATTTCGGTCCCTACGTGGCGATGTGGGCGGTGCAGAATACCCTGCAAACGCTCCGTAAAGCTTTCCCATACCTGACCTGCGACCGCGTGATCACCGGGAATGATTCGCGCCCGTGCCTGTTTTATGACATCAAGCTGTGCAACGCGCCCTGCATTGGCGCGGTCAATCAGGCGCAGTATCGCGCCATGATTCAGGAGTTGATGGATACCCTCAGCGGTAAATCCGAAGGCGTGACCGACCGGCTCACCAGTGAGATGAACAGCCGCCGCCGAAAACCTCGACTTCGAGCGCGCCGCCGCTCTGCGCGATCAACTGAAAGCCATCGAGTACATCACGCGCGAGCACAAAGCGGTCAGCCCCGGCTTGGCGGATCAAGACATCGTGGCGCTGGCGCGCGACGACGGCGACGCGGTCGTGCAAATCCTGTTCATTCGCAACGGCAAGCTGATCGGCAGCGACTCGCGCTCGCTGAGTGGCACCGATGATGAGAACGACGAAGAAGTCCTGGGCGAATTTCTCAAGCGTTTCTATGGCGACAGCGCCGAAGTGCCGCCGGAGATCGTGCTGCCGCAGAACGTCGAGGAGGCGCGGATCATCGAGCGCTGGCTGCGCGACCGGCGCGCTGGTAAACGCGTGACCATCACCGTGCCTCAGCGCGGCGACAAGCGCCACCTGATCGACATCGCCAAGGAGAACGCCGAGGAAACGCTGCACATGCTGCGCGCCCAGTGGGAAGCCGACACGCTCAAGCAGGAGGCGGGACTTGGGTCAGCTTAAGGCAGCGCTCAACCTGCCGACGCTGCCCAACCGCATCGAATGCTACGACATCAGCACGACGCAGGGGACGGCAATCGTCGCCAGCCGGGTGATGTTCGTGATGGGCGTGCCCAAGAAAGCCGAGTACCGCCGCTTCAATATCCGCACCGTCAGCCACAAGGGATCGGACGATTACCAGTCGATGCGCGAGGCGCTGACGCGGCGCTTCAATCGCTGGCGGCAGGCGCATGACGATCCCACGCCGCCGATGCCGGGCAAGGAAGACCGCGACGAGACGTGGCGCTTGCTGCCCGATCTGCTGATGGTGGACGGGGGCAAGGGGCAGTTGGGCATCGCCGTCGAGGTGCTCAAGGAGTTCGACCTGTTCGGCAAAGTGCCGGTCGTCTCGCTGGCGAAGCAGTTCGAGGAACTGTATCTTCCCGGCGATCCCGCCCCGGTGATTTTGCCGCGCCGCAGCGACGCGCTCTACCTCGTCCAGCGCGTCCGCGACGAGGCACATCGCTTCGCGATCACCAGTCACCGCGCGCGCCGTAACAAAATTGGGATGGTCAGCCAGCTTGAGGCGGTTCCGGGCGTCGGTCCCGCCAAGCGCAAGGCGCTGCTTAAAGCCTTCGGCAACTCGATTGACGCGATCCGCGCTGCCAGCGCCGACGAACTCGCCGCCGTACCGGGCATTAATCCGAACCTTGCCGCCATCATCAAAGAGATGCTGTAGCGGTGCAGAAGTCGCTGCTGCTGCAACCGGGCGAGACTCTGCTCGCCCGGTTTTGATTCCCGCCGCAGACGGTGCGGCTAACATAGAAGGCGCTTCGCTTTCTTTACGCGATTCCGCTGCTTCCTAAGCTATGCTAGAAAATATGAGCAATTTGTGTGTTTTTCAGGAATATTTCACAGCTATAGTGTTGAGTTGTGAGTTAAACTTATTGCTAAAGCAAGTTTTTGTTAATGCAGCGGGATTCCATCGATATGACTAAAGTTCTGGTGATCGAAGATGAGCGTTACCTTCTCGAAGATATCACGGAACTGCTCCAATATACCGATTTTGAGGTACAGAGCGCTGGTAGTGGCAAAGAGGGACTGTCTCTCCTGCGTGATTATGCGCCCGACTTGATCATCTGCGACATCATGATGCCGGATCTGAACGGCTATGAAGTCCTTGAGCAGATTCGCAACAATCCGGATACTGCCAACACGCCGTTCATCTTCCTGACGGCTAAAGCCGACCGTGAATCGATGCGACAGGGGATGGAACTCGGCGCTGACGATTACTTGACCAAGCCGTTCACGTCGGCGGAGCTGCTCTCGGCGATCAATACGCGGCTGCGGCGGCAGAGCCAGATCGCCGTGCATTCCGAGCAGAAGCTCGACAACGTGAAGCGCCAGCTTACGCGCATGGTCACCCACGAACTGAGAACCCCGTTGATCTCGATCAACACAGTGATCGACGTGATCTCGCGCCAGCTTGGGCAGCTATCGCAAGGCGAACTCCAAGAACTGCTGGACACCATCAGCGCGGGCAGCAAGCGCTTGAGCCACCGCGTCGAGCAGTTGGTTTTCATCACCCAGCTTGAGGCGGGAATGCTCAGCCGGGACACGATCATCCAAGACGGGATGCCGACGCGCATGTGGGAAATGCTGGTCGCCGCCAACAATCTGGCGCGGCGCTTCGCCTATCAGCAGCAGCCCGGCGTGTCCGTCAAGCTGCATGACCGTGACCGGGATGCCGTCGTCCTCTCGAACCCTCCGGCGCTGAAGCAGGCGCTGGCGGAGTTGATCGCTAACGCGGTCAAGTTCTCGCCTGCCGACAGTGAGGTGAACGTCACGCAGTGGCAGTCCGGGGCGCAGGTGCGGATTAGCATCGTAGACGAGGGTCCCGGCATTCCCGAACGCCGCCTAGAAGAAGCGCTCGAAGGCTTCAGCCAGCTTGACCGCGAGACGACCGAGCAGCAGGGCATGGGGATGGGCTTGGCGCTGGCGGAAGGCATCATCGAAGCGCACGGCGGCACGCTGGAAATTCTTTCGATCGTCGCCAAGGGAACGCAGGTCACGGTCTCGCTGCCGCTGGTCAGCGAGTAGGGTATTCCGCCTCGAGCGACCGTAGGTTACAACTCAACCCTCGATTTTCAAGGACAGTTTACTCATCCTCCCGGTGGGATTTGCGGCGGGATACTGTGCTATAATCTCGTTTGAACAAGTTCCGGCGACGCTCATAAACACCATATACGGGCATCCGCGTGAAGACAAAACGATGCACATCATTACCCGCAAGCGTCTGAACGACTTCGCCGTTGTACATCCTGATACCACGTCCGGTTTGCAACATTGGTATCACTTGATGAGGTCAGCGGAATTTCGAACCTTCGCCGAACTGCGGGTGATATTTCCGAATGCCGATCAAGTGGGCAAGTTAACGGTTTTCAATATCGGCGGCAACAAAGCCCGGTTGATCGCTGCTATTCACTACAACCGCCAGAAAGTTTATATTCGTGCTGTCTTGACTCATGTGGAGTATGATGAAGGTACGTGGAAGGCGTAGAAGATGACCGATCAAACCATCGTTCAGGCTGAACAAGCGTGGCAATCGGTTGCCAAAATCCTCTATGTCCCGCACGATAACAGGGAATACGAGCGTTTGGTCGGCGTCCTCGACCAACTGATTGATCAGGTTGGCGAGGATGAAACCCATCCATTCGCTTCATTGATGGAAATCATCGGCGTGTTGATCGAGAAATATGAAGATGAATATGTACCCGAATTGGATAAGCTTTAAGCTAAACGCGCCCCTTCCTCAGTCGTTTTTTTGTTTGATGTGATTACGATGCACATCCCGGTTTTGCTCGACGCGGTGCTTGACCATCTCCTCCCGCCCGATCACGCTGTCGAGCGCCTGATTGACGGGACGCTGGGCGCAGGTGGGCACAGCGCGGCGCTGCTCGAAAAAGGCGTTCGCGAGGTGCTCGGCTTGGACTGCGACTCGATGGCGCTGGAACTGGCGCGGGTGGCGCTCCAGCCCTACGGCGAGCGCGCCCATCTCGTCCACGCCAGCTACACCCAAATGACCGAACAAGCCCATCTGATCGGCTGGAACGGCGTCGATGCGATCCTGCTCGACCTCGGCGTGTCGTCGATGCAGTTGGATACGCCCGAACGCGGTTTCGCTTTTCGGACTGAGGGACCGCTCGATATGCGTTTCGATCCCGGTGGCAGCCGACCGACTGCTGCCGATCTCGTGAACACGCTCGACGAGCGCGAACTCGCCGACCTGTTCTTCCAATATGGCGAGGAGCGCGACAGCCGCCGCCTTGCGCGCGTCGTCGTGCGCGAGCGCCCTTTTACGACCACGCAGGAGCTTGCCGAAAGCATCCGGCGGGCGAGCCACCCCCGTTACGATCAGAAAATTCACCCGGCGACGCGCGTCTTTCAGGCGCTGCGGATCGCCGTCAACGACGAGCTAAGCGTCGTCGCCGATACGCTGCCGCGCGCGATTGAACTGCTGCGCCCCGGCGGACGGCTCGCCGTGATCAGTTTTCACAGCCTCGAAGACCGGATCGTCAAAGATGCGTTTCGCTTGGCGAGCACCGACTGTATCTGCCCGCCCAAGATGCCGATTTGTAGCTGCGGGCATCACGCCAGCGTGCGGCTGATCAACCGCAAGCCGATCACGGCGGACGACGTCGAGATCGCCCAAAATGCGCGCAGCCGCAGCGCCAAGCTGAGAGTCGTGGAGAAGTTGGCGTCATGAGTTGGATCGAGCATACGCTGGATCGGTCGCGCTGGCGTCCGCAGCGGCAGGCGCTGGCGTTGGCGACGCTGGGCATCTTCGTCCTGATCATCATTGGCGCGCTGTACCTGTCGCAGTCGTCTTCGGCGACGGCGCTGGGGCGCCAGCTTGAGGACTTGATCTCCGAGCGCGACGATCTTGAGCAGCAGAACGAACAGATTAAAGCCGACATCGCCAGCTTGCAGAGTATGCCGCGCTTGCAGCAGCGGGCGGAAGAACTCAATTTTCACCCGGCGGGCGCGGCGGACATCGAATATCTGGTGGTCGATGGCTACGACCCTGACCGACAGACTTCGGTCATCCCGCTAGAGACCAAAGCGCGCCCGTCCCGGTTTACGACGAGTTGTTCAGCGGTTGGTTACAGCAGCAGTGGGACGCGCTCCGGCGGCAGGTCGAAGGCTTCACGACGCAGGAGGGACAGTGATGCAGCAGGTCTATCCGCAGCAAGAGCTATTTCGGCGGCGACTGCCGGTCGTGGTCGTCGCGCTGGTGTTCGCCAGCCTGATCCTGCTGCTGCGCTTGCTCTCGTTCCAGTTCCCGCTCGACCCGAACGTGGACGCTTACCTGACCAACCTGCGCGACAGCGGCTATACGCGGACGCTCAGCCTCGCCGCCGCGCGCGGCAACATCTATGACCGGCACGGCGAAGCGCTGGCGGTCAACACGCTGGAATATCGCATCGGCGTGAGTCCGAGTCTCGTCTCCGACGCACGGCGCACGGCGACTCAGCTTTCGTCGATTCTGGGCGTCGATGAGCTGGATCTCTACGATAAGCTGACCGGCGATGACTTGTGGGTTCTGGTCGCACCCAAAGTCAGCGCCGACCTCGCCCAGAAGGTGCGCCAGCTCGACCTGCCGGAAGTGCGGATGGACACGGTGCCACGACGCAGCTATCCGCAGGGACCGGTCGCGGCGCAGATTCTCGGCTTCGTCGGCGGCGACCTGCGCGGCTATTACGGCGTCGAGGGGCATTACAACGATCAACTGGCGGGCAAGGTGTACGGATCGGCAGCGAGAGCACGATCCCGTTCGACGTGCCGATTGTCGATTGGCAGCAGGATCGCGGGCGCGACATCGTGCTGACGATTGACCGCGACGTGCAGTACATCGCCGAAAGCGAACTGCTGGACGACATCAACACCTACGAAGCGACCGGCGGATCGATCATCGTCATGAATCCGCGCAACGGCGACATTCTGGCGATGGCGAATTATCCCTCCTACGACCCGAACGACTACGCCAGCATCACCGACGAATCGCTGTACGCCGACGCCGCCATCGCCGACCAGTTCGAGCCGGGATCGATCTTCAAGGTGCTGACGATGGCGTCGGCGCTGGAAATGGGCACCATTACGCCCGACTGGGGCTACAACGACACCGGCGAACTCGACGTAGGCGGCGTGCCGATCTACAACTGGGATCGCGCGGCGCACGGCTATACGACGGCGACGCAGGCGCTGGTCGAGTTGCTCAACGTGGGCATGGCGACCATCAGCACGAAGATGGGTCCGACCGATTTCTACACGATGATGGACAAATTCGGCATCGGTCGAGCGACCGGCATCGACCTCGAAGGCGAGCAGGCGGGCACGATGTACACGCCCGGCGACGAAAATTGGAGCGAGAGCCAGTTGGGCGACGAACGCTTTCGGGCAGGGTGTCGCCGTGACGCCGCTTCAGATGGTCGCGGCAGTCGGCGCGGTCGCCAACGGCGGCTTGATGATGCAGCCGCGCGTGATCCATCAGGTGATCGACGGCGATCAGGTGATCGAGGCGCGTCCGGCGAATCTCGGTCGTCCGATTTCGGCGGAGACGGCGCGCGAAGTCACGCAGATGATGGTCTCGGTCGTCAACGACGGACTCGACGGCAAGGCGTCGGTGCCGGGTTACAGCATCGCCGGAAAGACCGGCACGGCGCAAATCCCCACGCCGATTGGCTACGAGCAGGGCACGTCGATTGCCTCGTTCATCGGCTTCTTCCCCGCCGACGATCCACAGGTGATCGTGCTGATCAAGCTGGATCGCCCGACGGATTACTGGGGATCGCAGACGGCCGCGCCCGCCTTCCAAAAGCTGGCGGAGCGGCTGGTGCTGGCGTTGGAAATCCCGACTGACGACGTGCGCCACGCAGCTGAGCGCGCAGGGCGGCGCTGTCAATCACATTCGCAGGTAGGAGCATTTATGGCACCGGGATTCCGTTAGCGCTGACCGTCGGCGCGGTTGCGTTCATCCTCGGCGTGATCTGGGGCGGTCCGCTGGTCGAGATTCTGCGCCGCCTCAAGGCGGGCAAGCAGATTCGCATCGAACTGACGATTGAGTGCACAGAAAAAAGCTGGAACGCCGACGATGGGCGGCATCTTGATTGTGCTGCCGGTCATGATCATCACGCTGGCGCTGAACATCGCCAGCATCATCCGCCCCAGCGCCAACGTCCTGACCGGCACCAGTATTCTGCTGCCGCTGTTCGTGCTGGTCAGTTTTGCTGCGCTCGGCGCGGTTGACGACTGGGAAGGCTTCCGGCGGGCGCGCGGTGAAGCGCGGCACGGCGAAGGGCTGACCGGGCGCGTCAAGATGCTGCTGCAAATCATCCTTGCCACGATTGCGGCGGTCGGGTTTTCGCTCTACTCGCGCGATGGCGGCTTCCAGTTCGCCAACGAACTGGTGCTGCCGCTGCTCAACGTCGTGATCCCGATCTCGCCGATCATCTTCATCCCGATCATGGTGATCTGCATCGTCGGCATGTCCAACGCCGTCAACTTCACCGACGGGCTGGACGGGCTGTCGGGGATCATCAGCGCGAGCGCCTTCGCCGCTTATGGCGTTATCGCCTACTTGCAGGGGCAAATCTTTCTGGTGCAGTTGTGCTTCATCATCGTCGGGGCGTGTTTCGCCTTCCTGTGGTTCAACGCGCACCCGGCGCAGATGTTCATGGGCGACATCGGCTCGATCGCGCTGGGCGCGACGCTCGGCACGGTCGCCATCATGACCGGGCAGTGGCTGCTGCTGCCGATCATCGCCATTGTGCCGATGGCGGAATTGTTCAGCGTGATTTTGCAGGTCGGCTATTTCAAGGCGACCAAAGGGCAAGCGCTTGTTTCAGATGGCGCCGCTGCATCATCATTTTGAGAAAGTTGGCTGGAGCGAGACGCAGATCGTCCAGCGTTTCTGGCTGGTCGGGCTGCTCACCGCCATGATCGGCGTGGCGCTGGCGCTGCTATACTAGAAGCGATTAGTCGTTAGCTGTTTAACTAAAAACTAAAAACTAATCGCTAACTGCCAAAAGCTGAGGGTTTGTATGACTGATCCACTTTACGGAAAAACAGTGGTTGTGATCGGCTTTGCGCGGCAGGGCAGGGCGCTGGCGCGCTGGCTGCCGACGATTGGCGCGCGCGTCGTCGTCAACGACGGCAAGATCCGCCAAAGAACTGCACCTGAACCCGGCGGAGTATAACGGCGTCGAGTTCGTCCTCGGCGGGCATCCCGAAGTGCTGCTCGAAGGCGCGGATTTGATCTGCGTGTCCGGCGGCGTGCCGCTCGACCTGCCGATCTTGCAATTGGCGCATGCGCTACGGCGTGCCGCTGACCAACGACGCCCAGTTGTTCATGGAGCGCTGCCCCGCGCCGGTGATCGGCATCACCGGGAGCGCGGGCAAGACGACCACGACCACGCTGGTCGGCGAAATCTTCAAGCAGGCGGGACATCGGACGTGGGTCGGCGGCAACATCGGCGACGTGCTGCTCAACGTGCTGCCGATCATCAACCCCAACGACCGCGTCGTCATGGAACTGTCCAGCTTTCAACTGGAACTGATGACCGTCAGCCCGAACGTCGGCGCGGTGCTGAACATCACGCCCAATCACCTCGACCGGCACGGGACGATGGAAGCCTACGCGCAGGCGAAAGCGCACATCCTGCTCTACCAGAAGCCGCGCGACGTGGCGGTGCTGGGGCGCGACGACGCTGATCAGCCGCGCGCTGGAGCAGATCGCGCCGGGCGACGTGGTCTGGTTCAGCGCGCGCGAGATGGTCGGCGACGGCGCGTTTCTGGCGGGCGAGCGCCTGATCGTCGCCGGAGACGCCAGCCCGGACGGCGAGCCGCACGTCGTCTGCGAGCGCGGCGAGATTCACCTGCGCGGCGATCATAACGTCCTCAACGTGCTGGCAGCCTGCGCGATCACGGGGGCGGCGGGCGTCGATCCGGCAGTCATGGCGGAGGCGATCCGCGAATTTCGCGGCGTGGCGCACCGGCTGGAAACCGTGCGCGTCGTCAACGACGTGACCTACGTCAACGACAGCATCGCCACCGCGCCGGAGCGGGTGCTTGGCGGCGCTGAACTCCTATGACGAGCCGCTGGTGCTGCTGCTCGGCGGGCGCGACAAAAAACTGCCGTGGGAGACGATGCTCTCGCTGGCGCTGACCAAGACCCGCCAGATCGTCGCCTTTGGCGAGTTCGGCGAGGGGATCGTCGAGCTGGTCAAGCTGCTGTGCGGCAGCGAAGACCCGGTGACGCTGCGTCAAGACGCTCGACGAGGCGGTCGCGGCGGCGGCGAAGCTGGCGCAGCCCGGCGACGTGGTGCTGCTCTCGCCCGGCGGCACGAGCTACGACGCTTACAAGGATTTCGACGCGCGCGGCGAACATTTTCGTAAGCTTGTGCAAGCGCTGTAAGGGGCTAGAATGAGAACGACTACAGTTTTTAGTTCTTAGTTTTTAGTGGTTAGCTTTAAGCCCTCTGCGGCATAGCTGCGTGGCAGAACTTGTTATTTACTAAGAACTAAAAACCAATAACTAATCACTTTCGACTTTATCGGAAAGGGCAGTGATGGCGGATTCGATCCCGCAATTTACCGATGCGGACGTTGATCTCCCGGTGCAAGCGCCACCGTCAGGCAGAGACGCGCATTTTCAAGCCGAGCGATCAAGTGGCGGATCCGGCGCGCCCGGTCGAGCGTCACCGCACGCTGCTCTCCACCATCGACCTGCCGATGCTGGTCATTCTGGGGCTGCTGCTGGCAATCGGCAGCCTGATGATCTACAGCACGACCTTCGACTGGAGCGCGCAGACTTACGGCAGCGATACCTACATCTTCATGCAGCACGTCCGCAATATGGCGATTGGCGGCGTCTTCTTCGTGCTGCTGACGTTGATCAACTACCGGGTCTGGAAGAAATTCGTCATCGTGCTGATGCTGCTGACCGTCGCCAGCCTGATCGCGGTGCTGCTCTTCAGCGATGAGACCTTCGGCGCGCGGCGTGCCTTCCTGGGCGGCTCGTACCAGCCCGGCGAACTGGCGGAATTGGCGGTCGTCATCTACATGGCGGCGTGGCTGAGCTCGAACAACACCAAAGTGGACAGCATCGTCAACGGGCTGCTGCCCTTCACAATCTTGATCGGCGTGATCGGCGGGCTGGTGGCGCTGCAGCCCGACCTGACGACGACGGTGACGATCTTCATCGTCGCCGGGACGATGTTCTTCCTCGCCGGAGCGAATATCTTGCATCTGACGGCGGTGATCGGCTTGATGGGGATCAGCGGCTACGTCATCACCGAGAACCTGAGTTACGCGCAAGACCGTTTCGGCTCGTTCGTCGCCGGTTTGACCGACTTCACCCAAGCGACCTATCAGGCGCGGCAGGCGATGATCGCCTTCCTGAACGGCGGCTGGAGGGGCGTCGGCTTGGGGCAGGGCAAGCAGAAATTCGGCTTCCTGCCGACGCCGCACACCGACAGTATTTTCGCGGTCATCGGCGAGGAACTGGGCTTCATCGGCGCGATGTTCGTGATCATGCTCTTCGTATTGCTCGTCATTCGCGGCTTGCAGATCGCGCGGCGGGCGAAAGATCCGTTCGGGTCGCTGCTGGCGTCGGGCGTGACGCTCTGGATCATCACCAAAGCGATGATGAACATCGCCGTCATGATCAACCTGATCCCGACGACCGGCGTGGCGCTGCCCTTCATCAGCTACGGCGGGTCTTCGCTGATCACGCTGATGGCGGGCGCGGGACTTTTGCTCAGCGTCGCCCGCGTGACGGCGATTGAAAACTCACCGGAAGGGAGAAGCGTCGGTGCGCATGATGATCGCGGCTGGGGGAACCGGTGGACACGTTTATCCAGCAATAGCGGTCGCCGAAGCGCTGATCGCTCGGCGTCCCGACGTTGAACTGACCTTTGTCGGCAGCGTCGGCGGGTTCGAGCGCCCCCTGCTCGACGAGGCGAATCTGAAATTTGATCATTATGCGCAGGTCTACGCCGGTCCGCTGCACGGCGTCGGCGTGTTGCGCGCGGCGCTAAGTGTCGTTAAGCTCATCGTCGGGACGCTTCAAGCGATCTTAATCGTCTTGAAGCACCGACCGAAGGCGCTGCTGCTGACTGGCGGTTGGGTCGGCTGGCCCGTCGCTTTCGCGGGTTGGCTGCTGCGCGTGCCCAGCCTGATTTACCTGCCGGACATCGAGCCGGGCTTGGCGATCAAGGCGCTGCGCCCGTTCGTGACGCGTGTCGCCACCACCACGCCGGAATCCGCGCCCTTCTTTCGCGCCGGGCAGACGGTCGTGACCGGCTATCCGGTGCGCGCGTCGATGCTCAAGGCGACGCGCGACGCCGGGATCGCGCATTTCGAGCTTGATCCGGCGAAGCAGACGCTGCTGGTCTTCGGCGGCAGTCGGGGCGCGCGCAGCATCAACAACGCGGTGGTCGAGATCGTGCCGGAGCTGCTGGCGCACGGCGTCCAGATCATCCACGTGACCGGGACGCTCGACTGCGAGGCGATCACGGCGCGGCGGGCGGAAGTGTGCCAGGAGGTAGACGGATGCGACGATTATCACGTTTATCCGTATCTACATGAAGACATGGCGCTGGCGCTGGCGAGCGCTGATCTGGCGGTGTGCCGCTCCGGAGCGAGCGCGTTAGGCGAACTGCCGCTGTTCGGGCTGGCGGGGGTGCTGGTGCCCTATCCGTATGCGTGGCGTTACCAGAAGGTCAACGCCGATTATTTAGTTGAGCGCGGCGCGGCGCTGCTGCTGCGCGATGAAATGATGGCTGACGAACTGCTGCCAACTCTGCACGATCTGTTTGCCGACCCGGAGCGCTTGGCGCGGCTGCGGGCGAATGCGGCGGCGCTGGCGCAGCCGGACGGCGCGGGCAACGTGGCGCGAGAACTCCTCAGCCTCGCGGGAAATGCCCGATTGGGGGACACGCTATGATGGAATTGTCAGCCATTCTGGTGATGATGGCGACCTTCTTTGGACTGATCGGCTTCTTGCGCGGCTGGAACAAGGAGATCGTCGCCACCGCCGGGATTGTGCTCGGCTTGTTCGCGCTGTTCCAGTTCGATACGCTGCTGCGCGGGACGCTGCTGGCCAACGTCAGCCGCGATCAAGTCTTTCTGGTGCAGACCGGCATCTTCGTCGCCATCGTGTTTTTCGCCTACCAGACGCGCTCGGTGATGGGTGCCGACCTTGAGCGCGCCCGCGAAGGGCGTGACGCCCTGCAAAACAGCGTGCTCGGCGGGCTGCTCGGCTTCCTGAACGGCTACCTGATCTGGGGATCGATCTGGTACTTCATGGACATCAACGAGTATCCGCTCGCGCCTTACATCATCGCGCCCTCGGCCGGTTCGCCCAGCGCCCAGACGCAGAACATTCTGCCGCTGGTGCTGCTCGGCGGCGGACCCGGTGGCAACGGCGATCTGCTCGCCGTCGCGGTGATCGTCCTGTTCGTGTTCGTGCTGATTTTGATTTAGTGGAAAGTGCCCAGTTAAAGGTTAAAAGTTAAAAGTTGGCTCACACGCGGCAGCTTTTAACTTTTAACTTTTTACTTTTAACCCTATGTCTCTCACTCCCAAACAACACATTCACCTCGTCGGCATCGGCGGGGCGGGACTCTCCGCAATCGCGCGGATTCTGCTCGGTCAGGGCTACAGCGTGTCGGGTTCCGACCGCACGCCCAACGCGCTGATGGATGCGCTCGCCCGTGACGGCGCGACCATCTACGCTGGACACGACGCCGCCAATGTCGCCGGGGCGGATGCGCTGATCATCTCGTCGGCGGTCAAGCCGGATCAGGTCGAGGTCGTAGCGGCGCGGGCTGCCGGAATCCCCGTCTACAAGCGATCCGACATCATGGCGGACTTGATGACCGGCAAGCAGGTGATCGCCGTCGCCGGAACCGCTGGCAAGACGACCACCAGCGCTATGATCGCCCACATCCTGATCGAAACGGGGCAACGATCCGTCCTACATCATCGGCGGCGTGCTCAGCACGACCGGACAGAACGCTGCCGTCGGCGCGGGCGATGCTTTCGTGATCGAGGCGGACGAGTACGACAACATGTTCCTCGGCTTGCGCCCGAACGTCGCCGTGATCACCAACATCGAGTGGGATCACCCCGATTTCTTCACGACCCCGGCGGATTTGCAGCGCTCGTTCGAGCAGTTCGTCGATCTGCTGCCGGAGGGCGGCACGCTGGTCGTCAACGTCGATACGCCCGGCGCGGCGCAGTTGCAGAATCGCTTGCCGCTGACCATCTCTTACGGGCTGCGGAGCGGGCAGTGGGCGATCCGGACGACCTACAGTGACGAAACCGGCTTGCGCTTCGATGTATGGAAAGGGGAGCGGTTGGTCGGGCAGGGGCGGCTGCAAGTGCCGGGTGTCCATAACGCGCTCAACGCGCTGGCGGCGATTCTGGCGACCGGGATCGTCGGCGTCAATTTCGCCGAGGCGATACAGGCATTGGCGAGCTTCAAGGGGACAGGACGGCGCTTCGAATTGAAAGGCGAGGTCGGCGGCGTCGCGGTGATCGACGACTACGCCCATCACCCGCTCAAGATTCGGGCAGCGCTGGAAGCGGCTCGGAGTCGCTATCCTGATCGCGAGATCTGGGCGGTCTGGCAGCCGCACACCTACAGCCGGACGCAGGTGCTGTGGGACGATTTTCTGCACGCCTTCGCCGACGCCGATCATGTCCTGATCACCGACATCTACGCGGCGCGCGAGACGCCGATAGAGGGCGTCACGGGCGCGGCAATCGCTGCGGCGCTGGATCATCCCGACGCGCGCTTCGTGGTGACCTTCGACGCGGCGGTCGCGCTGCTCGACGCCGAGGTGCAAGCGCCCGCCGCCATCCTGATCATGAGTGCGGGCGACGCGCCGCAAATCGGCGTGGAGTTCTTGAAAAGAAAAGCAAATGCCTAACGCAAAGACACAGGCGAAACTTCGTTTCGCACGGCGCAAAGACGCAAAGTTGCGCCGGATGCTCAAAGCATCCGGCTACGCGAAATCAAGCCTGCTAAAGCAGGCTCAAAGGATAAGAAACTCGTTTTGCAGCCGCCTTCAGGCGGCTTATTTTCATAGCCGGACGCTTCGAGCGTCTGGCGAATGCCCGCGCATCCCATATGGGGCGCAGCACGCTGCGCCCCTCCCTTTGCGTCTTTCTTTTCCCTTTGCGTCTTTGCGTTAAATCTTTCCCTTGCCTATGCTCAACGATTATCCACTGCTCAAAAATGAACCGCTGGCGAAGTATACGGCGGCGCGGCTCGGCGGACCCGCTGACCTGCTCTACGTCGCGCGCGAGTTGAACGAGGCGCTGATCAGCGTTGTCGGTGCGGCGTGGGCGGAAAACGTCCCCGTTCGCGTGATTGGCGGCGGCGCGAATGTGCTGGTCAGCGACGAGGGCGTGCGCGGCTTGGTGGTCGTCAACCGGGTCAGTAAAATGGCGTTCAGCGACACCAACGTGACCGTCAGCGCCGGAACGTCGCTGACGGTATTGGCGCGCAAATGCGCCGCGCGCGGCTTGGCGGGCTTCGAGTGGGCGGTCAGCGTGCCGGGGACGGTCGGCGGGGCGGTGGTCAACAATGCGGGCGCGCACGGCGGCGACATGGCGGGCTGTCTGCGCAGCGCCGTCGTGATCGATGCCGAGGCGGGCACGCGGCTCTTGGCGGCGGACGACCTCGCCTACGAGTACCGTTCGTCGAGCCTGAAGCGCCGGGCGGATCGGCGCTTTCTGGTGACGCTGGTGACGCTGGCGCTGTGCGCCGGCGACCCGGCGGCGATTGAGGCGACGATGGGCGGCTTGATCGCTGCGCGCAAGCGATCCCAGCCGCCGGGCGCGAGCTTGGGCAGCATCTTCAAAAATCCGCCGGGTGATTACGCCGGACGCTTGATCGAATCCTGCGGACTGAAGGGCTACTCGGTCGGTGGGGCGCAGGTGTCGCCGGTTCACGCCAATTTCTTCATCAACACCGGCAGCGCCACCGCCCGCGACTATTATTCGCTGATCCGGCAGGTGCAGACGGCGGTTCAACGAGTGACCGGCGTGCGGCTCGAAACCGAAGTCGAGCTGCTCGGTGCGGGATTTTAACCCTTAAGCTGTGGGTATCTTGTGGGATTGGTCGTTTTCGCCACAATCGTGTTATGATCAGTTTGAGGTGGGACTGATCAGGCGACGACCCGAATGACATCAAAACTCCGCGAAACCCGGCGCTCGACGCGCACCCCGGCGATCTGGCGTGGTCGGCTGGCTCCAGAGGTCGAGCGAGCTTCCGTGCCGCAAGCGGTGCGGGGGCGTTTCACGATCCCGTGGCGGCTGATCAGCGGCTTGCTGGTGCTGAGCATGTTGGCGTTGTTGGGGTTGTTCTTCACGTCGGATGCCTTCTACGTCCACAGTATCGCGGTGGGTGGGCTGAAGACGATGTCGAGCGACGAGATTTTCACGCTGACCAGCGTCACCGGGATGCAGATCTTTTGGGTAGACCCGGTGCAGATACGGCAGGACATCCTGCGCTCGCCAACGGTCGCCGATGCCGACGTTCGGATCGGCTGGCCCCCCAACATGGTGCAGATCGTGATCACCGAGCGCGAGCCAGCGCTGGTCTGGCAGCAGGCGGGGACGGCGGTCTGGATCGACCTACAGGGGCGGGTGATGCGCCAGCGCGCGGATCGCCCCGGCTTGTTGGCGATCACGGCGGAGGATCCATCGCCGGTCGGCGGGACGGTCGAGCAGGATGTGGTGACCGGGGCGGTGCAGTTACAGACTCTGCTGCCCAACTTGACTGGTTTACGCTACCAAACGGACCGGGGTCTCGGTTACAATGATCCGCGTGGCTGGGAAGCGTGGTTCGGCACGGGTGGCGACATGCCGGAAAAAGTCCTCGTCTACAATGCAATGGTGAGCGATCTTCAGGCGCGGGGCATCAACTTACGCGAGATCAACGTCGTGAACCCCGATGCGCCCTACTATACTGTGCTGACAAGGCGTTAGATTATCGCTATGAATGATCTGGTCGTTGGAATTGACGTAGGCACGACGAAAGTTTGCACCATCGTCGGCGAGGTGCGCCCGGACGAGATTTTCGTCGTCGGGCTGGGCATCGAGCCGAATAAGGGGATGCGCAAAGGCATCGTCAACGATATTTCGCTGCTCAGCGCGGCGATTTCGGCGTCGGTGCATAAAGCGGAAAAGAGCAGCGGTTACGACATCAGCCGGGCGTTTGTGAGCATCGCGGGCAATCACACCTCGTCGCTAACCAGCCGGGGCGCGATTGGCTTGATCACCAATCGCGGCGTGCGTGCCGAAGACCTCGACAAAGCGATTGATGCGGCACGGGCGATTGCCATCCCACACAACCGCGAGGTGCTGCACGTCATCCCGCGCACGTATTCGCTGGATGGCAACGACCGCATCCGCAGCCCGATTGGGATGCACGGCTTCCGGCTCGAGGTGGACGTTCACATCATCACCGTGTCCTCGACCAGCATCCAGAACTTGGAACAGGCGATTCAGTCGGCGGGCGTCTTCCCGGATCGCTTCATCCTCAATCCGCTGGCGTCGGGTGACATCGTGCTGACCGAGCAGGAGCGCGAAAGCGGCGCGGTGCTGATCGACATTGGCGGTGGCACGACCGATCTCGCCGTCTTCATTGACGGGACGGTCTGGTATTCGGCGGTGCTGTCGGTCGGCGGCGAATTGATCACCAACGACATCACCCACTGGATGCACGTTCCGTTCGATGTTGCCGAGGCGGTCAAGCTGCAATATGGCAACGCGCAGCAGTCGGCGGTCAGCCAAGTGGAGACTTTCCTCGTCCAGCCCTTCGGCGAGGGGATGCCGATGGAAGTCAAGCACAGCGACTTGGCGATGGTGATCGAGGCGCGCGTCACCGAGTTGTTCGAATTCGTGCAGGCGGAGATCAAGCGCTCTGGCTACGATGGCTTGCTCCGCGCCGGGGTCGTCCTGACCGGCGGCTGCGCTCAGCTTCCCGGCATCCGTGAGGTTGCCGCCGAAGTGCTCGACTGCCCGGTGCGCATCGCCAAGCCGGAGAAGCTGACCGGCATGGCGGACGCGCTGCGCAACCCGGCGTACAGCACCAGTGTCGGCTTGCTGCGGCTCGGCTTGCAGATGGAGTTGGCGGTCTCGACGCAGCCGGTCGGCAACGGGGCACAACCCGCCGCGAAACTCGGCGGCTTAATCACTGGATTCTTCCGGCGCTTGCTGCCGGATAATTCGTAAGCGGTTTCTAGTACCGACCTCACCCCTAAATCCCCTCTCCATACAATGGAGAGGGGACTTGAAAGCCCGCAGCGTATCGTTTTCCCCCGCTCCACATCGTGGAGGGGGAGAGGCTTCTGTAGGAAGCAGGGGGTGAGGTTGGCGGTAGTTTGTAGGACTAAATTGTCAGAGCTAAAGGTTGCGCGACCAGATGTTACGCATACAATAGAGTCAATTTTATCTGGCGCTCAGCTTGAGATTAGTCGGAATCTTTGAGGAAGGGCTGATTTTATGGATATGCTTACTCCGGGCGAAAACTTCGCGCAGATCAAAGTTGTCGGTGTCGGCGGTGGGGGTAACAACGCCGTGAACCGCATGATCGCCGAAGGGCTGGGCGGCGTCGAATTTATCTCAATCAACACAGACAATCAGGCGCTGATGCTGTCGAAGGCGAAGACGCGCGTTCGCATCGGAGATAAGCTGACGCGGGGACTGGGCGCAGGCGGCAACCCGGAAATCGGGCGCAAAGCCGCTGAAGAAAGTTCCGACGAACTCTACGAAGTGCTGCGCGGTGCGGACATGATCTTCATCGCCAGCGGGATGGGTGGCGGCACCGGCACCGGCGCTTCACCGGTGGTCGCGCAGATCGCCAAAGAACTCGGCGCGCTGACCATCGGCGTCGTGACGCGCCCGTTCACCTTCGAAGGCGCGCGGCGGCAGCAGTCCGCCGAAGCCGGGATCGAGGCGCTCAAGGGTCAGGTCGATACCCTGATCGTGATCCCCAACGACCGCCTGCTCCAAATCGCCAGCAAAAACGCCAGCTTGCAGCAAGCCTTCTCGCTGGCGGACGACGTGCTGCGTCAAGGTATTCAAGGCATTTCCGAACTGATCACCGTTCCGGCGCTGATCAACCTCGACTTCGCCGACGTGCGGACGATCATGTCCGAGGGCGGGGCGGCGTTGATGGCGGTCGGTCACGCGACTGGCGACGAACGTGCCCGCAAAGCCTCGGAAGCGGCGATCAGCAGTGCGCTGCTCGACGTGACCATCGACGGCGCGCGCGGCATCCTGTTCAACATCACCGGCGGTCCCGACCTCAGCCTGTTCGAGGTCAACGAAGCGGCGGCGATCATCAAGGACAGCGCGCATCCGGAAGTCAACCTGATCTTCGGCGCGCAGATCGACGAAACGATGGGCGACGAAGTCCGCGTCACCGTGATTGCGACCGGCTTCGAGCACACCAGCCGCGTCCAGCGCAAACTGGAAGCGCAGCCGCAGTATCGCCCGCAGCAGCAGCCGGTCGTGCAGCCGCGCCAGCAGGCGCAGCAACCACCGCAGCAGCAGCGCCCGATGCAGCAGTACAGCGCTCCGGCACAGCCGCCAGCGCAACAGCAGCAGCCCATGCCGCCGGAACAGCCGCCGCAGCCGCAGTCAAAGCCGCAGCAGTCGGATAACTTCAGCGCGCGGGTCTACGACGAAGACAACATCGAAATTCCAACGTTCCTGCGTAAACGTCGCTAATTTTAACGGCTGCCGGGCAGAACCTCTGTCCGGCAGCTTTGTCCTCTCGATCATCCAGCGAAGGTCATTGTCACCTCGTTCAGCATCTGAGCCGGGTGGCTTTGGTGCGCGTCGGGGTGCGTGTTTGGGCGCTTGCTTTACGAGATCTCATGGCTTGTGGGATTCTTGGTAAAGGTGGGAAACTCACGCCAGCTCAGAACCATTTTCTAACCGAACTGATGCGCAGTTTTAGTGGACAAGAACATCTGGTCGTGCTACATTTTGTTTAAGGATTCTTATCAATTTGACGTTCTTTCGACGCCTCACTCCCACCTGAATGCTGGTCATTTTATTGCGTGAGGGGATCATTTGTCGGTCGCTTAACTGAAATCCTTGACGGACGGCTGGTGTCTCGTTACCGCCGCTTCCTGTTTGTTTTCCCTGTGGTAAGATTTGTTTTTTGTTACATTCGTCCATTTCTATACGAGTCGGTTGATGGAAGGGTAGAGCGCAATGGTTCAACCTGCCAAGTCTAAGCAGCGTAACCAACTTCACGAACTAGGCTATAAGATTTTTCTGGATCGCTATGCCCAGAAAGATATGACCCGCTCGACGTTGGCGGTGGGGGATACGGTGATCGTCGTGGTCAATCCGACGACCGGACAGCGCGAAATCGGCAAAGTGACGGCGCTGGAACTGCCGAAGGTGACGATTAAGCTGCTCGATGGCGAAGTCGTCACGCGCGACGTGGAGAACGTCGATAAGCCGCTGGAAACCGATCCGGGGCAGATGATGGATCGGGTCGCCAAGGGGATCGCGGCGGTCGAGGCGACGCCGGAGACGCAGCAGGAATGGACCAAGCGGTTCCGCTGGCTCTTGGATGACTTCAAATTCGTTCCCGCCGGTCGAATTCTTACCGCTGCGGGAACTGACCAATTACTGACCTACTACAACTGCTACGTCGTGCCCTCCCCGCGTGATTCGCGCGGCGGGATCATCGAGACGCTGCGCCAGATGACCGAGATCATGTCGCGCGGCGGCGGCGTCGGCATCAACATCTCGTCGCTGCGCCCGCGTCAAGCCTACGTCAAGGGCGTCAATGGGCGGTCGAGCGGGGCGGTGTCGTGGGGCGCGCTCTACAGCTTCGTCACCGGCTTGATCGAGCAGGGCGGGTCGCGGCGCGGCGCGCTGATGCTGATCATGAACGACTGGCATCCCGACGTCTTCGAGTTCATCAACAGCAAGCGCGAAGCTGGCAAGATCACCAACGCCAACATCAGCGTCGGCGTCTCCGACAAGCTGATGGAAGCGGTCAAGGCTGACGGCGACTGGGAGATGATGTTCCCGGACACGAGCGCGCCGGATTACGACGATCTGTGGGACGGCGACATCGACGCATGGGTCGCGGCGGGGCATCCGGTCGTCGGCTACCGCACCGTCAAAGCGCGCGAGCTGTGGAACGCCATCATCGAGAGCGCGTGGGCGAGCGCCGAACCGGGCGTCTTCTTCCGCGAGCGCTACAACAAAATGTCGAACAGCGCCTACTTCGCACCGATCATATGCACCAACCCCTGTGGCGAACAAGGACTGCCCGCTTGGGGCGTTTGCAACCTCGGCGCGCTGAACCTGTCGAAATTCTACGACGAAGAAGCCCATGACGTGGACTGGGACAACCTCGACGTGAGCGTGCGCTACGCGACGCGCTTCCTCGACAACGTGATCGACAGCACGCCTTATTTCTTCGAGCAGAACGAGCAGCAGCAGTTAGGCGAGCGGCGCGTCGGGCTGAACAACATGGGCTTGGCGGAACTGATGATCCGGCTCGGCATTCGCTACGGCAGCGAGGAGTCGGCGCAGTTTATCGACAAGCTCTACAGCTTCATCACGCGGGCGGCATACGAAACGTCGATTGAACTGGCGCGCGAAAAGGGCGCGTTCCCCAAGTTCGACGCCGAGAAGTTCGTCCAGAGCGGCTTCATGCAGTCGATGCCGGAGGATATCCGCGCCAGCGTCAAAGAACACGGCATCCGTAACGTGACGCTGCTGACGCAAGCGCCCAACGGCACCACCGGCACGATGGTCAATACCTCGACCGGCATCGAGCCGTTCTTCTCGTGGGTCTACTATCGCAAGAGCCGCTTAGGGCTGCACGAGGAGCAGGTGCCGATTGTGCAGGAGTGGTTCGCCGAACACCCCGGCATCGAGCAGCTTCCCGACTACTTCGTCACGGCGATGGAACTCTCGCCGGAAGATCACGTCCGGGTGCAGGCGGCGATCCAGCGCTGGGTCGATTCGAGCATCAGCAAGACCTCGAACCTGCCCAGTCACTACACCGTCGAGCAGACGCGCGAACTTTACGAACTGATGTATGATCTCGGCTGCAAGGGCGGCACGATCTACCGCGACGGCAGCCGCGACGAGCAGGTCTTGATGCTCAAGGGCGACGAGCGCGCCGAAGCGGAAGCCAAAGCGCTGGAAAAGCCGGTCGAGCAGGTGGCGACACCGCACCACGTCTATCCGCGTCCGCCGTAAGCTGCAAGGCGTGACCATCGTCAGCAAGACGCCTTACGGGACGGCGTACATCACCATGAACAGCGACGAGCAGGGCTTCCCGTTCGAGGTCTTCATCACCGCGCCGGGCAAGGCGGGCAGCGATCTGCAAGCCGACGCCGAAGGCTTGGGGCGCATGATCTCGCTGCAACTGCGGACGACCGCGCCGCAGAACCGCCTGCAAATGCTCAAGCTGATCGTCGATCAGCTTCAGGGCATCGGCGGATCGCGCTCGGTGGGGTTAGGCATCAACCGGGTGATGTCGCTGCCGGATGCGGTATCCGGGGCGCTGATGAGCCAATACTTCCCTGAGGAGAAGGCGCAGCAGCTCAACCTGTTCAACGGGCAGGACGACGTGATCGGGCTGGCGGCGACCCACGTCGCCGTCGCCGAAGTCACCAATGCCAACGGCTACCTGAGCGGCGCGGACATCTGCCCCTCGTGCGGGACGATCTCGCTGATCCGCGCGGAAGGCTGCCGCAAATGCCTGACGTGTGGCTACAGCGAGTGCTAGACGAAGTCGCCGGAGGATTAATCCCCCGGCTATGAAAACACCGCCCACTGAAGGGGCGGTAAGACAATCGGTGGCTAGCGGCGTCCCTTTAGTGGACGCCGTTTTTCTTAGCGAGGGGTTTCAACCCCTCGCGGCGCTTGTGTCGCTGATCGCGGATGCAGCCTGTACGCGTCTCTTGCGCGATGTATAATGAGCCGCTGTTTCGACCAGTGGATAGTTATAAGGGAGGGGCGCGACCAGCGCCGACGGCTTGATGGATTTACCCGATTTCGATCTCTCGGCTTACTGGCAAGAACCCGATTTTCTGCTCGCCGAACTGGTGTCGCTGCTGGCGAACCGCGCTGACTCTCAGCTTGGGATCACGCTGCTGGTCAAGGGGGCGATTTTGACCGGGACGCTGGTCGGCGAGCGCGACTACCTGAATCGCGTCAACGCCATGTTCAAGCAAATGGCGCGCGAGTCGCTGGTCAAGCCGACCAAGGACGACCTCGCTTCGATTGACGATGCCTTTGGCTTCGACGAACTGGTCGAGGACAACTATGACGAAACCGACGCCGAGGAAGAAGAAGCTGCGCCCGAAGACGGCGCCGAAGCGCCAGCCGCCGAAAAACCGGAATGGATTGAACCCTCGCCGATTCGCCACCTGCACCTCAAAGACCCGGTGCTGATCTACCCCGGTTCGACCCTCAGCTTCACCGAGAGCGCGCTGCCGATCCTGCGGATTCGGCTGGCGGCGATTGACGGCTGGATGCTGGGGCGCATCAGCGTGATCGCCGACGACGAGGACGACGTACTGCCTGATGTCGGCTTCATTCACTAAGCTGCGCGCGCGGCTGCGCACCCACCGCCGCTTGCTGCGGGCGCTGCTGATCCTCGTCGGCGTCTGGCTGATCATCTGCTGCGGGCTGGCGATCAGCGTGACCGTCTACGGGCAGACCGACCGCGCCCAACCCGCCGACGTGATCATCGTGCTCGGTTCCGGGCTGAATCCCGATCTCACCCCCGGACCAGCGCTCACCCGGCGCGCCCAACACGCCGCCGAACTCTGGAAAGCGGGCTATGCTCCGGCGATCATCTGCTCCGGCGGCTACACCACCAAAGTGATCCGCAGCGAAGCGCTCGGCTGCGGTCAAGTGCTGCAAGCCAGCGGCGTCCCGCTCGACGCGATCATCCTCGAAGCGCGCAGCCGCAGCACCGAAGAAAACGCGCTCTATTCCCACGAGATTATGCAGGATCACGGCTGGACGACGGCGCTGGTCGTCAGCGACGGCTATCACCTGCTGCGGGCGACGTGGATTTTCTCGCTGCAAGACATCGACTTCTCGACCTCCCCGGCAGCCCTGCCGCCGCCTATCGATCTGCTGACCGCCACGGCGCGCGAAGTCGTCGCGCTCCACTGGCAGGCGTTCAAGACGATCTTGCACCTGCCTTTCACCTACGTGCCCTATTTGTAAGCAGCGCTGATGGCGCTTGGCGGGCATAGGGCAAGCGTTGATCAGGCGCGGACGAGTCATTCGCAAAATCCCCGTATAATAGATGTAACAGAAAATACAAGACTGCTGCGATCTCGCCTTGTGATGGGCGGACGCAGAGGTCTTTTTATCCTTCTTTCTCAGATAGGATTAGCTCATGCGTCGAATTACCTTATTTGCGCTCTTGGCGCTGCTGCTGCTGAGTGTGAGCATGACGGCAGCGCAGCAGGATTTACAGCCACTGAGACACCCGCGCCCGATGCGCTGATGGTGACACAGGTGCTCCCGGCGGACGGCAGCGATGGCGTCCAGACCGACTCGACCATCACCGTGATTTTCAACCGTCCGGTTGTGCCGCTGGGCGTCAGCGAGGATGCCGCGACGCTGCCCCAACCGCTGACCTTTTCGCCCGCAGTCACGGGGCAGGGCGAGTGGCTCAATACCTCGATCTACGTCTTCCATCCTGATCCGGCGCTGCAAGGCGGTCAGTCCTATACCGTCAAGCTCGATCCGGCGCTGACGGCGGTCGATGGCGCGACGCTGGATGCGGCGTTCTCGTGGTCGTTCACGACCGTCGCCCCGGCGATCAGCGAGCCTTGTGCCGAACGACACGTCGATGGCTGTGCGATCTCGACGCGACACTGCAAGTCCGCTTCAATCAGCCGATGGATCAGGCGAGCGTCGAGGCGAGCTTCAGCCTGCATCCGTTCCAATCGACTCAGACTGTCTCCGGCACGTTCACGTGGTCGGACGACGGCGCGGGTTTCCGCTTCACGCCGGATGCCAATCTGAGCCTCGCGACCCATTACGTCGCCGAGTTCACCGGCGATCTGCCGCTGCCGGAGGGCGGCGGCGCAGCCCTCAGCGGGCAGACCGAGTGGGGCTTTAGCACCGTCCCCGCGCCGTCGATTGTCGGCACCGATCCGGGGAACGGCGAGACCGGCGTCTATCCCTACGGCGGCTTCCGCATTTACTTCGCTTCGCCGATGAACCCGGACACGCTCAAGGATCACGTCCAGATCAGCCCGGAGCCAGCCAACAGTTTCGACACCTACTACAGCGATTACGACAACAGCTATTCGCTCTCGTTCCCGACTGACCCCAGCACCGACTACACCGTCACGATCACGCCGGGGATGGCGGACGTTTACGGCAACACCATCAGCGGGCAAACGGTCGTCCATTTCACCACCGCGCCGTCCGACCCCGCCGTCAACCTGCAAGTGCCGGGTGACATCGGCTTCTACAACGCCTACAACCACGCAGACGCAGTTGTTCCTGACCCACCTGAACGTCAGCGAGATCGACTTGTCGCTCTACAGCGTGGCGCAGAACGATTTCATCAACGCGCTGACGGGCGATACTTCCTACTACCCGGCATCGACCATCCAGACCGGGTTGAGCAACCTACTGCGCACGTGGTCGATCCCGAACGTCGCGCCGGAGAACATGCATCGCTACGAGCTGCTCAACCTCGGCAGCAGCAATGCTGATTGTCTCGGCGCGCCACCGTCGCGCTTGCAGGTCGGCGACACCGCCATCGTGATCAGCGACCCTGATCCGCTGCGCGCCCGCGCCAGCGCACCCGACGGCGCGGTGGTCGACTCGCTCTACAAGGATTACCAACTGCCGATCATCGGCGGACCGACCTGCGCCAACAGCCTGCTCTGGTGGGAAGTGACCCTGCGCGATGGGCAGTCGGCGTGGGTTGCCGAAGGGACGCAGGACGAATACTTCCTCGATCTGCGGGATGCCGCCGAGCAAACGCCGGTGGTCGTCAGCGGAGCGAATGGCGAGGCGCTCAACCCCGGTATTTACCTGCTGCAAGCCACCTCACCGGAAACGCAGCAGAACGGCTCCGACCCGCGCAAGCACCTGCTGGTCGTGGCGACCGCCAACCTGACGCTCAAGTATTCCATTGACAGCCTGACCATTTGGGCGACCAACGTCAACACCGGCGAGCCGATCCCCAATGTGCCGATCAGCATCTATTCGAACGCGCAAACGGTGGTCGCCAAGGGCATCACCGACGCCGACGGTCTGCTGAAGCTGGCGCTGCCGCCGGTCAGTGGGCTGTATACCAACCGGATCGCCGTGCTCAAGACCGGTGATCAATTCGGCATCGCCTCGACCGACTGGTCGGACGGGCTGGATTCGTGGTACTTCGGCATCAACGGCAACTACAACCCGGAAGATTACCTTGCTTATCTCTACACCGACCGCCCGATCTACCGCCCCGATCAACCGGTTTATTTCCGGGGTGTCGTTCGCGCGAAAGACGATGTGACCTATACCGTGCCGGATCTTCGCCACTATCCCGGTGAAGATTTACGACGACCAGAACGAAGTCGTCTACGAGCAGGATTTGCCGCTGACGCCTTACGGCACCTTCAGCGGCGAGTTCGATCTCGCGCAGGATGCGTCGCTCGGCTACTACCGCATCGCTGCCACGCTGCCGGGGGTCGATGGCGACCAGTACTACCAGTCAACCGGATCGGTGAGCTTCAGCGTCGCCGAGTACCGCGCGCCGGAGTTCCAGGTCAACGTGACGCCGCAGCAGGCTGAAGTGGTGCAGGGCGACACGATCAACGTGCTCGTCAACAGCACATACTTCTTCGGCGGCGCGGTCGGCGACGCGGACGTGCAGTACAACGTCGTCGCCTCAGCCCTACAGCTTCAACTTTAGCGGCGATGGCTACTACAGCTTCGAGGACTACAACGCCGACGCCGCGCCCGGTGAGTTCTACGGCAGCGGCGGCAACGGCTTGGTCACCAGCGGCGAAGGCACGACCGACGCCGACGGCAACCTGACGATTTCCTTCCCGGCGGACTTGCAAGACGCGACCATGAGCCAGACCTTCACCATCGAGGCGACCGTCACCGACCAGAGCGATCAAGCGGTCAGCGGGCGCGCCAGCGTGATCGTCCATCAGGGCTTGTGGTACGTCGGCGTCCAGCCGCAGGAATACGTCGTCACGGCGGGCAACGAAACCGGCGCGAACCTGATCCTCGTCGATTGGGACAGCCAGCCGCATCGCCGATCAGACGTTCGACGTGACCGTCGTCGAGCGGCGCTGGTCGAGCGTGCAGGAGGAAGACGCCAACGGTCGCACGACGTGGACGTATGAAGTTCGAGGAAATTCCGCGTCACGACTGGCAGCGTCACCACCGACGCCGACGGCAAAGCGGTCTTCAAGTTCACGCCGCCCAACGGCGGCATCTTCAAGATCACCGCGAATGCGCGCGACCCGCAGGGCAACGCCATCGTCGCCAGCAACTCGATCTGGGTGTCGAGCCGCGAGTACGTGTCGTGGCGGCAGCAGAACAGCAACCGCATCGACTTGGTCGCGGACGCGAAGAACTACAACGTCGGCGACACGGCCGAAATCCTGATCGCGTCGCCGTTTCAGGGCACGGCCGAGGCGCTGATCACGGTCGAGCGCGGCGGCGTGCTCCAAGCCGAGCACGTCACGATGACCAGCAACTCCTACGTCTATCACCTGCCGATCACCGACGAGTACGCGCCCAACGTCTTCGTCAGCGTGGTGCTGGTCAAGGGCGTGGACGCGAACAACCCGGTCGCCGCCTTCCGCATGGGCTTGGTGCAGTTGAACGTCGACAACGCGCACAAGCGAGATCAACGTCGCCATCTCGACCGACACGCGAGCAGGCGGGTCCCGGCGATACCGTCAACTACACGGTCAAGACGACCGACTATAACGGGCGATCCGGTGCAGGCGGAAGTCGGCGTCAGCCTGACCGATCTCGCCGTGCTGACGATTGCCGACCCCAACAGCGGCACGCTGCTCGACTACTTCTACGGGCAGCAGGGCTTGAGCGTGCGCACGTCGACGCCGCTGACCATGAACACCGACCAGATCACGCAGACGGTGCTCGACACCGATCAAGGGCGGCGGCGGCGGCTTCGGCGAGGGCGGCATCTTCGACATCCGCCAGGAGTTCGTCGATACGCCCTACTGGAACGCCACGCTCACCACCAGACGCCGACGGCACGGCGACCTTCAGCGTCACGCTGCCGGATAACCTGACGACGTGGCGGCTCGACGCCCGCGCCGTCACCAGCGGCAGCGACGGACAACCGCTGCTGGTCGGGCAGAACACGCTGATCTGCTCAGCACCAAGCCGCTGCTGATCCGCCCGGTGACGCCGCGCTTCTTCGTCGTCGGCGATCAAGTGACGCTGGGCGCGGTGGTCAACAACAACAGCGACCAAGACCTTGTCGGTGGACGTGACGCTGCAAGGCGATGGCGTGACCTTCGACGCCGACTACGCCGGCGACGCAGACCGTCCAGATCGCCGCCGGGCAGCAGCGCGCGCGTCGACTGGACGGTGACGGTTGACGACGTGAGCGCCATCGACCTGACCTTCTTCGCCAACGGCGACAACGGCGCTTACACCGACGCCAGCAAGCCGCCGCTCGGTCAGGGCGACGCCAAGACGCTGCCGGTCTACAAGTACGAAGTGCCGGAAACGGTCGGGACGGGCGGCGTGCTGCGCGAAGGCGGTCAGCGCACCGAAGGCGATCAGCCTGCCGCAGCGACATGAACGTCACGCAGGGCGAACTCGAGCGTCGAACTTGATCCGTCGCTGGCGGCGACGACCATCGACGGCTTGACCTATCTGCAAAACTACCCGTATCAGTGCATCGAGCAGACGGTCAGCCGCTTCCTGCCCAACATCATGACCTACCGCGCGCTGGCCAGCCTCAACCTCGACAACGCCGACCTGAAAGCGCAGCTCGACAGCAACGTCAACTACGCCTTGCAGCGGCTCTACGCCGCAGCAGAAGGTCGATGGCGGCTGGGGCTGGTTCGTGCAGGACGACAGCAACCCGCTGACCACCGCTTACGCGCTGATCGGCTTGAGCGAGGCGCAGGCGCAGGGCTTCAACGTCAGCGCACGACGTCATCCGCAACGCGCGCAACTTCCTGCGCGGGACGTTCGTCACGCCGGGGCTGAACGTCGCAGACGTGGCAGTTGAACCGTCAGGCGTTCGTGCTCTACGCGCTGGCGCGGTCGGGCGACCCGGACGTGGCGCGGACGACGACGCTCTACGAGAGCCGCGACCGCCTGAGCTACTACGCCGAAGCGCTTCCTCGCGCTGACGTTCCACATGATCGACCCGACCGACACCTCGCGCACCGACGTGCTGCTCTCCGACCTGGTCAACGGGGCGGCGCTCAGCGCGACCGGCGCGCATTGGAACGAAGATCACACGCGATTACTGGAACTGGAACACCGACACGCGCACGACCGCGATCGCGCTGGAAGCGCTCGTCACGCTCAGCCGGACAGCGACCTGATCCCGAACATCGTCCGCTACCTGATGGTTCAGCGCAAGCGCCGACGCCTGGGAGACGACGCAGGAGACGGCGTGGGCGGTCATGGCGCTGACCGACTGGATGGTCACCAGCGGCGAACTGAACCCGAATTACAGCTACGAGGCGCAGTTCAACGGCGAGACGCTGACGCAGGGCGACGTCACGCCCGACCAACGTGAGCGACTCGATCAAGCTGCACAGTGCAGGTCGCCGACATGCTGGCGCAGCAGGTCAACAACCTCGTGATCGGGCGGACGGACGGCACCGGCGTGCTCTACTACACGGCGCACCTGCGCGTGTTCCTGCCCGTGCCGCAGATCGAGCCGCTGGATCGCGGCATCATCGTCGAGCGGCACTACACCATGCCCGGCAGCAACACGCCGATCACGTCGGCGCAGGTGGGCGACAACGTGCAAGTGCGTCTGACCGTGATCGCGCCCAACGACCTGCATTACGTGGTCATCGAAGACCCGATCCCGGCGGGAACGGACGCGGTCAACCCGAACCTGAACACCAGCCAGCAGATCGGCACGCAGCCGGAACTCAACCCGGCGAATCCGCTCAGCCAGGGCTGGGGCTGGTGGTACTTCAGCAACATCGAGTTCCGCGACCAGAAGGTCGTGCTCTACAGCACCTATCTGCCCGCGGGGACGTATGAGTACGTCTACACCATCCGCGCGGGGCTGGCGGGCGAGTTCAACGTCATCCCGGCGACCGGCTACGAGTTCTACTTCCCGGAGGTCTACGGGCGCAGCGCGGGCAGCACCTTCACGATCACGCGACGCTGCGTCATAGAGTAGTGAGCATCGCACCGGGACCTTATGGTTCACCGTCGCCCCTACCCATACGCGATTCCGGAGGGCGAGGTTGATCGATCTACTGTCGACAAGATCGGAAACCGAGCGATCCAAAGCGGATATGGATTTGGATCATGAGGAGCACAGCTTGATGTGCTCGCCTACACATGCGTCACGGAGATGACTTCCATGTCCGTCCGATCCGCTGCACCCATCCGCGACGCGCTCAAAGCCGGCGATAAAAAGACCGCGCAAAAGCTGCTGCGCCCGCTGCTGAAGATCAGCCGACGGCGGAACTCTGGTATCTGGCGGCGCAAGCCTGCCCGACCGACGACAAAGCGATCCTCTGCCTGCGCCACGCGCTCGACCTTCGAGCCGCAGCACAGCGGCGCGAACCGCCTGCTGTTCAAGCTGGAAGGCGCTAAGCCGCCGTCGGAAGAAGCGCCTAGTCGAGATCAAGCCGGCAGATCTAGCGCCGCTCAAGAAGGTCAAGCGTAAGAAAGCGAACCGGAGCAGGCGGCTGATCATCTGCTCGGCATTCTGCTGTTCGCGGTGTCCTGCTCGCTGATCACGATGAACCTGATCGGCGTGATCTCCGGACCGATCACCGCGTCACCGACGCTGCTCGGGCGGCGCGACTCCGGTCAGCGAGATCGACGGCGCGCCGCTCAGCCAGGTGGACGACGCGCCGCTGCTGATCGCGCCCGTCGCAGACCAAGCCGATCACAGCAGCGCGACGCCGACGTGCTCGAACCGGGCTACGTGCACGAATACACCTTCGCGGGCGTGCATGGGCAGGAATACGCGATCTACGTGCAGTTTCTGTCGCTGGGCGCGAACCGGGTCAGCCGCAACGTGGTCGTGCTGCGCCCGGACGATTCGGACGCGACCAACTGCCAGGCGGACGCGATCCTTCAAGGCGACAACAACATCACGCTGACCTGTCCGCTCGATGCCACCGGGACGTGGAAAGTTCGGATTTTAGGACGCGCGGGCGAAAGCGTCGGCGCGTACTTCGTCGGCGTGCAGCAAATCCAGAGTTGAGGCGCGGACGAAACGATACGGGATTTTCGTAGGAGCGTTCAATGAGGGTGTTTAAGAACCCCTCACCTCGGACGCTTCGTGTCCTGCCCCTCGCCCACGTAAACGGGGCGAGGGGCGACGTTCCCCCTTCTCCCACGCAAGCGTGGGAGAAGGGGGTTAGGGGGATGAGGGGTTTTATCAGCTTTTTCAATACTCTCATTGAATGCCCCTACACCGTTAACCTTCTAAGCTGCACCGGCAGCGATCAGTCTTCAGTCAGAAATTCCGCCAGCAGCGCGTTGACCTGCTCCGGCTCGTCGTGCTGCACCCAGTGAGTCGCCTCCTCGAACAGACCAGCGCCCGTCGTCGCAGTAGCCGAGGCTCGCCTGCGCCATCTCGCGGCGTCAATGCGACGTCCTGCGCGCCCCAGATCATCAGCGTGGGCACGTGACGCGCGGATCGTCGCGCATATCCGGCGGCGCTGGGCGACGCGCGCGATACCAGTTGATCATCGCCTGTCATGGCGCCGGGCTGCTTCCATGCGCGGATGTATTCGGTCATGTCGGCGTCGCTGAAGGTGCGCGGATGGCTGCTCGCCAGCAACATCTGCGCGGCGACCGTCGCGTCGCCCGCCATCAGCAGCGCTTCCGGCAGCAGCGGGATTTGAAAGAAGCCGAAGTACCAGCTTTTGAGCTAGCTGGCGCAGATTGCTGCGCAGGGTATCGTAAAAGACTTTCGGGTGCGGGACGTTGAGGATCACCAGCTTCTTGAGGCGCTCCGGGTGAGCGACGGCAACGCCCCACGCGACCGCCGCGCCCCAGTCGTGCCCGACGAGATAAACGCTGATCCGCCCCGGCCGCGTCGATCAAGCCGATCACGTCCGCGATCAGTGTCGCTGGTGCGGTAGGCGTCGATGCCGTTCGGCTTGTCGCTGAGGTTGTAGCCGCGCTGATCGGGTGCCCAGACGCGGTAGCCCTGCGCGGCGAGAAAGCTGATCTGGCTGCTCCAGCCGTACCAGAATTCGGGGAAGCCATGCAGCAGGATCACAAGATCGCCATCGGCGGGTCCTGCCTGCGCGACGTGCAGCGTGATGCCGTTGGTCTCGACGCGGGCGTGCTCAATCGCTATCGGTGTAGATCTCATCGTTATCCCTCGCTATTCATCGGTTACGGTTTGGGCAGAATGGGAATTGCTCGCCAAGCGGTTGAGCATCTGAATGCTCGACCCAATGCCGAGGTAAAGCTGGCGATAGCGCAGCAGCACGACCAGCAAAGCGAATTCGCCGATGGTCGTGCTGACGGCGGCGAATTGGTTGAAGTAGAACAGCAGGACATTGACCATCGTCAGCGCGATCAGCAGCCCCAAATAGCCGAGTTCGCTGCCGAAGCTGCTGCGCCCGACGAAGATAAAGAAGCCGCCCGTCACCATCATGAAGCCGGTGGCGCTGCTGAGCACGATCAAAACCAGAAACCACGTCACGCTGTTGGGGTCGGTGACGAGGTTCTGGCTGAGCAGGAGCGAGGCGATCAGTTGCTTCAGCAGGTCGGGCGAGAACAGCGCAGCGGCAAAGACGGCTAGCTCGATCAGCGAGCCGACCCCCGCGAATGCTAAGCCGAGGATCACGAGGATGCGGTAGCGGCTCTCGTCGAGCAGGCGGGCTTCGAGCTTTTGCAGGCTAGCGGCGATGCGCTGAAATAGGTTCGGGTCGGGCGGGTTGGCGATGTGGAGCGTATCCGAGTTGAGCACCGCTAGCAGCGCTTCGGCGAGCCGGGCGTGCTCCGGGTACTGCGGCGCGGCGATCACCCGCATCAGCCGGGCGTTGAGGTCGGCGGACTCGTTGGGATCGAGGTCGTTCTCGATCAACTCCATGATCTGATCGAGCGCGTGATACAGTTCGGTGCGCGAGTTGGGTTTGGTTGGGCGGCGCACCTCAAGGTAGATCATGGTCGTCAGCAGGAAGAAGGCGTAAATGATCGGCGCGGCGAAAGGGAAGAAATAGTCGTTGCTCTGGGTGATGAACTTGCCGACTTCATCAATGAACAAGCCGACGCCGATCCCGCTGAACAGCGCTGCCAGCACGTAAACCCAGCGGTTGGCGAAGATGATCGGCACCAGCGCGGCGATGAACAGGCACAGCCCGCCCCACAGCACGTGGGCGATGTGCAGCGTGCCGTTGCCGATTTGCGGGTACCCGCTCAGTTCAAGGTAGATGCGCGTCAAAACCACCGACCCGGCGAAGCTGATCAGCGTGATCAACAGGTAGCGTTCTGCGCCTTCGCGCTTGACGGGAGAACGGAAACGGCTCATGGCGTCGATTCCTTGATCAAGGTTATGAGAACGAATTTAACGCAAAGGCACAGGCGAAACTAGGTTTCGCTGGGTTAGAAGCAAGACGCAGAGAAAGACAGTGAGGCGTGAAATTAGGGCGGCTGCGCCGCTCCTACTGTGAGACCAACCACGCGCCGCCGACGATTAAGGCGATGCCGAGCGCGCGGGTGATACTAAACGAATGCTGCGGCAGCCCCAGCCAGCCAAAATGGTCGAGAATGACGGTGACGACCATCTCCGCCAAGATCAACAGCGCGATCGAGACGGTTCCGCCGACGCGGGGCAGCGTAAAAGCGAGGGTGATATACAGGACAACACCGAACACGCCCGCCAACAAGTAGGGTTTGGGCACGGTTTGCAGCTCGCGGAGGTTGATGCCGCCGACGAACATCAGCAGCACGCCGGAAACCAGCGCGCCGCCGACATGGATGATCAAGCTGCTGCCGAGTGGTCCCAGCTTCGCGCTGATCGCGCCGGACATGGGTCCTTGCAAGCCGACGGCGATGCCGCCAATTAAGCCGACGACGATGACGCTAAGTATCTCTGGAATCGTACTCATTCAGTAAGCCTTTTTGATCGGCGGTTAAGTATTCTGGCGCTTCATCCGGGCGATCAGGCGCGGCATGATCTCGGTGTAGGCGCGGTAGAGCAGGGGATAAGGGGCGTAATCCCACGCGCCGACGTGCCGCGTCACTGTGCCACGAAAGCCGCGCTTGAAGTTGTAGACGCCCCACATCGAGTCGCTTTCGCTGAACGTATCGGGTGCGCCCCAGAAATCGTAGAGGGTGTAGCCGTTGCGCTTTCGCCCAGCTTGATCGCCTCCCACTGGAGCAGATAGTTGGGCATTTTGTCGCGCGGCTTCATTCGCGGAAGCGCCGTAGAAATACCAGCACTTCCGCCCGAAGTGGAACAGGATGACGTGGGCGACCGCCTTGCCCTCGAACTCGGCGATCAGTGGGTGGGCGAGCTCTGGCGGCGATGAAGCTGCGCCACGCCTGCTCGTAATACTCCGGCGGGCGGATCAGGAAGTCGTCGCGCGTGCCGGTGACGCGGTAGAGGTCGTAGAGCAGCGGCAGATCGGCGGCAGTCCCGGCGCGGACGGTCACGCCCTCACGCTCGGCGATGCGGACTTTGCGGCGCGTGTTCTGGCTCATGGCAGCGAGCAGTTCGTCCTCGCTGCGAGTGAGGTCGAGCACGATGGTGTTGCGGAACTGCACCTGATCGCCAGAAGCGCCAACCGCGATCCTTGAGCGTGCGGATCAGCGCTTGCCCGGTGAAGTTGAGCGTATTATCCGGCTCATCGGGGACGCCGGTCGCGGCGATCACGTCCGGGTCGAGCTTGAGCCAGATCGCGCCGTGTTTACGCGCCATTGTTTGCAGATAGTCCAGCACCTCGGCAACCAGATCGGCGTCGGCGTAGTCGAGCGCGGGTCCCTTCGGCGCGTACATCACTTCCAGCGGACCCACCCGGCGCACGCCGACCGACGCCAGCGCCACCACCTGATCGCCGCGCGAGAAGGCGAGGCGGATCGGCTGCCAGCCAGTGGTGGCGCGCTTGAACTCGCCCCACTCCCACGTTTGCAGGATGTGGGCGCAGGGAAGGGTGCGGAGCGTGTCGTTCCACTGGTCGCGGTCGGTGATGGTGGTGACGGTCAGATTAGACATGTATTCTTCTCGGTGGTAGGGGCACGGCACGCCGTGCCCCTACAAATCTCGTTGCCGTATGCGCAACGCCAATTGATACGCCGCATAGATCAGCGGGTTGTAGACCTTATCCCACGCGCCAGCCGAGCGGACGACCTCGCCACCCCAGCCGCGCTTGAAACCGTAGACACCCCACAAGCCATCGGAGCGGCTTTCGAACTGCGCTTCGAGCGTCTCGGCATCCTCGTCGGGGATGCCCCACAGATCGTAGACGGTGCAGCCGCGCGCCTTCGCCCACTGGATCGCTTGCCACTGGACGCCGTAAGCCGCCATCAGGTTGCGCTTGACGTTCGAGGACGCGCCGTAGAGATACCACGCGCTATCGCCCGCCGCGAACACCATGATCCCCGCCAGCGGATCGCCTTCATGTTCGGCGAGGATTAGCGCTGCATCTTGTGGAATAAACAAATCATAGGCGAGTTCGTAGTAGCTGGGTGCGTGAACGCCGAAATCGTTGCGCGATCCGGTGGTCTGCATCATGGCGTTGAAGGTCGCTACGTCGGCGCGCGTGCCTTCATAATAGCGAATACCGTTCTTCCCGCTTTGGCGGATTTTGCGGCGCGTCCCCTGATTCATGCGGGCGAGGATCGCGTCGTCGTTCGCGCTGATGTCGATCAGGATGGTGCGCGGCGGCTGGATCGTTTGGACGCTGGGTCGAAAGCCGGAGCGGGCGAAATCGGGCGCTGAGTTGCTGTCGCGGTATATCCCCGGCTCCCATTTAAGGAAGGCGGCGTGCTGCCGTTTGGCGCAGGCGTCGACCGCCGCCCACAGCGCCGTCCATTGATCGGCGCTGGTGACGTAGCCGCCCATCGGCAGATACGCCAGCGAGCCGAGGTGCAGCGGCAGCGGGCGAAACAGCAGCAGCGCTCCAGCGACAATTTGGGCGCCGTCCGCCAGCCCGACGCGCTCGGCGCGCCAGCCGTAGGCGCTCTTGAGGTCGCCCCACGCCGCTTGCTGAAGGACGTGCGCGCGCGGCTGACGGGCGACGAAAGCGTCCCAGTCTGCCGTTGATGGTGTGATCGTGCTGAGCATATGCCCCCGTTTCTTCCGAGGCGTGATTATAGCAGATGCAGCAGCACCAGCGTGATCAGCAGCAGCGCTTTTGCGCGTTGGGGCGTAAGCGGCTTCCCGTAAGGTTTCAGATTCAGCCACGCCGTAAGCAGCGCCGACACCTTCCCTGTAAGCAACGCCGCCTCGAGTTGCGCTCGATGGTTAACGTGAGCGGCTATTCTAGTTGCGCCGCATCACTTTTACTACCGGGTAACCCCTGCGCGCTGGCTGCGCACCATCGGAATTCGAACCGTTGGTGGGTTGGCGGGCGTGTGTTACAATCGCGTCCGGTGGCTCGCAAAAGTCGGAGAAACCTTTGCGGTAAACCACACCAGATGCTATACTAGCTCCGTTTATCACAAACGGTCCTGTTCTCAATTTTACACCGTGGGTTGGCGCGCGCTTCATCCCTGTGCTGATGCTTGCAGCGACCCTTTCTGGAAGGTGGCGACTCCAATGAGTTTGGTCAACGAATGGGCTTTCATCGGCGTATTCATGGGGATTGCATGGATATTTCCGGCTTTGCCGCTGGTCATGTCGTGGATCTTTCGCCCCCGCAAACCCAACGCCATCAAGATGCAAACGTATGAGTGCGGCGTCGAGACTGTTGGTGATACGTGGGTGCAGTTCAAGGTTCAATATTACATCTATGGCTTGATCTTCTTGGTCTTTGACGTGGAACTGATCTTCTTGTTCCCGTGGGCGTTAGCATACAACCAGCTTGATTTCTTCGCTTTTGGCGCTGGCTTGCTCTTTATTTTCCTGCTTGCCGACGCGCTGATCTACGCTTGGCGGAAAAATGCGCTGGAATGGGCTTAAGCGATGCTAAGCTTCGGCTTAGCGATGCTAAGGCTTAGCTGGCGCTTCGCTGCGGCGTAGGTTCGGTCTGAGGAGTTGATTGTTATGCAAGAATGTGTCAATATTTTTGAAACGCTTGCCCCGTGTTTGACTTCCGGCGGAGTTAACCCCGATCTGGCGCAGTTCATCTCGATCTTGTTGGGTGTGACGCTGATTGCGATGTTCCCGCTGGTGCTGGTGATCATCCTGATCTGGTTCGAACGTAAGATTTCCGCCCGCGTGCAAGACCGGCTTGGTCCTAATCGCGTTGGTCCTTACGGCTTGATCCAGAACATCGCCGACGCGGTGAAATTAATCCTCAAAGAGGACATCACCCCGGCGGGCGCTGACCGCCTGATCTTCAACGCCGCGCCGATTGTCGCCGTGCTCTCGACCACGCTGATCTGGGCAGTCATTCCCTTCAGCCCGATTCACGTCGGCGTCAACTTGTCGATTGGCTTGCTCTACTTCGTCGCCATCGGTTCAATCGGTACGCTCTCGGTCATCATGTCCGGTTGGGCGAGCAACAATAAGTACGCGCTGCTCGGCTCGTTCCGGGCGGTCGCGGCGCTGGTGAGCTATGAAGTGCCGATGGTGATCGCGCTGCTCGTCCCGGTGCTGCTGGCGGGCAGCTTGGGGATGCAGGACATCGTGCGCGCCCAGTTGGGGATGTGGTTCATCGTCCCGGCGCTGGTCTCGGCGGTCATCTTCTACATTTCCAACCTCGCGGAGACCGGACGCGCTCCCTTCGACTTGATCGAAGCCGAGTCCGAACTGGTCGCCGGGTACAACATCGAATATTCGGGCATGAAGTTCGGCTTGTTCATGGCGAACGAGTTCATGCACGCTTTCACCGCCAACTTGCTGTTCACGGTGATTTTCCTCGGCGGTTGGGCGGGTCCCTTCGCCGAGCAGGTGCCGTTCCTCGGCTTCGTCTGGCTGCTGATCAAGACCTTCATCGTCTACATTCCCTCGCTGGTTCTGCGCGCGACCATTCCGCGCGTCCGCATCGACCAGATGATGAGCTTCAACTGGAAGTTCCTCGTCCCGATTTCGATTGTGAACGTGCTGCTGGTCGCGTTCTTGTTGCAGGTGACCAAGGCGCTGGGGTGGGCGCCCACGCCGGGCGATACCGACTTCCTCGCTAACTTGCCGCAAGCGCTGGTGCTGCTGGTCGGCAATCTCGCGCTGATCGGTGGGGTGGTGTCAATTCTGCGGAACAGTGGACGGCAGGAGCGCTTGGCGGCGTCCGCCAAAGCTATGCAGCAGGAAGAGGAACGGGCGGTGGTCGTCGCCCATTGATTTGCCTCAATGGGTTGGCTCACTGAGCGATTCGTTCACGGAACGGTCGCTCACACTAGGAGATGCTTCATGCTTGAATTGAACGCGCAAACACTTGCTTTCTTCATCTTCGCCATCCTGTCGCTGGGCGGTGCGCTTGGCGTGGTCACCAGCCGGAATCTCATTCACGGCGCGCTTTACCTGATCGTCAGCTTGTTTGGCGGCGCGGGCTTTTTCGTCCTGCTCAGCGCGCCCTTCATTGCCGTCGTTCAGGTGCTGGTCTACATCGGCGCGATTGCCATTTTGATCATCTTCGCGGTGATGTTGACGCGCAGTATGACGACCATGCGCGAACTGGTCAATCGTCAGTGGTGGATGAGCGCTTTGGTCGGCGCTCTTTTGTTTATCCTGCTCGGTATCGCCGTGATCATGCCGGTGTGGGGTGAGAATGGCATCAAGAGCAATCAGCCGATCACCGACGCGGTGGCGACGACGCAGGACTTAGGTGTCGCGCTGGTGGATGGCAATCAGTACGTGCTGCCGTTCGAGGTGGCGTCGCTGCTGCTGACCGGCGCTATGATCGGCGCCATCGTGATCGCGCGGGATACGGAAGAATAGTGCTGAGGACTGAGTGCTGAGGACTGAGTAAAAGCGTTTTCTCAGTCCTCAGTCCTCGAACCTCAGTCCTTCACTTGGGGGTTAAAGATGGTTCCATTGTGGATGTATCTGGTAGTCGCGGCGGGGATGTTCTGCATCGGCGTCTACGGGGTGCTGGCGCGGCGCAATGCCGTCGCTATCCTGATGAGCGTCGAGTTGATGCTCAGCGCCGTCAACATCAATTTGATCGCCTTCTGGCGCTATGGTGCGCCCACCGTGATGGCGGGGCAGGCGTTCGCAGCATTCGTGTTCGTGATCGCCGCCGCCGAGGCATCGGTCGGGCTGGCGATCATCATCTCGATTTATCGCAGCCGTCACTCGGTGATCGTCGAAGACGTGAATCTGTTGAAGGGCTAGTCGAAAAGCGACGTGTTGCAGGGGCGGGTCTAAAACCCGCCTCTGCGGTTGAAAACACAGTGGCTTTGCTCTGACGAGGAAGAAACTTTATGGATTTGAACAGCTTCATTAGCGATCCGCATTTGCTGCCTTGGTTGATCCCGGTGGGTCCGCTGCTGGCGTTCCTGATCATCACGCTGCTGACCAACCGCAGCCACTTGATCCCGGCGACCAGCCCGGAATATGGCGGACATCACCCGAACTATGAGGGGATGCTCGTGCCGGTAGTCACCGACCGCAGCCGCGTGGTCAGCGTGACTATCGGCATGATCGGTATTCTACTGGCGTGGGCGATCAGTCTGGTCGTCGTCGGCAACGCTTTCGCCGTCGAACATCTCGGCGAGGAAGTGCTCGCCAGTTCGGGGACGTGGTTCGACGCCGGTATCCAAGCCTTCAAGATGGGCGTGCTGGTGGATCCGCTGACCGTGATCATGCTGATCATGGTGCCGCTCGCCTGTACGATGATCTTCATCTACTCGATTGGCTACATGGCACACGATCCGCGTCAGTCGCGCTTTTTCAGCATGATCGCGCTGTTCGCTGGCGCGATGCTGACGCTGGTGGTCGCCGATAACCTGCTGCTGCTGTTCGTCGGCTGGGAAATCATGGGCTTGTGCTCCTACCTGCTGATCGGCTTCTGGTTCGAGAAGGAAAGCGCCTATAAAGCCGCGATCAAGGCGTTCACGACGACGCGCGTCGCCGACGTGATCATGCTGCTCGGCATCGCTTACCTGTACGCGGCGACCGGCACGCTCAGCTTCCGCGACATTCTCTACAACCAAGCGGTGCTCGACGCGCTGGCATCCACCCCGGCGGTTTTGGTCGGGAGTTGGGGCGTCAGCGCGGCATCGCTGATCGGCATCTTCCTCGTCATCGGCACGATTGGCAAGTCGGCGCAGTTCCCGCTGCACGTTTGGCTGCCGGACGCGATGGAAGGTCCGACCCCCGTCAGCGCGATGATCCATGCCGCCGCGATGGTCTCCGCCGGTGTCTACATGGTGGTTCGGATGTACCCGCTGTTCGCGGCGGGCGGCAATATCGAACTCGGTCAGTTGACGCCGCCGCTGCTGTTGATGGCGATTGTCGGCTCGGTGACGGCGTTGTTCGCCGCGACGATTGCGGTCGCTCAGAACGACGTTAAGCGCGTGCTGGCGTACTCGACGATCTCGCAGTTGGGCTTCATGGTCGCGGCGCTGGGCATCGGCGCGTATATCGCCGCCGCCTTCCACCTGATCATGCACGCCTTCTTCAAGGCACTGTTGTTCATGGCGGCTGGCTCGGTCATTCACGGCATGGAGCACGGCGAACACCACGTTCACGAGCTGCATGCTCACGGGCACGGTCACGAAGAACACATTGAAGCACACGAGATCGCGGCGATTGGCGACGAAGCGGGTGAAGGCGTGCCCGTCGAGGCGTCGGCGCACATCGAAAGTGTCGGCGTCCATCCGACGACCCCGCTCGTCCCGGTCTTCGACCCGCAGGACATGATGAACATGGGCGGCTTGCGCAAGACGATGCCGGTCACGTTCTACACCTTCCTGCTCGGCGGTTTGTCGCTGGCTGGCTTCCCGCTGCTGACGGCAGGCTTCTGGTCGAAAGACGAAATTCTCGCCGATGCATGGCACGGCACGATGGAGGGCTTTGGTCCGCACGCGCTGGTCTTCATCTGCTTGGCGCTGGCGGCGTTCCTGACGGCGTTCTACACCATGCGGCAGCTTGGCTTGACCTTCTGGGGCGACTCGCGCACCGAAGAAGCCAGCCACGCCAACTTGGGGCGCGGCATCGTCAGCGTCACCATGACCCTGCCGCTGATCGTGCTGGCGTTCTTCGCCGTCGTCGGCGGTTTCGTCGGCGTGCATCCCGATTTCCCGCTGTTCGGCGCGATCTTCTGCCCCCAACGGCAACCCGCTGCATCATTTCCTCGGCGCGACCCTGCTCCACGAGCCGGAGTCGCTGGCATTGAACTACTTCCCGGTGCTGGTGTCGTTCGCGATTTCGCTCGGCGGGCTGTACGTCGGCTGGCTGATGTACTGGCGTAAGCCGCTGGTCGCCGGTCAAGCCTGATCCGCTGGTCGCCATACTGGGCCCTTGCACACCACGCTCAAGAACAAATACTACATCGACGAACTGTACGGCACGATCTTCGTGCGTCCGTCGCAGTGGTTCGCCCAGAAGGTCGCCTACGAGTTCATCGACAAGGGGATTATCGACGGCTTCCTGTCGCTGATCGCGCGGGTGTTTACGTGGATCGGCGACCTGCTGAAGGTGCTCAACCTGTGGCTGATCGACGGTGTAGGCGACGGCATTCCGCGCCTGATCGCGCGGTTTGGCGGCTGGTTCCGCTGGATTCAGTCGGGGAGCGTGCAGCAATACATGCTGCTGGCGATCATGGCTGTGCTGCTGATCGGCATTATCTTCGCGCTCTCGACGGGCGTTTTGCAGGCTGCTAGCGTGCAACCATTGCCGTGATGATCAGCGCCTTGAGGAGTTCTGAATGACGATATTTGGCTTTATTGACGTGCTCTCATTTCTGGTCTTTGCCCCGGCAATCGGCGCGCTGATCGTGCTGCTGCTGCCGCAGCAAAAATGGATCGCGCGCTGGGCGGCGTTAGGCATCTCTACGGTGATCGCGGGCGTGAGTATCGCAGTGTTCTTCGCCTACAACGCGCAAGCGCCCGGCTTCCAGTTCACGATCCAAGCCGAATGGTTTCAACTGCTCGGCTCGTCGTGGCACATCGGTCTGGACGGTATCAGCGCGACGATGGTGCTGCTGACCGGCATCCTGACCCCGCTGGCGGTCCTGGTCAGCTTCGAGATCGAAGACCGCGTCAACACGCATATGGCGCTGATCCTGTTCTTCGCCACCGGCCTGTTCGGCGTTTTCGTGGCGATGGACTTGATGGTCTTCTTCCTCTTCTACGAAATGACGCTGGTGCCGATGTACTTCATCATCGACCAGTGGGGCGGCCCCAACCGCAAGTACGCCTCGACCAAGTTCTTCATCTACTCGATGGGCGGCTCGCTGGGGATGCTGCTGGCGACCCAGTTGATCGGCTTCACCGCCGGGACGTTCGACCTTTCGCGCTTGTCCACCGAACCGGGCTTGTGGACGCAGTTGGCGCGTCCCGATGGGCTGTTCATGGGCATTCCGATTGAGACGGTCAAGGGGCTGGCATTCCTCGGCTTCTTCGTCGCCTTCGGGATTAAAGTGCCGATCTGGCCCTTCCATACATGGCTGCCGGACGCGCACTCGGAAGCGCCAACGGCGGGGTCGATGCTGCTGGCGGGTGTGATGCTCAAGCTGGGTGCTTACGGCTTCCTGCGCTTGGTCATCCCGCTGTTCCCGGATGTGTGGCTGAGTTCGGTGACGATCCTCGGCATCACCGCGAACGTCGCCGGAATCTTCGCCTTCCTGGCGATGCTCGGCATCGTGTTGGGAGCGCTGGCTGCCTTCGGACAAAACGACATCAAGCGCTTGGTCGCCTACAGTTCGGTTAATCACATGGGCTTCGTCGCGCTCGGTTTGGCGGTGGCGGCGCTCAGTTATGCACAGGCGACGGTCGGCGGCGGCTTGGCGGACAGGCAGAGCGCGATTATCGCCACCAACGGCGCGGTCTTGCAGATGTTCAATCACGGTTTAAGCTCGGCAGCGATGTTCTTGCTCGCCGGTGCCATTTATCACAAGACCCACACCCGCGACATGACGCAGTACGGCGGCTTCTGGGTGAAAGCGCCGATCTACGGCGGCATCTTCATCTTCACCAGCATGGCGAGCCTCGGCTTGCCCGGCTTGAACGGCTTCGTCAGCGAGTTCTTGGTCGTGCGCGGCGCGTGGCCCGGTCTTCACGGTGCTGACGATGGTGGCGATGATCGGCTTGCTGTTCACGGGCGGCTACATCCTCAAGGGCATTCGCGCGGTGCTGCACGGTCCGTTCAACCTGCACTGGCGCGACTACAACCTTGAAATCAATATGCGCGAGTTCGTCGCCATTGCGCCGCTGATGGTTTTGATGCTGATTACGGGTCTCGTGCCGAACTGGATACTCGCGGTGATCAACGCTTCCGTGAC
Source organism: uncultured Chloroflexia bacterium (assembly GCA_963848465.1). Lineage (GTDB taxonomy): Bacteria > Chloroflexota > Anaerolineae > Aggregatilineales > Phototrophicaceae > Flexifilum. The sequence goes on along the minus strand of CAWKDY010000001.1, from coordinate 464,695 downwards.
CCAAATCTTCGGCGGATGAGGACGCAAATATGACTGAAGCTTTTAGTTTTCCGGTGTTGAGCCTGATCATCTTCGTGCCGATTGTGGCGGGGGTGCTCATTCTCTTCATCCCGAAGGAACAGAAAGACCTCGTGCGCGGCATCGCGTTCGCGGCGGCGGCGATCATCCTCGGCTTAGGCATCTTCGTCTTTGCCAGCTACAACGATCAGGTCGCCAGCCTGACGAACGAGCAGGCGACCACGCTGGCGGGGGCGGGGCAAGACCTCGCAGCCTACAACCTTGCCGAACCCGAAGCCAATGTCGCGCCGGTCACGACCGTCGGCACGACGACGGCGACCGAACTGTTCAACAATAATCTGGCGTTTCAAGAGGATGTGTCGTGGGTGCCGAGCCTCGGCATCAGCTACCACCTCGGCGTCGATGGCCTAAGCGCGCCGATGGTGCTGCTGACCGGCTTAGTGGCCGTCGCGGGCGTGCTGATTTCGTGGCGCATCGAAGACCGCACGCGCGAATTTATGGCGTTCTTTATGCTGCTGGTCGCCGGTGTGCTGGGCGTGTTCGTCGCTGTAGACATGTTCGTGCTGTTCTTCTTCTACGAGCTAGCGATCTTCCCGATGTACTTGCTGATCGCGACGTGGGGGTGGGTGCAAACGCGCGAATACGCCGCCATGAAGCTGACGCTCTACATCCTGATCGGCTCGGTGGTCGCGCTGGTCGGCGTGCTGGCGATGGTCTTGACGGCGAGCAACTTCTTCGCCGGTCCCGGCGCGGAAATCTTCGCCGCCGCCAAGAATGCGGGCTTGATCTCCGCCAACGCGAGCACTTTCAGCTTCGACATGACGCCAGCTCACGCTGGCGGCGGAAAACGGCGCATTCAACGTCCTCGGCTACGCGGGCATCGATACGCTGACCTTCGCTAAATTGTGGTTCCCGTTCATCTTCATCGGTTTTGCGGTGCTGGCGGGCGTCTTCCCCTTCCACAACTGGAGTCCTGACGGTCACGTCGCTGCGCCGACCGCCGTCTCGATGATCCACGCGGGCGTGCTGATGAAGTTGGGCGCTTATGCTGCGCTGCGGGCGGGTGTTCAGCTCTTGCCAGCGGGCGCGCAAGTTCACCTGCCTTGGATCGTCTTCCTTGCGCTGATCAACGTGGTCTACGGCGCGTTCATCGCCTTCCGCCAGCGCGACTTCAAATACGTCATTGGCTTCTCGTCGGTCAGCCACATGGGGCTGGTCAGTATGGGCTGGGCGACGATGAACATCGTCGGCATGACCGGCGCGGGCTTGCAAATGTTCAGTCACGGCGCGATGACGGCACTCTTCTTCGGCTGCGTCGGTATGGTTTATGACCGCGCCCATACGCGCGACATTCCCAGCCTCGGCGGGTTCGCCAAGGTGATGCCGTGGGTCGCCTTCGCCTTCATCCTTGGCGGTTTGACCAGTATGGGTATGCCGGGCTTGAGCGGCTTTATCGCCGAGTTTCCGATCTTTCAGGGGATGTGGCGGGCTTCCGAGCAGATCACGCTCAACATTGGTCCGCTGCACTTGGCAAATTACTACTCGGTGATCGTGATTATCGCGGCGCTCGGCATCGTGATCACGGCGGCTTACGTGCTGCGGGTCACGGGGCAGGTCTTCTTTGGCGAGTTCAACCGCGAACTCTATCCGGAAGTGGGCGACATCACGGTGCGCGAGCGTTTTATCCTGATTTTGCTGGGCGCGCCGCTGATCATCATCGGCATCCACCCGGCGATCATGGCGCCGATGCTTGAAGCCGGTTTGCGACCCGTGCTGGCACTTTTAGGAGGGGCGTAACTTTATGGAATTTAACTTCCTGCAAAGCCTACCGGCAGTCACGCCGGAAATCGGCTTGGTGATCATGGCGGTGGTGGTGCTGGCACTCGACCTCTATCTGCCGGAGAGCCAGCGGCGCATGATCCCGATTGTGACGGGGATAGGTCTGCTCGGCGTCGCGGCGATCTACTTCTTGCTCTGGGGACCGTCGCTGCATCCCGAGTATACCGGGGTCTACTGGGGCGGCATGATCCGCCACGACGCGCTCTCGGAAATCTTCACGGTGATGATGCTGCTCGCCGCCGCGATTTCGGCGCTGCTGTCCATCGACGTCAAGTCGCTGGCGCGCAAAGGCGAGTTCTACCTCGTGATGATCGTCTCGACGATGGGCGCGTGCCTGATGAGCGGCGCGGCTGACCTGATCATGGTTTTCCTCGCGCTCGAAACGACGACCATCCCGCTCTACGTGCTGGCAGCCTTCAACCGCCGGCGATCGCCGCTCGTCGGAAAGCGGTATGAAGTATTTCCTGTTCGGATCGTTCGCCTCGGCGCTGCTGCTCTACGGCTTGAGCCTGCTCTACGGCTTCACCGGCGAGACCAGCCTCTACGCCATTGCGACTTTCCTGGCGTCGCCCGCGTTCGGCAGCAACGCCGTTCCGGTACTGTTCGCTATCGCGCTGATTGTCGGCGGGTTCGGCTTCAAGATCAGCGCCGCGCCCTTCCACTTCTGGACGCCGGACGTCTACGAAGGCGCGCCGACGCCGGTGACGGCGTTCCTGAGCGTCGCCAGCAAAGCGGGCAGCTTCGCGCTGCTGGTGCGTTTCTTCCTCGCCGCGTTCCCGGCTGCGGTCGTGATCAACGGGCAGGAGATTCAGCAGTTCTGGGTACAGTTGGCGGCAGCGCTGGCGGTCATCTCGATGACGCTCGGCAACGTGGTCGCGCTGGCGCAGAAGAACGTCAAACGGCTGCTGGCTTACTCGTCAATCGCGCAGGCGGGCTACATCCTGATCGGTGTGGCGGCGCTGGCGGCGGATGGCGCGCAGACGGCAGTGGCGTCGATTGCCTTCTACCTGTTCATGTACACCTTCACCAATCTGCTCGCCTTCGGCGTGATCGCCTTATTTGGCGAAGCGACCGGCAGCGACACGATTGCCGACCTCGCTGGATTGAGCCGGCGTAACCCGATGCTGGCGCTGGCGATGACGATCGCGCTGCTCTCGTTGGCGGGCGTGCCGCCGGCGGCGGGCTTCTTCGGCAAGTTCTTCCTGTTCCAAGCGGCGGTGCAGTCGAACCTCGTCTGGTTGGCGATGTTCGGCGTGCTCAACTCGATTGTGGCGCTCTACTACTACCTTGTCGTCATCAAGGTCATGTACGTGGATCGCAGCGAGGACGAGGACAAGCCGATTCCGGTTTCGGTGACTTACGTCTGGGTTTTGGGCGTCACGGCAGTGATCGTGCTGCTGCTCGGCACGTTCCTCGCTACGCCGATTTTCGACTGGGCAACGCGCGGTGCCGCCGGGTTGTTCGGGGCATAACGCGACGATGGAGTAAAGTGGGGGCGCAGGGCGGTCGGTTAAATCCGATGGCTGGCTGCGCCCTTTGCTCCACTGGTAAGGTGAGGTAGGCAAAATCGGCAAAATTCGAAGGTTGCAATTTTAAAGATGATTGTGATAAAATTCTCTATACCAATTGTTTCAAGACCATTTTGACAGGTAAATAGTGTGTCGCTATGATTGTGACCGCAAGCACAAGCAGCCGCCACTTTAGGATACATGCCCGATGAAACCGGATACTCAACCGGTCCAGTTCTATCTCACTGCCGCTAGTACGGCAGCCGAGGTGGGTTGTCTCCTAATTGTCACTATCGGCGCTGCAATCGGTCTGGGCTTGTTGTTCGATCGCTTACTGGGGACGAACCACGTCTTTATTCTACTGTTGCTGCTTGGGAGTATTCCGCTTAACTTGTGGATGATCTATCGTTACACCCTCTACAAGAGCCGGCGTCTCTCGGCTACGCCAACCCTAAAGGAGGACAATCTCGATAATGATTAACTGGAACGGAAAACGGCGCTGGGTCGCGCTGGGGATGCTCATTGCGGGGATCATCGTCATGCTGACGATTCCCCCGATCATCCCAGTGATCCAACTGCCCGGTGAAGTTTACCCCGAAGGCTGGAGCATTTTCGGTCTGCGGCTGACGAACTCGTTGGTGGGTTCGCTGGTCGTCTGGATTTTGCTCGTCCTTTTGGTGGTCTACGTTCAACGGGTGATGCCCAAGAGCGGAAATGAAGTGCCTCGCGGCGGCTTCTACAATATGTTCGAGATGCTGTATGAAGGCTTGTCTGGCTTCATTCTCAACATTACGGGCGAGAAACACTTCCGCTTTATCTTCTCGTTTTTTATGACCATTTTCCTGCTCGTGCTGCTCTCGAACTGGCTGGAACTCATCCCCGGCGTCGATAGTATCGGCTTCCTTGAGCCGCATACCGTCGTCAACGTTGATACGGGTGAAGTCGTCTACGAGAAGGGCTACGAGGTCGCCGGGAGCGGCGTCTATACGCTCAACCCGAAGTGCGCGTGGGTCAGCCCGGCTGACGCGGCGCTGCTGACGGCAGATGAACAGCAGGCGCGGGCTGATGCTGGCTGCGTCACCGGAGCGGGTCAGACGAACGTCGCAGCCCCGATCCCCGGATCAGCCGTGGTTGAACCAGTGGTCACCGAAGCCGCAGCCGAAACAGCCGCAACCGAAGTAGCCGCGAGCGCCGAAAGTTCGGGTCACGCAGCGACTGACACGGGGACCGAAGTCTTGGCTCCGAGCGCGCTCGAAGGTGAACACATCGAAGCCGGGTCGTCGGAAGTGCCGTGGGTCGTACTGCCCTTTGTGCGCGCGCCCTCGACCGACCTGAACATGACCGCTGCGCTGGCACTGATCGCCGTGATCATGACGCAGGTCATTGGTTTCCGGGCGCTCGGTCCCAGCTATCTCACCAAATTCTTCAATTTCAAGACGCTGCTTACGTCGCCGCTAGGCGGTATCGACTTAGCGGTTGGGCTGCTTGAGTTGATCGGCGAGTTTGCGAAAATCCTTTCGTTCTCTTTCCGACTTCTCGGCAATATTTTTGCAGGGTCGATCCTGCTGTTCGTCATGAGTTTTCTCGTGCCTTTTCTGCCGTGGCCCTTCTTCATTCTGGAGTTCTTCGTCGGCGTCATCCAAGCAGTCGTGTTTGGTATGTTGACGGCGATCTTCATGACACAGGCGACTGCGGGGCATGGCGGAGAGCATGAGGCTGAACACGCTGTCGATGTCGCGGAAGCACACTAACATTCGAGCTTTGTATACCTATCTGACAATACAAGTAACCATCCATAAGGAGTTTCAAACATGGAGCAATCCGTACTGCTAGCAGGTAAAGCCATTGGTGCTGGCTTGGCGATGATCGGCGCGATGGGCGGCGGTATCGGCATCGGTTTATCAGTGATGGGCGCAGTTCAGGCGATGGGGCGCAACCCGGATTTCACCTCGACAATCCAGACCAACATGATCTTGGGTGTCGCGTTCGCGGAAGCGGTCGCCATTTACGCCCTCGTCGTCGCTCTGATTATCCTGTTCGTGCTGGCATAGTTCGGGACGACGGGAAAGGGGTACGACATGGAAGGACTAGGAATTAATCTCGGTTATCTGCTCGTGCAGATTATCGCGTTCATCGTCATTTACGTGCTGATGACGCGCTTCCTGTATGATCCGCTGTCGAATGTGCTGCGGAATCGTCGGATGCAGATCGAAAAGGGACTAGAAGACAGCGCGGTCGCGGCGAACGCCCGGCGTAATGCCGAAGCCGAAGCCGAAAGAGTGATCGCCGAAGCTCGCGCGGAAGCGCAGCGGATGATCGAAGAAGCGCGCGGACGCGGCGAAGAAGTGGCGCAGGGCGTGCAGGCGGAAGCCCACACCGAAGCCGACACGATTCGCGCCGATGCTCGCCTTCGTGCCAACGAAGAACGTGACCGTCAACTGGCTGACCTGCGCGGGCAGGTCGTGTCGATTGCCGTCGCTATGTCGCAGCGCTTGATCGGCGCGACGCTCGACGAGCAGCGTCAGCAGGCGCTCGTCAGCGACTTCTTCGCTAAAGTTCCGGCGGATGCCAAGTCGCTCAAGGGCAGCATTGAAGTGGTCAGCGCGATGCCACTCAGCGACGACGAGAAGAAGCGCGTCGCCAAGGAGATCGGCTCGAAGGATCTCAGCTACGTCGTCGATCCGAGCATCCTCGGCGGCTTGGTTCTGCGCAGCGAAGACCGCGTGGTCGATGGCAGCGTGCGCAGCAACCTGACCGAACTCTCAGGTCGGTTGCGCTAAGCGCAGCACTCAAAACGACTTTAAGACGCGCCGGACACTCTCCGGCGCGTTTTGGTTTCGGGTATAATTCTTCGTCATGATGAAAACCCTCACTGAACTTCTGAGCGCTTTGCCGCAGACCTATCACCTAACCGGCGACCCGGCGGCGCGGATCACCGCGCCAGTGGTCGAATCCGACGCTGACTTGCAGCCCGGCGGCGTGTTCGTCGCGCGGGTAGGGTTGAGCGTCGATGGGCACGACTTCATCCCACGCGCGGTCGAGCGCGGCGCGGCGGCGGTGGTCGGCACGAGGGCGATCACCGATTTGCCGATCCCTTACGTGCAGGTCGAGAACGCGCAGGAGGCGGTCGGCTTTCTGGCTGCCGCCTATCACGACTTCCCGTCGCGCAAGCTGCTAGTGATCGGCGTGACGGGGACGGACGGCAAGACGACGACCAGCACGCTGATTAAAGCGCTGCTGGGCAACGGCTGCGGGCTGATTAGCACGATTAGCGCAGACGTGGGCGATCAGTCGCTCGACACGGGCTTTCACGTCACGACGCCGAGCGCGCCGATGATTCAAGCGCTGCTGGCGCAGATGGTCGCCAACGGATTATCGGCGGCGGTGCTGGAGATGACCAGTCATGGGCTGGCGCAGGGACGGCTCAACGGCGTTGACCTCGACGTGGCGGTGCTGACCAACGTCACGCACGAACATCTCGATTATCACGGCACGTTCGAGGATTATCGCGCCGCCAAAGGGCGCATGTTCCAGATGCTCAGTCAGTCGCAGCACAAGCCGAATACGCCCAAAGTTAGCGTGATCAACGCTGACGACCCCAGCGCGGATTTCTTCGCGGCGTTCCCGGCGGATCGAGTCGTCACCTATGGGATCTACAATGAGCACGCAGACGACCGCGCCGCGGACATCCGCTACACGCCCAGCGGAACGGTATTTCGGGTCGGATTCGACGGCGAGCAGCCGAAGATCCCCGTCTACTCGCCATTTATGGGCGAGTTCAACGTCTACAACTGCCTAGCGGCATTGGCGACGGTCTACACGCGGAATGCCAACTCAAAGTGGACCAAACGGATCGGGCGCATGGCGGGGATTCCCGGGCGCATGGAACGGATCGACGAGGGGCAGGATTTTCTGGCGCTGGTCGATTTCGCCCACACGCCCAACGCGCTCGACAAGGCGCTGCAAGCCTGCCGCCCGATGGTGAGCGAGGGCGGGCGGCTGATCGCCGTGATCGGCAGCGCGGGCTTGCGCGACCGCGAAAAGCGTCGCCTGATGGCAGAGGTCGCGACGCAGCGCGCGGATTTCACCATCCTGACCGCCGAAGACCCGCGTACCGAGTCGCTGGACGATATTCTGGCGACGATGGCGGCGGCGGCGACCTCGGCGGGCGGCGTCGAGGGCGAGACCTTCATGCGCGTGCCGGATCGCGGTGAAGCGCTGTACGTCGCGTGCCAGATGGCGCGCAAGGCGACGTGGTGATCGCCTGCGGCAAGGGGCACGAGCAGAGTATGGCGTTCGGCACCACCGAATATGCGTGGGATGACCGTGAGGCGCTGCGCGCTGCGCTGCGTGGATCGCCGCTCAAAACGCTCCCCACCGCAGGTGGGACGCCGTCGGCGTAAGCTTGAGCGCTGCCGTCAGGTAGACGTCAAGTAAGGGCGAGAGTGTCTGTGGTAGAATCGGACGCAGTTCGACGGAGCATTGCATGACTGATCTCGGCATCGTAATCTTGAACTGGAACACCTGCGCGCTGCTTAAGCGCTGCCTTGAGACAGTCTATGCCAGCGAGGGCGATTTCACCTATCGGGTCGTCGTGGTCGATAACGCCTCGCCGGACGACAGTGTGGCGATGGTGCGGGCGGATTTCCCGCAAGCGGAACTGATCGTCAGCCCGGTCAATGGTGGCTATCCCTACGGCAACAATCTGGGGCTGCGGGCGCTTGGCTTTTCGGACAGCGGCTCCGCTGCGCCCGACGCGCCGCGCTATGCACTGCTCTTAACCCCGACACCGAGGTGCCGCCGACGAGCTTAGCCGAAATGGTCGCTTTCATGGACAGCCGTCCGGAAGTCGGCGCGGCGGGTCCGAAACTCGTGCTGCTCGACGGCAGCCTCGACAGCGCCTGTCGGCGGAGTTTTCCCACCCCGCTGACTTCCGTTGTATCATTTCGCGGGGCTGGACAAGCTGTTTCCGAAGAGTCCGCGTTTTGCACGTTATAATATGACCTATCTGCCCATCGATCAGGAAGTTGAGGTCGATTCCGTCGTGGGCGCGTACATGCAAGTCCGCCGTGAGGTCATCGAAGCTGTTGGCTTACTCGACGAAGCCTTTTTCATGTACGGAGAGGATTTGGATTGGGCGTATCGAATCAAAAACGCCGGGTGGAGCGTCGTGTATCACCCACAGGTCGTCGTAAAGCACGTCAAACGAGCCGCAAGCCGTCAAAGTCAGCGCGCTCAGTTCGAGTTCTGGCGCGCGATGCTGATCTTCTACCGCAAGCATTATCGGACGACGACTCCGCTGTGGCTGCACAGCCTGATCATGATGGGCTTGCTGGCGAAGGGCGGTCGGACGTTGTGGAGCGAGGTTCGGCAAACAACGGTTCGGCAGACGATACCCTAAGACTGCCGCGCCCGCCGCGCTCGACTCCCCGGCGCACGGCTAAAGTCTCCAAACTACTCGGCGTGCTGTTGGTGCTGACCGACATCGCGGCGTTGTGTGCGGCATTCATGCTTGGCTACATCGCCCGCGAAACGCTCGGCTTGTTCAACACGCCGTCTACTCAACCACCATTCGAGCGTTACATTGTGACGATGGTGCTGCATACCGGCATTATCATCGCGATCTTCTACTTCTCGCAGATGTATCACCAGCGCCGCGCCCTCAGCCGGATCGATCACGGGCGCAATATCATCGGCGACATTACGATGGGCGCGCTGCTGGTCTATGGCATTCAGGAACTGATCTTCAAGACCACCCCGCTTGATCCGGTCGATTATCCGCGCAGTCTGTTCTTCTACGTCTGGGTCTTCAGCGTGGTGCTGGTGCTGGTGAGCCGCGAGGTCAACCGCATCTTGCGCCAAATCCTGCGGCGCTACGGCTTCGAGCGCGCGAACCTGATCGTCGTCGGGCATGGGCAAGATCGCGCGCGATATCGCCCGCAAAATTCAGGATACGCCCGAACTCGGCTACCGGATCGTCGGCGTGGTCAACGTGCGCCCGCAGCACAAAAGCAGCATGTTCGGCGTCCCGGTGATCGGCGATTACCCGGATCTGCCCCAGTTGATCGACCTCTATGGCGTCGAGCAGGTGATCATCGCGCTGCCGGACGCGCAGCGGAGTGAATTGGTCGCTTTGATCTCGCTCTGCCGTCGCGGACGGGTGGACATCAAGATTTACCCGGATATGTTCGCTTACATGGCGCGCGACTTGAGCGTCGACGACCTCGGCGGAACCCCGCTGCTGACCGTCCGCGACATCGCCATGCGCGGCTGGAAGCTCAGCCTCAAGCGGCTGATGGACATCGTGGTTTCGGTCGCCGGGCTGGTCTTGTTCTCGCCGCTGATGCTGCTGACGGCGGTGCTGATCCGGCTTGAATCCGAGGGACCAATTTTCCTCACCCAAGAACGCATGGGGCTGGACGAGCGCCCTTTCGACATGATCAAATTTCGTTCGATGCAGCAGGATGCCGAAGCGACGGGTCCCGGTTGGACGGTCGAGAACGACCCGCGCGTGACCCGGCTTGGCGCGATCATGCGTAAGACCAATTGGGACGAAATCCCGCAGTTGATCAACGTGCTGATCGGCGACATGAGCCTCGTTGGACCGCGCCCGGAGCGCCCGGTCTACGTGCAGGAATTCCGCGAGAGCATCCCGCGCTACATGGAGCGCCACCGCGAAAAAGCCGGGATGACCGGCTGGGCACAGGTCAACGGCTTGCGCGGCGATACCTCGATCAGCGAGCGGACGGGTTACGATCTCTGGTACGTCGAGAACTGGTCGCTCTGGCTCGACATCAAGATTGTGCTGCGCACGATCATCAAGATGCTGCTGCGCCGTGACAATAACGCGTATTAAGAACAGTACCGAGTTCTGAGTACCGAGTGCTGAGCAAGAACTTAAGGTAAGAGTAGGTCGTAGGGGCGGGACTCAGTCTCGCCCCTACCTATGTGAATTGGTAGACATCATGGACTTGAAGACCCTCGAAGACGCGATGCACGCTTTCGTCGCCAGCAAGGGCTGGTATGATGCCGACTCGAAGCGCCCGCAGACACCGCGCAACTTGGCGATTTCGCTGGTGCTGGAAGCTAGCGAGGTGCTCGAACTCTATCAGTGGGGCGACGCCGCACCCGATCAAGCTGAACTCTCCGGTGAACTGGCGGACGTGATGCTCTACCTGATCCAGTTGGCGAGCATCAGCGGCATCGACTTGGGGCAGGCGGTCATGGATAAGCTCGACGTCAACTACGGGCGCACGTGGGACGATGATCATACGGAGTGATGGCGTCAAGCTGCGAGTCTAAAACAGGACGCCGCTCAGCCCGTGCTGCTCACTTTTCCCTATCTAATCACGATGCAAACCATTACAATACGACGATTAAGTTCCTAAGACATCGTTGATTTTTTCCCGTGTTGATGCTGGTTGGCGTCGCTGACTCAGCACTCAGCACTAGTTGCTCAGCACTTATTTCGAGGAGTTTGCATGGCAGCACAGGCATTGACCTCACCCCGCGAAGATTTCTCTGGCTGGTACAACGAGATCGTTTACCGCGCGGACATGGCGGCAACGTCGCAGGTGCGCGGCTGTCCCATCGTCAAGCCTTACGGCTATGAAGTTTGGGATGGGCTGAAAAATGCGCTCGATAAGCGCTTCAAGCTGACGGGCGTCCAGAACGCCTACTTCCCGCTGTTCATTCCGATGAGCTATCTCACCAAAGAAGCCGAACACGTCGAGGGCTTCAGTCCTGAACTGGCGGTCGTGACCATCGGCGGCGGCAAGGAACTCGAAGAGCCGCTGGTCGTCCGCCCGACCTCCGAGACGATCATCGGCGTGTCCTTCAGCGAGTGGATTCAATCCTACCGTGACCTGCCGCTGCTGATCAACCAGTGGTCGAACGTCGTACGTTGGGAACTGCGCCCGCGCCCGTTCCTGCGCACAGCGGAATTTCTATGGCAGGAAGGGCACACCGCTCACGCGACGCACGAGGACGCCGAAGCGCGCACCCTGCAAATGCTCGACGTGTATAAGGATGTGGCAGTCAACATCGCCGCGATGCCGGTGATCCCCGGACTCAAGAGCGAGAGCGAGAAGTTCGCCGGAGCGCTGCGCACCTACACCATCGAGGGCATGATGGGCGATGGCAAGGCGCTGCAAGCGGGCACGAGCCACAACCTCGGACAGAACTTCGCCAAAGCCTTCGACATTCAGTACCTCGACGAGGGCAATCAGCGTCAACACTGCTGGACGACCTCGTGGGGGATGAGCTGGCGCATGGTCGGCGGGATCATCATGACGCACGGAGACGAGAAGGGCTTGCGCCTGCCGCCGCGCGTCGCGCCGATTCAGGTCGTGATCGTGCCGATCTTCCGCTCCGACGACGAGAAAGCGACGGTGATGGCGGCAATTGAGCCGATTCGCCGCCAACTGGTCGATGCGGATATTCGCGTGCAGGTCGATGTGCGCGATTATCAACCGGGCTTCAAGTTCAATGACTGGGAAATGCGCGGCGTACCGGTGCGGCTCGAAATTGGTCCGCGCGACGTGCAAAACGGCGCGGCGATGGTCGCGCGGCGCGACATCCCCGGCAAAGAGGGCAAGCGTTCCTACTCGCAAGATGGGCTGGTCGCCAATATCAAGGCGCTGCTCGAAGAAATTCAGGCGAACCTACTCGCGCAGGCGACTGCCTTCCGCGACAGCAACATTCACGATGTGAAGTCGTATGACGAAGCCAAGCAGGTGGTCGAGGCGAACGGCTTCGCGCGCGGCTGGTGGAACGAGAACGCGGCGGATGAGGCACGGATTAAGGAAGAGACCGGCGCCACGCTCCGCTGCTATCCGCTCGAACAGCCGGGTGGAAGCGGCGCCTCATTCCTCACCGGCGAACCGGCGCAGAAAGTCGCCATTTTCGCTAAAGCCTATTGATCTCACCTTCACGAAATGGGGATGGTGCACATCCCCATTTGTGCAACTTGTTCAAAGAACTTGCGTAAAACTTCAAATATCACTTTCTCTGGTTTCACTGTATAGTGATCATTGAATTTTCTGAGCGCCAAACGGCGCTCTGCCACTGATCAGTTTAAGCGGTAACAGACCATTTTTTAACAATGGTTAAGGTAAGATTGCCTATTATCTACGGAAGGTGATGTATAATAAAATTTGTCATCGTTATCTTTTCTGGAATTTACGCTTGCTTAGGTGCGCCTTGCTTGTTAAAATTGGCACAAATGGATGCTTATTTGCCAATACTTAAGTCGCCTTTAGAGAATAGTCTTCAAAGAATCCCCAAAAGACGTCTTATGCTGCTCCATTGTTTGAGCAGTCAGTATTACCACCGAACCAATGGGTTCAGGTGGTATATGTTTTTTTAGGTAGGATATGGCAGCTTATTTAATTGTTGATGTCGATGATTTGCTCGAGCACTTCCGCAATCGGAACATTGCCATCGATTTGCAGGAGTTGGCGGTCGGGCTGCGCGGTGGCGCGGCGCTGGCAGCCGGGCTAGTGAGTGCGGATCGATTGAAGGCGGTGGCGGTAGCGAACTGGAAGAAGTATCGCCAGCAGAAACTACGTGTGGGCGCAGACCCGCAGTACGTCTTCAAGGCGGCTGGCTACGAAATCTTTGACATTCCGCATCGCGAGAGTCTCTCCGATGCCCTCATCATGCACTATTTCTCGTTCGACCCGGAACCGGTCGACGAGTTAATCTTGGCGACGACCAATTCCGATTTGATCCCGCTGGTTCGGCGCGTCAAGCGCACGCGCAACGCTCGCGTTCGCATGTGGGGGTCGCACGACGTGCTCGAAGGCACGGAGTTCGCCGATCAGGTGATCTTCCAGCCCTTGGAGACGCTGCTCGGCATTCAGCAGACCAAGAACGTCGCTATCTACATCGACTTCGAGAATATCGCCATCAGCTTGAACGAGCAGGGCTATATCGTCAACCTCGACACCTTGATCGAGAGCCTCGCGCGGCAGGGGAAGGCGCACGGTCAGATCGTCAAGACGGCTGCCTATGCGCCTTGGGGGCAGCGGGGCAGCCTGCCGCCGCTGGTGGATCAGTCCGGGCGCGAGATCGCCGACGAAGCGACCACTCGCTTGATGACCGGAAACATCGAGCCGATGTTCAACCTGCCGGGTAAGAACAGCGCCGACATGAAGATCGCTAAGGACATTATCACTGACTCCGGGCACGCCGATGCCGCCGACGTCTACATCATCGCCAGCGGTGACCGCGACTTCAAGGATGTGATCAGTTCGCTGCGTCAGCGTAATAAAACGGTGATCCTCTGGTCGGTGCGCGGCACGACCAGCCGTCAGTTGGAGAACTATCCCAACATCACCATCGAGTACATTGAAGATTTCACCGACCTGCAAACGCATCAATCGCTCAGCTTGGCGTCGGTCGCGTTCAACGAGGACGGCTCGATTGGCGGCTTCACGCCGTCGCAGTGGTCGAGCGTGATCATCCAGTTTGACCGCTGCGCTCAGCAGCTCGACAGCGAGACGCTCACCCGCCAGCAGTTGATCGACCAATTGGTTGACGTCGGCGCGGTGGTATCGGCGGCGCGCGGCGAAGACCTCGTCTCTCAGGCGATTTCGCTGGGCATTGTGCGCCAGATGAGCAGTAAGGAACGGGTCGGGCTGGACTATATCCATCCGGTCGTCGAAAAGACCTGCTTGATCCGCGACCGCATCGTGATGCGCGTGCTCAATACGCTCAACGTGCGCGGCTGGGAGTACGTCAATTACGGCTTCTTGCTCAAGGGGCTGGCGATGGATCGGGATCTGGATCGCCCCGGTTTGAACTACAGCGATCAGTGGCGTTCGGATTGGATCGACTGTCTCGTGCGCGAGCGGGTGCTCCAGCGCGAATTGGTGCCGCATCGCCACAACCCGGAAGACCTCGTGCCGGTGATTAAGATCAACCCGGAATACGAGCCGCCGGAAGAAAAGCCGCTGACGACGCCCCAAGAAGATGAGATTGACAGCAGTTGGGCGGGCGTGACGCTGGCGGAAGTCGAGCAGATGGAGCCGGAGACGGTGGACATGGTGCGGCGCGTGGTCGTCAGCGTCGAGCAGTTCACCAGCTTTCGCGGCTTCACGTGGTGTCCGTTAGGCAGCCTGCATAAGCGGCTGCGGAACTTCGACAACGGCGTGACCTTCCAACGCGCGGTCGAATACTTGATCGAGAATGACTCGGCGGAAGTCAAAGAGTATCCCAATCCGCAAAGCGAATTCTTCACTAAGGGGATTTCGCTGACGATGGAGGCGGAAATCTGCCAGACCATCATCGCCGAACGGGACAACTTCACCCGGCTGCTGCTCTATCTCTACGATCACAACATGGTGATCTCGGAGCAAAGCTTGCAGATGATCGACCCGTCGACGCGCTGGGACATGAACCTGTGGTTTTCAATCATGGAAACCGAGAACGTGCTCAACGCCGTGCCGGGACGACCGGGACAGTACAGTCTATTCCGCACGCATCATACGGTATCGCTGGTCGCGGACGCGCTGCGGGCTGGTCGCCGCGAGTCGTAGCTGTAACCCATGACCAAACCCAATGATCAAGTTGTCGCTGTCGATTTCACGGACGCGAATGTTTACCTTCGCTTGGTGGACGGTCGGGTGATCGGCAACCCGCTCGAATGGCATCCGTGGTTGGCAGCGGCAGAGCCAGAACAGCGGGCGAAGGTCGAGATGTACGAATTGAGTGTCTACTTCCCCGATCTTGACGATGGGCTTGATGTCACGGAAATGATGAAAGGCATCCCGCCACGTTTTTTGCACGCTAACCAAGAAATGGCGTGACCGGCTCGTCGGCGAGATTCGTCCACTGAACCTTCAGCATTGGCACGACCAAATCACTCTGCTATAATGACAATTGGGTATTCTTCGACCAGTACGCCTTTGTCCGGCGCGCTCGGTGACAGCTAAGGATGATATAGGACATGGCTCTTACAAAAAACGAGAAAGACGCAATCATTCAGGATTTTGGGCGCCATGAGGGCGACACCGGTTCACCACAGGTGCAAATCGCGCTCCTGACGCAGCGAATTCAGCAGTTGACCGAACACCTCAAAGCGAATAAGCAGGATCAACATTCGCGGCGCGGTCTGCTTCGTCTGGTCGGTCAGCGGCGGCGTCATCTCAAATATCTGAGCAACACAGACCCGGATGGCTACCGCGAGATTCTGCAACGGCTGGGGCTGCGTCGCTAGATCAGCAGCGTTGGTTAGAGCCGACGGCTCAGGTCGTCGGTT
The DNA here is from genome assembly GCA_963848465.1 of uncultured Chloroflexia bacterium. Classification (GTDB taxonomy): domain Bacteria; phylum Chloroflexota; class Anaerolineae; order Aggregatilineales; family Phototrophicaceae; genus Flexifilum. The sequence goes on along the minus strand of CAWKDY010000001.1, from coordinate 449,068 downwards.
TGCAGACATGCCCAGTAGAACAGGAATTGGAGCCGTGTCGCTAAACGTTTTTGTTTAGCAGCACTTTCCAGTTCCTGAGCGCCGGGCATGTCTTTTTTTAATGTTGGCAAGGGCAAGAGAGTTCTTAGTTTTTAGCTAAAAACCAAAAACTAATCACTAATTCCTTGCTCTAAGCCATTATGCGAGGAGCATAAGACATGACAGGAAACATGGGAGAAGCCCACCGTTTTACGACAACGGTCGGCAACGACGAAATCACCATTGAAACCGGCAGGCTCGCAGAGCAGGCTGGTGGCGCGGTGACGGTGCAACTAGGGCAAACGATGGTGTTTGCCACCGCAACGATGAGCAAGCACGCCCGTCAAGGGATCGACTTCTTCCCTCTGAGCGTAGATTTCGAAGAGAAGCTGTATGCGGCAGGACGGATCCCCGGCAGCTTCTTCCGCCGTGAGGGACGCCCGTCTGAAGGCGCAATCCTCGCTTCGCGCTTGGTCGACCGCCCGCTGCGTCCGCTGTTTCCCAAGAACATGCGCAACGAAGTGCAGGTCATCCTGACGGCATTCAGCCACGATCAGGAACATCAGGTCGATACGCTCGGCATTATTGCCGCCAGCGCCGCCATCATGATCTCCAACATCCCGTGGAATGGACCTATCGGTGGCGTGCGCATCGGCTTGATCGACGGCGAACTGGTCGTCAACCCGACCATCCCGCAGATGGAAAACAGCCTGCTCGACCTGCGCGTCGCCGGAACCGAAGACGCGATCAATATGGTCGAGTGCGGCGCGAAAGAAGTTGACGAAGAGACTATGCTCCGCGCGCTCAAACTGGCGCACGAAGCCATCCAGCCGATCATCCAGCTTCAGAAGCAGATGCAGGCGGAAATCGGCAAGCCGAAGGACGAGCCGATCACCGTTGGCGTCAGCGACGACCTGACTCGCGAAGTGACCGAAAAGAGCCAGCAGGGTGTCCGCGACATCATCGCCGCGACCACCGACCGCAGCGGGCGCAACGAAGCTCTTGACGAACTGCGCGAGCGGATCGTCAGCGGTTATCTGCCGACGGAAGATGATGAAATCGCCGAAGGCTTCGCTAGCCCCGGCGACGTGCGCGAAGTCTTCTCGGATGTGATCAAGGCGGAAGTCCGCCGCCGGATCCTCGAAGACGGGGTGCGTCCCGATGGTCGCAACTACACCGAAATTCGTCCGCTGGCAGCCGAGGCGGGTGTCATCCCGCGCGTTCACGGCTCCGGCTTGTTCAAGCGCGGTCAGACGCAGGTCATGACGATTGCGACGCTCGGCACCCCGCGCGACTCGCAGGAACTCGACACGCTGGCGCCGGAAGACAACAAGCGCTACATGCATCATTACAACTTCCCGCCCTACAGCACCGGCGAGACCTACCCGCTGCGGGGACCCAAGCGTCGTGAGATCGGTCATGGCGCGCTGGCGGAAACCGCCCTGCGTAACATGATCCCGGATGAGGATGTCTTCCCTTACACCATCCGGCTGGTCAGCGAAGTGCTCAGCTCCAACGGCAGCACGTCGATGGCGAGTGTTTGCGGCAGCACGCTGGCGTTGATGGATGCCGGTGTACCGATCAAGGAGCCGGTTGGCGGTATCGCCATGGGCTTGATCAAGGAAGGCGATAAGGTCGCCGTCTTGACCGACATTCAGGGCTTGGAAGACCACCTCGGCGACATGGACTTCAAGGTCGCCGGGACGAAGAACGGCATCACCGCCCTCCAGATGGACATCAAGATCAAGGGTGTATCTGAAGCGGTCATGGCGCAGGCGTTGGCACAGGCGAAAGATGCCCGGATGCAGGTGCTGAGCGTGATTTTGTCGGCGCTGCCCGCTCCGCGTGAAGAGCTGAGCGACTTCGCGCCGCGCATGACGACCATCAAGATCGACCAAGAGAAAATCGGCGCGGTGATTGGACCCGGTGGCAAGGTCATCCGGGGCATTCAGGAACGCACCGGTGTCAAGATCGACATTCAGGAAGACGGAACGGTCTTCATCGCCGGGACGGATGGTCCGGCGGTCGCCAAGGCGATTGAGGAAATTAAGGGCTTGACCGAAGAAGTCGAAGTCGGGCGCATCTACACCGGCAAGGTGACGCGCATCGAGCCGTACGGCGTGTTCGTCGAATATATGCCCAGCCGTGAAGGCTTGGTGCACATTTCGCAGCTTGCCGATTATCGTGTCGAGAAGCCGGAAGACGAGGTTGCCCTCGGCGACGAGATCATGGTTATGGTCACCGACGCGCCGTCGGACGGCAAGGTTCGCCTGAGCCGCCAAGCGGTGCTCGAAGGCTGGACGGCGGAAGAAGCCCGCAGTCACGACCGTCGCCCAAGCGGTGGTGGTGGACGCAGCGGTGGCGGTCGCGGTGGTGACCGTCGCGGTGGTGGCGGAGATCGTCGCGGCTAAGCACTGCTAGTCAACCCAAGCGCGTCGTGAGGAACTCCTCGCGGCGCGCTTTTCATTCCGCGCCTCGTTTGCTGATATGCCCGCCTGAGTCGGCGTGGTAAAATAGGCTCGTATAGATCGGGCACAATTTGAAGGGCAGCCCCATGAGCGATGTCAATGTCGATACGCTAGCAGAGAGCGAAAATTACGCCGCGTGGATTTCGACCGAATCGGATGGCGAAATCGTCTACCACGTCGAATTGGGTCCGGTCACGCTCCACTTTTTCCAAGAGGAATGGGACGAAGTGGCTGGGTTGATCGCTGCGGCGGGCAAGGCAGCAGCCGCGCGATGACGCCGGACGGTGCGGTCGGGATGGCGAGTGCGTTGGTCGCCAAACACCTGCCGCCCAGCGCCTCGTCGCTGCGTTTGCTTGATCTCGACGGCACGCTGGCGGCGGGGCTGTCGGCGCTGCGTCCCGACCTCGACGTGGTGATTGGAATGCCGACCGCTGTCGCCGTGTCTGAGGATGGCTCAGTGTATGACGCGGTGGTCGCCTACGGCGTCCCGCTCGATGATGCGCTGCTGCGGCGGGTTTTGGAGGTGCTGCGACCGGGCGGCAGACTGATCGCCGTCGATCCGCAGGGCGTGCCGGATCACGCTCACGTCGAGCGCTTGGAGTTGGCGGGCTACGTGCGGATTCTGGTCGAGGAGATTTTCCCGGTCGGCGTGCTGCTGCGCGGCGAACAGCCTCATACCACCGACGATACGCTGGCGCGCATCCAGAGCGTCGCCGCCCGCGATGCCGTGAGCGAGTTCAAAGGACGCTACCTGCACCTGTTGATCCGCCAGATGCCCAACAAGCCAGTCTGGGCGCTCCAACCCGGTGAGGTGGTCGCGTGGTCGGCGGCGGCGATTACCGACGGAGAAGACAATCCGCTGCTGCTGGCGTTCAGCAGTCTGCCCAACGCTGTCGCCTTCATGCAGCCCGCCGTGATCGCCGGGAGCATCAAAGACGTGAACAAGGTCGCCAAGTTCAGCCGCGCGACCGCGCAGGACTGGCGTATGCTGATCAACCCGCCGCTCGATCTGCTGGACGGGCGCACGGTCGTGTTCGCCCCCGTCGACCCGGCACTCGCTGAAACCCCCGACGAATAGCGCAAACATGAGCATCACCCTCGCTGAGCTTGACTTCCTCACTTCCGACGCCGGAGCGCGCGTGCTGGCTCGGCTGGCGGGCGAAGACTTAAGCGACGACAATACGCTGCGCCTGATCGAGTCGCTGCGCCGTGATCTCCCGCGCGAGCAGGCGGGCGCGGCGCTCGAATTGGCGCGGCTGCGGAAAAAGGCGGTCGGCAAATTCGGCGACGACGCGGCGCGCCTGTTCTTCACCCGCGACGCGCTCGAACAAGCCAGCGATCCGCTGATCCGCCGCTGGCGGGCGGCGCAGTTCCCGCGGATCGGCGCGGATGGTCGATGCTGGCTGCGGAATCGGCTCGGATTCGATCACTTTTGCCGAAGCCGGGCATGACGTGATCGGTATTGACTCTGATCCGCTCCGGATAGCGCTGGCACGGCTCAACGCGACGGTGCTCGGCGCGAGTGCAAGTTTTGCAGTTGGTGATGTGCGCGCGCCTTTGCCCTCCGCCACGCTGATCTTCTTCGATCCGGCGCGGCGCGGCGACGACGGCAAGCGCATCTTCGACGTGGAGCGTTATCAGCCGCCACTTTCGACGCTGCGCGGTTGGCAGACAAAGCGCCAGATGGTCAAGCTGTCGCCGGGGGTCGATCTGGCGCAGCTTGCTGACTATGGTGGCAGCGTGACCTTCGTTTCGGTGCGGGGCGAGCTAAAAGAAGCGGTTCTGACTGCTCGGCGACGCTGCCGACACATGAATATCGCGCGCTGCGCTTGGGCACAGGCGATCCGGTGCTTTGGTCGCGGGCGGTCGATGACACGACCACCGCGCCGATCAGTGAGCCGCGCGGCTGGCTGGTCGAACCCGACCCGGCGATCATCCGGGCGGGGTTGGTGGCGCACTTGGCGCTCGAACTCGGCGGCGCGCAGCTTGACCCGGAGATCGCCTACATCACGACCGAAACCAAACCGGAGACGGTCTGGGCGCGGTCGTGGCGAATTATCGATTGGCTGCCGTTCAATGTGAAGAAGCTGCGCGCTTATCTGCGCGAGCAGCAGGTAGGGAAGGTGACGGTCAAGAAACGGGGGACGGCGGTCACGCCGGAAACGCTGATCGCCAAGTTGAAGCTCGATCAAACCAAAAACGGGTCAAGAACTATTGTCTTGACCCGCTTTGGGGGAGAGCACATCGTGCTGGTTTGCGAACCCTTAACGATAGAGGCGGGCGGATGACTCACTGTGCGCAGCGGGTTTCAATGGGTCAACGGATGCAGTCAGAGTGCAGTGAGACAGTGGCGCGGCGACAATGTGAGCGGCGATGATGCGGCAATGGATGGCGATTGACTGCGGTCGGCGATGAGACTACGAAATGCTGCGAGCGGCGGTCAGACTTCAGTGTATTCGGCGATGCGTTTGAGTGGCACGAGAAAGTCATCCGGCCAACTCTATCGTTAAGGTGCATTGCTTACTTAGTTATATTCTATGTGTAGGATAGCGCTTATTGGTGGAAGATTCCATGAAATTTATAAATTTAAAACGAAGAATAAACGAATTTTAGGCTAGGAGTAGGTAGATGCTTTCCCCTTATCACAATGAAGCTCTCACGGACTTCACTCTACCGGCGAATCAGGCGGCTTTTTCCCGCGCGCTGGAACTCGTCAAAGCGGAGATCGGGCGGACTTATCCGCTCGTCATCGACGGCGAGGCGATTAGCCCCGACGCGACTTTCCCCTCGATCAACCCGGCGCGACCGGCTGAAGTGCTCGGTCGGTTTGCCGATGGCAGCGCCGACCACGCCGATCAAGCGATTGCGGCGGCGACGGCTGCCTTTGCGACCTGGAAATTGACCCCGGCTGAGGAGCGGGCGCGGTATCTGCTGCGCGCAGCGGCTGCGCTGCGGCGGCGCAAGCACGAATTCAGCGCGGTCATGGTGCTCGAAGCGGGCAAGAGTTGGGTCGAAGCTGACGCGGACACCGCCGAAGCGATTGACTTTCTGGACTACTATGCCCGTCATGCCGTGCGCATCGCCGACAGCAGCGCGCAGCTTGATCCCTATGCGCCGGAGCAGCTTGGGTTGTACTACATTCCGCTGGGAGTCGGCGCGATCATCCCGCCGTGGAATTTTCCGCTGGCGATTGTCGCCGGGATGACCAGCGCCGCGCTGGTCACGGGCAACACGGTCGTGCTTAAGCCCGCCGAACAGACGCCTTGGGTCGCCTATAAGCTGTGCCAACTGTTCTGGGATCAAGCGCTGCCGCCCGGTGTGCTCAACTACGTGACCGGCGCGGACGGGGCGGTCGTCGGCGGGCGGATGGTCGAGCACCCGCAAACGCGCTTCATCTCGTTTACGGGGTCGAAGGCGGTCGGTTTGCAGATTTACGAGCAGGCGGCGAAAGTCCAGCCGGGGCAGAAGTGGCTCAAGCGGGCGATCCTCGAAATGGGCGGAAAGGATGCCGTACTGGTTGATGAAACCGCCGACCTCGCCAGCGCCGCCGCCGGGATCGTCGCCAGCGCGTTTGGCTTTCAGGGGCAGAAGTGCTCGGCTGGCTCGCGCGCGATCATCGTCGATCAAGTCTACGATCAGGTCGCGGCACAGGTGGTCGATCTGACGCGCAAACTGCGGCTCGGCGCAACTGATACCGACGCCGAGATTGACCTCGGTCCGGTGATCGACCCGGACGCGCTCCACAAGATCATGGATTACATCGAGATCGGCACGCAGGAGGGCGAACTGCTGATCGGCGGCAAGCTGCTCGCGACGCCGGAAGGCGGTTACTTCATCCCGCCGACGGTCTTCGGCGACGTGCCGCGCGACGCCCGCATCGCCACCGAGGAGATTTTCGGACCCGTGCTGACGCTGATCCGCGCGCGCGATTATCAAGACGCGCTCGACATCGCCAACGCGACCGATTACGGCTTGACCGGCGCGGTTTACAGCCATGACCGCGCGCGGCTGGAACAGGCGCGGCGTGAATTTCACGTCGGCAACTTGTACTTCAACCGCAAATGCACCGGCGCGCTGGTCGGCGTGCATCCGTTTGGTGGCTTCAACTTGAGCGGCACGGATAGCAAAGCGGGCGGTCCCGATTATCTGCTGCTCTACACACAGGCGAAATCCGTCGCCGAGCGGCTGTAAACCGGTTGGGTGAAGATCGGTGTTGTAGGGGCGCAGCGCCCTGCGCCCCTACAAAAAACATGCCTGCAAATCCCGCTTCCTGTAAACACGATCTGCGAGGATTCGGGGTGGGTTGTGTTATAATAATAACATTTCCTACATCTGTTAAAGGTAGCGTTGATGGATCGACCCGAAAAACAGCGGCATGAGGTTCTTACGTGGGATGACGTCGATCAACTGATCGACGTGCTGCTGCCACAGATTCGCAGCATCGGCACAATGACCAGCATGGTCATGATCACGCGCGGTGGCGTGATCCCCGGCGGTATGCTCGCCGAAGCACTTGATATTCAGCACGTCTTAACGGCGGCAGTCGACTTCCCGGCGAAACTGCAAGGCGCTGCCGGTCTTATGGCGCTGCCGAAATTTCTTCAGTTCCCTGATCCGTCGCTGGTTGTCAGCCGTCGTACGCTGATCGTGGATGATGTTTGGGGCAGTGGGCGGACGAGTATCGCCGTTCGCCAGCGCGTGCTCTCCGCTGGAGGAACCGCCTACAACTGCGTCATGCATTACAACCCTTATAGGTCGTTGTTCGCCAACGAAAAGCCCGATTTCTATGGCGCGGTGACGGATGCTTACGTCGTCTATCCTTGGGAAGTCGACCGGGGAACGCAGGGGTTAGAAAACCAAGTTCCAGATATGAATTAGAATCTGCACAATATTTACACAGTTCCAACGGTTCGCTGCTATAATGAGTTTAACAAATTCGTGATTCATAATGTAGCATCTAGACGAACTTGTAGGGCGATGATGTTTTCGCGTCGATATGCGTCGTGTGATGTTACCAACTCTCGTAAGGTGGTTATTTAGATGGATAAGACCGGAGTAAGCAAGGATAGCCAAGCTCAAGCGTATGGGGATGAATTTAGAGAACTACTAAACTCCTCTTTCGCGTATCAACCCCCGCAGCGTGGCGAGATCCGCAACGCCATCATCCTGCAAATTGACAACCGAGAAATCATTGTCGATATGGGCGCGAAGCGCGACGGTATCGTCCCCGTCCAAGACTTGGAACGCCTTGATCCGAAAGTTCGCAACGGCTTAATGGTCGGTGCAGAAGTGCCTGTTTACGTGATTAACCCGCGTGATCAGGATGATAATTTGATCGTTTCGATCAATATGGGTTTGCAGCAGTACGACTGGGAAAAAGCCCGTAAGCTGCTGGAAACCGAAGATGTGGTCGAAGTGACCGTGAAGGGGCACAACCGGGGCGGTATCCTCGTCAACTGGAACCGGCTCGAAGGGTTTATCCCCAGTTCGCACCTCGTCTCGATGGGTTCATCGGGCGGGCGCGAGTTGTGGGATGATTTGATCGGCACTGAACTCGCCGTCAAGGTGATCGAAGTCGATCAAGCCCGCCGCCGCCTGATCTTTAGTGAGCGTGAAGCGCAGCGCGAATGGCGCGCGCAGCAAAAAGCCCGGCTGCTTTCCGAACTCAAGGAAGGCGATGTCGTGCGCGGCACGGTGACGGGTCTGCGCGATTTTGGCGCATTCGTCAACCTCGGCGGAGCGGATGGCTTGATCCACGTCAGCGAGCTGGCATGGCATCGTGTCGATCACCCGCGTGACGTGCTGCGAGTCGGCGAGGAGATCGACGTTTACGTCCTCAGCCTCGACCGCGACGCCAACCGGATCGCCTTGAGCCGCAAGCGCTTGCTCGAAGACCCGTGGGAAGTCGCTCACGACCGCTACCATGAAGGGCAGTTGGTCGAGGGTACAGTCACCAACGTGGTCGATTTCGGCGCGTTCGTGGCGCTCGACGATGGGCTGGAAGGTCTGCTGCATCTGAGCGAAATGGGCGATGGTTCCCTCAAGGAACCCTATTCCTACGTCAAGAAGAGCGACCGCCTCAGCTTGCGGATCAGCCACCTTGAGCCGGAGAAACGGCGCGTCGGCTTCACCCAACGTTGGGGTACTGATGCCGCCGCCGCCGAGATGGCTCCCGAAGCTGGAACGCCGCTCGATAGCGTGGACGAAGCGATTGCCGTCGGCGATCTCGCTAACGCTGAACCGACCGACGCTGAAGCACCTGCCGCCACCGATGCCGTAGTGGCTGAGGAAGCCGTGGTTGCCGCCGTTCCGGTTGAGGAAGTTGCAGCCGAAGCGCCTGCCGAAGTCGAAGCACCCGCTGCCGAAGATGGCGCGGACGCTGAAGCACCGGCTGAAGAAGAAAGTCTTTAAGCGCAGCTATGCGCCTGCTTGAACCACAACGCAAAACCCAAAAGCGGCTGATCTGGTCGCTTTTGGGTTTTTTGATCCTCGTGCTCGCGCTGGCAGCCTGTTCTTCAGCCGCCACTGAGGGCGACCCGGCGCAGGCGGTCGAAGCCTACCTGACGGCGATGGTCGCTAACGATACCGCCAAGCTGCCCCAATTGGTCTGCCCGGCTTTTGAGGCGGACGCGCGTACCGACTTCGACTTGTTCGGCGCGATCAGCGACGCGACGCTCGACGGCATGGACTGCTCGACCGAGAGCACCGACGGCGACGCGGCGGTCGTGACCTGCAAGGGGCAGATCACTTACGTCTACAACGGCGAGAACGACGCTCAGAACCTCGCCGACGATAACTACGCCGCGCAAAAAGTTGATGGCGTCTGGACGATGTGCGGGTATCAGTAGCACCCCTCACCGCGGAACTTCGTTCCGACCCTCTCCGCCGCTTCGCTTTTCTCGCGAAGCTGGGAGAGGGTTTTTGCTTTTTTCGACACGTTCAATCCGCATTCAGTTCCCGGTACACCGCGTCGATGGCTTCGAGCGCGCTCAAATTTCGCAGCGCCCAGCCCGAATCCAGCCGCGCCGGATCGTCGTAGAAGTCGCGGGCGAAGGTCAGGTGAAAGCCGTCATCGCTGACGCCGCCGTCGGTCGCTTGCTGCGCCGCCAGCCAGAAATTCCACAGCGGCAGCTGGTACTTGTCGGCGACGCGGACAATCGCCTGATTGATGCCGTTGTCGCCTTCGAGATCGTCCGCCTTGGTTCCCACAATCGGCACGACGCCCTGATCCAACCAGAACTCGACGATCTGGTCGAGGTAGCCCTCGTACTCGCTGGCGGGGCGCTCCTGCCACCACGTTTCCATGTTGATGATGGCGATGCTCGGATTGTTCAGCCGCTCCTCGCATTCGAGCGGGGTTTCGCCGCCCTCGCAAAGCTGCTTGTTGCGCCAGCGCGACGACAGCACCGAGGCGACGTTGTAGCCGTTGTCGACTGCCGCGCTCACCCGGTCGAACGATCCGGCGAAGTGGTCAATCGTGGCTTGCAGCGGACTCCACACGCCGAGGCTGTAATTGCTGGCATCGGCATACGGCGCGAGGAAGTAGGGCGTCACGTTCTGGCAGTCGCCGACCTTTGAGAAGGCGTCCGGGTTGTTGCCGGATGCCAGTCCGCGCTCATAAACCGCCCGCATCGCGTCGCTGACCGCCAGCGGATAGACCGGGCGAAGCTGCCAATCGTCGAAAGCGTGGCTTGCGGTCAGCGCGGCGCTGATGTAGACCTCGTCTTGCGTCAGGCTGTCGCGCAGGCGATACCATGTCGTGTTCTCGCGCACGGCGTCGCCGTCCTCGCTGCCGAGCACGAACAGCGGCGTCCCGGCGGCGTAGCTGGCGACCACCTCGCAGTCGATTTGCGCGCAGGTGTGGACGTTGGCGCGGACGGTCGTGATGCGCATTTCCGGCACGCCTTCCGGCAAACTGTTTTGCGCGTAGCTAAAGCTGGTCGTCACGAGGGCAATCAATAACAGCGGGAGAATAAGCAGTCGTCGCATGTTTCTTCCAATGTGAAAGCTTCAATTTATCACGATTTTTCTCGCCTCTTCCTGCCTCTGTGGGAGAGGGGCAGGGGGTGAGGGGCAAATCATTATACCGCCTCTCGCAGCACGGGGGCGGATCGGTTAAAATCGTGGGTATTCCGCAGCCCAAGCAGAGGATGGAACACCTATGCCGACTCACGATGATTACCTGTTTCGGGGCGACCTTGCCGAGCTTGACCCGGACGTCGCCGAACTGATCCGTCACGAGACCGCGCGACAGGAACGCACCTTGATCCTGATCCCGTCGGAGAGCACCGTCCCCAACGCCGTGCGCGAGGCGTTGTCGTCGGCGTTCCACAACATCTACGCTGAGGGCTACCCGCTCGACGAGACGCGGACGATGACCCAAGCAGAAATCCTCGACTACAACGCGCGCCTGCCGGAGTATCGCCGTTACGCCGACAAGCGCTATTACAAGGGGACAGAGTACGCCGACGTGATTGAGGCGCTGGCACGTCGCCGCGCGGCTGAACTGTTTGCGACGCCGGAGTACCCCGCCGAGAAGCTGTTCGTTAACGTGCAGCCGCTCTCCGGCGCGCCCGCCAACAGTGCCATCTTTAGCGGCTTGATCACCGTCGGCGACACTATCATGGGGTTGGACTTGCTGCAAGGTGGTCACTTGACGCACGGCAGCCCGGTCGCGCGCAGCGGCAAGCAGTATCACGCGGTTAGCTACAGCGTCGATCCGGTGACCGAACTGCTCGACTACGACGCGATCCGCGCTCTAGCGCTGGAGCACAAGCCGAAGATCATCATCGCCGGGTATACCAGCTATCCGTTCGCGCCGGATTGGGAGAAGTTCCGCGATATCGCTCACGAGGTCGGCGCTTACCTGATGGCGGACATTGCTCACGTCGCCGGGTTGGTGATCGCCGGAGTTTACCCGTCGCCGGTGGGCATCGCCGACGTGGTCAGCTTCACGACTCACAAGACGCTGGCAGGTCCGCGCGGCGCGGTGATCATCACGCACCGCAGTGACGTCGCCACCAAAGTGGATCGCGGCGTTTTCCCCGGCGAGCAGGGTGGTCCCCACGTCCACGCAATTGCGGCGCTGGCGGTTTCGCTGCGCCTCGCTTATACCGAACAATTCAAAGAACTTCAGCGGCAGACCGTCCTCAACGCGGCGCGGCTGGCGCTCCGGCTCGAAGCGCGCGGGATCCGCATCCCGTACGGCGGCACCGGGTCGCACCTGTTGCTGATCGACTGCAAGAGCATCGTCGGTGCGGATGGCACGCCGCTCAGCGGCGACCAGGCGGCGCGGATTCTCGACCTCGCCGGGATCGTCGCCAACCGCAACACCATCCCCGGCGATCCATCGGCGCTGCGGGCGTCGGGCGTCCGGATGGGCACGCCCGTGGATCACGCAGCGCGGCTTTAAGGAAGCCGAGATCGACCGCTTGGGCGATTTGATCGCCGACCTGCTGCTAGCGTGCGTGCCATTCAGCTACATGGGCAAAAAGCGTGCCGAACCGCGCGCGAAAGTCGATTTCGAGACGTTGATGAGCGTCAAACAGGGCGTGCGCGACCTCGCCGCCAGCGTCGGCATTGACACCGAGTCGGGCGGCGATGCCTACCCCCACACCTACTACGCCGATAGCGAAGCGGGCGAGGGTGCTTACGCGCTGGCGATTCGCTCGATCCCCGGCTATCCCGGCGCGAGCGCCTTCCTCAACGTGGCTTTGACCAGTGACGTGCCCGCGCTCGCAGTCGGCGATCAGCAGCCCGCGCTGGTGCTCGATGCCGACGGCAAAATCCTCTCACGGGCGGTGGTCGAGCGGCAGGGCGCTGATTACCTGCTCCACGTCGAGAAGAATGCCGGGAAGATCGCCGCGTGGCTGCGCGCGCTCTCGGACGGTTTCGCGCTGAGCGACCGCACCGATCCCTATGGTAAAGTGCCCGGTCCGGTCGATGTGGTGGTCGTTGGCAAATCGACTGCCAGCTTCACCGGCATCGACTGCGATTGCCAACAAAGCCTATTTCGTCGGCGCGAACGGCGATCAGTTCGCCGCCGTCTATGGCGATCCGCTGCCGGAATTTCAATGGAGCGATCCGGTGAACGCGGCGCTCAAGACCACGCCGCTGCACGATCTGCACGTTCAACTGGGCGCGAAAATGGCAGAGTTCGCCGGTTACGAGATGCCGCTGTGGTACTCGTCGGTCAGCGAGGAGCATCTGGCGGTGCGCCAGCGAGCGGGCGTTTTTGACGTGACCCACATGGGCGTATTTGACGCGCGCGGCGCGGGCGCGGCTGCCTTCCTCGATACCGTGACGACCAACGAAGTCGCGGCGCTGGCGGTCGGCGAGTCGCATTACACTTACCTGCTCGACGTGCACGGCATCCCGGTTGACGACCTGATGATCTACCGCCTGAGCGAAGATCACTATCTGATCGTCGTCAATGCCTCCAACAATGATAAGAATTGGGCGTGGCTCAACGCCGTCAAGAACGGCGATGTGATGGTCGATGCCGCTTATCCGGCGCGCAAGTTTGCGGGGGCGGATCGCTTTATGCTGCGCGACCTGCGCGCCGAGTCGTCGGGCGCGGATCGGCGGGTGGACGTGGCGCTGCAAGGTCCCGACAGCAAGCGAATCCTGTTCGCGTTGGGCGGTGCCGAACTGCAGTTCGGACGACAAGGCGAGCATTGAAGGGCTGGCTTGGGCGGGGATCACCCGCGTGACGCTGGGCGGCTTCGACCTGATCGTGTCGCGCACTGGCTACACTGGCGAGCGCATCGCCTACGAACTGTTCGTCCATCCCGATCAAGCCGAGGCGATGGTCAAAGCGCTGATCGCGCTGGGCGCGGTTCCCACCGGACTTGCCGCCCGCGACAGCTTGCGGACGGAAGCGGGCTTACCGCTCTACGGGCACGAACTGGCGGGCGAACTGGCGCTCAACCCGGCGGACGCGGGCTTTGGCAATTACGTCAAGCTGTGGAAGCCGTTCTTCGTCGGCAAGGCAGCGTTTATCGCCCACGAGATCGAGCGCGACGCTGAAGTCACGCGCTTCCGGCTGGAGGCGAAAGGCGCGCGCCCGCCGCACTCCGGCGATACACTGGTCGACGCCGAAGGGCGCGAAGTCGGTATCGTGACCTCGTGCAGCATCGACAGCGAAGGCTACATGCTCGGTCAAGCCTACGTCAGCGACCGCATCAATAAGCCGGGCAATCCGGTCGGGGTGCGCTCGGCGCGCGCGCGAGCCAATGCCGAGCCGACTCCGGCGGTGATTTTGAGCCGCTTCCCCAGCAAGAAGAAGTAAGCGCAAAAGATTTAACGCAAAGAAGAAAAGCAAGACGCAAAGAGGGGCGCACAGCCGTGCGCCCCTACTGATTGTATTGAGGCTTACGTTCGCCGTTGATTGCGGGCGACGATCTGCATGATGCGGGTGTGCTTGGCGAAGGTCACGATAATATCGCCGGCGCACACCGACAGGTCGCCTTCGGGATGCACGTTGACCTGATCATCGCGCTCGTGCAGCACGATGTCCATGTCGTTCTCGTCTTGGAGCGCCGCAATCGTGCTGCCGTCCATGAACGATCCCGGCTCGACCTGCAAGCGGATCATACTGTAAGGCTCGTCGCGGATGTGGAGCATCGGCGCGATGTCCGCGCCCAGCGCCATGCCCGCGAACGCCGGGGCAGAGAGGTCGGACGAACTGAGCGTCTCGGCGTTGAGCGAGTTCTTCAGGTGGTTCGAAAGCTCCGTGTCCCACATGCGCACGACGATCCGCGCGGTCTTGTTGATCTCGCGGGCGCGCACGCAGACCTCCAAGTTGAGGAAGTCGTTCGCCGTGCAAACGATCAGCGCCGAGGCGTAGCGCAGCCCGGCTTTTTCCATGATCGCGAGATTGCGGGCGTCGCCGACGATCACGCGGGACGCGCAGATCGTCGATCACGTCGAGCGGGTGGTCGGTCGGGTCGAGGTCGATGGCGACCACTTCCGACCCCATCTCCGCCAGTGCGCGGATCACCCGCGAGCCGACGTGCCCCATCCCCATGACGATGATGTGATTGCGATAGGTCGATGCCACAGCTTCCTCCCAAGCGCCGCGCCGCTCGCCGCGATTGAAGAACAGGCGCATAAAATCGGTGATGCCCCGCCCGATCACGTAGACGGCGATCACCGGCATGATGTACCAGAAGGCGAGCAGATAGGGCTCGCCGGGGATGTCGGTCGGGTTTTGCAGGATCATCAGGTCGCCCATCATGTAGGGGAGGGCGAGGAAGGGGACGCGCTCGTAGCCCGCCGCGACCAGCAGTTCGCCGTAGAGCCAGCCGCCGCCGAGCAGGGCGAGCACGAAGGCGAAGATCGGGCGGCGGAACTCGCGCAGGAGGGCATTGGTATCGCGCCACACGGCGCGCAGGGTGCGGGCGTAGCGGCGGCGTCTGGGTGGCAAGATGAGTTGGGCGCGGGTCAAAAGGCGAGTCGCTCCGATGTGGTGCTGATCTGTGTGTGATTGTAGCACGTGTTACGTGAGGATGAGGGAAAGGATGGACACAAAATGGGGCAAAACGATCACTTCCCCGTATCATAGATGGTGGCGAATTGATCACTTCCCCGTCGCATGGGGATAGCGGTCAGCGATTAACATTCAGCTTTCAGCAAAAGCTAGAGTGACGCCGATGGGCGGTACGATGTTATACTCTAAGCGTTCGCAGAACTGAGCCATGAGCCGCAGACAATGACGAAGATTGTCAACAGACAGACTAGTGGACGCGCTCTCGATGAACGTTGAAGACGTCTTGCCGCTGCCGTTCGAATGGATTGACATTCCGGGCGGACAAGTACGCCTTGAGGACGCCACCTATGCTGATGGCACGACGGGCGGATTGTACACGATTCCCCGTTTCGAATTGCCAAGTATCCGATCACAAACGCACAGTTCGAGGTCTTCGTAGCGGCGAAGAATGGCTACGGGCGTCGCAAGTGGTGGGATTACTCGGAAGCCGCAAAGGAATCGCGCAAGCGAAAGACACGTCCAGATGAAAGAGCTTTCCCGAACGATGATCACCCTCGTGCGAATGTTTCATGGTTTGAGACAATTGCGTTTTGCCGCTGGCTGATGGCGCAAATACAACCCTCACCCCTGCCCCCTCTCCCTCAGGGAGAGGGGAAAAGGGCTTCTCGTGGCGACGAGGCTGATAGTTCGGATAAGGCGAAAGAACGCTATCGAGAGATCGCGTCGAAGGCAATGGTGCAGGTGGCGCGGGATTTGCGACAGCGCCAAACGAATGCGGAGCTTGTTTTGTGGGAGTGCTTGCGACATCGGCGGCTGGCTGGGCTGAAATTCCGTCGTCAGCATCCTATTGCTCAAACAAATTACGTGGTCGATTTTCTCAGTTATGAGAACCGCGTCGTGATCGAAGTAGACGGTGGGATTCATGAGACACAGCGCGATGCGGACGCGCAGCGCCAGAGCGAAATTGAGGTGCTTGGTTACCGAGTGCTACGTTTTCAGAATGAGCAGGTGACGCGCGATCTGGAGAATACCTTAGTGACCATTCTGAACACTGTATTGTCGCCTACTGCTGCGATGACAATAACGCTCCCTACTGAACAGCAGTGGCAGCGCGCAGCAGCAGGTGATACCGGTTGGCTGTATCCGTGGGGTGACGAGTTTGATCCTCAGAAGTGCAATACGTATGAGAGTGAATTTAAGCGCACGACACCGGTGACACGGTATCCAAGCGGCGCAAGTCCTTACGGCGTCATGGACATGGCGGGCAATGTCTGCGAGTGGTGCTTAACGCGCTGGGGTGAAGATAGCAGTGAGTTAAGCAGTGATGGCGAATATTTCTCGGATAAGCGCGCAAAGCGTGGCGGAATTTGGAATTCGGACAAGAGTTGCGCCGAGTTGGCATTTCGTCATTGGTTTTTTGCGAGTGACGCTCTTGACGAATTCGGGTTTCGGATTGCTTGCTGTGAAGCGGAGAAACCCTCACCCTAAATCCCTCTCCCTCAGGGAGAGGGATTTCAAACCTAGACTTCTGAGATTTGACAGTGTAATCCAACTACCCTGTTAGTTCCCCTTCTCCCCAAGGGAGAAGGGGTTAGGGGATGAGGGCACTACGCCCACTCCGGGAGCGGGCGGCAGCAGAGCACCAACTGCTTGGCGGCGCGCACCTCGTCCAGCCGCTTGACCGGCGTGACGTGCGGCGCGTCGTGCAGCAGTTCCGGCTCGTCGTGGGCTTCCTGGCGATCGTCTTCATCACGTCGATGAAGTTGTCGAGCGTCGCCTTGTCCTCGGTCTCGGTCGGCTCGATCAGGAGCGCTTCCGGCACGATCAGCGGGAAGTAGTTGGTCGGCGGGTGGATGCCGTAGTCCATCAGCCGCTTGGAGATGTCGAGCGCGTGGACGTCCTCGACGCCCTCGAAATGCCCCTCCATCACGAACTCGTGCGCGCAGAGCGGTCGTAGGGCATCGGGTAGACGCCGCGCAGCTTGGCGCGGATGTAGTTGGCGTTGAGCACCGCGTGGCGCGAAACCTCGCGCAGATCGCTGCCGTAGCTGCGAATGTAGGCGTAGGCGCGGACGTGCATCCCGAAGTTGCCCTGAAACACCTTCAGCCGCCCGATGCTTTTCTCCGGCATGACCAAGCCGTAGAGCGGGGCTTCGTCTTCATCGGTCGGCTTCCTCGACGATTTCGACGACCGGACCGGGGCGGAAGGGCAGCAGCTTCTCGTTCATCGCGACCGCGCCGCAGCCGGGACCGCCGCCGCCGTGCGGGGTCGAGAAGGTCTTGTGCAGGTTGTAGTGCATCACGTCGAAGCCCAGTTCGCCCGGCTTGACGATGCCGAGCAGCGCGTTCATGTTCGCGCCGTCCATGTACATCAGGCCGCCGCAGGCGTGGACGGCCTTGATCACGTCGAGGATGTTGCGTGTCGAACACGCCGAGCGTGCTGGGGACGGTGATCATCATCCCGGCGACCGTATCGTCGCAGGCGGCGCGCAGCGCTTCGAGATTGACGTCGCCGTTCTCGTCCGACGGCAGTTCGACCACCTGCAAGCCCGCCATCGTCACGGTCGCCGGATTGGTGCCGTGCGCGCTGTTGGGGACGAGGATCTTGGTGCGCTTGCGTGTCGCCGCGATCCAGATGATACTTGCGGATCATGAGGATGCCCGCCAGCTCGCCCTGCGCGCCCGCCGCCGGGGTCGAGGCTCGCGCCGGCGAACCCGGCGATCTCCGCCAGCCAGCCTTCGAGCGTGTACATCAGCGCCAGCGCGCCCTGCGATCCGTCCTCGTCGGTCAGCGGGTGGAGCGCGGCGAAGCCGGGCAGCCGCGCCGCGTCCTCGTTGATCTTCGGGTTGTACTTCATGGTGCAGGAGCCGAGCGGATAGAAGCCGCCGTCGATGCTGTAGTTGAGGTGGCTCAGGTTGGTGAAGTGGCGCACGACCTGAAGCTCGCTCGACTTCGGGCAGGTCGAGATCGTCGCGCAGCAGATCGGCGGGCAGCGCCGTTTCCGGCACGTCGCGATTCGGGCAGCGTGACGCCGGTGCGACCGGGCACGCTCAGGTCGTAAATCGTGCTTTCGAGCTGCTGGTTCATCGTTGATCATGCTTGCACCTCGCCGCAGCACTTCGACCAGCACGTCGATCTCTTCTTTGCTGTTGACTTCGGTCGACGCACAGCAGCATCTGGTTGGTGCAGATCCGGGTAGTCGAGGCCGCAGGTCGTAGCCGCCGATGATGCCGCTCGATCAGCAGGCGGTCGTTGATCTGCTGGACCGGGACGGGGCAGTTGACGACGAACTCGTTGAAGAACGGCTTGCTGCGATCCACCGCGTAGCCGTCGAGCGCGTCGATCTGGTCGGCGGCGTAGTGCGCCTTGTGGTAGCACAGTTCGGTCGACCTGACGCAGCCCGCTGCTTGCCCAGCAGTTCCATGTAGACCGTCGCCGCCAGCGCCATCAAGCCCGTGTTGGTGCAGATGTTGCTGGTCGCCTTCTCGCGGCGGATGTCCTGCTCGCGCGGGCGCAGCGTCATGACGTAGGCGCTCTTGCCGTCTGCGTCGACGCGTCTCGCCGACGATGCGCCCGGCGATGCGGCGAATCTGCGCCATTTTGGTGGCGAAGAAGCCGAGGTACGGTCCGCCGTAGCTCAGCGGGATGCCGAGCGGCTGCCCTTCGCCGACGACGATGTCCGCGCCCAGTTCGCCGGGGCTTTTGAACAGCGCCAGCGCCATCGGGTTGGCGACGAAGACCAGCAGCGCGCCCGCCGCGTGGACTTTCTCCGCCAGCCCGGTGAAATCCTCGATCTGACCGAGGAAGTTGGGGTAGGCGACGGCCAGCATCGCCGTGTTGTCGTCGAGCAGCTCGACCAGATCGCTCGACGTCGTTCGGCTGCGTCGTCGCCGACGAACTGGACGTCGTTGCCCTGATGATAGGTGCGGGTCACGGCGCGGTACTGCGGGTGAATGTAGGGGCTGAGGATCACCTTGGTGCGCTTGTGGCGCGACGCTTCGAGCGCGACGGTCACCGACTCGGCGAGGCTGGTCGCGCCGTCGTAGTGGCTGGCGTTGGCGCCGTCCATGCCGGTCAGCTGCGTGATCATGCGTCTGGTACTCGAAGATCGCTTGCAGCGTGCCCTGGCTGACTTCGGGCTGATAGGGCGTGTAGGCGGTCAGGAACTCGCCGCGCAGCAGGATGTGATTGACCGCCGGCGGGAGTGTAATGATGGTACGCGCCCGCGCCGCGAAAGATGGCGAAATCCTGCGCGTGGTCGTTGGCTTCGCTGAGCGCGCGCAGTTCGGCGATGACTTCCATCTCGCTCATCGGCGCGGGCAGGTCGAGGTCCGGGAAGCGGTACTTCGACGGCACGGCTTCAAACAGGTCTTCAATCGTCGGCACGCCGATGGCGGCGAGCATCTGCTGACGTTCGAGGTCGGTATGCGGGAATATAGCTCATGGGCAAATGCCTCAAGGGATAGTTTTTAGTGATTAGTTTTTAGTTCTCAGTTGACATGCTAAGAATCGTTAGCTGGCACCCGCCAAAAACTAACGACTAAGAACCAACGACTAAGAGCTGATCACTCGCTAGCGCGTTTTGCACCACTCGGCGTAGGCGGCGGCGTCGAGCAGGGCGGGATTATCGGTGTCGCCGGTGACGTGCACCTTGATCAGCCAGCCCTTGCCGAACGGGTCGCTGTTGATCAGTTCGGACTGGCTGGCGAGCGCGGTGTTGACTTCGGTGACGACGCCGGTGATCGGCATGTAGATGTCCGACGCCGCCTTGACCGACTCGACCGAGGCGAACCGCTCGCCCGCCTTGAGGTCGTCGCCGACCGACGGCAGCTCGACGTAGACGATGTCGTTCAGCTGATCCTGCGCGAAGTCAGAAATGCCAATCGTGGCGTCGTCGCCTTCGATTCGCACCCATTCGTCCGTCTTGAGATATTTCAGGTCAGGTGGGGTTTGCCAAGCCATGTCGCTCTCTCCCTCGATCAGATTCGGAAATAAAAAAAGCACACAATCGCTGTGTGCTCTGTCATGGGCGGGGCTGTCGGCTGCTGCCGGTAGCTTCGCCTTCCAGAGGCGCGACGGTCACTGCGTCCTTGAGCCTGAGAGTTTCGCCACCAGACCAGCATTCCGGCGACTTGCCCCTTCGGCGTTCCGGCGCTGCCGTGCTGCTTCGCAGCCTAGCCTACCGGACACTCTCCGCAGCAGCCATTCGATTTGCAGAATAACGCTAGACCAGAATTCTACAGAGTTACACGCAGTTGTGCAACCTACAGCAAGACGACCCTGCAGAGATTGCCGGGCGGGCACAGCGCGCTGTAGGCACAGCACACTGTGCTTCTACAAAAACTGACCGATCTCACGTGGTCGTGACCTATGAGTCGGAGCCGAGCCAGTCGATCAAGGTAGCGGCGAGTTCGGACGTGAGCGTCAGGTTGAGGCAGAAATGACCGCTGGCATCGCCGACAATGGTCGGACGGAGGATCAGCGTGCCGTCTTTGCGCTTGCCCAGCGCCAGAAATGCCTGACCAGTGCCGACCTGCCGGGTCGTGTTCAACCCGTCGTTGGGCTGAAGCTGGCTGAGCGTGCGCGTGAGTTGGTCGTAACGCGAGCGCAGCGCGATCTCGAACGGACCGTAGCTGGCGGCGATCACGACGTAGTCCCCTTCCCGGCGCATGGAGATGCTGGGATGCGAAGTACTTTCATCCAGCTTGGTTAGTGTGATGATACCGGTCGCCAGATCGATGGCGGCGCGGTCTAGATTTTGAAAAGTTCGCATGAACTTGCGCTCCCTTGAACGCTCCAACCGAGTTACTTATAGGTCGGAATGATACCGCTTTCTCTGATGGAGGTATAGCAATCAGCGTGATTTGGGGGCACGAAGTGACAATCAGCAGGGGTGATTGTGCGATTTGTCACGTGAGGGGGATGGCAAATTCAAGCTAAGATAAGGATGACAATTTGATGAGGTTTGTGCCTCACAACCCAATGATGATTAAGTCGAGAGCGGTCACACAGCCAACGCGCTGTACCGCTCATCGACATAACCATAGCGTCAACTCTTTACGTGCGCAGCCTCACGTTGGGATATCGGGTCTCGAATACCCGTTATCCCTCTCCAAAAAAGCCCCGGCTGTGACCCAGCCGGTCGGCGACCTCTCACGCTTCACGATGAGCGGGCGGAAGTTCGCGCACGGACTTCCGCCTGCGTCGTGAGACCGATAAGACGACTCACGCGCCTGCGCATTCCAATATAACGCTAACCCCTATTCTAACTCAATATGCTATCATTTTCACAAACAGGTACTCGCTATTCTGAGGAAGTGCTTAGATTCCATGAAAATGAGAACACTTGGTTGCCTGCTGCTGCTGATGAGTTTCGTCAGCGTGGTACAGGCGCAGGACGATTCGTCGCCCGGCTTGCTGGTCTACAACGCTTGGGTTCGCCCGACGGCTCCGGCTTTAGGCGACAACGCTACGCCTGAGCCGCCGCTCCCCGGCACGGTGACCGGCGCGTTTATGGTGATCCGGAATACCAGCGATCAAGCTTACACACTGGTCGGCGCGAGCGACGATCTCGCCGAGGAGACGCAGCTTCATACGATGTCAATGGGCGGCGGCATGATGAAGATGGAGATGATCGACGGCATCGCTATTCCGGCGGGCGAAACCGTCGAATTGGCGTCCGGTGGCTATCACGTCATGCTGGTGAACGTGACGCGCGATTTGTATCCCGACACGGCGGTCTCGCTGACGTTGACCTTTGCCGACGCCAGCGGCGCGACATTCGACCTGCCGGTTGGCGTGATGGTGACGGACTTCCCACCGGAAGCAAGCCCGCTGATCGTGGCGAACGCGCAGGCGGTCATCAATGCGGATGGCGGGCTGGACTTCAGCTTCAGCATCGACAACCAGAGCGATCAGGACGATACGCTGATCGGCTACAGCACGACCAGCGTGATGAGTATGATGGACGTCGCGCCGGTCGAACTGCCCGCAGGCGCGCAGACGAATGTCAGCCTGAACGACGCCTTGCTGATGGATAATTTGCTGGTCGGCGGGAGCGCCTTCCCGCTGACGCTGAGCTTTGCCTCCGGCGCGACCCAGACCATCGGCATGACGGTGGTCGATCCCGCCCTCGACGCGACGCCTAGCGCTGCGATGTCGATGGACAGGGCGACGGCTGAAGCGTCGATGCCGATGGATATGCCTATGCCCGAAGCGACTAAGGCGGCGTCATGAGCGAGCAGAAGAACGAGCACGTCCAAGCCGGACCGCCGAATACGACCACGCGCAACCTGTTCATCGGCTTGATCCTGTGCGGCGTGCTGCTGATCGGGATCATTGCGGTGCTGAATCTGCGCCAGTCGGCAGCGCTGCCGACGCCCACGCCGACGCCGACCTTCGCGCCGGACGTGCCGGGGGTGACGCCGGTCGATCCGCCGAAAGCGCTGACCGATTTCACGCTGCCGGACGACAAGGGCGATGCGCTGACGTTTAGCAGTCTACAGGGCAAGTACACGCTGATGTTCTTCGGCTACACCCACTGCCCGGATTACTGCCCGACGACGCTGGCGCATTGGACGCTGATCAAGACCGCGCTGGGCAGCGATGCGGATAAGCTGAACTTCGTGTTCATTAGCGTTGACGGCGAGCGCGACACGCCCGAAGTCATGCAGCGCTACCTGAGCCGGTTCGACGACTCGTTCATCGGTTTGACCGGGGACGAGGCTGACGCTGACCGAGATCGGTCCTGATTACGGGCTGTACTATTCGCTGAATAAAGCTGAAGGCGCGAACTATTCGGTCGATCACACCACCGTGACCTACCTGATCGATCCACAGGGACGGATGATCGACCTGTTCTCGTTTGAAGCTGAAAACGACGTGATTGTCTCGACGATTCAGAAGCAGATGGCGGCAGGCGCGTAGGACGAACCTCAGCCCGAAATCCCCGCTCCATGCAATCAGAGCAGGGAGTTCACTTAGTGAAGAAGCACATGTGAAAGAAGAATTTCAGCGGCGGGGGGCGCGCGGGATGATCGCGCAGACGACCTCGTAGCTGATGGTGCCGAGACGGTTGGCGATGTCGTCGGCGGTGATCAGGTTGTCGCCCTGCCTGCCGATCAGCACGACCTCATCGCCGATGCGGACGCCGGGGATATTTTGCAGGCTGATGATGGTCTTTTCCATGCTGATGCGCCCGATGATCGGCGCGACCTGTCCATTGACCAGCACGTAGCCCCAATTGTTCGGCGCACGGCGCAGCCCGTCAGCATAACCGACCGGGATGACGGCGATGCGTTCATCCTCTGCCGCGTGGTAAGTGCCGCCATAGCCGACCGGATAACCGGCGGGCAGCGTCTTGACCTGCGCGATCACGGTTTTCCACGACAGCACCGGCTCGAAGCCGTCGGGGACGGGCACCTGTTCGGACGGCGATAAGCCGTACATCGCCAGCCCGACGCGGACGGCGTTGAAATGCGCCTCCGGGGTCAGCAGTGTCCCGGCGGAGTTGGCGGCGTGAACGTACTTGAAGTTGAATCCGGCGGCGCGCAAGGGCGTGATCACCTGTTTGAAGCGCTCGATCTGCTCCATGGTGTAGGTCAGGTTTTCGTCCGCCATCGAGAAGTGGGTGTAGATGCCTTCGACTTCGAGATGGCTCATCGAGAGCAACTGGCGGAAGAAGCGCACCGCGTCGGTTGCCAACACGCCTAACCGCCCCATGCCAGTATCGATCTTGACGTGAACTTTCAGCACTCCGCCGACTTCGCGCGCCGCGCGGTCGTAGGCTTGGGTGAGTTCGAGGTCGTAGATCGTCAGGGTGATGTTCTCGTGGACGGCTTCGCGGATCGCCTGAACGGGCGTGTAGCTCATGACGAGGATCGGCGCGTCGATGCCGACGCTGCGAAGTTCAAGCGCCTCGTGCATCGAGGCGACGGCGAGATGTTCCGCGCCGTTGAGCAGGGCAGTCCGCGCGACCGGGATCGCGCCGTGCCCGTAGGCGTTGGCTTTGATGACCGCGAACAGCGTGACTTGCTTGCCGACCAGCGCCTTCAGCCCGCGCACGTTGTTCGCCAGCGCGTCGAGGTTGACCTCGACCCAACTGGGGCGGAGCGGCTGGAGTTCGCGGTCGGCGGCGGTGATCAGGTCAAGGCGCGGGAGCTGTTCGGCGTCGGTTTCGTCGGTCAGCAGCGCGTGGGTGATCAGCTCCATACGCGCCGACGATCCACCCTTGATCAGCACGATGTCGTTGGGACCAAGCAGGTTGTGATCCTCGACCTGGGCGACGGCATCCTGCACGCCGTAGGTGACGCGCACGCGGCGCGCATCCAGCCCTTGATCGAGCGCAGCGCGGGCGGTCAGCGCGGCGTCGGTGCCGGAGGTGACCAAGAGGTCGATGAACTCGGCGGCGCGCTGCCCGACGATGCGATGCCCGCGCTGCTTGTACTCGCCGAGGTTGTCCATATCGCCAAAGATGAAGATGGCGCGGTGGCTCTCGTCGGTGATGGCTTTGAGCCAGTCGAGCGCCGCTAAGGTTGAATGCGGGTCGGCGCTGTAGGAGTCGTCGATCAGCAGCGAGCCGCCGGAGCCGTTGATCGGGTTCATGCGACCGGGGAGGGGATGCAAGCCGGTCAGCGCCTTGAGCGCGTCTTCGGGGGTGATGTCGTAGTGCTCGCCGACGGCGAGCGCGGTCAGGATGGCGTAAAGCTGGTGATTGCCGAGCAGCGGCGTCCAGCGCCCGACGAAGCGGCTGCTGCCGATGCGCACGTCGAAGCCGGTGCCGGTCGCGCCGAGGACGACGTTATAGGCGGTGATGTCCGCGCCGAAGCCCTCAATGCCGACCGTCCACGCTTGCGCGCGGGTGCGGGTCGCCATTTTGCGGGTGCGGTCGTCGTCGTAGTTGAGCACGGCTAAGCCGCCAGTCGGCAGGTACTCGATCAGCACGCTGTCTTCCTGCGCCAGTTGATCGACCGTATCGAAGCGGTCGGCATAGCCGATGCGGGTGACGACACCGACACGCGGCTGCACCGAGAGCACCATCTCCGACATTTCGCCGGGCTGCGAGGCGCTGAGTTCGAGCACGACCATTTTGTGCTCCGGCGTGAGCTTCGCCAGCGTTTGGGGCAGGTTCAGGCGACCGCCGCCGTCGGTGCTTTTTTGAATGGCATAGCGCGACCCCAGCACGTGGCTGATCGCCTCGACGGTGATCGACTTGCCGGAGGTGCCAGTGACGGCGATCACCTGAGTGCCGAATTTGTTGAGGATGTAGTAGCACCATTTCATCAGCGCCGAGTCGGTGTCTTTGACGAGGATCACCGACAGCCCGGAGGTGTCGAAATCGGGCGGGCGGGTGCACAGGACGCCGGTCGCGCCGTGATCGACCGCTTCCTGAATGTACTGGTAGCCGTCGCCGCGATCCGACTTGATGGGGACGTAGAGGTTGGACTCGGCGGCGAGGCGCGAGTCGAAGCAAAAATCGCTGAACAGTTGCGCGCCGGGTTCGCCGAACAACTGTCCGTTTGCCGCTTCAAGGAGGTCATAAAGACTGATCATCGTGTTGGTTTCTGTTGGTTATTGTTGGTTTGTTAGGAATTCAACGAGCACGAACGAGACGCGAACAGGGCACATCGCTAGTGTCTTTTTGTTATAATCACGCTGCTTGTTAACGAAAAGATCACTCATGTCATTTTATTTCGAGACGACCAAAACTCAAAATAGCAGTGGTCACCGCGCCCGCGCCGGAGTCTTCCACACGCCGCACGGCGACCTGCTGACGCCGGTGTTCGCGCCGGTGGGCACGCAGGCGACGGTCAAGGCGGTCATGCCGCGTGACTTGCGCGAGGTCGGCGCGTCGCTGGTGTTGGCGAACACGTATCACCTGTACCTGCGTCCCGGCGACGATCTCGTCCGTGAGATGGGCGGCTTGCACGAGTTCATGCAATGGGATGGACCGATGCTGACTGACTCGGGCGGCTTTCAGGTCTTCAGCCTCGCGCAGATCAACAAGATCGACGACGAAGGCGTGACCTTCCACAGCCACCTCGACGGCAGCAAACACCGCTTCACGCCGGAAAAGTCGGTTGCCATTCAGGAGAACCTTGGCGCGGACATCATCATGTGCTTCGATCAATGCCCGATCCCGACTGACCGCGCGATTGTCGAGCGGGCGGTGACGCGGACGAGCGCATGGGCGGCACGCTGCCGTGAGGCACACCCGGACATGAGTCAGCAGGCGTTGTTCGGCATCCAGCAGGGCGGCATCTTTGAAGACTTGCGCGAGCAGTCGTCGGCAGCGCTGACTGCGCTCGATTTCCCCGGCTACGCGATTGGCGGGCTGGCGGTGGGCGAGAGCAAAGCCGAGATGTACCGCACGCTCGATACCTGCGTGCCGCTGCTGCCGGACGACAAGCCGCGCTATCTGATGGGTGTCGGCGCGCCCGACGATCTGGCGCAGGCGATCCTGCGCGGCGTCGATATTTTCGACTGCGTGCTGCCGACGCGCATCGCGCGGCACGGCGCAGCCTTCACGCTCGACGGCACGATCAACATGGGCAACCTCGCCTTTGCGCGCGACCCGCTGCCCATCGACCCCGAATGCGACTGCTATACCTGCAAGAATTTTACGCGCGCCTACGTGCGTCACTTGGTCAAGGCGAAAGAACTGCTCGCGCACACGCTGCTGAGCATCCACAACATCCGCTTCTTGATCCGGCACGTCGAGGCGATGCGCGCCGCTATCCTGAATGATACTCTGCCCGAATACGTGGAGCGCTTTCTGCACCGTTACTTACAAGCTGCCTGAGGATTAGGACGATCCGTTGAAGCCGCCGATTTTGCCCGTAGAACGCCGAGGTCGATCATAGCCGTATGAGGAGAACCAAGCGGACTCTCGCTGCCGTCGCTTTCACACTGGTGAGCTGCAGCAGTCAAATCCTCCCGGCAGCTACCCCGACAATGCACGGTGCGGCGCTGCGCTTGTACGCGACGACGCCCGCGATCCCGCTGGTTCGCAATTTGACCACCGCGTATTCCCGGATGAATCCGTCGATCACTTTCGAATTGATCACCGGGGATTACGAGACGGTCGTGCAGGAAGTCATGCGCGACGAAAGCGCCTACCTGATCAGCAATCACCTTGACCAAAACAGCCCGCTGTGGGCTGCGCCGCTTGGTCAGGACGGGATCGCCGTGATCGTCCACCCGGACAACGACGTGACCGACCTGACGACCGCGCAGCTTCGTCAGGTGTATCAGGGCTGGATCGACCAGTGGAGTGAACTCGGCGGGCGGGGCGGCGAGATCGTCGTCGTCAGCCGCGAAGGGGGATCAGGCACGCGGGCGGAGTTCGACAGCTTGCTGATGGGGGTGCGGCGCACGACGCCGACGGCGCAGATCGCGCCGTCAAGCGAGGCGATGGTCTTGAGCGTCGCGCGCGACCCGGCGGCAATCGGCTACGTGTCGATGAGCTATCTCGACGACCGCGTGCGAGCGCTGACGCTCGACGGCGCGGCACCGACGCTCGCCAACGTCTACGACAACGTTTATCCGCTGCGGACGATCCTCTACATCGCCGGGCAGCACGAGCCGAGCGCTGCCGACGAATTGGAGCAGCACTATCGCGCGTTCATTGGCTGGGTGCAGAGTCCGGAAGGACAGGCGCTGGTCGGGCAGGGGTATGCGCCGCTGCTGCGCCCGGATTAGAAGAAAGTACCGAGTGCTGAGTACCGAGTGCTGAGGAAAAACTGCCTCACCTCTGCCTCCCTCCCACGCGAGCGGGGACTCGAAACCCCACGAAACGGCATCAGAAGTTGTCGCTGGAGGTGCTCATGATGGGAGAACGTAGGGGAGCACCTATGTGTGCGCCCACTTGGGCAGACACATAGGTCTGCCCCTACGATAATGATCCGTGTTGTTCGGGATCACATCCCGTAGGACATGATGGTCATGAACATGGCGACCAGCAGCGCCGTAATGATCAGCCACATCGAGGTGAGGGCGACGTCACGGTAGAGCCGCAGCCGCGTGCGCTGTTTCTGCATCTGCATTTCGGGGATGCGGATGCGGTAGAGCGCGCCCGCCGCCTCGCTGTTCTTGGGGTTGACGCGCAGCACGTTGTCAAGGCAGATCGAACTCTGGTCGAGCGAATCGACGGCGACGCTCATCCAGAGCCAGGCATCCTCGAAATCGTTGTCCTCGCGGATCAAGTCGCGCAGCAGGTGACGCGCTTCGCCCCGATGATCCTCTTTGACGAGGTCAATCGCGTCAAGCAGGCGGTCGATCCGGGCGGTTGCTCCGGCTCGCGCCTCGGCTTCCGCTTCGGCGGCGGCGTCCGGGTCGGTCATGTGGCGACGGGTTCGTCGAGCTGAACGCCGTCGAACAGGTCGGACTCATCGACGCGATCACGGGCGGGGGCGGGGAAGATGCGGGTGAAACCCTGCTTCGAACCGAGCGTGCGGCGCAGCCACATCGGGATGCGAAACGCGCCGCCGCCGAGTTGGCTGGCGTGACAGGCGCTGGCAGCGTCCCATGCCTCATGCCAGTCGCGGATGTCGATCTGCGTGTGGGTCGGCTCGACGTGATCGAGGATGGCGACCAAGTCCATGTCATGGTTGCGCCCCAGATGGCGCGGGTCTTGTCCGCGCAGGCGGGTGAGCAGGATGCCCAAGCGGATCTGGTAGGTGGCAATGCTGCTGTAGTAGAGCTTCTGCGGCTGGTAGGGAGCTTGGTCGGTCACGTAGGCGGGATCGCTCGCCAGTTTGAACGCCTCGGCGGTCGCGCGCTGAATGGCGATGTGATCAGGGTGTCCGTAGCCGCCGTAGCGATTGAAAGTCAGGACGACTTGCGGCTTGAGGTCGCGGATGACCTCGACGACCCGGCGCGTGACCTCGTCTTGCGGCGCTTGCCAGAGACATTCGCTGTCAGTGGACGATTCCGACCCCATCATGCCGCTGTCTTTGTAGCCGAGCTTGACGACGTGCTTGAGCCCGAGCGTTTCGGCGGCGCAGTCGAGTTCAGCCAACCGGAGCGCTTTGATCGAACTCGTAACCGTTCAGCATTTCGGGCGTAACGGTGCCGCGCTCGCCGTTGGTCGCGCAGATCAAATCGACCTCGACCCCCTCGGCAACGTAGCGCGAGATCAAACCGCCGAGACCGAAACTTTCGTCATCGGGATGGGCGTAAGCGATCAGCAGACGACGGGACATCACTTTACCTTTTAGGCTCTGTTTGCAGGTGTATCGCTCAATTATAGTACAAGCCGCAAGGGATGGTGCAGCCCAAGCCGCAAAACCTCACCCCTCGACCCCTCTCCATTGTATGGCTGAGGGGGAGCGCCCAACTACGTTTAGGTCGCGGGGAGAAAACCGTGCTGCGTGGTGCAAGCGTTGGTTGGCAACCCTATGCAATCGGATTGGATCGAGTATACTACAACCGCCCTTACGCGGGCTTTTCTGTGTCAAAGAGATGAAGGAATTCTATGCGTCGGGTTTTCAGCCTATTCTTGATCCTTTTGTCAGCGACGCTGCTTTCGGTCAATTCGGCAGCGCTCTCCGCATCACCGGCGGCTCAAGTTGAACTGCCGGGGACCAATACGCCAATTCCGCTTGTCTTCGCGACCAACACGCCCATACCGGTAACGCCGACCGACACGCTGGTGCCCAGCGATACGCCGGTGCCGACCGATACGCTGACCCCATCGCCGACGCTGACGCCGAGCCTGACCCCCACACTGACCCCATCACCGACGCTTACGCCCTCGCCGACGCCGACGCTGGTCGGTCCGGCGCAGTACCCGGACGGCTTCAATCCGCTGACCGGGCTGCCGTATCCCAGCGAAGAAGCGATGGCGCGGCGCAATTTGCTGATCAAGATTTCGAACTATCCGCCGGTCGTCCGCCCGCAGAGCGGCGTCAACCAAGCGGACTTGGTCTACGAGTACGAAGTCGAGGGCGGCGTGACCCGCTTCGCGGCGATCTTCCGCAGCAACGCGCCGACTCACGTTGGTCCGGTGCGCAGCGGTCGCTTGATGGACTTGAACCTCGTGCCGATGTACGAGGCGCTGTTCTCGTATTCGGGCGCGAGCGCGCCGATCCAACAGATGTTCCTGCACCAACCGTGGCGTCCGTGGATTATCTCGCCCGCGATTGGCGACAACTGCGACGAAGCCGGTTTCTGCCGCTTCCCGGAAGAGGGCAAAGCCTTCGAGCACACGCTCTACGCCGACACGACCAAAGTGTGGGCGCGGGCGACGGCGCGCGGCGTCAACGAAGGGCATCGGGCGCGCGGTTTCGCCTTCAGTGACGTGGCGGACGACGGCGGAGTCGCCGCGAACGACGTGTTCGTCGATTACTACGGGCAGACCGATGGTCGGTGGCAGTATCGCGCCGATAGCGGGCGCTACGTCCGCTACACTGACAGCGTGCCACACTTCGACGCCGCCGACGGCGAGCAGTTGTGGGCGGATAACGTCGTGATCATCGAGGTGCCGCACGAGGAACGCCCCGACCTGTTCGAAGAAGAGAGCAAGTCGGTCTCCCAGCAGATTGATCTGTGGGGACAGGGGCGCGCTTACGTCTTCCGCGATGGCGTCTACTACGAGGGTTACTGGCGGCGCGACTGCCGGGGCGAAGTCCCAGACCCGACGCCGACGCCGATTGTCGGCACGCAGGACAGCCAATGCTACTATCGCACCGGCGATGCGCTGCAACTGATCTTCGGCGACAACACGCCGATCCATCTCAAGCCGGGGCGGACGTGGGTCATGGTCACGCGCTGGATGAACTACGTGACGATCTCCGACGAGCAGCCGGACATGGCAGCGACGGCGACGACCATCGCCTTGACGCCGACCAGTACGCCGTGGCCCACGCCGGATCACAGCCTCGATACGCCGACGCCCGCATCGTAAATTAACGAATACGGGCGGGTAGGGGCACGGCGCGCCGTGCCCCTACATAACCTCTTGATCAACCAATCCACATTTGCGCTTGCTCGCTGATCGGCTTGCCGAGCGCCTTCAGGTAGAAAACCGCCCGCCCGTAGAAAATCAACAGCGCCTCGCGGTAGCAGTAAAGCTGCACGCGCGGGGGAAAAGCGGACTCGCCTTGCCGTTCGATGGTGCGCTGCTGAATATCGTCTTCGCTGAGCGCCGCCATCGCCGCGTCGAGATCGCGGTCAAGCTGCGCGAACCATGCTTTAAGCCGGGCAACGCTGGTCGCCAGCGCCGGATCACTGCTGCCGTAGACGAAATTCGTCTTGAACGTCCGGTACGAATCGACGTACGCCTGCTCGGTCTCGCCCAACTCGCGGCAGAGTTCGCCGAGCGAGGGGCAGTTGGGGAAGCGGTAGGCGAGGTCGGCGTCGGCGAGGGTGTCGAGCAACTGGTCGCGGATCGCTGCCGTCGCGTGCAGAATGCCGAAGTCGCCGGTGACGAGGCTGTTCATGCGTTCTCTCCGGCATCGTAGGCGGCGAGCGCGGCAGGCAGCACTTGAATCACGACCTGCCCGGCAGCCGGCAGCCCGACCAGAATCGCGCTGATCACTTCTTCACGGCTGGCACCCGCGCGTTTCGCCGAGGCGACGTGAAACGGAATGCCGCTCTCCATCCGCAGCGCCGCCAGTACCGCCAGATAGGCGAGTTCGCCGGTTTTCTGGTCGAGCACGCTGGCCTGATCTAGCCCGCCGACCGCTGTCATCCACGCTTGCGCATGACCGCTCGCTTCGGTGAGAAAGGTTTGAAACGAATTGCTAATGCCGCTTGGTTGAACCGAGTTCATCGTGTGGTGCGATCCTTTTGATGCAAATTCGAGCTGAAATAGAACTGATTCAAGCTTTTGCGTAGCGAACAAAACCTCACCCCCCGACCCCCTCTCCATGTCATGGAGAGGGGGAGAAGACAGGGCAGCAGCGTCAGTCAGGTCAGCGCTGCGTAAAATTGGCGATAACGTAAAAGCTGAATCGCCTTTGATTAGCCGATCCACGAGCGCATTTGCGGTGGCTGGGGTTTGCCGAGACCATGCAGATAGCAGGTCGCCTTGCCGTAGAAGATCAGCAGCGCTTCGCGGTAAGTGTGGAACTGCCCGCCGAGCGGCATCGGGAAGCCGCGATCGACGGTGGTGGCTTGCACATCGGTGTCCTTGTGCGCCAGCAGCGCGGCTTCGAGGTCGGCGTCAAGCTGGGCGTACCATGCCTTGAGCTGATCGACGCTGGTCTCCAGCGCTGGATCAACCGGGGTATAGGTGAAGCTTTGCTTCAAGGTCTTGAACGACTCGATGTACATGACTTCGACCTGACCGCTCTCGCGGCACAACGCGCCGAGGGTCGGGTTGCCGGGCAGCGCGTAGCCGAGATCGGCGTCGGTGAGGATGTCCAGCAACTCGCCGCGAATTGCTTGGGTCTCGTGCATGACTTCCATTTCACCGGGTCCAAAACCGCTCATTGGGGTCTCCTTTGCCTACTTCAATCAATCTGATCTCAGCATAAACCAGAATCCTAGACATCTCCTGTCAGGAATTTGTGAGATGATATGAGAAAATAGCTTTACGGGGTGGATCAATGCGCGCGGATCGGTTGCTATCGCTGATGCTGATGTTGACGGCGCGGGGGCGGCTGACAGCCGGAGAACTGGCAAGGCGGCTGGAAGTCTCGGAGCGGACGATTTACCGGGACGTAGAGGCGCTGAGCAGCGCCGGGATTCCGGTTTACACCCAGTCGGGGGTCAACGGCGGCGTCTTTCTGGACGAGCATTACCGCGTCTCGCTGACCGGGTTCTCGCGGACGGATTTGCAAGCGCTGTTCGTCGCCGATACCGCCCGTCCGCTGGCGGATCTGGGCTTGGCGCGCGAGGCGACCATGCTCAAGCTGTTCGCCGCGCTGCCGCTGATCCAGCGGCGTGAGGTCGAACGCGCGCGCCAGCGGCTGTACATCGACCCGACCAACTGGTTTCAGATCGTCGAAGCCTCGCCGGTGCTGCCGATTTTGCAGCAGGCAGTCTGGGAAGATCGGCGGGTCGAGGTGCGCTATCAGCCGGTCGAGGGTCACCTGAGCGCCCGCACGCTCGACGCTTACGGGCTGGTCGCCAAAGCGAACATCTGGTATCTGGTGGCGCGCAAAGCGGTCGGCGACTCGGCGGGCGAGATGCGCAATTATCGCGTGGCGCGGCTGAGCGAGGTCATGCTCTGCGACACCTGCTTCGAGCGCGATCCGGCGTTCGATCTGCCCGCCTACTGGAAAGAGTCGTGCGCGCAGTTCGAACGCATCAGCATGGAGACTAACCCGCCTTACGTGGTGACGCTGCGGATCGATCCAGGGCTGTTCTGGTACTTTCCGGGCTATCTACAGGGGCGCTACGAGGTGCTGGAGACGGATGGCGACGGCGACGGCTGGATGATGCTGCAAGTGGTGTTCGACTCGTTGGATCACGCGCGGACGCAGGTGCTCGGCTTCGGCACGCACGCGATCACGCTGGAGCCGCGCGAACTGTACGAGACGGTGATCGAGACGGCTGAGGCGATATTGAAGTTTCATGAAGGGCAACCTCACCCCTAAATCCCCTCTCCATTGCATAGCTGACGGGGCGACAGTAAAAAGTACAGCGATGGGTTTTTCCCTAGAAGGGCGGGTCTGAGACCCGCCCCTACACCGAATCCTCGCGCTCATCACGATAGCCTGCAAACGAGGTGTCGCCCCCTCAGCCATTGCATAGAGAGGGGACTTCAAAAACCCTCTGCAACCTGTTGTTACCCTCTCACCATAATGTGGAGAAGAGGCAGGGGGTAAGGTTGCTGAGATGCCTACCCCTGACAGCCGACCCCCTCACCTTGCGGAGAGGAGGAGAAAAGCAGCTCACGCTGGGCTAGCCGATCCACGCTTTCCACTGTTCAGGAAGCGGGTGCTGCATGGCGCGGTAGTAAATAGTCACTTTGCCGTAGAAGATCAGAATTGCTTGGAGGTAAAAGTCAAAGTTCATTCGCACCGGGGCGCCCCAACCGCGATCGATCGTGCGCGCCTCGACATCCTCGTCGGTGATCGCTTCGAGTGCAGCCTTCAGCTCGGTATCGAGCGCCGAAAAGTACGCTTTGAGCGCGTTGACACTGGTCGCCAGTACTGGATCGCTCTTGCCGTAATCGAATGACTGCTTGAAGGTCTTGAAGCCGTCGGTATAGGCGCGCTCGGTTTCGGCGTATTCGCGCCACAGCTCGCCGAGCGTGGGGTTGTTCGGTAGATTGAAGCGCAGATCGTCGTCGTTCAGGGAAGCGAGCAGTTGATCACGAAGGTCGTGCGTGCCGGTTAACCACTCCATCGGCTGTGTCAATAGGGTACTCATTAGCTGAATTCCTCCAATAGTATCGCTGTTCCTTATGATGAGGCTGCGGGTCCGGATCGTGAACTTGTGCCGCTGCACGACGCTTCGCCATGCAGAATTCAGGCGGCTGCGTTCCCGATCATATGAGTTTCCGGAAGCGACGTCACATCTAACGCCGCATTTATCATACACTGGTACAATTCGTAGGTTGCCAGAACAAACAATCTGAAAGTATAATAGAACGCATGTACACTTCCCCCACAAGATCAGAGCCTAAGATCATGGCGCAAGACAAGATCGTCGTGCGTGGTGCGCGCGAGCACAACCTCAAAAACATTGACGTGGAGATCCCCCGTAACCGGCTGGTCGTCATCACCGGATTGTCGGGTTCGGGCAAGTCGTCGCTGGCGTTCGACACGATCTTCGCGGAAGGACAGCGGCGCTACGTCGAGAGCCTGAGCGCCTACGCCCGCCAGTTCCTCGGACAGATGGAGAAACCCGACGTCGATCAGATCGAGGGACTCAGCCCGGCTGTGTCGATCGATCAGCGCGGCGTCAGCCACAACCCGCGCTCGACCGTCGGCACGGTCACCGAGATTTACGACTATCTGCGCCTGCTCTATGCGCGGATTGGCGTGCCCCACTGCCCGGTCTGCGGCGAGGAAGTTGTCGCCCAGAGCGCGCAGCAAATCGTCGATGCGGTCAAGGCGCTGCCGGACGGCACGCGGACGCAAATCCTTGCCCCGGTGATCAAGGGACGCAAGGGACATCACGAGAAGGTGCTCGAAGACGTGCGCAAAGCCGGATTCCAGCGCGTGCGGATCGACGGCGAGGTCTACGACCTCGAAGAAGACATCACGATGGATCGCTACGGCATCCACAATATCGAGGTGGTGGTTGACCGTCTCGTGATCCACCAGTACGACGATCCCGACAGCGAAGACGCCCGCAGCGCCGAGACGCGCCTGACCGACGCCATCGAGACGGCGCTGGAACTGGGCGAAGGGATCGTGATCGTCAACAACCTGAATACTGAGCCGCCGAGCGACCTGCTGTTCAGTGAGCTGCTGGCGTGCACCAAAGGTCACGGCAGCCTGCCGGAGATCGAGCCGCGCACCTTCAGTTTCAACACGCCGAAGGGCGCTTGCCCGGATTGTCAGGGCTTGGGCTTCCGGCTGGAACTCGACCGCGATCTGGTCATTCCAAATCCGGAACTGACCATCGGCGAGGGGGCAATCGACGTCGATGGCTGGAACGTCGAGGACGCCAATAGCTGGAGCGGCAATATCATCCGCTCGGTGGCGCAGACGTACCACGTCCCGCTGGACAAGCCGTGGCGGGAACTGACCCACGAGCAGCAGGACATCTTTCTCTACGGCACGGACGGGGGCAAGATCAAGGTACGCTACGTCAACACCAATGGCAACGCCCGCGAGTACATGACCTCGTTCGAGGGCGTGCTTAATAACCTGAAACGGCGCTACCGCGAGACCGACTCGGATTACATCCGCGACAAGATCGAGTCGTTCATGGCGCAGGTGCCGTGCAGCACTTGCGAAGGCAAGCGGCTGCGCCCGGAAGCGCTGGCGGTGACGGTGGCGGCGATGCCGATCAACGAAGTGGTCGCGCTGCCGGTCAATAATCTGGTCGGCTGGGTGACTGATTTGCGCGGGCGCAACGGGACTCCGGCGCTGCTGAACGACCGCGACCAGCAGATCGGCTACCAGATCCTCAAGGAGATCGAGGCGCGGGTGAAGTTCCTGAACAACGTCGGCTTGGGTTACCTGAACCTTGCCCGGTCGTCGGGAACGCTGAGCGGCGGCGAGGCGCAGCGGATTCGCTTGGCGACGCAGATCGGCAGCCAACTGACCGGCGTGCTCTACGTGCTGGACGAACCGTCGATTGGTCTGCATCAGCGCGACAACGCCAAGCTGATCCAGACCCTGATGGAACTGCGCGATCTCGGCAATACGCTGCTGGTAGTCGAGCACGACGAAGAAACGATGCGGATGG
Organism: uncultured Chloroflexia bacterium; assembly: GCA_963848465.1. Taxonomy (GTDB): domain Bacteria; phylum Chloroflexota; class Anaerolineae; order Aggregatilineales; family Phototrophicaceae; genus Flexifilum. Next base: position 412,780 of record CAWKDY010000001.1, on the reverse strand, counting down.
CGGACTGGCTGATCGACCTCGGTCCGGGCGCGGGCGAGCACGGCGGTTGGGTGGTCGCCGAAGGCACACCGGAGGAAGTTGAACTGGTCGAGGGCAGCTTAACCGGAGCGTATCTCTCCGGGCGGCTGACTATCGACGTACCGCCGGAGCGGCGACCGGGCAACGGCAAATCACTGCTGGTGCGCGGCGCGCGCGAGAACAACCTCAAGAATATCGACGCCGAGTTTCCGCTGGGCAAGCTGGTCTGCGTGACCGGCGTGAGCGGCAGTGGCAAAAGCACGCTGATGATCGACGTGCTTTACAAGCGGGTTGCGCAGGTGCTCAACGGGAGCAAGGATCGCCCCGGCAGCCACGACGGGATCGAGGGGCTGGAGAACATCGACAAGATCATCAATATCGACCAGTCGCCGATTGGACGGACGCCGCGCAGCAATCCCGGCACGTATACGAAGGTCTTCGACGCGGTGCGCTCGCTGTTCGCGGAACTGCCGGAGAGCAAGATTCGCGGCTACACAGCGGGTCGCTACAGCTTCAACGTGCGGGGCGGGCGCTGCGAGAAGTGCGAAGGGCAGGGTGTCCTGCAAATCGAGATGCAGTTCCTGCCGGACGTGTACGTCCCCTGCGACGTGTGTCACGGGGCGCGCTACAACCGCGAGACGCTGCAAGTCAAATGGAAGGGTAAGAGTATCGCGGACGTGCTCAACATGACCGTCAGCGAGGGGCTGGCGTTCTTCACCAACATCCCGAACATCGTCAGCAAGCTGGAGACGCTCGATCAGGTCGGCTTGGGCTACATCCGCATCGGGCAACCGGCGACGACGCTGAGCGGCGGCGAGGCGCAGCGGATCAAGCTGAGCCGCGAACTCTCCAAGCGGGCGACCGGGCAGACGCTCTACATCCTCGACGAACCCTCGACCGGGCTGCACGCGGCGGACGTCAAGCGGCTGATTGCGGTGTTGCAGCAGTTGGTCGATAACGGCAACACGGTGCTGGTGATCGAGCACAACCTCGACATCATCAAGGTGGCGGATCACCTGATCGACTTGGGTCCTGAAGGTGGCGACGCGGGCGGCTACGTGATCGCTACCGGGACGCCGGAGGAGATCACGGGGATAGCGGAGAGCGTCACGGGCGAGTACCTGAAACCGTATTTGAATCACCACTCTGCCTGATCTCTGTTTGCAGGGACGGAGCACGCTGCGTCCCTGTTGTTTTCTCCACCTTGATTACTCGTCCAGATCAACGCTTGTCAGCTTAAGCTAAGGAGACAGACATGAAACTAGGTGCCTTTTCTATCAGCCTGAGCGTGAAAGATTTAGCCGCCTCGCAGTCTTTTTATGAGAAGTTAGGCTTCAGCGTCTTTGGCGGAAATGCTGCCGAGCACTGGCTGATCATGAAAAATGGAGCGCACATGATCGGGCTGTTTCAGGGTATGTTCGAGCAGAACATTCTGACATTCAACCCCGGTTGGGATCAGGACGCCAACCCGCTCGAGTCTTTCACCGATGTGCGTGACCTGCAACGCGCGCTCAAAGCGCAAGGCATAGAATTTCAAACAGAGGCGGATGAGACGACGAGCGGACCAGCCAGCTTTATGATTGTTGATCCTGACGGAAACCCGATCTTAGTTGATCAGCACGTTTAAGCCTGTGCTCATAAGGAGTAAGCGTTATGAGTTCGATGATGGAAGCGCAGTTCATTAGTATGTCGATCAATCGACCGTTTGACGAGGTGAATGATTACCTGTCGGTGCCGCAGAATTTCGAGCAGTGGGCGGCAGGTTTGGGCAAGGGATTCCGGCGCGAGGGCGATGAATGGGTGTTTGGCGCTGAAGGCGAAGCGAAAATCCGCTTCACAGCGAAAAATCCGTTTGGGGTTGCTGATCACACCGTCTATCCGCCGGATGGAAGTGAGGTTTACGTGCCGCTGCGGGCGGTCGCGAATGGGGATGGCTGCCAAGTCACACTGACTCTGTTCCGCCAACCGGGGATGACCGACGCAGAATTCGAACGGGATCAGGGCTTGGTAAGGAAAGATTTGGAAATGATGAAGGCGATCCTCGAAAGGTAGTTCCGCAACAGATCGCTCGCCGCGTGGGTTCAGCGCGGCGTGGCAGCATATGAGAGGACTTTTAGAGGGTGCAGCGTGCTGCGCCCTCTTTTAATGCCATATGTTATAATTGGGGAAATATCCGACGAGTTGATCCGCAAACCTTGTGATGAATTTCTCTAATCTTTTCTGCTTGGGCAAGTTGCCTACATTACTACCGATAGAGAATGTGCAATATGCACAGTAAATCAATTTCTCCACTTCCTCTCAAACACACTTCGGCTATACTGAACAATGAAACTGCGATTTTCGGCAGCGTTTTAGACAAAATACCAGCGCAGGCTGGCAAAGGAGCAGGTGGGTAAATGGTAGTCGCCTACACCCCCAAACAACAACAAACGACGGGCGTCTATGAAACGGCACTCGCACAGTACGACCGAGCAGTACGCTTCTTAAATCTTGACAATTCAATTTCAGAATTTTTACGCTATCCCCGGCGCGAGTTCACCGTCAACTTTCCGGTGAAGCGCGACGATGGGCGGGTGGAGATGTTCACCGGCTACCGGGTGCATCACAGCACGATCATGGGTCCCTCGAAAGGCGGCATTCGCTACAGCACGGCAGTTTCGCTGGACGAGATTCGCGCGCTGGCGATGTGGATGTCGTGGAAATGCGCGCTGGTCAACATCCCCTATGGCGGCGCGAAAGGCGGCGTCGTGGTCGATCCAAAGTCGATGAGCATGGGCGAACTGGAACGACTGACGCGGCGCTACGCCGCCGAGCTGATCCCGCTGATCAGCCCGCATTCAGACATTCCCGCGCCGGATATGGGCACCAACCCGCAGGTTATGGCGTGGATCATGGACACCTACAGCATGACCGTCGGCTACTCCGTCCCGGCGATTGTCACTGGCAAGCCGATCAACATCGGCGGCAGCTTGGGGCGCAACGAAGCGACCGGGCGCGGCGTGATCGCCTGCATGGTTGAGGCGCTCAAGCAGCACGGTCGAGGTAAGACGAAGGAAGATACCGCGCTGGTGATTCAGGGCTTCGGCAACGTCGGCTCGAACGCGGCGGCTTATGCCCAGTCGCTCGGCTTCAAGATCGTCGGCGTCAGCGACGTTGATGGTGGGCTGTACAATGCCGATGGCTTGGACATCGGCGCGCTGCGCAACTACGTCGCCGAGACCGGCGGACTCAAGGGCAGCGCGCTTAGGCGACGAAGTGAGCAACTCCGAACTGCTGACGCTGCCTTGCGACGTGCTGATCCCGGCGGCGATGGAAGGTCAGTTGACCGAAAAGAATGCGGATCGGGTACAGGCGTGGATGATCGTCGAGGGCGCGAACGGTCCGACGACTCCTGAAGCCGACGACATCCTCAACGGGCGCGGGATTTTCCTCGTGCCGGACATTCTGGCGAATGCGGGCGGCGTGGTCGTCTCCTACTTCGAGTGGGTGCAGGACTTACAGGCGTTCTTCTGGGACGAGGAAGAAATCTACCGCCAACTCCAGCGGGCGATGGCGCGCAGCTACTACGCGACCGAGCAGACCGCCGAAGAATTCAACACCGACATGCGCACGGCGGCGCAGATCACCGCGATCCGGCGGGTGGCGGGCGCGCTCGAAACGCGCGGGATTTACCCGTAATCAGATAACCTCACCCTCCGACTTCCTCTCCATTGCATAGGGAGGAGGAGACAAGCGGGCGACGCATGCGTCGCCCCGACAAACATGATCTGAAACGGGCTGCTAAAGGCAGCCCGTTTTGCTTTTCCCGAAGTTAGGCGCTACAAATGGAAGCAAAATCACTATAGGAATGTTGATGGATTTTAGAGAACTACTGGCAAGTATCCTCCAGCCGAATTATGGTCAAGTTCAGTCGGTGCAGCGAGCGCTGGACGCGGGCTGGCTGGCGGAGCGATCTGAAGATTACGAGCAGGCATTCGCCGCCTTCGAACAGGCGATTCAGATGGCGCAAGCAGGGCAGCATGACGTTTCACTGCTGACCGCGTCGGCGTTGATGGCTCGGCTGCACCAAGCCGAGATTCGGCTGCGGCAGGGGCAGATTGACGCCGCCGAGGCGCTGGCGCAAAGCGCGCTCGACGGCGCTCAGGGGCACACGCAACGCGCCTACGCGACCGACATGATCGGCATGCTGGCGCAGGCAAAAGGCGACTGGGCGGGAGCACGCGCTGCCTATGAACAGGCGCTGGACGAGGCACGCGCCGCCGGAGCGCTCGGCGCAGAAGGGCGGGCGCTCGGTCACTTGGGCGCGAGTTATCTGCATGACGGCAACGCCAGCTACGCGATCCATTTGCTGCGCGACGCGCTCGCGAAGCTGAATACGTCGGGCGATCTCGACCTCAACAGCCTGTTCACCGGGCTGCTCGGTCAGGCGCTGATCCAGAGTGGGCAGGAGTCCGAAGGGCTGCCGTTGATCGAGCGGGCGCTGCGGATCGCGTCGGCGGTCGGCTACCGGCTCTACGAACGGCAGTGGGCGGCGCTGTTAGGCAAGCGCGCGCTGGCGGAGGGGCGGTATCAGGATGCGGCGACCTACACCGCGCAGGTGCTGCGTTTGTTCCCGCCGAATACGGTTTCGGCGGATATGATCGCTGCCGCCGTGCAGATGAGCAAGGTCAATTTAGGGCTGCGCAAAACCGACGAAGCCTTCAGCTATGCCCAGATCGCGCTCGACAGCGCCGCGAAACTCGACGACGCGGAAGTCCAGCGGATGGTGAAAGGCGCTTATGGCGTCGTGCTGCGAACGGCGGGGCGGAGCAGTGAGGCGATCCCGTACTTGCAGGCGGCGGCTGGTGCTTCGGCTAATGCTTCGGCTGACGGTGACCACGCGAGCGTGGACGTGCTGCGCGCGTTGGCGGCGGCGGAAGTGGACAGTCGCACCTTCGAGGTGGCAGTCGCCACCTACCGGCGGGCGATCCAGCAGGCAGAAGCCGAAGGATCGGTGCTGGAGTTGGCGCAAACCCGGCGTGATTTAGGCTTGGCGTATCAAAAGCAGGGCGATTTCAACGCCGCCGTCGGCGAATGGTCGGCAGCGCTGGCGATCTACGAGCAGCAGCGGGCTTACGCTCAAATCGCGCGGCTGCACTGCGACATCGGCAGCGCACGCAAGCTGATCGGTCAGCGTGGGCGGGCGATCAAGGACTACGAACAGGGGTTGATGGCGTTGAATTCGCTGAGCGAGGGCGACGCCGAGACGCGCGGTTTGGTGCTCTCGAATGCCGCCAACGCCTATGCCGAGCAAGGCGATGCTGAATCCGCCGACGCTTTTTTCACCGAATCGATTGCGATTGCCGAGCGCTTGGGCGACCGGGTGGCGGAGGCGACGCGCTGCGGCAATTACGGCTGGTTTTTGCTGCTGATCGGGCGACCGCGCCGGGCGCTGGCGACGCTGGAACGGGCGCTGGCGATCAGCGAGTCGCTCGGTTTGACGCTCCCGGCGGCGGTGCAGTACGACAATCTTGGTCTGGTGTACGACTCGCTGGGCGATACCGCACTGGCATTGGAACGGCACCGGAAAGCGCTGGCGCTGGTCAGCACTCAAAGCGATCCGCTGTGGCAGGCGCAGATCAAAATCAACCTCGCCGGTACGCTGATCACGCTAGAGTTGTTGGACGAGGCGCAGATTTTGCTCGACGAAGCGTTGGCTCAGGCGCGGGCGAGCAGTCACGCCGAAGCGACCATCTCCGCGCAGATCGGCATAGGGCGGCTGCGGATCGCACAAGGTCAGCCCGGTGCGGCGGACGAGTTCATCAATGAAGCGATCAATCTGGCGCGCAAGATCGAGAATCGGCGGCTGCTCGCCGAGGCGCTGAGTCTGCAAAGTCAGCAGCAGGCGGCGCTCGACCAGCAAGCCGAGGCGTTGGCGGCGTGGGATGAGGCAGCGCAACTCTACAAGATGCTGCACATGCCGCATGGCAAGACGCAGCCGGTGTGGCTGGTGCAAAGCGCGACGCAGACGTGAGCTGGGCGGCACTCATCAATTGAAGATCGTACTCACTTTTCTTATTATCTTCTCTGCAGGCTCTCTCGGTCTGGTGTGGGGGAGGCGTGTCGAGCGAATAGCGCTGCTTGCCTTATCAAAAGGTTTCATTCCAGCGAAATCGTGGTTCTTTAATGCCCCATCTGCTGATGTGTATCTTCCAAAGTTGGCTTTTCAGGCATTACTGATTTACTCGGCTGCGATGATCCTGATGGGCTACCTGTTTATCGCCAGCAGCATCGGTTATGTACTGCTGTCGCTGGCGGCGAGTATCAGTCCTTAGATCAGCTCTTCCATCAACCCGGCTAATTGATGCGCTTTGCGATCTTTGTTGCAGTATCTTCGCGTGCCACAGGATAGATTAGATTGCTGGTACGGGTTCGCTCGCACCAGCAGGATCACTAGAGGTTTGGATTGCATGGCGAAATTTTGGTTTGTCTCGGCACCGCTGTTCAGTCATCTCGACTGGGGCGGCTATCTCAAGACGGCGCAGGCGTTACAGGCGCGCGGTCACGACGTGACGTGGGTCAGCGAGAACACGCTCGGCGGCGCACTGACGGCGGCGGGAATCCCGTTCGCGCCAATCCGCAAGACGGGCTGGCTCTGGCCCCCGCCGCCCGTGCCTGACTTGACGACGATCCCGCCGCAGGAAGCGGTCATGCTGCGCTATCGCCGCGCACTCGACACGTGGCTGAGCGAGGAACTGGTCGGCGAGGCGGTGGCGGCGCTGATCGAACTGGCGAGCGAGATCGGCACGCCCGACGCCATCGTGACCGATCCGTTTCTGACGGCGGCGGCGCTGGCGGCTGAGTTCCTCAGCGTGCCGCTGGCGGTCTGCGGTTGGGTGGCACAGAAAGAACTGAATGAGGATTTCCTGTTCCCGGTGCAGCGCGAGCTTGGCTCGGAGAGCCAGCAGCGGATCGCGCATCTGCTGGAGCGCTTTGGCTTACAGGGCGTCAACATCGCGCCGGGACCGACGCCCTCGATCCTCAGTCCGCAGTTGCACGTCAGCTACTTTAGCGAGTCGTGGTACGCGGCGGATGGGGAGAATTTGCTGCCGCAAACGCTGTTCGTCGGCGGCAAACCGACGCCGCCAGTCGGTGATCCGCCGGAATGGCTGAGCGCGATCCCCGCCGACGTGCCGCTGGCGCTGGTGACGCTCGGCACGACCTTCACCGGCGACCTCGGCTTCTTCAGTTGGTCGGCACAGGCGGCGGCGCGCGCCGGACTGCTGCCGGTGGTGGTCTTGGGCGGGAATCCGATTGCGCCCGAGGACAAGACCAAGCTGATCGCGGCGCTGCCGAAAGGGACGCGACTGCTCAATTTCGTGCCCTTCGATCAGGTGCTGCCGCGTCTGCGGCTGATGATCCATCATGGCGGCATGGGCACGACTCACGCGGCGCTGATTCACGGCATCCCGCAGATCGTCGTGCCGCACGCCGCGGATCAGCGCGGGCAGGCGCGGCGAGTCGCGCAGGCGAAAGTCGGCTTGAATTTGACGGCACACGACGTCAAGCAGGGGATGTTGTTCGAGGGCGTCAAGGCGCTGGCGAGCGACGCGACCGTGCTGGCGACGGCGCGCGATCTGGCGGCGGAGTTGGCGAGTCTCGGCGGCGTCGAGCGCGCGGCAGAGGCAGTAGAAAGGATCGCCAAGTTGTGAGCAAGCGACGGCAGTTGCTTGGCTTTGTCGTGCAGGGTGTATTTTGGGGTGCGGTTGCGGGCGCAGTCGCCGCGATTCCGCTTATCTTCTTCTACGTATTTGGTTTTTTCGGTCTGTTTTTCGGCGTTCTCTTTGGATTGATAGCAGGTGCGGCGCTTGGTGCATTAAACGGTATTACTTTTGGCATCCTCACCTTCTATGCTTCTATCGCCAGCGAGGCGCAATATCACCGCCGAATGTTAAGTGCGTCGGCTCTGGTTACACTGATCGCTAGCTTTCTCGTGTACTCCCCGATACTTTATTTATTGACGATACACAGTGCCAGTCCGATAGGTGGTGCAGTCATCTGTTCAAGTCCAATAGCCGTAGCAGCGACCATTCCCGCTATGTGGGCAAGTCAACGGGTTAAGTATCGCGGCACATAAACCTCACGCTGGTTTTGTCCCGCTGATCAAGATGTGGACGTGATCGAAACCGGCGTCGGGAGTCCCGGCGCTGGTCGGTTTGAGGTGCTCAGCGACGGCATCCGGCGCTTGCACCAACAGGATTTGCAGATGCTCGATCACGTCGGGACCGCAGCCCTGCCGCTCCGCCCACGTGACGAGGTTGGCGCGGCGGCGCAGCACCTCGACGTGATCGACGGTCAAGCCGCTGTCGAGGAAGTCGACGCGCCATTCGTACTCGCTGAGGGCGCGGTTGTGGCTGGGGTCGCGCAGGCGCTCGAAGGCTTCGACGTAAGCGGCGGCTGGCTTGTCCTCCGGCAGCAGGTGATCCTGCACGACCAAGCGCCCGCCCGGTTTGAGCGCGCGTGCCGCCTCGCGGACGAAGGCGTAGACGTCGGGGAAATGGTGCGGCGCGATCCGGCAGGTGATCAGGTCGAAAGCATTGGCGGCGAAAGGTAGGTTCTCGGCGTCGGCGGGGACGAAGGCGACGTTGGCTGTCGCTTCGCCCTTGCTTTCGATGAAGGCGCGGGCGGTCGCCAGCATGGTCGGGGCATAGTCGGTGGCGATCATGCGGCGGACGTGGGGCGCGAGCTTAAGGGCGGTGTGTCCGCCGCCGGTGGCGAGGTCGCAGGCGAGCCAATCGGGCTGCGGCGCGGCGACTTCGAGCAGGCGGTCGAGATCAGCACCTTGCGAATGAGTCGGGCTGGTGACGTAGCCCTGCGCGAACTGGCTGAAGCGCTGGCGCGAATGGGCTTTGGGGTCGTCGGCGGGCATGAGGTTTCCTCCTCGCTGCATGTTTCCGTACTACTTTGCTCAGAGCATACGTGGCGTTTAGCCCTGACGCAAGCCTGCGCCGGGCTGATCTGCCGACGAGATGTGGAAATGATGTGCTATATTGGTGCTATTAGCCAACCAGCGAGATCCGAATCGATGCGTACGTTTAATGATGTAATTCAAACTGAAGCCGAGCTTCGGGAAATTTTAGGCTACCCGGGCAAGGCTCCCCGCGATAAGGTGATCCACGAGATCGATGACGTCTGCCGCGCCTTCATTGCGGAATCGTCGTTCGTGCTGCTCGGCTCAAACGATGTCGAGGGCAACATGGACGTCTCGCCCAAAGGCGACCCGGCGGGGTTCGTGCAGGTCATGGACAGCCATACACTGCTGATCCCCGACCGTCGCGGCAATCGTCGCGGCGATTCGCTGTCGAACCTGCTGCAAAATCCGCATCTGGGGCTGTTGTTTCTTGTGCCGGGGCGGCGGGATACCCTGCGCGTCAATGGCACGGCGCAGATCGTGCGCGATGACGACGTGCGGGAACGCTTCATCATGCAGGGTAAAACGCCGCTGTTCGTGATCGCCGTGACGGTCAAGGAAGCGTTTTTTCACTGCACCAAATGTATCTGGCGTTCGGGGCTGTGGTCGTCTGAGACTGAACACGATGCGTTGATTTCCTTCGGCGAGGCGATTGTCCGGCACGCCAAGCTGGACATTAGCATTGAGGAAGCCGACGCGATGGTCGCGGAGGAAAAAGACGAACTATATTAGAGGGTGGTCAGGCGGTTAGCGCGATCAATGGTTTCAGCGGATGCGATCAAGCAAAAGGCGAGCGAACTCGGGTTCGACCTCTGCGGGGTGACACGCGCCGAGCCGTCGCCGCAGTTGGACGCTTATTTCCGCTGGATTGACGCCGGGCTGCACGGTTCGATGGGCTACATGGCGCGCCCGGATCGGCAGGCGCGGCGGCGCGATCTGAACGTGATCCTGCCGGGTGTCCAGTCGCTGATCATCGTCGGGCTGGACTACGGCGCGCGGATTCCGGCGGACGTGCTGAGCGATCCATCACGCGGGCGGATCGCGGCGTATGCGTGGGGGCTGGATTATCACGAGTTGATCACGCCGCGTCTCGAAACGCTGGCGGCGTGGCTGCAAGCCGAATGCGGGCGAACGCTGGCGCAGCGGGTCTACGTCGATACCGGCGCGATCCTCGAACGCAGCCACGCCCAGCAAGCCGGACTCGGCTTCAGCGGCAAGAACACCATGCTGATCCACCCGCGCCGGGGGAGCAGCTTCTTCATCGGCGAGATTCTGACCGACCTCGAATTCGACAGCTACGACACGCCCGGTCGCGCGACCATGTGCGGATCGTGCACGCGCTGTCTGCGCGCCTGCCCGACCGATGCTTTCCCGCGCCCGCACGTGCTCGACGCGCGCCGCTGCATCAGCGCCTTGACGATTGAGCACAAAGGCTGGATCGAGCGTGACCTGCGCCCGCGCTTCGGCAACTGGGTATACGGCTGCGACGTCTGTCAGGACGTGTGCCCGTTCCAGCGCTTCGCCCAACCGACTCACGAGATCGCCTTGCAGCCGAGCGACAGCGACCGCGCCGCGCCGCCGCTGATCGACCTGCTGGCGCTGGACGAGGCGGGCTTCGCCGTGCGTTTCGGCGGATCGGCGATTGCGCGGATCAAGCGGGATCGGCTGGTGCGGAACGCCTGTATCGCCGCCGGGAACTGGAGAAATGAACGCGCGATCCCGCTGCTGGTCAAGCTGCTGGACGACGCGACTCCGCTGGTGCGGGGGCACGCGGCGTGGGCGCTGGGGCGGATCGACACAACGCTGCCCGCGCTCAAATTGCGCTATGATCGGGAAAGCGACGCTGACGTTCGCGCTGAAATCGCGCTCGCCAGCGAGGGGCGATAAATAAGATCGGGCGGGGTCGTGGCGTCTAAATTCACGAGTTAAAGGTTAAAAGTAGAAGAAGTTAAAATCTCGTGTCAATGAACGTATTGCCTTTTAACTTTTAACTTTGTACTTTCAACTCGGTTTGTCTTGAGGAGTTCGACTGATGGAACACAAGTCGTTTACTGTCCCGAACATCGGCTGTGACAACTGCGTCCGCACGATTGTCAACGAGCTGAGCCAGAAGCCGGGCGTCAACCACGTCGAAGGCAACGTCGATACCAAGCGCGTCACGGTCGATTGGGAAGCGCCGATGACGTGGGAAGGGATTGTCGAGACGCTGGACGCGATCGACTACTCGCCCGCGCAGACGCTTATGCCGTAAGTGATCCGGGCGGAACTTAGTTCCGCCCCCACGTGGGTTTTTGATTCGTCGGCTCAATCTATGCTAGAATGTTAGTAATTTTTACTGTAAGTTAAGGGAGAAAAGCCGATGGATAGCAAAACCTTCATGATCCCGAACATGATGTCCGCCGACGGCGAGATTATCGAGACCGAGTTGGGGCAGATCGCGGGCGTGCGGCAGGTGCTGATCCATCAGCCGACGCACAGCATCACGGTGACGTGGGCGGCTCCGGCGACGTGGGAGGCGGTTGAGCGACGGCTGCTCGCGCTCAACTTCACGCCGGATCTGCCGCACGACGACTTTTAGCCGCTCGCCAGGCTTGATGTGTCCTCGCCTGCTGAGCACTAATTTGATGCCGATGTTCCATCAGTGGGGGATGTGGCGGCGGCACTGAGCGGCGCGCGCTTAATCTCCGCCGAGTTCATGTATAAGCCGCGTCCATCCAGCGCGCGCGAGCGCCGGGTCTTCGACTTCGCGCTGGCGTCGCGTTTGAGCGAACTCAGCCGCTATGACGAGGCGGCGGTCGTGCTGATTTGCAACGCCGCGGCGACGGTCGAGAGTTTCGCCGACCTGCCCGCCGCCTATCCCCGCCTGCGCTTCGCCGCCGCGATCACCAATCCTGAGCCGGTTCTACAAACTCCAACCGATCCTTATCGTCAGACGCCGGAGCGCTGCGACTGGCGCAATCCGGCGGGCTGGCGGCGCTATGCCCTGACCGACCGCTGGGCGCGGATCACCTTCGCGCTGGACGTGGCGCGCGAACTCGACGCGCCCGGTTCCCTGATCATGCCCGCGCACGATGCGGTCTGGGGGCGGGGGCTGCTGGCGCGGCTGACTCGCCTGAGCGAGCGCCATGCGCGTAACGGGCTGCCCGCCGCCGTCAGCCCCTACAGCCACTATCAGCATTCGGTCATCCCGGATTTACCGGTCGATCCGTTGATGATCGACGCCGTGAACGCCGTCTTCAACCGCGACTCGTGGCTGCACTGGCGGCTGCGCTCGGAGCATTACCAAGCCTTCTGGGGGAAGATGGGCATGATCCCGTTGGCGATGTGCGGTGTGCTGCGTGATCAGGTCGAGACGATGGTCTGGGAAGACGATCTCGAAATCGACCGCGCCATCCGCGCGAGCGGGTATGCGGCAGTCTGCCGCTGGATCGACAACCCGGCGCTCTACCGGCAGACGCTGCCGCTGTTCGACCGAGCCGGGCTGCGCGCGCTGATCGACCGGACGCTGCATTACTCGCTGAATATCCCTGGCGACAGCAGTAGCATCAGCCGACCGCTCGATTGGTGGGGGCGCTGGCACCGTCGGATCGATCCGCGTTACGCGCGGGCGCTGACGCTCGCGGAAGTGGTCACAGCCGAGTGCCGCGCCGAGATCGCCATGCGGTTGGATGGCTGCGGCGCGTCGTGGGTGGACTGGGGCGCTTACCGGTATGTCGCCCGCGTTGGCGATCCGCTGGTTCAGGTCTGGAAGTATGAAGGGGGTATGTTATAATTATAATTCTCAAGATTAAGCGGAATAAAGAAGTGAATCTATGATCCCAGCAAGTGATATTCGCAGAGGCACGGTACTCGAAGTTGACGGGAACACCTATCGGGTGATCAAAACCGAGTACAACAACCCCGGTCGCGGTGCGGCGTCAATGCGCGCGCAGTTGATGGACATTGCCACTGGTTCGACTCAATACCGCATTTTCTCGGCGGAAGACAGCCTGAATAACCTGTATGTCGAGACCTTCCCCGTCAAGTATCTGTATGGCGACGAAGACCTGCTGCACTTCATGAACATGGAATTGTACGATCAGTACGAGGTCAACCGCTCGCTGTTCGGCGACGATGCCCTCTACCTGCGCGAAGACATGGACTTGCAGTTGAACATGAACGGCGCGCGGGTGCTCGACTACCAACTGCCGACGACGATGGTTTACCAGATCGTCGAGGCGGAAATCGCGGTGGTCGGCAACACGTCCGGCTCGGTGACCAAGCGAGTCAAGACCGACACCGGGCTGTCGGTGACGGTGCCCAACTTCGTCAACGAAGGCGACTCGATCAAGGTCGATACGCGCGACGGTTCTTACGTCGGGCGCGCCTAAGTACCGTACAACCCGAAAGCGCATTAACACAAAGCCCGCAGCGGTTCGCCAGCGCGGGTTTTTTATTTGGGAAAACCGGGTACGACGACTTTCGTAACCGCTGGCGCTGTGGCACGTAATTGCCTGAAGTTCAATCGCTCTCAATTTGTGTCGCCACATTTATCACGCCGGAGATGGTTTACATGCGTCTACTACGTTTTATTCCTTTACTTGGGCTGGTGCTGTTCGTCGTAACCAGTGCCAGCGCTCAATCGGACATGGCTGCTCAACTGGGCATCCAAATCGACACCCACGTCGAAATGGCGGGCTTCCCGACGACCGGGAGCCAAGCCCAAGCCCTTCGTGACCAGATCGCCGAGAACCTCAGCACCGAGATCAACAGCGTCACCGAGCAAATTGGTGAACTGGAAGGCGGGAGCAGTGTCGGTCGGGAATGGGTCGAGGCGGTTGATGCAGCGGCAGAAGCGAACACGCCCTCGACCGCCGCCGAGCAGTTCGAGTCGTACCGCCACAGCGCGCAGATCGACGCCGTGACGGGCAACGACACGCGCCCGACGCTGCCGGAACTGCCGCCGCCCGGTGAAATCGACGGACAGATCAACCAGATCACGACGCGCGTCACCGACGCGGTGCGCGACATCTTCCGCAGCGAGGATGGGTCGGCGTTGCCGACCTACCATCCAGCGGAAAATTCGTCCGCCCCGACGCAGCTTCAGCAGTTGATGCAGCAGTACGGGCATGAGATCGCCGCAGCAGCAGGGACGTCTGGCGCAGTTGGAAGCAGCGCAACGCGCCCTCAATGAGGCGATTGCTGACGGCGTTGGCGACATGATCGACCATTCGAATTTATCGCACAAGGCGGTCGTCAAGCGGGTGATGCAGCGCTACATCGAGATGATGACGCCGAGCGAAGAAGTGCCGATTAGTGGGTACTGGCGCGCCCAGCCCTACAACTACAGCCGCAGCGGCATCTGCGAAGTCTACACCGGCGATAACGGCGGTATGGGCGGTGAATATGTCGATAACAACCCGGGCGAGCCGCTGTGCGGTTACGGCAGCGCCGAGGATGGTTCGGACGGGTTATCGTTCATCGAATGGCAGAATTCGGACTTTCCCTATATACAAGGGACGAGCAGCATCTACGGCAATGAACCGAGTGTCGATATCGACATTGTCCGTGACGCCAACGGCGCGACGATCCGCAACATGCGCACCGAACATACCACCGAGTACGAAGTCGTGGCGCCGGATCGTATCATCGTTCACGACACCATTCGTGAGGTTGGCGGCTGTACCCTGCAAGCCGATTACGTGCTGGAACTGGTGACGCAGGACGAAACGGTTTGCAATATCATGGAACTGCCGCCCGATCTCATTTCGACGCCGGTTCCGGTGACGACGCCGCCTCCGGCTGAACCGCAGCCCGTGCGCGTCGGTCAGCCGATTTTCACCGATGAAGAAGAATGCACCGAGGCGAACCGTCTGCCCGCGCTCGATACGGTGACGATTGCCAGCAGCGCAGATGGAGCGGTCGTGCTCAATTACGGCAGCGGAGCGACCGCTGGCAGCCTGACGCTCTATGGCGGTGATGGCTATTATGAATACGACAGTGGTATGGCGGTGGCGATGCGCCAGTCGGTTTCGCTGGTGTTGTTTGACGATGGGACCGGCGGCAGCATCTTCTGGTCGAACAACCGCAAGGACGGCAACATTTGCAGTGCGTCCTACGATGTGACCCTGCCGAACAGCGAGAACAGCGCCAGTGCGACGCCCGCGCCCGGTGACGATAGCACGACGACCAGCGGCAGTTCAGCGGATGAGACCGCGACCAACGGCGCGAGCGCCGGATCGCTGGCGGGACACTACACCGTGACGTGGTCAGGCTATCCTGCTATGGAGTGTCCGGCGGCGCTGGAAGCGGCACTGCCGAATTTCACCGACGCGCTGGTCAGCGAGGATGGTGGCAGTTATCTGCTGGAAGCGGGCGACGCAAGCTATCAACTGGACAAATCGACATCCGGGCAGTATTCCTACATCGTCTTCAACAGCGATAATTCGGGGATGGTCGTCGTGATCAGCGCGGGCGATGCCGGACATCTGATTGGATCGTACACCCTGTTCGCGGCGGACGGGTCGATGTGTGCGAAAATGCTCGACTACGCCCCGGCGTGATCTGTGGGGATGAGGGCAGTCTATAACCGAGTGGTGCTAGTTTGACGGTCGTTGTTTCCCCTCACCCTGCCTGTGTGGGCTGAAGGGGCGCTAGTAAAAAATACAGCGACGGGTTTTTCCGTAGAAGGGCGGGTCTCAGACCCGCCCCTACACCGAATCCTCTCACTCATCTCGATAGCCTTCAAACGAGGCGTCGCCCCTCAGCGCCCGTGTGGGAGAGGGGCAGGAGGTGAGGGGTTGAAAAAATGAGCGCTGTTCGCTTTCACGGACGCCGAAAGAGCGCTTATTGCTGGCGCAGGGCGTTGGAGATGTTCTCCAACCCGCGCCGCAGTTGATCGTCGTCCGTCCAGCCGAAGCCGATGCGCATATGATGGCGGTCGCACTCGAACCAGTGACCGGGACCGACCATCGTCTTGTAATCGTCAAGCAGGGTCGCGTAGAAGCGGTCAAGGTCGATGCCGAGGTCGGGGCGGATGCGCGGGAAACAGGCGACGCCGCCCTGCGGCTCGACCCACTCCATCAGCGGCTCCTCGGCGATCCACTCGCGGACGATGCCGAGCTTGCGGGCGATGTCGCCGCGAATGCGGGTGAGCTGCGCGTCCTTGTGCAGCAGATATTGGTAAGCGACTTCCTCGTCCAGCACCGACCCACTGATGAAAATCTGTTCTTTGGCTGCCAGAAAGGTCTGCATCAAGTCGGCGTCCTGCGTCATCAGCCAGCCGAGCCGAAGTCCGGGCAAGCCGTAGGTCTTCGAGAGCGACGACACGCTGATCACGCTAGGCGAGAGCGAGGCAGCGGGCGGCAGCACCTCGGCATAGCCCATCTCGCGGTAGGTTTCGTCGACCAGCAGCCGACAGCCGCGCGCCTCGACCAGTTCGACCAACTGCTCAAGCTGCGCCCGCGTGATCATGGTGCCGGTAGGGTTGTGCGGGACGGTGATGCTGACGTAGCGCGTCTCCGGGCGGATGCGCGCCGCCAGCGCGTCCACGTCGATCTGCCAGCCCTGATCGAAGGTCAGGCGGAACCAGTCGTAATCCGCCCCGATCTGGCGCGGTGTTTCGATGTTGGTGGCGTAATTCGGATAGACCACGATCATGTGGTCGCCGGGCTTGAGCAGCGAGGTCGCGACGATGAACAGCGCCGATGCTGCGCCGACGGTCATCAAGACGTGATCGGGCTGCAAGGGGGGCGTATCGGCGGTCAGCAGCGCGCGCAGTTCCGGCTTGCCCAGATGATCGCCGTAGGCGAGGACAAGATCGCTCAGGTCGAGCGCGAGGTCGCCGAGACGGACGTCGGTGACCGAGCTTTCGGAGAGGTTGTACTTGATCGCGTCGTAGCCAAGCTGCTCCGGCGACTCAACTTCAATGGGCATCCGGCGGTAGTGCATGAGTGATCATCCTTGTAGGCGAGGCGGGCAAGAAAGTGAATCATGCCGTATTGTGGCGGCGAGTGCTAGTCGTCGTTTCTCTTGTGTTGACGTTGTAGGGGCAGGTTGCAAACCTGCCCCACCAAAAACGGCTGCTTTCGGCTGATCACGATAGGTCTGCCGGTTTTACAACTTTCATGCGGTCGGAGCGGGGTTGTTTTTGGCAATGATCGACGGAAAAACTTGTGCAGGATTGACTTTCAGCGGCAGCACGAGGGGCGATGCAGGTGAGAATTTCCTAGCCTTGGTGCATTATGCCAAGTAATAACTTTATTCTTTAGCACAAACTCACATAATCTTCCGCGTCAATTTCCCTAGACTTGGAATGCTGATATTCGTGATCACCGATGAAGGAAGCTATGACCACTCAACTGCGGGACTTCTTGGAAATTCCCTACGCTGAACTTGAGGAAATGAACCTCGAGCAGAAGGCAAAGCGCGTCAATCGCACACCGATGGATACGCTGCGCGAAGAAAAGATGCGTTATCTCACTGACGAGAAGCGTATCAAGGCGGTCACGGTTTGCTTTAGCAACCTTGAGGGTCGGCTGCACATGCTGGATTATGACAAGAAGTTCTTGTTGAAATCGGCGGATAACCTGACCTTCGACGGATCCTCGGTGCGCGGATTCACGCAGCAGTTTGAATCCGACCTCCGTTTAGGGATCGACTGGGGCGCGTTCTACTGGCTGCCGTCGGACGTCTTCGGACCGGGCAAGGTGCTGGTCTTTGGTGAAGTCCTCCAGCGCGACGGCACGCCGTATCCCGCCGATATGCGGTCGATGTTGAAGCAGTACACCACCGAGCAGTTTGAGCAGAACGGTTATACCTTCAACCTCTCCAACGAGATTGAAGGTTTCGTGTTCCAAGGCAGACATGCCGAGCAGAATTACGTCACCACAGGCGAGTTTATCCCGGTGGCGAATGGCGGCTACTATCATTCGCTCCCCGGCGATGCGCTGCGGTCGTTCATCGACACGGCGGCGGAAGTCCAGCGGGCGATGGGCTTCGCCAACGAGAAAGATCATCCGGAAGTCGCGCCGTCGCAGTTCGAGATGAACTACGGTCACGCGCCAGCGGTGGTCGCCGCTGATCAGGTGCAGCTGTACAAGCTGATCGCCCGTCAGGTGGCGAGCCAGCTCGACATGACCGCCAGCTTCCTGCCCAAGCCCATGACCGGCGTCAACGGCAGCGGTATGCACACCAACATGTCGATCACCAAAGGCGATACGAACCTGTTCTTCCAAGCCGACGGCAAGGATGGGATTTCGAAGTTCGCATGGGATTATGTCCAGCGCGTTTTGAGCTACGGGCGTGACCTGTGCTTGATCCTCAATCCGAGTGTCAATGCTTACCGCCGCCTCGACCCGCACTTCGAAGCGCCGAACCAGATCAAGGCGTCGGCGATCGATCGCGGCAGCATGGTTCGCATTCCGATTGGCAACTCGAAATCGGCACGCACCGAAGTCCGCTCGATTGCGCCGGATGCCAACCCGTACTTGGCGATCTATGCCTTGTTCAAGAGCGGTCTGGAAGGCACCATCAGCCCGGTTGCGCCGGATGCGATTCTACCGGACAACATCTACGATGCGATTGACGATTTTGAGGCGAGCGCGCACGTCAATGCACTACTCGGCGCTGATGTTGCCGGGAAATATGCCGAACTCAAGCGCATGGCGGCGGATCGCAGCCCGCGCCTGCTCGGTACGCTGATCAAGGCGTCCGAGATTCAGTACCACCACGAAGTCCAGAACCAGCAGCTCTGGAACCAGTTCTAAATTCTGGCGACAAGCACTGTAGGGGCGTTATATATAATGCCCCTACAAGTGCATTCTAAACTCAAACTCCTTACGCCCGTCCCCACTTCTTGTACGAGTCTTCGAAGGACATGCCCGCCGCCATATCCTCGCGCATTCCCTGTTCTTCGGTTTCGATCTTCTCGGCTTTGACCAGCGCCTCCATTGCAATCGCTTCAGGCACGCAGATCACGCCGTCCATGCCGCCGACGATCCAGTCGCCGGGTTGAACACGGACGCGGCTGGTGAGCGTGCCGGGCATGCCGATGTTGACGTTGATGTCGGCGATGCGCCAGCGCTGCGACGACTCAATCGGCGAGGTGCCGCGCGCAATCGGCGTATAGTTGGGGATCACTTCCAGCCCGCGCCAGTCGCGGATGAACGAGTTCGAGGACGATGCCGCGCGCGCCGTGCTGCTGGAGCGCCCAACTGGTCATCTCGCCGAACTTGCCCGCGTGCTGCTCACCGCCGCATTCGACGATGACGACGCTGCCGGGGTAGACGGTGTCGATCAACTGCTGGAAATAGTTGCCACCCCATTCGTCGCCTTCGCCGCGCGGCACGGGATAGGCGCTGCCGAGCACCGTGATCGCTTGACCGGCGAGGTGCGTATGCGGGAACAGCGGGCGAATGCCGAGATCGAGGCATTGATTGCCGTAGCCCATGTGATCGAGCGTATCGTAGAGGTTGGCGACGCGAATCTTGTTCCAGCGCGCTTGTAGTTCGACGACCGATGGCTTTTGTTCAGACATGATGGGTTCTTCCTAAATTTGAAATAGCATTCGCGGATTATCGAACAAACCTCACCCCCCAACCCCCTCTCCATTGCATGGAGAGGGGGAGCGCTCAATCCCATTAGGTGGTGAATGATGCGGGGGTGAGGTTGGTGCTTAATCGAAATAGGTGTCGCCGTTCCAGAGCAGCGACTTCGCAACCGCGTCGTTCAGTTCGACGCCGATGCCGGGGCGCTCCGAGACGGTCGTGAAGCCGTTCTCGACGAAGGGCTTATCGCCGTCGCAGAGGTCGCTCCACCACGGGATGTTGAGCGCGTGCAGTTCGAGCACGAGGAAGTTGGGCACCGATGCCAGCACGTGGCAGGCTGCCATCATCCCCAACGGTGACGAGACGTTGTGCGGTGCAATCGGGATGTAGTGGGCATCCGCCAAATCGGCGATGCGTTTGGCTTCGGCGATACCGCCCGCTTTCGACAGGTCGGGCATGATGACGTCGGTGGCGTGGGCGGTGAGCAACTCCAAGAACTCGAAGCGGGTGTAATGATTCTCGCCGGTGCAGATCACGGTGCTGCTTGAGCGTCTCACCTGTGCCAGCGCGTCGGTATTTTCGGCGGGGACAGGTTCTTCCAGCCAGAGCAGGCGCAGCGGCTCGACCGCCTTCGCCAGCGTGATCGCCGAAGGCAGGTCGAACTGTCCGTGACAGTCAATCGCCAGATCGACCTCAAAGCCGATGCCCTCGCGGACGCCTTCGATCAGCGAGATGACGTGAGTCATCTCCTTTGCGCCGGTCGTCCAATTGTATTCGTCCAGCTTGCCCACGCCGGTGTGATCCACGTCGAACTTGACGGCGGTGAATCCCTCGGCGATGGCGGCAAGCGCTTTTTCGGCGTAGGCTTGCGGAGTCTCGTCCTGCCCCGCGTGGAGGTCGGCGTAGAGGCGAATCTTATCGCGGAACTTGCCGCCGAGCAGCTTGTAGACCGGCACGCCGAGCGCCTTGCCGACGATGTCGTAGAGGGCGTTGTCGATGCCGGTCAGCGCGAAGATCAGCGGCGCTTCGCCCGATCCGCCGTAGCGCCCGACGCGGCGCATCTTCTCATAGATCAGGTTGATGTTGAACGGGTCTTCGCCGATCATGTACTGTTTCATCGCCATGATCGCCGACTTGACGGCGAAGCCCGAATAGCCGGGTCCGCCGGAGTTGCATTCGCCCGTGCCGACGATCCCCTCGTCGGTGTAGATGCGGACGAACGTCCAAATGCTGCCGCCGCTCCAGTTCTCATTGCGTCCGATAACGCTGGCTTGTACGTCTGTAATCTTCATGTGTCACTTTCCAAGATGCATATAGAAGGAAACTTTTGCCCAATGTTAGCGCGGGTTGAACGCCCGCGATTGACCAAGCAAGTCCGCTCTTTGACCCCACCCCCAGCCCCTCCCCGACTTCAGGGAGGGGAGAGTGCAGCGTCCGTTTCGGGATTTGATGCTGAGGTTTGGCGATGGTTCGATCCAACGCGGGTTTTTTAAGCACCGCCAATGAACGTCCCTACAAAGCTGTTTACATCGGTTCTTCGCCTCGACTTAGCCTTTCACGCTGCCCGCCGTCAGCCCTTCGACGAGGAAGCGCTGCGCGAAGATGTAGATGCAGACGACCGGGA
Organism: uncultured Chloroflexia bacterium; assembly: GCA_963848465.1. Classification (GTDB taxonomy): domain Bacteria; phylum Chloroflexota; class Anaerolineae; order Aggregatilineales; family Phototrophicaceae; genus Flexifilum. The sequence goes on along the minus strand of CAWKDY010000001.1, from coordinate 391,662 downwards.
TCGCCATCATCAGCGACGCCGCCATCAACTGCCCCCAAGGATAGATATCGCCGAAGACCAGCAGTTGAAGCCCGACCGGCAGCGTCTTGAGGTTGTCGCTGGTGATGAAGACGAAGGCGAACAGGAACTCGTTCCAAGCGTTGGTGAAGGCGAACAGCGTCACCGAGAGCAGCGCGGGCGCTGCCAGAGGCAGGGTGATGCGCCAGAAGGCGGTGAAGCGGTTCGCGCCGTCGATGAAGGCGGCTTCTTCCAGTTCAACCGGGATTGAGCGGAAGTAGCCGAGCATGACCCACGTCGCAAATGGCATCAGGAAGGTTGGATAGGTCAGGATCAGCGCGGCGTAGGTATTGATGATGCCTAACTGCGTCAAAATGCTGTAGAGCGGGATGAACAGCAGCGAGGCGGGCAGCAGATAAGTCACCAGCAGCAGAGTCGTCAACAGCCCCGCGCCAATAAATTTCAGCCGTGCCAGCGCATAAGCGGCGAGCGCCGCGACGACCACCGAGATCGCCGTGCTGATGGTCGCCACCAAGACGGTATTGCGGAACCAGATCAGGAAGGGTGTGTTCTGCAAGAGCGTGCGGTACTGCTCAGTTGTCCACGGATTGGGAATGAAAATCGACGTGAAGCGCTGAATTTGCAGGTCGCCCTTGAACGAGGTGATCAAAATCCAGTAGAAGGGAAAGAGCACGAAGATCAGCACCGGGATGAGCAGGATCATGCGCGTGCTGATCCCGGCGCGCTCGCGCTGCGATCGCTTGAGCCGGGGCGTCCCGTCGGTGCGGGCGGGCAAGAGCAGTTTGCTCAGCCAGCCCATGCCATCAGCCAGCCACTCCAGCGGCAGGAAGAACAGGTCGACGATGTAGTTTAGCCCGCGCCCGAATAAGGCGAGCGCGCGGTCGAAGAAGCTCGCGCTGGCTTTCTCGCGGGCTTCGTCGTGACCGGGGCGCATCATGCGAGCGAGGAAGAAGATGAACACCGCCATGATCGGCGCCATGCTGAAGGCAGTGGCGACGCCGGGACCGAAGCGCAGCCCGATGATCGCTTTTTCGTAGGCGAGGATCGAGAAGACGCGCGTCGCGCCACCGGGACCGCCGCCGGTCATCAGGTAGATCAGCCCGAAGGTGTTGAAAGTCGAAATCGCTGAGAGCAGCAGCGTCACGATGATCACGTAGCGCAGTCCCGGCAGGGTGATGTGCCTGAAGCGCTGGACGGCGTTGGCGCCATCGACTTCGGCGGCTTCGTACTGCTCGCTGGGGATCGCCTTCAAGCCTGCCAGCAAGAGCAGCGTATAGAAGGGGATGCCTTTCCAGACGTTGACCGCGATTACGCTGGGCATGGCTAAGCCCGGATCGGAAAGCCAAGCGATCGGGTGGTTGATGATCCCAAGCCACTGCAGGATCGGGTTCAGCCCGCCGAAGATCGGGTCGTAGATGCTGCGGAAGGTCAACGCGGTAACGACTTCCGGGACGATCCACGGCAGCAGGATGATGCCGGTCAAGACGCTGCGGAAGGGCATCTTGGTGTTGAGCAGCAGCGCAATCGCCATGCCGAAGACGAACTTAACCGAGAGCGAGCCGACGGTAAAGACGATGGTATTGCTCACCGTGCGGATGTAATCGCTGTCGTGGAAAAGACGGGCGTAGTTGTCCAGTCCAACGTAGACATCGCTGCGCGTGATGAACGAGCGCGTCGTCATGCTGATCAAAATGGCGTTGATGAAGGGCCAGACAATCAACGTCGCCATGATCAGGACAATCGGCAGGATGAACACGAGCGCGATCTTCCAGTCGCGCCCGAGGATCGCGTTCACGCGGCTGGTTCGGCTGAGCGGGTGTGGCTGAAACAGCGACGCCGGGTTCAGTTCGGCTGGTTTAGCCATAGTGGGTGTTCTTTCCGTTGTTTACGGTCTCGGTGGCTTCGCGTCGACGAAACCAGCGGTCTCGTCGACGCGAAGCCAACAGCAGGTTTCGTGTCGGAGCGCGCATAACACGCTCCGACACCCAATCCCCCGCGATTCACCATTAGCTTTGCGAGACGCCGCTTTCTTCGAAGATCTGGACGATCTTGTCGTTCGCGTCGGCGACCGCTTCATCGACGTTCATCACGCCATTGATGATGTTCGCCATCATCGTCGTGAGGATCGACTGCCCGGCAATGGCGTCGATCAGCGCGTTTGGCTTCGCCGGATACGACCGCCCATAGAAAGGCACCGGATTGTATAGGATTTCCTGGAAGACTTTGAAGTTGTCGTCCGCCGCGACCAGATCTGGCGTCCACAGCCCCTTGTAGGCGGGGAAGACCTGCCCGGCGCTCTGTTGCGCCAGCGGCGTGAAGGTGGCTGGTTCGAGCAGCGATAGGATCAGCTCCTTCGCTAGATCGGCATTCTTCGCGCCCTTGAAGATGGTCATCCACGTGCTGCCACCTGATTCCATCAAGCTTCCGTCGAGCCACTTGGGCGCGTGCAGCACCGCCGTCGTCTCAAAGACCGGGTTGCCGTCGGCTTTCGCCTTGGAGTAGACGCTTGGCTGGTTCAGAGTCAGCCCGATTGTGCCCGCCAAGTACGCCTCGTTGTTGCCGGTGTCCGTCCAGCTCATGACGCCGGGCGGCAGCATGGGCGCGTATTTCGGGTCGGTATAGATGTCAGCCAGCCACTGGACTCCAGCAATGGTCTCCGGCGAGTTGAAGACGACCTTCAGACCAGTTTCGTCGGTGTAGCTGCCGCCGAAAGCCTGAATCACGCCTTCGACCAAGCCGGTGCCGTCACCACTCTGGTTGACCGTGAAGCCCCAGCCCCAGACATTGTTAGATGGGTCGGAGATCTCGAGGGCGGCATCGCGGCGCGAATCCCACGTGTCGAGCGAGTAGACGTCGATGCCTTTGGCTTCGAACAAGTCTTTGCGCGCGAACCACGCTCCGGTATAACTGGTGAAGGGGACTGCCCACCACTTGCCGTCGATGAAAGCATTATCCTTAGCGCCCACCGGCACAACATCGCCATACAAGGCGATGATCTGCTCCATCAAATCGCTCATATCTTCGACCAGATCGTAGGAGTACATCTGTGGGATGCTCAAGCCGTGATAGCCCAAGTCGGGCGGATTGCCCGCTTGGACGGCGGCGATCATCTTGGCGGTGAAGTCACCAAACAGTTCCGGGTTCGCCGTCGAGAGGTCGAGCTGAACGCCCTTGCTGGCAGCGAAGTCGACGATGTCCTGATGGATCAGTGTCCTGCACCACTTGAAAATATTCGGTCTTCTGGATGACGGTCAGCGTCCCGGCAGAGCCAGCGGGCAGCGGCGGTGGGGTTGCCGTCGGATCTTGAGCTAAAACGCCGGGAATCTGGATTCCGGCTGCCAGCAGCGCGGCGCTTCCGGCGGAAGCGCGCAAGAAATCGCGGCGGCTCATCTTTTTGTTCATAATCTTTAGCTCCTGAATAGTTTTCTCACGCTTCGACGGGTTGGAGAAACTGGACGTAAATCTGGTCTGCGGCTCATCCCTCCATCTATGTCAACACTGGCGGCGTCTGACCCAGACCCCGTTAAGCCGTGCTACGTCGGCGATGAGCAAACGCTGCCTTCATCGCCCTTGCCGCTGATCTCATGTGTCCTGACTCCTTTCGCTCACACCGACGTAGTCAAACGGAAACCCATGAAGGGATTGTGAGTGGTGGGCAAGATCAACCAGCCGCGCGCTGCCGGGGAAACGGTACAGCGCCGCCAAGCGAACTGCTCTACTCTGGTCGATCTGAGGGAGTGCCATAGCTGCCATCAAAGCCGAGTCTTTTTTAAGTGAGCGATAAATTTATGCCGGGCACGAAAAGCCGCTGCTGTTAATCTGCTGCTGTAAGCTGCGGCTTCGGCTTACCGACAACCCGCACCGAATTGACCAATTCACCAATCGGATCGATCCCGATGCGAACGATGTCTCCGGCGACCAGCGTAAAGGTATCCGCCGGGACGACGCCGGTTCCGGTGAACAGCAGCGCGCCATGCGGGAAACGCTTGCAGCGCCCCAGATACTCGATCAACTCTGCCAGCGGGCGATGAATGTCGTCGGTTGAGGTTGTGCCGCTGAACACTGTTCGTCCAGCGCGCTCGATCTGGATGTTGATCGTCAGGTCGGGCCAGACATTCGCGCCGGGTTGCAGCCAAATCCGGGGTCCCAGCGCGCAGGCGCTCTCGTAAACCTTTGCCTGCGGCAGATAGAGCGGATTTTCGCCTTCGATGTCGCGCGAACTCATGTCGTTGCCGATGGTGAAGCCGACCACCTCCATGTGGGCGTTCAAGACGACCACCAATTCGGGTTCGGGCACCGACCATTCGGCGTCGGCACGGATGCCGACCGGCTGGTCGAGGTCAACCACGTCATAGCCGTTCGCCTTGAAGAACAATTCCGGGCGGATGGCGTCATAGACGCGGCTGTAAATGGTGCTGTGGTTGGATTCGGCTTCGCGGGCTTCTTCGCTGCGCTTGTAGGTGACGCCTGCCGCCCAGATCTCCTGACTGCCGACCGGCGCGTGCGGCGTGACTGAGGCGCGCGCGACCGGCGCTTGTGCCAACCTTCGGAGTAGGGGGATCAGGTCGGCGGCGCGGGGCGCATCCGTTTGATCCGAGAGCAGCCAATCCAGCAGCGATGTGCCGCCACTTCCGCTCAAGGGATGCAAGTTCTGCCCATCCTCTAAACCGAGGTTGAGATCAGAACCGTACTGAACCAAAAACAAATCGTCAGACATAAGGCGAGTCGCTTAGTTCACTATTTGGACATAAGCTTCAATAATTGAACAAAATCATGTTAGCACGCACGGAATTTTTTGTCAACCAAAGCCGCGAAAGCGAAAGGCGGCAGGGGTGAAGTGGCGATGTTCGCTATTATGAGACCCAAAGTATAGGCATTAAAAATGTAGCCTGATCATCTGAGCGAAGCAAGCCGGGCGTTCGTCAGATGTTACGAACCAATCGCCGGGTGGTCGTTGACACTAGGTCACGCGGCTGAATACAATGAGACGGTTCAATAGTTGAACTATCCGGAACGAGCGTCAGCGCGCCTGAGCACGCCCAAAAGAAAGAAACGTCCGTTTATGTCTGACCATCGTGATGAAAATGATGCAAATTACTCTGGCACGGTGATCAAGGCGCTCGACATTCTGGCGTGTTTGGCGGATCACCGGCGTCCGATGACGGCGCAGGCGGTTGCCAAAGCCTGCGACATCTCGCGCCCGACGGCGTACCGGCTGCTGGCGACGCTGGGGTCGCGCGGGTTCGTGCGCACGGATAGCAATTATCAATACTCGCTGGGGACGCGGCTGCTCTCGCTGGGCAGGGTTGTGCTCGACAGCATCGACCTGCCGGAACTGGCGCGCCCGTACCTGCACGAACTGTGCGCGATCTCGAATGAGACCGCCAACCTCTCGATTTTGGACGAGACCGAACTGCTGTATATCGGCAAAGAGGAAAGCTCGCGGACGGCGCAGATGCACATCTCGGTGCAGATGCGCTCTGACGTGGGGACGCGGATCATGCCGCACTGCTCGGCGATGGGCAAAGCGATCTTGGCGTATCTGCCCCCGGTGGCGCTGGCAGCGCTGCTGGGAAAGTCGCTGCCGCTCAAAGTCTATACCACCCACACCATCATCGACCCGGATGACTTGCAGCGCGACCTTGAGCAAATTCGGCAGCAGGGCTACGCCATCGACGACCGTGAAGTCGATGAAGGGACGCGCTGCGTCGCCGCCCCGATCTTCAACAACAGCGGGCAGGTCACGGCGGCGATGAGCATTGCCGGACCGACCTACCGGCTCAAGCTGGATCGCTTGCATGAACTGTCGCCGGAAGTCCGGCGGGTCGCGCTGGCGCTGTCGCACCAACTCGGCTACACCGGCTGATCGAAAACTGCTCTACCTCAGCGAACCCAAACGGGCTATCATCGGCGCGGATGGTCGCGTGAGTTAGATGGCATCCAGCGAGGAACAGCATGAATACTTCAGCCAGAGTAAGCGAACTGCTGCAACAGGCACTCAATTCAACGCGGGAAGCCGAGCGGGTCGTCAACGACTTGATCGCCGCCCATGATTATCAGGACGTGGCGCTGCTGGTCACTCAGGCGGCGAGCGCGCTGCTCGAATCGGCGGCGCTGCTGATGCAGTCGCAGGGCGAAGCCGCCTTCGACGAGATCGAGAAAGCGGAAGATTTGCTCGACTCGGTCTACCACATCATCGATGGCGAAATCGACGACGACGAATGAGCTTATGACTGCGACAACTACACAATCCACTGCACTGGACGGTTTCGTCTTTGATCTCGACGGCACCGTCTATCTGGGCGATCACGCGCTGCCGGGGGCGGTCGAGACGATTGCCCGCCTGCGCGCCGAAGGTAAGCGCGCTCTGTTCGTCACCAACAAACCGCTGCAACCGCGCACGGTCTACGCCGCCAAGCTGACCAAGCTGGGCATCCCGACCGACCCGGACGACGTGATCACGTCGGGCTACGTGCTCGGCTATCACTTGGCGCAGCACTATCCGACGCTGCGGCTCTACGTGATCGGCGAACCGGCGCTGCGCGAGGAACTGCGCGGGCACGGCTTGACCGTGTTGGAGGAGTTCGACGACCAAGACCCGCAGGAAGTGATCGACCCGACCGGCGTCGATGCGGTGGTGGTCGCCTTTGACCGCACGCTCGACTATCGCAAGCTCAATACCGCCTATCAAGCGCTGATCAACGGGGCGCGTTTCTTCGCCTCGAACGCCGACAAGACCTGTCCGATGCCCGGTGGCGGCATCCCCGACGCGGGCGCGACGATTGCGGCGCTGGAGCACATCAGCGGGCGCAAGCTCGAACTGCTGGCGGGCAAGCCGTCCAATTTGATCATGGATGTGGCGGTCGCACGGCTGGGCGTGCCGCCGGATCGCTGTTTGATGATGGGCGACCGGCTCGAAACCGACATGCTGATGGGGCGACAGGCGGGCATGAAGACCGCGCTGGTGCTGACCGGCGCGACCTCGGCTGAAGCGGCGGCGGCAGCGGAAACTCAGCCGGATTTCGTGCTGGCGAACATCGGCGAACTGCTGCCTGCGCTGCAAGCGGAAAACTTCAGCGACTCACTGAAGGGGTCGCCTTTCGATCTGCGTTTAGGAGTCAGCCCCTTCAGTGGGCGACGAATTTCGGTAGCCGAGGGATTAATCCCTCGGCGGCGCTCTAGATGCCGCTGAAGGCGTTGGCGCCGCCGTCGACCATGATCAGCGAGCCGTTGACGAACTTGGCGGCTGGACTGCACAGCCAGATCAGCGGACCGATCAACTCATGCGGATCGCCGAAGCGCCCGGCGGGCGTATGATCGATGATCTTCTGCCCGCGCGCGGTCAGCGTGTCGTCGGGGTTGAGCAGCAGCGCCCGGTTCTGGTCGCCGACGAAGAAGCCCGGCGCAATCGCGTTGACGCGCAGCCCTTCGCCGAACTTGGTCGCTAGCTCGACCGCCAGCCACTTGGTGAAATTGTCGATAGCCGCTTTCCCGGCGGAGTAGGCGACGGCGCGGGTGAGCGCGCGCTGGGCGTTCATCGACGAGATGTTGACGATGCAGCCCTGCTTCTGCCGCGCCATCGCTTCGCCGACGACCTGTGAGGGCAGCAGCGTGCCGATCAGGTTGAGGTCGATGACGTAGCGCATGGCGTCCAAGTCCAGATCGAAGAACGTCCCATCGGGCGCGACGGTCGCTTGCGGCGTCGTGCCCCCGGCGCAGTTGAGCAGGATGTCGATTTTGCCCCACTCGGCGACGACTTGATCGCGCGCGGCTTCGATCTGCGCTTTGTCGAGCACGTCCGCCGGGGCAGCCATCGCCGTCGCCGCCCGCCGTCGCGGATTTCCTGCGCGACCGTCTCGGCGACTTCGCGGCGGCGACCGAGGATCGCCACCTTCGCGCCCGCCTGCGCCAGTCCGCGCGCCATCATGCCGCCGAGCACGCCCGTCCCGCCGGTGACCAGCGCGACCTGACCCTCAAGGCTGAATAAATCGGTGATGTATTGGGTTGTGGTTGGCATAGATTTCCCTGTGTCACTGTTGTCATACGCCAGATGCTCAAAGCATCTGGCTAGGGTAGCAAGCCCGCTGAAGCTGCTTTGTTGCAAACATATTGTGCTCTACTCATAAAATGAGCAACCGATCTGCTTTTGCACTCTCCCCTCCCTGAATTCGGGGAGGGGAAGCGCGCGTAGCGCGCGGGGGTGGGGTCAAAGTGCCGATCTTTGCAACAAAGCAGCTGAAGCGGGCTGTTGGCAGCCGTCTTTAGACGGCTTTATTTAATAGCCGGATGGCTTTGAGCCTCCGGCGGCGCTCACAGCTTATACGTCTGCTTGACCAGCCCGTAGGCCAGCGCGTTGATCATCTCGTGGGCGTCGTCGAGATCGACGAACTGACGGGCGACCAAACCCGCCAGCCAGTCGGCGCTGGCACGCCGCCACAGATCGTGACGCGCCGGGATCGACGGGTAGGCGCGGGTGTCGTCGTTGAATCCGGCGGTGTTGTAGAGTCCGGCGGTCTCGATCACTTGGTCGAAGTAGCGGGTCATGCCGTTGAAGCTGTCGAAGAACCACCACGGCGGTCCCAAGCGCAGCGCGGGATAGTGCCCCGCCAGCGGCGCGAGTTCGCGGCTGTAGTTGGTCTCGTCGAGGTTGAACAGCACAATCGTCAAATTGGGATCATTGCCGAAAGCGTCGAGCAGCGGCTTCAAGTTGCGGGTGAACTCGGTCGTGATCGGGATGTCCGCGCCCATGTTTTGCCCGAAAGCTTCGTAAATCGCCGGGTTGTGATCGCGGAAGCTGCCGACGTGAAGCTGCATGATCAAGCCGTCCTCGCTGCTCATGCGCGCCATCTCGATCAGCATATGCCCGGTGAAGCGGCGGGCGTCGTCGGAGGTGGCATTCCCGCGCAGCGCCCGCGTGAAGATCGCCTCGGCGTCGGCGGCGCTCAAGCGCTCGGTGTAGGCGCTGACCGCCGCGTGATCGGTCGCCCGTGCGCCCATTGACTTGAAGAAGGCGCGGCGCTGCTCCAGCGCTTGGATGAAATTCGCATAGTCCACAACGTCGATGCCGGAGACTTGGCTGAGCGTGTCGATATTGGCGCGCCAGCCCGCCGCGTCGAGGTTGACGACCGCATCGGGGCGGAAGGTCGGGATCACGCGCCCGTTCCAGCCGGAGTCGCGGATTCGCTTGGTGATAGTCGAGCGTGTCGGTGGCGGCGTCGGTGGTCGCCAGCACCTCGATATTGAAGCGCTCGAACAGGGCGCGCGGGCGAAATTCCGGCTGCGCCAGCTTCTCGGCAATCGCGTCGTAGATCGGCTGGGCGTTGGCGCTGTTCAGCTTGAGGTCGATGCCGAAGACGTCGCGCAGTTCGTCGCGCAGCCAGACGCCGGTCGGCGTGCCGCGAAACAAATACCAGTGATCGCAGACCGTCTGCCAGATTTTGCGGTGATCGCTGCTCGACCGCGCCGCCATCGCGGCGCGGGATGCCGAGCGACTCCAGCGAGATCCCCTGCGAGTAGAGCATCCGAAAGATGTAGTGGTCGGGGATGATCAGCAGGTCGACCGGCGAGCCGAAGCTGTAGTTCGGGTCTGCCAGCAGACGCGGCTCGACGTGCCCGTGCGGGCAGATCAGCGGCAGGGTTTTGACGTCGGCGTAGAGTTCCGCCGCGATGGCTTGGCGGTCGGGAGAAAAATAACGATTTTCTCGGTTCATGACTGTGACTCCGGGTGGCTAAATACTAATTATGCTGGCGATTGTACCCACCCAACTGCGTTCGGACACGCGCGGATGGGCTTCGTGGTTCGGTTTACGCAGTGGTGCAGTGGTGTTATCCTGTCGAAGGGATTATTATCCACCATGATAGCATTTGGGTTAGCGCTACCGCAAATTCTGAGCATACTTACTTCGTTTGTCGGGAAAGGATTTTGAAGACCGTGACACGAATTGCACTGATTGGCACGGGCGCTATCGCCGGGAGCCACCTCAAAGCGATCAAAGCGGCGGGCGAGCGGGCCGAACTGGTCGCCGCTGTCGACGTCGAGCGCGGAGCGGCTAAGCGCCTTCTGCGCCGAGCATGGCATCCCGCAGCAGTACACCAGCGCGACGGCGATGCTGGCTGCCGAACAGCCCGATCTGGTTCTGATCGCTACGCCGCCCGCAACTCACAGCGCGCTGGTCATCGAAGCGCTGGAGGCGGGCGCGTGGGTGCTGTGCGAAAAGCCGCTGGTCGGCTCGCTGGCGGATTTCGACGCGATCACCGACGCCGAAGCCCGCACCGGGCGTTACTGTAGCACCGTGTTTCAGTGGCGTTTCGGTTCGGCGGGCAAGCACCTCAAGTCGCTGATCGCGCAGAACGCGCTGGGGCGACCGCTGGTCGGCGTCTGCAATACGCTCTGGTATCGCAACGACGCCTATTTCGACGTCTCGTGGCGCGGCAAGTGGGCGACCGAACTGGGCGGTCCGACGATGGGGCACGGCATCCACCTGACCGATTTATTCCTGTGGCTGATGGGCGACTGGGCGGAAATCAGCGCGATGACCGGCACGCTAGAACGCAAGGTCGAGTTCGAGGACGTGGCGATGGCGCTGGTACGCTTCGAGAACGGCGCGTTGGGCAGCGTCGTCAACAGCGTGCTGTCGCCCCGGCAGGAAAGTCATCTACGGCTCGATTTCCAGAAGGCGACGGTCGAAGTCAACACGCTCTACAGCTACACCAACGATAACTGGCGCTTCACGGCGCTCGACGCCGATGGCGGCGCGGCGACGATCGCACAGTGGGACGCGCTGCGGCAGGATGTCGGCAGCAGCCACGCCGAGCAGCTTAAGGACGTGCTTGACAGCATGAAACGCGGCGAGCGCCCGCCGGTCAGCGGCGCGGAAGCCCGCCGCATCCTCGAATTTATCGCCAGCCTGTACAAATCCTCCTTGACCGGCGCGACGGTGCAGCGCGGCTCGATCATGCCGGATGATCCGTTCTACTACGCGATGAACGGCGCGGCAGAAAGCAAAACGTCGTGAGCATTCGCATCGCCGCTATCGGGCTGAGCCACCCGCACATTTATAATCAGGTCAACGCGCTGCTGAGCGGCGGCGCGGAACTCGTTTCGTTTTGGGGCGACGAGCCGGAATTGATCGCTCAGTTTGCCGAGCGCTTTCCGCAGGCGCGGCAGGTGCACGACGATCGACGAAATCCTCGAAGACGAGTCGATCCAACTGGTCACCAGCGCCGCGATCCCCTGCGACCGGGCGCCGCTGGGCGTCCGCGTGATGCAGCACGGCAAAGACTACTTGGCGGATAAGCCCGCTTTCACCTCGCTGGAGCAGCTTGCCGAGGCGCGGCGCGTACAGGCGGAGACCGGGCGTAAGTTCATCGTCCACTTTGGCGAGCGCTTCGACAACCGGGCGACGGTCAAGGCGCTGGAACTGGTGCAGGCGGGCGCGATTGGTCAGGTCGTGCAGACGATTGGCTTTGGACCGCACCGCTTCTTGGGACACATCCCGCGCCCGTACTGGGCGAAGGATATGAAGTACGTCGGCGGCACGATCAACGACCTCGCTTCGCATCAAGTCGATCAGTTCTTGATCTTCACGGGCAGCACTAGCGCCGAAGTCGTCATGTCGCAGGTCGGCAACGCGCATCACCAGCAGTTCGAGAATTTCGAGGACTTCGGCGACTTGACCCTGCGTAGTCCACAAGGAACCGGCTACATCCGCGTCGATTGGCTGACGCCGAAGGGTCTGAACTCGTGGGGCGACGGGCGGTTGTTCGTGTTGGGGACGGATGGGTACATCGAACTGCGCAAGAACATCGACATCGCCGGACCTGAGGGTGCCAGTCACCTGTACATCGTCGATCACGAGTCGGCGCGTTACATCGACTGCGCTGACGTGCCGCTGCCGTTCGGCGCGCAGTTGGTGCAGGACGTGATCGACCGCACCGAGACGGCAGTCACTCAGGCGCACGCTTTTCTCGCCTCGGAACTGGCGCTGATCGCGCAGGAGCGGGCGGTGCATCTGCCGTTTGAGAGTAAAATCAGTTAAAAGAGTCAACGCAAAGGCGCGAAGGCGCAATGGAAGGGCGAGGCACGCCTCGCCCCTACAGAGATCGATTAGGCGATTAGCGGTAAAATTGAAGCACATTGTTTTTCAAAAGGTACGCCCATGACAACCGGAAATATCCAATTGTTTGAGACCCCGCTGGCGAGCCGGATGCCGTTCGAGCAGATCGCGCTCAAGCTCAATCCCGCTGACGACGTGGCAATTGCCAAAGTGCCGATCACGCAAGGAGTCACGATCACGCGGACGGGTGAGCCGGATATCGTGATCCGCCACTTGGTTCCTAGCGGGCACAAGTTCGCGCTGCGCGCCGTCGCCACCGGCGATTCGATCCGCCGTTACGGGCAGATCATCGGCTTTGCGACCCAAACCATCCAGCCGGGGGATCACGTACACACGCACAACCTCGCCGTCGAAACCTTCGCCCGCGATTATGCGTTCTGCACCGAAGTTCATCCGGTCGAGTTTGTCCCCGCCGATCAGCGGCGGACGTTCATGGGCTACCTGCGTCCGGATGGGCGCGTCGGCACGCGCAACTTGATCGCCATCCTCGCCAGCGTCAACTGCTCGGCGAGCGCCATCGAAAAGATCGCCGACTATTTCACGCCGGAACGCCTCGCTCTCTATCCCAACGTCGATGGTGTCGTCGCTTTAGCGCATGGATCGGGCTGCGGTAACCGCATCGGCGGTGCGGATCAGACGCTGCTTCAGCGCACGATTGCCGGGATGGCGCGCCATCCCAACGTCGGCGCGTATCTGATGATCGGCTTGGGCTGCGAGACCAACCAGATTCAGGAAATCAATGACAATTACAACCTGAGCGCGACCACGCTCGATCTGCCGCTTAACCTGACCATTCAGGGTCAAGGGGGCATCCGCAAAACGGTGCAGCGCGGGATCGAACTGATCGAGCAGCTGCTGCCGGTCGTCAACGCCACGCCGCGCACGCCCCAGCCAATCTCCGAGCTGGCGGTCGCGCTGCAATGCGGCGGCAGCGACGGCTGGTCGGGCGTAACGGCGAACCCGGTCGTCGGGCTGGTCGCCGACGAGATCGTGCGGCAGGGCGGCTATGCGCTGCTGGCGGAGACGCCGGAAATCTACGGCGCGGAACATCTGCTGACGCGGCGCGCCATCAGCCGGGAAGTGGGCGAGAAGCTGGTCGCCCAAGTCCACTGGTGGGAACGCCACGCTGCCATGCACGACATGGAGATCGACAACAATCCGAGCGTTGGCAACAAAGTCGGCGGGCTGACGACGATCCTCGAAAAGTCGCTTGGCGCGGTGGCGAAAGGCGGATCGACGCCGTTGGTGGACGTCTACGAGTATGCCGAGCCGATCACGACGCGCGGCTTCAGCTTTGTCAATACGCCGGGGTACGATCCGGTTTCGGTGACCGGGCAGGTCGCCAGCGGTTGCAACATTGTTCTGTTCACGACCGGGCGCGGATCGGTCTTTGGCTTCAAGGTCGCGCCGAGCATCAAGATCAGCACCAATTCGGCGATCTACGAGCACATGATCGATGACATGGACTTCAACGCGGGCAAGGTGCTCGACGGCGCCGACATGCAGGCGACTGCCGACGACCTGCTCGACTTGCTGATCGCGGTGGCGTCGGGGCAGCAGTCCAAGAGTGAGGCGCAGGGCATCGGCGTAGCCGAGTTTGTGCCGTGGAATCTCGGCGGGACGCTGTAAAAACGACCCCACCCCCAACCCCTCCCCGAACTCAGGGAGGGGAGAGTGCCTCGTCTGCTTCGAGGCTTGGGGGTGAGGTTTGACGATTTTTCGACACAACGGTGAGTTTTTTAAACATCCTCATTGAACGTTGCTACGACCATTTTCCTCGGATCGTTATCTCCTGCACAAAACGCGCTAAGATAGTCAACTTATGAGTTTAAGGTTGCCGGAGGAGCAAACAATATGCGTTGGGAAGAACTGACCGGGGATCAATTTCCCCAAGCAGTCGAACAGGCAAGCGGCGTCTGTCTGCTGCCGCTCTCGGTGATCGAGCGGCACGCGCATCACCTGCCGATGGGCACGGATATGTACATCGGGCGCGACCTCTGCCGTCGCGCGGCGGAACTCGAAACGGCGGTCGTGTTCCCGGATTACATCTTCACGCAAATTCTAGAAGCGCAGCACTGCGCCGGGACGATTGCCATCGAGCCGGATTTGATCGTCAGCTTGCTGGAGAACGTCTGCCGCGAGATCGCCCGCAACGGGCTGAAGAAGATCGTCCTTGTCAACGCGCACGGCGGCAACAACAGCTTGATCCAGTTCCTCGCACAGCGGCAGTTGGCGACCCCGCGCGATTACGTCGTCTACATCGCCGAGCCGCCGCTGCTGCCGGAAGATGTGGCGGCGGTCGAAGGGCAGTGGGAGTCGACGGTTGACGGGCACGCGGGCGAATGGGAGACCAGCGCGTTCATGGCGATCCGCCCCGATCTCGTCCACAGCGATCAACTGCGCGACGACGGCGAAGGGCTTGCCGCAGGAACGACTCAAGCCGCTGCGCGACCTCGGCGTCAGTACCGGCATTTGGTGGTACGCCGATCACCCGACCCATTATCGCGGCGACGACGCGACCAAAACCGCCTCGGCGGAAAAGGGCGACCGCTGGTTGGCGGCGTCGGCGCGGGCGCTGGCAGGGGCAGTCCGCGCCATCAAAGCCGATTCGGTGTCACTGCGGCTGCAAAACGAATTCTTCGAAAAACGAGGCAGTTTCTGATCGCGTTGGCGCGTTGATTTTCTGTAGGGACAGACCGGTGTGTCGGTCCTTGGTTGGGTGCACGCATCGGTGCGCCCAACCAGAAAATCCGAGCTTGGCTGATGTTCGGTTGCATCCAAACTGAAGCGAAACCGGCGGACGCGCTGGCTGAGCAGGGCGATCAAGGGCGCGCCGCCAATCCCAACTATTGCTGTTTTAAATGCTTGACAACCCACCTCATCTAGAGCCATATTTATCTATGGGAACGCTCCCAAAAAATATCTGTAGCCAATAAGGATTTGTACTCATGAATTTCGGCTATTTTGATGATCAACGGCGTGAATACGTCATTACACGCCCCGACACGCCGCTGCCTTGGCTGAATTATTTAGGCGCTGAAGCTTACTTCGGAATTATTTCCAACACGGCAGGTGGCTATTCCTTTTACCGTGACGCGCGGCTGCGGCGGCTGACGCGCTATCGCTACAACAACGCCCCGCGCGACGTCGGCGGGCGCTACCTCTATCTGCGCGACAATGCCGACGGCGCGTACTGGTCGCCGACGTGGCAGCCGACGCAGACCGATTTGGAGGATTACACCTGCCGTCACGGCATGGGCTACACCACGATCCAATCGACCTACCGCGACGTGACCGCGCAGGTGCGCTACTTCGTGCCGCGCGGCGCTAATCTGGAAATCTGGCAGGTCAAAGTCACTAACGGGCGCACCACACCCGCCGATCTGTCGCTGTTTTCGTTCTTGGAGTTCTGCTTGTGGGACGCCAGCGACGACATGATCAACTTTCAGCGCAATTTCAGCATCGGCGAAGTGGAGATCGAAGACGGCGTGATCTACCACAAGACCGAATACCGCGAGCGCCGCGATCACTTGCTTACTTCGCCTGCTCCGAGCCGCTGGCGGGTTTCGACACCTCGCGCGACGAGTTTCTAGGCGTGTATCACGGCTTCGATACGCCCGACGTGGTGGCAGAGGGCGAGTCGCATAACTCGGTGGCGCACGGCTGGGCACCGATTGGTTCACATCACGTCAAGCTGACGCTGGCTCCTGGCGAAACCCGCGCGATCAACTTCGTGCTGGGATATCAGGAAAATCCGCGCGACGACAAGTGGGAGTCGCCCGGCGTGATCAACAAAACACGCGCCAAGCCGATCATCGCCCATTATTTGCAGACCGAGAACATCGACCGCGCTTTTGGCGAACTGCGCGACTACTGGGATGGGCTGCTGGGTATCCTGCAAGTCGAGACACCCGACGTCCACACCAACCGGATGGTCAACATCTGGAACGCTTACCAGAACATGGTGACCTTTAACATGTCGCGCTCGGCGTCCGGCTTCGAGTTGGGCATCGGGCGCGGGATGGGCTTCCGCGACTCGGCGCAAGACCTGCTCGGCTTCGTCCACATGATCCCGGAGCGCGCCCGCGAGCGCACGCTCGACATCGCCGCGACCCAATTCGAAAACGGCGGCGCGTATCACCAGTATCAACCGCTGACCAAGCGCGGCAACAACGCGGCGGGCAGCAATTTCAACGACGATCCGCTCTGGCTGGTGCTGGGCGTGGCGGCGTACATCAAGGAAAGCGGCGACTGGTCGATCCTCGACGAGCCGGTGCCGTTCGACAACCAACCCGGCTCCGAGCAGCCGCTCTACGAGCATCTGCGCCGCAGCGTCCAGTACACGCTGGATCGCTTGGGGCAGCATGGGCTGCCGCTGATCGGGCGGGCGGACTGGAACGACTGTCTGAACCTGAACACCTTCAGCGACGAACCGGGTGAATCGTTCCAGACGACCACCAACAAGAACGGCAACGTCGCCGAGTTGGTCTTTATCGCCGGGTTGTTCGGGATCGCCGCCGCTGAACTGGCGGATATCGCCGAGGCGCGCGGGCTGGCGGCTGAGGCGCAGGGGTATCGCCAAGCTGCCGCCGACATGGACGCGGTGGTCAAAGCGCAGGGTTGGGACGGCGAATGGTTCTTGCGCGCCTATAACCACTTCGGCGAGAAAGTCGGCTCGGCGGAGTGCGAAGAAGGACAAATCTACATCGAGCCGCAGGGCATCTGCATCATGGCGGGGATGGGCGTTGACGATGGACGCGCCGCTCAAGCGCTGGAGTCCGTCCGCGAACGACTGGCCACGCCGCATGGGATCGTGCTTCAGCAGCCCGCCTATTCGACTTATCACCTCGAGTTGGGTGAAATCTCATCCTATCCGCCCGGGTACAAAGAGAACGCGGGCATCTTCTGCCATACCAACCCGTGGATCATGATCGCGGAAACGATCCTCGGCGATGGTGATCTCGCTCACGATTACTACACGCGGATCAACCCATCGGCGCGCGAGCCGATCAGCGAACTGCATCGCTGCGAACCCTACGTCTATGCCCAGATGATCGCCGGGAAGGACGCGCCGACGCATGGCGAAGCCAAGAACTCGTGGCTGAGCGGCACGGCGGCGTGGAACTACGTTGCCATCACCCAGTGGATTCTGGGCATCCGCGCGACGCTGAACGGGCTGCAAATCGCGCCGGTGGTGCCGAGCAGTTGGCAGGAATTCCGCGCGATACGGCAGTATCGCGGCGTGACCTATGCCATCCACGTCAAGCGCGAGGGCGCGGGCAACGCCGTCTCGCTTACGGTGGATGGGACGCCGATTGAGGGCAATGTCGTGCCGCTGGTGGCGGATGGCAATGTGTGTGCGGTGGAGGTAACGCTCAGTTAGGGAGAGGGAAGGGGCACAGCACGCTGTGCCCCTACAGACCCGCCCCCGATCCGGTTTCGCTCTGGGGAATGGTAGTTTTTGTAGGGGCGTAATATATTACGCCCCTACGACACCCATTTCCGAATAGCAACCAAATTATCGAATAGACATTTACAGGACTTTAGCTATGAAACGTTTACTGTTCTTTTTCGCGCTGGCGCTGCTGCTGGCGGCAGCCGTGCCGGGAGCGGCGCAGGACGCAGCTCGCGCCGGACGAGATCACCGGCGAAGTCGTCTACATCCCGTTCCCGGTGGCGATCACGCTGGACGGCAAGCTCGACGATTGGGCGGGCGTCCCGGTCGAGACGGTGGATCGCGGGACGATGCTCTCGCCTGACCCGGCGCAGACCGCCGCCTTCCAGTTCGCCGTCGCCGCCGATGCCGACACGATCTACGTGACCATGCAGACCGACGACGCGAACATCATCACCGGGCAGCACGGCACCGATTTCTGGAACGAGGACTTGTTCGAATTCTACCTGAACCTGAGCGGCGACCGCGCCGCTACCGCTTACGAAGCGGGTATCTACCAGATCAACGTCAATCCCGGCGACATCGGCAACACTGACCCGACCGCGATCACCGTTACCGGCACCAACGGCGCGGCGAGCGGCGTGCAAGCCATCGTCTTCGCCACCGACACGGGCTGGGGCTTTGAAGCCGCCGTCCCGCTGGCGGGTTGATCACGCCGGAACACGGCGCGGAGATCGGCTGGCAGGCGCAGGTGAACGGCGCGACCACCGCCGACCGCGACACCAAGCTGATCTGGTCGCTGGCGGACACGAGCGACAGTTCGTGGAGCAACCCCGGTTTATTTGGCAGCGGACTCTTTTACGAAGTAGGCAGAACGGATACTCCCATGCAAAGCACATCTGCTCCTCAAGCGACTGCTGACGCCGGAACCGACGCCGGATCGCTTCGTCAGTTTGAACCAACTGGGCTACTTTGCCAACGCACCCAAGTACGCCATGATCGCCGGGGACGAGCGGCGCGACCGCCGACTGGTCGCTGACGGACGCGGCGACCGGCGAAACTATCAGCACCGGACAGACTACACCCGCTCAAGCGGACGCCGCCTCCGGTTACGCCGTGCAGACGGTCGATTTCTCGGCGGTGACGACGCCGGGCAATTACGTCTTGACGATTGACGGCGTGAGCAGCGAACCGTTCCGCATCGCGGCGGATTTGTACGATCAACTGGCGGTGGACTCGCTGCGCTACTTCTACCTGAACCGCAGCGGCATCGAACTCGACGAAGTGCACGCGGGCGCGTGGGCGCGCGCCGCCGGACACGTCAGCGACGCCGCCGTGACCTGCTGGAAGGGCACCGATCCGCAGGGTAAGACGTGGGACGGCTGCGATTACACGCTCAATGGACAAGGCGGCTGGTATGACGCGGGCGACTACGGCAAGTACGTCGTCAACGGCGGGATCGCCACGTGGACGCTGCTCGACCTGTACGAGCGGCTGCCTGAATCGTTCCCCGATGGATCGCTCAACATCCCGGAAAGCGGCAACGGCGTCTCTGATCTGCTCGACGAGGCGCGCTGGGAACTCGAGTGGCTGTTGGCGATGCAGGTGCCGGAAGGCGAACCGCTGGCGGGGATGGTGCATCACAAGCTGCACGATGCGCAGTGGACGGGCGTGCCGATCATGCCGCCAACCAACTACGATAACAACAGCGACTTCGCCAAGCCGAGCGGTGGGCGCTACCTGATGCCGCCTTCGACGGCGGCGACGCTCAACGTGGCGGCGGTCGCCGCGCAGGGTGCGCGCATCTGGCGCGAGATCGACCCTGAGTTCGCGGATCGCTGCCTCGC
Source organism: uncultured Chloroflexia bacterium (assembly GCA_963848465.1). Classification (GTDB taxonomy): domain Bacteria; phylum Chloroflexota; class Anaerolineae; order Aggregatilineales; family Phototrophicaceae; genus Flexifilum. Next base: position 372,286 of record CAWKDY010000001.1, on the reverse strand, counting down.
GGTGGCGGAGCGCGCATGGACGGCGGCGAACGCGCATCCTGATCTGCTGGCGGGCAACGTCCCCGGCAACGGCGGCGGCAACTACGACGACAGCAACGTCAGCGACGAATTCTACTGGGCGGCGGCGGAACTGTTCATCACGACCGGCAAGCCCGAATACCGTGACCGCTTCACCGCCTTGCCCTTCTACAAGACCTTCCCCAGCGCGGGCGCGGGGTCGATGTCGTGGGGCAGTGTCGCGGCGCTGGGCACCATCTCGCTGGCGGTCGTCCCGAACGACCTCGATGCCGAGGCGGTCGCCGCGCTGCAAGCGCAGATCGTCAAAGCAGCGGATCAGGTGCTGGCGGTGATGGCGGGCGAAGGCTACCGCGTCTCAATTGGCGCGACCCAGTACGTCTGGGGGTCGAACTCGGACGTGCTCAACAACGCGCTGCTGCTGGCGCTGGCGCACGATTTCACCGGCGACGCTAAGTATCTGGACGGCGTGACCGAAAGCATGGATTATCTGCTGGGACGCAACGCGCTCAGCTTCAGTTTCATCTCCGGCTACGGCGCGCGCTCGATGCAGCATCCGCATCACCGCTTCTGGGGCAATCAGGGGCAGTTCCCGCCGCCGCCCCCCGGCGCGCTCGCGGGCGGTCCCAACGGCAATCCGGGCGACCCGACGGCGGACGCGGCGGATCTCAGTGCGGTGGGCGCGGCACGGCGCTACTTTGACCAACTGCCGTCGTACTCGACCAACGAGGTCGCCATCAACTGGAACGCGCCGCTGGTCTGGGTCAGCGCCTATTTGAACGCCCAAGCGAGTCATTGATGAAAGTCGAGCGGCTGAGCTACGGCGGGCTGGAAAACTGCGCTCGGCTGTCCAACGGGGTGATCGAACTGATCATCCCGCTGGACGTCGGTCTGCGGATCGTTCACTTGGGCTTCGTGGGCGGGGATAACCTGTTTTATCGCGACGATCCGCTGGCGATCCCGGCGAATCGGGACTCATGGCGGCTATACGGCGGGCATCGTTTGTGGCTCGCGCCGGAGCAGGAAGGGCGCGCCACTGTCCCGGATAACCTGCCGATCCGCTTCGAAGATCACGGCGATTTCGTGCGCCTGATCCAGCCGCTCGAGGCGCTGACGGGAATCGAGAAGCAGATCGACCTTCGCTTTGAAGCCGCTGCGCCGTCGGTCGAGGTGATTCATCGCGTTCGCAATCAGGGCGTCTGGGACGTGACGTTGGCACTGTGGGCGCTCTCGGTGATGCGACCGGGCGGCACGGCGATCATCCCGCTGCCGCCGCGTGGATCGCATCCGCAAGACCTCCAGCCGACGTCCTTGTTGGCGCTGTGGGCGTACACCGATTTGTCCGACCCGCGCTTCCGCTTTGGGCGCAAGTACCTGTTCGTGCGGCAGGATCAAGCCGCCGCGCTGCCGCAGAAGATCGGCGCGTCGGTGCCGAGTGGGTGGGTCGCCTATGCGAATGGGGGCTACCTGTTCGTCAAGCAGTTCGCCTATGTCGAGGACGCGGCTTACCCGGACGCGGGCAGCAACGTCGAAGTGTTCACGAATGCGGCGATCCTCGAACTGGAGACGCTCGGTCCGTTGATCACGCTGGCACCGGGCGGCAGCGCCGAGTACCGCGAGCGTTGGGCGCTGGCGCGGGATGTGCCGCCGCTTCAGAGCGACGACGACGCGGATCGGTACGTCGCGCCGCTGTTTTGACCTCACCCCCTAGCGGGGTGAGGTTTTGGGTATTCTCCGCTTTTTGCGCCTGATCGATCAATTTCAGCAATTCCCACGACTTTCCGCGCAAGTTTCGTGTCTTCAAGCCGCCAAATTCGGTACACTAGGGTCATAGAAGTGCGCGCTTTTGGGCAGCAGCGGAAGGGAGATTATGAAACGGATTGGCTTCACCCTGAAAGTCAAACGCGAACTGATCGACGAGTATAAGGAACGGCATCGCCACGTCTGGGCGGAGATGCTGGCAGCGTTGAGCGCCAGCGGCTGGCACAATTACTCGATCTATCTGCGCGACGACGGCACGCTGTTCGGCTACTTCGAGACGCCGGAGTTGCTGCAAGCGGCGCAAGCGGCGATGGCAGCCACCGAGGTCAACGACCGCTGGCAAACGCAGATGAGTCCCTACTTCGAAATTCCCGACGGCGCGCACCCGGACGCGCTGTTCATTGAACTTGAAGAGATCTTCCATTTAGATTGAGGTTTTTTATGCCAAATAATCCAAGTGATCAACAACTAGACGCCGCCTACCAACTGGCGCGCGAGCGTTATGCCGCGCTGGGTGTCGATACCGAGGCGGCGCTCGCCACGCTCCAGTCGATCTCGATCAGCTTACACTGCTGGCAAGGCGACGACGTGGGCGGCTTCGAAGACCCGGAACGCGGCTTGAGCGGCGGGATCATGGCGACCGGGAATTATCCCGGCAAGGCGCGCAGCGCCGCCGAACTGCGGCAGGATCTCGATCAGGCGTACAGTTTGATCCCCGGCACGCACCGGCTCAACCTGCACGCGATTTATCTGGAGAGCGATAGCAAAGTCGAGCGGAACGAAATTCGCCCCGAGCACTTCTCCGGCTGGGTCGATTGGGCGAAAGCCAACCGGCACGGGCTGGATTTCAATCCGACGCTGTTCTCGCACCCGCTGGCGGATGATGGGTTTACGCTGGCGCATCAGGACGCGGGCGTGCGGCAATTCTGGATCGACCACTGCATCGCCAGCCGCGAGATCGGCGCTTATTTCGGGCGCGAGTTGGGGACTCCCTGCGTGACCAACATCTGGATCCCCGATGGCTACAAGGACACGCCGGTGGATCGCAAGTCGCCGCGCGAGCGCCTGAAAGCAGTCGCTGGACGCGATCTTCGCCGAGCCGCTCGATCCGCAGCACAACCTCGACGCGGTCGAGAGCAAGCTGTTCGGCATCGGCTCGGAAAGCTACGTGGTCGGCTCGAATGAATTCTACTTGGGCTACACGGCGAGCCGCGCTGCCAGCAGCGCCAACAACGTGCTGCTGTGCTTCGACGCCGGGCACTTCCACCCGACCGAGAGCATCGCCGACAAGATTTCGTCGAGCCTACTCTACGTGCCGGAACTGCTGCTGCACGTCAGCCGCGCTGTCCGCTGGGACAGCGACCACGTGGTCACGCTCAACGACGACTTGAACTTCATCATGCAGGAGATCGTGCGCGGTGACTTCCTGCCGCGCGTGCACATCGGGCTGGACTTCTTCGACGCCAGCATCAACCGGGTGGCGGCATGGGTGATCGGCACGCGCAATGCGCTGCGCGCGCTGCTGCTGGCGCTGGTCGAGCCGCGCGAAATGCTGTGCCAGTTCGAACAGGAAGGCAATTTTACGGGTCGTTTGGCGCTGCTCGAAGCGGCGAAAGGACTGCCTTTCGGCGCAGTTTGGGACGCTTACTGTCAGCGACAGGGCGTGCCGGTCGGCTTCGGCTTCATGGACGAGATCAATGCGTATGAACACGCGGTCTTGTCAGAACGGTAGGAATCATGGCGCGTAAAACAGTCCTTGCCGTCGATCTCGGCGCTGAGTCCGGTCGAGTGATGGCGGTTCATTTTGACGGGACGCACTTCGAACTGGAAGAACTCAACCGCTTCCCCAACCCGGTCACTAACGTGCGCGGTACGATCTACTGGGATGTGCTGCACCTCTGGCGCAACATCCAGCAGGGCATTGAGAAAGGCAAGGCGCACGATCCAGCTAGCATCGGCGTCGATACGTGGGCGCTGGATTACGCGCTGCTCGACGCGCAGGGGGCGCTGCTCGCCAACCCGGTGATGTACCGCGACGCCCGCACCGATGGCATGATGGACGCCGTTTATGCGCGCGTCCCCCGGCGCGAGGTCTTCGAGCAGACCGGTATTCAGATGATGCCGATCAACTCGCTCTACCAGATCATGAGCCTCGTCGTGAGCAAGTCGCCGCAGTTGGACGCCGCCGCGACCTTCCTCACCATCCCCGACCTGTTCAACTACTGGCTGACCGGCGCGAAGGTCTGCGAGTTCACCAACGCCACCACCACCCAGATGATCAACCCGCGCACGCGCGATGTGGGCGACGGGTTTGCAAGATGCGCTCGGCATCCCGGCGCGGCTGTTCCCGGAGATCGTGCCGCCGGGGACGCGGCTGGGCAGCTATGAGGGCATCCCGGTGATCGCCCCGGCGACCCACGACACCGGCAGCGCCGTCGCCGCCGTTCCTGCGATGAGCCGGGATTACGCCTACATCAGCAGCGGGACGTGGAGCCTCGCCGGGGTCGAGGTGGACGACGCCATTATCAACGAAGCCGCCTATGCCGCCAATGTCACCAACGAGGGCGGCGTCGAAGGCACTTATCGCTTGCTCAAGAACGTGATGGGCTTGTGGATTTTGCAGCAGTGTCGCGCGACGTGGGAGCACGAAGGCACGTCCTACAGCTATGCCGAGATGGTCGATCTGGCACGGGCGGCGCAGCCTTCGGCGGCGATCTTCGACGTGGATGACGCGCGTTTTCTGCCGCATGGCGACCATCCCCAGCGCATCCGCGACTGGTGCGCCGAGCATGGCGTCACGCCGCCGCAGACGCACGGCGAGATCGTGCGCTGTGTCCTCGAAAGCCTCGCGCTGAAATACCGGCTGACCTTTGACAATATGCGTCGGATTTCGGGGCAGGCGATCAAGGCGATCCACATCGTCGGCGGCGGCGGGCAGAACGAACTGCTCAACCAGTTCACCGCTGACGCCTCCGGCATCCCGGTCGTGACCGGACCGATTGAAGCGACCGTCTTGGGCAACGCCGCCGTTCAGTTGATTACGCTGGGCGAACTGGGCAGCGTGAGCGAAGCGCGCCAGATCATCGCCGACATGGGGATCACGCGGACGTATCAGCCCGCGCGCAGCGCGTGGTGGGATGAGGCGTATCAAAAACTGCTGGCGAGCCTCTGAAAATTCTCAATATCACGGTGGGGGCGCTGCGCGCTGCGCCCCTACGACGATGAAATCGAAGATTCAACCTGAACGTACCGCGCTGAACGCGCTAAGGAGCAAATATGCAGACTTATACCCCTGAAGAATACCGGCACGTCAGCTATCAATGGGATGATGCCTACGCCAACTCGCTCGATCCGGTCGAGCGGCTGGTCTATCGCTCCAACCTGCTGGGCAACGACCAGCGGATCACCAACACCGGCGGCGGCAACACGTCGAGCAAGATCACGATGGTCGATCCGCTTACCGGCGCAGCCGGTCGAAATCCTGTGGGTCAAAGGCTCCGGCGGCGACCTGCGCACCTCGAAGAAAGCGAACTTCGCCTCGCTGTACATGGACAAGCTGATCGCGCTGCAAGGCGTCTATGACGCGGCGGACGAGAAGGGCGTCAAGACGCCGATTGAAGACCAGATGGTCAACATGTATCCGCACACCGTCTACAACCTCAACCCGCGCGCCAGTTCGATTGACACGCCGCTGCACGCCTTTGTCCCCTACGCTCACGTCGATCACACCCACCCGAACGCCGTGATTTCGATTGCCGCTTGCAAGGACGGCAAAGCGCTGACGCAGGAAATCTACGGCGACGAAGTGGTCTGGGTCGATTGGCAGCGCCCCGGCTTCGACCTCGGCTTGATCTTGGAGCAGGCGATCAAGGATCATCCCGGCATCAAGGGGATCATCCTCGGCGCGCATGGGCTGATCAACTGGGCGGATGACGACAAGGAATGCTACGAACTCTCGCTGACGCTGATCGAGCTGGCGGCGCGCTACCTCGAGGCGCACGATCTCGGCGCGGATGCCTTCGGCGGCGCGAAATACCAATCGCTACCGGAAGATCAACGCGGGCAGGTGCTGGTCGATATACTGCCCAAGCTGCGCGGGATGGTCTCGCAGCAGAAGCGTTTCATCGGCACGATTCAGGCGACTGACGCGATCTTGAGCTTCGTCAATAGCAACGACGCCCAGCGTTTAGCTGAACTGGGCACCTCCTGCCCGGATCACTTCCTGCGGACGAAGATCAAGCCGCTGTTCGTCGATTGGAATCCGCAGCAGGACGATACCGCTGCCCTGATCGGTTTGCTCGAAAGCGGGCTGGAGCAGTACCGCAAGGATTACGCCGCTTACTACGCTGACTGCAAGCACGCCAACTCGCCCGCGCTGCGCGACCCGAACCCGACGGTGGTCTTGATCCCCGGCGTCGGCATGATCGCCTTCGGCAAGAACAAGAGCGAGTCGCGGGTGACGGCGGAGTTCTACACCTGCGCCGTCGAGGTGATGTGGGGCGCGGAGGCGGTCAGCGAGTACGTCGCGCTGCCGCGTCAGGAAGCCTTCGACATTGAATACTGGCTGCTCGAAGAAGCCAAGCTGCGGCGGATGCCGCCGGAAAAGACGCTCGAACGCAACGCCGTGATCGTGATCGGCGCGGGCAGCGGCATCGGCAAAGCGGTGGCGGAGCGGGTGGCGAAAGAAGGCGCGCACGTCGTCTGCGCCGACCTGAGCGCACGAGGCCGCGCAAGCGACCGCCGACGAACTGACCAAAACCTACGGCGTCGGCATCGGCGTCGCCGGGACGGGGATTTCCGGCTGCGGTCCGGCGATTGGCTTGGGCGTGAACGTGACCGACCGTGCCAGCGTCCGCGCGCTGTTCGATCAAGTGCTGCTGGCTTATGGTGGCATCGACAACATCATCGTGACGGCGGGGGTGTTCGTGCCGCCGGATAAGACCGGGCACATCTCCGACGAGCGCTGGCGGCTGACCTTCGACGTCAACGTGCTGGGCGGCTACCTCGTCGCCGACGAAGCGCGCCCGCTGTGGCAGGCGCAGAATCTACGCGGTTCGCTGGTGCTGACGACCAGCGTCAACGCCGCCGTCTCCAAGCAGGGATCGGTCGCCTACGACACCAGCAAAGCCGCCGCCAATCACCTCGTCCGCGAACTGGCGGTCGAACTCGCGCCGCTGGTGCGGGTCAACGGTCTGGCTCCGGCGACGGTGGTCGCGGGCAGCAGCATGTTCCCGCGCGACCGGGTGATCAGTTCGCTGGTCAAGTACAACATCGCTTACAGCGAGGACGAGGATACCGAGGCGCTGCGGAACAAGCTGGCGAATTTCTACGCCCAGCGCACGCTGACCAAGCTGCCGATCACGCCGGAAGATCAGGCGGAAGTCGCCTACTTGCTCAGCACCGAAGCCTTTGGCAAGACCACCGGGCAGATTTTCAGCGTCGATGGCGGCTTGCACGAAGCCTTCCTGCGCTAGCGCGGTGATTTACGGAGTCGCAGGGGCGGCGTCCCACGCCGCCCCTGCAAAGTGGTTTGCTGGTTGGTCGAAACGCTGTCTTCTCCATCCCCGTGCGTTATGCCATCGTTTGATTGCCGTCCATTGCTGGTTGACGGAGAGATTCATCCTATAATATTCTCTTGGTAACCCAATTCGGCTCTTGATACGGCGATGGACGCAGCTATGAATATCGAATTCGATGGCGAAATTATCTATTGGCGTGGACCAGCTCCGTTTTTCTTCGTGGCGGTTCCTGATCAGCAGAGCCGCGACATCAAAGCGATCTCCAATTTGGTGACCTATGGCTGGGGCGTGATCCCGGTGCAGGTGCGGATCGGCAAGACGGCGTTCAAGACATCGCTGTTTCCCAAAGATGGACTGTATCTCGTGCCGATCAAGGCGGTTGTCCGCAAAGCCGAAAAGCTGGAGGAAGGTGACACGGTGACGGTGCAGCTCGACGTTTGAATCGCTGTCAGCCACCAGCCGCCGGAGAAAATGAACTACAGCCGCGAACGTCTGCACGGGCACGCCGAGTATCAGCGCGGGAATCAGAAGTGCGTTGTAGATCAGCGCGCGGAAAGAGTTCTCGATATAAGCTTTCCCCATGATCAACTGGCGGAAGCACTCAAACACGTTGTAACATCTCGCTATGATGTTGAACCTATTCCAATGCCCACTTTGCGATCTGCCCCTTCACCGGCAAGCCTCCAACTATCAATGTGACAACCACCATAATTTCGATATCGCCAAGGAAGGCTATATCAACCTGCTGCCGCCCAATCATAAGCACTCGAAAGCTCCCGGCGATAGCAAGGACATGATCCTCAGTCGCAAAAATTTCTTGTCCCGGCGCTATTATGAGCCGCTGGCGGCTGCGATCAGCCAAATGGTTGTCCAATACGCCAGTGACCTACCCAAGCTGAATATTCTGGATGCCGGTTGTGGGGAAGGGTACTACGTCGGTTATCTTCAAAACCAGCTCAAGCAGCCGGGCAGCTACTATGGTATCGATATTTCCAAAGAAGCGATTCGCTACGGCGCGAAACAATATCGAGCGGTTACCTTTGCGGTTGCCAGCATCGCGCAGCTTCCCGTTCAGGCGGCTTCGGTCAACTGCATTTTGAACGTCTTTGCCCCCAGAAATAACGCGGAGTTCGCTCGTATCGCCGCTAAAGACTGCCTCTTGCTGGTCGTTAGCCCTGCCGTCGATCATTTGCTGGAACTGCGCCGCCTGATTTACGAGCAGGTGAAGCCCTATGGCGTCTTGGCGCGCGACGAATTCGCGCCCCACTTTTCACTGGTTGACTCGCAAACGGTTCAGTACCAGATGACGCTCGCTCACCCGGAAGACATTAGCAATCTACTGCAAATGACGCCTTTTTATTGGCGGACATCGCCAGAAAAACGGCAGAGCCTGCTTGCGTTACAACAATTAACAACCGAGGTGGCATTCGATATTCAGCTATTCCGGCGGGACGGACTAGCTTGAGCGAGTTCTTTTGGCAGCCGGGGCGATGCCGCTCTTGATCTGGCTGCCGTCTATCGTAAAAAAGCCGCCGGAGAGATATTTCTCCAGCGGCTTTTTGATTTGCAGCAATTTTCGCAGTGATCAAGGTCAGTTCAGGCGTTGTTACTGGACACCTATAGCCGTTTTTGACCTTACGCCATGGCTAGGATACGGGTTGCAGGGATAGAGTGAGGATAATCCCGCGCTGTCCACCTTCCGGGGTGTTGGTATGGAGCACAACCTGAGTTCGCACTGCCGCCCGCCGCTGCCACATAGGTGTTATCCAGCCCGCTGTAGGTGCCAACGAGAGTACCTGTGGCGGAGTCATAGTATTCGATGACGACATCGGCGCGCCCCGAATTCACGGTCGCCGTCGCCGTTGCCGGATTGACGGATTGGTTCAGGTTCACCGTCAAATTGCCATCGGAGTGCAGTTCGCAGCCGTCGTGCAGTGTCTGGAAACTCGCGCCGCTCGTGTCGACCGACGCCACTAAGCTCGACTTGGAAATCGCACCAGTGCAGTCGACGTAGTTGGGACCAGAGCCGAAATCAATCACAACCGGCTCAGCCATCGGAACCGACAGCGCATCAGAGAGGACAACGCTGGAGGCAGGCACCCAACCTTCATTGCCGATACTATCGATGATGCTGTACCATGAGCCGTCGTCAGAAATGCCCGTAACGGTGATCGCTTCCGCCGGATCCATATACCACACGTAGTCGCCGTCAGGTGCTGTCAACAGATTTGGCGGATTTTCGCTGACCATATTTGCCGCAAACGGGAAGCCCGCTTGCGACGCGGCGGATACGCGGGTGAGTTCATACGAGAAGCTGTCCGCGTTGCCAGAGCCGTTATAGCCAATCAGATAAATTCCATCTGCTTCCGCCGTAAATTCGTACGTGCTGGGGTCACAGTTGAAGTCGGCGGTGTCGACCGTATTCGTCATGTCGGTGAAATCAAACGAGACGGAAGCGATCCCGCCCTGCGACGTGACGGTCACGACGTCGCCCGCCTGCAGGAAGACCGGATCGATGCCCGCAAAATTCGGGGCGGAATAGGTCGGGCAGACCAGCGTGTCGACAGCCTCGACTACTTCTGCGTTGACTTCATAGGAGAGGGCGTCCGTATTCCCGGAGCCGTTGTACTCAAGCCAATACAACCCCGCTTGCTCCGCCGTAAAATCTTGCGTGCCGGGGTCGCAGTTGAACTGAGCGGTATCTTGCGTGTTACCGGTCTTATCGAAACTGAATGAGGCTGCAGCGATACCGCCCTGTGATGTGACGGTCACGACGTCACCCGCTTGCAGGAAGACCGGATCGATGCCGGCAAAATTGGGGGTGGTATAGGTCGGGCAATTCAGCTTGTTGTTATTCTGCGCGGCTGGCGAGATCACAATGTTGGCGTTGTCTGGCGATGCCGCAAACTGGTAAATGGCACTTCCATCGGAAGCCCGAATGATCCAATTGTGATTGACATAGCTCCCTTGCGTAATGGTCTCGCCGGGGGCAATGGTTTCATAGATGTCTTCTTGGCAATCATACGAGAACCACACGAGTGTAATCGTCTCATCACGATGGTTCGTGATCGACAAATCCAGCGCGTCACCCTCTGTCGCCGGATCCGTGCAGGTGGGATTAGGTGATTGGGCTGATAAAGACGGAACAGCACCGAATATACTGATTGATAATACCAATATCAATAAAACTGACAGCCAAGATTTATGGATTTTGAAATTCATTCCCTATTCCTTGCTTCATAGACCAGTAGGCTTTCACAGTATATGTATGGCTAATCTACGAGTTCAATGAAAATTGTAAAATTATCGTATCGGCATATGATGCTGACCCGACCGTTGGGAACGGGCAATACAGCTTGGCGTTGCCACTGCACTGCCCGCTAGAGGTTGGATGGTTACAGGTGGCTAAACTTGTGCTGCGGGCGTTGGGGCGGGTGTGCTGCTGATCCGCTTTCCGCGCAGTCGCAGCGAGTTGCTGACCGCAAATTCCCCGGAATAAGCAACACTATCATGGCGGCGGTTTAAGCTCTCGCTTCAAGGTCGCCATTCTTCTCGTAAATTCTACTTATTTTCCTCAACGATTACTCGAATATGAAAAAGAACGACAGTGCCTTGCCGGGGCGATCAAGGTGCTGCTGCTTGGATAGGTCTGAACGCTCGCAAACATCGCTATCCAGAGAGCGGGCGCTGTCCGCTCTCTGGGTCGCTGATGGTGTCAGAAAGCCGAGCGGATCGTGCCACCGTCAATGCGGATCGTTGCGCCGCTGACATAATCTGTGAGTGAGCTAGCGAGGTAGGCAACCGCTGCGGCGATCTCCTCCGGTCGACCAAAACGTCCTATATCATTTGGCGCGATGGACTGTGCCGCCTTGAATTCGATTTCCTCCGGTGTCCCATCCCAACCATACGCCTGTGTCATATGCATAAGCCGGGGGCGGCTTTCCTCGGTAAGAATCGCGCCGGGAGCCACGACGTTGGAGGTCACACCACTACCCTTCAGTTCACGCGCGAGCGACACTGCCAGATTATGGCGCGCCGCCAAGGTTGCATTATATTGTGGTCCGGTGGCTTGGGGCTGCTGCGCCAAGCCACCGCCAATCTGGATCACCCGACCCCAATGCCGCTCGCGCATTTGCGGTACGAGTCGCTGGATCATCCGCACAGCAGAGATGACGTTGTTGTTGTAGATCTGCTGCCAATCTTCAGCCGTTGCCTCCATCCATGATGTGCGCGGAAGGATTCCGGCATTGTTGACCAGAATATCAATCGCTCCGGCGGCGAGTGCCGCCTTAGCCACCCCATCAGCGCCAGCATCAGTGCTGAGATCGCCTAGAGCGACCTCAGCTTTCCCTCCTTCGGCACGGATCGCCTCGGCGACCGCGTCGACACGCGCTTCATTGCGACCATGCACAATGACAACAGCGCCCTCGGCGGCGAGCTGCTTCACAATAGCTGCACCTAAGCCGGAACTCGATCCAGTCACCAGTGCCCGTTTTCCTGTTAGTCCTAAATCCATACTGCCATTCCTCGTCTTCCACTTGAGTTCTGTAGGCATTTCACTCACGGAGACATGGTATACTGCTAAAAATCCTAGAACAAGATGAGCAATAATCATAGGAGTGTTGCTTCACTGTCTCAGGTGACACTCTTTTAGATCGGTAGATGAAGGCGCTTGGAATGGTTAAGCCGGAGCAGCAACAAGACTATCGTATGCAGGAGCTTGGCGATTTTCTGCGGACGCGCCGGGCTAAGCTCACACCTGAAGAGGTCGGATTGCCGCACGGGAGTAGACGCAAAACACCCGGACTCAGGCGTGCGGAAGTGGCGCAGATGGTGGGCGTGAGTGTGGATTGGTACACGTGGTTGGAGCAAGGACGTTCGATTCGACCTTCAACGCAGGTTTTAGAACGCCTAGTGCAGGCGCTGCGTCTGGATGTGACTGAAAGAAATCACCTCTTCTTCTTGGCGCAGCAGCAGCCACCACCCATATTAGAGCAGGAAGCCGAGGTTGTAAGTCCGGCGCTGCAACATTTCCTCGATCAGTTTGGGACGCGACCAGCTTTTGTGTCGGGCAGACGCTGGGATGTTCTGGCTCGGAACGATGCCGGACGTGTGGTCTTTGGCGATGACCGGCTGAGAACAGGTCGCCAACGCAATACGATCTGGAACGTCTTCACCGATCCGTTGTCGCGGCAGTTCATTGTCGATTGGGAAGCAGATGCACGCCAGCTCTTAGCCCAATTTCGCAGCACGTGTGCTCGCTATCCCGGTGACCCCCAACTCACTGAATTGATCCATGATCTCCAACTCCACAGTCCTGAATTTCGCGCTTGGTGGACTAATCATGAAGTCCTGAGCGGGCAAGAAGGGCGCAAAACACTCAACCATCCACAGGTGGGCTATCTCCAGTTTGAACGCCTGACCTTTCAGGTCTTTGACACACCTGACCTCAAAATCACTGTCTATACGCCGGTAGAGGAAACCGACACGCCGCGCAAAATGGAGCAGCTGCTAGTGCAGTGGTATCGACGGGAAGGGCGAGCGCGTTCGATCTCACCAACGGTTCCCAATTCATTGCCGGCACAGCCTCTAGAACAAGATACGGTCCGATTGTGGCTGGCTGACTGCTGTCAACGAGCAGAAGGGGTTTGGACAGCGAACAACGCGATCATGACCTCGTATACCAATTGGTGTGCGAGACACGGATGCACACCGAAGAAAGCAAAGAGCATCTCGCAAGCGCTGGCGCGGCAAGGCTTCGAGATTAGTGTCAACCAAAAAGTCGTTGATGAACAGCACCAGCAAAAAATGGTGCGTGGCGTGAGAGGGGTGGTCATTTTATGATAGTTGTTTGAAAAGTGTATGCGTTTAATCGAATGATTCGCATACACTTGAGAGTTTCGTTGTATGCAGATTGACGGATTTAGGCTGACGATTGCTCGCGCCGTTCGCTAGTCCGTCAGAATTTGAGCAAGCTATCCCGCTGAAGTTGTACCTGCTTCAGTGGGATAGCTCAAAGATTCTTGGGATTACACTGCTGGTGCGGGGGTGAGTTCGTTAGCTGCTGGTGTTGGGGCAGGTGCGCCGCCGATGCGCTTGGCGCGCAGCCGCAGCGAGTTGCTCACGACAAATACCACGAGTTCCAGAATGCCATCGTAGTGGCGGTTTGCGGAGGCTGAACATAGCTGGTTTCAATGTTTATTTATCCCTCAGATAAGGGCTATCGCATCAAAATGACAATCCATCAGCGATATACGCCAGTATGTTCAACTCGCGCTCTGTCAATGGTTCATAGGGGATACTATCGGAAATAATGCTATGGTCTGCCGTAACAGATAGCCCACTGGATTGTCAACAATCTATTGCCAGAGCTAATGGCGCACGAACGGAATTCTGGCAGGGCTTTCCCCAGTATACTCTATCTTCAAGTGAATGAACGGGCTGGCAAAACACGGGAGCGGGGAACATCAAGGAAACAGATTGTAAAGACAACGACAAGAAAGTGGCTTTTCTCCCCTTGGCCCGCTTGCGTGGGAGAGGGGAGGCTGAACCGCAGGTTCAGCCGGGGTGAGGGGTAACAGCATACCCTCTTGTTCCCCGCTCCTCTGTGGGTGTTGCTTGCTGCATCTATTCGACTTTGTTAGTATATTTGCACCTATTGCTGTGTAACAAATGAGCTTCCCCAACTCTGGATCCTGACCGTTCAAGCTGTGAAGGTTGCCTCTCAATGCGTTTTGTGGCGATTTACGTTTTATGTCTGCTCTTGATCCTTTCACCCAACATGCTCACGGCACAGGAGCCGTTCGGCTCAGAGGCAGAAATTACGCTGCACAACACTTCGGCAGATTACATGGTTTGCGGCTTTGATTTATATCCTCTCGCTGGGACGAACAGTTCAGAGAGCGGACGCATGCTTCTGCTTGGCTTTGGGGATTCGTGGTTTGTCAATCCGGGCGAGTCAAAATCTTGGAGTATTCCAACTGGACGCTACCGCGCAGAGGTCAAGCTGTGCCTCGAACCAAATTACAGCGGCGACTTCGACAAGCTGCTAGAGTTCAACGATATTGTTTTGAGAGAACAACCATTTGAACTCTCGGTGAACGAGTCCGCTGCGGCGTCAAATTCAACGCCAAGTATGGATGAATCGGAAGCGCCTGATGTTGATGAGTCATCCCTGCTAGGTGAAGACAACATCGAACTTGTCAATGGGACGCCTCAAGTCGAAATCTGCTACGTGATGGTGGCAGAAGCGGAGAGTGACGTTTGGAGTGATGACCAACTCGCCGCGACGAAGTTTCTTGGTCGCAATACCGCCGTTCGTCTACCGATTGATCCGATCGTCGTCACCGAAGACACGGCAACGCGTTGGTCGCTGGCACCGGGCTTTTATCGAGCGCTAGCCGTATCCTGCACCCACAATTCACTTGGCGCTGCCGTGTTCGAAGTGGTGCCCGGCGAATCTGTTCAATTGACATACCCGCAGGATTTTGTCAGCCGTGATGATTTTTACGGACCCTTATCCTACGGCGGTCCGCAGTATTTTACAGCGCAGGTCACCGTCGAAAACGTGTCCGACGACACGATTTGCAATATTGAGACGACGGCGCTGTTGAACGCGCCAGTCGATGACAGGGTAATGCCGCCCAGTTCGGCACTGCTGCCTGGAAACTACATCGATTTCGAGGTTGCATCCGGTTTTCACACGATCCGGCTAGAAGACTGCACGGGTAAAGTGCTTTACGAATCTGAAGGCGTCAATGTCCTCGAGAGCTACATCATTCGCTATTCCGGCGACGACGCAGTACAGATCGAGCAAACCGTGCGTCCGCATGTGACCTTCAATAACCACTCAACCGAAAAGTTCTGCGGGCTGGAATTCGACACGCTGGATCGGAAAAGTTACATCACGCCGAACAAATATCAATATTATTTGCCTCCGCGGGGGGCTGTGAGCGTGCCGATGCGTCCCGGCGTATACCAACTGTGGATGCATCGCTGCCAAGAACAGGACGCGGCAGAAGGTGATTACGATTTCGAATCATTCATCATTTCGGTGAAGGGTGACACAGTCCTCGACTATCCTGAAGTACGGCGTTTCACCGTCGACTCGGATGCGCTGCTGGAGACGTTGCCGGACGAGTCGTCGGCTGTCTATTTCGGTCGGGGAAGCGGTAACTACTATGAGGATCCATATATCTACCTCTCGCCAGAAGCCGATGACGTCGACTCACTCGCTGCTTATAGCTTCCGGGCAGGACGCTATTCGCTCGCCGGGCAGTATTACCAAGGCGCGCTTACTCTGCTGATCAACAAGGCGGAACCGGCAGGTGTAGACGTTGCTAGCATCGGCGAAGTTCCCATTCCATCGCCGGATAATGTCGCTGATATGAATGCGGCGGAACAAGCGCGCTACATGCATTTACTGAATCGCATCGGCGACACCTACCGTCTGCGTGGCGAGTATGTGACGGCGAATCGATATTATGATCGTGTGCTGGGCATCGCTGACCAGATTACACTGGATACAGTTTATCAGGGTGTCGATTACCGGTTTGCTGATCTTCTCGCCGCGGAAAACTGGTCGGATGCCGAAGACACAGGCGCAATCGGGCTTGATAAACTTTTGGCTCCCTACAATGCGGCGCTTGAGGGTAAAGGTCTCTTATATGTGGCGCAGGGACGCGATAACGACGCAGTCGGTATCTTGAATGAAGCACTTGGTATCGGTCCGGCTCTCGACGTGGCGGCAATTGACCCCGACGACTTAGAAACTGTTATCGACGCGTTCTCCGATGAAATGAGCGTACAACTCTATGCGGATGTAGACGTCTTTGAGGATCAGTCTCAGTTAAAGCCAGAAGCGATGCTGATACCCGAATCGAGCGGCTTTGCTTCTATGCTGTATGGATTCCGTGCTGAACGGGCTAGCCTCTACGGGACGCTGGGCGATATATATGCACGCAACGGGGGCTTTTCTACGGCGCTAGACTATTATAGCCAGGCGCTTGCACTCTATGACTCTGAAAAGACGATTTCGGATTTAGCCGTCCCCAAAGCCATCGTGTATCAGCGTATCGGCAGAGTCTATGCTGCCCAACAGCGCTATGAATTGGCTTCAAAAGCTTATTGGCGCGCGTTCGAAGTATTTCGCGAACACGGCGAGAATGTATATATCGCGCAGTTGTTAGTCGACATGGCGCAGCTTTTCCAGCTTCAAGACAATGCCGACACCAGCCTCAGCACTTATGAAGCGGCGCTTACCCTGCTCGCTCACACAGAAGACCAGCTTACACAACTGTACGCTCAACTCGGTTATGCCGAAGTTTTGTTTGACGCAGGACGCAGCGATCAAGCGCTAACGGCATATCAGCATGGTATTGAATTGTTTGAAACGCTGCTCACCAGCAGTAAGCTCGACATCTCAATTACGCATCTACTCCGGCAGGCGAGCGTCAAAAGTGCATATCAAAATGTCGTGCTGTTGCTGGTGGCACAGGGTGATGATGCCGTCGCGTTTGACTACAGTGAACGGTCGCGCGCTGTCTTGACGCGAACCCAGCTTTCCGAAACACAAGAACCACTGCATGCGGGTGTTAACGCCGTTGACAAACGCCTGCTCATCGAGATAGAGGCTTTGCAGCAGTCATTGCGTGAAGATACCTTTGATGGCAGCGCAGACTTGGCGAGGCTGCGCGAGACGCTGCAAGAGACGCTGGAAGCGGCGCAGGTTCAAAACGGCTTATACCAGCGCGTCATCGCGGACACCGCTTCAGTGGATGCGGTGCGAAACATGTTATCCGCCGATGAAGTGTTGCTATCCTACAACGTCGGTGTGGAAAAGAGCGTCGTCTTCGTGGTGACTCCGGACACTATTCGGGCGGAAATCCTCAACGTCAATGAGGCGCAGCTCAATCAGGCATACCGTCGCTTCGTTAACAGCGGTCGTACCAACGTGGACGAGGTCACTGCGGTTATGAGTGAGTTGTACGATGCCTTGCTTGCTCCGCTCGACCTCTCGCTGCCACCTGAAACGCACTTGCTGTTCGCTTCTGATAATGTGCTCAACTACATTCCGTTCAGTGCCTTGATCCAGCCGGATGAAACTTACCTGATTGAGGATTACGTTGTTTCACAAGTGCCGAGCGCAACCGCAATGGTACTTCTTGCCTCACGCTCGACGGAATCCACTCCGGTTTCTGCGGGTCTCGTCATGGGGCAGCCTGAGCCAAATACCTTGCAAGCCACCCGATTGAACTATCTTGACCACGTGGAAGAAGAAGCCAAACAGGTCGCAGACTTCTTGGGTGTCGATGCGCTGATCGGGTCTGAAGCTAGCGAACTGGCGTTGCGACAAAATGCGGCGGGCGCTCAGGTACTTCACATTGCTGCGCACGTGGAGATGCTCTCTGATTACCCTTACTTCAGCCGTATTCATCTTACCCCTGATACGTTGGGGCAGACGGATGGCTACCTCGAAGTCTATGAAGTCTCCGAGCTTGATCTGCGCCAAGGTACAAATCTGGTGATTCTGAGCGGGTGTGATACCGGCTCCGGTGGCGATGGCGAGGATTTCGGCATTTTGACCCGTTCATTCCTCGGCGCGGGCGCTAACGAAGTCGTTGCCAGCCTGTGGCGGGTCGACGATGCTGCTACCACCGATTTGATGGTCGCCTTTCACAAAGAACGCGCGCAGGGGTTGGATAACGCGCATGCGCTGCGTCAGGCGATGCTCACAATCCTTCAGCAAAGTGATACGCAAGCCCCTTATTACTGGGCGAGCTTCATGCTGATCGGTCAGCCACAGAAGTCGAGTGTTACACCAATTCCACCCACACCGGCATCACTGCCGTCGGCGGCGACGATCTTCACCCGTGAAGATGCATGGCAGTCCGTGACCCGAACCTTCTTTAAATCGACCGAAGCGCAGGTCACGCTTGGAGAGGGATCGTTCCTGCGGATAGAGAACCGATCGCAGACGGCAATCTGCCAAGTTTATCTTGTGCCCCTCTCGGAGCGTAACGGGGTCAACGTGCTGGCTGCCGACAATTCGATAGTGCCGGGAAGTTCGGCAGCGTGGCAAACTGATGCCGACTCGTACAATCTACTGATCTACGATTGCATCGGCAATGAAGTTGCTCGCATGCCCAATCTCGACTTGGCAAATCCGATCACGTACGTTTATCCATCTGGATCAATCGTGCCTGCTGGTGAAGGCGATGATTTTGATACCGCTGTACTGCCATCTTCGGATACTACTGAGGACATAGCCGTTGCACCAGACGTGATTTGTCCCGGTGCGCCTCCGCCCCAGATGGTGATAGGTGAGGCGGGTCGCGTTGTCGTCGCACGTGGGATCCCGAACCGTCTGCGCGATGCGGCGGGCACAGAGGGCAGTATAATCGGCACCATTCCT
This sequence comes from uncultured Chloroflexia bacterium, assembly GCA_963848465.1. Lineage (GTDB taxonomy): Bacteria > Chloroflexota > Anaerolineae > Aggregatilineales > Phototrophicaceae > Flexifilum. Next base: position 353,578 of record CAWKDY010000001.1, on the reverse strand, counting down.
GAGGGGGCTGTGTTCGCGGTGCTTTCCGGTCCCGTATGCGCCGAAGAATACCTATGGTGGGAGGTTAACTTTGATGGTCAGCGCGGCTGGACAGCCGAAGGCGAACCCGGTAACTATTATATTGAACCCATCGAACTGGAAGCTTGCATAATTATCGCAAACAGTAGGGTCAACCTTCGTGCTGGCGCCGGTACGGAATACGATATTGTTAGTACGATTGGAGCGGGTGAAAGCCGCGTTGTTTTCGGGTCTACGCGCACAGCTGAGGGCAAATTGTGGTGGCTTTTACTGGATGATTCTGCATGGGTATCGGCAGACGTTGTAACAGCGAATGGATATTGTGCCGATGTTTCCGAAAGCGAATAGGTTGGTACAAAGCGGCATCGTCGCTTTGCTACTCATTGTGATCACTCTATTTCCGGTTGGTGCTCAATCGGAGCAAGCAGCTTTTGCTGTGCTAGACGTCGAAGGGCACATTACCTATCAGCGAGCAGGCTGGGATACGCCGCAGACGCTTGTTCCCGGTTTGTTACTGGAAAACGGTATCCAGATCATGCCTGATGCTAATACCAGTTTGATCATGATGTGCCCGGATGGAAAGATCACACGATTATCTTCGGCTGATCTGTTGCCAATCGACATTCTGCGCTGCCCCGCCGACCGGACAAACTACCGCTTCTTTGACGGCGCTGAAGCGACGCTGAGCACGCAGCGATCCGTGATTGACGCTGAACAACCGTTTTTGATTCATCCGCGCCACACGATTGTGACGTCGAAGCAGGTCTTAATTGAGTGGAATGCGGTCGCGGACGCAGAGGAATACACGGTTGAGGTGGTTGGGCTGGATCAGCCTTCTTTGAACGATCCGTTCCCTGCAGATGTGGTCACTTCGGATGACGGTGAAGTGGCGCGGATTGCGGTCGATCTGGAACTAGCTGAAAACACTCCCTACTCCATCATTATATGCGTGCGGATGCGAAGCCGGATCGCGCCGAAGTGCACGGATGATTTTGACTGGGCACCCGCGAACGACATCACGTTCTACTACGTGGAGTCGGAGGATGTTGTTGCGCGGTTGAAACGGGCGACGGACATTTTGGGAGATGCATCCCCCTTGTCTCTTTACGCGCGCGCCGTGCTGCTCAGCCAGTCGTATGCTGAGGTGGGTGGCGAACAGCGGGCTGCATGGGGAGAAGCTGCCCAGTTGATTGAGCGAATTTTGGTCGAGTATCCTGAGAGCACTTTAGCACATTCTGCTGCTGTTTACATTCTGTTAGGAAGACTGTACCTCGCCGTTGATCTGGAACCGCTCGCCAACCAAGCCTACTTGGACGCGCTCGATCTTGCGGAAGCAGGTAGTGAACTGGAACATGCAGCCGCCGAAGCGATTGAATCCTTTTGATCGAGATGAGGAACTAATATGCGACTGCATCGCTCACAGATTATCCTCTTGATAATCATGACCGGGCTGATAGTGGCAGACGTTAGCTTAGTATTCTACGCTGCGCTGCTCTACGGCCGTCTCGGCGGAACGTTCTTAGCTGTCGTCGGTGGTGTCCTGACGCTTTTTTCCTTTGCTAGCCTCGCTTTTGGGAAACAAGTGATCGATTTCTACCGTGAGTCGCTGTCAGAGTCGCGGCAGCGGATCTTGTTGCTGGGAGCACCTGCAGCCGTATTGGTTATTTTGCTGTTTTTAGTGGGACCTTTTCCGTTTCGCGCCAACCTTGCCGATCAACAATTACGGGAAGGTCGAATAGCCTTAAGTACAAGTGATGCTGCGGATGCAGAGACCGCTTATGATGCCGCCTTTGAACTCGGCGCTGATGTTCCCAGCGCCATTGAAAACATCCTTCGAGAGGCGATAAACGCGCCGACTAGCGCTGAGCAGGTCGATGTCAAACAGGTTGCCAACCTGCTCCTCAAGTACGCGAACTCCGGAACAGCTAGCGCGTCTCACGAGCGAGTTCGAGGAGGACATCCTCGCTTCAATCGGGGCAGATCAGCAGGAAGGCAACCTCAAAAGGACTGTCGTGCTGGCTATTCTTGTCCCGGAAAGTGCCGCCGAACTTGCCAGCGCGTACAGCGAGATGGGACGCGACGCGCTGGTATCAAATCCGCTTGACGTTGGCATAGCTCGAAACGCACTCAACATTGTCAGGGCTATCGATGACATTAGTGCCAATCGACCCAACCGCGAACGGAGTGTTTCGCGTTATTTGCTCGGCTATGCCTATGAGCAGGGGATACCCGATTATGAAAACGCTGCGGCAAGCTACCATGAGGCGTTAACGCTCGCTGCCGATAACGCGGAAGCAGCTTATGCTCTGAGTTCGCTTTATCTAGTACAGGCGGGGGAATTTGGCTCATCCTCGCTGTCTGAAGCGGTAGAGATTGCGGAAGCCGGGTGGCAAGCTATCGAGCAGGTTAATCCGCCAGCATGTAATCCCCTCGCAACACTGGATTTGACTGAAGCGCGAAATTTTCAGCAGCGCTGGCAGTGTTTCCTGCTCATGACCACAGAGGCAGGGGCACGTCTGCGCCGTGGTGATCAAACACTGGGTGATCAGGGACAAGGCTACCGGCGCGCCGTTGACGCTGTGCAGTTGGCAGAAGCTTCGGGTCAGTTTCTGTTGCGTGACGGATTTTTCACGGCGGAAGCCTATTATTATGTCGCTCAGTTTGAGATGCCAACACCTGGAATCGAAACGTTATGTGCCATCATTTTGTATTACAATCCGGATGAGCCCCGACACGCAAGTTGGGCGCGGTTCGCAGTCGATGAATTGGAAGGTAAGAGCTGTTACTAAGTTCACTTACAAGACCGCCGTAGTACGCTGGAAGTTATCGTTGTCTTTCATCTCTTGCGGGGCAAGTCCCGTTATCAAATAAGGCGCAACTGCAGCTTGATCTATACTCCAGAAAGCTCGTCCAAGCAAGGTGAAGCAATTTAGCCAATGATGTCCCTATTCTCACATGCGCAAACAGAATATCGCATAACAAAACGTTTAGGCTGAGATGCTACGTTTGATGGATACATCAGCCCTTTTCAGATTGAGTGAGTTGCTGACCACAAACACCACGAGTTCCAGAATGCAACGAAGTGATGGTTTGCGGAGGCTAAACATAGCTGGTTTCAATGTTCATTTGTCCCTTAGATAACTGGAAATGGTTTCTTGTAGACGAGGATTTGTAGGTGAAAAGTATTTGTGCCGCAAGGTGTGGCTGGACAAGACACTGAGATTTTTCTCAGCGTCTTCCCTTATGACACTTGTACAATCGCGCCAGCAGAGCAGTTGGTTGCCTGAAGCATATCGAGAGCAGCTCGAATCACGTTTCCCTGAAGAAATTACGTTTTGTCGCGTATCTGCGCCAGATGAAGAGGCTTGAGTAAACAGCGCGGGGAGACTCACTGATACAAAGAATATGTACCCAATATGCGAACCGACTCGCGCTGCTGGATGAACTACGCAAGTTGTGATGCTGTAGCTCGTTTGGATATATTTGGCTCACGCTGTGCGCTTTTGTTGCGGCGCAGGCGAAGACTATTACTTACGACAAATACCACGAGAATCCGAAATCCCATCGTAGTGGCAGTCTGAAGCGGTTGAACATATTTGCTCTAACTGTGTATGTGGAGCAGGGTTTGGCGGTCGGGAGAATTTCTCTTTGAACTATCAGAGGCGTCCCTCAATTGAGCGACGCCTCTGATAGTGTTACTCAAGCTGCTAGAGACATTGCTTGAAGATTTGATTTAGATGCCGATCCGAACGTGAATTGCGTAGAACAGGAAGCGTCCGAGCAGTTCACCAACGAGTACGAAGCCAAAAGCAGCTATCACGAAGGTCGCCATCCAGCGCTCTCGTTTCAGCAGGGCACTCCGATAGAGGAATAGCCCGAATAACCCTGCACCCAAGATCACCAGAACCAAGCGCAGGGCGAATACGATCCCGTACTCGGTCGATAGCTTGCTGGCGCTCTCAATCGCCGACGCATTACCTGCCGCAAGCTGTGAAACGAAGAGCGGCACTACCACCAACTGAATACCCAGCAGGACAATCGAACCAACGGCGATCCACTGGAGTATCGTGCGCAGCATGTTGCATTGAACTTGGATATCGTCGCAGTCCTTCTTGCCCTTGAAGTAGTAATAATTGAGGGTGAAGGCAGTTCCCATCGCCAGCCCACCGAGCAAGAAAGTTGTGATGAAGAAGGTGATCGGAGTGGCGATACTGTCCCAAGCGGGTTGTGCCGCCAGTTGGTAGATTTGCGACATTGAGAATACGAGGGCAATTCCCAGCGCGGCGGCGATCAACGCGATAATCTGGCGCATCTGGAAGCTGCCGATTTTGCGCCATTGCAGAATAGCAAAGACGGCACCGGTTCCGACGAACGCCAAGGTGAAGAAGATTTCACGGCTCAGCCAAGAAGTTCCCAAGTTGCTGATCGCCCGAAAAGCATTGGCAGGATTGCCGAGGTGCAAGAGCGATATGATGACCCCCAGCACTACAACCGGACCGATGGCGAGCAAGGCGTAATCGCTCATCTGGTTGGCAATCTTTTCGCCATGCTTGCGCAGCGCGTAGAAGTGGATCATTCCCAGAATGACGAATGCTCCGACCGACATCTGAACCAGAATAGTGTAAACGACAAGCGCGAGTTCTTGAGTACGCACGATTATAACTCCTCAGCATTCATTACATCGCCGGAAGCCGAGTCATGAATAAGCGTATTAGGCGTGGGCGTGTAGACGATCGACGGGTGGGTAATGGAATCATCCGGCAAGGGGCTAGGCGCATCGAAGTTGCCGTGACGGGCGCGCAGTTCGTCAATGTCGCCGAAATCGATCGCGCGGTAGGTGCAGCCGTCCACACAAGCGGGTTTTTCGCCCGCGTCGAGCAGCTCGTAGCAGAAATGACACTTGGTCATCACGCCGCGCTCGGCGTCAAACTGCGGTGCGCCGTAGGGACAAGCCCACTCACAGTAGCGGCAGCCAATGCAGCGAGTTCTGATCGATGATGACGACGCCGTCGTCGCGTTTGGTGATCGCTGCCGCCGGGCAAACCTGCATACAGAGGGGATTATCGCAGTGCATACAGGCTGCCGTGACGAAATAGCTGAACACATTGGACGGAACATACTGGTCACCGTCCTGTACCCATTCACCGCCAGTGACTTCAGCCACGCGCCGCCAGACCACGCCGAGGGGAAGTTCGTTCACAGTTTTGCACGAAATCTGGCACGCTTTGCAGCCCGTGCATCTGTTCATGTCTACATAGAAACCTAACTGCTTTGCCATATCGTTATACCTTTTCAACCTGAACCAGATTCGTGTGCTGCGGATTCCCCTTTGCGAAGGGGGTCGGCTGATACTTCGTCAGGGTATTGGCACAGCCACCTTGATCAACGCCGTTGCTATCAGGGTTGTACCATGCCCCTTGCCACACGACCATGCAGCCCGGACGAATACGTGGGGTGACGCGCGCCTCGATTTCAATTATTCCCCGGTCGTTGAACACATGCACCATATCGCCGTTCTTGATGTCACGTGTGGCGGCGTCGAGCGGGTTGATGACCGCGACTTGGTTGTGGGCTTCCCGCAGAATATCGACGTTGGCGAAGGTCGAGTGCGAACGCTGCACCGCGTGGCTTGTTCCCATAACCAAGGGGTATTTTTCGCGCAGTGGGTCGCTCACGCCCTCCCATTCGGGAATGTATTTCGGAATGGCGGGGATGCCTTCGGGATAATCGAGGCTCGCCAGATACGGAGAGTAGATTTCGATCTTACCCGTTTCTGTCTTGAGCGGGTTCGCTTCGGGGTCTTCGCGGAAATCTGCCCCGGCAACGACTTGTCCGCTGCTGAACACCTTATAAATACCCTGTGCTTTGAAGTCCTCGAAAGACGGGAAATCGGAGTAGGCATCTTGCGTGACGGAGACCATTTCACGCAGCCAGTCTTCGCGGGTGGTGTGTCCGTCCTGATAGGCGTCGAGGAAGCCGAGCCGGTCGGCAAGCTGCTCCGCGATCCATAGGTCGGTGCGCGTTTCGAACATCGGCTCGACCACCTGATGGCTGTACATCAACCAGTTGGCGCGCCCGGAGCCAGTCCCGGTAATCAGGTTATCCGCTTCGAACCCGGTCGAGGACGGCAGCAGCATGTCTGACACCAAGCAGCTTGGCGTCATCGCCACTTCGCAGGTGACGATGAATTCGAGCTTGGACTCGTCTTGCAGCAATTCGGTGGTGGCGTTGGCATCTGAATGCTGATTGATGAGCGTATTGCCGCCGTGATTCCACATGAATTTCAGGTTGGCATTTAGCTGGTCGGCACCTTTCACGCCGTCGCCGTCCTTGATCGCGCTGGTCATTTCCGTACCACGCTGGATCATATCGGGCCACATGAACACCGAAATCTTCTGCGTGATCGGGTTGTCGCCTTCGGGGAAACCACCAGCCTTGATCGACGTGCCGCTGCCGAAGCTCATTCCGGTGCCGCCACCATGGATGCCGAAGTTGCCGGACATCGCTGCTAAAACCGGCAGCGCGCGAACCGGTTGCTCGCCATAAGCGCGACGCTGCCAGCCTAGCCCTTGCAGCAGTGCGCACGGTTTGGTCAGCGCGATGTCGCGCGCCAGTTGGACGATGCGGTTCGCCGGAATGCCGGTGATTGCCGCTGCCCACTCCGGCGTTTTCTCAACGCCATCGGTATCGCGCCCCATGATGTATGCCATCCACGATCTGTTGGCGGGAGCGCCTTCCGGCAGTGTGTCTTCGTCGAACCCGACCGAGTGGGTCGCCATGAACTCTTTGTCGTAGATGTCTTCTTTGACCATCACGTATGCCAGCGCCGCGATCAGCGCGACGTCGGTGCCGGGGTTGATCGGAATCCACTCTGCATTGAGCGCGACCGCCGAGTCTGACTTGTATGGATCGACACAGATGAAGCGGGTGCCGTTCTCCTTCGCCTTCATGCAGTAATAGCCGGCATTGTCACCGCCGTTCGCCGTCACGACCGGGTTGTAGCTGAACAAGACTGCCAGCGAGGAGTTCATGAGGTCGTCGGGGGAGTTGCTGCCCATCGCTGTGATGTAGGGCGTCACAGCACTCTGGCAGGCGGCACTGTAGGTGCCGTAGTAGTCGGTATAGCCGCCGAAGAGCCGCATCAGCCGCCGAATCGGGGAGCGCCCGTCGGGACCGCGCCACTGCGTTCCAGAGGCATAGTGGAAATAGAACGACTCGTTGCCATAAGCATCCTTGAGCCGCTTCATTTCGCTGGCGATGGTGTCGAGCGCTTCTTCCCACGTGATCTGCTCAAACTTGTTCTCACCGCGCTTGCCTACGCGCTTCATGGGGTATTTGAGACGATCAGCCGCGTAGACGCGCTGGATTTGAGCACGTCCGCGCACGCAGGGGATCGCGCGCGGGGTGTCAATCGTATCTTCGACTTGGATGTCGGGGACAATCCGGTTAACAACACCATCTTGAACCTCGGCATAAAGAATGCAGCGTCCACCACAGTTGTGATAGCAGGCGGTGGTCATGAGTTGGGATTCACCCGCTGCGGCGACTGCCTGATCTGGGCTGGCGTTGGTGACGAGGGGCGACACTAACGTGCCTGTCAGTGCTGCGGATCCGGCTAGTGCCGATCCCCATTTCATGAAACTTCTTCGAGAGAGCAACGTCTCCTCGAAAGTCTGAGATAACTGCTTATTTTCGCTCATATGCATCCTCTTCAAATGACCTCTTTGTGCTCGGCGAAGCTCCTGTTTTTAAGGAGTTTTGGATTCCACTTATCCAGTGGTTGGGCTGCGGTTGGTGGCGGAATAACGGTCAATCATCTACGTTGGCTCATCTGCTGAATAAATACCCAGCCCCGGATACGATAGCTTGGACGGAATTTCGACGTCAGCGATACGGGAAAGCTCTTTCAACCCGCCGCTCACGAGCAGCGCCAATCCTCGATAAAAATCGGTGCGCGCATGATCCCGCACCAGTTCTGCCCATTTGCAGCCCCAGCGCAGCAGATGATTTTCGAGGAATGCGCGCTGAGTGGACAGAAGCTCGGCAAGTGCGGCGGCGTCCTGACGTTCGCTCGCCTCAACCGCGAGTTCGGCACAGCGGGCGATAAACGTCAGTTCAAAAGCGATGTGGTCTTCTGGTTCCTTGTTGCTGCTGTTGATCTGAAGCCCGAGGCGTTCAAAGTAAGCGCGCACGTCGAGCGTTTCCTGCTGAAACGTTTGCCGCGCTTCGCTGAAATAGACCGACTCCCAAAGCGGGGCGGGGATCAGCTGATTCCCGACGAAAAGCTGGGCGTAGTCGGCTCGGAGTTCGGTTAGCGTGGCATCGCCCAAGTGGGTGCCGCTGGAAGTTGTCCATTGGGCGAGCAGTGCCAACCCCTCAATCACATCCGCTTGGCTTGCCGCGAAAGGAACTTCGTCGAAGATTCCTTCCTGAATCAGCGGCTCGACCCAAGCGCGGTTGGGATTGGCGTACAGGATTCGTCCCAACAGCTCAAACAAAAGCTGCTCACCCATGAGTTGGGTTACGGTCTCATCGAGAGCGAAATTTTCTGCTGATCCAATCAATTGAAATCCCTACAACTTAGAATTACTGGTTTGGAAGTATTCGTAAATGGCTTACATACTTCACCCGATTAAAGTGGCATTCGGGTATATGTATCTATTTTAAGGAAGGTATCATTGGGTTACATCGCCCCATTGGGTGATATTTTTCACAACACGGTCTCTGATTGGAGACCGTCAGTTCTCGAATGCAGATCGAGCAGACCTGCGACGAGTGGTTATTAGCGCGAGCACGATGCCAATCATCTATTTCTTTTACGGACTGTCATTTGGGGGGTTGGGACTCGCAGCACTCTTGCAGTTGCGGCGCGAGGGGGCATTCCCGCTGCATCGTCAGCTTCTTTGGCTCTCGGCTTTCGGCTTTGCCTATGCGGGGGTCGGCTGGATTGACATGTTCCTTGCCAGCGGCATGTCCGCCGACATCGTGTCGGTTCTGAAAATTCTGCGCGTAATTTTGCAGCCGTTGTCGGGGTTATTGCTCCTGCGGTTCGGCTGGGGTATGCTCACCCAGATGACGCCGCTGCCCGGCTGGACGCGCATTATCCCCGGCGTCGTGAGCGTGCCGCTGGCTTTTGTCGTGATTTATGCGGCAACGACTTTCGTGACGCCTTCGCCGATCGACATCCCCATTGACATTTGGTCGCGCTATCTGCTGTATTTGCCAGGCAGCATTATGGCGTCGATTGGCTTCATCCGCCAACGGAACGAGCATCGCGCAAAGGGCATGAACGACGTCAGCCGGTTGATGTTTGGGGCTGGCTTGGCATTTCTGGCAGAGGCGCTCGTTGTTGGGCTGGTCGTACCGGCTGCACCTTACGGTCCGGTGTCCTATTACAACTACGACCGTTCGCTCATCAATACGATCCCGGCTGACCAAGCTGCCAGCACCACGCCGTTCTCAATGATTTCATGGCTCGACTATGATCGTGTGCTGGAAGTTACCGGCTTGCCGGTGCAGTTCTGGCGGATGATCTCGGCTGGCGCGGTGATCTTTTTTGTAGTGCGCAGTCTTGGCGTGTTTGACGCGATGGAGCGACGGCGGGTCGCAAAGCTTCAGGCAGAACGCGACCGGGCGCAGTTAATGGCGCAGCAGGTTGCCGAAAACTGGACTGACGCTCTCGTCACCATCAGCCGTCGCATTGCCGAATTGGACATACTGGACAATATTCTGCTTGATATTGTACGGAATGCGCAGATGCTCTTGAATTCCGACTTCGTGGCAATCGGACTACTCGAAGACGGCGGTCAGCAGTTGGCGCTCTATTCCTACGCCGACGCAAAAGCGGGCGCGATCTGTTTGCCTGCTAACGAGCGCTCCAATATCGAGAATACCCTGATCATTGATGCTATTCATCAAGCTGTGCCTGCTCGCTTCGATGAGTTTGACTCGCCGAACGCTGCCGCCGGGATGTGCCCATGCGTGTCCGGGAGAGCTGAGGTGGCGGCTGTCGTGCCGTTGGTGCTCGACAACTACCCGGTGGGCGCATTGTGGAGTGTTCGCTTCGTACCGATGCCCTTTACCGCTACTGATATGATTGGTTTGGAACGGTTGGCGGACCAAGCAGTGATCGCAATTCAGCATCGCTTGATGGCGACTAAGCTGCAATCGCTCGCTGTGGTCGACGAACGCGGGCGCATTGCGCGAGAAATGCATGATGGTCTGGCGCAAATCTTGGGTTATATAGATCTGCAAGTTCAGGCACTCGAAGTCCTCTTGAATCAGGGGAAGTACGAGACGCTGTCGGCGGAATTGCAGCAGATGCGGGAAGCCGTTCAGGTCGCGCACGCCGACGTGCGCGAAAACATCCTAAGCTTGCGAACGACACTCGCTACTGATGCCGGGGTCGCTTCGGCGATTGCCGAGTATCTCGACGGCTTTAGTGTTCAAACTGGAATTGACGTGCGGTTTATCGATCAGAGCGCTAACGAACTGGGGCTTTCACCTTTAGCCGAAGTACAGCTTGTGTGCATTTTGCAAGAAGCGTTAACGAATGTCCGCAAGCACGCTCAGGCTGAAACCGTAACGGTCACGCTGGCTCGAAGGTTAAACCGGGCTTGCTTGGAAGTGAACGATGACGGGGTTGGGTTTGCTGAGCCAGTTACCAAACATCGTTTTGGCTTGCACACGATGTTAGAACGTGCCGAAAGTGTTGGTGGGCAGCTCGTGATTCGCTCGAAGTTGGGAAAAGGCACGATTGTTTTTTGCGAACTACCGGAAGTTGGCAATGATCACGAAACGCGAGAAACCCTGTCGGTATTTCGAGAAAACGGTGAAATCAGAGCCTATTCGGGAGATTAGGCACGTAAAATCATGATCAATCTACGCGAATGGGCGCTGCCTTTGTACACCATCATGATGCAGATGGCAGCCGGCAGTATGCTGATATTATGGTTGGTCTACAACGGAATTGTCCGGCGCTGGGATCGATCTACGGCTGATCGGATTAGCCATAACTTGGTGCTGATTATCTTCGTCACGGCTTTTGCCTCAGTTGTCGGTTCACATTATCACCTCAGCCGTCCATTGCTCTCGATACTTGCTTTGAGCAGCTTTGGAACCTCGTGGCTTAGCCGCGAGGTGACTTTTACGATGCTCTTTGTTGTGCTTATTGGGGTGGTTTGGCTGCTCCAACGCTATAAAAGCGGCTCCGCAAAGCTCTTGTTGGCGGTTGGCTGGCTGGCGGTGTTGATGGGTATGACGACCGTATATTGCATGTCGCGCGTTTATTTGCTGCCGACCCAGATTGCTTGGAACTCGATCACTACGCCGGTTGCGTTTTTTAGTGCGATGTTCTTGCTGGGCGGGATGGCGGTATCGGTGCTGCTGCTCCTCAATCTTTACCTTGTGCAGCTGCGCACCGAACCCAAGCCAGAACTGCAAAGTTACATGCTGGTCACGCTGCGAACGCTATCTGCTGTGACCCTGTTGACGGTTGTGGCGGTGCTCGTGGAATTTCTGAACTATGGTTTTCAAATCAAGCTGCTGTCGGAGGGTGGTCCCTCAGCGCAAGGCAGCCTCGATCTCTTGCTGGGATTGTACGGCGTGTTGTTCAAGTTTCGTTTAGCGTTGCTGGGAGTTGGGGCGATTGGACTGGTCGCCATAATCTTGTGGCAGCACAGAACTCAACAGCCAGTTATCCGGCTCATGGCGCCGATCTACATCGTTTTTCTGCTGCTAATGATGAGCGAGGTATTAGGACGCTTTCTCTTTTATGCAATTCATGTCCGGATTGGTATCTAGTCTGCGGGGAGAGTATACCATGTCGATAAAAGTTTTGATTGTCGACGATCATAAAATGTTTCGCCAAGGACTGATTAGCCTTCTCCGAACGCACAATGAGCTTGCCGAGGTTGTCGGTGAAGCGGCGACTGCGGCTGAGGCCATTGAGATGACCCAGCGACTCCAGCCGGATGTTGTGCTGATGGACATTTATCTGCCCAATGGCGATGGGCTTCAGGCGACGCGCGAGATCAAGCACCGTTTTCCTCACGTTGCCGTCGTCATCCTCACTTCATCTGACCGTAACGACCATCTGCTTGAAGCCGTGCGCTCGGAAGCATCCGGTTATCTGCTCAAGAATTTGGATGCTGATGAGCTTTTCAATACGCTGGAGTCGATTATGCAGGGTGAAGTTCCCATGACTCGGGCGATGGCGTCCAGTGTTTTGAAAAACTACCTGAAGCAGTCGCGGCGCGATGAGGAGCAGGTAGAGGCGTTGACTGACCGCGAATTAGCGGTGCTGCATTTGGTGTCAAAGGGTTCGAGCAACCCACAGATTGCGGATGAATTGACTATCTCGATTAACACGGTTAAAACGCACCTGCGCAATATTCTGGTCAAACTCCAGCTAGAGAATCGCACTCAGGCAGCGACCTTTGCCATTGAACATGGCATTGCGAATTCGCAGAGCGATGATGCCTGAGCTACTACGCCAACTTCTTCCTAATTCGGACGTTCACAGCCGCCGGAGATAGCCATCTCCGGCGGCGTTTGGTTGGTCGGCTGACTAAACTGCTTTGGCTGGCGTGAGTTCGCTTGGCTGGGGCGCCGCAGCGAGCTGCTGACCACCGCTACGATCTTTCGATTCTTCAAGAACACTTGTGAGCACGCTATAATCGCACGAGTGCCAATCCAACTGTATAGGGAAAAGATGGTCGCGGAACTCAAATGGTGGCAGCAAGCCGTCTTCTATCAAATCTATCCGCGTAGTTTTGCGGATGGCAATGGGGATGGTTTTGGTGATTTTCCAGGGATTGTGGCAAGACTTGATCATTTGCAGGAACTCGGCATCGGTGCGATCTGGCTATCGCCGCACTATCCATCGCCATTCATCGATTGTGGCTATGACATCTCCGACTATACCGACGTAGCGCCGGAATATGGTACGTTGGCGGATTTTGAGGCGTTCTTGGCGGCGGCTCACGCCCGCGACATTCGGGTGATCCTCGACTTAGTGCTCAATCACACCTCCGATCAGCATCCTTGGTTTCTAAAATCGCGCTCCAGCCGGGATAATCCGAAGCGCAACTGGTACGTTTGGCGCGATGGCAAAGCTGATCGCGATCCCAATAACTGGGCTTCGATCTTTGGCGGATCGGCGTGGGAATATGATTCACTCACGGAGCAATACTACTATCACGCCTTTCTCAAAGAACAGCCTGACCTCAACTGGCGCAACCCTGAAGTCAAGCAGGCGATGTGGGATGCTGTACGTTTCTGGCTGGATTTGGGCGTCGATGGTTTTCGATTGGACGCCGTTGCCACGATCTTCGAAGATCCGGCAATCCCCGATCACACTTTTCCGCGACCCATCGAAGAGATTCGTGATCCAAACACGCTCACGCCGACCGAATACTATCAACTGATGCAGTATCAGGTGAAGCAGCCCGGTATGCACGAACTCCTCAAGGAACTGCGCGCGTTGGTCGATCAATATCCCGGCGATCGGGTACTGGTGGGTGAGGATGAAGACGTTACGTTTCACGGTTCGGACGACGACGAGCTGCATCTCGTCTTCAATTTCCCGTTGATGCGGCTCGACCGGCTCACGCCGAGTGGCATTCGCGCGAATCAAGCGCTGCGGCTGTCCGAACTGCCGCCGGATGCTTGGCCCTGCAATACGCTCAACAATCACGATGCGTCCCGCGTGTGGACGCGCTTCGGCGACGGTGTGCACGATGCCGCGCTGGCTCGGCTGCATCTCGCCCTCATGCTGACGCTGAAAGGCACGCCGTTTCTGTACTATGGCGAAGAAATCGGGATGACCGACCTGAAGCTTTCCAGCTTGAGCCAAATCCGCGATACGGCGGCGCTCAATCTCTACTGGCGGTTAACGGAGTGGATGGGAAAAACGGACGCTGAAGCGCTGGCTGCCGCACTCGTGGCAACCCGCGATCGCTGCCGGACTCCGATGCAGTGGGACAGCACTGCTCTGAGCGGATTCAGTCCGCAGGGGCGCGAGGCATGGTTGCCGGTCAATCCGAATTATGCTGAGGGTGTCAATGTTGCTGCTCAGCAGGGCGATCCCGCTTCGCTGCTCACGTTCTATCAGCGACTCATTCATCTCCGTCAAGTGACTCCAGCATTGATCGAGGGGAGTTATCAAGCGCTCGATGTGGAGAACAAGTCGTGTTTGGCATTTCTGCGGCAGGCGGTGACGCGCGATCAGACCTGTTTGGTGATCCTCAATTTCTCCGCCGAGAACCAGACGGTCAGGTTTGAGGTTGAGGCGAAAGCGATTGATACGCTTTTCTCGACCCATGAGCGTGCGGAGACAATCGGCTCGGCTGCGCCGCTGCAACTTGCGCCATTTGAAATCTTGATCGCGCAGTTGAACTGAATTGAGTGATAAGAACGTCAGGGGGCAGCGCAGTTTCGAGGTTGTGCTGCCCCGCTGTCGTTTAGGTTGATGAAATCGCTTTGGCTGGACGAAGCGACGCTTCAGCAGCAGACGACATGATCATGTTCAGCCGTTTCCCCCTCAGGCGAAGGCTGTTGCTGACGACAAATTCCTCGAAATACGAAACGCCATTGCAGTGGCGGTTCAAAAATCCGTCTCAATCTCGCCACACTCCTCGTAAATTCTGCGTCACTGCTTGGGCTTATGAATAACCTCTAGCGCCGCCCAAAACCTCATCTGCGCGTCTTAGTCGCCCAGTCGAGTTCGCGAAAGTAGGTGGGAAAGATGCCGCTCAGGACCTTCTGAGACGGTACAAGTTCCTGAAATTCAGAAACGATTTCCCTCAATCTGCTGATTTGACGAGCGATTGCAGAGTGTCGATCAGATTTTCATCGAGGTAGCGCGGGGGGAGTAGTTGGCTAATCGCTTGCACGAAACGCGGCACGTCAAACTGCTCCACGACGGCGCGGCGGCGCAGATCAATGGGCAACAAGGGGTGGTAAGCACCAAGCGCCAACAGCCTTTCATAGCGGCGATAGTGATCGTGCAGATAGAGCGTCACCTGTACCGCCGTCCAGCTTGGGGAGCGAATGATTTTCTCAGGCAGCAGCAGGCACAATCCGGGCTGGTTTGTTTCCTCGGCTGGCAGGGTGTAAAGCATCAGATCGAGCAGGGCTTGTCCGTAAATATCGCCGAGCCAGTGAAACCAGAGCCAACCCTCCTCAACCGGTATCAAAGGTGCTTCGCCAGATGATAATCCGATCTGTGCGGGAATTTGCTGTGCGAGTTCATAGCTGAGGATCTGCCGAGTCGAACGATAATGGAGCTGAGTGGCGTGATTGTCCCCGCGATAAGGCGATACCCAGACTGCTTCACCATCGTACCATTCGACGCTCACAGGACGACCCTCCAATGTCAGCAGGTCACGATCAAACCACTGACGATCCACGCTGGCAACAACGCGCTGAGTATGTTGATCACGAATTTCGATCTTCCTTGCACTATCCGCCTGAATATTGCTGTACATGCTTAGGGGGGTATTCTCCGTCGCTTGCAGATCGACCAGCCGGTTGAGGCGCTCGCCCGCTCGCCATTCACCCATCCGCCCGGCTTTGAGATAGCCTAACGCCTGTAACTCGCCCATGATTGAGCGGAGATCGGTGGTGCTGAGCATCCCGGCGAAGAGGTCGGCGAGCGGGTTTAGCCGGAGGGCGGCAGTCGGGCTTTGTTTGAGCAGGCTGAAGATTTGCTGGACGGCAATTGACGGGCGAAACGCTGCTAGAGCGAAGTTTTCCGGCACACTCAGGAGTGCATCGAACAGCAGTTTTTCGAGCGGTGTCCGGTAAAAACAGGCGGCGTGCGTGATCTGCTGGCGGCGGCTGGCACGCCCGATTCGCTGGGTAAACGCCGCTGCGCTGCCCGGCGCGCCGATCAGCAGCGTCACGTCGATGCTGCCGATGTCGATGCCCAGTTCGAGCGTGCTGCTGGCGAAACACAGCGCGGCTTCGGCGTGCGCGAATTGGTCTTCGATCTCGCGGCGGCGTTCGCGTTCCAGATTGGAATAGTGGACGTAAACGGCATTGTCGAAGTGCGATCCGGCGGCGCGCACGGCGGTGGCATAGGCTTCGACCTCGGCGCGGGTATTGCAGAAAGCGAGCGCTTTACGCCAACCGCGCTGGCGAAACGTGTCGAGATAATTCGAGCAGCGCGCCGGGATCGTCGGCGTCAAGCGCGATTTTCTCGATCTGGATCGTGCGGTGGCTGGCGATCTGCACGACGCGCGCCTCCGGGAAATAGCGCGCGGCAGCGATCTCCGGCTGCGGCAGCGTGGCGGACAGCGCCGCGTACTGCACCGCTGCCTCAGCCGCATCGCCGACTGCGGGCGGCGTGCGCGCGCACCTGCCGCAGCCGGTTGAGCAGCACGCGCAGTTGATCGCCGCGCACCGTGCCGTCGAAGACGTGCAGTTCGTCGATCACGACCGCCCGCACGCCGATCAGCATCTTGGGCGCGGACGCCAGCAGCGCGTCGAGCGATTCCGGCGTCGTCAGCAGCAGATCGGCGGGGTAGCGCGGATCGAAATTGTCGAGATCGTGGGTCTTGACGGCATAAGCCACGCGCAGCGCGTCCAGCGGCGCGGACAGCCGTTTCGACAGATCATTGATCAGGGCACGGGTGGGCAGTAGATAGAGGATCGTCAAGCCAGTGGGATGGGTTGGCGGCAGGTGACGCTCGATCAGCGGAGCGAGCGCCGCCTCGGTCTTGCCGCTGGCGGTCGCCGCGCTGATGACGACGTTAGCGCCGTCGAGCAGCAGCGGGATCGCGGCGGTCTGCGTTTCAGTGAAATTGCCGTACCGCCCGAAGAATGCGCCCCACGTGCGCGGCAGCCGGTGCTTGAGCGCGTGTGCGTTCACGCCGCGCTAGACCTTTAGCCCACGTTTCAGTTCTGCCAGCAGGTCATCCGGCATGTAATCGTGGTACAGATAAGGCAGGTCGCAGACGGTCACGGCGGTGCGGATCAGTTCGCGCAGGTTGATGCGGTGCTGCCACAATGCGCGATAAAGCTGTCCCGGAGCGCTGGCGACAATTTCCTCGTAGCGTTCGCGCGCTGGCTGATAGTCGTAAGCCAGCGCATGATAGCGCAGCAGCGTCCTGAAAAATTCGCGGATGTCTTTCTCGATGAAGCGGTCGTCCAGGCGCACGATCTGCGACGGCGCGAGCCACGTCCCAACCGGCATCCGGTCGGCGCTCTCGGTCAGCGCGAACAGAAACAGCAGGTGCGACTCGGACGCATAGCTGACCGGATACTCCACCCGCGTATGTTCGGGGATGTCGCGCGCGTCGATCCGTCCATTGTTCAAGCCGAGCGCGCTGACGATCATCGCCTTGAAAAACGAGTCGGCGCGTTCGCGCTGGGCGGCGCGCAGCAGCGAATAATGCTCCGATTCGTCGATCAGCACCGCCAAACCGCCGTAACCGAGCATCGTCGCCAGCACGCTGATTCCGGTGAGCAGGTAGCTGTACTGGCGCGCCGTCTCGCTTGTGACGTACAGGCGAGGCGGCTTTCTGAGGCAGGTTTTCATCTCGGCTTGCGGTTTCGCCTGTCCGCTCAACCATTGGACAATTTCCTCAAAGGCGGATTGGCTCGGACAGTCTTGCAGCGCCAGCAGTGCCGCCGCCAGCGGACAGTCTTTCGGCTCGCGCGGCGAGACGGCGATAAACTGGCTGATCACCGCCGGATGTTCCAGCGCTTGCTGAATCAACGGCTGCAATCCGCGCTGCTCGGTATCCGGGTAGCGCAGCGACGTGACCAGCGCTTCGTAAATCTTGTGGGCTTTGCTCGGCGGCACTTCAGTCAAATCGAGGCTGGCATTGGCGATGAGGAAGTTCTCGCGCAAGCCGCGCCGCGCCGCCAGTTCGATGAAATGGCTTTTGCCGAAGCCGTAGTCGCCGATCACTGCCAGCACGTCGCCGCTGCGCTCCTTGCTGCGGTCGAAGGCGCGGTCGAGCGTGACCCGTTCCGCTTCCAGTCCAATGGTCAGCGTTTCGGCGTCCTGCACCGGGACGATGCCGACGCGCAGCGCTTCCAGCGTTTGCCGCGCGCGAAACTGATCGGTTTCCAATTGGATACGTTCGCTGCGGCAGCGGCGCGACGACTGTCTCGCCGCGCACGTCGGCGACCGAGTCGGCGTTGAATTCTTTGGCGGGCAGGCGAAAGCGCCGCCCGGAGTCGAACAGGACTTCCCACTCGAAGCCGCTCATGTAGGTTTTGAGCAGCCGACCCGCGCCGAACTGAGGATGATAGACCGTCTTGGCTTCCACCGGGAACGCCTCTTAATAGGGACTCTGCTGTTCGTCTGCGAGTTGGTTCAGCGCCTCGCTCTGCCCCTTGATGACAGCGGCGGCGTAGTCGGGATTCAGCACCGCTTCGCCTTCTTCCTTCTGGCGATACCACTCGGTCACCAGCGCCTTGACGAACAGGCGGCGGTGACTGATCGCCAGGTAGGAAGCGCGCGCGGCTTCCGAGAGGATGCGGATATTTTCGGTTTGGATGGCGCTGTCGAGCTTGACGCCGTAAGCGATCTCGAAAATCGGCATCAGCCGGTAGGCGATCTGGGTCAGCAGTTCCTCGTCCGGCAGATCGAGGTGTTCGAGGTCGATCTGCGGGCTGAACGGGTTGGCGCGCGAGAAGTAGTTCGGCGCTTGAATGCGCTGCTGAAGCGCCGGATATTTGGGCACAACCGTGTGCAGAAAATCGGGCGGGACGGCGTACATGAACAGCGCGCCGGGCAAATCCTCGCGGCAGCGGTCGATCACCTCGCGCAGATTATCGGTGGCGGTCTTTTCGGCTTTGCCGCCGATGCTCAACATGCGGTCGCCTTCGTCGAACAGCAGCGCCAGCCCGGTGTAACCCAACGCCCGCACCGTCTGGCACAGCGAGCGCAGCATCTTGAAGGCGTTGTTCTTGTTGATCTTCTCGGTCACGCCAATCGAGCGCAGGTCGCGCATGTCTTCGGGGCTGACTTCTTCGCCGTGCAGCCAGCGCTCCAGCGATTCGAGGCGGCGTTCCTGTCCGCGCAGCAGCGCGTGAAAATAACCCTGCACCGCTTTGTGAAAGCTCAGGCTGTCGATGGGCGTCGTCGCCAGCGTTTGCAGGAACGCGCGCACTTCGGGGATGTCCTGCGCCTCCGGATCCTCCAAATCCAGCCCGTGCGGATTGACCAGACGGCGCAGCGTGCCTTCGAGGAAGCGGGTCAGCCCGCGCTCATCTTCGCTCAGGCTGCCCAGTTCATGCCAGACCACCGACGACGCGACCGCGGCGTAGACCCGGCGCTGATCGTCGTAGGGGCTTTCTTTGGGGCTGAGGTCGACTTTGCTGACGGCGAAATTGCGCTGCCAGGCGCGGTCGCGCACGCAGTAGAGAAAGTGCGATTTGCCGCTGCCGTAATCGCCGACCACCAGCTTGAAGACCGCGCCGCCGTCGGCCAGGTACGAGCCGAGATAATGCGTGTCAATCGCCTTGAGCAGCGATTCGTTGCCGACGTTGTAGAAGCTGACGCCTTTCGACATCGGCGTCCCCGATTGACCGAGCGTTTCGATGATTTGCCGGGCGAGAGGCGGTTCGGGCAGCATCGGCTATTCCTTTACAAACTCTACATCGGCGATGTAACGTCCATCGTAGGGGCGTATCGCCTTCGACGATCCACATGCTCTTGGCGGCGCTGTCCGCCTGCGATTTGCTGGCGACTGTGCGCCCGGACGACTTGCCCGTTGTGGGCAATTCGCTGGTGGTTGGCAAATTCGTAGAAATCATAAATGAACTGCGCGCGGCTGTAATCGCTGAAGGTGCGCTTGCTCGGCTCGACCGAGAAAGCGCGTCCCTGCCGGGAAAGCGCCATTTCGACGTAGCAATCGACGATATTCACCCGCGTTCCGCTGATGTCCAGTTTGCGCCGTGCCCGCTGATATGCTTCGTAAAACTGCGCGAGCCAGCTTTTGCCATCCTGATTACGTCCCATCACGGACTTGGTGGCGCTCTGATAGGCTTTCAAGGTCGCTTCGACCGTGATCGGCGCGCGAGGTACGACCACGTCGTTGCCATAGCGGAGTGTGACAAAGCGTTTGGCGAAATTGGCTTCCAACTCAAAGCGCCCAATCTCAAACTTGGGCGCGCGCCCGCCGATGGCAATCCCTTGTGCTGCCAGCGCATCACGCAATTTCGCGCCGAACTCATCGCCGAGCGCTCGCTGTGCCAGTTCAAGTTCCTGATTAAGTTCCGGGATCAGGTCGAGAACCTCCGGCTGCTTGACGCTTTGCAGATGCGTAACCGCTTTGTCGAGGCGTACTACGTCAACCGGCTCACTGCGGAGCGCTGCTGCTGCCTCTTTCAACGCGCCAACCAGCCCAGCCAGCATTTTGAGTTCGCTGCGCAAAGCGGGCAGCAGTGGATCGACTGTCTCTTCTTTCAAGTGCAGTTGGGTGAATGTTTCCTGCGCACCGCCGACGTCAACACCCGTGTTTTGCGCGCTGTAATCTCGTAGCGATTTTTGCATCTTACTCTGGGCATCGGTAATCGTTTTGAGCGACTTTTGCAGCGCGGCAGCAGCTTTCTGCTGTTGCAAGTAGGTGTCACGCAGTACATCAAGCTGGCTGATCAATGTTTCGTTGGGCATGAGCGCGATTTCTGTATGAATGGCATAGTAGAAAGAATTTTAGCGGGAAGTTATTAAGATCGCTACTCATCAAGTCGTAGCGTCGTAGGCTCATCGGATAACTATTGAGCAATCGCAAGAGCTTTGGCTTGATGGGAAGACCAATTGATAGCAGGTTTCTTGGGTTGCCAGGTATAGGCAATCAAACCCGCCAGCAGGTTAGCCACAAAGTTGATGGGATTGCGATGCCGCGAATGCTCGATCTGGGACACGTTCTTGAGTTGGTCGTTGATGGTCTCAATGATGTAGCGCTTGCGTAACAGAAGCTTATCGATCAAGGGCAGCAGATAGTTCTTCATCTTCGCTCTGAGGGTGGTAATGAGCTGGACGTTCTGCTGCCACAACTGCTCAAACAAGGCTTGTGACAGGTAGCCTTTGTCGCCAAACAGCTTACCAAACAGGCGTTTGGCGAGATGAGGGACGGGCTTGCGGTCATCGACGTTTCCCGACAGGAATATTCAAATGGCTTCTTTGAGTGGTCGACCCTGATTCAATCAACTACCTGACAGATGCCCCTAATTTGCAGGCAGGCGTTGCCTATAGCGTTGAAATTGTCGCGTTGGCACAAGGGGCGATCCTCAGCTCCTCGGCTGATGAAGAAGCGCCTGACACCAGCTTCCATGTCATCGCCACCAATCAGCTTGCGCAAATCCAACCTATACTTGATGAGGTTCATACTCAAATAACATCAAATAGCATTGCCAATTTGATTGATGCACAGGTCTACGTTCAAAATGGCTTATATGCGGATGCACTTGACATGTTATTGAATACTCAAACGTCCAATGACGCCACCAGCGATTTTCTTGCTTCTCCGATTCCGGAGCTTGTGCTAGGCGATATTTATCTGAGCACAGGTGTCCAACTGGAAGCGGTATGGGCGTATGAAAATGCGTTTGCACTCGCTCAAACTGCCGAGGATCTGGAAAGCAAGGCATTGGCGTTGACTGGACTAGCCCGCTTGACAAACAGTAGTGACCGTCGAGGGAAATTAGCGGCTCAAGTGGTCGAAGTTTGGGATAAATTAGGTGCGACAGCGCAAGCTGACGCGACTACAAGGGAGTTTAATTCGTCGGGACTTGCAGGTTAGAGATTTCGCCTTCCTATAGAGAGAGGGAGGCGAAAATTTTCTCTGACTGTAAATTGGGTTTAAAGCCCCTGCCTTTAGGCAGGCAGTTTTAACAGCAGGTCGGGCAGGGCGAGCCGACCTGCGAACAGGTGGCGGCTCGCCCGACCGGATGTGCTGAGAGTGTTAATGAGTGGAGAGAAGCTGCAAGAGTCCAACGCTCAGACCAATACAAGCAATTTCCAGATCGACGAATGATACGCTTCAGGCGACTTTCAGTCGCAATTAATGCTACCACCTTCAGGCGGTAATAGTTTACTCTCATTGTGTTTTCAAGTTAGCGAGAGCTAGACTGCTTCGGGGGAGTGAGTTCGCTCGCGGCTGGTGTCGGGGCGGGCGCACCACCGATCCGCTTTGCGCGCAGGCGGAGTGAGTTACTGACGACAAATTCCTCAGAATGTTAAATGTTATCGCAGCGGCGCTGTGAATCCACTCCACTTGGCTATTTTTGTTAGCGTGGTATCGACAAAACGCTCATCATGGACTGCGTGTTAAAGTCACTACAGGAATGATCCGTGAGGTTTTATGCTTGTAGTCGGTGAATGATGAACTCAGCGTCTCCATTTTCTCATACAACCTGGTGCGCTCCGGTTCCGTTGCGACCGTCGCTACCGCGGGGAATATCTCCCCGCCTACCTCCACAAAGACTTCAGGATTCCCGCGAAGATTGTAATACCAGTCGGGATGCATATCAGCGCCTCCCTTCGATGCAATGACAACATAACGGTCACCATCCATGAAGTACCTTACCGGATTGATGCGTTCCAACCCACTTTTTGCGCCTGTGGTGTGCAGCAGCAGCAGTGCACCGGGCGGGAAGTTGCCGGCTGATTTCCCTTTGCTTGCGCGAAACTCCGCAATGATTTTGTTATTCCAGTCGCTCATAGGATTCGCTCCGTATTCCGTTGACCACCAACGATGATAGATGCTTCGGCAATGGTGAACCTTACTAGCCCTTTGAAGAATAGCGCGCGCTTTTTAGGCGCAAGCTATTGGAAACGACAAATACCACGAGTTCCGGAATGCCAGCGTAGTGGCAGTCTGAAGCGTTTTAGGATGGGGCTTCTCCGTGTAGGGAGACTTTCTTTAGAAACAGTCGGGAAATTGACTATTCAATGAAACCTCATTCAGACCGAGTGCCGCAAAGGTGCCACTCCCACCGGATCAGCCGTGTGCTTTTCAAGCGTGTCCCAGTTTGGGGTTGCTAGGTTTGCCTCGTGCTTCCAGCGATTGAATGCAGCACCGAACGCTAGCATCTCCTCGATGTTTGCCATGGGTTGAACAAGTTTGATCAGAGGCGTTGCGGCAAGAAGTTTGAATATCAGGGCAAGCAACGACTTATGATTGCGAACCAATGTGACCTGACTTATCGGGGTTATCTGGATTCCATTGGCTTCCAAAACCTTGAACCCTTCATCCAGGGCATTAATCATCTGGCGCAATTGGTTTCTGTCGACAGCTACAGTGCGCAAATCCCCGCCACTGGCTCGTCCGGCATACCACATCATCATCCCAGAGATGATGTGGCTTTTGAGCCAGGCGTCTATATCGTCGTAAAAGACTAATCTATAGTTGGTCTGTTCAAAGGCTTGCTCTAAGAGCAGATGCCATAGGAGCGCTTCTTCCAAACCGCCAACATTCATACTCCCGCGACCACGTATACAGATGACTCGCTCTTTCTCACGCCATCCGCCAGATAATTGAAAACCGAAGGCGATCTGTTTCACTATCTGACTATGCTCCCGCAGGAAGTGTTGAATGCTCTTGGCATCCGGATTGTTCCCCACAAAGACAATGTGGCGGCTTTGATTATTTGCCAGTATGGGCAAAACTGCCTGAATATCGGAATACAGCATAACCACAAAAATGAGATCATAGGCATTTTCTGGCTGAAGTGAACTAATCACCTGCACCTTGTCAACAGTCGTTTTAAACTGTAGAGAATGCCGAATGATAATGCCGTCTCTGTTCAATTCTTCAATGCGCTCTCCTCTGGCGAGCACAGTCACGTCATTGCCTCCGCGCACCAACACATGAGCAAGATAGCTGCCCAAAACCCCCGCACCATAAATGAGTATTCGCATAGCGTCTACTTCACCTTATCCCATATGATTGAACAAATGTCGATAAATCAACACTTGTTCAATATAATACTGTAGTGGCGATTTCCCTTCAATCAGTAAAACAATCGATTTTGTTCATTATTCAACAAAGTCCAGCTGATTGTTCATAGGTACGAGAACGCAGGTCAGAAACCAGAGTCATACGCAAAAAGGAGAACACGATGGACAGGCGTATCCGCAAAACGCGGGAAGCTATTCTGAATGCTTTCAGTGGACTGATAGCCGAAAAGAATTTCGAGCAAATTACGATTAACGAAATTGCAGATCGGGCAGATCTCAACCGGGGAACTGTCTACTTACACTACAAAGACAAGTTCGATCTACTTGATCAATGTATCGAGACGCATCTAGTGAAATTGCTTGAAAGCTGTATTGGCGAAGATACTGCCTGTTTCCCCTCTAAACCCGCACTACAACATGCATTCCAGTATTTGGAGCAAAATGCTGCCATCTATCATTGTTTACTGGTCGACAGGGGTATCCCTGCTTTCAGAGACAGGCTGCTGGTGGTCTTAGTGCAAGGACTCAGCGAACAGGTTGAAATACATGACATCTACCCCGACGTGAACAAAGAGGTACTTGTCCAATTTTTAGCCTCAGCGATTGCTGGCACGCTGGAATGGTGGATTAGACAATCAACGCCCTGCCCCGCAACGGATATAGCAGAACACCTGTGGTTATTGTTTGAACGCATTCAGGTGGCGCTTCAGATGGAGTTGTGACGCATCAAGTATAAAAAGATGTAGCGGGCAGCCCAATTAAAACGTTGGGCTGCCCGCAAATTTTCTTTGCAGCTAGTCGCCAGATCCCGCTGGCACAGCCCGTAAATTCTGTTTGTTCCCGCGCAGGACAGTTTCACCCTCAAGCCGTTTTCCCCTCAGGCGAAGGCTGTTGCTGACCACGAACACGGAGCTAAACGCCATCGCGCCAGCGGCGAGCATCGGCACGAGCAAGCCGAGCATCGCCACCGGGATCAGGATGATGTTGTAGATCAGCGCCCAGAACAAATTCTGGTAGATGGTGCGCATGGTCGCCTTGCTGAGCGTGATCGCGCGCGCGACGCCGCGCAGATCGCCGCTGACCAGCGTCACATCCGACGCTTCCATCGCGATGTCCGTGCCGGTGCCGATGGCGATGCCCACGTCGGCCTGAGCGAGCGCGGGGGCGTCGTTGATGCCGTCGCCGACCATCGCCACCTTTTTACCCTCGGCTTGCAGCGTCTTGATCGCCTCGACCTTCTGCGCGGGCAGGACTTCCGCCAACACCCGATCCACGCCGACTTCGCGGGCAATCGCCTGAGCGGTGCGCTCGTTGTCGCCGGTGATCATCACAACTTCCAAGCCAAGTGCTTGCAGCGCCGCGACTGCCGCCCGCGAGCCTTCTTTGACCGTGTCGGCGATGCCGATCACGCCGATCACTTGATCGTCGGCGGTGACGAGGATTGCCGTGCGTGCCTGCGCTTGCAGCGACTCAACTTCGCGGCAAGTCGGTCACGCCGACGTACTTCGGGCTGCCGACCTTGATCATCTTGCCATCGACGACGCCGCTGACGCCGCGCCCGGACTCGCTCTCGAAGCCTTCCGGCTGGCTCAGCGCGAGGTTTTTCGCCTTCGCCGCGTTCACGACCGCCTGACCGAGCGGATGTTCGCTGGCGCGCTCGACGCTAGCGGCGAGGCGCAGCAGGTCGTCGGCGGTGGTGCCATTGAGCGGGAGCACGTCGGTCACGGTTGGCTCGCCGCGCGTGATGGTGCCGGTCTTGTCGAGGGCGACCACCTGCAAGCGCTGCGCGTTCTCCAGCGACTCGCTGTTCTTGAACAGGATGCCCATCTCCGCGCCGCGCCCCGTGCCGACCATGATGGCGGTCGGCGTGGCGAAGCCGAGCGCGCACGGGCAGGCGATCACCAGCACGGCGACGGCGTGAACCATCGCGGTGGTAAATCCGATCCTGCCCGATCAACAGCCAGCCGACAAAAGTCAGCAGCGCCAAGATCAGCACCGACCGGCACGAAAACCGCCCGACACTTGATCGGCGATGCGCTGGATCGGCGCTTTCGATCCCTGCGCCTGCTCGACCAGCCGGACGATTTGCGCCAGCGCGGTTTGCGCGCCGACGCGAGTTGCCTCGACGATCAGCCGCCCGCTCTTGTTGACGGTCGCGCCGATTACGGCGCTGCCGGTCTGCTTGCTGACCGGCAAACTCTCGCCCGTGAGCATCGACTCATCGACCGAGGAGCGCCCCTCGATGACGATGCCATCGACCGGGATGCGCTCGCCGGGACGCACGACCAGCGTATCGCCGACGACCACTTCGTCAATCGGCGTCTTCGACTTCTTCGCCGTCGCGGAGCAGCAGGGCGGTGCGCGGCGCCAGCCCCATCAACTTCTTGATGGCGTCGCTGGTGCGTCCCTTCGCCCGCGCTTCGAGCAGCTTACCCAGCGTGATCAGCGTCAGGATCATGGCGGAGGTCTCGAAGTAGACGTGCTCGCCGATCCCGCTGATGCCGAAGATCACGCCCAGCAGGACGATCACGCTGTAGACGTAAGCGACCGACGAGCCGAGCGCGATCAGCGTGTCCATGTTGGTGGTGCGGTTCTTCGCTGCTTTCCACGCGCCGACGATGTACTGCTTGCCGACGATGACCTGCACCGGCGTCGCCAGCAGGAAGAAGACGAACGGGAAGCCCGACCACATCAGCCACTCGAAGGGCGAGTTCATGCTGCCGCTCGCCATCACCACGTCGCGCGCCATGCTGAGGATGAACAGCGGCAGCGTGAAGGCGACGCCGGTCAGCACCAAGCGGCGCTGGCGGTCGATCTCGGCTTGGCGAGCGGCGCGCTCGGCATCGACCTCATCCTCTTTGGCGACGTTCGACAGGTCGAGCACCCCGTAGCCCGCCGCTTCGACCGCGCCGACCAGATCGGAGCGGCGCACCGCGCCGGGCAGGTAGCTGACGGTCGCCCTCTCGGTCGCCAAGTTGACGTTGACCGAGAGCACGCCGGTCGGCTTCTTGAGCGCGCGCTCGACGTTGCGGACGCACGAGGCGCAGGTCATGCCGGTGATCGGCAGCTCCATCGTCGCCTGCGCGACGCCGTAGCCCGCGCCGTCGATTCGCTGGATCAGCGTGCTCAGGTCGGTCTGAGCCGGGTCGTAATTGATGCTGGCGCGCTCGGTGGCGAAGTTGACGACCGCCTCGGAGACGCCTTCGGTCTGCTTGAGCGTACGCTCGACGGTGCGGACGCAGCTTGAGCAGGTCATGCCGGTCACGGGAAGATCAATTTGCTGTAGGGTCACGGAATGCCCCCTCTATAGGTTCAAAGTTGTCTCAATTATGGCAGTGGTCTACAGAATCTAGACGCGCCGAATGGCGTGTTCCTGACCGATCAGCGTCACGGTTTTGGGGTGAAGAACGTCAGAGGGTTTCGCTGGTTGCGCTGTGGAGTTGTAGGGGCGGAGCTCAGTTCCGCCCTCACGTGCGCAGTAACTCTGTTACTTCGCCTCGTAGAGTTCAAGCAGGACGCCGCCGGTGCTCGATGGATGGACGAAAGCGTAGCGGCGACCGTCGGGGCGGCTGCGCGGCGTCTCGTTGATCAGCTCGACCTCGTGGGCGATCAAGCGGGCGATCACGGCGTCGATGTCCTCGACCTCAAGGCAGAGGTGGTGCATCCCCGCGCCGCGCTTGGCGAGATACTTGGCGACGCCGCTCTCGGCGGTGAACGGCGCGATCAGCTCGATTTCGCCTTCGCCGAGTGGCAGAAAGGCAATATCGACGGCTTCGCCCTCGTTGTGCTCGACTTTCTCGACCGGCAAGCCGAGCGCGGTCTGCCAGAAAGCGAGCGCCTCGTTGACGTCATCGACCACGACGGCGATGTGATTGATCTTCATGGTGTGGGTTCCTTTGCTGAGGGGTTAATTAGGCAGCACTAAGCCGTATTCGGCGAGGGTCGCTTTGGTTGCGGCGTAATCTTTATGGACGATGGCATTGATGCCGAGGCTCTGCGCCACCTGCACGAACAGGGGACGATCCTCGATGTAGAGCACCTGATCGGCGGATGCTTGTGCCACGTCGAGCGCGACGCGGAAAATGTCGGCGTCCGGCTTGCGAAAATGGACGTAACAGGACGAGACGAAGAAGTCAAAGACCGATTTCAGGTCAAAGGTTTGGATGCGGTAAGACATCAGCTCGCGCCCCTCGTTGTTGACCGACGCCACTTTAAGCTGGTAGCGCTGCTTGAGCGCCGTGATCAGCGCGATCATGTCGGGGTAGGGCTGCGACTGGGTTTCCATGAAGGTCTTGAACTGGTCGATGGTGAAGTCGCGCGGCTCGTAGAAAATGACCTGCGCCAAATACGCATCGAGCGAGAGCTTGCCTTCCTCGTAGGTGTCGAAGGTCAGGTGATGCCGCTCCTCGATCTCGGCGTAGTCGAGGGCGAACAACTCGGCAGCGGTCTGCCTCGCCGCGTGATCCCACCCATTGGTCAGCAGCACGCCGCCGATGTCGAGAAATAAGGTTGTGATCGGAAGCGTCGTCATACTCGTTTCTAGAGCCTCGCTGCACCGCATCGTCATTCGCCCCGATTATAGCGTATCGCGGGCGTTGGCTAGGGTGTCACGACCAGATCGAAGGCGGACGCCGGGCGGACGTGGGTCAGGTAATAGGCTTCGGCGGCATCCCAACGGGCGTGCCACTCGGCGAGGAACTCGGCGCTCTCCCGCGCATCGAGGCGGGCGTGACGGACGGCGAGCGGCACGTCGACCAGCACCGCTAGATCGATCAGGTCGGCGAGTTCCGCCCGCGTCGAGTAGATGCCGTCGAGCAGGATAAGATCGGCGGGCGGGCGCTCGACGAAATCAGTCCGCATGGCGTAGGTGCCGTCGGGATGCGGTGTCTCAAAATCAAACGGATGCCAGCGCGCCGTTCGTCTAGCCAGCAGCGGTTCGAGCGCTTCAGCCCGCAAGCGCCGCCAATCAATCACGTCCGCCGCGCGTTGTTGCGGCGACCGTGCGTCCCATTCCGCATTGGAAATGTCGGCGGCGTAGAAGTCGTCGCTCTGGATGATGGCGGCGCTGATCGACGCCCGCGATCAGATGCGCCAGCGTGGATTTGCCCGCGCCGCTGCCGCCGTCGAGCGCCACCAGCAGCGGAATTTTACCCTGATCGATCCGCTCGTGGATGGCGGCGAGGATCGTTTCGACGGCGAGTTTTAGTGACGGCGGCAGGTCGTTCATTACGGTTTTCCAGCTTTTGAAGCAGCTACACGGCTCAACTTTACCCGATTCGAAGGCGTCATGCTCAGATTAAGCGTGATGCTGGCGATAGGAGCGAATTGGTGGGTCGAGTATAATTTAGGCAAGATGATCTCGCATTTATGCAAGAATGATTTCTTTGCGGAGCAGATCATGAGTAATTTTAGCGAACAAACTTTGATCCCGCAGTTGACCGACGAACACGAGGCGCTGCGCCGCGCAGTGCGCGATTTCGCCCAAAAGGAGATCGCCCCGATTGCCGCGCAATTTGACGAAAGCGGCGACTTCCCGCTCAAGACGGTGCAAATGATGGGCGCGATGGGGCTGATGGGCATCGAAGTGCCGGAGGAATACGGCGGCGCGGGCATGGATACGCTGGCTTACGCGCTGACGATCATCGAAGTCGCGCGAGCCGATGCCAGCCACAGCACGATTGTCAGCGTGAATAATTCGCTTTACGGCAATGCACTGCTTAAGTTCGGCACCGAAGCCCAGAAGCAGAAATATCTCGCGCCGGTCGCGTCGGGCGAGAAGATCGGCGCGTACAGCCTGACCGAGCCGATGTCCGGCAGCGATGCCGGGACGATGCAAAGCCGCGCCGTCCTTGACGCCAGCCGGCACGCATTACGTCATCAACGGGCGCAAAAGTTGGGTCACCAGCGGTCCGGTCGCCGACTTCGTGATCCTGTTCACCATGACCGACCCCGAAAAGGGGCAAAAGGGCGTGACCGCCTTCATCATCGAGGCGGATCAGCCCGGTTTTATTCGCGGCAAGAAAGAGCCGAAGCTCGGCATTCGCGCCAGCGCGACCAGCGAAATCGTTTTCGAGGATTACCGCGCGCCCGGTCGAGAACATGCTTGGGCAAACGCGGGCGAGGGCTTCAAGATCGCCATGACGGTGTTGGATGCCGGACGGATCGGCATCGCGGCGCAGGCGCTGGGCATCGCCGAGGCGGCTTACGAGGCGAGCCTGCAGTATGCCCGCGAGCGGCAGGCGTTCGGCGGCGCGATTGGACAGTTCCAGATGATCCAGCAGAAGATCGCCGACATGAAGACGCGGATCGAGGCGAGCCGCCTGCTGATCTACAACGCTTGCCTCGCCAAAGAGCGCAGCAAGATGACCGGCGGACGTTACACGACCGAGGCGAGCATGGCGAAGTTGTTCGCCAGCGAGACGGCGATGCCTTCGTCACCGACGAAGCGGTGCAGATTCACGGCGGGATGGGCTACAGCAAGGAACTGCCGATTGAGCGCTACTACCGCGACGCGCGCATCACGCGGATTTACGAGGGCACCAGCGAGATCCAACGGCTTGGTGATCGCCCGCAACGAATTGGGGTTACGCTGATGCGCGCGGCGGTGATTTACCGGGCACGGTGGGCTCGACGTGCTGCAGGTGGTCGATGATCTGCCCGCAGCCCGCCGATCCGCCAGCGGGGGAGGTGCGCGTCGCCATGAAGGCGGTCGCGCTCAACCGGCTGGATTTGTGGGTGCGGGAAGGCTGGAAGGGGCTGAACCTTGCACATGCCGCACGTCGGCTGCGCGGATGGCGCGGGCGTGGTCGAGTCGGTCGGCGCAGGGCGTGACCAACGTCGCGGTCGGGGATCGGGTTGGCATTAATCCGACGCTGGTCGATCCCGACTGTCTGAACCTGACGGGCAACGAGGTCGACTGCCCGATTCGCCATCATGGGCGAACACGCGCCGGGCGTCGCGGCGGAGTACGTCAACCTGCCCGCGCGCAACCTGATCAAGCTGCCGGATCACGTCAGCTACGCCGAGTCGGCGGCGGCGGGGCTGGTCTACGTCACCTCGTGGTACTCGCTGATCACGCGCGGCGGGCTGCAAGCGGGCGAGTCGGTGCTGATCATCGGGGCGGGCGGCGGCGTCAGTACCGCCAGCATCCAGATCGCCAAACTTGCCGGATGCACCGTCTACGTGGTCGGCAGCAGCGCCGAGAAATGCCGCCAGGCCGAGGCGCTCGGCGCGGACGTGACCATCGACCGCAGCGCGGATCGAAACTGGTCGAAGGCGCTCTATCAGGCGACCGGCAAGCAGGGCGTGGACGTGGTGGTCGATAACGTCGGGCAGGCGACCATGCCGGACAGTCTGCG
Organism: uncultured Chloroflexia bacterium; assembly: GCA_963848465.1. Classification (GTDB taxonomy): domain Bacteria; phylum Chloroflexota; class Anaerolineae; order Aggregatilineales; family Phototrophicaceae; genus Flexifilum. Next base: position 322,282 of record CAWKDY010000001.1, on the reverse strand, counting down.
GGCGGTCAAGCGCGGCGGGCGCATCTTGATCGTCGGCAACACCAGCGGCTATCAGGCGAATATCGACCTGCGCTACATCTTCTCCAAGCAGATCAGCCTGATCGGCAGCTCGATGGGACCGACGGCGGATTTCGTCACGGTGATGAACTTGGTGTTCGCGGGCACGCTCAAGCCGGTGATCGGCGCGACGCTGCCGCTCGGCGACATCCGCGAGGGACACCGCCTGCTCGAAGCGGGCGACCTGTTCGGCAAAGTCGTCTTGGAGTTGTGACCGATGTCCTCGTTCCTCGGCTTTCAAGTGCCGCTGCTGCGCTCGGTGATCGACTCCTGCAAGCTGCCGCCGGTTCGCCAAGTGGCTCAACAGCCGGGGGTGCAGGTCGTCTACCGGATCACGATCCATCTGTTTGACCGGCGCGCCAGCGATTCGGTTTCGACGCTGCGCTGCTCCACCGACTGAAGGCGCCGTGCTCGAGACGGTCTACCAGCGGACGCCGCTGCTCAAGCCGATCCGCCACGTCATCGACGGCTGCGGAGTATGACGAATTCGTCAAAGCGACCGCCAGCGTCAGCTTCGACCGCCTGCCCGATCAGCCGGACCTGCCGGATTACGACGCGACCGACCTCTGGCTGATCGAGCGGGCGGCGGGGATGTTCCTGCACAGCGTGATCGTCGCGCCGGATTTGGCGCGGGGCGAATACGGGCGGCTGGTGAACGCGGTCAAGCACGGGCTGCCCGCCGTGCTGCGTCAGCTCAAATAGCAGCCGTCGTTGACGGCAAGGAGACGAAACGATGGCAAAAGAAAACGTCGAAACCGAGGTCAAGCTCTACGTGCCCGATCTGGCAGCGGTGGCGCGGCGGTTCGAGGCGGTCGGCGCGACGATCAGCGCGCCGCGCGTGCTGGAGCGCAACGTCCGCTACGACAACGCGCGCCGGTGACTTCAGCGCCGCCGGGACGGTGCTGCGGTCTGCGGCAGGACTCGCGCGCTCGCTTGACCTACAAGGACGGCGAGAAGCTGCATCGGTCGAGTACGGCAGCAGTCGCTTCGAAGCCGAAGTCGACGGTCAGCGATTTCGACAACATGGAAACGATTCTGGGCAAGCTGGGTTTTATCCCTGTGATGGTCTACGAGAAGTATCGCACCACCTACGCCTACGACGGGACCGAGGTCACGCTGGACGAGATGCCTTATGGCAGCTTCGTCGAGATCGAGGGCGATCAGGCGGCGATCGGACGGGTGGTCGAGGCGCTGGAACTCGACGACGCGCGGCGGATGTTCGCGAGCTATACGGTGCTGTTCAAGTTCGTGAGCGCCAACATGGGGCTGGACTTCACGGACCTGACTTTCGCCAACTTCGCGGGGATCAGCGTGCCGGAAAGCGCCTTCGCGGAGACGACGTGATGCTGAAGCGACTTGGCTTGTGGGTAGTGATTGTTTGCTGCTGACCGCTCATCTTGCGGCGGCGCAGACCGCTGAGCCGGATACGTTTCCGGTCGAGCAGCGCTGCGTCGGCGCGCCGACGCAGCCGCCGAGCGATTGGACGTATCCCGGCATGATCCTGATGTCCGGATACGCCGGTATTCACGCCATGCAAGCCGATTGGGACACGCCGCATGTCGTCGCTCAATTCACGATGGATGAGCAGGGCAACGTGCCAATTGACGGCGGGCAGCTTTCACCTGATGAAACTGGTATGCCGCGCCAATAGGTGAGATTTATCACGAAGAAACGTTTAACAATTTCTGGATTGTTCGCGGGTTGAAGTTTACAGTTTATCTGGTGATGGTGAAGTATTCGCACTCGACCTCACGGATTATCAAGAATCGCTTAGTCGGCTGGAGAGCGTGGGGTTTTTCGCCGATCACTTGGCAGGATAATCAATCCTTGACCATCGGGGAACTGCTGATTTATCCATTCGAACCAACTATCACGCACTCTGGACTGCTACCACAGACGTATTTACACAACCGAGGGTAGACTTGCCGGATCGCAGTAGGGAATATACGCCTTACTATGGTGAGGATGGCTATGGTTGGGCTATTTACGACTTAATAACCTCTACACGTTTGAACGATATGGGGCGGTTGGGGCAGCTTTCATGGCGACCTAACTCATCGGGTTTTATGGGAGAATATCAAGAAGGGGATCAAGACTGGCGAGGACTTGCGTATTTTAATCGAGATGGACAGCTAATTGCCCACATCTTGTCATTCAATGCTTATATCTCTGGTTACGGACGATCATTGTCGGGGCGAAGCGAATTGCAGTGGTCGCCGGATGGGCGTTACTTTGCGCTCGTACCTAGTCAATCTCCTGAACTTAAAAATGTGTATTTAATCGATATGCAGGAGCAGATCGTCATTGATACCTGCTTGCGAGCACTTGACTCGCCTGCCTGGTCGCCAGATGGGACGATGTTCGCCTATCTGACCAATGCGGCAGAAAACCTCAACCTCATTGTAGTGGACACGACGACATGGCAAGCGTATATCGTCGCGCGGCATAGTGGCGCGAGAAGTGCGGTGAATTATCAGTTGCCCGAAATGGTCGGCTGGCGCAGCATTACTAGACGAAAACTAGGAACAACATTATGACTCAAGAAGCACTCGACAAATTTCGCACCTCGTCCGGGATTCCGCTGAAGGCGTACTACACGCCCGACGATGCGCCGCTCGACGACGAGGCACCCGGCGAGTATCCGTTCACGCGCGGCATCTACCCGACCGGCTATCGCGGGCGCACGTGGACGATGCGCCAGTACGCCGGATTCGCCAGCGCCGAGGAATCCAACGCGCGCTACCGCTTCCTGCTCGAACAGGGGCAGAGCGGCTTGTCGGTCGCCTTCGACCTGCCGACGCAGATCGGCTACGACGCCGACGACCCGATGGCGTTGGGCGAGGTCGGCAAGGTCGGCGTGAGCATCAGCAGCATCCGCGACATGGAGCGGCTGTTCGAGGGCATCCCGCTGGATAAAGTCTCGACCAGCATGACCATCAACGCGCCCGCGGCCGTCCTGCTGGCGATGTACATCGCCGTCGGCAAGAAGCAGGGCGTCGCCTCGACCGACCTGCGCGGCACGGTGCAAAACGACATCCTCAAGGAGTACATCGCGCGCGGAACCTACATCTTCCCGCCCAAGCCGTCGATGCGCCTGATCACCGACCTGTTCGCCTACTGCAAGACCGACGTCCCGAAATGGAACACGATCAGCATCAGCGGCTATCACATCCGCGAGGCGGGCAGCACCGCCGTGCAGGAAGTCGCCTTCACGCTGGCGGACGGGATCGCCTACGTGCAGGCGGCGCTCGACGTGGGGCTGGACGTGGACGACTTCGCGCCGCAGCTTTCCTTCTTCTTCAACGCGCACAACCAGTTCCTCGAAGAAATCGCCAAGTTCCGGGCGGCGCGCAAGCTGTGGGCGACCATCATGCGCGAACGTTTCGGCGCGACCAACCCGAAAAGCTGGCAGCTTCGCTTTCACACCCAGACCGGCGGCAGCACGCTGACCGCTCAGCAGCCGGACAACAACGTCGTGCGCGTGGCGCTGCAAGCGCTGGCGGCGGTGCTCGGCGGGACGCAGTCGCTGCACACCAACAGCAAAGACGAGGCGCTGGCGCTGCCGACGCAGAACGCGGTGCAGGTCGCGCTGCGCACCCAGCAGGTGATCGCCTACGAGAGCGGCGTCGCCGATTCGGTCGATCCGCTGGCGGGTAGCTACTTGATCGAGCACCTGACCGACGAGATCGTCACGCGGGCGCAAGCTTATCTCGACCAGATCGACGCGCTGGGCGGCGCGCTGGCGGCGATTGAGTCGGGTTACGTCGGCGGCGAGATTCAAGAGGCGGCGTACCAGTATCAGCGCGCGGTCGAGCACGGCGATCAGGTGATCGTCGGCGTCAACAAGTTCACCGTCGGCGAGGAAGTCAAGCCGGAACTGCTGCGGGTCGATCCGGCAGTTGAGCAGGCGCAGCGCGACCGGCTGGCTGATCTGCGGGCGAGCCGCGATAACGCCAAAGTCGCGGAACTGCGCGGGTCGGCTCGATACGGCGGCGCGGGGCAGCGAGAACCTGCTGCCGCTGCTGGTCGAGTGCGTCGAGCACGAGGTGACGCTCGGCGAAATCTGCCACACGCTGCGCGGCGTCTTCGGCGAGTATCGCCCCAGCGCGTGGATCTAGCGATGGCGAACGACGACGGCAGCATTCGCAGCAGCGCCAGCACGGGAAGCATTCGCAGCAGTGCCAGCACGAGCAGTATTCGCAGCAGCGCCAGCACGGAGAGCATCCGCAGCCGCGCGAGCACAGCGAGTATCCTGTCGATTGCCAGCAGCGGCAGCATCCTCAGCATTGCCAGTACGGGGAGCATTCTGTCGATTGGCAGCACGGGCAGCGTCTTGAGCATCGCCAGTGTGGGCAGCCTGCTCTCGATTGGCGGGCTGTTCAGCGTGGCGTCGTTCTTCAGCGTGCTGAGTATCGGCGGCGTGTTCTCGCTGGTTCGTCCGCTGGCGACGCAACAAGTGAATCGAATGCATTCCATCGCCTATATACTTTGCCTCACCCGTAGTCTGAGCAACCGATCAGCTTTTGCTCTCTCCCCTCCCTGAAGTCGGGGAGGGGCGGGGGTGGGGTAAGAAGGAGATCCTATGGCTTCATCAAAGCGGGTCGGGATTGGCTTGATCGGCGCGGGGTTCTTGGCGCGCACGCGGATGCGCTGTTACGCGCAGGTCGGCGGCTACCACCCTGATGTGGTCGGCGTCGCGGCGAGTTCGGACGCCAGCGCGCAAGCGTTCGCCAGTACGCACGCGATCGGGCGTTCGTTCGCCGATTATCACGATCTGCTGGCGCTGCCGGAGATCGACGTGGTGGACATCTGCGTGCCCAATCGCCTGCACCGCGAGATCACCGAGGCGGCAGCGCGAGCGGGCAAACACGTGATCTGCACCAAGCCGCTGACCGCTTACGTTGGACAGGATTTGAGCGACGGGAGCAAACCTGCCGAAACTCCCCGTGAGACGATGCTCCAGCAAGCGCTCATGGAGGGGGACGCGATGGTCAGCGCCTGTCAGGCGGCGGGCGTCCAGTTGATGTACGGCGAAAACTGGGTCTACGCCCCGTCGATCAGTCGAGCGGACGGGTTGATCGCTAAGTCCGGCGGCGCGATCCTCGAACTGCGCGGCGGCGAATGCCACAAGGGGTCGCACTCGCCCTACTCGCGCCAGTGGCGGCACGCGGGCGGCGGCGCGCTGATCCAGTTGGGCGCGCACCCGGTCGGCGCGATGCTCTATCTCAAGCAGCAGGAAGGGATCGCGCGCAGCGGGCAGCCGATCCGCGCGCTGGCGGTCAGCTGCGAAGTCGGCGACACCAGCACGATTGCCGCGCCGGAGGTCAACTACGTGGCGACCGGCTGGGAAGATGTCGAGAACTGGGCGGCGCTGATCATCACCTTCAGCGACGGATCGCACGGGATCGTCTACGCTTCCGAGACGGTGCTGGGCGGCATGGAGAGCAAGCTCGAAATCTTCTTGAGCAACGCTCAGTTCAAGTGCAACCTCAGTCCGAATAATCTACTGGAAGCCTACACGCCAGAGGCGAAGGTCTTCGGCGATGCCTACATTATGGAGAAGATCGACAGCGGCGCGGGTTGGACAACGCCGATCCCGGATGAGGATTGGACGTCAGGGCATCTGGCGATGGTGCAGGATTTCGTCGCGGCGGTGGCGGAGGGGCGTCCGGCGAAGTCGGATGGATCGCTCGGTCGCGCGGTGATCGAGGTGATCTACGCGGGCTATCTTGCCGCCGCGACCGGGCGACGGATCGAGATCGCGGCGAGGTAAAAGACAAAAGAAAGGAAAAGATTTAACGCAAAGACGCGAAGACGCCAAGACGCAAAGAAAATGCTGACCGCTGAGAGCTAAAAGCTAACTGCTGTCTTGTGTTATAATCCCGCGATATGTCCGAAATTGAGCATAAGTCCAAGCAACTCCCCAGCCGGGCAATTGGGCGCGAACGTCAGGTCATGGTGATCACGGCGGCGCTGGCAGTTTTTCAGTTTATTGCTGCCTATCGCGCGCTGACGCTGCCGGACGCGCTCGCCGCTCAAGTTAGCCTCGTGCCGTCGCTGGAGTTCGTCGCGGCGCTGGCGTGGGGGTGATTCTTGCGGCGACGACGTGGCGGGTCGCTTGGTATCAATCGCGCAATCTGCGCACGGGGGTTTATGCGCTGGTTGCGTTTGTCGTCTACAGCTTGGCGCGACTGTTCGTCTTTACCCGTGCCGATTATGATCAACACCGGCTGCGTTTTCTAACGGTCGTGACCATCCTTGTTGTTATTGCTGGTGTGGTTTACCTGATGCGCCCGGTGGTGCGGCGGGCGCAGTCGACGGAGAGAATTCATGAGTGGGAATCAGAAGATTGACCAATTACGCGAACTGCGCGAACAGAGCCGGGAAGGAGGTGGCGAAGATCGGATCAAGCGCCAGCACGATACCGGGCGGAACACCGCTCGCGAACGGCTGGACATCCTGCTTGACCCGGGCAGCTTCCGCGAATTGGACGCCTTTGTCACCCATCGTTCGCATAACTTCGGGCTGGAAAAACAACGTTTCTTAGGCGATAGCGTGGTCACGGGTTGGGGGACGGTCAACGGGCGGTTGGTGTACGTCTTCTCGCAGGACTTCACGGTGATGGGCGGCAGCGTCGGCGACGTCCACGCCCAGAAAATCATCAAGGTCATGGAGATGGCGCTCAAGACCGGCGCGCCGTTGATCGGCTTGGACGACAGCGGCGGCGCGCGGATTCAGGATGGCGTGATCAGCTTGGGCGGCTATGCCGATATCTTCCTGCGCAACACGCTCGCCAGCGGCGTCATCCCGCAGATCAGCGCGATCATGGGTCCCTGCGCTGGTGGGTCGGTTTACAGCCCGGCGCTGACCGACTTCATCTTCATGGTCAAGGACACCAGCTACATGTTCATCACCGGTCCCGAAGTCGTCAAGCAGGTGACGCACGAGGACGTCAGCTTCGAAGAACTGGGCGGATCATCCGTCCACGCCAGCAAGAGTGGCGTCTGCCACGTCGTCGGCGAGAACGAAACGCAAACGCTGATGCTCATCCGCGAATTGATGAGCTATCTGCCCCAGAACAACATGGAAGATCCGCCCTTCGTGCCGACGCAGGATGATCCGCTGCGCGGCGATGTCGAACTCGACACGATCATCCCCGACAACGCCAACAAGCCCTACGACATGAAAGAAGTGATCAACCGGATCGTGGATGACGGCATCTTCTTCGAGATTCACGCCGATTACGCGGCGAATATCGTGGTTGGCTTCGCCCGTTTGGGCGGGCACAGCGTCGGGATTGTCGGCAACCAGCCGATCATTCTGGCGGGCGTGCTCGACATCGCCGCCAGCAACAAGGCAGCGCGCTTCATCCGCTTCTGCGACTGCTTCAACATCCCGATCATCACCTTGGTGGACGTACCCGGCTACATGCCCGGCACGCAGCAGGAGCACAACGGGATCATCATGTCCGGCGCGAAGCTGCTCTACGCCTACTGCGAGGCGACCGTCCCCAAACTGACGGTGACGACTCGCAAGGCATACGGCGGCGCTTACTGCGTCATGAGCAGCAAGCACATTCGCGGCGACCTTAATCTGGCGTGGCCCACCGCCGAAATCGCGGTGATGGGACCGGAAGGCGCGGTCGAGATCATCTACCGGCGCGAACTCAAGAATGCCGAAGATCCGGTGGCGCTCAAGGCGCAGCTTGCCGCCGAGTACCGCGAGAAGCTGGCGAATCCATATGTCGCCGCCGAGCGCGGCTACATCGACGACGTGATCGAGCCGCGCGACACCCGCGCCCGCTTGATCAACGGGCTGGAAGTGCTCCAGAACAAGCGCGACAACAATCCGCCTAAGAAACACGGCAATATTCCACTGTAAGAGATGCCCCTCACCCCTACCCCTCTCCCACGCAAGCGGGGAGAGGGGAGACAAGAGCAGCGAACTGGAGGGGGGTATTGTAGGGGTGTAATATATTACGCCCTTACGGACACGACCTGAAACGATTATTTTTTTACCGAACGAAGGAACTGCGATGATGCTCGAACAATCGCAAACGCAAATCAAGAAAGTGCTGATCGCCAACCGGGGCGAAATCGCCGTCCGGGTGATCCGCGCCTGCCGGGAATTGGGAATCGCTACGGTCGCGGTCTACTCCGAAGCCGACCGCACCAGCTTGCACGTCCGCTACGCCGACGAAGCCGTCTACATCGGTCAGCCGTCACCGCGCGACAGTTATCTCAACATCGACCACATCCTCGAAGCGGCGCGGCGCTCCGGTGCCGACGCGATCCACCCCGGCTACGGCTTCCTGTCCGAGCGCGAGGATTTTGCCCAAGCGGTGCTCGACGACGGCTTGATCTTCATCGGACCGCCGCCGAGCGCTATCGCTTTGATGGGCGACAAGCAGGTTGCGCGCGAGACGGTCAAGAAAGCGGGCGTCCCGGTCGTGCCGGGGACGGAGCCGGGTTTGCGCGACGAGGATATCCTCGCTATCGCTCAGCAGATCGGCTTCCCGATTATGGTCAAAGCGGCAGCGGGCGGCGGTGGCAAAGGGATGCGCGCCGTCCAGCGCGAGGAAGATTTGCCCGGAGCGCTGGCTATCGCCCGGCGTGAAGCCGAAAGCGCCTTCGGCGATGGGCGGGTCTATCTCGAAAAGCTGTTGGAAAGTGCGCGGCACATCGAGTTTCAAATTCTCGCCGATACCCACGGCAACACGATCCACCTCGGCGAACGCGAGTGTTCGATCCAGCGGCGGCATCAAAAGCTGGTCGAGGAGTCGCCCAGTCCGTTCGTCGATGCCGACTTGCGGCGGCGCATGGGCGAGATGGCGATCCGCGCGGCGGAATCCTGCGGTTACGTCAACGCTGGGACGATTGAGTGTCTGGTCGACAAGGACAAGAATTTCTACTTCTTGGAGATGAATACGCGCTTGCAGGTCGAGCACCCGATCACGGAACTGGTGACCGGCGTCGATCTGGTCAAAGAGCAGATTCGGATCGCGCGGGGTAGGCGGATGGGTCCAACCGAGAGCTTCCTCGAACCGAAGGTCTGGGCAATCGAGTGCCGCATCAACGCTGAAGACCCCTATAACGACTTCCTGCCGTCGATTGGTACGATCTCGACCATGACCGTGCCGACCGGTCCCGGTGTGCGGGTGGACAGCGGCGTCTACAGCGGCTTCACCATCACGCCGTACTACGACAGCATGATCGCTAAGCTGATCTGCTGGGGCGACGACCGCCCCGAAGCGATGCTGCGGATGCGCCGTGCGCTGGGGGAATTCTCGATCATGGGGGTCAAGCACAACATCCCCTTCCACCAGAATTTGCTGAACAGCTTCAGCTTTATCGCCGGGAAGTTCGACAACAAGTTTGTCGAAGAACGCTTCAGCATGACGACTTCCGAAGTCCCGCCGACCGAAGTCGAATTGGAGACGGCGGCAATCGCGGCGACGCTGTTCGCGCATCGCAACCGTCAATTGGCGGGGCAAGTGGTCACGCGCAATGAGCGCGACACGAGCAACTGGAAGTGGCTGAGCCGTTGGGAGCGCGTTCACCGATGAAATACGTCACGACAATCAACGATACCCGTTTCGAGATCGAAATTCTGAAGAATGGCGAGCTGACCGTCAACGGCGAGCCGCGCGAGGTCGATTTCCTCACGCTGGGACCGTCGCTGTACTCGGTACTCATGGACAACAAGTCCTATGAGGTCGTGATCGAGGAGCGCGAGGGCAGCTACGAACTGCTGATGCAGGGGCGGCTGTATACCGGCGACGTGCTCGACGAGCGGGCGCTGCTGCTGGCTCAGCGGCGCAGCGAGTTGGGCGTCAGCAGCGGCGAACTGTCGATCAAGTCGCCGATGCCCGGCTTGATCGTCGATATCGTGGTCGCGGAAGGCGACGAGGTGGCGAAGGGGCAAACGCTCGTCATCCTTGAATCGATGAAGATGCAGAACGAACTCAAAGCGCCGCGTGACGGCGTTGTCCAGCGCATCAGCGCGCAGCCGGGGCAGTCGGTCGAGCAGAACAAGCTGCTGATCACGCTGACGTAAGAAAGTACCGAGTACTGAGGCGGAAGAATTGCCGCTTTGGGCTAGGATGAGGTGGCGAAATGACGGATCAAGTTTATGAGCGAGCCTTGCTAGAACAAGTCCAGCACTTGGATGATGAGCGCTTGCAGCGTCTTTTGCACTATGCGCGACTGTTGGCGAATGTGCCGCAGATACGAGGTGAAAGCGGTAAAAGCCTGATAGCGTCCGCCGGAATGTTTGGCAAGCAGGATTTAGCTGAGATGAGCCGGGCAATCGAGGAAGATTGCGAGAGGATCGATTGGGGTGGCTGGGAATAAGCTGCTGCTCGACACGAATGCCGTAATCGCGCTGCAACAAAGAGACACAGACCTGCTCAAACTGCTGGAAAATGAAGAAGACATTTTTGTCCCGGCGGTTGTGATCGGTGAGCTTTATTACGGTGCCTATAAATCAGGACGCCCGGAGGAAAATCGACAAACGGTTGCCACCTTCGCCGCAGCGCGCGTAATCTTGAATTCGGATGCCGGTACAGGCGATGCATATGGGCAGATCAAGTATGCCTTGCGACTCAAAGGTCGCCCTATTCCAGAGAATGATATTTGGATCGCCGCGTTGACGCTGCAATATGACTGCATTTTGATCAGCCGTGATACGCACTACGACGAAATCGAAAATCTGCGTACCCGGCAGTGGTGATGGTTTACGCTACTTGAGAGCCTGCTCCTTTGCCTAACCGTCTTTTCCCTCAGCACTCAGCGCTCAGTACCCGGTACTGCTTTTTTGACTTTCTTTTCATCCTGATTCTCGTCGGCTACGTCATCGCCGGGACGCCGCTCGTCCCCTTTCACGGCGACGAAGCCACTCAGATCTTCATGAGCCGTGATTACGCTTACCAATTCCTACAAGGCGACCTCGACCGCCTGCGCTACCGCGATCCGCCGATCAGCGCGCAGGAGCAAGACCTGCGCCTGCTCAACGGCACGGTCAACAAGGACTTGATCGGGCTGGCGTGGCATCTGGACGGTTTCACGGTCGATCAGATCAACGAGCAGTGGGACTGGGGCGCGGACTGGAATTACAACCAGACAACCAACCACGCGCCAAGCGACGCGCTGCTGCAAGTCAGCCGCGTGCCGTCGGCACTGCTGCTGGTGGCGGGCGTGTTCGTAATCTTCGCGCTCGGTCGAACGCTCGGCGGGCGACCGGTCGCCTATCTCGCCGCCGCCTATTACGCCCTCTGTCCGCCGCTGCTGCTCGATGGTCGTCGCGCGATGATGGAAGGCGGGCTGATCGCCTTCTCGCTGCTGGCGGTGTTGGCGGGCGTCTACCTGCTGCAAAAACGCGCGTGGTGGACGGCGATCCTGCTCGGCGGCGCGGCGGGGCTGGCGCTCGCCAGCAAGCATACGTCCGCCTTCACGGTGATCGCGGTATTCGCCGCGTGCGCGCTGTATCCGCATCATGAAATGGATAGTCGGCGTAGGGGCACGATATATCGTGCCCCTAGAACAGGCGCAGCACGCTGCGCCCCTACGAGGAGAAACCAACGCTGCTTCATCTCCCCCTCGCTATGCAGTGGAGAGGGGGACGGTGGGTGAGGTTTTGCGAGGCTGGCTATTGCTCCTCGTCGCCGCTGTCCTAGCTCTCGCCGTGTTCTACGCGCTTAACCCGGTGTGGTGGGGCGATCCCATTGCCCGCGCGAGCACTGTCCTCGACCTGCGGGCTGACCTGCTGCAAGGGCAAACCGAAGCGTTCGGCGGCTATGCTGATCCCGGCGCGGCGCTCGGCGGCTTCTTCCGACAGGTGTTCGTCGCGCAGCCGCAGTATTACGAGATCCCGGCGTGGCAGGGCTACATCGGCGACCAGATCGCGCGCTACGAGGCGTCGATCTGGCATGGCGTTAGTCTCGGCGGATCGCTGGTCGGCGGGTTGGTGCTGCTGGCGCTGCTGATCGCCGGGTTGGTGGCGCTCTGGCGGGATCGGGCGGTCGCTGGCGCGACTCGCTGGCTGATCGGCGTGTGGGTGCTGGCGATGCTGGCGACGACGGCGCTGCTCACGCCGCTGGAGTGGCAGCGCTATTATCTGCCCGCGTATCCGGCGGTCGGGCTGGTCGCGAGCTATGGGGTGGTGTGGGGGTATCGGGTGATGAAAAGGCGATTATGCACGTAGGGGCAGAACTCAGTTCTGCCCCTACCATCTGAGCTTCATGCTAAGAACGCACACGATATGAGTGTATTTAGAAATCCTTAGTTGGGTCAATCCATAGCTAAACATCGTCATCTCCGCCCGAAACGGACGAGGTACTCTCCCCTCCTTGAATTCGGGGAGGGGTCGGGGGTGGGGTCGTTTTATAACCCTGCCAGCGCTGATGCCAATTGACGCTGCACCGTCTTGGTGTTGAAGTGCCGCCAGACTTCGCCGAAGCCTTCGCGCAGTGCGGTGCGTTTCTGCTCCATCTGATCGACGTACTCCTGAAGCGCGTAGAGCGCCTGCGCCTGCGCTTCGGGATCGAGTTGGTTGGCGATCTCGCTGAGCCGATCATCGGCTGCGCCGATGTCGTGCAGGTCGCCGAGATGATCCTGAATCGCCTTCAATTCCTCGGTGAATTCGGTGATCCCGATGCCCAACACGTCGGCGAAGATCGACACGGCGTAGCGCAGCCGCTTGAACTCGATCCGCAGCGCGTGCAGCGTCAGATCGTCGGCTTCCGCTAGCACTTGATCGTAGGCGCGTACGGCGGCGAGATGCTCGAACAGCAGCATCGGCAGCAGATGCCGCACCTGATAGGGCTGCGCGTCGTCGGTTTCGACGGCGACCGCGCCTTTGCCGGGTTTGGTCACGAAAGCGCTGTACTCGTCGATGAAGCGCTGATAATTCTTCTTGTCGAGCGTCCGGATCAGGTCGTGGCGGGCTTTGCTGCGTTCAATTTCGAGCAGGACGATGACCGGCTCAAGGTCGGCGCGGTGATCTTCGTCGAGCGTCGCCTGATAATCGCTGACATTCTTGATCAACACGTCGAGATCGCGCACCGCGCCGAGCACCAGCGCGAGCTTGCGAAGCTGTCGCTGGATCGGCTTGATCGCTTTCGGCTTGAAGTGAGTGGCGAGCAGGCGCAGGGTGCTGCGCATCCGCCGGGTCGCGACCCGCATGTCGTGAACGTCCTCGATGTCCTCGCCGGTGCGGCTGCCCGCTTCGTGCTGAAGCATTCTAACGAGGTCGCCCAGCAGCGCTTTACGTCCGGCTTCCGCCATCGTGTCGCCCGGTTCGACCGGCTGTAACTGATTTTGCAGCGCTTCGATGAGCGTTTCTGGTTGTGGATTCATTGGTTTCTGGGGTCTTTGTATGCCATATAATGCTGCGTATCTTAACATAATTTCACATGACCTTAAAGCTCTTAACACAACCGTAGGCTGTTCTTAAAACTGAGTCTGGCGCAGGATGGCGCGAAAGAACTCGAAAATGGTGATATTCGGGTTGTTGACGATCTCGCGCAAGCCGTTGTTGAGCACCGCCCACTGGTAGATTTGCATCGCCAAGCAGCAGCGGTATGCCGATGCTGACGACGCGCACGGGCAGCCGCGCAATCGTGATCGAGACCGGCGCTTCCGAAAGCTCCGCCAACTGCTGCCGGTCGGAGACGACCTGCAAGCGCTGCATGTTGAGGTCGTCGCGCAAGCCGTTGATCTGGACGTAATGGTAAAGCGTCTCGACCCGCTGCGCGTCGCCGGGCTGAATCGCTTGCCAGCGCTGATCAAGCCGGGCGATCTCGTCGTTGAGGCTGCGGATACGCCGGTCGATGCTGGTAAGTTCGGTGCTGTAGTGCTGATTTTGACGCTCGCGCCAGCGGTTCTGCCCGCGCGAATAGGGCTGGCGGATCAGGATAAAGTAGTGGGCGTAGAGCAGGATCAGCGGGATCAAGATGTTGAACAGGAGGATGCGCCCCAAATCCTGCGGCAGTTGCGGCAGCCGTCCCTCGGTCAGCACTTGGCTGAAGGGGATGGCGAACAGGTAGAGCGTGATGATCAGCACGATCAGGAAGCCGACCGGCAGCTTGGCGACCAGTTCGTCGCGCTGCTGCGCCGAGAGCGTCTGCTGGCTGATGGCGATGCCGTAGAGCGCCAGCAGCGCCACGATCAGCAGGTAGAAGGGGATGGCGAACAGCAGCGCCAGCGCCTGCTCGGACGTTTCGATCAGGGCGCTGCCGCGCTGCAAAATCTGCACGCGCAGCGAGCCGATCACGCCGCCGGTGTCGCCGAACAGCACCAGATAGACCGGGATCAGCGTCCCCAGCACGCCGATGATCAGCAGCATGTCCATGTCCGAGATCGAGCGCAGGAAATTGGCGATCCGCTGGGGCAGTCGTTCCAGCAGCAGGTCGGGCAGGAAGCGCTGACGCAAGCCGCGCCCGCTGGTGTAGGCGATGATCACGCTGACCAGCACCAGCAGCCAGATCACCGGGGCGAGCGCGAGGATCGCCAGATCGAAGTCGGAACTGCCGAGCAGGTCGGCGGTGCGCGGCGTCGGCGTGGTCGAGGAAGTGGCGGATGAGCACCATCGTCGTCACGATCAGCAGCAGCGGCGCGATCAGCCGCGCCAGCCGAATCCAGACCTCGCTGCGGCTGATCCAGTCGTTCCAGCGCTGAATCCACATGATCTGCATCCCGAAGTAGTAGATCAGGATGGCAGCGCCCAGACCTGCCACGTAGGTGACGTTGAAGCGGGTCGTAAAGACGGCGGGCTGGAGCAGATGGACGAGCGCGCTCGCGCCGAAAGTCGCCAGCAGCCCGGCGGCGATCACCTCGTTAATCGCCAGCAAGACCTGCTCCCAGAGCGGAATGCCGGTAGAAAAACGCTGATAGAAAGGCGGCAGCAGGATCAGCAGCGAGCGCAGAAACATCCACGTGAAGGCGATCAGCAGGATCAGCGTGAAGTAGGTCTCCTGACTGTCCTTGCCCCACAGCGGCGACCCGATCAGCAGCCGCAGAGTGATCAGCCAGAGCGCGCCGAAAACCCACGCCATGCCGATGCTGACGGCGTGCTGGCGGTTGAACGGCTGGCGCAGGACGCGGCGCTGCACCCGCTCGGAGACGGCGAGCACGACCAGCAGCGCAACGCTGATCGCCGACAGCGCGAATTCGAGCCAGTCGCCGACGAATACCTGCCAGCCCGCCCAGAACACGCCGACCAGCAGCAGCGCCGGGACGAGTACGCGCACCAGCGGATCGCTGCCGACGGCTTGCATGAATTGGTGCGTGATGCGCTTGCGCTCAGTCATAGCCGTATCTTACAACAAATCGCCCGACGCCGAACATCTGACAAGATCATTTGAACCGCCAAGACGCCAAGTACGCCAAGAAAGACCAAAGAGTTTTTACTTGGCGATTTTGGCGTCTTGGCGGTTTAGTTCGGTTCTTCCTTTCCTTTAAGTCGTGTTGTAGACTATTATGACCATTTGTGAGCTAATTAGGTGATAGTGATGGATCACGGGATTTACGACAAGCGCCACTATCCGATTGTGGATGTGCAGCAGGGCTACGGCGAGTGGGTGCGCAATTACGAGCAGGTCGTGCAAGACGAGATGGATTTACGCCTGTTCGAGCGGGTGACGACCGTCGAATGGGCGGCGGCGGGGCAAATCCTCGACCTCGCCTGCGGCACCGGGCGGATCGGTGCGTGGCTCAAAGCGCGGACGACTGCGCCAATTGATGGCGTTGACCTGACGCCTCAGATGCTCGAAGTGGCGCGGAGCAAGGGCATTTATCGCTCGCTGACCGTCGCTGATGTGACCGATACCGGACTTGCCGGCCGAGAGCTACGACCTGTGCACGCAGTCGCTGGCGGATGAGCACCTGCCCGATCTGCGCCCGCTCTACGCCGAGGTTGCGCGGGTGATCAAACCGGGCGGCGCATTCGTGATCGTTGGCTTTCATCCTCAGTTCTTGATGGCGGGTGTCCCGACTCACTATCAGCGCGAAGGCGGCGAGCCGACCACGATCCGCAGCTATGTGCATCTGCTCAGCGATCACGTCAAGGCGGCGCGGGCGGTGGGGTTGTCGCTGGCGGAGATGGACGAAGGGTTAATCGACGAGGCGTGGCTGAAGGTCAAGCCGAAGTGGGAGAAATACTTCGGGCTGCCGATCAGTTTTAGCATGGTCTGGCGGCGGGGATAAAATCAGGGACGCACACAATGGTGCGCCCCTGCACGTTATTGCATAGCGTGGTTACGCGCCGGACTCGGACGCGACCTGCTGCTGGATGTGCGGGCAGCCTCCGGCGACGGCTTCGCTGATAGTCGCGGCGTCGGTGAGCGCGCTCAGCGGCTTGCGGCGATAGCGTACGCGAACTTCCGACGGATGGTTCGCGCCGTTCCCGGCGACGACGTGAATCTCGTCGCTCAGCAGTTCGAATCTCGAACTGCTGGAACAGCCGCGCCGCGATCACCGCCATCTCGTTCTTGGCAAAGTTCATGCCCGTGCATTTGTGAATGCCGCCGCCGAAACCGATGATGGCGAACGGGTTCTTGCCTTCGTTGTGCTCCGGCGAGTAGCGCAGCGGGTTGAACTGATCCGGGTTCTCGAACACGTCGGGCAGGAAGTGCGAAGTCGCGCCGCTGACCATCATCCGCCAGCCCGCCGGAATCTCGTACTCGCCGACGGTGATCGGCGTGGTCACGGTGCGTAGTTGGACGTCAGCGGAGGGGCGCATCCGGGTCGTCTCGTCAATCGCCCAGTAGATCTGTTCAAGGCTGCTCAAGACGCCCGCGTCGATGGCGTGACCGTAGGCGACCTGCGCCTTGATCTCCGCTTTGACCCGTTCGAGGTAAGCCGGGTGCTGCAACAGCAGGGCGATCAGCCATGCGGCTTGTCCCGCCGTCGTCTCATGCCCCGCGAAGATTAAGCCCATGAACATAGTGACGATGGTCTCGTCCGGCAGGATCGAGCCGTCTTTGAGCGGTGTCGTCAGCAAGGTGGTGATCAAATCGTCGTAGCGGTCGGGATGCGCGCGGCGCTCGTCGATCAAACGGGAGAGTGTTTCGTGAATCTTCTTCTTCGCTTGATCACGCCGCCGGAACTTGGGCAGCGGCAGCGTCGGCGGCAGCACCGGGTCGAGCGAGGCGCTGATCGCGCCGTATTCTTTCCAGAATTCCTCGCCGAGTTCTTCAGCGTAGTTCGGTCCGATTAAAGCGCGTCCAGCGACGCGCTGCGTCAGCCGCAGCATCGCCTGCGTGATGTCGATCTCGCCGGACTGACCGAGCGAGTCGAGCCAGCTCTGCACCTCGACGTTCATCGCGTCGATGTAGCTGACCATGCGCTCGCGCTTGAAGACTTCTTGCAGCGCGGGACGTTGATTGTAGTAGGCTTCCGGGCTGGCGGTGAACAGCACCTCGCCAATCGCTTCCTTCAAGAAGCCATAGCCGTCCTGCATATTCAGGGTTTTGTCGGTCTCGGTATAGAACTGGCGGTTGTACTCCGCGCCCGTGATCACCAGTACCTGCTGCGGACCGAGCTTCATGCTAAATAAATCGCCGTGTTCCGCGTAGCCGCGCTTGAACAGACCTTCTCGATCCCTGAGCATTTCGAAAAGGTGCCCGACGATGGGTAAACCACCGGAAACCACTGGCGGAACTGCTGTCATTGTAGGCTGCGCTCTCTTTGACCCAACGTATGTGATTCTGGAACGATCATTTCAGAATGAATCCATTTTACCACGCTGCCAGCGCTGAATTATTTAGACGTTGTTGAGAGAAACTAGCCCTTAAGCGTGTGCGAGCTGACTTGTGTGAGGCTTCTGTTCGAGTCGTGCCTAATGCTGCTTTTTCGCATCCTGTTATAATCAATGTAAGCACAGGAGCGCGAAAAATGACTTTTGACAAAAATAAGTTGATTGCCGCGCGGCAGGCGTGGCGCGAACAGACGCTCGATCCGACCCTCAAGCGGATGCCGGAGCGTCGCCAGCAAAAGGAATTCATGACGCAGTCGAGCGTCCCGGTCGAGCGGTTGTACACGCCGCTGGACGTCGCCGATATCGACTACCTCGCCGACCTCGGCTTTCCCGGCGAGTACCCGTTCACGCGCGGCATTCACGCGACCGGGCAGCGCGGTCGGCTGTGGACGATGCGGATGTTCGCCGGGTTCGGCACGGCGGAGGAGACCAACGCCCGTTACAAGTACCTGATCGAGCAGGGCAACACCGGCTTGTCGGTCGCCTTCGACCTCGCTACGCTGATGGGCTACGACACCGACGCGCCCGAAGCGCTGGGCGAGTTCGGCAAGTGCGGCGTCGCCGTCAGTTCGCTCAAGGACATGGAAATTCTGTTCGACGGCATCCCGCTGGGCGAAGTCTCGACCAGCATGACCATCAACAGCCCGGCGGCGATCTTGTGGGCGTTCTACATCGCCGCCGCCGAGAAACAGGGCGTGCCGATGGATCAGCTGCGCGGGACGCTGCAAAACGACATCCTCAAGGAGTACACCGCGCAGAAGGAGTTCATCTTCCCGCCCGCGCCCTCGATGCGGCTGGTCACCGATACGGTCGAGTACGGGACGCGCGCATCTGCCGCAGTGGAACACGATCAGCATCAGCGGCTACCACATCCGCGAGGCGGGCAGCACCGCCGTGCAGGAACTCGCCTTCACGCTGGCGGATGGGCTGGAATACGTCCGCTGGGCGCTGGAACGCGGGCTGAAGATCGACGAATTCGCGCCGCGCCTGAGCTTCTTCTTCAACGTCCACAACGATTTCTTCGAGGAAGTCGCCAAGCTGCGGGCGGCGCGGCGGATCTGGGCGCGTGAGCTGCGCGAAACCTTCGGCGCGACCGACCCGCGCTCGTGGCTCTGCCGCTTCCACTGCCAGACGGCGGGCGTCAGCCTGACCGCGCAGCAGCCGGAAGTCAACCTGATCCGCGTGGCGCTTCAGGCGTTCGCGGCGGTGCTGGGCGGGACGCAGTCGCTGCACACCAACAGCATGGATGAGGCGCTGGCGCTGCCCAGCGAGCACGCCGTCACGCTGGCGCTGCGCACCCAGCAGGTGATCGCCGAGGAGACCGGCGTCGCCAATACGGTCGATCCGTTGGGCGGCAGCTACTTCGTCGAAGCGCTGACCAACCAGACCGAGCGCGAAGTTTACGCTTACTTCCGCCAGATCGATAAACTGGGCGGCGTGATTCCGGCGTTGGAAGCGGGCTTCTTCCAGCAGGAGATCGCCGACGCCAGCTATCGCAATCAGTTGGAGATTGACCAGCACCAGCGCGTGATCGTCGGTGTCAATGAGTACGTCAGCGAAGACCCGCCCGCGATTCCGATCTTGGCGATGGATCCGCAGGGTTACCAGCGGCAGATCGCGCGGCTGGCGCGGTTGCGGCTCGAACGCGATAACGAGGCGGTCGGGCAGTCGCTCGATGCCCTGAAAGGCGCATGCGAAGGGACGGATAACGTGATGCCCTATCTGCTCGATGCGGCGCGGTGTTATGCGACTCTCGGCGAGATCGTGGACGTGATGCGCGAGGTCTTCGGCGTCTACCGCGAGTCGGTGCAAATATGATGAAGGAGGGTAAGACGGTATGGACAAAATAAGCATTCGTTTTGACCCGACCGACAATTCATTGATCGTATGGTTCGATGACCCTGAGAAGATGGCATATCTCTCGCCGATTGAGGCTGATACGCCGGGAGATTTTCATTTGATCAAAGCTGAAGATGGGCGCGTGATCGGCTTGGAGTGCCAGTTCTATCAACTCCGACCGGGCAGCGTTTCTGTTGAGTTGGAAACGGCGCGAATGCTGTTTGAGTCTGGCTTGTTAGGGCAGACGTCAAAGTCATAGAAAGCGCGCCGGAGCATCATGCTCCGGCGCGGCATCACCCCTACACCAGCGGCACGGCGACGAAGCGTCCGTAAGCGACGAACAGCGCTAGCGCCAGCAGGACAATCGACGGTGCGGCTTGGGCGAAGGCGTCATGTCGTTGGACGTGCAGCCCCAGCGCGCCCAGCATCGTCACGACCAGCCCGGCGGCAGCCAGCGGCGTGAGGATCGGCAAAACCCCGATGGCGGCGGGCAGAATTAAGCCCAGCGCACCGAGAACTTCCAGCAAGCCAATCACCCGCACGAGATTACGCGGGCGGATCGACTCGATCCACGCCATGCGCGTTTGCAGTTTGTCGATTGGCTGCGTCAGCTTCATAATCCCCGCCATAAAAAACATCAGCCCGACGACGATTTGGACGATCCAGATTGCGGTGTTCATCTTGGTTGGCTCCTGTAAATCCGTCAAATGTTGCTTTTCCGTCACTTGTTGCTAAAATCGTAGGCGTGAAGCAAGTACAGTTCAACCAACAAGCTTGCGAATTTGTTGGATAAGCGACAAAGAGGCGAAAATGTTGGTCAACGAGGCAAAAATCGACCCGCGTGTGAAGCGGACGCGCGGGTTGCTCCAGCACGCGCTGATGGATCTCGCGGGCGAGAAACCGCTCGGCAGCATCACGGTGCAGGACATCGCGGCGCGCGCTGAAGTCAACCGGGCGACCTTCTACGCGCATTTCGAGGATAAGCACGCGCTGATGGACTATACGGCGCGCGAAATGTTTCGCGAACAGCTTGACACGACGCTGCCGGACACGCTCCAATTGACTTTGCCCGGCTTGCGTGGCTTAATCTTGACGACCTGCGCTTTCGTGGGCGAGTTTGTCGGTCACTGCGCGCCGATTCACACCGCCAGCGAGCAGGCGATGATGATCATGCAGGTGCGGGCGATGGTCGCCGAGACGCTGACCGGGTGGCTGAAACGGTCGGCGGAGGTTGGCACCGACCCGGAGATGCTGGACTGGATCGCCATGACGACCAGTTGGGCGATCTGGGGATCGATCTTTCAGTGGTCGCGGGCGGGGCGTAAAATTCCAGCGGCACGGCTGACCGAGCAAATCTTGGCGCTGCTGACGCCGGGGCTGCAAACTTATCTGGTTGAGAGCGCGTAAGGCGCATGAATTGACTCAAGTCGTCTTGATTACCGGAGCATCGAGCGGTATCGGCTACGCGACGGCGCTGGCGTTCGCTCGGCGTGGATCGCACGTCGCGGTGACCGCGCGCCGGGCGGAGAAGTTGGCGAAACTCGAAGCCAAGATCGCCGCGCTGCCTGATCCACACGGTGAGTGCTTGGCGATCCCCGCCGACGTGACCGATGCCGATGCCATGCACGCGGCAGTCGATCAGACGGTTGCGCGCTTCGGTCGGCTGGATGTGCTGGTCGCCAACGCCGGAGTCGGTTTGCGTGGATCGCTGATCGACGCCGACTGGCACGACCTCGAAACGCTGCTGCGCACCAACGTCGAGGGCGTGCTCCACAGCATCCGCGCGGCGGTTCCAGCGCTGCGGCCAGAGCGGCGGCGGTCAGATCGTGCTGGTTTCGTCGGTCGCCAGCCAGACGGCAGCGCCCTACACCGCCGCTTACGGCGCGAGCAAAGCGTTTGTCAGCAGTCTCGCCCGCTCGCTGAACCTAGAGTTCGAGCCGGACCACATCACCGTGACGGACTTGATCGTTGGCGTGACCGATTCGGAGTTTCACCAGAACCGGCTCGGCGCGACTGGAGTCAGCCGCCAGCGCGACCAAGCTGCCGACGATGACGCCGGAGCAGGTCGCCGACGGGATCGTCGCGGCGACCGAACGCCGCGCGAGAAGCGCCATCCTGCGCCCCTTCGACCGGCTGATCCTGCTGGTGAACCTGATCGCGCCGGGGCTGATCGGTCGGCAAGCACTCAAGCGCTACAAGGTCGAATGAAAAACTGAACGAATTAACCTCACCCCCAACCCCTCTCCACTACGTAGAGAGGGGAGCAAGAAGCGAGTCTTTAAGTCCCCTCGCCATGTAATGGAGAGGGGATTTAGGGGTGAGGTCAGTTCTATGCTTCGGCAAACAGCCGCGCGAGACCGGGGTAGGGCGCTAGCGGGATCAACTCGAAGGTGATCAATCCGGCGCGCACGAGCGGCAGCGTTGCCAACAAGTCGCGCGCTTCATCGACACTGTCGCACTCGAAGATCAGCACGGCGTCGGGCTGGTCGGCGCGAAAGTAAATCTCGCGCAGCGCGTTGGACTGGATCAACGCCCATGCTTGGCGGGCTTCGGCTTGGAGATGCGGCACGAATTGATCTTCGGTGACGCCGGGGGCATCGGACGAAAGAGCGATGATCTTCATGAAGGCGGCTTCCTGCAACTGAATACGAAATCTAGATGAGTCTACCAAGGACGAGGACGAATGCCAGCGAAATTGAACTCCATGCGCCTGCTGGAGCAGAACAAAATTCCCTACGAACTGGTCGAATATCCCGACGATCTGCGCGACGCCGAGGTGATCGCCGAGGTGTTGGGCGTGCCGCCGTTTCTGGTCTACAAGACGCTGGTCGCGCAGCCGGAAGCGGAGCGGTAAGCCGTTCCTCGTGATGCTGGCGGCGAGCCGTCACCTGAACCTGAAGGCGCTGGCGGCGGTCGCGGGCGAGAAAAAGATCAAGATGGCGACGCACAAGGATGCCGAAGCGCTGACCGGGCTGAAGGTCGGCGGGATTAGCGCGCTGGCGCTGACGCACAAGAACTGGATGGTATTCCTCGACCAACCCGCGACCGAACACCAGCACATCCTGATCAGCGCGGGGCAGCGGGGCATGGACTTGCGCGTGCCGACGATGGCGTTGGTCGGCTTAGTTCACGCGCGCATCGCCGATGTGGGCATCGACGCGGAGGAATAGCGTCCAAGCGAGTCGCGCTGACCATAGCTCGCCTTTGCCACTTCGTGGCGAGGAGGAAGGAGTGAGGTTGATATGCTCGAAAAACCGGACATCGACGACGCCGAAATTACCGCCTGCCTGCGCGATCAGTATGGGTTGAGTGTCGCTCAATTGACGTTCCTGCCGTTGGGCGCGGATCGCAATACGGCGGTTTATCGCGCGGTCGGCGACGACGCGACTCCCTACTTTGTCAAGTTGCGCGGCGGCAGCTTTGACGAGACGACGATCCTTGTGCCCAAGCTGCTCTACGATCAGGGCATCAGGCAGGTGATCGCGCCGATTGCGACCCAAGATCAGCAGCTTTGGGCGAGTCTGCCTGACTTTGGACTGACCGTTTCACCGTTTGTCGAGGGGCGCGACGGTTACCAGCTTGACCTGACCGATCAACAGTGGGTGGAATTTGGGCGCGCCCTTAAAGCGATTCATGCGGCAGTCATGCCGCCTGCGGTGACCGACCACATCCAGCGGGAAACCTATTCCGATCAGTGGCGCGGGCTGGTCAAGCGGTTCATGACGCTGGTCGAAACGGAGTCGTTCACAGATTCGATTGCTGCAGAACTGGCGGCGTTTCTGCGCGGCAAGCGCACGATTGATCGAGCGAATTCGTCGCGCGGGCGGCAGCACTCGCAGCGTCGCTCAACGGCGCGGTCACTTCCGTTGATTCTCTGCCACGCCGACTTACATGCGGGCAATTTGCTGATTGCCGACGATGGACGCTTGTTCATCATTGACTGGGATACGCTGATCCGCGCCCCTAAAGAGCGCGACTTGATGTTTGTGGGCGGCGGTTTGTTCGGCGGAAAGTGGTCGCCACATGACGAGGAAACGCCGTTTTATCAGGGCTATGGCGCAGCGGAGATCGATGGAGAGGCGCTGGTCTACTACCGTTTTGAGCGGATCGTGCAGGACATCGCCGCCTATTGCGAGGAGATTCTGCTCGGCGATTCAGGCGGTCAAGACCGCGCCAACGGGCTGCGCCAACTGACGAGCCAATTTCAGCCCGGCGCGGTGATCGACGTGGCGTTCCGGTCGGACGAACTTTGGGGATCACGCTAGGGGCAGGACTTAGTCCCGCCCCTACGAACTGATCGCTGCTAGCGTGATAGGAAGCGCGCCATCTCGAAATAGTGGTCGCCGATCGGGCGAAGCTGGCTGACCGCTTCTTCCAGCGGGATGGTCTTCATCTCGCGCCCGCTGACCGCGACCATCTGCCCGGAGACGCCTTCCTCGATGGCATGAACCGCTTTGACGCCCATCCGCGTCGCCAGCAGGCGGTCGAACGCCGACGGGCTGCCGCCGCGCTGGATGTGCCCTAGAATTGTCAGCCGGATTTCAAAGCCTACGTCGCCGCTTTTCTTGAGGAACTCGGCAAGGTCGGTGACTTTGTAGGGCGCGCCCTCGGCGATCACGGCGATAGCGTGCGATTTGCCGCGCACGTAAGCGTCTTCGAGCGACTTCTTGACTTCTTCCATCGACACCTCGCGCTCCGGCGTCACCACGATCTCAGCGCCGCCGAGGATGCTGCCCATCAGCGCCAGATAGCCGCAGTTGCGCCCCATGACCTCGATCAGGAAGGCGCGCTGGTGCGACGATGCCGTGTCGCGCAGGCGGTCGAGCGCGTCGAGGATCGTATTGAGCGCCGAATCGACGCCAATCGACATGTCCGTGCCGTAGATGTCATTGTCGATACTGCCGGGAATGCCAATCGTCGGAAAGCCGAGATTGTGCAGCGCCAGCGCGCCGGTCAAGCTGCCGTTGCCGCCGATCACGACCAGCGCCTCGACCCCTTTTTCGTTCAACCGGCGCAGGGCGCGCCGCTGTCCTTGAATTGTCCGGAATTCGTCGTTGCGAGCGGTCTGGAGGATCGTGCCGCCGCGCTGCAAAATGCCGCTGACTTCGACGCTGGTCAGCAGCTCAAAATCGCCGTTAATCAGACCGGTATACGCCTGACGAACGCCGTAAACTTCCATACCCGTTTCCATGCCGGTACGTACCACCGCACGGATAGCCGCATTCATCCCCGGCGAATCGCCCCCGCTGGTCATCACCGCAATTCGTTTCACGAACGTTTGCTCCCAATGGCTAGATTGTGCGCCTGTATTTTACAGCGTCGCTTACGAAACGCCAGCGCGAGGAACAACTTTAACATTCTTAAAGGTCTCAATTTCCTCGATCAGCGCCGGGCAGTAGTTCGTCGTCAGGTGCGGGAACTCCATCAAGTGGGTATCGACGTCGTGCGTGACGATCACGATCTCGAAGCGGTCGCGCCCGTGATAGGACTTGATCGTGCCGATCAGGTGCTCCAAACGCCGCCGGTCGTGGGCGTCGTCGCCGTTGCGGATGAAGCGCACGCGCAGCATTTGCGGCGGATCCTCGTCGATCTGCTGCGGCGCTGGCTGGCGCTGCGCCGACCACTCATCCTCGTAGCCGCTGAGCGGCAGGTCGTCGAGCGAGGGCGGTTCGGCGCTGCTGCCGTTGCCGTTCGAGTGGCTGGCGTAGTCGTCGCCGATGCTTTCGGTGTCGTCGAACCCGGTGCTCGAGGCGGGGGTTCGCATGGGGCTGTAACTGTTATCTTCGGCGCTCGTTACTGAGGTGATCGTATCCTCGACGCGCTCGCAAATGATCTGCGGATCCATGCGCTTGAGGTCGAGCTTGCCCATCACCTTGACGACTGCGCCGTCGACCATCATTTCCATGAACTTTGCCCACGTACGCGGGAACAGCACCGCGTCGATGGTGCCGAAGCGGTCTTCGAGCGTGGCGACGCACATCATGTCGTGGTTCTTGGTCGGGATTTTGCGCAGCGCCGCGATCAAGCCGACGAACGTCACCGGCATTTCGTCGCGGGCGTCTTCCGCTTTCAGTTCGAGCGTGCTGGTGATTGGCTGTCCGCGCAGCTGCTCCATCAGCGGATCAATCGGGTGGCTGGAAATGTACAAGCCGAGCAGTTCCTTCTCCCAGTTGAGCATCTCGCGCTGGGTGACTTCTTCGGTGACGGTCGGCAGGTTGAGCAGCAGGTTGTCCATCGTGTCCAGCGCTTCGCCGAACAAGCCCATCTGCCCGACTTCTTTCGCCTTGTGATGGTCGCCGCTGAAGCTCATCAGCCGGTCGAGCGCGGCGATCAACTGCTTGCGGTTGCCCATGCTCTTGAGCGCGCCGACTTTGATCAGGCTTTCGACCGTGCGCTTGCCGACGACGCGCAGGTCAAGCCGGGTGCAGAAATCCTCGAGCCCGGTGAATGCGCCGTTGGCTTCGCGCTCGGCGATGATGTGCTGGAGCGCGCCGACGCCAGCGTTTTTGATTGCCGCCATGCCGAAGCGAACGCCGCGTCGAGTGCCATTCGCGCCGTCATCCTGCGTCTGGATGTCGAAGTCAAGCTGGCTGTAGTTGACGTCCGGCGGCAGGATCGGGATATTCAGGCGCTTGCATTCGGCGAGGAAGGTCGTCACCTTGCCCGCGTCGTCGAAGTAGACGGTCAGCAGCGCCGCCATGTATTCGGCGGGGTAGTGCGTCTTGAGGAAAGCGCTCTGGCAGGTGATGACGGCGTAATCGCTGGCGTGAGCGCGGTTGAAGCCGTAGTTGGCGAAGAATTCGATGTCATCGAAGATTTTTCCGGCGGCATCGGCACCGACGCCGTGATTCGGGTCCCTGCTCGATGAAAATCTCGCGGTGCTTGAGCAGGTCTTCTTTCTTCTTCTTCGACACCGCTTTACGCATCAGGTCGGCTTCGCCGAGCGAGTAGCCGAACAACTCGCGCCCGACGCGCATAATCTGTTCCTGATAAACCATGATCCCGTAAGTTTCTTCGAGGATCGGGCGCAGCTTTTCGTGATGGTAGACGACCGGTTCTTCTTCGTGCAGGCGCTTGTTGAAGGTCGGGATGTAGTCCATTGGACCGGGACGGTAGAGCGACACGCCGGCGACGATGTGCTCGAACTTGGTCGGCTTCATGTCGCGGAGCATACTTTGCATCCCGCTGCTTTCTAGCTGGAACACGCCGACCGTTTCGCCGCGTCCGAGCATCTCGAACGTCTCTTTGAGCATCTGATCCTTGTTCAGGGTCGCCGCTCGGTCGGTAGGGGATGTTCGACATGTCGTAGCGGATGCCGTGATGCTTCTCGATCAAGTCGCAAGCGCGGCGCATGTAGGTCAGTGTCGAGAGACCGAGGAAGTCGACCTTGAGCAAGCCAATCGACTCGCAGGTTTCCATCGGGAACTGCGTGACCTGCCGCAGCGTCATCGCACCGCCTTCTTCGCCGTCGTCGTTGGTGCTGGCTTTGGTCAGGCGATGCAGCGGCAGGTATTCGCTGAGCGGACGGTCGGCGATGATCACGCCCGCCGCGTGAGTCGAAGCGTGGCGGCTGATGCCTTGCAGTTCCGCCGCCGTGTCGATCACTTGCTTGATTTCCGGCATCGAGTTGTACATCTGCTGGAGTTCGGGGTTGTCCTCGACGTAAACTTTGACCGGCTTTTGCTTCGGCTCGGTCGGGATCAAGCGGACGGCTTGGTTGACCAGCGTCAGATCGACATTGAGCGCGCGCCCCACGTCGCGGACGGCGGCTTTCGCGCCCAGCGTCCCGAAGGTGATGATCGCCGCGACTTTATCCTCGCCGTACTTGCGTGCCGCGTAGTTGATCATCTCGCCCCGGCGGTCGTCGGGGTAGTCGAGGTCGATATCGGGCATACTGACACGACCGGGGTTGAGGAAGCGCTCGAACAGCAGGTGATTTTCAATCGGGTCGATGTTGGTGATGCCGAGGCAGTAAGCGACGATGCTGCCCGCGCCCGAACCGCGCACGTTCCACCAGATGTCGGCGTGGCGGGCGAACTCGCACAAATCCCAGACGATCAGGAAGTAGGTGTCGAAGCCCATCTGCTCGATGATGCCCAGTTCGTAGTCCAGCCGCTCGCGCAGGTCGGCGTCGTCGGCATCGGCTGCCGTAGCGCCAGCCGATGCCCTTTTCCGCCAGCGCGCGCAGGTATGATCCGGGGGTCGGATAGCCCTCCGGCACGGGGAAGACGGGCAGGTGATAGCCCTTACGGTCGAGGTCGATCTCGCACATCTCGGCGACTTTGACCGTGTTCAGCAGTGGCTGATCCGCCATCGATGTGACCGAAGGCGTCCCACATCTGTGCGCCACTGGTCAAGAAGTAGCTGTTGTCGGTCATCCGCATCCGGTTTTCTTCGCTCTTGAGCGCGCTGGTCTGGATGCAGAGCAGGGTGTCGTGCGGGTCGTAGTCGTCGTCAAGCACGTAATGCACGTCGTTGGTCGCCAAGAACTGCACGTCGTCTTTTCTGCCGATGTCGATCAGCCAGTTGTTGACCGTTTTCAGTTCGTCGATGTCGTGGTTTTGCAGTTCGAGATAGAAATTCTCTTTGCCGAAGGTCTGCAGATACCAGTCGATCGTGTCAGCGGGCTTCAGCTTCGCGCCCTTCCATGATCGCTGCGGGATTATGCCCGGCGAGGCAGCCGCTGGTGACGACCAGGCCTTCGCTGTGCTGCCGCCAGAAATTCGCGGTCAACGCGCGGGCGATAGTAATAGCCCTCAAGCTGAGCAGCGCTGGCGATCTTGAGCAGGTTCTTGTAGCCGGTCTCGTTTTTCGCCAGCAGCAGTTGGTGAAACGATTGGCGGTCGGCTTTGGCGTCGCGCCCAAAGCGCGAGTTCGGCGACGATATAGCCTTCCATGCCGATGATCGGCTTGATCCCGGCTTTCTTGCAGGCGTTGTAGAAGTCCATCACGCCGAACATCACGCCGTGATCGGTGATCGCCAGCGAGTTCATGCCCATTTCGGCAGCGTGAGCGACCAGCTTCTTGATGCGGCTGAAACCATCCAGCAGCGAGTATTCGGTGTGGACGTGCAAGTGAACAAATGGTTGATCAGTCATGAATTGACTTTTGACTCTGTGATAGTTGGCGGTAGTGATTTCGTTGAAAGTTAAAAGGTACAAGTTAAAAGTGATCTCGTAGCGTGTGGGTGTTGGTTTTTTCGACTTTTAACTTTCTACTTTTAACTCCCTAGAGTATACAACACCGCACACCTGTGCGGTGAATTCTTTAAGGTTGGGCAGGGCAAACGTATCAAATTTGTTTCTACCGCCCGATGCTTTGAGTATCGGGCGAATACTGGGATTCTGACGGATTGGCGGTTCGAACCGTTTTGATATGGGGCGGGGGTTTGTCGTGGGGACGAGGGATGCTCGTCATTGTGCGGAGCATCTAAAGCATGATCAAAGTGGTGGCGATTTGAGGTCGTATGCGCCGATGTTTCAGGGTGAGAGCAATTGGATAACGGTTACGGCTAGAACTAAGGGAGCCGCTCCTAAGCAGAATCCAAAAGACGTGGCTTGCCATCGAATCGCAAGCCACGTCTCTATCGTGATCAGAACGCCGTGTTATGTTCGAGGGTTAGACTTTATCCTCAGGACGCCAATCGCTGTTCAACTTGTATTGCGGATAACTGCGGGCGTCGTTTGGTTTCTGACGCTTCAGCGCACGCCCTCCTTGCACCAATTCCTCAAGCGCGTTCACTCGTGCAGGATTTAAACGACCCGTCTGCGTTTCCAGCTTGGTGGCAATTTGCGCGCGCGTGAACCAACCTTCAGGTGCCATTTCCGGCGGATGCTGCTGAAGATTGATGATGGCATTAACGATAAGATTTTTGACCCGAGTATCTGCCACTGGTTTTGTCCTAATTGTGCTGACTATCTTCACCATACCCTATGATGTCGATAATGTACATCCTCTGTATAGCAAAATTTAATTTAGCATGACATTAAATCAACTCATACGTTCCCAACTATTTTCACGCTGAACCAGCACCAGATCCCATCAATACTCAGAAGCCCCCAAAGGCGACTCAGCATTTAAGATTGGAAATGCACAGAGCTATAATGGTGCATACACACTGGATCGAGGAGGATGAAACGATGGCGAAGTTTTATGAGCAGATCAGCGCGAACTTGCAGCAGTTCATCGAAGCCCAGCACGTCTTCTTCGTCGGCAGCGCGCCGCTCAGCGGTGAGGGTCACGTCAGCCTGTCGCCGAAAGGGCGCGATTGCTTGCGCGTGCTGTCGCCCAACCGCGTCGCCTACCTTGACCTGATCGGCAGCGGCAACGAGACCTCGGCGCACCTGCGCGAGAACGGGCGCATCACGCTGATGTTCTGCGCCTTCGAAGGCGCACCGAATATCCTGCGGCTCTACGGGACAGGGCGCACCGTGCTGCCGACCGATCCGGAATGGGCGGAACTCAGCCCGCTGTTCCCGACTTACGTCAACGCCCGCCAGATCATCGTTGCCGAGATGGACATGGTGCAGACTTCCTGCGGCTATGGCGTCCCGTTCATGGATTATGTCGGCGAGCGCGACACGATGGATCGCTGGGCGGAAGTCCAAGGCGCGGATGGCTTGATCACCTACCAATGCGAGCATAATGTCGCCAGCCTCGACGGGCTGCCAACGCCGCTTGGCTTGAATCCGCCGAAGCTGGCATAAGGAGGCATTATGAAACGGCAGCGGCTGGTTTGGGTCGTTGCACTGATGGTATTGACTTCGGTCGGTATGGTTAAGGCGCAGACGGATACGCCTGCCGCGCCCGTTTGCTCCGGCGGGGCGGTCACAAGCGGAGCGAGCCAGCACACGCTCGAAACGGGCGGGCTGACGCGCGAGTATATCGCCTACGTCCCCGCCAGCTACGATCCGGCGCAGCCCGTGCCGCTGATCCTGAGCCTGCACGGGTTCGCCAGCAGCGACTTGCAGCAGGCGTTGTGGTCGCAGTGGGATTCGCTGGCAGACCGCGAGGGCTTCATCGTCGTCTACCCGCAGGGAACCGGATCGCCCGCGCGCTGGAACAGCGGACAAACCACGCTTTCGACCGCGACCACGCGGATTCCGTCAGACACCCCGCTGTCGGATTTGCTCGATCAGTTTTTTGAGGTCGTCGAGGTGGACGACGTGGCGTTCTTCCACGACTTGATCAACCAGCTTGAGCGCGATTACTGCATCGACCCGGCGCGGATCTACGTCAACGGGCTGTCCAACGGCGGCGGCATGACCAACCGCCTCGCCTGCGAAATGTCCGACGTGATCGCTGCCGTCGGCATGGTCGCCGGAGCCTACACCGATTTCCCCGGCGGCTGCCACCCGGCGCGCCCGGTGCCGGTGATCGCTTTTCACGGCGTGATCGATCCACTTGTGCCCTACGAGGGCAATGCTGATGCGGGCTTCCCGCCGATCCAGACGTGGGCGGCGGATTGGGCGACGCGCGATCAATGTGACCCGACGCCGCAGGCGGTTGTGGGCACGGTTGGCGACGTGACCGGCATCCGCTACACCGGCTGCGCGGGCGACGCCGAGGTCGTGCTCTACAGCATCGCCGACGGCGGGCATACGTGGCCCGGCGGCGTGCCGATCCCCTTCTTCGTCGGCAAAACCAGCACCGATATCGACGCCAGCGCGACCATGTGGGACTTTTTCATCGCGCATCCGCTGGAGTAAAGCTGCCCGGCGCTTACTCACGTAGGGGCAGGTTTCAAACCTGCCCCTACAACCCAGATTTTCTCAATGGCGGCTAGGAATTTAGTCGCAGTGGGGCGCGCTGTCTGTGTTTTGTCTACGAACGCGAATATTGTTCTTATCGGTTGTGCTCTATAATTATTGCATTGCTTACTGATCATTTGTGAGTTCCATGCCCGAGTTACCTGAAGTTGAAACCGTCGTGCGTGGTCTGCGTCAGCCGCTGATCGGGCGCAGCGTGCAGAGCATGTGGTACGACTGGTCGCGCATCATCCATGCGCCTGATCCTGACAATTTCGCGGCGCGCATCGCCGGGCAGACCTTCCGCGCCGTTGATCGCCGTGCTAAGTACATCCTCTGCCGCCTCGATCACGATATTCTGGTCGTTCACCTCAAAATGACCGGGCGGCTCTACGTCACGCCCGATGCCGCCATCCATGATGCTGACCGCTGGGTGCATTTCGGCTTGCAGTTGGACAACGGCACGCAGCTTCGCTTCTCTGACGCGCGCAAGTTCGGCATGGTCGCGCTGGTGGCGTCGTTCGACGAGATCGCGCCCGCGCTGGGACCGGAACCGCTGGAAGACGCCTTCACGCCGGAAGTCCTGCGCGGACGCCTTCAGCGGCACGGCAAGAGCATCAAGGCGCTGCTGCTCGATCAAGCGTTCGTCGCCGGGGTCGGCAACATCTACGCCGACGAAGCCCTGTTTCGGGCGGGGATTCATCCCCTGCGCGCTGCCAACAGCCTCAGCGACGCGGAGATCGATGCCCTGTATGCTGCCATCCGCGACGCGCTCAACGCCGGGATCGAGTACGAGGGCGCTAGCGTCAACTGGTATCGCAAGCCCGACGGCACGTCGGGCGAGGCACAGAAACACCTGTACGTCTATGGACGTGAAGACCAACCCTGTGAGCGCTGCGGCACGCCGATCGTCAAAATTCGGGTGGCACAGCGCGGCACTCATTTTTGCCCGACCTGTCAGCACTAGGGGGAAGAGGCGATGGAAAGCGGCATCACTGATTTAATCCAACAGCTCCCAGCCGGGATCATCCTCATGTTCTGCGGATCGGGGCTGCTGCTCGTGCTGGTGGTCGGCTACCTGATTGTGCTGCGCAACCGCCGCGCGGCGAAAGCGGTGCCACCGGTGGCTGAGCCGAGCACGAGCGGCAATTTCGACGACCTGCCTGATTTCGGCGACCTGCCCGATCTCGACGTGCTGGCGAGTACCGAAGCACTGCGCGTTGATGCGCCGCCCGCGCCTGCCGAGTTTGCGCCCGCCGAAGTGCCAGCCGACCGATCACTGCGCCGGGCGCAGCGCATCAGCCTTACCGAAGGCACAGAGGTCGATGCCGTCGAGGTCTTCACGGTGCTGCGCGACGTTGCCGAAGGCGGGCTTGATCATTCGCATTGGCGACCAAGCCTATCGCAATCCACCTGCCGTCGCCGACGCTGACTTCAAGCGCCGCTTTCACACCATCCTGCGCGATCTCGGAGGCGCGCCGCCGCCGGTCGAAGCCAAACCCGTCCCGCCGAAAGCTGCGACCGGTGAAGTCCCCGCCGCAGCAAGCGCCGCGCCGCCCATGTTCGCCGCTGACGAGCCGATCCCCGGCGACCTGCCCAAGTTCACGATACCGGATAATCCAGTCAAGCCGAAACGCGGGCAGCGCCCGGTCGCCGAGCCGATCCCGGAGATCAACATTGCCGCGTCGATTGAGAGTTTCTTGCAGCACAAGCTGGGACGCTCACCGGAGTTCGGTGGGCGCAGCATCCACGTCCGCTCGGCACTGCACGGCGGCGTGACTATCGAGGTCGATGGCACCTTCTACGAGACAGTCGGCGAAGTCGCGGATGACGAGGTGCGCGACTACCTCACGGCGACCATCGCCGAGTGGCAGGCGCGGCAGTGAAGAGAAGCTGTCAGCGGTTAGCGGTCAGCTTTCAGCCAAAACGAGACGAATTCCACAGGTTAACCAATCTATGAATCGTAGGGGCAGGACTGCAGTCCTGCCCCTACACGTTGTATCCTCGAAATCCAGCCCATCTACGGTTTGTCGCCACCGAAGTTTTTAGCTGATTGCTGACCGCTGAAAAGCTGACTGCTCTTAGCTATACGTAGCTTTCCTTGATCTTCTCGACGTGGCGCTTGCCGTCTTCGCCCTCGACCAGCCGCCCCATCGGGCGTACCGGATCGTGCGGGAAGATCAACAGGGCATTTTTGTCGAGCGCCCACTGCTGCCATTTCCGTTTCGTTTCCAGCGTGACCAGCGGCTCGACGTCGTAGCCGGTCATCCAGCCCAGCCGTTCGAAGTGCAGCGCGTAGCTTGCCAAGTCGCAGACGAAGGCAGCGGTCTGTCCCTTGCTTTCGAGCACGATGCTCATGTGACCGGGGGTGTGCCCCGGCGTGACCACACCGCGCACGCCCAGCGCGAGGGCGGTGTCACCGTCGAGCAGGCGCATCTGCCCGCTTTCGACCAGCGGCTCGAAGTTTTCCGCGAGATAAGTGGCGCGGGTGCGCTCGTTGGGATGGCTGGCGTCCTCGTACTCGCGGCGCTGGACGACGTATTCGGCGTTGGGGAACACCGGGACGATACTGCCGTCCTCGGCGTAAGTCGTGTTGCCGCCGCAGTGATCGCCGTGCAGATGGGTGTCGATCACGAGGTCGATGTCGTCGGGCGTCAAGCCGAGCCGCGCCAATGCCGCGACCAAGCCCCCTTGCGGACGCTCGAGGCTCATGTAGCCGACCTGTTTGGCGGGGACTTTATCGCCGTAGCCGGTGTCGATGATGATGTTGCGCTCGCCCGCGCGCACCAGCAGGTTGTGCTGCGTCATCGGGACGCGGTTGTGATCGTCGGGCGGGACGAACAGCCCGCTCCATAGGGCGCGCGGCACCAGTCCGAACGCGCCGCCCGCATCGACCATGATGTTACAGTCGTTGATCAGGTGAATTTGCAAATCGCCAAGCTGGATCATTAAGCGAGCCATTCCTCAAATCGGCTGACCAGCGCGGCGCGCCGGTCGTCGGGCAGAAATGCTGCCTGCGCTGCCGTGAGCAGGTTGGCTTTCACGTCGGCGAGCGTCAGCGGGGTATGGGTCAGCACTTGCGCGATCTCGTCGCTCATGGTCACGTTGCAGATCAGCGGGTCGTCGGTGTTGATGGTGGTGCGGATTCCCCGCTGATAGAGTTCGGTCAGCGGGTGGATCGGGAAGGTTTCGACCACGCCGCTCTGGACGTTGCTGGTCGGGCAGACTTCGAGCACCGTCCCGCGCGCCGCCAGCAGTTCGACCAGCGTCGGGTCTTCAATCGTGCGGATGCCGTGCCCGATGCGATCCGCGTTGAGCAGTTCGACCGCTTCGCGTACGCTGTCCGCGCCCGCCCACTCGCCCGCGTGGATCGTCACGCCGAAGCCTTCGCGCTTGGCGCGCTCGAACAGGCTGCGGAAGGGGAGGGCGGAATAGCCGTCTTCTTGCCCGGCGAGGTCTAGCCCGACGACCCCGCGATCCGCGAAGCTGATCGCCGCCGCCAGCACCTGCTCGCCGATCTCGACGCTCTCGTGCCGGTTCATCGACAATATCAGGGCGACTTCGATGTCGAATTCGGCGGCGGCGGTTTCGGTCGCGTCGCAGACCCATGCGATCACCGTGTCGAAATCGCAGCGCATCAGGTTGTTGAGCGCCTGCGGCGTGAAGCGCAGTTCCATGTACTTGACGTTATCGGCGGCGGCGTCGGCGATCACCTCGTGGGTGACGCGCTTGATGATGGTCTCGGATCGATAAAATTGGCGCAGGATTTTGAACTTGCTCAAAAACTGCTGCCAGTTACGCGGCTCGCCCGGCATCATTTGCACGAACGGACGCAGACCTTCGACGTCACCGCTGGGCAGCGTGATGCCGTATTCGAGCGCGATGGCGACCAGTGTTTCCAGCCGCAGCGACCCTTCGAGGTGGCGGTGAAGGTCGATTTTCGGCAAGTCGCGGGCAGTGTAGAGCTGATTTTCGATCAAAACGGCTGACCTTATTGCCTAACGTTGGCATGGGTGATGAAACCCATTGTAGTCAGATCAGTCGCGCTCTGCCAGCAGCCAGCTCCAGTAGCGCCATGCGATCAAGACACCCATCGTCAGGGCGAGCGCGGGCAGCCCGTCTTCGACGACGATCCAGCGGATGTCGTCGTCCGGTACGTTGAGGATGGCGGAGAGGATGCGGGTGGCGGCGCTGATCAGCATCAGCAGCGCTGCCACGTAAAAGCCGAGGTAGTAGGGTTTGGCGTGCGTCTGCTCGCCTAGCCGCTTGCTCAGCAGACCGATCACGACCAGCAGAATCATGATCGAGACCGGACCCAACGAGCCGAGCAGCGCGGTTGTGCTCATTCGGGCGCATGTCCTTGACGCTCGGCGGTCATGCGCCAGTACAAGAACACACTCAAACCGATCAGCAGCACGCCAGCGACGGCTGCCAGTAGATCGCTCAGCGGGTCGTTGGGGTAGTTCGTCTGGCGGATCGCCTGCAAGCCGAACAGCGAAATCGGCACCACGAACAGGTAATAGAACGTCTTTTCACCCGCGAACCGCTGGTAGAACCGCGCGATCAGCGTGAGAAAGACGATCAGTCCTGCCAGCATAAACCAGCCGTAGAGCACGGTGAGTTGGGAAAAAGCGTCCGCAGACACGCGCTTATTGCAAGCCTTCGATAACTTGATTGATCGCGCGGATCCGAAAGTCGCGGTCGTCGCAAGCGTGAACGAAGCGCTCGACCAACGTGCGGAGATCCGCGTCTTTGACGTAGCGGTAAATCCGCTTATGACCCGCGTTGTTGCTCTCCAGAACGCCGCGTTCGGCGAGTTCTTGGAGTTCCTGCTCGACGGTCAGATAGTCTCGCCCGGTGAACTGAGCAATGTTGTCGGCGGTATCCACCGCGTAGGGATTATCGTGGAAGAAGCGCACGAGATCCCACTTCACGAAGGTGTTCACTTGATTCCGCACAAAGTCGAGCAAACGGCTGTCGATGTCGGCTGCGCTGTCGGCTGCGCGCTGCGATGTCGAATCTTGTGCCATCGTCTGACGTATCTCTCCTTCACTTAACTCGCGGCGCTGCCTGCCCGGTCTTCATGATAGTGGCAGTGTTTGTATTTCTTGCCGCTGCCGCACCAGCACGGGTCATTGCGCCCGATATTCGCCTTTGCCGATTTCTTGACCGGCTCCGGCTTGCTGTCCGCGACTGCGCCGGGGCGTATCGCTTGAATATTGCGAATCGCACGCACCTGCGGCTGCTGAGCCGCGCGCGCCTGCACTCGCAAAATCGAGCGGGAGGCATTCAGGCGAATTTCGTCTTGCAGCCCCTGCCACATCTCGTAGGCTTCGCGCTTGTACTCGACCAGTGGGTCGCGCTGAGCAATCGCCATCAAGCCGATGCCTTCGCGCAGGACGTCGAGGTCGGTCAAGTTGCGCCGCCACAGGCTGTCGATAGCGTCGAGCATAATCCGTTTCTCGGCAAAATGCATTAATTCTTCGCCGAGTTCCTCAGTTTTAGCATCGTAGGCGGCGTGCGCGGCGTCGACGACGGCATCTTCGAGGTCGTCGAGGCTTTCGTATTCTTCCATCGTCTCCGGCGTAATCTCGACCGGAACCGGGAAGATGGTGAACAATTTCTGGTACATCGCCTCGAAATCCCAGTCGTCGGCTTTGGCGCCGTCCGGCGCGAACTCGTCAACCGTCTTGCCGATCTGGTCGTCAAGGATTTGGAGATATTCGTCGCGCAGGGTCTCGGCATTCATCACGCGCTGGCGTTGAGCGTAGATCGCCTCGCGCTGGACGTTCACGACGTCGTCGTATTCGAGCACGCGCTTGCGGATGTCGAAGTTGTGCCCTTCGACCCGTACCTGCGCCTGCGTGATCGAGTTGGTGATCATCTTGTGTTCGATCGGTTCGTCTTCGGGAATTTGCGCCCACGACATGAAGTTCTTGACGCGGTCGCCCTGAAAACGCTTCATCAGGTCGTCTTCGAGGCTGAGGAAGAAGCGCGATTCGCCGGGGTCGCCTTGACGCCCGGAACGACCGCGTAACTGGTTGTCGATTCGTCGCGCCTCGTGGCGCTCGGTGCCGAGCACGAACAAGCCGCCCGCGTCGAGCACCGCTTGGCGATCCGGCGCGATCTCCGCCGCAATCTCCTTGACCAGCGCGTTCCATTCTTCGTGCGATACCTGCGTGAGTTCGCGCCCTTCCTTGCGGAGCCGGTCGCGCGCTAAGCCTTCCGGATTACCGCCGAGCAGGATGTCAACGCCACGACCCGCCATGTTGGTGGCGATCGTCACGTTGCTGGGGCGCCCGGCTTGGGTGATGATCTCGGCTTCGCGCTCGTGCTGCTTCGCGTTCAAGACCTGATGCTCGATGCCCGCGCGCTTGAGCGCTTTGGCGATGCGCTCCGACGTTTCAATGGCGACCGTACCCACCAGCACCGGCTGTTTGTTCGCTTGGCGCTGTCTGATCTCTTCGGTGATCGCCTTGAACTTGGCTTCTTCGGTCGCGTAGATCAAGTCTTCGTAGTCGGCGCGGATCATTGGGCGGTGGGTCGGGATAGCGACGACGTCGAGGTTGTAAATCTTCTCGAACTCTTCGGACTCGGTCAGCGCCGTACCGGTCATTCCCGCCAGCTTCTTGTACATGCGGAAGAAGTTCTGGAAGGTGATCGTCGCCAGCGTCAGGTTCTCGCGGCGAACTTCGACGCCTTCTTTGGCTTCAATCGCTTGGTGCAAGCCTTCCGAGAAGCGCCGCCCGTACATCAAGCGCCCGGTGAACTCGTCGACGATCACGACTTGCCCGTCTTGGACGATGTAATCTTTGTCGAGGTGGTAGAGCGCGTGGGCGCGCAGCGCGTTGTCGAGGTAGGGGATCATGTCCCCGTTGTCCGGGTGATAAAGCTGATCCATGCCCAGCGCGCGTTCGATCTTCTCGACGCCTTCGTCGGTCAGGAAAGCGACGCGGTCTTTCAGATCGACCACGTAGTCGCCGTCCGGTTCTTCTTCATCGATGCTGGCTTCGCTGCTTGCCTTGAGCGTCTTGACAATGATCGTGAATTTCCGGTACAAGTCCGATGGCTCGTCCGCCTGCCCGGAGATGATCAGCGGGGTACGGGCTTCGTCGATCAGGATGTTGTCCACCTCGTCGACGATGCCGAAATGCAGGTCGCGCTGAACGAACTGGCTCGGATCGACCGCCATGTTATCACGCAGGTAGTCGAAGCCGAATTCGTTGTTCGTCCCATAGGTGATGTCGGCGGCGTAGGCTTCGGCGCGGCGGACGGGGCGCAGGTTCTGCAAGCGCGCATCATCCGAGGGGAAATCGGGATCAAAGAGAAACGACCCGCTGTCAGGGTCGCCGGTGCCGCTGTTTTGGATCACCCCAACGCTGAGTCCAAGGAAGTGATAAATCGGTCCCATTGTCTGGACACCGACTTTACTCAGATAGTCGTTGGGCGTGACGAGGTGAGCGCCCTTACCGACCAGCGCATTTAGGTACAAAGGCAGGGAGGCGGCGAGCGTTTTACCTTCGCCGGTTTTCATCTCGGCGATGCGCCCTTCGTGCAGCACGATGCCGCCGATCATCTGCACGTCGAAGTGCCGCTGCCCGATCGTGCGTATGGCGGCTTCGCGGACGAGGGCGTAAGCTTCGGGCAGTTGTTGGTCAAGCGTAGTGCCATTGGCAATCCGCTGCTTGAACTCTGCCGTTTTTGCCCGCATCTCGTCGTCGGAGAGCTTCTTTATCGCAGGTTCAAAGGCATTGATCTCTTCAACAGTGACCCGATAGTTCGCCAATGCGCGTTCAATTGGGTCGCCGATGACCTTCTTGACAATATTCTTAAACATACGAGCCTCATCGCTGGGAAACGTTTTGTCTACGAACTCAGGATTATATCACAGAGTTGTCAACATCCCGTTAGAAGTGTCTCATCATCTTCGGGTAATAGAATGACGAATTCGGTGCCGCTCGGGTCGCTTTTGACGACCTCCAGCGTTCCGCCGTGCAGCTCGACCGCTTGCTTGGCGATCGACAATCCCAAGCCGGTGCCGTTGATGTCGCGGGCGTTGGAAGCGCGGAAAAACGGGGAGAAGATCTTGGCTTGTTCGGCGGCGGGGATGCCCATGCCGTGATCGGTGACGCTGATCTTGATGTGCTCGGCTTGATCACGCCCCAAATAGAGCCGTACTTCGCTCTTTGGCGGCGAATACTTGAGCGCGTTGCTCAGCAAATTGCCGATGGCGTAGCGCAGCAGTTTCTCGTCCGCGTGGAGGCGAATGCTCGCGCAGGCGATGTCGTAGCAGAGTTCGTGATCGCCCGTCGGTGAATTCTTCGCGGCGTCGATCAGCTTAGCGCACAACTCGGTCAGTTCGAGTTCGGCGGGCTTGAAGCCTTGCTCGACCGCTTCCGCTTGCATCAAGGCGAGGAAGTCGTCAAGCAAGTCTTTCGCTTCGTCGAGCTGGTCGTGAATGCGCGCGAAATGCTTCTCGGCGGCGTCTTCGGTCATCTTGCTGCGATAGTGTTCCAGCAGTTCTATCGAAGTCGTGATCGTGGTCAAGGGGCGGCGAAACTCGTGCGACACCATCGAGATGAAGCGGTTGCGCATGGCGCGGAGTTCGCTTTCCTTCGCCAGCATCAAGCGCAGGTTCTCGGTTTCGAGCCGCTCGGTTTCGCTCCGTTTTCGCTCGGTGATGTCCTGCACGGCGATCAGCACCGCTTCGCGGTCAGCGAAGTTGAGCCGGTGCGCGGAGATCGAAACGTCGATCATCCGCCCGTCCTTCGCGCGGTGCTTCCATTCCCCGGCGGTGCGATAGCCTTCGTCAACCTGTTCTAGATCTTCCAGCAGGCGCGGGACTTCGGTTTCGGGGCGTATGTCGGTGATGCGCATGGAACGGAATTCGTCGCGCGAATAACCATAATAAAGGCAGGCGGCATCGTTCACGTCGAGGAAGGCGAGGGTCTCGCGGTCAAAAACCCACATCGGGATCGGGTTAGCGGCAAAGAGCAGGTGGAACTCTTTTTCACGGTCATGCGCTATTTCGAACAACTTGGCGCGCCGGTTGAATTCGCGTCTCAGGATCAGGTAAAGGGCAGCCCCCGTGACCAACACGAAGCCCCAACCCTTGAGCGTCTGCGCGGTGGTCGATAAGTTTGCCTCAGATCCCGTGAAGATCTCAAGCAGTCGATCACTGAACAAAATCCACAAACTGCCGATGGTCAAGTAAACTGCGCAGATTCTTGCTGCTATCGCCAAGCGAATACCTTTTCACGTCTAGGTCGTACACAATCGATCCAGTAATTGACCAAGAAAGTTACTACTAATTTTCTTATTAAACGGATCTGCGCTTTCCTTGACGTTACCACAAGAATCTGTTTTCCGATGCTTTAGTAATGCTAAAGTGAATACTTGATCTGATCTCGAACCCAACGGCTATCCTAAACGCTAATCGGGGTATACGTGCGTCGCGTCTGATCATCGAATTTGGGGTGAGTTTGCGGGTGGTATTGGGCAAGGCGGCTGGTAGCCCTGATTTTTGTGACCGACACCACCGGTCAAGTGGACTTGCTAGGGGCGTTCAAGGCGAATCAGTCGCCAACGCCCCCACCGAGCATTTGATTTTACCGTCTAGCGCGTTACTCGTTAAACAGTTCGCCCACGCTGCGTCCCTGATTGGCGCGCAGGATGACCTCGCCCAGCAAGGGCGCAATCGAAAGTACCGTCATATTCGGCAGTTTCGCCCGCTTTTCCGCCGAGATCGGCAGCGTGTTGGTGGTGATGATCTCTTTGATCGGCAGTTCGGCGAGCCGGTCGGCGGCTTGCTCTGCCAGCAGCGGGTGAGTGAAGGCGAGGTAAACGTCGAGCGCGCCTTCCGCCTTGACCAGCTTGACGGCGTTGGAAACCGACCCGCCGGTGAGCACTTCGTCGTCAACCAGAATGACGTTTTTGTCGCGCACGTCGCCGATGATCGAAAGGGCTTCCGACTTGGCGTCGTTGGCGGTGCGCCGCTTTTCGACGATGGCAAGCGCCGAGCCGAGTTTTTCCGCCCAGTTGCGCGCCTTCTTGGCGAAGCCGAGATCGGCAGAGACCACGACCAAATTTTCGATCTGCTTCTTTGCCATGTAGTCGCTGACGAGGTGGAAACCCGTCAGCGCGTCGCCGGGGATGTTGAAGAAGCCTTGAATTTGCCCGGCGTGCAGGTCAACCGTGATGTAGCGATCCGCCCCCGCGACCTCGATCATGTTGGCGAGCAAGCGCGCGGCGATCCCCACGCGCGGTTGGTCTTTTTTGTCCGAACGCGCATACGAGAGATAGGGGATGACGACGTTGATGCGCCCCGCCGAGTTGCGCTTGAGTGTGTCGATCATGATCAGCATCTCGAAGATGTTCTCATGCAGGGGTCCCGTCATCGTCTGGACGAGATACACGTCCTGACCGCGCACGCTTTCGTTGAGCCGGACGAAAATATTCTCATTTGGAAAAACGGTGCGCGTATAACTTCCGACGTGCGTGTTCAAATAAACGGCGATCTCATCGGTAAGATCTTTTGATGCCGACCCGCCGAACAAGAGAACGCGCCCATACTGTCCGGGGTGCGCGTGGTTCAGTTCCTCGGCGACATGTTGCGTTCCCGGTATTTTCATTCCCGACGTATTATCAAACGTGGTCATAGCTGCTCTATCCCCTCAACCTGCGCCAGAATATCCCGAACGATGCTTTGCGGGTCGGTTTCCCGCGCCTGAATTCGTTCGACTGCTGCGTTCAGTGTGCTGTTCGACACGCGGTCAAGCAGACGTGTCATCAGCCCGTCGCGCAGGCGTTCGTACAGTTCCATTTCGATATACTGCTTCTCGATGCGGGCGTATTGCTCGCTGCCCGCCAACTGCTGACGATGGGCGTCAATCGCGTCGAGGACGGCATCAATGCCTTTGTCCTCGCTGGCGACCGTCTGAATGATCGGCGGAATCCACATCTCGGTGGACGTTGCTGGCGTCGCGGCTGCGTCGCCGAACTGCCGCCCGTGATGCCCCGTGATCGTCGTTCGCGCCGCCGGATGCCCCAAGTTCGAGCATCAGCCTGAGCGCCTGCACCGTCCGGCTAATGCCCGGATGATCCGCCTTATTGACGACCAGCACGTCGGCGATTTCAAGGATGCCCGCCTTGATCGCCTGTACGTCGTCGCCCATGCCCGGCGCTTCGACCACCAGCGTCGTATTGGCGCTGCGCACGATGTCAACCTCGTTTTGCCCCGCGCCGACGGTCTCGACGAGGATCATCTCGAAGCCGCCCGCGTCGAGCACGCGGATCGCGTCGCGGGTTGCTCGCGCCAGCCCGCCGAGGCTGCCGCGCGTCGCCATGCTGCGGATGAACACGCCGCTGTCGCCGGAAAGATCGCGCATGCGGATGCGGTCGCCGAGGATCGCGCCGCCCGTGAACGGGCTGGTTGGATCGACGGTGAGAATGCCGACCGACTGACCGCGCGCGCGGTAGCACTTGGTGATCGCGTTGACGAGCGTGCTCTTTACCCGTCCCCGGCGCGCCGGTCACGCCGACGACCCACGCGCTGCCGGTATGGGGGTACAAAGCAGCGAGCGCTTGGTCTGCACCATCGCGCTCGTTCTCAACATAAGTCAACAGCCGTGCTAGCGCCCGACGATTGCCGCTCAAAACCCCTTCGACCAACTCAATCATGGGCGGCGCGCTTTTCGTCCGCCAAGCGGCGGATGAACCCGGCGATATCGTCGGTGTTGGTGCCGGGACCGAAGATCCCGGCGACCCCCATTTCCGCCAGTTTGGGCTTGTCCTCGTCCGGGATGATGCCGCCGAGGATCAGCGGCACGTCGTCGAGCCCGTTGGCGTTCATCACCTCACGGATGCGCGGCACCAGTGCCAGATGCGCGCCGCTGAGGATGCTCAGCCCGACGACCTCGACGTCTTCTTGCAGCGCGGCTTCGGCGATCATCTCTGGCGTTTGGCGCAGCCCGGTGTAAATTACTTCCATTCCGGCGTCCCGCAGCGCCCGTGCGATCACTTTCGCGCCCCGGTCGTGACCGTCCAGCCCGGGCTTGGCAATCAGCACCCGTACAGCCTGTCCTGTGACCATGCTTTTCCCTGAGTAATCCTTTGTGGAGCTTTGATACACCTATCTTCGGATTATAACAGAAACCGGGATGCGTTCCCACGTTTCCCGCGATATTTTAGCCGACGACAAGGCAGCAAAAAAGCGACGCTATGGTATAGTTGAAAACAGGTGCTATAAGGGAAGAGAGCAGCCTCATGAGCGCGACATCCGACACGAGCCAAATCGCCGCGAGCCGCTGGGTTCAGCCGGTCACCGGGCAGGCGGAAGGACGCATT
Source organism: uncultured Chloroflexia bacterium (assembly GCA_963848465.1). Taxonomy (GTDB): domain Bacteria; phylum Chloroflexota; class Anaerolineae; order Aggregatilineales; family Phototrophicaceae; genus Flexifilum. The sequence goes on along the minus strand of CAWKDY010000001.1, from coordinate 278,540 downwards.
GGTTTCTGGTTGACGACCGCGACCGCTGCCGTCGTCGTGTTGGCGGCGGTCTTGTATCTCGCCCAAGCCTTTCAATGGCGCAGCCAGCCCTTTATCGGCGCGCTGGTGACTCGCACGCTGACGGTTGACGGCAGTGTGCCGGTGGAAGCGGCGAGTTGGTCGGGCTTGAGCGTGGGGTTGCAGCGTGGCGATCACATCGTCGCCATCAACGGCACGACCTTCTCGACCGATTTCGAGCAGGCGGATTTCGAGTTTGCCACTCTGCTGAGCACGCTTCAGACCGGCGACACGATCAGCGTCAGCTTTGAACGCCTCGTCGTCGATGGCGTCGTCGAGCAAGTTGGGACGGAAGTCTGCGGCGCGCCAGAAAACGGTATCGCGCGCTGTACCGTGCGGCTGCCGCTCATTCCCTTCCCGGCTGCCGATTTCCTCGCCGATTTCGTCGTCCCCTACCTGTCCGGCATCGTCTCGATTGCCATCGGCATCCTCTTGATCGTGCTGCGCCCGTACAAGCAAACCGCGCAGGTGATCGCCGTCGTCTGTCTGATGATCGGCAGCTTCAGCGCTGGTCTGTTCGACCTGAATACGACCTTTACGCTGTCTCCGTTCTGGATCATCGCCACCAGTCTCGGCGGCGGCGCGTTCGTGATGACCGCTTTTCTATTCCCGCTCAAGCTGCCGATCATCTACCGTCGCCCCGGCATTCAGTACGTGCCGCTGGTCGCTGCTTTATTGATCGCGGCGCTGATCTTGATGATTTACTTGAACCCGCCCTCGCCGCAAGCTGCGGTGACGGCGGACTGGCTCGCGCCGCTGGCAGCGATCGCGGGCTTGATGATTTTCGTCGCGGTTTTGCTGCGTCGGCGCAGCAGCGCCACGCTGATCTCCGTGCGCGATCAGGTCAATACGGTCTTGATCGGCGTGCTCCTGGCGCTGGCGGTCGTGGTGGTCTGGTTGCTCGACCTCGCGCTGCGCCCGCTGGTCGGCGCGACGCCGATCAGCTTCAACACGTCGGCGGCGATGCCCTTCTTCATCCTGCCGCCGCTGAGCATGGCTTACGCGGTGCTTCAGTATCGCTCGCTCGACACTGACCGCATCATCAGTCAAGGTATCACCTACCTGATCATGTTGTCAGCGCTGCTGATCGGCTATTTCCTGCTGGTCTTCAGCGCCGCTTTGATCGCCGGGGAGGTTGTCGGACCGAACAACCCGGTCGTGCTGGCGCTGCTGATCTTCTTTATGGCGGTGCTGTTCATCCCGGTACGGACGCGCTTGCAAGCGCGCATCGACGAGATTTACTTCCGCAAGCGGATGAAGTACCAGACCATGGTCGAGGAATTTGGGCAGCGCTTGAGTTCGCTGGTCGAGTTCAACGAAATTTTGGAGGCGTACCGCGCTGAACTGAATCGCACGCTGCTGCCGACGCAGGTCTTCGTCTTTCTGCTGGATCGTCAGAGCGGCGATTACGTCGCCGACGGGACGGACGTTCGTTTCGCCCCCGACAGCCCGCTGATCGCGCAGTTGGCGGAAGGCGAGGGGCTGCTCCAGCTCGAACCGGGGCAGCCGTGGCTGCCCGCGGCGGTCGCCGAACGATCCCGGCTGCTGCTGCTCAAGGCGACGGTGCTGGTCGGAATGCACGGCGCGAACCGCTTGATCGGCTTCGTCTGCATCGCGCCGCCGCGCTCGACGAACGCGCGCTACACCGCCGAAGAACTGCGTTTCGTGCAAACGCTGACGACGCAGATCAGCGTTGCCGTCGAGCGCGCGCAGGTGGTCGAGTTGCTGGAACACCGCGTCCGCGAACTCGACGTGCTCAGTCAGGTCAGCCAGGCGGTCAGCTTCACCCTCAGCATGGATGACCTGCTCGAACTGATCTACGCGCAGACCTACCGCTTGATCGACGCGACCCATTTCTACATCGCGCTGTACGATCGGCGGGACGAACGAATTCTACTTCGCCTTCTTCCTCGAAGGCGGTGAGCGCTACACCGAAAAAGAGAATCAGCGGCGCACGCCGGGCAACGATCTGTTCTGCGACGTGATCCGCACGGGGCAACCGCTCGTCTCCGCCAATTACGCCCAAGCGCTCGCCGAGCGCGGGGCGGCGTTTGGCGCCGAAGATACGAACCTTCAAGGTTGGATGGGCGTGCCGCTGTCGGTCGGGTCGCAGACGATGGGCATGATGGCGGTCGGGACGACCCAGCCCGGTCGCGCCTACCGCGATGACCAGCGCCGAATTTTCAGCGACATCAGCGCGCTGGCGGCGACTTCGCTTGACAAGGCGCGGCTGTTCACCGAAACCAATGTCCGCGCGCGCCAGCTTGCCGCGCTCAACGACATCACCCGGCAAATCGCCGCCGCCGAGCTTGACCTTGAACGCCTGCTCCAACTGATCACCGCCAGCGCGACCGATATCCTCGCCGCCGAAGCGGGATCGCTGCTGCTGACGGTCGATGATGGGTCAGGGCGATCTCGAATTCAAGGTCGCGGTCGGCGGGTCCGGGCGAGGATCTGCTCGGCTCGCATCTCGCCGCCGGGCGCGGCTTGGTCGGCGAAGTCGCGGCGACCGGCACGCCCGTGATCGTCAGCGACGCGGGCAGCGACCCGCGCTGGAGCGGCGAACTCAACGCGGGCGAATTCCACACGCGGACGGTGCTCGCCGTGCCGCTGATCACGCAGAACAACGTCATCGGCGTGCTCGAAGTGCTCAATAAGCAGGGCAGCGCGACTTTCAATCAGGACGATCTCGACCTGCTGACGGCGTTCGCGGGTCAGGCGGCGGTCGCCATCGAGAACGCGCGCTTGTTCCAGTTGACCGACTTCCAGCTTTCCGAGCGCGTCGGCGAGTTGGAGATGCTCGAACGGATCGACGTCGAACTCAACCGCTCGCTCGATCTCGGCAAAGTCGCCGAGATTTCGCTCCACTGGGCGATGGAGAACACGTCGGCGACGGCGGGCTTGCTCGGCATCGTCGTCGGCGACCCGCCGCACTTGATGGTGATCGCGCAGGTTGGCTACGACGAAGACGACCTGCCCGCTGGCGCAGATGGGATGGACTTCCCGCTGGATCGCGGCATCGTCAGCCGGGTTTTGCGGACGCACCAGCCCGACCTCGCGCCCGACGTCACGCTCGACCCCAACTACATCCCCAGCTTGCGCGGCGGCATCAGCCAGATTACGCTGCCGATGCTCTCCGGCGGCGTCGTCAACGCGATGATCGTGCTCGAAACCGACCGCGAGCCGCGCTTGCGCTTGGCGGATCTGCCCTTCTTGCAGCGGCTCACCGAACACGCGACCATCGCCATCGCCAACGCGCAGCTTTACGCCGAACTCGCCCGCGCCAACCAATCCAAGAGCGAGTTCGTCTCGTTCGTCGCCCACGAATTGAAGAATCCGCTCACGTCGATTTAGGGCTATTCGGACGTGCTGCTCAAGGGCGCGGTCGGCGAACTCAGCGACCCGCAGAAGAACTTCCTCGGCACGATCCGGCTCAACGCGCAGCGGATGAACACGCTCGTCAGCGACCTCAACGACGTGACCAAGCTGCAAACCGACAACATGCGCATGATTCTCGCGCCGGTCGATTTCCACCGCGTGCTCGAAGATACGCTGCGCCCCTTCGAGCAGCAGATCGGCGCCAAGGGGCAGACGCTTGAACTGGATATGATCGAAGACCTGCCGCTGATCCGCGCCGACCAGAACCGGCTGATTTAAGTGCTCACCAACCTGATCAGCAACGCCCACAAGTACACGCCGGAAAAAGGCGTCATTCGAGTGCGGGCGACGATTGACACCATGCCGCGCGACAACAAGGGGCGTCTGCTGCCGCCGCTGCTGCACGCCAGCGTCACCGATACCGGCATCGGCATGAGCGAGGAAGACCTGAGCAAGCTGTTCACGCCCTATTTCCGCAGCGATAACCCGCTCACGCGCGAGCAGCCGGGCACGGGCTTGGGCTTGACCATCACGCGCGGGATCATCATCGCGCACGGCGGCGAGATTTGGGTCGAAAGCCAACTTGGCGTCGGCACGACCTTCCACTTCACCATCCCGCTGCAAGTCGAGCCGGAAGAAGCCGGGGATTAGGGCAAGAAAGTGTATGCAAATCAAAAACGCAGGTCATCGCGACCGGCGTTTTTGCTGCCCCTACTGGAATGATTCGGCAATGCGGATCAGGTCGTCCTGTGAAATTCCCGCGCTCGACAGGAAGTAGGTTAAGTCGCCGTCCACCCAGACCAGATTAAGCTGATCCCCGTTGAAGAAGCCCTGATCGTCCCACGAGCCGCTGTAGAGTGTCCCGGTCTGGTCGTTGACGTGGATTTCCTCGGCGTGATTGTTCTGCCCGATCACGATCTGCGGCGTGCCCGTGTTCATGATGCTGAGCACGAGCCGCTGATCGTCACCTGCGTCCCATTTGTAACCCATGTAAATATCGTCGGCGCTGTAATAAACGACGTGGACGTCCGCCTCGCGGGTGAAGCCGTCCGGCGTCCATGTTGGTAGTTTGTGCGCATAGACGGCTTGGGCTTCATCGGCGCTGACCAGCTTTACCGGGGCGTTGCTGACGCCGCCCTCGTGCCCCCCCGACACGCGCGGAACGACCCGCAGTTCGACCTCGCCGTAGAAAAGCTGCTCGACCCGTTGGGCGATCTGAGCGCGGGTTTCCGGCGAAGCGATCACGACCAGTAGCAGCGCGATCGCCGCGATCAGCGCCAGCTTGAGCGCTCGGCGGGCGGCGAAATGCCGCGCCGGAGCATGGTCAAGCCGCGCTTTAAGCGCGCCGACAAAGGCGGGGTCGGCGTCCCGGCGCAGCGCCCGCATGAAAGCGTCATCTTGATTGGTCATCGGTGTCCCATTCCTTTCGCAGCTTGCCGACGAGGCGGTAGATCAGCGTGCTGACGTTGGTTTCGCTAAGCTTGAGGACGCGGGCGATCTCGCCGTTGCTCAAATCCGCGCCGTATTTCAGAGCGACGATTTCGCGCTCGCGGTCGTTCAGGCGCTCTAGCAGCGCCAGCAGCTTCTCGACCTCGCCCCGTCGTTCGACCGCTGCTTCGACAATTTGATCGTCCGCCCGATCCGCCGCCTGAGTCAGCGAAACGCTGCGGCGCGGCTGACGAAAGTGATCGGCGGCAACGTGGCGGGCGATGCCGAACAGCCACGTTTGAAAGGCGCTTTGTTCGTGACGGTAGCGGCTGCGTCCCTGCCACGCCCGCTCGAAGGTGGTCGCCGTCAGGTCTTCGGCGAGCGCCGCGTCGTCGACCCGGTAAATGAAGAAGTTGTAGACGCGCGGCAGCAGTTCCGCGTAGGCGGCGTCCCAGTCGATTTCGAGCTTGGCAGCGCTGAACCAGCGCGCGGCAGTAGATTTCGGTGTCATGACTCTATATTCGGGCAAAACCGCGAATCGTCACAAGACGACCGTCACACAACGACCTCTTTTCGGTGTTTCCAGCTACTCAATTAACACCGGTAAACGGTTAATAGGACAATTGGGCATGGATCAGTTCCTGAGTGGGGTCAGTCGGGCGTCCATCATCCGCTGGACGGCGATTTATCTGATCATCTATGCGGTGGTCAATGCTTGTGGCGGGCTGGTTTTGGGGATCGCGGGCGGGCTGGCGGCGGGAGTCGGCGCGATGACGGCGGCGTCAGGGATCAACGATGCCGAAGTCACAGCGGCGACGACTCAACTGGCGGGCATCGGCGGATTGAGCATCGTCCTCGCCCTCTTCTACATCATCTCGGTGCCCATCTTCGCGGTCGCGGCGTTCGGGTTGTGGCGGCGGAAAGTCGTGGGCGCGCATGGGCGCGGTGGTCGCGCTCGCTTTCAGCATCCTGCTTTCGGTGCTCGACGCTCAACAACGGTATCGGCGGCATCGTCTGGATTTTGATCAGCGGCTTTGGCGTTTATTTGTTCTGGACGGACGCGGGGATCAGGCAAGAACTCAGCAAGTAATCCTGTTTAAGGAAAGCGGATCGTGAATGACCTCTTGAAGGGGATCAATCGTGCGTCGCTGATCCGCTGGACGGCGATTTATCTGCTCGTCTACGCGCTCGCTCCACGCCTGCGGCAGTCTGGTGTTCGGTCTCCTGATCCTCGCCATCTTCTACGTGATCATGGTTCCGCTGTTCGGCGTGGCAGCGTTCGGGTTATTGAGACGGCGATCTTGGGCGTGGGCGGGTGCGCTGATCGCCTTAGGTCTGAGCGTCTTGCTTTCACTGGTGATGCTGACGACCGGAGTCGGCGAAATCGTCTGGCTGCTGATCAGCGCGTTCGGAGTCTACCTGTTTTGGACGGACGCGGGGATCAGGCAGGAATTGAGCCATTAATCGCCGCTCCCGTCGCTCACTTGATTGAACACCGCGCTCAGCGCGCCGTCGCTCACTTGCTCACTCGATTGGGCGCCGCTTCGCTCAGCGCGCCGTCGCTCGCCTAAGCGGACGGGGCGGGAGGTGGTAGGGGCGCGATTTCAAACCCGCCCTTACTCGACTCGCATCATCTGTAAAAAGAATCAAAAACGACGCCCGATCCAGCACGGATCGGGCGTCGCTATTTCGTCGCCGGAGGGTTAGCCCAGGTGCGGCTTAAGCTGGTTGGTGATGCGGTCTTTCGGCTGGAAGCCCGTGATCCGCACGACCGGCTGCCCACCCTTGAACAGGATCAGCGTCGGGATGCTCATGACGCCGTACTGCATCAACACGTCCTGATTGGCGTCGGCGTCGAGCTTGCCGACTTTGATCTTACCGGTGTATTCAGTGGCGATCTGATCGACGACCGGGGCGATCATCTTACAGGGACCACACCATTCTGCCCAGAAATCGACGAGCACGGGAGTGTCCGACTGGAGCACCTCCGACTGGAAATTCGACGTGGTCGCTTCAAACGTTTTGTGACCCATAACCTCTCCTGACCGCTTTGACGCTCATTTCCCGCTATGCTATCATGGGTTTCGGGATTTGGCGTAGATTTAGTTGATACTGTGACTGCACTATATGAATATAGACGAGACCGTCCTGCCAGAACTTACCCGCCGCCAAGAAGAGATTTTAACCTATATTGTCCGAGCGTACACCGAATCGCCGGAGCCGGTGAGTTCGAAGTATCTGGTCGAGACCTTCAACCTCTCCTTGAGTTCGGCGACGATCCGTAACGAGATGGCGGTGCTGGACGAATTGGGCTACATCACCGCGCCGCACACCTCCGCCGGGCGCGTCCCGACCGAAAGCGGCTATCGCTACTTCGTCAAGCGGCTGATCACGACCGGCGAGATCACCAGTATCGAGAAGTCGCACATCTCCGACAAGCTCAAGACGATTCCGCTGGCGTCGGAGCAGTGGATGCTGTTGGTGGCGACCATGCTGGCGCGCACGGCGCATACCGCCGCGCTGGTGACGCCGCCGGTCGCCAACCTGAGCCGCTTCAAGCACCTCGAACTGATCGCCATTCAGGGGCGGTTGGTGCTGATGGTGCTGGTGCTCGACGGCGGATCGGTGCATCAGCAAATGCTGACGCTGGCAGAGCCAGTGGCGCAGGTCAAGCTCAGCGAAACTGCCGAGCGGATCAACGCGCTGAGCATGGACTTGGGCGCGAAGGAAGTGCGCATGCGCACGACTCAGCTTCAACTGTTGGAGCGCGAGATCGCCGAACTGGTCGCCGACTCTGATGGACAAAGCCGACACCAATCAGGTGCGCCTGATCTATCGCAACGGCTTAAGCGAAGTCATGGGCATGTTCCAGAACAGCGAAGGGGCGCAGCAAGCCGTGCGCGTCTTCGAGGAGCGCGCCTTTCTGAACCTGATCCTCAACGACGTGCTGACGCCGCTGCTCAACAACGTGCAGGTCGTGATCGCCGGGAACGGGCGTTGGGAGGAACTCAGCCACCTGAGCATGGTGATCAGCCGTTACGGGATCGCCGGGCAGGTGAGCGGGGCGGTCGGCGTGCTCGGTCCGACCAACATCAACTACGGGCGGGCGATCAGCGCCGTGAGCTACGTCTCCGGCTTGATGACCGACATGCTCACCGACGTCTACGACCTTGACGCGCTGCCACCGGGAGCAAGTAACGAGTAGGTTACGGTTTCAGGCAACCTAAGGTTTCCATGGGGGCGGGTTTCAAACCCCTCTACAATCCGCCGCGTCTCACCGTTGCAGTTCTTACTTGGCAATCAGCGAGTAGGTGTAACGAAATAAACTTATGGCTTATGCCGCGACGGGTTTAAACCCGTCGCTACCAAAAACGCGACCCACTGAAGGGGTCGCAAACGCGAGTATCGTTTTGAGTCACCCCTTCAGGCGAAACGAAGTTTCGCACGGCGACCGAATTTTCTAGCCGGGGGTTTCAACCTTCGGCGAAGTAGGCAAATCGCGTAATAAAACGCTTTATACCTACTCTCGCAGTACTTTTTTCTGCGCTTGTTAACGTAATTCTAGCATTGCCCTGCTACACTGAACGTCTAATCCGTTGAGTGGGGGGCGTTTGTGTTTTGACCGGAAGGAGAAGAGTGTGAGTTCACAAATTTACGACGAAGAGCACGCGCCGGATCAAGCCGTCAACGAGGCGCGCGTCAGCGATGCCGATGTGACCGTCGAAGCAGCACCGAATGATGCGTCCGCTTCGGACGCTCCTGTCGCCGATACCGCCAACGCCTCGATAGCACAAGAGCAAGGACAGGTTGTGACCCAAGAGAAGTATGACGCCGTGCAGGTGCAGGCTCAAGAATATCTTGAGGGCTGGCAGCGGGCACGCGCCGAGTTTGCCAATTACAAAAAGCGCGTCGAACGCGAACTGAAAGACAGCCATAGCAGCGCTGCCGGGTCGGTCTTGAAAGATGTGCTCCCGGTGATCGACGATCTAGAGCGCGCGATGAACAATATCCCCGAAGATTTGCAGGGCAATGCGTGGATCGGTGGCGTGAACATGATCCAGCGCAAGCTCTATAAAATCCTCGAAAATTATCAAGTCACCGTGCTCGACCCTACCGGCGAGCCGTTCGATCCGAACCTCCACGAAGCCATCGGCATGGAAGACTCGGACGATGTGGACAGCGGTCATGTGACCGCGACCATGCAAAAAGGTTACGTACAGGGCGAGCGCGTGCTGCGTCCCGCGCTGGTACGTGTCGCCAAGTAATTCGCAATTCGTATACGAACGACCATAGGAGCTTTGAACTCATGGGTAGAATTATCGGAATTGACCTCGGAACGACCAACTCGGTCGTGGCGATTATGGAAGGCGGCGAACCCACCGTTATTCCCTCGTCCGAGGGCGGGCGCTTAATCCCGTCGGTGGTTGCCATCAACCCCAAAACCAACGAGCGGTTGGTCGGCAAGGTCGCGCGTAACCAAGCGGTGATCAACCCCGAAAACACGATTAACTCGGTCAAGCGCTTCATGGGGCGCAAGTTCAGCGACCCCGAAGTCCAGCACGCGCTCAAGTTCGTGCCGTACAAGGTGAGCGCCGCGCCGAACGGCGACGTGCGCGTCCACATGGGCGGGCGCGAGTACAGCCCGCCGGAAATCTCGGCGATGATCCTCCAGAAGCTCAAGGTGGACGCCGAAGCCTATCTGGGTGAAACGGTCGATCAAGCGGTGATCACCGTCCCGGCATATTTCAACGACGCTCAGCGTAACGCCACCAAAGACGCCGGTAAGATCGCCGGGTTGGAAGTGCTGCGCATCATCAACGAGCCGACGGCTTCGAGCCTCGCTTATGGCTTGGGCGAAAAGAAGAACGGGATCATCGCGGTTTACGACCTCGGCGGCGGTACCTTCGACATTTCCGTGCTCGAAGTCGGCGACGGCGTGTTCGAAGTCCGCAGCACCAACGGCGATACTTTCCTCGGCGGCGACGACTTTGATCAGGTGATCATCGACTGGATCGCCGACGAGTTTAAGAAAGAAAACGGCATCGATCTGCGCAACGACCGGCAGGCGCTTCAGCGCTTGAAGGAAGCCGCCGAGAAAGCCAAGATCGAACTGTCGAGCACCATCAACACCGAAGTCAACCTGCCCTTTATCACGGCGGATGCCAGCGGTCCCAAGCACTTGAACATGAACCTCAGCCGCGCCAAGCTGGAAAGCATGACGGCGAGCCTCGTTCAGCGCTCGATTGACCCCTGCCGCGCGGCGATCAAGGACGCCGGGCTGGGCGTCGGCGACATCGACACGGTGATCCTCGTCGGCGGTATGACCCGGATGCCCGCAGTCGTCGATGCGGTCAAGAACTTCTTCGGCAAAGAGCCGAGCAAGGGCGTCAACCCCGACGAAGTGGTCGGCTTGGGCGCGGCGATTCAGGGCGGCGTTCTGCGCGGTGACGTGAAGGACATTCTGCTGCTCGACGTGACCCCGCTGACGCTCGGCGTCGAGACGCTGGGTTCGGTGGCGACGCCGATGATCGACCGCAACACGACCATCCCGACCAAGAAATCGCAGGTCTACTCGACGGCGGCGGATAATCAGACGCAGGTCGAAATCCACGTCGTGCAGGGCGAGCGCCCGATGGCGCACGATAACAAGTCGCTGGGCAAGTTCGTCCTCGACGGTATCCCGCCCGCGCCGCGCGGCGTCCCGCAGATCGAAGTGACCTTCGACATCGACGCCAACGGTATCCTCAACGTGAGCGCTCGCGACAAGGCGAGCGGTCGTGAGCAGAAGATCACCATCACGGCGAGCAGCGGTCTGTCGGATACCGAAATCGACAAGATGGTGAAGGAAGCCGAAGCCCACGCTGCCGAAGATGAGAAGCAGAAGGCGGCTGCCGAAACCAAGAATCAGGCGGAGACGACGATCTTCACCGCCGAGAAGTTCCTGCGCGACTTCGCCGACAAGCTGCCCGAAGATGCTAAGAAGCAGACGCAAGAGGGCATCGACGCGGTGCGTAAAGCGGAAGAGGACGGCGACCTTGACAAGATTTGCGCGGCGGTCGAGGCGCTGAACCAGACCATCCAGACGCTTGGCGGGCGGCTCTACGAGCAGCCGGGCGCGGATGCGCAGCCGGGTGATCAAGCAGCGCCGGGTGCGGGTGGCAGCGATGGCGAAGACGTCGTCGATGCCGAATTCACCGAAGCCTAACGGCGCTGTAGTTGTGAAGCGTCCCGTAGGGGCGACCTGTCAGGTCGCCCCTCGCCGTGTTTCTTTGCAACTTGGGCGGGAACCCGGACGTAATTTCTAGTACATTGTCGGTCACCACAAGATCACGTTAGCTAGGCAAATCAATGGCACGAGACTACTACGAAGTATTGGGCGTCGCGCGCGCGGCGGAAAAAACCGAGATCAAGGCGGCGTTCCGCAAGCTCGCGCGCGAATATCACCCTGACGTGAGCAAGCACGACGACGCCGAGAACCGCTTCAAAGAGATCAACGAAGCCTACGAAGTTCTCTCCGACGACGAAAAGCGCGCGCGCTACGACCGTTTCGGTGCGGCGGGTGTACAGGGCAACGGCTTCGGCGGCGCGAGTGCTGGCGCGGGCTTCGGTGGCTTCGAGGAAATTTTCGAGGAGTTCTTCAGCAGCTTCGGCGGAGCCGGACGCACGCGCCAGCGGCGCGGACCGCGCCCCGGTTCGGATCGCCGGGTTGACGTGACGGTCAGCTTCGAAGAGTTGGTCTTTGGCGCTGAAAAAGAAGTCGAATTCGAGCGCCTCGAAGCCTGCGAGACCTGCGCTGGCAGCGGTGCCGCGCCGGGAACGTCGCCGACCCGCTGCACCCAGTGTAACGGCACCGGCGAAGTCCGGCAGGTGCAGCAGACTTTCTTGGGACCGATGGTGCAGGTCGCGTCCTGCCCGCGCTGCGCCGGGACGGGCGAGACTATCTCGTCGCCGTGCCCGACCTGCCGGGGTGGGGGACGCATCCGCAACAAGGCGGTGCTCTCGGTGCAGATTCCGCCCGGCGTCCGCGAAGGCTTGCAGATTCAGATTCGCAACGAAGGTGACTCGGGCGAGCGCACCGCGCCGCAGGGAAACCTCTACGTCGTCGTCCACGTCAGCGAGCACGAATTCTTCAAGCGCAAGGATAACGACGTCATCCTCGACATCAGTATCAACGTCGCTCAGGCGGCGTTGGGCGATAAGCTCGATATCCCGACGGTGGACGGCGAGGTCGAACTGGTCGTTCCCGCCGGAACGCAGACCGGCAAGGTCTTCCGGCTGCGCGGCAAGGGGATTCCGCGTCTGCGCAGCGACGGATCGAACTCCGGGCGCGGCGATCAGATGGTCTACGTGCAGGTCGACGTGCCGACCAAGCTGACCGACGAGCAGCGGCTGCTGTTCGAGAAGCTCGCCCAGACGATGGGCGGCGACGTCACGCCGCAGCGCAACGGCAAAGGCTTCTTCGACCGCGTGATGGACTTCTTCGCCGGCGAACAGCAGTAGCGCGATCATATGCGAAAATTGAGTTTGTAGGGGCGGGTTTCAAACCCGCCCCTACGTCATTCGTATGGGGGAAATTATGCCTCGTTGGATTGAAGTGACCTTGCGCGTGGACGGCGAAGCCGCCGAAGCCACCGCCGAAATTCTGCGTCGTTACGGCTATCACGGCGTTGCCGTCGAGCACGAAGGCATCCCGCCGGACAAGCTCGACGACGACGAAATCCCACCGGCGAAGCAGTTGGCGGTGCGCGCCTACATCCCCGACGACGATCAAGCCGAGGACACCAAAGCCAAGCTCGAATCCGCGCTCGGCTACATGAATATGATGTATCCGATGCCCACGCCGATCTATGCGATTATCGAGGAGAAGGACTGGGCGGAGGCGTGGAAAGTCCATTATCATCCCGTGCGAATCGGCAAGCGCTTGCTGATCCGCCCGCTCTGGACGGAGATCGAGCTTCAGCCGGATGACGTCGAGATCGCGCTCGATCCGGGGCAGGCGTTCGGCACCGGCACCCACCCGACGACTCAGCTTTGCCTCGAAGCGACCGAGGAGCTGCTCGTCCCCGGCGTGCAGGTGCTCGACCTCGGCACCGGTTCCGGCATCCTCTCGATTGCGGCGGCGAAGCTCGGCGCCGGGCACGTGCTGGCGCTCGACATCGACCCGATTGCGGTCGAGGCAGCGCAGGCGAATGCTGCGCAGAACGGTGTCGCCGACGGCATCACGGTGCAGCAGGGCAGCCTCGAAATGGTAGTCGAGTTGGGGCAGCGCTTCGATTTGATCCTCGTCAACATCCTCGCGCGGATCATCATCGCCATGTGCGAGCAGCAGCTCGGCGAGATCGTGCGCCCCGGCGGCTTGGCGATCTTCAGCGGCATCATCGAGGAACAGGCGGACGACGTGGAAGCGGCGCTGCGCCGCACCGGGCTAGAGCCTTACGCCCGTCGCCAAGAAGGCGATTGGGTCGTCATTGAGGCGCGCCGCCCGAACAGCTAACGCGTGTTCAGGACAAATGCGTTGAGTACGGGCGCACCTGTGTAGGCTTGTCCGCAAACGTGCCGCCGGATTAATCCCTCAGCTACCGGAAATCGTCGCCGTGCGAAACTCCGTTTCGCCTTGAAGGGGCGACTCAAGCGCAGATCGAAAGGCGACCCCTTCAGTGGGTCGCTAAGTTTTTCGCGAGCTGGCGGTTTCAACCGCCAGCGGCACTCTCTGCACCCCACCACCACAGCGTTGTCGAACTCCCCCCAAAAAATGGGGGGAATCATTCCATTACCTGTTATAGAATCAAACGAAACCGCACTTTTGTGCGATGTTTCAAATAATGTGCCCCGGCGCTATTTTTTCCAATCGCCTTTACAGATAATTAGCGAGTAGGTATGGCTGTCACGAACACGGACATTCGAGATGAGGTATTGCAACCCACCGGCTTGACGCCGCAGCAGGTCGAGGAAAGCCGCGCCCAACACGGCGCCAACGTCCTCACGCCGCCGGCGCGCGATCCTTGGTGGAAGCTGTACCTAGAGAAATTTGAAGACCCGGTGATCCGCATCTTGATCATCGCAGCGGTGATCACGATCATCGTGGGGGTGGTGGATGGGCATTACGTCGAGGGCGTTGCCATCATCATTGCGATTTTGCTGGCGACGACCCTCGCTTTCGTCAACGAGTATCGCGCCAATCAAGAATTCGATGTGCTCAATACCATCAACGACGAAGCGCCGACCAATGTCATCCGGGGCGGCGCTTTTGCTGTAATCCCCCGTCGTGACCTCGTGGTCGGCGACATCGCGCTGATCGAGGCGGGCGATGAACTCCCCGCCGACGGCTTGATCCGCGAGGCAGTCTCGCTTCAGATCAATGAGGCGCTGCTGACCGGCGAATTGATGCCGGTCAACAAGGTCGCGCACAAAGCCGTCGCGAACGACGACCTATTGTTCACCGACGACAAGGTCTTCCGCAGCACGATGGTGGTCGATGGGCACGGCATCTTCGAGGTCGGCGCGGTCGGCAACTCGACCAAGATCGGCGAGATCGCGCGGGCGGCGACCGGCGACACCGACGAAGTGACGCCGCTCAATGCGCAGTTGGATCGGCTCAGCAAGTTGATCGGCGTGCTCGGCTTCAGCATCGCCGCGCTGACCTACGCCGCATTGGTGCTGCACGAAGTCGCCATCGGCGAGATCGTGCTGACCGGGCAGCAGTGGTTGTTCTTCCTGATCGCCGTGGTCAGCGTGCTGACGGCGATGAGCCGGATTTGGCTGCCGATTTACTACGATGCGCGCGAACTGCTCGGACGCGCGGCGCAGCCACCTAAGTGGTTGGAAGATAACAGCCTGCGCGGTTGGCTGCTGTCGGTCGGCGCGGGCGTCGGCTTCTTCGCCGTCACCGTGCTGATCGCGTCAGCGCTCGGCTGGATCGCCGGGACGCCGGGGGAGTGGCTGCCCGGTGAAGCCGCGACCAACTTCTTGCGCTTCTTCATGATCGCCGTGACCATCATCGTCGTCGCTGTGCCCGAAGGCTTGCCGATGAGCGTCACGCTCAGCCTCGCCTATAGTATGCGGCGGATGACGGCGACCAATAACCTCGTCCGCCGGATGCACGCGACCGAGACCGTCGGCGCGGCGACGGTCATCTGCTCCGACAAGACCGGTACGCTGACGCTCAACCAGATGCGCGTGCGCGATGCCAATTTCGCGGCGTTAGGCAGCCGCCCGCTGACGCACGAACTCGACAGCCAAACCGAACGCCTGATTGCCGAGGCGGTCAGCGCCAATTCGACCGCCAATCTCAGCCGCATCCCCGGCGAGCCGATCCTCGCCTTAGGCGACAGCACCGAAGGCGCGCTGCTGCTCTGGCTGCAAGATCACGGCATTGACTACGTCCATCACCGCACCGGCTTCGCCGTTGACATGCAGTTGACCTTCTCCGCCGAGCGCAAGTATATGGGCACGCTGGGGCATTCCAGCGCGCTGCAAGCGCCGGTCGTCTACGTCAAGGGCGCGCCGGAGATCGTGATGGAGCAGTGCACCCAAATCCTGACCGAAACCGGCGTCGAGCCTTTGGACGACGAGCAGCGCGTCGAAATCGAGGATCACCTGCACAGTTATCAGCGGCGCGGGATGCGTACGCTGGCGTTCTCGTACAAACCTGTGATGCCAGCTGCCGACGAGCACCCACTGACGGTCGAGGAACTGGCGCAGGATATGATCTGGCTCGGCTACGTCGCCATCGCCGACCCGATCCGCCCGGAAGTGCCGACCGCCATCCAAGCCTGCCGTGACGCCGGGATCGCCGTCAAGATCGTCACCGGCGACAACGCCGAAACCGCCAAAGAGATCGCCCGCCAGATCGGCTTGTGGGATTTACAGGACGACGAAACGCCTCACGCTCACATGAGCGGCTACGAGTTCGCCGCGCTCGAAGGCGACGAACTGCAAGCCGCCGTCCGCAACCTCAAGGTGCTCTCGCGCGCCCGCCCGATGGACAAAACCCGCCTCGTGACCACGCTGCAAGCGATGGGCGAGGTCGTCGCCGTCACTGGCGACGGCACCAACGACGCGCCCGGCGCTCAACTACGCCAACGTCGGCTTGGCGATGGGGTCGGGCACCGATATCGCCAAAGAAGCCAGCGACATCGTCCTGCTCGACGAACTCGTTCCGCAGCATCGTCAACGCGGTCATGTGGGGGCGCTCGCTCTACCAGAACATTCAGCGCTTCATCCTGTTCCAGTTGACCATCAACGTCGCCGCGCTGGGGATCGCGCTGCTGGGTCCCTTCATCGGCGTCGAGTTCCCGCTGACGGTCATCCAGATGTTGTGGGTCAACCTGATCATGGACACCTTCGCCTCGCTGGCGCTGGCGACCGAACCGGCGCGCTGGGACGTGATGAAGCGCAAGCCGCGCAAATCGACCGACTTCATCATCTCGCCGGAGATGACGCGGCGGATTCTCAGCTTTGGCATCACCTTTATCGTGATACTGGTCGCCTTTCTGTTCGCCATTCAGGCGGACGGGGATGTCACCGATTACGAACTCTCGCTCTTCTACGCGACCTTCATCATGCTCCAGTTCTGGAACCTGTTCAACGCGCGCATTCTGGGCTTGGATATGTCAGCCTTCAAGGGCATCGGCGAGAACAAGCAGTTCATCGGCATCGCCGCTGCGATTTTCATCGGCACGGTGCTGATCATCCAGTTCGGTGGCGATATCTTCCGCACGACGCCGCTCTCGCTGGTCGATTGGCTGCTGGTGATCGGGTTGACCTCGCCCGTCCTGCTGCTCGGTGAGTTCCTGCGCTATAGCCGCGACCTTCGCGCGCGCAACGCCGTCAAAGACGCCGTACAAGGGTAGTCGGGCAAGCGCTGCGACGTGAATCAAGGGGCGAACCACTCGGTTCGCCTCTTTTTATTTCATGGGCGTCTCACCAAGATTTCTGTGAGTGCATGGTACAATAGACCTCGATCGATCAGGCGAGGATCAGTCGATGACTAGTCCAATTTTCACCCCCGAAGAAGAAGCCGCTTACGAGGCTCAGGCGCAGCAGCGCGGCTATCCCGACCTGCGCGAGTACGTCCGCGCGTTGATGAAGCAGGATGCGTCCGCAAAAAGCGAGGTGCTGTCTCGACAGCCGACACTCGATGAACTCATGGCAATGCCGCCGGAAGAGCGCACACCTTACCTAGAAGCGGCAGCCGCGCTTATGGAAGAGGAATACCGCACTAACCCTGAACTCACCATAACAGCGAACACCGTGGACTTTTATGACTACCCCGATGCCTAAGCGCGGCGAAATCTGGCTCGTGGAATTCGATCCCACCCGTGGCGCGGAGATTTGCAAGACGCGCCCCGCGTTAGTGATTAATACACCGGATGTTGGTAGACTGCCATTGCGCATCGTCGTGCCGATCACCGACTGGAAAGGCTTCTACGTGAACGCCAAGTGGCTTGTCCACCTTCTTCCTGACTCTGCTAATGGCTTAAGCAAAGAGTTGGGCGCGGACGCCTTTCAGGTGAAATCCCTTTCAGAAGAAAGGTTTAGTCGGCTGCTGGGCAGCGTCACCGATGTTCAACTGAGACAGGTTATTCAGGCGGTTGCGCTGTGCATCGGCTACAGTTCGTGATCGCTTTCCGCTAAGGATCTACATGGCAGCATTGCAAGGCAAAGAACGCGCGACCTACGTGCAGGGGATGTTCGACCGCATCGCCGGGCGCTACAACCTCATGAACCGCTTGATGACCTTCGGGCAGGATTTGCGCTGGCGACGCTTCGTCGTCCAGCAGGCGCGGCTCAAGCCGGGCGACAAGCTGCTCGACCTCGCGACGGGAACGGGCGACATTGCCTTCGAGGCGTTGAAGCAAGTCCCCGGCGTGCAGGCGTTCGGCGGTGATTTCTCGCTGGGCATGATGCTGGTCGGGCAGGGCTTGGCGCACGGCGATCAAGTCCAGTGGAATCAATCCGACGCGCTCAACTTGCCCTTTCCCGACGACAGCTTCGAGGCGGTCACCTCCGGCTACCTGATGCGCAACGTGATCGACATCCCGCGCGCCTTAGCCGAGCAGCGCCGCGTCCTCAAACCGGGCGGGCGCATCGTCGTGCTCGACACCTCGCCGCCGCCGCACAATCTGCTGCGACCCTTCATCCTGATTTACCTGCGCTACGTGATCCCGCTGCTCGGTCGGCTGATCAGCGGCAACGCCGACGCCTACGAGTATCTGCCCGCGTCAACCCAGAAGTTCAAGACGCCCGACGAACTCGCCGCGCTGATGCGCGAAGCGGGTTTCCAGAACGTCCACTACCAGACCTTCATGTTCCAGACGATGGCGGTTCACTGGGGCGAAAAATAGCTCGTTTGTGTCCGCGTTGAATGACACTCCGGAAACGACTCATCGCTCGACCCATGAGGTTCAGCGATTGGGGAATTGCGGTTAGGCGCTCCTTTAGTGAGTGCCGTTTTTTTAGCTGAGGGTTTCAACCCTCAGCGCACTTACCGCCGCGTGATCTTCCACAGCGTCACTGACTGCTCAGCCTCGCCGGAGTGAATGGGGCGCGGGTAGGTAGCGATCAATTCAGCGTTCGCGTTCAGCGCCTCGGCATCCTGCGGGAACTGCGCGCCGGTCACGCTCTCGACCAGCACGTAAACCCCGGCGTGATCGTTCAGCGCTTGCGCGATTTCGGTTAAGCCGGGCGCGTCAGCACAAACCATCGGCACACCCTCAACGGCATAGAAATTAGCGCGACGGCAGCTATCGCCGGTCATGCTGGCGATGATTGGCGCGTCGGGGTCGCTGCCGTCTGCGCGAAGGCTTGCACCGCTTCGCGCAGTCCGTAGCCGCTGCTGTGCTGGCTGAAATACTGCGTCCAGACGGCATCGGGCACGCGCAGTTGATCCGGCGCGGAGTAGGCGTGCAGCGCGAACGGTACGAAGCCGACTGCCAGCAGCAGTGTGACTCCGCTGAGCGCCCGCCAGCGCTGCGATGCTTCCCAACGCTCAATCGCCACGCCGATCCCCGCGCCGCCGAGCAGCAGGAAAGCGGGCAGGGTGACGACGAAGTGACGCGGCAGCACCTCGCGTCCCAAGACGACGATGCTCGCCAGCGGTACGCCGACCGCCAGCAGCAGCAGACCGCCTTGACGCGGACGCAGCACCAGCAGCAGCGCCAGTCCGATCACAAGCAAAGTGCTCCAAATCGGCAGGCTGAAGCCGATCAACTGCGACGTGAGCATCGCCAGATTCGCGCCGATGCCCTGATTGGCTGCCCCTGATCCGCCGCCGATCCAGCCGAGCGCAATCGAGAACAGATCGCCCCCGCGCAGCAGCAGATAGCCCATCGGGATCGCAAAGCAGGCGGCGACCACGCCCGCCGCGATCACCAGCAGCCCGATTCGCCTTCGGAGCGGGTAGCGCGCCCTCACCAGCACGATCAGCGCGACGCTGAACGCGAACGGCACCGCCGTGAACTTGAACAGCGTCGCCAGCGCCAGCGCCAACCCGGTCAACGCCGCGCGGCGCAGCGTGCCGCGCTCAGCCAGCCGCCAGCTTGCCCACAGCGCCAGCACGACCAACGCGCCCGCTTCGGCGTCGCTCAGCGCCAGCCGCTCGAAGAAGAATAAGTAAGGCGATGCGATCCACAATGCGCCTGCCAGCAGCGCCGCGTGTCCGCCGAACAGCCGCCGGATCAGGGCATAGCCCGCCGCAAAACCGATCAGGCTGACGAAGACGGTAGCGATGCGTCCGGCAAAAACCGGATCATGTTGGGGGTAAAACAGGGCAATCGCCCAGTGATTGATAATCTTGCCGTCGCTGATTTCCCAGAACGGGTGCAAATTCCAGACTTCGACCGCGCGGGTGAGGTGCAGCCCCTCGTCGTTGTGGAGCGGCAGCGCCTCCAGCGCGGGAATCCGGCTGAACCAGAGGACGAGCAGTAAGAGGGCGAATTGACGCAAGCGATCTTCCTAATAAATCGAGCGGCACAACAAAAAAAGCTCGCCGTAACGCGCGAGCTTATTTATTCAGGAACGGTCAGCGCGGCGTTATTCGACGTCTTCGCTGCGCTGTCCTTCACGATAACGATAGGTAATGCGTCCGCGAGCCGGATCATAAACACTCATCTCCACACGCACACGGTCTCCAAGCAAAATACGAATGTAGTATTTCCGCATCTTGCCGGAGAGATAAGCGAGGATGCGATGTCCGTTCTCAAGCTCTACCTGAAACTGAGTATTGGGCAGCGCTTCGACCACCACACCTTCGACTTCGATCTTATCGTCTTTTTTCGCCATACCTTGCCTTTGAGCAGTATAAACAGACAATGCCGCTGCCTGATTAGGGCAGCGGTTTTCGAATGCGCTCTTTGGTTGAGCACCTGACGCTGGCTATACGCGAGTTAGCCGCGCTAACTAGCGTGTCGCCGCCTTACGTTGACGACGACGCGAACGCCGGATCGCCTTCTTCTTCTCGATGCGCCGTAGTTCGCTCTTGGAGATATGCCAGCGCTTCCGACGGACGGTGCTGAGCACACCACTATTCGTTACACGTTTGCGGAAGCGTCGCAACAGCGACTCTTGTGACTCGTTGGGTTTTAACGTTACATGCGCCATATATTCGCCATTCACCTCCCTTCGGTTTAGTACTCAGTGCTGAGTACCGAGTGCTGAGTCAAAAACTAATCTCTTGCGAATAAAGTTCACATTCCAAGAAAGGGTTTCTTACTCAGCACTCAGCACTCGCTGCCCGGTACTGATTTTTTGTTCCGCTTGCGGTTTCAATTGTACCGAAATTGTCGCCTCAACGCTATGGTCGGCTTCGCGTCGGCTTGCGCTGATACCTATTAGCGACTAGATACGGGCTATACCCCCTGAAGGTCCCATTTTTCGCCCCCTCTCTACGCGAGTAAGCGCAGCGGCGGAGAGGGGGTCGGGGGGTGAGGTTGTTCTAAACTGCTTACGCCTCGACTGGCGCGTCGGCTTCGGCTTCAGCTTCGGTCTGCGCTTCAGCTTCGACTTGCTCGTCAGCTTCGGCTTCGATCTCGTCTTCCACTTCTTCAGCCTCGGCTTCAGCTTCGGCTAAGGCTGCTGCCTCGGCAGCGACGAGCGCTTCGGCGTCAGCGATTGCTTTGGCTTCAGCGGCTTCGACGGCTTTGACTTCCAGCCAGCGGTTCTTTTCTTCGTCCGTGACTTCCTTCAGGCTCAAGCCCAACCGCTGCTTGTCCGATTCAATACTGATCACGCGCATCAGCAGGTGTTGACCTTCGTGGACGACCAGCGACGGGTCTTCCGGCTGCGGCTCACTGATTTGGCTGGTGTGCAGCAGCGCTTCGATACCCGGGTCGAGGCTGACGAACGCGCCGAACTGCGCCACGCGCGAGACCACGCCTTCGACCAACTGCCCGACGTGGTAGAGTTCGTCCACGCGCGCCCACGGATTTTCCTGCAAGCGCTTGAGGCTTAAGCCGATGCGTTTGCCTTCGGCGTCCAGCCGCAGGATGTAGACCTGCACTTCGTCGCCGACCTTCAAGACTTCGCGCGGATGATTGACGCGGTGCCATGCCAGCTCCGAGATGTGGATCAGACCGTCAGCGCCGCCGAGATCGACGAAGGCGCCGAAGTCACGCAGACCACTGACGACGCCCTTACGGGTCTCGCCTTCCTTGAGTTGGTCGAGCAGCACTTCCTTGCGGGCGTCGCGGCTGTCACGCTGAGCATCGCGCTGGCTGAAGACCAGACGGCGGCGCTTGCGGTTGACCTCGATCACCTTGAGCGTAATCGGCTCACCGATCAGGCGCTGCATCCGCAGCTTGCGTTCATCTTCGTTCAGTCCGCGTGGTAGGTCGAGCACGTGGCTGGCGGGCACGAAGCCGCGCAGATTGCCGAACTGGACGATCAAGCCGCCGCGATTGGCGTCGGTGACAAAGCCATCCCACACGTCGTCGTTGGCGAGCAGTTCTTCGGCTTTCTTCCAGTCTTCAACCTGCTGCGCTTGAGCGACCGAGAGCAGCAGATTGCCGTCGTCGTCTTCCATCCGAACCAGCATGACGTCAAGTTCGTCGCCGACGGTGTAACGGTCGATGTCGGTATTCATGCGTTCGAGGTCTTTGCGATGGACAACGCCGTCGCGTTTCATCCCCTCAATGCCGACGATCAGCCCCTGCTCGTCAATTGCGACGACGGTTCCGGTTACGATATCACCCCGTTCTGGAACTTCTTCCGCGAAAGAAGCCTCCAAAAGCGCGGCGAAATCCATAGCATTGTCTTCAAACATCAAGGTGTCTTCTAGCTGCATCTAGCCCCCCAAGGGAATTACCGAAAATTTGGACTTTTGGACTTTCAGGATTGGGCAAAAATAAAACTCGGATCACTCAAACCAACAAGGTTGAGTTACCGAGTTTTTGCTTTGGCTGCGATTAAAATAGACACCAACGGACAAAAATTGCGCCAGCAAATGTGTTGTGTGCTAACGCTTCCCCTTTCCTTAAAATCGGATGAGATTATAGAAGTTAAAATCGCGTTTGTCAACGCGCAGCCCAAAAAAGGTTACAACCTCATAACAAGGCGATTTAAGTTTCTTATCTCTACCCGTCAATTTTACGGGTCACCGACCCGAAATGACGGTGTTGCCTTTTTCTCCCTCTCCCTTATGGAGACGGGGTCGGGGGGCGAGGTTTTACATCAGATTCAACAACAAAAACCCCGCACGGAGCGGGGTTTTCGAAAATGACAGACTGCTATAAGACGATGATTAGAGGGTGTTGATGACGTTCGAGAAGATGTTGCCGATGGCGGGTCCGAGCAGCGCTAGGATCACGATCACGACGACGGCGACCAGTACGAGGATCAGGGCGTATTCGACCAAACCCTGACCTTCTTCACGCGGTTGATACATCATGGTGGGAGTTCCTCCTTTTCCAAAAGATGATCTCATGCTAGCACGGGGTCTCAATACGAGTCAATAAGGTTTTCCTCAATTTTTGTGAATTTTCGTGCCATTTGTCATGTGATCATTCTTTGACATTCCCTTAGCCTAGCCTTAAAATCCGAGCCAAAATAGGCTGCCTAATAACGAGCAGTCCATTAGTCTTTCTTTCGAGGAGTTGTTGAATATGAAAGAGTATACGACCGACAAGTTAAGGAATATTGCCTTTGTGGGCCATCAAAGCTCCGGGAAAACCTCGCTGGTCGAGGCTTTGTTATTCAATACCGGAGCCATCAATCGCTTAGGGAAGATTGAGGAGAAGAACACGGTCTCCGACTGGGAGGACGACGCCAAGGATCGCGGGCTGTCGCTCTCGACCTCGCTCGTCCCGGTCGAGTTCAATGACCACAAGATCAACGTTCTCGACGCGCCCGGTTACACCGACTTTCAGGGTGAGGTCAAGAACGCCATCCGTGTCGCCGACTCGATGCTGGTGGTTGTCGATGCTGTCTCCGGCGTCGAAGTGGGCACGGAACTGGCTTGGGAGTACGCGCAAGCCTATCAGCAGCCCATCATCGTCACGATCAACAAGATGGATCGTGAGAATGCGAACTTCGAAAATACCCTGCAATCGCTCCGCGACCACTTCCCGGAATATAAATTTATCCCGGTCATGATCCCCATCGGCGCGCAAGCCGATTTCAAGGGCGTCGTCAACCTACTGACTATGAAAGCCTACCTCGGCGCGGGCGCGGATCGCTCCGACTGCCTGCCGAGATGCAGGACGCGGCGGACGCGGCGCGGACGGTACTGGTCGAAGCCGCCGCCGAAGCCGACGACAGCTTGATCGAGAAGTATTTTGCCGAGGGCGACCTGTCGAGCGCGGAAATCCGCGACGGGATGCGTAAAGCCGCCCGTGACGCTTATCTCAAGACCGTGCCCGTCTTCGTCACCTCCGGCACCAAGAACATCGGCACCGTTCCGCTGCTGGAAGCGATGATCGCCTACGTCAGCCCGCCGTCTGATCGCCGCGTGCAGGTCGTCCAGCCGGACGGCGAAGTGTCGTTCCTGACCGCGCCGCAGAAAGATGACGGTCCGCTCGCTGCTTACGTCTTCAAGACCAGCAACGACCGCTTCGTCGGCACGCTCAACTACTTCCGCATTTTCTCCGGCAGCATCAGCAGCGACGCGCGCGTCTGGAACGCCACCCGCAGCGTCGAGGAGCGCTTTAACTCGCTGATGTTCATGCGCGGCAAGGAACAGATCGCGGCGGAAAAGCTGCACGCGGGTGACATCGGCGTGGTCGCCAAGCTGGCGCAGACCAAAACCGGCGATACCTTCAGCAGCAAAGACAACCCGATTCAAGTCTCGCGCCCGCAATTCCCCGCGCCGCTCTATCAGGTGGCATTGCTGCCGCGCACCCAAGCCGACAGCGCGAAAATGGGCACGATCCTCACCAGCCTGTGCGAAGCCGACCCGACCATGCGCTGGCGGCAAGACCCGGACGTCAAGCAGACGATCCTCGAAGGCATGGGCGAAATTCACATCAACGTGACGCTGGCGCGCGCCGAGAAGCTCGGCGTCGGCATCGAGACCATTCCGCCGAAAGTCCCCTACCGCGAGACGGTCATGGGAACTGCCGAAGCGACCTACCGCCACAAGAAGCAGACCGGCGGGGCGGGGCAGTTCGCCGAAGTCTCGCTGCGGGTCGAGCCGAATCCCGGCAACGGCTTCGAGTTCGAGAAGCGGATCGTCGGCGGCGCGATTTCGGCGTCGTTCATCCCCTCGATTGAGAAGGGCATCCACTCGACGCTGGAACAGGGCATCATGGCGGGCTTCCCGGTCGTGGACGTGAAAGCCATCGTCTTCGACGGCAAGGAACATCCGGTCGACTCGAAGGACATCGCCTTCCAGACCGCCGGACGCGAAGCCTTCCGCGAAGCCTTCATGGAAGCCTCGCCCGCGCTGTTCGAGCCGATCATGGAAGTCAAGGTGACCGTGCCCGATACCATGATGGGCGACATCATGGGCGACCTCAACACCCGGCGCGCCCGCGTGCAGGGCATGGAGAACGACGGACCGCGCGCCATCGTGGTCGCGCTGGTGCCGCAGGCGGAGATGATGCGCTACGGCAACGAACTCCGCTCGATGACCGGCGGACGCGGCATCTACACCATGAAGTTCAGCCACTACGATCAGATGCCGTTCCAGATCGCGCAGACCATCATCGCCCAGCACAAAGCTGAGGTCGAAGCCGCGCACTCGTAGGACACCCCACCGCCCAACCCCTCCCCGAATTCAGGGAGGGGCGCAAACAGAGTGTAGAGAGAGAAGCTCCGCTGTGACAGGCGGAGCTTTTTGTTTTATGCTGATGCTGTGTTCATCAGCGGCGATCAAGGGTCTTATCATGGCGAACGAAGAACAGCTTGCGATTCTGAAGCAAGGCGTAAAGGTCTGGAATGAATGGCGAAGAAATAACACCAGCTATACAGATTGATCTTAGTGAGTGCAGATTTGAGCAGATGAATCTCCAGAGTTGACCTTCGGGCGCAAACCTCAAGAAGTACAAATCTAAGTTGGTGCAGACTCTAACTGACGCAAATCAAGTTCGTCGAATTTGGCGCGAGTCACTATTTAACAGTCCGCAGATAGCCGATTGAATGATTCTGATTTTAACGGTGCAGACCTCAGGAGCAAACCTTAAGGAAGTGAACTCTAATCGCATGCAAACTCTGCGGTACAATCTGAATGCGAGCAAACCTTTGAAGGGCACGTCTCACGTCAGCGATCTTTAAAGGTGCTGATTTTGAGTAACGCAATTCTGATGAGGCTATTTGCTCATGGCAACCATTTTTGCAGATAATGACTTGTCGACTGTTATCGGGCTTGAAACGATAGGCATACAAGGTCCAAGCAGCATCGGCATTGATACTTTGTTCACATGACGAAGCCTCATCTGCCGGACGTATTTCTTGCGAGGTTGTGGTGTACCAGAAATTCTGATTGAGTATTTACCCTACTATGCTCGACAACGCCATCGAGTTTTACTCCTGCTTCATCAGCTACAGCCACGCAGATAAAGCCTTTGCGCGGCGGCTGCATGATACGCTGCAAGGGCGGGGGATTCGCTGCTGGCTGGACGAGAAGCAGATGAATCCCGGCGACGATATTTATGAGGAAATCCATCGCGGCATTCGCTATTGGGATAAGGTGCTGCTGTGCTGCTCGAAAAGTTCGCTCAGCGGAAAAATGGTGGGTCGATCACGAGATTGACAAGGCGTTCCAGAAAGAACGCGACTTGATGAAAGAGCGCGGCGAAAAAGTGCTGCGCGCTGATCCCGCTCGATCTTGGACGGCTATCTATTCAGCGACGAATACGACAGCGGCAAAGCCCAGCAAATCCGCTCTCGCCTCGCCGCCGATTTCACAGGCTGGGAGCATGATAACGCCATCTTCGAGCGCGAGATCGAGCGGGTGATCAAAGCGCTGCGCACCGACGGCGGCAAAGAACCACCGCCGAAGCCGAAGCTCTAACCGCAGACCCCGCAGCCCGCTTCACCTGTGGATTAAGCTACCCAACTGCTTTTGCACTCTCCCCTCCCAGAAACCGGGGAGGGGAAGCGCGCGCAGCGCGCGGGGGTGGGGTCAAAGTGCCGATCTTTGCGACAGAGCCGCCTTCACACCGCTGCATCCCTCACCCGCGCTAATGCTACGGGGACGTGATCCCAAAGCGCATCCCATCCGCTGCGAGGAACCGATTTTTCCATCGGACGTGGCAGCTTGACATTTAGAATTTATGTTCTATGATTAAGTGAGGGAGCGCTTATCCCAACTCCACTGCCTGCGGGGTTGCGCGCCTGAACCGGCACCAGTAGACGTCACGCCGTGACAGCACACCTGTGAATACCGAATGTTACGGGGAGGTGATTTAGAAGCGTTACGGGAAGAACCAGCGGAAACAGCGCTCAATCGAACGCACTTGTGAATGCAACGGGAAAAACCCTGCGGTCGAATGACACGGGAGAGCTTTCCCTCACGCTTCCCGTGTCATTGCATCCATCCGTTGCTTGGCAGTTAGTCGGAGCCTTCTTCGGTGGGGATGGGCGGCGTGATTAGCACGTCCTCCTCCGATTCCTTCTCCGGCACCCCCGCGATCTCGAAGACGCGGTCGCGGTCAACCGACTCGAATTCGAGCAGTTCCTGCGCCAGCGCTTCCAGCTTATCGCGGTTGTTCTCGAGGATCTTCAGCGCCTGCTTATGCGCCTCACCGACGATCCGGCGGACTTCCGAGTCAATCTCGGAGGCGGTTTCCTCGCTGTAGACCCGCGACTGCGTCAGCGAGTAGCCGAGGAAGGGCTGGTTTTCTTCGTCGCCGAAGTTGAGCAAGCCGAAACTCTCGCTCATGCCCAACTGTGCGACCATCCGCCGTGCCAACTGCGTGACCATGCGCAGGTCGCTCGACGCGCCGCTGCTGATCTCGCCGATGGCGACTTCTTCCGCCGCGCGCCCGCCCAAGCCGACTACCATCCGCCCGATCAGGTACTTCTTCGAGTAGAGCCGGCGGTCGTCTTCCGGCTGGAAGACGGTCACGCCGCCCGCCTGACCGCGCGGGATAATCGTCACCTTGTAGGTCGGGTCAGCGCCGGGAGTTATCGCTGCCGTCAAGGCATGTCCCGCCTCGTGATAGGCGGTGACGCGGCGCTCGTGCTCGTTGGAGAGCGGCGGCGCTTGCGTCCCTAAGACGATGCGCTCGAAGGCTTCGGAGAAGTCGTCCCCGGCAATTTTCTTGCGCGACTTGCGGGCGGCGGTCAGCGCGGCTTCGTTCGCCAAGTTGGCGATGTCTGCGCCGGAGAACCCGACCGTGACCTTCGCAACCGACTCAAGATCCACGTCATCGCCGACCGGCTTGCCGCGCACGTGCACCTTGAGGATGTCCAGCCGACCGACGCGGTCGGGCAGGGCGACGGTCACTTGACGGTCGAACCGACCGGGACGCAGCAATGCCGGGTCGAGCACGTCGGGGCGGTTGGTCGCCGCCATGACGATCACACTCTCGTTCTGGTCGAAGCCGTCCATCTCGGCGAGCATCTGGTTGAGAGTTTGCTCACGCTCGTCGTTGCCGCCGCCCATGCCCGCGCCACGCTGACGTCCAACGGCGTCGATCTCGTCGATGAAGACGATGGCGGGTGCGGCAGCTTTCGCCTTGTTGAACAGGTCGCGGACGCGGCTCGCGCCGACGCCGACGAACATCTCGACGAACTCGGAGGCGGCGATGCTGAAGAAGGGCACGTTCGCTTCACCGGCGACCGCGCGCGCCAGCAGTGTCTTGCCCGTCCCCGGAGGACCGATCAGCAGCACGCCACGCGGGATACGCGCGCCGAGTGCGATGTATTTGTCCGGCTCTTTCAGGAAGTCCACAATCTCGACCAATTCCGACTTGGCGGCATTCTGACCCGCCACGTCGAGGAAGGTGATCTTGGGTTTTTCGGCGTCGTACTCGCGCGCTTGCGAACGCCCGAAGCCGAAGACGCCGCCCATTTGCTTCTGCGCGCGCCGGGTCGACCAGAGCAGGAAGCCAACGAACAGCAAAATCGGTCCCCAGTTCAGCAGGAAGACGAGGATCGCGTTGGGCTGCGAGACTTGGCTGACGACCGTCACGTTGTGATCGCGCAGAGTTTGCGCCAACTGCGGGTCGGTGATCGACGTCGGCAGCATGGTCGTCTCGAAGGTCGTCGAAGTTTGCTGAGTGACCCCCTGACCGAGCAGCGCGGAGCCGTTAGCGGGCCACGTCACGGCGGTCTTGAAAGTCCCCTGTGCGTCGCCGGTGTCTTGCACCACCAGTTCGTTGACGTTATCGCTGGTCACTTGGTCGTAAAAGACCGAATAGGGAATCGTGATCGGCTGGGCGGGCGAGACGCTATTCATCATGTCTGGCAAGCGCAGCAGTGACCACAGCAGCAGCACGCCGAGAAAGATCAGCCACGACCAGCGGGGAAACTGAAACTGGGGCGGCTGCGGACGGTTGTTCTTGTTCGAACCGTCCGGCTTGTCATCCGGCGGCGTTTTCCGATTGTTAGGGGGAACAAACATAGGCTTGCCTTAGGCTAATAGACTCCTTGTAATGTTACCTTGTTCCCATTAGATTTGCATAAATAATAGCTGCGGAGTAGATGATCAACCGATTATCCGAAGCTTAGGTTCTGCAACTGGATTTAGTTTTCGCTTTTGTCTATGATTGAGTAGGCTACCTGTTGTTTAGGAGACACCTCGACGATGATGGACACACCACAGTACTCCACGCGCGACAATGCGGACTTACTGGCGCGCTCCGCCTTTACGCTCGTGTTGGTTGGCTTCTTGATCACGCTGGTGGTTGGCGTCGCGCTGACGCAGGTGTCCATGCGCTCGACGGTGCGGACTCCCTTCTTGGTCGGCTACGGCATTTTCGCGCTCCTCGTACTTGGTGCTTTGGGGGCGCTGCTGGTGCTGCCGTTGTCGCGGATTCAAGCCGTCACCCGTGCGGTGACGCGCAGCCTTGGTCATCCTCGGTTGGCGCTGGCGCTCACCGTGATCCTCGTGATCGGGTTGGCAATTGTCGTGCCGGTCATCAGTGGAGTCTTTACCAGTCTAACGGCACTCACGGTGCTGCTGATCGGCTGGAGCGCGATCCTGATCGTCGTGTTAGCGCTGAGCAATGCGAATATATTGATGCGCTGGTATGCGGGAACCCGGCGTTGGTGGGCGGGGCTGGGTATCATGTTGGTCGCGGTCGTGGCTGTCGGTTTGATCTACGTAGCCGTCGATAGCGTCTTGAATACCAGCGGGCTGTTGGATTCGCTGCGTGGCAGCGTCGATTTTCGGGAACTCATCTTCTATGGGAACGAGACCGACCCGGCGCGATCTAGGGCGTATTGGACCGAACTCGGCGGGCTGCAGGCGACGTGGGTGCCCTACACTTATACCCGAATGATGCCGTTTCACGGCGACTTGATCAATATCGATGACGTGGGACGGCGCGCGACCGCCTCGTTTGTCTCTGACGCCACCGCCGCGCCGGACGTCTACTTCTTCGGCGGCTCGACCATGTGGGGTGAAGGATCGCGCGACGACTATACCATCGCGTCGCAGCTTGCGCGCTTGATGAACGACGCCGGTACGCCGATCCGGGCGACCAATTATGGGCAGATCGCTTACGTCAACACGCAGGAGCAAATCCTGTTCGAACGCCAACTGGCGTTAGGCAATGTCCCGGATACGGTCGTCTTTTACGACGGCTACAACGATCTGGCGGGCGTTTACATCGACGATGAGATGGCGGGGCTGCCGCACAACGAAATCAACCGCCAGCGCGACCTGCTCGCCGGACAGATTTTACGCGAGGGTCGTCCGCTGCTAGGTGAGCCGGATGTCAATTGGGCGGACTTGAATTTCGGGCTGGTCGGTGCGCCCAAAGCGTCGCCGGAGCAAATTGCCGATCTATATCTGCAAAATCTACGCTTGATCCGCGCGGCGGCTCAGGCGTACGGAGTCAAGACGCTGTTCGTTTGGCAGCCTGCCGTTATGTATAAACAGAACCTTGACCCGCGCGAGCAGCTTTTTGTCGATCAAAACCGCGCCGCTTGGCCCGGTTTCGACGAGCTTTACCAAGCAACCGACGAGGCGCTGCGTCAGCGCGTCGCCGACGAGGGCTTAAGCGACGTGTTGATCCTCTCCGATTTGTTCGCCGACGAGTTGCGCTATCTGTTTTTCGACCGCGTTCACGTGATCGAGGACGGCAACACGCTGATCTCGCAGGCGATCCAGCCTACACTGGCGGCGACGATCAACGCGCAATGAGTTGGTTGCTAAGGGGTGCGGTACATCACGCCCCCGATACCCCTCACCCCGGAACTTCGTTTCGACCCGCTTCCACGCGGGCGGGGAGCGAGTATCCAATAGACACAGATTCGGCTTAAGTAGGTTCTCGAAAGAAATCCACGAAGATTCCCATGCTCCGTAGGGGCGACTTGCCAAGTCGCCCCTACAAAAACATTCGGCAACCTACTTTAGCAATGCTCTACATCTGCGCGAAGATGTTTTTGAGCGCCGGGTAGAGCGCGCGATAGTTCTGGTAGGCGTGCTCATAGGCGGCGGGGTTGATCGGCTCGGTCGAGCTGCCGGTGCGGATCGCCGTCTTGCAGGCGGTCGCTACGTCAGGGAAGACGCCCGCGCCGACTGCTGCTAGCAGCGCCGCGCCGTAAGCCGCGCCTTCGGTGCTGTTGGTCGTGACCAACGGCTGAGCGATCACGTCGGCGATGATCTGCCGCCAGACAGCGCTTTTCGCACCGCCTCCGGCGATCCGCACCTGAAGCTGGTCGGGTAGGTTGGCGTTCTCCATTAAGCCGAAGCAGTCGCGCAGGCTGAAGGCGACGCCTTCGAGCACGGCGCGGGTCAGGTGGGCTTGGGTGTGGCGGGTGGTCAAGCCGACGAACGCCCCGCGCGCCAGCGGATCGGGGTGGGGGGTGCGCTCGCCGCTGAGGTAGGGCAGGAAGATCAAGCCGTCGCTGCCGGGCGGAATTTCGGCGGCGGCAGCCGTCAATTCGTCGAAGCTGGCATTCGGCGCGAGCGTATCGCGGTACCACTGCAAACTGCCCGCCGCGCCCAGCGTCACGCCCATGAAGTGCCACATCCCCGGCACGGCATGACAGAAGGCGTGCAGCCGACCGTCCGGCTCGAAGGCGTAGTTCGCCAGCGGCGCGAAGACCACGCCCGACGTGCCGACGACCAGCGAGATCACGTCCGGCTCGACCGCGCCGACGCCGACCGCGCCCGCCGCTTGATCGCCGCCACCGCCGACGACCGGAATGCCGGCTTTCAAGCCGGTGATCGCGGCGGCTTCAGCGCTGACCTGCCCGGTGATTTCGGGTCCTTCGGCGAGGCGCGGCATCCAGTCGGCGGGGATGTCGAGGGCGGCGAGGACTTCGCTCGACCAGCGGCGGTTGGCGACGTCGAGCAGGTTCGTGCCCGACGCATCCGACACGTCCATGACGTAATCGCCGGTCAGCTTCAAGCGGATGAAATCCTTCGGCAGCAGCACGTGAGCGGCTTGGGCGTAAACCTCCGGCTCGTTCTCGCGCACCCAGAGGATTTTCGGCGCGGTGAAGCCCGTCAGCGCTCGATTGCCAGTCAGTTCGATCAGGCGGGCGAAGCCGACCCGCTCGGTGATCTCGTCACACTGCTTTTGCGTGCGCTGGTCGTTCCAGAGGATCGACGGGCGCAGCACGTTGCCGTCCGCGTCGAGCAGAACCAAACCGTGCATTTGCCCGGTCAGCCCGATGCCAGCGACTTCCGGCTGCCCGGCATCGCTCAAGTACGGCACGGATCGATGCCGCGATCCCGTCCCACCAATCCGCCGGATTCTGCTCGCTCCACAGCGGGTGCGGCGTGCTGATCGGCTGCGGCGTGGTGCGGGTGGCGACGACCTGCCCGCCTTCGTCGATCAGGATCGCTTTTGCACCGGTCGTGCTGATGTCCAAACCGAGTAAATGCGCCATTATTGTATCTCCCTGAATTTCCAAAAAATCTACGCTGATTTTAACCCGTTTCGGGCAGCTTCGCGTCTTGCTCGATATAATAGGTGGGAAGTAACGAGGATAGGCAAACTATGGCTGATCAAACCACGCCTCCGGGCGACGTCACCATCCCTTCACGAAAGCGGATGCTGCAAGATGTGACCCGTTTCGCCGACGATTCGACGCCGGAGCCAGCGCTGCCCGCGGCGCTGCCTTGGTCGCTGCAATTGTATTTCGACGGCGAGATCGACCTCAATAAGGTGCTCGCCGGGCACTTTCCTCAAGTCCCGGTCATGTCGACGATCCACGTCGGCGAGATGGGCAGGAAGAACCGGCTCGCCGTCGCCGCGCTCTCGACGCAGGACGGCGCTGCTAGCTTGATCGCCGAAGTGGACGTGCTGTCGCTGGCGGTGCAGTTCACCTTCGTTCAGGGGTCGATGCTGGCGCAGCGCTTCACGCTTGACAAGCTGACGGCGGCGGATCGCGCCCAGTGGATCGCCGCGCTGCGCCGCGACTCAGGCGAGATCGCTTTCCTGTGGGATCAAGCGCGCTGGACGAACGACTACCTGATCGCGGTGGCGAGCAAGACGTTTACCAACGTGTTCGCCTTCTCGCCGCAGCACGTCGAGGCGGCGGCGCGGCTGACGCCCGACGTGGCGCGCAAGCTGGTCGATTGGCTGGCGAAGTATTGGGGTATTTCATAAACGCCGATTTTGCCGTCTTTCTGGCTGTGTTTGGAGTCAGGGCGCAATGAAAAAGCGCTCGCCACCGGGGAAAGGTGGCGAGCGCTTTTTGAGTAGCAGGTGTCTATCTGATCTGGGTCGGATAGGTGTTGTTGGATTTGGCGATCTCTTGGATCTGGTTGTCCGGATCGACTTGAACCGTGATGTTGTAGAACTGCGCCACCCCATTGACGAGCGGTTTCATCGGCAAGTTGAACGTCATTGAAGTGATATCGGACTCTCCGGGTGCCAACGCCCGAATGAATCCGGCGCTGCTACACGTTCCATCGATACAAATCTGAACGAAGGCTGATGGCGCGCTGGCGTCGCCCCGGTTTAGAACGCTAAAACCGATTGCCACCGTTGGGCTGTCGTCACCATTAGGGCGGTTCAACTGCGTGATGGTTACTTCCAAGTCGGGCAGCGCGTCCGACGGCGGCTGATTGTCATTATTGTCATCGCTGTTCGGTGGTTGTTGGGGCGGCTGCGGGTTGTTCTGCGGCGGCTGCGTGGGGACAGCAGTTGGCGCGAGCGGGGCATTCGTGGGCGCCGAAGTGAACGGAACTGCCGAACAGTCGCCCTCCCAGCGCGTGACCGACGCGGAAACCCAGCCGACCAGCCCGTTGAGATTAATCTCGAACCAAGCATTGCCACCCGCGCCGTTTTGCCCGATAACGGGCGCGGCAATTCCCAACGGCAGTGACTCGACGATCAGGAAGCCCGTGCCGGGACCGCTGCGGACGTTGACCGCGCCGCCTGCCGTCGAGGTGACGGTGCAGGCGGCTACCGGCGTGATAGGCGTTGGTGAGTCGCCGGGGATGGTCAGCGGCGTGAGGAGCGTTGGTGTGGCGCTGGGGATGCTCAGCGGCGCGCTCGACGGCGCGTTATCGGGAAAAATCAGCCCACTTGTGCAGGTGCCAAAACAGATCAAGTAGCCGATGCTGCCGCCGGAGACGTCGCTCGTCCGCACTTCGACGCGATAGCGCCGGTCGACTGCTGGCAGTCGATATGCCACCCCGTCGAAGCTGGAATCACTGGTGGCGAGCATTTTGTCTGCGTCCTCGTCGAACAGGCTGACCAGCACGCCCGTGCCGGTTGTCTGGCTGAGTACGCTCAGGATCAGGTTGATGTCGGCTGTGGTCGTGCTGAATAGGTAGGCGTGCAGCGGTTCGGTGCTGCCGACGACACCGGAAATGGGTAGGTCGCGCGTCAGATTGATGGTGGGGGGCGGCGCGCCCTGCTGGACCGAGAGCACAAACTGTCCCGTCGTGCTATTTTCGCCCTGAATGGCGATGATGTAGACGCCCGGCATGGTGAAGTCGATCCTGTTGGTCAGCGAAGTCGCGCCGGAGACGTTGCCCTGATCGGTGATGGCCACGCCATTAGGATTGTAGACCTGAAAACGTGGAAGCAGCCCGCCGGAGATGGATAGCACCTGAAAGGTGACCGAGTCGCCGAGGGATGAGGTGACGGCGTAGCTCGCATTGGGTGACTCTGCGGTCAGCGTGCCGACCGCGTTTTCGCCAATGGCGATCGGTATTGGGCTAGCTTGAGCAAAAGCGGCGGTCATGCTCGTCACTAAAAGCAGAAACAGGCAAGCTAAACTCAGCAATACACGAAAACAGACGCCATGATTTCTCATACCATGTCTCCTGCATACCAACCATCACGCCGACGATTTGTTTGTTCACTGGATAGATCTCCCTTATCACTATATATGAGTTGTCACGAAGGCGATAGAGAGGTTTAGCGGCGGCGCGAGACGGTGGAACTCTTGCCCAATTCAGGGTAAAGTGGACAGACATTTCGTTATGTTTGAGAGCAGCCGATGAATCGCTTACAGTATGAAACCAGCCCCTATCTGCGCCAGCACGCCGACAATCCGGTCGATTGGTATGCGTGGTCGGAGGAGGCGCTCGACCGCGCCCGCGCCGAAGACAAGCCGATCCTGCTGAGTATCGGCTACAGCGCCTGTCACTGGTGCCACGTGATGGCGCACGAGAGCTTCGAGCATGAGCCGACCGCCGCCATGATGAATGATCTGTTCGTCAATATCAAAGTTGACCGCGAGGAGCGCCCCGACCTGGACGACATCTACATGCAGGCGGTGCAGGCGCTCTCGCATGGGCACGGAGGCTGGCCCATGACCGTCTTTTTGCTGCCGGATGGTCGCCCGTTCTACGGTGGAACCTACTTCCCGCGCGAGGCGCGGCAGGGGATGCCCGGTTTCCGCGAGGTGCTGGCGGCGGTCGACGATGCTTATCGCAACCGCCGCGAGGACGTCGAAAAGATGGCGAACGACCTGACGCAGGGACTCCAGCGGGACGTGCTCGGCATCGGCGGGTTGGCGTCCGACTTGACGCCCGATCTACTGGACGCGGCTTACGGCAAGCTGACGCAGACTTTCGACCAGACGCACGGCGGTTTCGGCGGCGCGCCCAAGTTCCCACAGCCGATGAACCTTGAATTCCTGCTGCGGACTTACGCCCGCACCGGCGATCAGGCTGCGCTCGATCACCTGACGTTCACGCTGCGGCAGATGGCGCGCGGCGGCATCTACGACCAAATCGGCGGCGGCTTCCACCGCTACAGCGTCGATGCCGTCTGGCTCGTCCCGCACTTCGAGAAGATGCTCTACGACAACGCCCAACTGAGCCGGGTCTATCTGCACGCCTATCAAGTGACGGGCGACGAATTCTTCAAGACGATTGCCGAGGAAATTTACGATTACGTGCTGCGCGAGCTGACCGCTCCCGAAGGCGGCTTCTACAGCACGACCGACGCTGACAGCGAAGGCGAAGAGGGCAAATTCTTTGTCTGGACGGTGGACGAACTGCGCGATCTGCTGGGTGAGGATGCGAACGTTGCCATCGAATACTGGGGCGCGACCGGGCGCGGCAACTTCGAGGGCGCGAATATCCTCTACGTGCCCAACGACGAAGCAGTTGTCGCCCAACGGCTGGGTATCAGTGTCGCGGAACTGCGCGCTAAGCTGGCGGCGATCAAGGACACGTTGTTCGCGGCGCGGACGCAGCGCGTCCATCCCGGTCTGGACGACAAGATCCTGACCTCGTGGAATGGCTTGATGCTCGCCAGCCTGAGCGAAGCTGCGCGGGTGCTCAAGCGGGCGGATTATCATGATGCGGCGGTGCGCTGCGCCGACTTCCTGCTCGACCAGATGATGACTGGCGACGGTCGCTTGCTGCGAACCTACCGGGACGGGCACGCCAAGATCAACGGCTATCTTGAGGACTACGCCGCGCTGATCGACGCCTTGCTCGAACTCTACCAGACGACCTTTGACGAACGTTGGTTCACACAGGCGCGCGACTTTGCTGACGCCGCTTTGAGCCGCTTCCGCGCACCCGATGGCGGTTTCTTCGACACCAGCGACGAGCACGAAGCGCTGATCGCGCGACCGCGCGGCTTGCAGGACAACGCCACGCCCTTCCGGCAGCTCGCTGATCGTGCGCGGCTTGGCGCAGTTGGCAGCCTATACCGGGTCGCCGGATTATGACGACGCGGCGCACGCGGCGATCAAGCTGATCACGGCGGCGCTGCGCGAGTATCCGCAGGCGTTCGGCGAGGCGATCAACGCCGCTGACCTGCTGATCCGGGGATCGACGAGATCGCCATCGTCGGCGCGCCGGACGATGCGGCGACGCAAGCGTTGATCGACGTGGCGCAGCAGCCGTATCGCCCCAATGCGATCACGGCGTTAGCGGCGGAAAACGTCGCGGGCGAGACGACGATTCCGCTGCTGAATTATCGCGTGATGCGCGGCGGCGTGCCGACGGTCTACGTCTGCCGCAATTTCGCCTGCCAGATGCCAGTTACGACGGCGGAAGCGGTCGAGAAACTGTTAGAGAAGGCGGAATAGGCGATCTGCTAAGTAGGGGCAGGTTTCCAACCCGCCCCTACGGACGATGTATCAGGTAGCTGCTTCTATTTCTTTTGCGTCTGCTCGACGCGGAATTTGGTGATCTCGGTCACGAGGTCGAGCGGGAGCGGCTGATCGAGCGGGAACTGTACCGAGCCTTTAGCGTGTTTGTAAGGCGCGAGCCGCTCGGCGAAGGCGTCCAGCCCAGACGGAGCCGGGTAAAAGCCGATGTGGTGTTTGAATGCCGCAAAATGGACAAGGTTGCCGTTCAGCTTGAAAGTGGGCATGGCGTAGCTGATGGCTTCCGTGGCTTGCGGCGCGGCGGCGTGGATGGTCGCGCGGATGGCTTGCAGGCGCTCCTGCACGTCTTCGGGAAAAGCGGCGATATACTCGTCAATTGTGGCGGGTGTTTTCTTCGCATCCATGTCGTTTTATCCTCTGAGTTGTGATGATTAAGTATAAACCGAATCTTCGAAAAAGAGAACAGATGTTTGCTTCTTCAAATACTCAAGCGCCGCACGAATATTTTCGCCTACTGCTGCTGACGGTCGTCGGGCAGGCATTCGGGGCCGCGGGCTATCAACTGGACGAGCGCCCGACTCAATGGGCGGGTGGCTCCTTTCGCTTCGTCAAACGCTTCGAGGATGGGCTGTATGGCGTGGTCGAGTATCAACTGCTGCACTATGCCGACGATGTGCCCTCGCGGTTTCGCGTTAGCCTGATCCGCAGCGACCAGCCCAACGCCGCGCCGAGCGATGACCCGCGGTATGTCCGGCGGACGCTCAGCGCGTTGGTGGTCGAAGACTTCGACGTGCCGATCCTGCCGTCCTCCGAACACTGGTGGACGTTCCGCAATACGACTGAACTCGGCAATGCGCTCGCCGAAGCGGGACATCTGGTGGTCGGTTACGGGCTGCCGTATCTGGCGGGGGATTTGACACCGGGGGAAGATTGAACCGGGAAGGGAAGGGCGCACAGCCGTGCGCCCCTACGATGTACAGCGGTCAGCGCAAGCGGGCGCACACAGGTGCGTCCCTATAGAGAGACATCAGGGGGAGTTATTGGGCGATCTCCCTACGAACCATTGACATGCGCGAAGCCCGCCAAGCATAATCCGGCTATGAAGAAATCGACTTTACTCCTCGCGGCGCTGCTGATGTCGCTTGCGCTTACGGCAGGCTGCAACCTCAACGACCAGCCCGCACCGCAGATCGTGATCGTCACCGGCGAACCGACCACTGCGCCGACGCTTCAGCCGACTGACACCATCGAGCCAACGCCGACGGTCGCGCCGGAGATCATCCTGCGCGTGGGTGACCGCTATCTGCTCAACGGCTACTTCGAGAGCGCCGTCGCCACTTACCAGACTTTGCTTAATCAAGCGGGTACGCCGCCGGAAGATCGCGCGCAAGCGGCTTACAGCTTGGGACAGGCGGCGCTGCGGGAGGGCTTATTCGCGGATGCCGTCGACACGCTGACCCTGTTCATCGATCAGTTTCCGGATGATGATCGCCGCGCACAGGTGCATTTTCTGCGCGGCGACGCCTACCTCGGCATGTCGAACTGGAGCGCGGCGATTGCCGATTTTCAAGCCTATCTGGCGGCGCGCCCCGGCTTGATCGACAGCTACGCCTACGAGCGGATCGGCGACGCGCAGTTGGCGCTCGGCAGCACGGCGGACGCGCTCGCCAGCTACAATCAGGCGATTGACGCCAGCCGGAGCCTCGTGCCGCTGCTGGCGCTGCGCGAGCGGGTCGCACAGGTTGAAGTAACGGAAAACCGATCCGCTGATGCGGTGGCGCAGTACGACGCGATCCTCAAGGTGGCGCAGAATGATCCGTATCGCGCCGAGATCGCGCTGCTGGGGGCGCAAACGCTGCTCAACGCGGGCAGCGATCAAGACGGGTTGACCCGGATGGCGCAGGTTTTCAACGATTACCCCGACCGTCCCGAAGCGTATCAGGCGATGCAGGCGCTGACCGAGCACGGTATCGAACTCAACCAGTTGGACGTGGGGCGGGTCAGCTTCAACTATGGCGATTATCAAGGCGCGATTGAGGCGTTCAACCAGTTCGCGGCGCAGCACACCGTCGGCGAAGTCCCGGCGGAACTCGACCTGCTGCTGGGGCGCGCCTACCGCGAGATCGGCAATACACAGGCGGCGCTGACCGCTTTCCAGACGATTATCAACCAGTATCCGACCGATCCGCTGTTTGGCTCGGCGCTGTTGGAGCAGGGGCGGACGTATTTCGCCAACGGCGACAACGGCAAAGCGATTGAGCAGTATATGCACGTCGCCGACACCTACAATTATCTCGCCGAAGCGCCGGAAGCGCTCTGGCGAGCGGGCTACCTCTACAGCACCGAGGATCAGCCGGATAAGGCGCGGGCGGTCTTCGAACGGCTCGCCGACAACTACCCGGACACGCAGCAGGCGCGCGACGGCTTGTTCCTCGCGGCGTCGCTGGCGTACAACGCCAATACGCTGAGCGTTGCCGAGCGCTATTACGCCGAACTTTCGGTCAAAACCACCGGCGACGATCAGGCGACCGCCTATTTCTGGGTCGGGCGGATCGCGCTTCAGCGCGGCGATCAGCGGGCGGCGGCGCAGGCGTTCGCACTGGCGGCACAGGCGTCGCCGGACAGCTACTTCGCCGCGCGCGCGCAGGACATCATCAAGGGGATCGCGCCGTTCGCCCCGCCAGCGAAAGCGCAGTTCCAGTTCGACGATGCGGCGGAGATCAAGCAGGCGGAGGATTGGCTGCGCACGACCTACCAGATCGAGCAGACGGGCGCGCTCTGGCAGCTTGCGCCGGAGCTGCAAAACGATCCGCGACTGGTGCGCGGGCGGGAATTGTGGGACGTTTCCGCCTACGACGAAGCGATTGCCGAGTTCGACGATCTGGTTGATGCCAACAGCGAGAACGCGCTGGCGTCTTACCAGTTGGCGATCTACTTCCGGGGCATCGGCGCATACCAGAACGCGATAGTCGCGGCGTCGTACGTTATTCGCAACGCCAACGTCGGCACGCTCGACGCGCCGCCTTACATCGCCCGCCTGCGCTATCCGGCATATTACCTCGATGTGGTGCAGGACGTCAGCGCTCGCCGCAACATTGATCCGCTGCTGATGCTGTCACTGATCCGCAACGAGAGCCTGTTCGATACCTACGCCAGCGGCGGGGCGGGCGAGAAGGGCTTGATGCAGGTAATCCCCAGCACCGCCGAGTACATCGCGACGCAGCTTCAGTGGGCGAATTACCAGCACAATGATCTCTATCGCCCTTATGCGGGCATCGAATTCGGGGCGTTTTACCTGTGGGAGCAGTTGACCCGCTTTGACGGTAACGTGATCGCGTCGCTGGCAGGGTACAATGCCGGTCCCGGTCGCGCGATCACATGGCTGGAACTCTCCGGCGACGACCCCGACCAGTTCATGACCGCCATCGACATCGACAGCACGCGCGGTTACGTCCAGCGCATCTACAGCTACTACAACATCTACCGGGCGCTGTACAGCGCGGGTTAAGGTGAATCAAAAGCGAGGGCACGACATGTCGTGCCCCTACAGGTTGCGTGTTATGTGATAGACTGGATTAGCCTTCAGCGAGGCTGTTTTGCCCCAGCATCGAGCGGACTTTTGAAACGAGGTCGTGATGCAAAATCGGCTTAGGCAGGTAGTCGTTCGCGCCCGCGTCGATACCGCGAATGATGCTTTCGGCGTCACCCCGTGCTGATAGAATTAACACCGGGGTCTTGACCGTCGCCTCTCGCTGCCGGATCACCTTACAGAGATCGATGCCGTTCATGCCGGGCATCATCACGTCGAGTATAATCAGGTCGGGGACGGTTCCATCCAGTACTTCTAGTGCCGTTTTCGCATCACGCGCTTTGAGCACCTCAAAGCCACCCCGTTCAAGCATGATGCCGATCAGGGTTAGCGCGCCGATTTCATCGTCAACGACGAGAATATGCCTTTTCATTGCCCACGGATTCCTACATACTAGTCGGCAAAATGGGTTGCAGGTGAGTGACGCTGTTTTAAATGGCTAGAGTGAAAAGGACTTAATCTTTTCACAACTGTATATGTAGTCAGTGTACCACCAGTCTTTGATTGCACGCAACCGAACATACCTTAACTTTTCTCGGTCTGCTGCTGAAGTCACGGCGAAAAGCCGAAACTATTCGGGCTATTTTGCGTAGTAGAATGTGTGTACTTCCTGAAAGGGGGCGTTTGATGCAGGCAATTTGGGGCGAGCATGTTTCCAAGAGTTATGGCAGCTTTCGCGCGGTCAGCGACTTAACGTTCGAGGTCTTTGGCGGCGAGATTTTCGCGATGCTGGGACCCAACGGTGCCGGCAAAAGCACGACCATTCGGATGATCCTCGACATCCTCAAGCCGGATACCGGGCGGATCAGTGTGTTGGGCGGTGCGCTCACCGAGGCGACGAAAGACCGCATCGGCTACCTGCCGGAAGAACGCGGGATGTATCGCAACGTCCCGGTGCTGGAGATGATGGTTTACCTCGGCAC
Organism: uncultured Chloroflexia bacterium; assembly: GCA_963848465.1. Classification (GTDB taxonomy): domain Bacteria; phylum Chloroflexota; class Anaerolineae; order Aggregatilineales; family Phototrophicaceae; genus Flexifilum. The sequence goes on along the minus strand of CAWKDY010000001.1, from coordinate 237,080 downwards.
GCTGAAAGGCATGTCCAAAGCTGATGCGCAGAAACGCGCGCTCGCTTATTTGGAGCAGCTCGACCTTGCCGATAGCGCCAAGAAAAAAGTCAGCGAGCTGTCGAAGGGGATGCAGCAGAAAGTCCAGTTCGCCGTGACCGTGCTCCACGATCCCGACCTGATCATCATCGACGAGCCGTTCTCCGGGCTGGACCCGGTCAACACGTTGGTGATCAAGGACCTGCTGATCGACTTCAAGAAGCGCGGCAAAGCAGTCGTCATGAGCACGCACCAGATGCAGCAGGTCGAGGAAATGGCAGACCGGTTGATGATGATCAACCGGGGCGAAGAGAAGCTCTACGGCGCGGTCGATGATATTCGGCGGCAGTACGCGCTGCAAGCGGTGCGGGTCGAAGGGGAAGGCGACTGGACGAAGCTCGCCGGTGTGCGCAGCGTTGAACTGTCGGAAAATGGTAAACAGGCGGCGCTGCTGTATCTCGAAGATGGCACGACGTCGGACAGCGTCTTGGCGGAGATCGCCGTGCGCGACGATATGCATATCCGCGCCTTTGAACTCGCCGTGCCCAGCCTGAACGATATCTTCGTGCAGGTCGTGACCGGGGACAAGCACCATGCATAAGATGTGGCTGGTCGTAAAACACGAATACCTGACTAACATCAGGCGGCGGTCGTTCCTGTTCGTCGCTTTTGGTGTGCCGATCTTCACGATTGTGATGATGGCGGTCGTGTTCGGACTGATCATCAACAACGAAACGGACACCACGCAACTCGGCACGATTGGCTACGTCGATCAAGCGGGTGTGCTGGCGCAGCAGATCGACAAGCCGGAAAACTTCAGCGCCTATGACACCGAAGCAGCGGCGCGCGCCGCGCTCGACGCGGGCACGATTGGCGCCTATTTCATCCTGCCGCCGAATTACATGACGACGGGGACGGTTAACGCGGTCGCCACGTCGGGCGTCCCGGATGCGCTTCAGGGCGACATCAATACCTATCTGCGCGCTAACCTGAGCACCGGGATGGATCCCGCGATTGCAAACCGGCTCAAAGCCCCGCTGAATACCAGCCTCAAAGCGCTGGATACCGGGCGCGTGATCAATGAGAGTGGCATGATTGGGTTGATCCTCGTGCCGCTGATCTTCGTGATGATCTTTTTGTTCGCATCGCAGACAACCAGCAGCTACCTGATGTCCGGTGTGGTCGAGGAAAAGACCAACCGCATCATGGAGATTCTGGTCACGAGCATCACGCCATTTCAACTGCTGATGGGCAAGATCATCGGCTTAGGTGCGCTGGGGCTGACGCAATTAGTGATCTGGATTATCGGCGGGGTGATCACGATGCGATTTGCTCAAGGCACCGAATTTCTCAATAATCTTGTCATTCCGCCTGATCTGCTGATCGTCGCGCTGATTTACTTCCTGCTCGGCTACTTCATGTTGTCGAGCGTGATGGCGGGCATCGGCGCGGTGATTGGCTCAGAGCAGGAGAGCCGCCAGTTGTCTGGCATCTTCACGCTGGTCATGGTGATCCCGTTCTTCGCCATAACCTCGTTCATCAATGATCCGGGTGGAGTCGCCGTCACATTTTTGACCCTATTCCCGCTGACCTCGCCGATTTCGGTGATCCTGCGGATGGGCTTTGGGGCGATCCCGATGTGGGAACTACTGCTGAGTATGGCGCTGCTGTTCCTGACCGGTGTGCTGGTCGCGTGGGCGTCGGCGCGGATTTTCCGGTGGGCGCTGCTGCTCTACGGCAAGCGACCGGGCGTGCGTGAGTTGATCCGCGTCATTCGCCGCGCGCCGAGTATGGCGACCACAGCGACAGGAGATCGGGCGGCATGAAATCACATACGTTTCTCGTATTTGCTTACGAACTGCGGCGCAATTTGCGGCGCAAGGGCTATCTGTTCACGACTTTCGGCATCCCGTTGATCGCCGTCGCGCTGCTGCTGGGCTATCTGTTCATCAACAGCCAAAACACGGGCACGGCTGACACCAACCCGACGCAAACGCTGGCGGATCAGTTCAACTTTCAGAACGTCGGGCAGGCGGGCTACGTCGACGAAAGTGGCTTGCTGGGCGATCCGGGTGATCTTTCGGCGCTGCTCAAGCCTTACGCGGACGAGACTGCGGCACAGGCGGCAATGGGCGCGGGCGAGATCCCCTTCTATTACCTGATCCCGGCGGACTATCTCCAAACCGGCGACGTCACGCTGGTTCAGCCGCGCTTCAATATGAGCCAGATCGAGGACGCGCCGCTGCGTCGACTGCTGCTGAATACACTGTCGAAGGGCGTCGATCCGCAGGTGTTCCAGCGCTTGGTCAATCCGTCGAACCTTCAGCAGACCAACTTGGCGCTGACCAACGCGGATTCGGGGTCACAGAATGAGGGGTCGACCTTCATCGTGGTCTACATCTTTGCCATTGCGTTGATGTTGAGTCTGTTCGCGACCAACGGTTACCTGATGCAAAGCGTGATCGAGGAGAAGGAAACCCGGCTGATCGAAATCTTGATCTCGACGGTGCGCCCGGGGCAGTTGCTCGTGGGGAAAATCCTTGCGCTCGGCTTGCTCGGTTTGCTCCAGATCACGGTATGGGTGGGCAGCATGTACTTGGTCACGCGCTGGCTTGGCGGCGAGACGCTCGATCAAACGCTTAGCGTGCTGGTTACGCTCGCCAACATCAAGCTGCCGCTGGACATTCTTCCGCTGCTGCTGGTCTACTTCGTGCTGGCGTACTTCATGTTCGCGGGCTTCTACAGCATCATTGGTGCGCTCTCGAACTCGCTCCGTGAGGGACCGCAGTACGCGGTAATCTTCACGCTCCCGGCGGTGCTGCCGCTCTACTTCCTTGCGCTGTTCACGACCGAACCGAACGGGACGATCCCGGTGATCTTGAGCATTTTCCCGCTGACCGCGCCGCTGGCAATGACGCAGCGGCTCGTGATCTCGAACGTTCCGGGTTGGGAAGTCGGCGTTAGCGTGGTGCTGCTGGCGCTGACTGCGGGTGGCATCATGTGGCTGGCGGGACGCTTGTTCCGCGTGCAGGTGCTGCTTGCCGGGCAGATGCCCAAGCTGCGCGACGTCCCGCGTCTGCTGCGAGGGTAAAAGAAGTGCTGAGCAATGCGTGCTGAGTAAAAGCTAAACAGAAACCGCTCCGTAATCGGAGCGGTTTCTGTTTAGGATAATTGCAGGTGTTGTAGTAGTAGGGGCGTTATATATAACGCCCCTACGGTTTCCGGTTCGCGTTGTATTTCTCAGTCCTCAATCCTGTTTTGTCACGCCCAACGGATCATGCCCGGTTGGAACGGCGTCGGCAGGCTGTCGTTTTGGGGCAAGATGCGCACCGACAAGCCGCGCTCGCCGCTGGTATCGTAGCTGAGTTGAGTGGTGAAGGTGTAGCTGTCGCTCTCGCCGCTGGCGCTGACCAACTGCATCGGGATCGCGTGACCGCCGCTGGTGATCTCGCCGCGCGTACTCAACTGACCGTAGTAAAGCTGAACCTGCACGTCCTCCGGTTTGAGCCGCCCAAGCTGCACGACCGCCTTGACTTCGAGCTTGGTGCCAACTTTGAGCGTCTTCTCGGAGATCTCGACGTTACGGACGCTGACGCTGTTCCACGCCTCCGCCACTTTGCCGCGCCACGCGGCATACGCCAACCCTTTGTCGAGCGTCGGCGTGGTGAGCTTAGTGATCATCGCCTCACAGGGGATGTAAGTTTGGTCGGTGTATTCCTGCACCATGCGGTCGGTGTTGAAGAACGGCGCAAGCGTGCTGATCGAGTTCTTGACCCGCGCAATCCACTCGCGGGGTAGGTTGTCGCGGGTGCGGTCGTAGTAGAGCGGGATGATGTCGTGCTCAAGGATGTTGTAGAGCGCTTCGCTTTCGACGAAATCCTGATGATCCCACTCGTATTCCGGATATTCCTCGCCGTTGCCGATCGCCCAACCGAAGGCGGGGTCGTAACCTTCCGCCCACCAGCCGTCGAGGATGCTGAAATTCAGCCCGCCGTTGTAGATCACTTTCATGCCGCTGGTGCCGCTGGCTTCCTTCGGGCGGCGCGGGGTGTTCATCCAGACGTCTACACCCTGCACCAGATAGCGCGCGACCAGCATGTCGTAGTCCTCAAGAAAGACGATGCGGTGCCGGAATTCCGGCGTGCGCGCCAAGTTGGTGATCTGCCGGATCAGTTCCTTACCGCCGGTGTCGTGCGGGTGCGCTTTCCCGGCGAAAATGATCTGCACCGGGCGGTCGGCGTGGTTAAGGATCGCCTTCAGCCGCTCGACGTCGCGCATGATTAGCGTCGCGCGCTTGTAGGTGGCGAAGCGTCGCGCAAAGCCAATCGTCAGCGCGTCGGGGTCGAGCACCTCGTCGGCTTCGTCGATCTCGTGCTGCGGCGCGCCGCGTCGCTGAAGCTGCATCCGCAGCCGCCCGCGCGTGAAGGCGATCAGCCGTTCGCGGCGGCGTTCGTGGGTGCGCCAGAGTTCGGTGTCCGGGATCGCATCGACGTCGTGCCAGATCGCCGGATCCCATTCATCGGTGCGCCAACGTGGGTTCAGGTAGCGGTCGAACAGCTCGCCCAGTTCGTTGCTGATCCACGTCTCGACGTGAATGCCGTTAGTAATCGAACTGATCGGGATCTCGTGTTCCGGCACGCCGGGATACATCCACTGCCACAGCTTGCGGGAGACGACGCCGTGCAGGGCGGCGACGCCGTTCGCCTTCGCCGACATGTTGATCGCCAGCACGGGCATCGAGAACAGCTCGTAATCGCTCATGCGCTCCCGACCGAGGTCGATGAACTGGTTACGGTTCAAGCCGAGTTCGCGGTAGTAGTCGGTGAAATGCTCGTCGATCAAGTCGAAGCCGAAGCGCTCCAGCCCGGCGGGAACCGGCGTGTGAGTCGTGAAGACGTTCGCTGCTGCGGTGATCTCTTTTGCCTGCCAGAAAGTGACGTCGTTTTCGGTCATGAACTGGCGTGCGCGCTCCAGAGCGAGAAATGCTGCGTGACCCTCGTTCATGTGGCAGACGGTCGGGCGCAAGTTGAGCTTGTCCAGCGCGCGAATCCCGCCGATACCCGCCAGAATTTCCTGCCGGATGCGCGTGCGGCGGTCGCCGCCGTAGAGCCGGTCGGTCAGGTTGCGGTCTTCTTCGAGTGCATTCTCCGGGATATTGGTGTCGAGCAGGAAAAGCGGCACGCGCCCGACCTGCACTTTCCAGATCACGGCGTTCAGTTGGCGACCGGGCATCGGCACGCTGATCATGATCGGCGCGCCGTTTACATCCCGTTGCAGCGTGACCGGCAGATTCGAATAATCGTTGATCGGGTACGACTCCTGCTGGTAGCCGTCCGCGTTCAGGTATTGGCGAAAGTAGCCTTCCTGATAGAGCAGCCCGACGCCGACCAGCGGCACGCCGAGGTCGCTGGCGCTCTTGAGGTGGTCACCGCTGAGCACGCCCAGACCGCCCGAATAATTCTGCAAGCATTCGGTTAGCCCGAATTCCATCGAAAAGTAGGCGATGTATGGCTTGTCGGATTTCGGGTGATGCTGGCTGTACCACGTGCTGGTCGCATTCATATATTCGTCGAAGTTTTCACAGACGCGGTGGAACAGCGCCATAAATGCCGGGTCATCGCAGAGCGCTTCCAAGCGCGCCTGATCGATCAGCCCCAGCATCCAAACCGGGTTATGCCCGGTGGTTTCCCACAACTCGCGATCAAGCCGCCGGAACAGCCCAATCGTGTCGTGATCCCAAGACCAGCGCAGGTTATACGCCAGCTCGCGCAGACGGGTCAATGGCTCTGGTAAATTGGGAACGACGTGAACAGTAGCAACAGGTTTTACCATACTTTAAACTCCTAGTAGGACTCACCTTTTCAGGTGTCATCTGTCTTTTGTCGGTGGAACTTCGTAAGAATAGCGCCTTTTCTAAGTCGTGAAAAGGCGCAGCCAAAGCTTGGCAGGTTTACATAACAAACCCGTAAAGTTCCTTAGTCTGGATTTGCGATTGACTTCTATTATTTTGTGCTAGAATGAGGCAGCTAGTTGTAAGTTTCACAAGTCAAAGGATTCAAAGCGATGCTCAAGAAGCAGTTCCTCAAATCGAAGGAAGTCTGCAAGGTTACCTTTTCGCTGCCGGAAGCGGTTCAGGGCGAGACAGTTTTCCTTGTCGGCGACTTCAACAACTGGGATGAAGTCGGCAACGCCGATGAAGCGCCAGAAGAACGGAAGCTTCACCACAACGCTCAATCTGGACAAGGGACGGGATTATCAGTTTCGGTATTTGGTCAACGGCACCGAGTGGCACAACGATTGGGAAGCAGACAAGTACGTTCCCAATCCGTACAGCGGTGACAATTCGGTCGTCTCGACCAACGAAGACTAAGCCTCTGATCGACTAGCTTCACTTTCAATCCGACCGGTCAATGAACACGACCTTCCACTGCTGGAAGGTCGCTCGTTTTATTTGCCGGATGACGCGGTAGGGGCGGAACTCAGTTCCGCCCCTACGCTTTAGCGTTTCTTCGAGGTGTAGCCGAGCTTCGTCCCGTTCGGGACGATTTTGTCCGCGAACGGCTCGAAGTCTTCCTGCCGCAAGTCCGTGCCGAGGATGCTGCTGTGCCCGACGGTATACCCGGCGGGAATGTGGGCGTTTTTACCCACGCAGGTGATGCCGAGTTCGCCCATCTGCGGGATCGCGCCGACGTGGGCGTTGTGACCGACCACCGCGATCTTGTCGATGATGCAGCGTTCGACCACTGCGCCTGCCTCGATGTAGGTGTCCGTCAAAATGACGAGACTCGCGGATGATGGCGTTGGGTCCGACGAAAACTCCCGGCGACAGCACCGACCGCTCGACAATCGCCCCTTCAGAGACAATCGTACCGTCGGTCAGCAGGCTGTCGTGCACCTGCGCGTTCTGGTGAACCATCACCGGCGGGCGCTCCTCACTCTTGGTGTGGATGATCCACGTCCGGTCGTTGAGGTTGATCGAGGGCGGGCTGGCGAGCAGATCCATGTGGGCTTCCCAGTACGCCTCGACCGTCCCCACGTCGATCCAGTAGCCGCCATAAGGATAGGCGTAAACGCCCATACCTTCCGCGACCATGCGCGGCAGGATGTCCTTGCCGAAGTCGTGGTTCGACTCTTCGTTGTCGCGGTCTTCCTTGAGCATCCGCTCCAGAATCGGGTAGCTGAACAGGTAGACGCCCATATTGGCGAGGTTGCCGGGCGGGTTCGCCGGTTTCTCGATGAACGAGCGCACGCTGTAATCGTCGTTCACGTCGACGATACCGTAGCGACTGGCTTCGTCCAGCGGGACGGTGATCGTGCAGATGGTAGCGGCGGCTTTCTTGTCGCGGTGATACTGGATCAAGACGTCGTAATCCATCTCGTAGATGTGGTCGCCAGAGAGGATCAGCACGTAGTCGGGGCGTCCACGGCGCACGAAGTTGAGGTTCTGAGTTACCGCATCGGCGGTGCCGGAGTACCAGTCGGTATCGTAGCGCCCCTTGTAGGGCTGCAAAATCTGTACGCCGCCCGTGAACGAGCGGTCGAGGTCCCACGGACGCCCGCGCTCGATGTGGTCGTTGAGGCTGTGCGGGCGGTACTGGGTCAGAATCAGGACGTCGAAGATGCCGGAATTGACGCAGTTGCTGAGCGGGAAGTCGATAATCCGGTACTTGCCCGCGAAGGGAACCGCTGGTTTAGCGCGCTTGGCGGTGAGCGTTGCCAAGCGTGTGCCTTCTCCACCTGCCAAGATAATCGCTTTTACTTTCATAAATTACGCCTCCTCACGTGTTGTTATGAAGCCAATCTTGTCACAAAATTTGCCTACTGCCCATTACACGCGCTTAAACTCCGCCAACATCTACGCGATCCGGCTGATGCCGCCGTACCGCCTCCGTATAGAGGTCGATGTACTCGCGGGCGCTCTTGTTCCAGCTAAAATCGGTACGCATCGCCCGTTCCTGCATCCGCTGCCAAGCGTCCGGTCGCTGGTGATAGATGTCCAGCGCCCAATGGAGCGTGCCGAGCAGCGCCTCAGGTTGTTCCCATTGGAAGACGAACCCCGTGCCACGATCCGCCGCGCCGTCGTCGTAATTCTCGACCGTATCCGCCAAACCGCCGGTCTCGCGCACGAGCGGGAGCGCGCCGTAGCGCATCGCCAGCATTTGCCCAACGCCGCACGGCTCGTAGTGGCTGGGCATCAAGAAGACGTCGCAGCCCGCGTATATCCGCTGAGCGACGGTCGCGTTATAGCCGATGAAAGCGCGCGCCTTCCAGTGGAAATCTTCGCCGAGCCGCAGCAGCAGGTCGTTGAACTGCGGCTCGCCCGAACCCAAGCCGATGAACTGCACGTCGGTATCGCCGAGCAGTTGGCGCAGCGCCGGGAAAGCGAGGTCGAGTCCTTTTTGCTCGACCAAGCGGCTGACCAGCCCGATCACCAGTACGTCGTCGCGGACTTCCAGCCCAGCGTCGATTTGCAGTTGACGCTTGCCGGGTGGACGTTCGGTGCGGAAATTGTCGGCATTGAAGTGCGAGACGAGCTTCGGGTCGGTATCCGGATTCCACAAGTCGGTATCGATGCCATTGAGGATACCGTAGAGGTCGATCACGCGCGAACGGAGCAAGCCATCCAACCCATAACCCTGATACGGGAATTGGATTTCGACCGCATAGCGCGGGCTAACGGTGGTGATAATGTCGGAATAGGCAATCGCGGTCGCCAGCATATTGTCGCCGAGATCGCGCCGCTGGAGTTCGGGATGATTGCGTCCCGGAATCCCCAAGTCCCACGCGAATTTCCAGATATGATCGCCCTGATACGCCATATTGTGGATGGTCAGCATGGCGCTGACGCCGCTGCCACTGGGGGTCGTCGCCCCGGCGGTGGTCGATCAGGAAGGGGATCAAGCCGGTGTGCCAGTCGTTGACGTGGAAGACATCGGGAAACCAGCCAAACTGATCGTTGAGGACGCGAGCGACTTCCAGCGCGGCTTGGCAGAAGAAGATGAAGCGCGGCACGTCGGTGTCCCAATTGCCGTAAACGGCGCGCTCCTGACCGAAGTAGGGCAGCGCGCGCAGAAAGTAGATCGGCACGCCGTCGCGCTCCGTCCCGAACAGATCGACGTGTTCCCACCCGGTGCGCCGTTCGAAATCGAACGAGTATAAATGCTGAATGTTGAAACGCGCTTGATCGATGAAGCCATAGTAGGGCATCAGCACGCGGGCATCGATCCCGCGCTCACGCAGCGCCTTGGGCAGTGACCCGACCACGTCGGCAAGCCCGCCGACTTTCGCAAATGGGTCAACCTCGACGCTGACGAATAAGACATTCATACAAAGTGCTCCCTAAAAGACAGTTAAAAGTGGAAGGTTAAAAGTTAAAAGGAAATACGGCAGTTGCAACCGAAGAAGACTTTTAACTTGTTACTTTCTACTTCACTGAGAACCAACGATAGTCGATGTCGGCGAAGACTTTGTCCTGCTCGTACCATGCGCGGGCGGCGTTGGCATCCGGCTGACCCGATTCGAGCGACTCCGCCAGCCATTCGAAGCGGTCGAGATGCTGGCTGAAGCGCCGAATTGCATAAGCGCGGGCTTCTTCGCTCGTCACCAGAAACTCCCAGTCTGAGCTTTGCACCAACAGTAGTTCGCGTGCTGCTTGCGCCAAGACGACCCGTTCAGCGTCGGTCGGCGCGGTGAAGTGATCCGCCAGCCGCTCCATCCGTTCTTCGGCGTCGTGGATCGGCGACCACATCCAGTGATTTTCCTCATTGTTCCACAGAAAATGAGCGCCGCCCGTCCCCCATGAGCTTTCCGGCAGGTCGAGCGACTGAGTTGGCGGGTGCTGGGCGACGAAGCGCCCCGGCGTCGTCAAGTCGATATCGGGATTATGGGCAAGATGGCGCAGCACCTTGCCGAGCCACGCGACGCCTTCGAACCACCAGCGCCCGAACAGTTCGCCGGTAAAACTCGCCGTTACCAAGCCATACTCGCCGTTTGAGTCGTGATTGTAGCGCCGCAGTTGGTCGCCGACGAGGTGGGCGAAGTGTTCGGCGTGCTGCTCGATCTTGTAGGCTGCCCAGTCGGGGTGATAGGTGTCGCGGTTGATCGGATCGACGTTCTCGCCGGTCACGCGCCAGTAGCGCAGACCGCTGGTTCCGGCGCGGCGGTGATAACCGCGATAGTCGAAGTCGCGCTGGTAGCCGAGTTCGCTGCCCCAGACTTGCAGCCCCAACCGCTTATTTCGCCCGATCACGGCGATATTCGCCGGTTCGTCGTGATCCGCGTTGTCACCTGCTTCGCTGACGTAGTAGGGCACGAAAGTGCTGACGTCGCGCGGGTCTTCGTAGAAATAGGCGCTGGCGGGCAGTGTGTAGAGCTTCGGGATCGACCCGTAGACGCCGATCACCTTGCCCGACGCCACGCCGACCGGATGCGCGCGCGTGATCGTGTGAGTATCGACAATGAAGTTGGTGATCCCATTGGCGGCGAGCCACTGCTCGATGCCCGGACGCTCGCGCCCGGTTTCGGTGATCCGCGCCGGACGGTAGCCGTAGTCTGGCAGCCAGAAACTGGTCGGTGCTCTGCCGAACAGGCGCTGATAGCTTTTGACCGCCGTCTTGATCTGGGCGTTGAGGCTGCCATCGCGCGCCAGCAGCGGCAGATAGGCGTGCGTCGCCGCTGTCGTGAGGATCTCGATGTAGCCCTCGTCCTGCAAACGGCGGAAGGCACCGATCAGGTCGTGCTTGAAACGCTGGTCGAACACCTGCTTGATGTGCCGGAAGCGATCCCGATACCACTCGGCGAGAAAACGTAGCTGCTCGTTATAAGCTTCTTCTTCAAAATAGTGCATATCTTTTTCCGCCGCCGCGATCCGCTCGTCGATGTAAGGCGAGAAGTGCTGGATCACCAACGGATCTGCCAACTGTTCGGCAAGCAGGGGGGAAAGTCCGACTGCCAGTTTGTAAGGGACACCCTCATCTTTCAGGTCATAGAGCATGTCCAGCAAGGGGATGTACGTTTCGATCAGCGTATCGTGAATCCATTCCTCGGCGTGATACCAACGCCCGCCAAAGCGGAGGTAGGGGAGATGGCTGTGTAAAACGAACGTGAATGCTCCGAGCGCGGACACAAATCGCTCCTCACATAGTCGGAATTGGTCTTTAAATTGTAACGATGCGGGCGGTAAGGTGGCAAATTATGGGTGGCGGAGAGCGGGGGTAGGGGCAGGACTTAGTCCTGCCCCTACTGAGTGATCGCATAAGCTAGGCGGCGGCGCGCGGCAGCACGACCGTGAAGATGCTGCCCTGCCCGCGCGTGCTGTTGACGCTGACATAGCCGCCGTGCGCTTCGAGCACGCGCCGAGCGATGAACAATCCCTGTCCCAAGCCGCGCGGATCGATCAGCTTGCCGCTGTGGGTGCGGGCTTCGCCCCGGTAGAACTGCTCGAAGACATGCGGGAGATCGCGCTCGAGGATGCCGACGCCGGTATCAACGAACTGCACGGCGATGTTCTCCTCGTCGCCCGGTGACGCCATGATCACGATCCGTCCACCGCTTTCGGTGTAGCGGATCGCGTTTTGCAGCAGGTGTCCGAACGCCCAGCGCAGTCGCTGATCATCGCCATAGACGACCAACTGGGACGCCTTGCGGATCAGCAGCGAAACGTCCAACTGCGCCCGGTTGGTCTCCGGGGCTTGCCCCTTGGCGACGTTGCAGATCAGTTCTTCTAGATTAATGGGTTCGTGCCGGATGCTGAAGCTGTCGCTGTTCAGTTCGGAGATGTCGAACAATTCGACGATCATTCGGTCGAGGATATCCACGTTGCGGCTGAGCGTCTCCAGCAGTTTGCGGCTCGGCAGCGTCTGCGATTTGAGGATCATCTCGCTGACGCCCTTGATGACCGCCATCGGCGTACGCAGTTCGTGCGAGATCGCCGTGATGAAGTGATCCTTCAGCCGCTCGGACAGCGCTTCGCGGGTCACGTCGCGCAGCACGATGATCGTGCCTAAGCGGTTGCCATCTTCGTCGGCGACGGCGGCAAGCTGCGCGCCGACGATACGGTTATTGATCTGCACGCGAGTTGGCTCGCTAAGCGGGGAAAGCTCGGCATCGACCGCCGTGACTTGGCGAAACTCGTTGAAGAGCGTCCCTAGCTCGCTCTGCCAAAAGGCTTTGATGCTGCCGAGGAGCGTGCGCGCCGTCTCGTTGACGAGCACCAGCCGCCCTTCGTTATCCTGCATGATCACGCCCTCGTCGATGCTGGCGAGGATGCTGTTCAGCCGCTCGATTTCGACGTTGCGCTCGCTTAAGGTGCTCTGAAGCTGACGGTTCTGGTCGCGCAGGGCGACGGTGTCGCCGCTGCCGCCCAAGTTCTTATAGAGCCGGCTGAAGACGCGCTCCGACGCCGCACCAAGCCGGTTGATGCGGTGAATAACGCCGCTGAGTTCTTGCTCGTTAGGAGGGGTTGGGGTCGGTTGAGTCATCACTCTGCTTTCGCGTCACGAGATCATGCAAAATAGTACGCAGTTGTTCGAAATCCGGCAACGGCTTGTTGAGAATGTGATCGACGCCGTCGCTAGTCATCATCGCTTTACGTTCGGTTTCGCTGAGCGAATACGCCGTCATCAAGACGATGGGCGTGTGCGCGAATTGGGGCAGGCTGCGCATCCGCTGGGCGACTTCGTTGCCCTTCTTACCGGGCATCCGAATATCCATCAGCACGAGTTCGGGCAGTTCCGGCGCGGGCATAGGCACCGTGGGCTGGCTGGCTGCAGGCGGTTCGGCTTCAGCGGCTTGGTTTGGCTCGACGGCGGGTTTCGCCGCCGCCGCTGCTGGCGCGTCGCCGTTGGCGTGGTTCGCCTCCAGCGTGTCGAGCCAGTCCCAAACTTTCTGCCCGTTGTCGAAGGTTTGCGGGGTGTGTCCCCACGCCTGGCACATCATGGCGACTAAGTTACGAATATCGGCTTCGTCTTCGGCAATCAACCACCTCAAAGCAATTTCTCCAACCCTAACGTCGAATTCGCATAATATTAAGTATACTCAACTTAAACCGTAGGGAAACGAAAGCGTTTGCCTAATCCCTTCAACGAACTTATTATATAGGCGCGCAAACACGCTTAATGCAGGAGAGAATCGGTTGTCTACATGGATGGTAGTCGAAGACGAGCCTGATATTTACGAACTGCTGCTGGCAATGTTCGAAATGTGGGGCATTGAAGGTGTCGCCTTCGTCGATGGGGAAGAAGCGATCTCCTGGATTGAAGAAACCGACAAAGATGCTGCCCCTAGCGAACTCCCGGAACTGGCGTTGCTTGACATCCGGCTGCCGGGGAGTATTAGCGGACCGATGGTCGCCGAACGCTTGCGTAAAAGTCCGGTGCTCAACCGGGCAGCCGTCGTACTGATCACGGCGTACAAGCTGACGGTCGAAGAAGAAAACGAGATTATCGCGCAGGCGCAGGCGGATAAGCTGCTTTACAAGCCGCTGCCCAACTTCGCCGAGTTGAAGAAGACGCTTGAAACAGCGATCAAAAGTCGTCAGATGAAAACCCCGCTGCCAGAAGAAAAATAACCGATGCGTAACGTCGCTCCATCCAACTCGCTCGTCCGTCGTGCGAATCAGGTCAAGACGCTGGCGCTGCTGCTCGGCGCAATCGGCGTGTTCGTGACCGCTCTCGGCGTGCTGCTGGCGGTCGTCCCGCTGGTAAGCGTCACCGCGCCCGAATACGCGACCTATACATTTATCAGTAACTTAGCGCTGGTCGCGGGCGTCGCCCTGTTGGTGATCGCCGTCGCGCTGGCAGTGCGCGCCTTCACGTGGAAGACCGACAACGACCTCGCCATGATGACGGGCAAGTTCCTCGCGCAGTATCTGGACGACCGCTTCACGCTGATTCGCAACGTCAGCAAGCGGCAGATCGGCTACGTCGACGCGGTGCTGGTGGGTCCGCCCGGCGTGCTCGTCTTTCGCATCCTCGACGTGGAAGGGTCGTTCGCCAACGAGGGCGCGAACTGGCTACGCCGCCAACCTAGCGGCGAGTTTGTGCCCGCGCGCATCAACCCCACCCGCGAAGCGGTCGACGACATTCGCAAAGTCCGCGAATACCTCGAATTGAAGCAAATCCCGAACGTGCCGGTTTACGGCGTGGTCGTGTTCACCAAGCCGGAGCAGCGCGTCCCGCTCAGCGCGCGCGATCCGGTGGTGCCGCCGTCCCACTTGCTGTCGTTGGTCAACAACCTGCGCCCGAATTACTTGGCAAAAGATCGCATCGATGCACCGGCGGTCGTGCAGATCGTCCGCGCGCTCTACGGCGAGTAATGGCGACCCGGCTGCTGCTGGCGCGGGTCGGCGCGGGCAAGACCGACGCCGTTCAGCGCGACCTTGACGCCCTCAAACAGCGCGACCCGCTGGCGCGGGTCTGGGTGCTGCTCTCGACCGAGCGGCAAATCGCCGATTTTCGCCGCCGCTTTATGGCGGATCGCCCGGTATATTTCAACGTCGAACCCTTCAACTTTTACAGCCTCTACCGCCGCTTGCTGGCGTTGGCGGGCAATCCGCAGCGCTGTCTGGACGACGCGGCTCGCTACGGCTTGATCCGCGTGCTGCTGGCTGACCTCTACCCGGAGGCATCGGCTGGCGTTTTCGCGGGGATCGCGCACATGCCGGGGTTTGTCGGCATCGTGGCGGCGTTCCTGTTCGAACTCAAGCAGAACTTGATCGATCCCCAGAAATTTCAGGAAATGCTGCTTCGACTGAAAAAGAACACGAACTGGCGCGGCATTTACATCCGCTATCAGGCAATGTTGCAGGATCACAAGCTGGTTGACCGCGAGGGCGAAGGCTGGCTAGCGGTCGAGGCGCTGCGCGATCAACCTAAGTTGGCAGCGGATGTCGATCTGCTGATCGTGGATGGTTATGACCAGTTCAACCACTTGCAGGCGACTCTGCTGGCGCGGTTGGGCGGGCAGGTGCGCGACGCCGTGATCACGCTGACGACGGTGCCGGAGCGCGAGGCGACCATCGGCAGCCGTTTTCAACAGGCGTTCGACCGGCTGACGACGGCATACACTGATGTCGGAGTGGCGCTGACGGTGAACTATCTGCCGGATTACGCGGATGATCGCGCGCCCGCGCTGCAACACTTATCCGATCAATTGCTGCGCCCGCGTGCCCCCAAGATCGCGGCGGATGACGCGGTGAAGTTGATCGAAGCGCCTGATCCGGCGCGGGAAGTCGGCGCGATTCTGCGGCGGGTCAAGCGCTTGCTGCTGGACGGTTGCGCGCCCGACGATATCCTGATCGCCGTGCGTGATTGGGCGCAGTACGGCGGGCAGATCGCCGCACAGGGGCGGCGTTATGGGCTGCCGCTGGCGCTGCATTATGGCGATCCGCTGGCGCAGAACCCGGCGGTGGTGGCGCTGCTCAACCTGATCGATTTGCACGCGGGCGACTTCCGGCGGCGTGACCTGCTCGACGCGCTGCAATCACCGTATTTCGCCGTGCCGGGGATCGACGCGGCACAGGTGGACCTGCTGGAACGGATCAGCCGGGAGTTTCGCGTGCTGGGCGGGCGGGCGGCATGGCTCGAAGCGGTCGCGCTGGCGGCGCAGGGCGCGGCGCTGATTGACGAAGAGGACGATAGCGCCGCGCTGGTCGTCGATCACCAGACGGCGGCTCAGCTCTGGGGCGCGCTCGACGCCTTCTTCACGGCGGTGACGCCACCGGAGAACGGCACGACCGCCGAGTACGTCGCATGGCTTCAAGCGCTGATCGGCGCGGACGTGCCTGATCCGGATGAAGATGAAGCTGTTGGCGAACCTCAGCTTCACCTTGAAAATCCCCGACTGCATCCGCGCCGGGACGGACGCAGCCATCGTCGCCCGCGACCTTGCGGCGCTGCAAGCGGTCGCGCTGATTTTGCGCGGCTTGTTGACGGCGCAGGAACTCGCCGCTTCGCTGAATTACCGGCACGGGCTGGAGCGCAGGACGTTCGTCCGCGATTTGACCACCGCCATCAATGCGGCGACGGTCGGGCGCAGCGCGTCGCGCGAAGGGCGGGTGCTGGTCACGTCGGTCACCGATGCGCGCGGCTTGCCGCATCGTCACGTCTTCATCCCCGGCTTGAGTGAGGGGATTTTCCCGATGCCCGCGCCGGAAGATCCACTGCTGCTCGACAGCGAGCGGGTGCGGTTGCAACAGGCGAACATCGACCTGCCGACGCAATCGGAGCGAGCGGGCGACGACGGGCTGTTCTACAGCTTGATCGGGCAGGCGCGCGAGTTGCTGACGCTCTCGCGCCCGCACAGCAAAAATGGCGAAGCGTGGGCGCCCAGTCACCTGTGGCGGGCAGTGCAGGCGCTGTTCACCGATCTCGCGCCCGATCACCTGAAGCTGGGCGCGGTGGTGGCTGATCCGGCGACGCCGAGCGAAGCGGCGCTAGCGGCGGCGGACGCGCTGAGTCGCGAGGAAGCGCCCGGTTGGGCGGACGCGGCGGACTGGGCGCGGATCCGGCGCGGGCACGCCGTCGAGATCGGGCGGCTGTCGCGCGAGCCGTATGATCGCTACAGCGGACGGCTGGACGACGCCGACTTGATCGCGCAGATCGCCGCCGAGCATGGCGCGGGCAAGGTCTGGAGCGCCTCGCAGTTGAATGAGCTGGGGATGTGCGGCTTTCGCTATTACGCCAAGCGGCTGCTGGCGCTCGAACCGCTCGACGACCCGGCTGACGGCATGGATGCTCTCCAGTTAGGCACGCTCTATCACGAGATTTTGGAGCAAACTTACGCGCGGCTCGGCGGCGCAATCATGCCAGAGCGATTGGAAGAAGCGCTTGTCGTGCTCGATCAAGTGGCTGCCGAGCGAATGCCCGGCGCACCGGGGCGGCTGCGCTTTCGGGCGTCGGCGCAGTGGGACGAGGCGCAGACCGTGCTCAAGCGCAAGCTGGAACGGCTGATCCGTGACGACTTCGGCGGCTCGAACCCGCTCGACAAGGAATTCCCCGGCGAAGTGCGGCAAATTTATCGCCAAGAACTCAAGTTCGGCTTGGACGATCAGCCGCCGGTGACGCTCGACCTCGACGGCGTGACTCTGCGTGTGCGCGGGGCGATTGACCGCATCGACCGGCAAGGTGACCGCGCTATCCTGATCGACTACAAGACGGGCAGCACGCCGATTCGCGCTGAGGAGATCGAGGATGGGCGCAACTTCCAAATGCTGATTTACCTGCTGGCGGCGCGCGAATTGATCGGTCAGGAGGTCGCGGGCGGGGTCTTCTGGCAGATCGGTGGGCGGTCACTGGGCGAACTGCACGCGGATGACAGCGAGATTATCGATGAAGGAGTGAAACACATCGCCCGCTATCTCGAATTGGTGCGCGCTGGCGATTTCGCGGCACACGCCGCCAAGCGCGAGGAAGGCAAATGCACGCGCTACTGTGAGTTTCACCAACTGTGCCGGATCAACGTCAACGGGCGGGGGAAAGCCTGATGCGAAGAACTGACCCCACCCCCAGCCCCTCCCCGACTTCAGGGAGGGGAGAGAACACGGCGTCGCGTATTGTGTGGCTCGGATGGGGGAGGATTGGAAATGAGCCTCACTGACGCACAATACACCGCCATTCACAACCACGCTGACAACCTGATCGTGATCGCCGGAGCGGGCAGTGGCAAGACTTACGTCTTGGTGCGGCGTTATCTCGCGCTGCTCGACCGCAACCCGGATTGGGCGCTCAACGCGCTGGTCGCCATCACCTTCACGCAGAAAGCGGCGCAGGAGATGCGCGACCGCGTGCGCCAGCATTTGCAGCAGCAAGCGGACGCTGACCCCGACACTGAGCGCTGGGCGAACCGCCTCGCGGCAATGGACAGCGCCCGTATCGACACGATTCACGGCTTGTGCGCCTCGATCTTGCGCGCCAATGCCGCCGCCGCCAACGTCGATCCCGCCTTTACGGTGCTGGACGAGATCGAGATGCGCGTGTTGATCGACAGGGCGATTGACGACGTGCTGCGGACGCTCAACTGGGGGATCCGGTGCTGGAATTGTTCACCGAGTACGGCGAGCGCGAGATCCGTTCGACGCTGCGCACGCTGGCTGCCTTCGATCTGCCGGACGGCGATCTATTCGCCTTGTGGCAGGATCAATGGCGCGAATGCTGCCGAGGTGGAACTCGGGCGCTTCGGTTTGCGGTGTGCAGAATTCGGCGCTGGTCAACTGGTCGGAGGGCATCCCTGACGGCGATAAACTGGCGGACATCTGGAACACGTATCTTGACTTGATTGAGCGGCTAGCGCCCGCGCCCGATCTGGAAACCGGGCTGCAAATCCTCGCCGACCTCAAAGCGGTCGCACTGCGGGGTGGCAGCGCGAAAGCGTGGGGTGAAGCTGGATTCGATGGCGGCGAAAGCAGCGCTCAAAGCGGTCAAGGAAGCGGCGACGACTGCTTAAAGCAGATTGGCGACCCGCCCGGCGAGCTTGACCGGCGCGCGGCAAAACTGCTGCCGCTGTGGGCGGCGCTGATCACCCGCGTGCGCGATCAATACCGCGCCGCTAAGACCGACCGCGCCGCGCTCGACTTCGACGACCTCGAAGCGCTCACGCGCGACCTGCTCCAAGACGATGCCGTGCGCGACCGTTATTTGGGCGCGGAATTCCGGCACGTCCTCGTGGACGAGTTTCAGGATACCAACGCCGCCCAGTGGGCGATCATCCGGCGGCTGGCGGATCCGGCGCGTCCGGGCTGCCTGTTCGTCGTCGGCGACCCCAAGCAGAGCATCTACGGTTTTCGTGGCGCGGACGTCAGCGTGTTCGAGGGCGTGCGCGGCGAGGTCGCGCGGCAGGGGCAGGCAGTCGATCTCGACTGCTCGTTCCGCTCGCACGGCGCGCTGATCGCCTGCTTCAACCAGTTGTTCGCTCGCCTGCTCGTCCGCGATCCTGCTAGCGCGGTGCGCGCTTATCAAGTCGAGTACGGCGGCGGCATGTGGGCGCAGCGCGAGGCTGCTCCCGGCGCTTCGCCGCTGATTGAGTTGGTGCTGATCGACAAGAACCGGGTCAAAGCTGCCGGGTTAAGTGAGGATCAGGCGGCGCGGCGACTCGAAGCCCGCGAGATCGCACGGCGGCTGAAGCAGATCGTCGAGGTCGAGCGCCGCCCGGTTTACGACAAACAGGCGGAGGTGATTCGCCCCATCGATTACGGCGACGTGGCGCTGCTCCTGCAAGCGCTGACCAACGTCACGCTCTACGAGGAAGCCTTCAAAGCCGAAGGCATCCCCTACCTGACGATTGCGGGCAAGGGCTATTTCGACCGCCAAGAGGTCTGGGATTTGCTCAACCTGCTGCGGGCGCTCTACAACCCCGCCGACAATCTGGCGCTGGCGGTTGCGCTACGCTCGCCGCTGTTCAGTCTCAGCGACGACGCGCTGCTGTGGCTGCGCCGCTTGCGGGCTGACGACGGCGCGCTGATCTCGCTGTGGGACGCGCTCGATCAGGCTGACCAAGTGCCGGACAGAGTCCGATCTGGTGACGTTCGCGCGCGACACGCTGCGCGATCTGCGCGCCAGCGCCGGGCGGGTGACGATTGCCGAACTGCTGCGCTCGGCGCTGGAAGTGACCGGCTATCTCGCGGTGTTGACCGGCTTGCCCGACGGGGCGCGACGGCGCGGTAACGTCGAGAAGCTGCTCGACAAGGCGGAGACCAGCGGGCGTGTCACCTTGAGCGCCTTCATACAGTATCTCAAAGACATGAGCGACTACGAGGCGCGCGAGGGTGAGGCGCTGCTCGAAAATGCGGGCGTGGTGCAGGTCATGAGCGTTCACAAAAGCAAAGGCTTAGAGTTTCCGCTGGTGGTGCTGGGCGATGCGTCGCATCAGCGCGGCGGCGGCGCAGTCGATCCGCTGCTGGGGGCAGCCTGTCGCGTTTATGATGAGGCGGAGGCGAAATTTGTGTCGCCGTTCGCCTACCGTCGCGCCGCCGATCTCGCTCAGCAGCGCGAGGAAGCCGAGCGTCGCCGACTGCTCTACGTCGCGGCGACCCGCGCGCAGGACTACCTGATTGTCAGCGGGCAGGTGACTTGCAAAGCCGACCAGCCGATCAAGGCGACCGGCTGGCTTGATTGGCTGCTTGACGCCTTCGAATTGAGCGAGATCGACGACGTGGCGGAACAGCAAATCGTGTTTGAGTGGGGTGACGCGCTGATCCGCGTTCCGGAAATCAGCGCTGATCCGCTCGATGCGCCCGACGACGCTTTCGCCGCGTGGGGTGATCTGCCGCCTGCCGAGCCGCCGCTGCTGCTGCGCTCGATCCCGCCGAACCCGGAAGCGCCGACCCGCGTCTCTGACGGCGACCCAGATCGCCGATCTCGGCGGGGCGCTTTACGCTGAAGGCGAGGCGCGCGCTTTTTATGCGGAGCGCTGGCGGCGCAGTGTCTATCACGACGCGCCGGGACGGATCGACGCGGCGCAGCCTACGCCGAGGGCAAAACTGGGCGAGATCGTCCACCGGGCAATTCAATGGGAGCTGCCGCCGACTGACGACGCGCTTTGCGCGATCTGCTGGCGCGTTACGCTTGGGAGGAAGGCATCGTCGATCCCGCCACCAGCGGCAAAACGGTCGAGGAAGCCGTCAAGCTGGTACAGAGTTTTCGTTATGGTCAGGTGTTTGGCTGGATTGAACAGGCGCAAGCAGTTTACCGCGAGCAGCCGTTCGTCTTCCGGCGCGGCGAGCGCCTGATTCACGGCGTAATCGACCTCTTGATCCGCGATGCGAGCGGGCGCTGGCGGGTGATCGATTACAAGACGGGCGTCGTACTCGGCTATTCGCCGCACGAACCCGGCGTCCTGCGCGATCACGCGCGGCGTTATCACCTGCAAGTGGGAATTTACGCGGCGGCGGTGCAGGAACTCACCGGCGAGATTCCCGCCGTCACCATTTATTACCTGCGCTACGCCCAGACCGTCGAAATCGCGGCGGATGGTGTGGTCAGCGGCGCTGGATCGCTTCGAAGCGGAGATCGCGGGGCTGCTCGATGATTCAGGGGCGTCACAGCCAACGCTCCAAGCAGTTGAATTTGGGATAACTCCGCTCGCGTTTGGGTTATATTTGGGATAACGCAGCCCTGAAATATTAAGAAAATACCTTCCGGCAACGGTGGCGCAAGCTTACAGCGCCTTCGCCGAAATGATGTAAGCTGCCGTCGCCGCGTTGGTCGCCAACGGGACGTTATGCACGTTGCAGATGCGCAGCAGCGTGGTGATGTCCGGGTCGTGCGGGTGCTTGCCCAACGGGTCGATGAAGAAGAAGACCGCCGCAATTTTGCCTTCGGCGACCTGCGCGGCGATCTGCGCATCACCACCGATGGGACCGGAGAGCATCCGGGTGACGCTCAACCCGGTGCGCTCGTTGAGCAGCCGCCCGGTCGTCCCGGTGGCGATCAAGTTATAGCGCGCCGAGCACGTCTTTGTGCTCCTCGGCAAAGGCGATCATGTTGTCTTTCTGGTTGTCGTGCGCGATCAGTGCGACGGTCTTGGGCGTTGGTGTTCGTTCAAACGCTGGTTGGGTCAATTCAGTCTCCTCAGGTTGTTCAAGTGCTGCTTCAGCATCGTCCAGCGTGGATCGGGCGGGAAGGTGCGGTCAAGCCGCTGATTGAGTTGCACCGCTTCGTTGTAATGCCCTTCTAGCTGCGCCATGATCGCGTCCCACGGGTGCTGCTCGGCGTAGTGACGCGCATTGATCGCCATCCGCTGCCGCAGATCAGGCTGATCGCGCAAAGTGCGCGCGGCTGCCGCGAACGCCTGTCCATCGGCGGGGCAGAGAAAGCCGTTCACCCCCGGCTTGACCTGATCGGTGATCCCGCCTTGATCGATGATGATGGCGGGCAAGCCCGATGCCATCGCTTCCTGCACCACCTGCCCGAAAGTCTCGTTAGCGCCCGCGAACATGAAGACGTCGGCGCTGGCGTAAGCATCGGCGAGGTCATCGCCGTACAGGTAGCCAGTGAAATGCGTATTTGTCCCGGAAAACTGCGCTTCGAGATCCGCGCGCAGTGCCCCGTCGCCGATGATCGTCAGCGCGATCCCCGGCGTCTGCGCCGTTTCCAGCAGCAGATCGACGCGCTTCTCGTTCGCCAGCCGCCCGACGTAAATGCACAGCAGCGAGTTTGGGTCGCGCCCGTTGAGCAGGCGCGCGCGCCAATCGACCGAGCGGCGGTTGGGGTTGAAGCGCTCGCCGTTGACGCCACGTTCCCACTTGCGCAAGCGATGATACCCGATCGCCCGCAGTTGGCGCAGCGTCCAGTTGGACGGCACCAGCGTCAGATGACAGCCGTTATGGACGTAGCGGAGCCAGTCGCGGACGACGCCGCTCAAGAAGGGCGGCAGCCCGTAATGCTGGGTGTAGCCGGGCAGGTCGGTCTGGTAGTTGGCGATCACCGGGATATGGTTCTGCCGCCCGACCAACATCCCGCTGACCGAGAGCAGCGCCGGGCTGAACAGGTGGATCAAGTCGGGCTGGAAGTCGTTGAGATGTTGGACGACCACCGGATGCGGCAGCGCCAACCGGCTTTCCGGAGCCGCCGGGATGCCCAGCGAGGGCAGGGCGATCACCGAACTGCCGCCGACCGACGACGGCGCGATGTCCGGCGCGAAGACCAGCACCTCGCGCCCGGTCTGCTGCAAATAACGGAGGGTGAGATAGGCGGACTTGGAAACGCCGTCCACTTTAGGCAGGAAGGCTTCTGCGAAGATGGCGACCCGCTTGATCGGGGCTAAAGCAGCGGCGGAGGCGGGTGGATAGAAGGCGGACTCACCGCTAAAGGCTTGCTCCGCCAGTTCTGAATCGCGCTGGGCAAGGGCTTCATATAAGTGGTGATTGACCATGATTTCCCTTTAACTGTTGTCTAGCCTAGCACCAGCGATTCACGCCGATCAGCCGCCGCAGGTCTTCGAAGGCGCGTGTTCGCCGGGCTGATATTTTCAGATCGATGCGCGTCACTGTCGCTGATGACCGTCAGTCTCAGCTCGCTTTACAAACGCCGCGCTCTACGATCGCGCCTGCGCTCAAGATTGTGACGGCATCTATTCCTAATCGCGTTAACACCGCAGGTTCCATAAGGTAACGCGGTGTTCACATTGGTTAACAGCAACCGTTGTGGTCGGCAACTTTCAAGAAAACCATTTTTATACGATAATGAAACGGAATTACCGACATAGGATCGCGTAGTCGATGAGCCGCACCGAAGCCACTCCCGCCAGCAGCACCGCACCGAACACTCCTCGCTTCATTTCACTGCGTTGGCGCTTGTTTCTGCCGACTTTCGCCGCGGTGCTAATTTTGGCGATGGTATCGGCGTATGCGGTCGCGCGCAGCTTGCCCAGCGGCGCGGAGATGTCGCGCGTGAACGTGCTGCTCAACAACGGGCGCTTGATCTCCGAGCGCGCGGCGGTGATCTTCACTCGCCAGCAGACCGAAGGCGAACGGCTCGCCGCTACCGCTGATTTGCAGATCGCGCTGCGCGACCGCCGCACTGACTTACTGCCAGCGCTGCTGGAGAATTTCGCCCGCCGGGGTGATTTTGATGCCGCGCTCGTCACCGATGCCAGCGGCGCGGACGTTTACGGCTTGCTGCGCGACTCGACTGGAACTTACAGCCCGGTGGCACTGGCGGCAGCCTCCGCACAAGCGATTTTCTCTGACGTGCCGGTGGTCGCTGGCGATACCGTGTTGGGGACGCTCTACGTCGGTACGCGCGTCTCACGCTGGATGGACTCGGTGCGCGGCAGCGCCGCCGCCGAAGTCGCGCTGTATCAGGCGGGGCAACTGTTGACGACCAGCGTCGCCGAGTCCGGGGCGCTCCCGGCAGCGCCACCCGCTCAGTATCTGGCTGGTGCGGCGGCTGCATCCGGCGAACCGTTCCAAGCGCTGACGCTCGACGACACGCTGTATCTGGGTGTCTATACGCCGCTCGGCAGCGACGATAACGTCGTCGCCGTCTACGTGCCGGACAATGCACCCTTCGCCGCCGAAGCCGGGCAGCAGTTGATCGCTTTGACGCTGGCGACGGTCGCGGCGGGCATCATCATCACCGTGTTTGTGATGAGCAACTACTTCCTCGAACGCATCAACCGCGTGCGCCAAGTCGCCGAGGCGCTGGCGGCGGGCGAGTTCGCCGCGCGTACCGGCATGCAGCCCACCGACGAGATCGGCGCGTTGGGGCGGGCGCTCGACCTCTACAGCGAGAAGACGCAGCAGCGCTACGACAAGCTGCGCGCCTCGCTACGCCGTCAGCGCCGCGAGGTCGAACACCTCAACGCCGTGCTGGACTCGCTGCCCGACGGGGCGATCATTCAAGACCTCGACGGCAGCATCACCTTTATCAACGAACGCGCCAAGCGTTTGATTGGCGAGAGCTACAACTTCTTCAAGCGAGCCGAACTCCGCGAGATCACCGCCGCCGTGACCGATATCCTCGGTCCGGCGCTGGCACCGGGGCTGTATACGTTGGGCGTGCCGACCCGCATGGAACATGAAGGGCGCGTGCTCGGCTTGCAAGCCTTCGCCGTGATTTCGCTGGCGGATCGCCGGGTCGGGACGGCGATCATCATCCGCGATCTGACCGATACGGTTCAGCGCGAGCGCGCCCGTGCCGCGCTGTTCGACCGCTTCGTCGAGGACATCGGGGTCGCGGTGGAGTCGAGCGCGTCGTTCTCGCGCGAGATCTCGCCACATGCGCCCGCGCTGCAAAAAATGATTGTCGAGATGCGCGAACTGCTCAGCGGCGAGACGCCGCTGGTCGAACCGGCGGCGCGCTCGATGCCGCTGGAAACGCTGGTCTGGGCGGTCGCCAACGAGTGGCGTCAGGTCGCGCAAGCGGCTAACCTGACGGTGAACGTCGAAGTACAGCGATCCGGCTTGACTGTTTATGGCGACGAACGCCGCCTGCGCTGGGCGCTCGGCAACGTGGTCGATAACGCCATCAAGTACACGCCGCCCGGTGGTCGCGTCTCGATTGAGATCAAGGGTGAGGAAGAAGGCTTCGCTCGCCTGCGCATCCGCGATACCGGCGTCGGCATTAGCGCCGACGAACTGCCTTACGTCTTCACGCGCTTTTATCGCGGCAAACCGGTCAGCTCCAACGGGCGCGAACTCAACGTTCACGGCACCGGGCAGGGCTTGACCATCGCCCGCCAGATCATCGAAGCCAGCGGTGGGCGGATCACGCTGCGGAGTTCGCCGGGAGTTGGTACGGCGGTTTACCTGACGCTCCCGCGCGACGAAGCCAGCGCCAACGCCTATGCGCCGCCGACGGCGGTCTCGCTGGAACGGTTCGCCGACGACGAGCCAGTCGAAGACGAGACTTTTCGGCTCAACGAGGACTTCCGCGAGTTCTAGAATTGTCGCTTATAAATGATGGGTGTAGGGGCATGGTGCTTGCTTGGCAAGCCTTGCCATGCCCCTACCAATGATTCGCGAGGCTTAGTCGTGCAGCGTCATCAGGTAGGCGATCAAATCGTCGATCTGGCTTTCGCCGAGCACGTCGAGGAAACCGTGCGGCATCAACATGTCCGGGTAAGCCGGGTCGCCCGGCGCGAGGAACGCGCTCGGATCGACAATCGAGTTGTGAATGTACTCGATCGGCGTCTCGTTTAAGCCGTAAGTCTGGCTGCGCGTGCTCACGTTCCACAGACCGGGTCCGATGATGCGGGCGTCGTCCGGCGTGACCGAATGACACTGCGCGCACATCCACGTCCCCATAGCGGTATCGTGGGGCGTGTTGAAGATCACCTGCCCGTTAGCGGGATCGGCGGCGGCGACGCGCGCGGCGAGATCCCCTCCGGCGGCGACTTCTTGAGTCGGCACAGGCGTCGGCGGGATGGGCGTATCGGTCGGCGCGGCGGTCGCGGTCGGCGGGACGGGCGTGTCAGTCGGCGTCGCGGTCGGCGGGATGGGCGTATCGGTCGGCGTATTGGTTGGAGTTGCCGTCGGCGCGATTGCCGTCAGATGGTCGCTGGTCGCTGCCATAGCGACCTGAGTCGCTTGTGCTTCGGCTGCCCATTCCGGCGTGGCTACGGTGCCACAGGCGGCAGCAGCCAACCCCGCGATCAGCGCGAGCACAGGCAGAAGCAAACGGATGGACTTGCTCGGCATTATTGCCCTCTCTTTATTGTGACGTTGTGAACAATGGGCTGAGTATAGCGCGGGAATACCCCGGCTGGCAACGGTTTTTGTTCATCGGCTAGCCCGCGCTGATCTGCTCGGCGAAGGCGCGAAGGGCGGCATTGGTGTCCTGCGTCAGTGGGGCGCCGTGACCGAAGCAGGCGATCTCCACATCGAGCGCGGCGACCTTCTGGATCGAGCGCTTGGCTTCGTCCATGTCGGGCGTTGCCATCGCAAACGGGGGGCGCAGCTTGCCCCAGAGATTCATCAGCGTGTCGCCCGTGAACAGGATTTTTCGTTCCGGCTGGTAAAAGGCGATCTGTCCGGGCGAATGTCCCGGTGTGGCAATGACTTCTAAGCCGCCGAAAGCGTCGATCCGGTCGCCGTCGCTGACTGTCCGATCTATCGTGATGCCTTTGAAAGTCTGTGCGGGCGTGCTCAACCCGCTGGTAGGGGTGACGGTGGGCTGTTTGCCCTCGGCAATTGGTTGCTCGATTAGCGAGCAGATGATCGCCGCGCCGCTCTGCCGCTTGAGTTCCGGCAGCGCGCCAACGTGATCGACGTGGGCGTGATCAGCAGGATGCGCTTGACGTCGGTTAGGCGGCGACCGGAGCCGGTGATCTGGCGCAGGATGGCGTTGGTCGATGGGGCGATGCTGCCGTCGATGATCGTCAGCCCATCGGCGTCTTCGAGCAGGTAGGCGCGCCCGACGAGACAGTTTTCGAAAGTGTAAAGGTGGGGAGCGATGAATTTCACGGTGATCGATTCTCCTCAAAGCGCATTTCCATATTGAACCACAAAGCGGGCGAAAGTATAACGGAGAATTCTTCCAGCAATTCTCTAGAGTGTGCGCTCAATTCGCTGGTATACTTCTGGCATGATTTCCGAAATCTCCCTTGACTTACACTGGTACGGCGACGACTTCAGCATCTCAGAGCTTGCGGCGTTCGATCCGCGCGGCATCGACGGCAAGCTGGTCTGGCTGGAACGCGAGTTCGATTTGCCGCTGCAAGACGTCTGCATCAGCTACGAACTGTACGTCAACGCTGCGCCCGCCGGGACGCACCTGACGATCAACGGGCGCGACTTTGGCGAGATCGAGACGCCATTCGTCTTCGACGTGACCGATTTCGTCACGCTGGAGCAGAACCGGATTGCTTTCCGGGTAATGCATGGCGCTTCGGGGCGCTTCGGCGCGGTGCGGCTGGTGGCGATCCCGTGCGAGTAAAGCTGAAAAGATTCAACGCAAAGGCGCGAAGTCGCAAAGACGCAAAGCAAGGGCGCACGCCGTGCGCGGACGAATAGGACGCGCGTTGGATTGACGCACGGATAGCCTACCGTTAAAATACCCTCTATCAAACCAATTAAATCGGTAATCGTCTCATGCAATACCACATCTGGACTCTCGGCTGTCAAATGAACACTGCCGACTCGCAGCTGCTCGCCTCGGAATTGGAGCGGATGGGCTACAGCGCCGCCACCGATCCTGATCAGGCGGATATCTTTGTCGTCAATACCTGCGTCGTCCGCCAGAGCGCCGAAGATAAAGCCTTCGGGCGGCTCGACATGCTGCGCGAACTCAAGCAGGCGCAGCCCGACAAAGTGATCGGCGTGATGGGCTGCTTGGTCGGCGTGCGCGACTCGCTGGCGCTGCGCAAGCGGCTGCCTTATGTTGACGTGTTCATGCCGCCGTCGGAACCCGCGCCGATGGTCGAATTCCTGCGCGACCGGCGCGGCGAAGCCGAGATCATCGACCTTGAAGCTCAGCAGCGTGAACAGCGCGACCGTATCCAAGACGGCGATCTGATCCTGCCCGCTCAGGAGCAGGGCAGCCTGATCAGCGCGCACGTCCCGATTGTCTACGGCTGCTCGCACGCCTGCTCGTTCTGCATTATCCCCTTCCGGCGCGGCGTTGAGCGTTCGCGCAGCGTCGGCGAGATTGTCGCCCACGTCCGCAGCCTCGCGCTGCAAGGCGTCAAAGAAGTCACGCTGCTCGGTCAGATCGTGGATCGCTACGGTAAGGACATCGAGGACGGACCCGATCTGGCGGATTTGCTGCGCATCGTCCACCAAGCCGCCGAAGAAACCGGCTTGGAGCGGATTCGCTTTCTGACCAGCCACCCCAACTGGATGACCGACAAGCTGCTCGACACGGTCGCCGAGCTGCCGCGCGTGATGCCGCACATCGAAGTGCCGGTGCAGGCGGGCGACGATCAAGTGCTCGAAAATATGAAACGCGGCTACACCACCGACCAGTACCGCCGCTTGATCGCTAACATCCGGCAGCGGATTCCCGGCGTCGCCATCCACACCGACATCATCGTCGGCTTCTGCGGCGAGACCGAGGAGCAGTTCGAGCGGACCTATGATCTGCTGGCGGAACTCAAGCTTGATAAAGTACATCTGGCGCGCTACAGCCCACGTCCGAATACCGTCAGCGACCGGCGGATGGTCGACGACGTGCCTGAAGACGAGAAGAAGCGCCGCCTCGAACGGCTCGACACTCTGCAAGCGCAGGTTGTCGCCGAGATCAATGGGCGCTTTCTGGGGCAGACTGTCCCGGTGCTGGTCGAAGATCAGCACAAGGGCAAGTGGCGCGGGCGCACGCCGCATAACAAGATCGTCTTCTTCGAGGATGCGGCTGACTGGCGCGGCAAGATCGCCGACGTCGAGATCACGTGGACGGGTCCTTGGAGTATGCAGGGACGGCTGCTGTCGGCGCAGCCGGTCGCCGACCCGCTGGTGGTCTTCGCGGGTTAGGCGTTGAGCGCAGCCTAGCAGGTTTCATAGGGCGGTTGGCGTGCCAGAATTGGCGTGCCAGCCGCCCGTACGTTATAATCCGGCGGATACTCATAGCTCGGCTTGCTCGAATGCGGCATCAGCGCGCATAATTCACGTAACCAATGGGGCGCAGTACGCGCGTACTGGTTCGGGTTCTACGCGGGACAATCTTATTGAGGCTTTCCAGTTTTTTGACGTATACTTTGTGGAGCAGCGTCGTAAAGCCCTTAAGAGTTGCTCTGTAATCGCGGTTTGGGCTACGCACGATGGGAGGATCCGGCACAATGCCACCTGAGAAAAGTGGATATTACTACCCCAACAAGTTTGCCCGCCTGACCATGGAAGCAATGGAAGATATCATGGGACGGAATGGCTTGAATGCCATCCTGAACCTTGCCGGGCTGCAAGCCTACGTTGATAATCTGCCGCCGGATAACTTGGAAAAGGGTTTCGACTTCGCCGATTTCACGGCGTTGAACATCGCCCTTGAAGACATGTATGGTCCGCGCGGCGGGCGAGCGCTGGCGCTGCGCGCCGGTCGCGCGATCTTCGCGGGCGGGCTGCGCTCGTTTGGAGCGCTGGCGGGGGTGGGCGATCTCGCTTTCAAGGTGCTGCCGTTGAACGCCAAACTGCGGGTCGGCGTCCCGGCGATGGCGAATATCTTCTCACAGTTCTCCGACCAGATTTCCAACGTCTACGAAGAAGGTGGCGACCGCATCATCTATACGATGGAGCGCTGCCCGCTGTGTTGGGGGCGGAAGATTGATCGCCCGGTCTGCTTCATGGGACAGGGGCTGCTGCAAGAAGGGCTGCGCTGGGTTTCCGGCGGGCGCGAATTTAAAGTCGATATGACGACCTGCATCGCCAAAGGCGATGACATGAGCCGCTATGTCATTTACAAAGAACCGATTTCGTGAGAAGCAGCGATTAGCAAGAAAAAATGAGCAAAGCGTAGACGACCCCGGTGGAACCAGTATCCGCGCGGGGTCGTTGGTTGTCTGCGGTGGGCGCGCGATCTTCGCGGACAGCGTGCACGCTGTCACCGCTCATGCTAGAATGAACGTGTTTCTTACTCCGAGGCAGCGAAAGGCAACGGTATGCGTTACCGGATCGCGTTGTTACTTTGTGCGACTGTGTGGGTGCTGAGCGCCTGTAATTTGTCAAGTTCGGGTCCACAGGCAGTCCCAACCCCGACGGGCGCTGCTAGTGGCAAGCCGGTCGTGACGATCCTATCGCCGCAAAATGGCGCTGAAGTTGTCGTCAATGAACAGATTCTGGTCAGCGTGAGCGCTGCCGACGCGGTTGGCGTCACGCGCGTGCAGATGTACGTCAATGATGGGATCGTCAAGACGGTGTCTTCCGAGACTCCCGGCGGCGACCCGAACTTGAACGTGCTGCTGGACTACACGCCGAGCAGCACCGGCTCGCTAACCCTTCAGGTGTTCGCCTATCGCGGTTCCATCACCAGTGACCCGGCTGAGATCACGGTGACTGTACGCCAGAATCAGGCGCAGGTTACCGCGACAATGGTGTCGCAGCCCAACAACGTCCCGGTCATCGATCCGTACGATCCGACCTGCCGCTTGCTCGTGAACACCGGACTCAATTACCGCACCGGTCCCGGCGTCGTCTACGACCGGATCAGCGTGCTGAGCACGGGGACGGTCGCGCCGATCACCGGACGCACCGGCGATAACTCGTGGTGGCAGATTCGCGTGGGGGTTTCGACCGGTTGGGTCAGCGGCGGCTACGTGACCCTCTACGGCAACTGCTCTAGCGTGAACATCCCGCCGATCCCGCCGACGCCGACGGCACACATTACGCCGACCTCTACTCTGCTGCCGCCCACCAACACTCTGACCAAGACCGTCCAGCCGCCGACGGCAACGCCGACTCCCGGCTTGCCCGATCTGGTGGTGACAAACTTCAGCTTGGTCGGTGGAACGTCGCTGACGCTGGGCGGCGATCCGTCGGTGACGGGAACATTCTCGGTGACGGTGACCAACACCGGCGCCAGCCCGACGGGGCAGTTCAACAACCTCGTCAACCTCAATCCGCCGAACGCGGACACGCCGATTGCCGTCGTCGCCGGACTGAACCCCGGCGAGAGCATCGTTCTGAACTTCGATCTCAGTTTCACGGCAGCCGGAAACTATAACCTGCAATTGCGCGCCGACTCCGACAGCCAGATCACCGAGATCAGCGAAGTCAACAACAGCGCGAATTTGACTTTGGTGGTAAATCCGTAATCAAGTCACCGCCGGGGCGATCTATAGATCGCCCCGGCGCGGTTTGGCTGCGGGTGGCTAAATTGACCGCATAACGGATGCGCTGTAGAATCGGAATATGGTCACACAGGTACTGATTATCCACGGGCAGCTTCCTTTTGCGATCAAGCTGAAGCAAACGCTTGAACGCAACGCGCCGTTTGAAGTCCATCCGTTTACCTCGGTCGAATCGGCGGTTGACTACCTCCAGAACCACGTTCAGGATGTGGCACTGGTCGATTTTTCGACCGCGGAAGATAGCCCTGAAACATTGGTCGCCCAGTTGCGCGCCGCGCAAGCCGACCTCGCTTTGATCGCCACGCCGCGCCAGAGCGCAGATCGGCTCGGCGCGCTCGACCTACAGGCGACGCTGGCTGCGGATTTCAGCACCCGCGAGTTGATCCAGACGATTGATGGGTTCTTCCGGACGCACGAGCGCCCTAGTCTCAGCAGCACCGGATCGACGTCGCAACTCGCGCGTCGAGTTGATGAAAAGCCTGAGCTTTCGCAACTGCCCAGCACGCGGCGACGACAGCCCAGTTATGAGCCGCAGCTTCAGGATGGCGATACACCGTCGAGTTCGCCAGCGGATATCGCGGCGCTGCTGGGGGCTGAACCCGATCAGCCGCAGTCTTTCACCGACGTGTTGAATTCTTTATCGCCCGATGTTACTGACGAAGACACCCCGCCCAGCCAATTCGCTAATCTGGTTAACTCGATGCGCGGCGAGGAAACCTATCGTCCGCTGCATTCGCGCCAGCAGCTTGTGGACTTCGTGCTCAACGGCGAAATGGACTCGCTGGTCGACGAGAGCGATCAGGAGCAGGCAGACGCAAAGGAAATCGCGCCCGGCAGTGCGTTCGAGCGTTTGGCGCAAGAAGAACCGCCGCTGCCGACCTTCGAGAACAGCGGCACGATCAGCGACCTAATTTCCGGCATGAACGATCCCAGCTTCAACCATGTTCTGTCACTTTTGCGCGGCGAAGAAGTGGATGAAGAAGAACCCGAGGATGTGCCGGTGGCCCCCTCGGCGGCGGACTTTGAGGTAGACGAGCGCCCGCAGCCAACCATACCATCGCTGCGCCGGATTGAAGCCTTCGACTTCGACAGCGAGCCGACCCCGGCGAAGGTGATTTTGCAGCGCACGCTGGAACAGTCGATGACCGGCGAGTTCTCGCTGGAAGAACTGCTGGCTAATATTGAGCAGCAGCTTCCGGCGCATCGCCCGAAGGTGCTGCCGCTGCCATCGTGGCTGCGCGAGTTCGAAACGGGACGACTCGTTTGTCTTGCGCGAGCCGGATTTCTTGCCTAAAGAATTGCCGCCGGACTTGCCGGAAGCGATCCCCGAAGAACCGACGCCGTTTGGCTCGATAGTCGAAGCGTCGGAGGATTTGTATCCCGACCAGACGACCCAGCCCGCACGCGGTCAGCAGATCGAGGCGCACCCAGAAAATCTGGAGACGGAATGGCTGGAACAGCAGCCGCGCGCGCGCGGCGAGACGGTCATCTATCCGCCGCCGGAGACGCTGCCCGAAGAAATTCCACCAGAGCCGACCGTCGTTCATCAGTTTACGCCGGAGCCGGAGCAGGTCGCCGGGCGGGACGAACCTGATCAAGCTGACGATGCGTGGGCGACGTGGGACGAACCGGAACCGGAGATGCCGGAAGAACTACCCGCCGAACCGGTCGCCGCCGCGCTTGAATCCGCCGCCGATGAATCCGGGTGGTACGATTTGGAGTCGAAGGATTTCAATACTCAGTTCGAATTGATGGCGGCGTTTGAAGTCGTCGACGAGGAGATGGGTGTGACCGCGCCTTCGGGCGCCCTCTACACCGAAGCCTTGGTCGAACCGGCTGGCGCTGCGGCTAACGTTGCGCCGAGCGAACCGCCAGCTAACCTGCCGGAAGCACCGGAGCAAGACCCGTACATCGCTCAGCTTGCTTTGAGCCTGACCGACGCCTCGCTGGAACTGACCGCCGAAGCGGTACTGCTCACGCGCGACCAGCAGATCATCGCTTTCTCCGGCGAAATGGCGGAAGAAGAATTCAACGACCTGCGCGACCTGATCGCCGACGATTGGGACGCGCAGCCCGGCGGCGGGCGCATTCGCTTCCTGACCGCGCCGGGGAGCGGCATCGACTACATGCTCTACTCGCGCCGCACTGAGGACGACCTCACGCTGTCGCTGATCTTCGCCGGGACGATGCCGCTGCGCGACATCCGGCGGCAGGGGCAGCGCTTGATCAACGCACTGCTGAGCGTCCCCGAAGTGCCGGAAGCGACCGTCATGTCCAAGCCGGTGACCGACAAGACGCTGGTCGCGCCGCCCGCTGCCGGTGATGTCATCGTGCGGACGCCTTACGCCTGCGTCTGGCTGCTGCACGATCCGAACGCGATCTCGATGCCGCCGTCTCGCAGGCGATCACGACCGGGCTGAGCATCCAACTGCGCGAGCAGCAGTGGCGGATTTACGCGCTGCAAGTGCGCGAAGACCACGTTTATCTGCTTGCCGAAGCGCCCGGCGAAGACCCTGCTTATCAACTGATCCGCGACCTCAAGCGCCGCTCTGCCGAGATCGCCCACGCGCAGAATCGCGGCGTACTCGCCGGATGATCTGTGGGCGGACGGCTACCTCGTCGTCACGCCGGGGCGCGAACTCGACGTCGAGGAAATCCAGCAGTTCATCAACTTCGAGCGCATGGGGTAGAAACAAAGTGCCGAGGACTGAGGACTGCGTGCTGAGTAAAAGCAAGTTCAGTACAGTGAAGGTGATGGTGTCGGGGGTAAGTTAAACGGCGCTGATGAAAAATAGTGAGGGCAATCCCAAGTGCGTTGATCCGATGTGTAGACACAAACATCGCAGCCCCACCAATCAACCCAGTTGACATAGCCGAGCGTAAATTCATCCTGCGTTGCCTTGTAGAGCCAACCCCAAAGCGACTTCGGTTCTCTTAAGTCGTCAAGATAGACGGGAACGAGTTCAGCAAGTTCGGTAGGATACTGCCCTTTGTCGCTGTGATACTGATCCAACTGCTGCCCGATTACGTCCGCGTATTTTCGGCTGAGCGCTTCAGGAGAGTAATCATTAGCAATGATCGCACAGGCGAACAGCCCGGCAGGATAGACGAGGGCGATGATCAGCGCCATGAGTTTGCGTCTTCCTCTTAAACTAATCAACAGTAGGAGTCCAGCGGTCAAGGCAACGATCGTTGTATAAACGCTGAGCATAAAGGCTACTGCGCCTCCAAGTCCGTCTGATGCGGAAAGCGAGGCAATACTGCCACAGGCGACGAGGAGCAATCCCACACTGACGGTGACCAAGAGGTAGTTGGGCTTCAGCTTACGCAAGCCGAGCCACAGCAAAATCGCCGCGCTGATCGTGAGCACTATTGGAACGAGAATGATTTCCATGTGACGCACCGCTATTGCATGACCATTCTCTTATTTTACAGAAGAATGCGTGAGCGCGGGTTTTCTGTCTCAGTACTCAGCACTCGTTACTCAGCACTTTCTTCTTGTGTTATAATCCGCTCAGATGTTCGCAACCTCTCGGAGAGAAACCGATGGCGCTTCGCCCTGTAATTTACCTGCTCGATGGGCATGGACTCGCCTATCGCCACCATTTCGCCATGATGAGCCGACCGTTCATGACCGCCGCCGGTGAGATCACCAGCGCGGTCTTCGGCTTCACGCGCACGCTGATGGACATCCTCGAAAAGGACAAACCGTTTTATCTCGCCGTCGCTTTCGACGAGGGCTTGAGCGGGCGCGACGAGCTTTACACCGAGTACAAAGGCACGCGCGAGAAGATGCCCGACGAACTCTCGGCGCAGATGCCTCGCCTGCGGCAGATGGTCGAAGCCTTCAACATCCCGATCCTTTCGCTGCCGGGTTACGAAGCCGACGACCTGATGGGCACGGTCGCGCGCTTGTCGGAAGAACAGAACGTCGACGTGCGGATCATCACTGGCGACCGCGACCTGCTGCAACTGCTGAGCGATCAGACGACGGTGCGGATGATCATCCCGCAGCGTGGCGCGCCGGACGAACTCTACGACGTGGCGAAGTTCCGCGAGAAATACGAGCTAGAGCCGCATCAGTTGATCGACCTCAAGGCGCTGATGGGCGATAGCTCCGACAACATCCCCGGCGTGCGCGGCATCGGGCAGAAGGGCGCGACCAAGCTGCTTCAGCAGTACGACACGCTCGAAAACATCTACGCTCACATCGACGAGATCAAGGGATCAACCCAGACCAAGCTGATCGAGGGGCGCGAGTTGGCGTTCCTCAGCTACAAGCTGGCGACCATCCTGCGTGACGTGCCGTTCCCGTTCGACTTGACCAAGTGTGTCGCCCACGATTTCGACAAGCACCCGGTCGAAGATCTGTTCCGCGAACTGGAATTCAGCACGCTGTTCAACCAACTGGGGCGGATTGCGGTGCACGCGCCGCAAGCGCAGATGTCGATGTTCGACGACATGCCCGATGCTGAGCCGCCGACCGAACCCGGCGAGGCACTGGTGCCAACGACCATCGTCCAGACCGAAGCAGCGCTCGCCGAGTTGGTGGCGACACTGAACAAGGCTCAGGCGATCACCTTTGACGTGGAGACGACCAGCGTCGACCAAATGGCGGCGGATCTGGTCGGGATCGCCCTGGCGGTCGATGGCGAGAGCGGCTATTACGTCCCGGTCGGGCATCTTAAGGGGCAGCAGCTTCCGCTCGATACCGTGATCGCGGCGCTGCGTCCGGCGCTGACCAATCTGGACATCGCCAAGTACGCGCATAACGCCAATTACGACCTCGTGGTGATGCAGAATTACGGTGTCGATGTGGCGCCGATCGGCTTCGACACGATGATCGCCGAGTGGCTGCGCGACCCGATCAACGGCAACATGGGACTAAAGCGGTTGGCGTTCGCCGAACTGCGGCGGCGCATGACCGAGATCAGCGACCTGATCGGCACAGGCAAGAATCAGCAGACGATGGATACGGTCGCTATCGACCTCGCCGCGCCCTATGCCGCCGCCGATGCCGCCTGTACGCACGCGCTGGTCGAGGTGCTGCGTCCTAAGCTGGAGCGCGACCCGAACGCGCCCGCCGTCGATCCGCTGTGGGGCACGCCCAATCCACCGTCGCTGCGCGACGTGTTTGAGCAGTTAGAACTGCCGCTGATCCCGGTGATCGCGGCGATGGAGCGGGCGGGCGTGCTGCTCGATAGCGGGGCGCTGGCGCAGATGAGTCTCGAAATGGGAGAACTGCTGGCAGGGCTTGAGGACGAAATCTACGCGCTCGCCGATGGCTACGGCAAGTTCAACATCAACAGCCCCAAGCAGTTGAACGACGTGCTGTTCGGCAAGCTCGGCTTGAGCGCCGAGGGCGTGCGCAAGACGACGCATGGCTTTTCGACCGCCGCCGACGTGCTTGACAACATGCGCGGCGATCATCCGATCATCGGCAAAATCCTCGACTACCGCGAATTGACCAAGCTCAAAGGGACTTACGTCGATACGCTGCCTATGCTGGTCAATCCGCGCACCGGGCGGGTCCATACCAGTTACAACCAGACCGGCGCGAGCACCGGACGCTTGAGCAGCAGCAACCCCAACTTGCAGAACATCCCGATTCGCACCGAGACTGGGCGTGAAGTGCGGCGGGCGTTCATCGCGCCGCCGGGGATGAAGCTGCTGGCGGTCGATTACAGCCAAGTCGAACTGCGGATCATGGCGCACGTCAGCCAAGAGCCGACGCTGCTGGAAGCCTTCGAGCAGGGGCAGGACATTCATGCGGCGACGGCAGCCATCGTCAACAACATCCCGATCGATCAGGTGACGCGCTCGCAGCGCAGTTTCGCCAAGCGCGTGAACTTCGGTCTGCTCTACGGGATGGGCGCTTTCCGGCTCGCCCGTGATAGCGAGTTGACGCTGGCGCAGGCGAACGAGTTCATCAAGACCTACTTTGATCGGCTGCCGCGTGTGCAGCAATACATGGAGCAGGCGAAGCAGATCGCCAAGGACACCGGCTACCTGACGACGCTGTTCGGCAGACGGCGGACGTTCTCATTTCAGGGTAATTTCAACGTCCGCCAGCAGGCGGAGCGCGAAGCCATCAACATGCCGATTCAGGGGACGGCGGCGGACATCATCAAGAAGGCGATGATCGACCTGCATCCGCTGTTGGCGGCGTTGGGCGCCAGCATGATCCTGCAAGTTCACGACGAACTGGTGCTCGAAGTGCCGGAAGATCGCGTGGTAGAGGCGGCGGAAGTCGTCGTCCGCGTGATGGAAGGGGCGTGTCAGCTCGACGCGCCGCTCAAGGCGAACGCGCAGGCGGGCAGCAATTGGCGTGACGTGGAGTCGGTCACGGTTTAGCGGTTAACTTACCGCCGATACATCAGAATATTCTTTGACTGTAGGGGCAGGACTTAGTCCTGCCCCTATGCTACCCGGATTGTTCGTCCCCGAAAGTTGTCTTTGCCAACCGCTAAAAGCTACCCGCTTCGCTTTAATACCTCTCTTAGTGATCTTCCACGTGGATTTATGCGTGCGCGGCGGCAGACCGTGTTATACTTTGTTCACGCTTATATTCCGTTTGTTATCTACGAACGCAGCAGACAGAAAGCTCACAATGCGGCACTTTATCGACCTCATGGATTGGTCTACTGAAGACCTGCGGCAGCTTCTTGATTTAGCAGTTCACTTAAAGATGGAATGGCGTTCCGGCGGCAACCAGCCCGTGCTCAAAGGCAAGGCGCTGGCGATGGTTTTTCAGAAGCCGTCGCTGCGGACGCGCGTTTCGTTCGAAATCGGGATGCAGCAGTTGGGCGGCTCGGCATTGATGATCGGTCCGCAGGAAATTGGGTTAGGCAAACGAGAGAGCGTCGCCGACGTGGCGCGCGTGCTCTCCGGCTACGTGCAAGGGATCATGGCGCGCGTGTTCGATCACGAACACGTTATCGAGTTGGCGCGCTGGGGCAGTGTCCCGGTGATCAACGGCTTGAGCGATGCGCAGCATCCGTGCCAAGCGCTGGCAGATGTGCTCACGATCTACGAACGCTTGGGGCGGATCAGCGGTACGCGCGTTGTCTACATCGGCGACGGCAACAACGTCGCGTTGTCGCTGGCGCAGGCAGCGGCAAACTTCGGCGCGCACTTCGCCGTTGCTACGCCACCCGGTTATGGTTTGGCTGAGGAAGACATGGCGGTCGTCGGCGAGATCGCCGAGCGCACCGGCGGTTCCATCGAAGCTTACGAAGATCCCTATACCGCGGTGAAAAATGCCGATGTGGTGTATACCGATACATGGGTGAGTATGGGGCAGGAAGCCGAGACCGAATCCCGGCTTGAGGCGCTGCGCCCGTATCAGGTCAACGACGACCTGCTGCGCCGTGCGGGTAAGCACGCGATTGTCATGCACTGTCTGCCCGCGCACCGGGGAGACGAGATCACCGACAGCGTGGCAGATGGCGACCAGTCGGCGATCTTCCAGCAGGCAGAAAACCGGCTGCACGCCCAAAAGGCGGTACTCGTTACCTTGATGGGTTAGAGGCGGATACGAATGGCACGCAATCGAGAAGCCTATGAGCAAGCGATGAATGCCGGTCACAACGCCGCTTGGGATTCGGAGTGGGGGCTGGCGGTTGCATCGTATGGGCGCGCCATTCAGGAATTCCCCGACGACCCGGAAGCCCACATTCATCTGGGTTGGGGCTTGTTGGAGATGGGGCGGCTGGAAGATGCGCTCAAGGTGTACACCCGTGCCCACCAACTCGCGCCGGAGGATCCGATTCCGTTGGAAAAGAGCGCGGACGTGCTCGAACGGATGGGGCGGCTGCGCGAAGCGGCACAGCAGTACGTCAACGTCTCCGAAGTTTACTTGTCGCAGCACGACCTCGACAAGGCGATTGACAACTGGGAGCGCGCGACGCACTTGACGCCCGGCTTGATCCCGGTTCACGCGAAGCTGGCGCAGGCTTACGAGCGGATTGGCGACAAGAAGAAAGCGATTTTCGAATATCTGAATCTCGCCTTCAATTTCCGGCGTCTCAACGACGTCGAGAAGGCGATCAAGGCGGCGCAGCGCGCGCAGCGGATCGACCGCAATAACGCTCAGGTGCTCAATATCCTGCACGTGCTCGAATCCGGCGGCACGATTTTACCGCCCGTCGATGACAGTGCCCGTGCCGCCGATGCCAAGGCTTCCTTGCAACTGCTGGACGACGACGAGGAATCGCAGCCGATCCCCGATAATCCGCTCGGACCGCTCGGCGAGGCGCTGGATTATGGCTTGGGCTTGCTCGCGGCGTTCATCATGGAAGGCGGCGACTCCGGCAAGATCGCCGGAGATGCCTTGCAGGCGATGGAAGCGCACCGGCAGGGGCTGTACGAGGTCGCGGTCGAGTCCTATCAGCGTGCCGATGCGAAACTGCGCCACCCGGCGATTAAGATGAATCTCGGCGGTATGCTGCTGCTGGCGAACCGGGCAAACGACGCGATCAAGCCGCTGCTGGATGCGGTGAATCACCCGCAGATGGCGGGCGGCGCGTATCATGGCTTAGGCAAGGCGCATCACGCCGTCGGCAAAGAAAAGCAAGCAGTGCGCTATCTCCTGCAGTGTTTGCAGTTGGTGGACGGCGTTCAGACGATGGGGCGGGACGATCAAGAACAAGCCTTATCGATCTATCAGCGCCTCACGCAGACGATTGAAACGGTCAACGACGAGAACACCAAGATCATCGCTGGACGCCTCGTCGAGCTGCTCGAAGGAAAAGATTGGAAGCAGCGGATCGGTGATACGCGCCGCCAGCTTGAAGAAACACTGCGCGAGCAGGGCGAGAAGGGTGTGATCGACATCTTGATCGCGGCGGAAGGCGACCGGCTCACCCGCTCGATTGCGCTGATCGACAGCTACCGGCGGCAGGGGCTGCTGACGTTGGCGATGGACGAGGCGCATCGTGCCGTCGAGTTTTCGCCCAACTACCTGCCGATCCACGACCGCATGGCGGAGATCATGATCCGCGAAGGGCGGCTGCGGAATGCCGTCGCCAAGAAGAACACGATTGCGCGAACCTATCTGGCGCGCGGCGAAACCGACCGCGCCCGCCAGATTTTGTTCAACGTCTTGGAGATGGCTCCGCTCGACGTGTCCGTCCGCGAAAGCTTGATCGAACTGCTCGAACAAGAGGAGCAGTGGGACGAGGCGCTCGATCAGTACATCGATCTTGCCGATACGCACCATCAACTGGGCAATTTCGATAAATCGCGCGAGACTTACGTGCTGGCGGAGCGAATCGCCCTGCGCGTCAATGCCTCGCCGGAGAAAATCGTCCGCATCAAGCACCGGATCGCGGACATCGACCAGATGCGGCTCGACATCCGCAAGGCGCAGAAAACCTACGAAGAGATCATCCAGATCGATCCCACCGACGAGCGCGCCCACCGGATGCTGGTCGATCTCAACTACCGGCAGGGCAATCAGGTTGAGGCGATCCGGCGGTTGGATCGGCTGTTAGGGTTGTACGCGCGCAATAAGCAAGTGAACCGCATTATCCAATTGTTGGAAGAACTGGTGACGCTCTACCAGAAGGATACCGGTCTGCGTTCCCGGCTCGCTGCCATCTACCGGCAGTTAGGTCGCCAGCACGACGCGATTGTGCAGTTGGACGCGCTGGGGGAACTCCAGCTTGAGGCGGGAATGCATAAGGACGCTGCTAACACGATTCGCCAGATCATCGCGCTGAATCCGGAGCACGTCGAAGATTACCGAAAACTGTTGTCGCAATTAGGCGGTTAGCCGCTGGCGGCGGGTCGTTGCTAGTAGCGGGTCGCTGGTGCATTGGAAGATCAATCAAGCAGGGTGAACCGCACGTTGCCCGGTGGGGTTACTGTGATCAGGGCGATCCTTTGCTTGTTACTTGAGGTCAACTTGTCCTGTGGAACTGGTATGGGCATTCAGTAATCTAAATCTCAGCGCTGTCGTGGATATATTACTGGTGGCGCTGGTCTTTTATGGCGTGAGCTTCCTCATCCGGGGGACGCAGTCGGTCGTGCTGGTACGCGGCATGACACTGGTCTTCGGCTTGATGATCCTCGTCTCGAATGTTTTCAATTTGCTGGCGCTGCGCTGGTTGCTCGAAAACACACTGACGATCCTCGCGGTCGCTATTCCGGTGATCTTTCAACCGGAACTGCGCCGCCTGTTCGAGCGGTTGGGGCGGGCTGGATTTCTGGCAAATCATCAGCCGCACGAGACCGTTCGCGCCAAAATCATCGATGACATTTGCCAAGCTGCCGAACGACTCTCAGAACGGCGGCACGGCGCACTGATCGTGCTGGAACGCAACAGCAGCTTGCAGGAGTACATCCGCACCGGCGTGAAGATGGATTGCGAAGTCAGTCCACAGGTTTTGCTGACCGTGTTTTGGCCCAAAACCGAACTGCACGACGGCGCGGCGATCATCGACGGTACCGGACGAATTGCGTCGGCGGCGTCGGTGCTGCCGCTGTCGTCGGCGCGCACGCTGACGACGCCCAAGCTGGGCACACGCCATCGCGCGGCGTTGGGCATGAGCGAGGTCAGCGACGCGATTTGCGTGGTTGTTTCTGAAGAAACCGGACGAATCTCGATCACCAACGGCGGACGCTTGATCCCGCGCCTCGATTCGAAGCGGCTGCGGACGATCCTCAATGCGTTTTACGGACCCGAACGCCCGCAGGATCGCCCGCTGCTGCGGCGGCTGCGCGACCAGCTCAATGACATTGCGGTGCGCCTGCGGGATCGGCAAGAGTAGCGCCGATGCCAACTGAACGCTCTCTACGGCAGGTGATCATCACCAATGTAATCTGGTTGTTAGTGTCGCTGGCGCTGGCATTCGTCGTCTGGGTGATCGCGGTCTCGCAGTCCGATCCATTTGAGACGTGGCGCATTTCAACCGTGCCGATCCACACGACGCCGGATTTTGGCTTGATCATCACCAACTCCCCGGAAATTCCGAACAACGCCTCGGTTCAACTGCGCGCGCAGCGATCCGTTCATCAACTGTTCTCGACCGATGATGTCAATCTTGTCGCCGACCTGACCGGATTGGGTCCCGGCGAGCACGTCGTCTCGCTGGAGGCGCGGTTGGCGCGGCAGGCGTCGGTCGTCTCGATTTTGCCGCGCTTGGTCACGGTCGATCTTGAGGTCGAAGAAGCGCAGCTCAAGCCGGTCAGCATCAACATCACGACGCAGCCGCCGTTAGTCTACAGCGTCGGCGAAGCGGAGTTCGACGTGCGGCAGGTCGAAGTCAGTGGACCGGCGAGCCGGGTAGCGCAGGTCACGCAGGTGTTAGTGCCGGTGTCGCTGGACGGGCAGCGCACCACCTATGAAGGCGATGTGAGACCAACGCCCGTCGATGCGGATGGTAATACCGTCACCAACGTGACGCTCGATCCGCAGACCGTCCATGTCACCATTCCGGTCGAGGCGCGTTCGGACGTGCGCGAGGTGCGGGTGCAGCCTAACATCGTCGGCGAACTCGCCGAAGGCTACGTGCTGACGGCGGCATTCGACTACAACCCGAAGACTGTGGTGGTCAAGGGACCCGCTGGCGTGCTGGCGAATTTGCCGGGGACGTTCTTCACCGCGCCGATCAGCTTGTCGGACAAAACCAGCAGCTTTGAAGTGACCGTCCCGGTGGAACTGCCGGACTCACGGCTGACGGTCGTCACCGGGCGCACGATTACGGTAACGGTCGGCATCGACACGCAGACGATCACGCAGCAGTTTGATCACATTCCGGTCGAGTTCATCGGCAGCAAGACCGAACTGGATTATCGCTCGGCGACAATGGAAGTCACGGTGTTGGTGACCGGACCGCAACCGCTGCTGAACCAACTCAACGAAAATGATTTGAGCGTACTGGTCGACGTGAGCGGTCTCGCCGCCGGGGATAGCGCACAGCTTGCGCCCACCGCGTCAATTGCGGCTGGCGAAACGGTTGTGACTACCTCAGTGCTGCCCGCCTTGATCGATGTTGAGGCGAGCGTGAGGGCGACTGCTGAGCCATCGCCGGAGCTGTCCGGCGGTTGAACCTACGCAGTCAAGCACCGTTCTGATACAATGAGGCGTCATTCAGTTATTGAGGTTGCAACAAAATGGCGCGTAAACCACTGGTCGCCCTCGTCGGGAGACCGAATGTCGGGAAAAGCATGTTGTTCAACCGGCTGGTGGGTGAGCGCATGGCAGTGACGGACGAAATTCCGGGCACAACCCGCGACCGCCTGATCGCCGAGTTTGATTGGCGTGGTCGGATGTTCAACGTCGTCGATACCGGCGGTATCGAGATCTATCAACCGAAGGGCTCGCGCGACGAGTCGCCACTTGCCGAAGGCAGTGTGGACTTTATCGCCGAGATTAAGACGCAGGCGCTGCAAGCAGTGCAGGATGCCGATTTAGTGATCCTGCTGGTCGACACGGCGTCCGGGATCACCGCCGCAGATGAGGAAATCGCCGAGATTCTCCGGCGCACGGATAAGCCGGTACTGATCGCCGCCAACAAAGCCGACAACCTGAATAACGCCCGTGACGCGGTCGAATTCTATGGTTTGGGCATCGGCGAGGTCTTCCCCATTAGCGCGATTCATGGGCTAGGGGTCGGCGATCTGCTTGACGCAGTGTATGAAGCCTTGGGCGGTGAAGAATTTCCGCCGGAGGACGAGGACGACGATCACCTTCGGATCGCCATCGTCGGACGTCCGAACGTTGGTAAGAGCAGCTTGCTCAACCGGCTGCTCGGCGAAGAGCGCGTGATCGTCAGCCCGGTCGCCGGGACGACCCGTGACGCGATTGACACCGAGATTGCCTATTTTGGCGAACGAGTGACGCTGATCGATACCGCCGGAATCCGCAAGCGGGGCAAAATCGAGCCGGGCGTCGAGAAATACAGTGTCGTCCGCGCCAACAAAGCGATGGAGCGGTCGGACGTAGTGCTGCTGGTGCTGGATGCGGTGGACGGCATCACCGACCAGGATCAGCACATCGCGGGCTACATTATGGAAGCGCGCAAGAGCGTCGTGATCGTCGTCAACAAGTGGGATGTCGTCGAAAAGGACTCGCTCACACTGCACACCTTTGAGAAATTGGTGCAGGAAAAGTTCAACTTCTTGCCCGATCCGCCGGTGGTCTTCATCAGCGCGTTGACCGGGCAGCGCATTCATCAAGTGCTTGAGGCGGTGCAGCGGGTTTATGAGGGGCGGCATTTCCGCATCCCGACCGGGGAGCTGAACCGCATTATCCGCAATGCCTATCAGCAGCATCCGCCAGCTGCGCGGGGCATCCGTCGTCTGAAGATCCTTTACGTGTCACAGGTGGCGGTCGCACCGCCGGTTATCCTGCTCCATGTCAACGATCCGAGGCTGGTTCACTTCACCTATAAGCGCTATCTCGAAAACCAAATCCGGGAGGAATATGCCTTTGCGGGAACCCCGATCCGTTTGAGCTTCCGCTCCCGTGAGGGCGGGCTGGATGATTAGCGCTTGCACGCTACCGAGCCTTGACGCTGGCTCGCTTGACTGCTAAACTTCCTCTGTAAATGTAAGGTCCCATCGTCTAGCGGTCTAGGACGTGGCCCTTTCAAGGCCAAAACACGGGTTCGAGTCCCGTTGGGACTAAGAGACAGTCCATTGATTGAAGAACCGCTTCTACGATTGAAG
Source organism: uncultured Chloroflexia bacterium (assembly GCA_963848465.1). GTDB lineage: Bacteria > Chloroflexota > Anaerolineae > Aggregatilineales > Phototrophicaceae > Flexifilum. Next base: position 192,179 of record CAWKDY010000001.1, on the reverse strand, counting down.
CGGTTTTTTGTTTCTTCCCCTAGCTCATCCTCGTAGAGCGCCGCGCGCATCACTAAAAACGGTTCTGCCCCTGCTTTGACTTTGAAGTCGGTAATCCGCTGTGTGTCTAGGTCGTAGGTGATTTCATCAAATAGGCTTTCAGCTAATAGGCGTCGATCCGTTCCTTCTAGAATGCTCCAAAACGGTTGAATGCGCTTAAGTAGCTCAGCGCAGCTTGTAAACTCAAATGTGATCTGCTGGCGGTCGGTAAGCTGGAGTGCTGCACTGATTGTGCATCCGTCCGGATTGGAGAGGAGATGAATGCGCCGCTATGCCACAAGTCGCGAATAGTGATGATGAAGACCTCCCAAAATAGGCTCGGCTACGATCCCCGCAGGCGGTGTGGAAGTGAAACTGGCCTTCGCTGGAATCGGAATACGTTGCCCTAATCCTTGATGTGGTCGGTACAGATTGTAATAATCGATGTAGGTATTCTACATCCGAAACAGATGCCGCTCGCCGAAGACCAACAGGTGATCCAAACACTCGCGTCGCACGGAACCGATGAACTGTTCACAAACGGCGTTGGCTCTAGGGCACGGATCAGTGTCCGCAAAACTTCAATCTGGGCGCCGTCGGCAACGGCAGCAAAATGTTGCCCATATTTCTGTTCGTTATCGCGGAGGAGTTACTTGGGTCCCTGCTGCAAAAGGGGTCGCTTCGCGAAGCTGCTGGGCTCCCCGGGCGTCCGAGGGGTGGCGGGTGACGCCCACATAAACGACGCGACGTGACCCGAGTTCAATGGTGACAAACCGAACAGCAAGCGAAACCAAACAACGGTGAAGTGGATGAAGTCACACGCCAAATCCTCTCCTTCAATTCTTTTTTAACATTACACTTCATCATACGGCAGCGCCCCGGTGTTGAGAAGACCTCCCGCCACCACGATTTGGGTAAATCTCCCGATCCAACCGTAACAATGTTGACAGAATAGTCCAAGGCAGTGTAGAATAATATTTAGGCGAACGTTCGCCTAAATATTATTTGGAATAGATCTGGGGTTTTATGGCGAAGAACATTACCCTAAGAGACGTTGCCAAGCAGGCTGGTGTCAGTTATCAGACCGTCTCCAAAGTGATCCGTAACCAGATTCAGGTTACGCCCGAAGTCCGCGCCCGCGTCCAAGCCGCCATCGAAGAGCTTGGACTACCGCCCCAATGCCGCCGGGCAAAATCTTCGCACCCAATCCAGTCATCTGATCGGCTACTCGTGGCAGCCTGAGCCGCAAAATCATTCCAGCCCCATCCTTGAGCAGTTCCAGCACAGCATCGTCGAGCACGCCGAAGAATACGGCTATCACATTTTACTATTTCCGCAGCGCACGGATCGTGACGTCCATGTGCCTTACGAAGAACTCGTCCACGCGCGCCGTGTCGATGGCTTCATCCTCTCTAGCGTCGAATACTATGACCCCCGCATCCCGGTGATCAATCGTCTGAACGTGCCCGTCGTCAGTTTCGGGCGCGTCGCCGAGAATGCCACCACGCCTTCGGTTGACGTAGATGGGCGCGTCGGCGTTGCTGATGCTGTCCGCCACCTGATCGAGCAAGGGCACGAGCGGATCGCGGTGCTGGCTTGGCCCGAAAGCTCGCGCGTCGGTGCGGATCGGCTGGCTGGCTATTGGGATGCAATGGCGGAGGCGGAACTGCCCATCGACCCGAAATGGGTTGTGCGGGGCAGAGGCGAAGTCGACTACGGCTATGAGGCGGCACAAAAGCTGCTCGAATTGCCCGACAAGCGCCGACCGACCGCGATCGTCACCATGCTCGACAGTATCGCCATCGGCGTCATGCAGGCGATTGAAGTCCTGCGGCTTAGAAATTGGGCGCGACGTCGCCGTCACCGGCTTCGACGACATGCCGATTACCCATTACGTCAAGCCCGGCTTGACCACGTTGCGCCAGCCCATCTGGGAGGTGGGTCGTGCCGTGATCGACCTGCTGATCGCGCTGCTTCGGGACGAGCCGCCAGCGCAGCCAGCACATTTTGCTCGCTCCCGAGCTCGTCGTGCGCGAATTCCAGTCTCGGCTACCAAAACCGCGCTGATTAAGCGCTTTTTCTGCTGGTTATCGGGCGCAATGCCCGTGAAATTGACCATTTCCTGCCGGGTTTAGTGAAAGGAGAGCGGGATCGAGGTAACAAGCCTGTGCCGGAATGATGATGCTCACGTAATTAGTTGAGGTTGATGGGAAGGAACGACATGAAAAAAAGTTGGATCGTATTGGTTGCTTTGTTCGTGGCGATTGTGGCGGTTGCTGCTCAAGTTGCGGCGCAAGATGCCACCGCCGAGCTTTCGGGCGTTGTGCGGGTGGGCAGTTGGGAAAGCGGTGATGCCCTGACCCCGTGGAACAATGCCATTGCCAGTTTCGAGGTTGAACACCCGGATATCGACGTTCAGTTGGAAGCTGTTCCGCAGGATTACGGCACCAAGCTGCTCGCGCAGTTCGCCTCCGGCACTGCGCCTGACATCTTCATGAGCGGTGACGGCGACGTCTCCAAGTGGGTGGCGTTGGGCGCATCCGAAAATCTCGACCCCTATATTGATGGTGCCAACGGCTTTGATCGCAGCGTTCTGTTCCCGGCGGTCGCCGCTTTTGGCGAGGTCAACGGCTCGACCTACTATCTAACCAAAGACTACAGCCCGCTGATCGTTTACTACAACTCCGACTTGTTCCAAAGCGCCGGCGTCGATGCTGCCGACCGCGAGCTGGACGTGGGACGATCTGCTCAACGCGGCGAGAACTGCTGACCGTCGATGCCAATGGCAATAATGCCACCTCGCCGGACTTCGACCCCAGCAACATTCAGCAGTGGGGCATCGAGATGCCATACACGTGGGATCGCGCGATTGAGCCGATCATCTACGAGAACGGCGGCAGCTTGATCGCTGCTGACGGCAGCGGCTTCTGACGGCTACATGAACAGCGACGCTACTGTTGGTGCGCTCCAGTGGTACAGCGATCTCTATACTAAGTATCACGTGACGCCCAGCAACGCCGACACCGCATCCTATGCTGGTGTCGACATGTTCCAGAGCGGACTGGTCGCCATGGAGTGGACGGGCGTCTGGCCCCTGAATGGGTATAAGGACGTCTACGGCTTCAACTTCGGCACAACCTCGCTGCCTGCCGGTCCCGCTGGCAATGCCAACGTGCTCTGCTGGTCGGGTTTCGCTATGTATACCGGCAGCCAGAACAAAGACGCGGCGTGGGAATTCCTGAAGTACATCGGCACGGGTGATGGCGCCAAGGAATTCGCCAACTATGCGTGGACGCCGGTTGTGGCGATTGCCGACAGCCAAGGTCTGAGCAGCGATCCGCTGACGGCGGACATCGTGGCGGATCTCGCCAATTTGCAGCCGATCCCGGATCAGATTTCCCGCTATTGGGGTGACTGCGGCTCGAAGTACTTCGTTCAGGAGTTCACCACCGTGCTTGAAAACGGCGTTGGCGTCAGGACGCCATGAACACAGCGGTGTCGGAAGGCGATACCTGTCTCGCTGACAAGCTGGCTCAGGAGCAGGTCGCCGCGAACTCCTGCCAGCTAGCTTTTGTGACCTCGCCCCACTGAGCCGGGGTGAGGTCGTAAGCGAACCTCTCCTGCAATGCTTGCCCCTTCTCCACGCAATGGAGAGGGGGTCGGGGAGGTTGCTCTCCCAGAAGAGTATCGCCAAAATAGAACTCATTACGAGACTTACGATGACACGAGTGACAGTAGGCAGTTCCCCTCAAAAGAAGCCGCGGAACCGTATGACGCCCGCTGCTCGCCGCGAAGCCACCATTTTTTACCTGACGGTCTCGCCTTGGATCATCGGCTTCTTGCTCTTTACGGTGATCCCGATGGGCATTTCGCTCTACCTCAGCTTCACCCAGTGGAACGTGATCAAGTCGCCGATCTGGATCGGGCTGGACAATTACGTCTACATGTTCACCAAAGACCCCGACTTCTACCAGTCGCTCAAGGTGACGTTCCTGTTCACGATCACCAGCGTTCCCCTGCAATTGATTGTCGCGCTGGTGCTGGCGATGCTGCTCAACGAGGCGACTTACGCCGTCGGCTTCTTCCGCACCGCCTTCTACATCCCGTCGATTGTCGCCAGCGTCGCCTCGGCGGTCTTGTGGCAGTGGATCTTTAACGCTCGCTTTGGTCCCATCAACGGGCTGCTGCGGACGCTCGGTTTGGGTACGCCCAACTGGTTTAGCGACCCGCATTATGCGCTCTGGGCGTTGGTCATCATGAGCGTGTGGGGCGTCGGCGGGCAGATGTTGATCTTCCTCGCCGGGTTGAAAGGCATCCCGCGCACGCTCTACGAAGCGGCGGAAGTCGATGGCGCTGAGCGGCTGACGCGCTTTCTACGGATCACGCTGCCCATGCTCAGCCCGACGATCTTCTTCAACCTGATCATGTCGATGATTGGCGCGTTCCAGACTTTCGACTCGGCTTACGTTATCTCGACCGCGCACTCCGGGCAGATCGGCAACCCGCAGAACTCAACCCTCTTTTACCTGCTTCATCTCTATCAACAAGGCTTCAGTTCGCTGAATATGGGCTATGCCTCGGCGCTGGCGTGGATGCTGTTCATCATCATTCTGGCGGTGACGCTGCTGATCAACCGCTCGTCGAAGACGTGGGTCTTTTACAGCGGGGAGGACGACTGAATCATGGCTGCCATACGCCAAACGCAATCCGAAGCGACGCGCGTCCGACTCTCGCGCCCGCAGACTGATCGAGATCATGCGCAAGATCGTCGTGTACGCGCTGCTGCTGCTTGCTGACGGTCGTCTTTCTGTTTCCGCTGTTCTGGATGGTCACGACCGCGCTCAAGACCAACAGCCCAGATTTTCCTATGGCCCCCTCAGTGGATTCCGAATCCGCTTCAGTGGTCGAACTTTCAGGAAGCCTTCGGCAACCCGCTGCTCCCGTTCGGGCGCTTTGTCACCAACACGCTGATCATCGAGGTGGGCGTGCTCAGCGGGCGCTTGATCTCGTGTACGCTGGTCGCCTACGGCTTCGCTCGGCTGCACGCGCCCGGCAAGAACGTGCTGTTCGCTATCCTGCTGGCGACGCTGATGCTGCCGCAGGCGGCGATCATCATCCCGGAGTACATCCTGTTCAACCAGTTTGGCTGGATCAACACCTTCCTGCCGCTGATCGTCCCGGCGTGGTTCGGCAACGCCTACGCCATTTTCCTGATGCGCCAGTTCTTCATGACCATCCCGCGCGAGCTTGAAGAAGCCGCCTTGATCGACGGCGCCTCGACGCTTAAGATCATCTGGAGCGTGATCGTACCGCTCAGCATCCCCGTCCTCTCGGTGATCGCCATCTTGACCTTCAAGGATACGTGGAACGATTTCCTCACTCCGCTGCTTTACTTGGGCAAGCCAGATATGTACACCGTTTCGGTCGGGTTAGCGTACTTCAATGGTCAGAATAACGTTCAAATGAACCTGCTAATGGCAGCCTCAGTTGTGCTCATGCTGCCAATTGTCATTCTGTTTATCTTCGCTCAACGCGCGTTCGTTGAGGGGATTTCTCTAACCGGACTTAAAGGGTAAGTCGATGCAACTTCCGAAGAATTATTATCACTGCTTTCTCGGCAATGGCATCGATGCCGTGCTAGTTGGCTACACGGGGTCGATGGTGCCTGACAAAGTCGGTGTGGATCGCTGTAATTGGTACAAATCGAATCGTTATTATCCCGAAGATAAGCTGGTGATGGTCGCCGGGCGCTTCCCGGTGGACAAGCCGCTTGAACACGCCGAAGGATCGGGATGGTACGAGGCTGCCCCCTTAGGGCGGACGTGGTATTACGTCAATGCGGGCGACCGTCGGCTCGAACTTCAATCCAGCGACCAGCATTTCGTCCCGCAAGAGGGCACGCTCTACTCGGACGTTGACTATGGTAGGGTCAAGGGTCACATCGAGACGTGGCTGCATGCCACCCGCTCGATTCTGATCGAGCGCTACACCTTCGACCAGCCGGTCGACTTCGAGGCGTGGATCGGTCCCGGCGTCTGGGAGGGTAGCGGCGGCGAGCCGTGGGATACCGACCCCTTCCGTCGCGTCGAGATGGCGGACGCTGCGCCGGAAGGCTTCTACGACCTCGACGTGACGCAGGGCGTCATGGCGCTGCGCCTCGACCCGCCGCCGACCGCCTTCGGCAAAGCCGGTGACGATCGCTGGTTAGGGGCGCGCGGCACGACCTTCACTAAGTATTTCCTGATCAGCGACAACCAGCAGGGCGAACTCTCGCCGAAGCTGCTCGACGACGCAGTTGCGCTGGGCTACGACGCACTCCGCGAAGAGCATCTTGCCTTCTGGCGGAAGTATTTCGCCGCTTCGAGCATCGACATCCCCGACGAGCAGTTCCAGTACTTTTATGATGCCAGCATGTACCACTTCAAGGCGATGCAGAACCCGGTCTCCGGCGGGCTGCCGGTTAACAACCTGCGCCGCACGTGGTCGTCCCACGTTTTTTGGGACTCGTATTTCGTCCACCGCGCGATCCTCGAAGCCAACCACCGCAACGAAGCCCTCGAAGGCGTCCGCTTCTTCCAGCGCACCCTCGACCACGCCCGCCGTCACGCCGCCACCGAGTTCGGCTGCGACAGCGGCGGCTTGAAGTGGGATTGGGAGATCACCCACGACGGGCAAAAAGCCTATGGCACGCTGCTGCACATGAAATATCAGGTGCACAACAACGGCTCCTACGCCAACATGATCATGGGTTACTACGATTTCACGCAAGATAAGGACTACCTCGCCGAGTTCTACCCGATCCTCGAAGGCTTGGCGAAGTTCTTCATGACCTGCATCGTTGTTCCCACCGAAGACGGCGGTTATGAGACGACCTATCTCGTCGGCGTCCACGAAAGCGCCGACCAAGGTCAAAAACGACGGCATCACCCTCGCCGGGACGATTGCCATCCTCCGCCACTGCGCTCGCGCTGCTCAAATCTCTGGGGTGCGAGACCGACTTCACCCGCCAGTGCGCGCGTCGTCGCGGACGCATTGATCAAGCCGATGGACGCGCTCTATAATGGCACCTTCTTCAAAGCGTCGGACACGGAAGATCGCATCAACATGAGTTCGATCACGCCGATTTACCCGATGAACGTCATTCAGCCGCTCGACCCGCGCGCCATCAGCACGTCACAGGCGTACATGGGGCGCTACGAAGGGCAGATGATCGGTCACGGCAACAGCAATCGCGGCTTTCCTTGGTCGGCGGGTGTGCTCGGCGCGGTGCTGGCATGGCAGCAGCGCGGCGATCTGGTCTGGCAAGTGATCGAAGGGACGCGCCCGACGATTTGCCAGTTCGGCGGCATGACCGAAGTGATGGAAAACGACCAGTGGAATATGCAGTATTTCGGCACGGCGGAAGCGGCGGTTAGCATCGCCCTGCACCAGATGCTCTTGCAAGTCCGCGCCGACAGCATCGACTTGTTCCCGGCGATTCCGTCGTCGTGGGATCATGCGTCCTTCGAGAATCTGCTCGCCGACGGTTTCACCGTCTCGGCGATCTTCGCGCGTGACGGCGTGACGTGGCGCGCGCGTAACATCGCCGATCATGCGCTGACTCGGACGCTTCGCTGCGGCGATCACGCCGAGACGGTCGAACTCGCCGCCGGAGCAGAAAAGACGGGCGAATGGCGCTAGCAGCCGAAACGCCAGCCATGAGCCGTCGTCTGGCGCTGCTGACGCTGTTCGTCGTCTCCGCCGTCGGGCTGATCTTCGAGATCACGCTCACGCGCTTGTTTTCGCTGTTCTTTCAGTACCACTTCACCTTTCTCGCGGTCTCGCTGGCGGTCTTGGGGCTGAGCCTCGGTGCTGCCAGCGTCCATTATCTCCAGCCACGCCAGCAGACGACCCGCGCGCTGGCGACGGCGCTGATCGCGCTCAGCTTCGCCTTCGCGGGCGCGGCACTGTTCATCGCGTGGCTGCCCGATGTCGCTTCGATCTTCCCACGTGCGCTGGTCGCACTGGTGCCGTTCTTCCTCGTCGGCATGGTCGCCGCCTTGACCTTCGCCAACTTCACCGCCAGCAGCGGCGATTTCTACGCCGCTGACCTGATCGGCGCGGCGTTGGGCGTCGTCGCCGTCCTCTGGCTGTTGAGCGTGTGGAGTGCTTTCAGTCTGACGCTGTTTCTGGCGGTGGTCGTCGGCGCGCTGGCGGTGCTGGTCGTCGGGCGGCAGTCGGGCAGGTCGCTGCGGCTGGGATTTGCTGCGCTCAGCTTGGTCGTCGGCGTCGTGCTCTTGGCGCTCAACCTTGCTACCGGCGCGGTCGATTACAACCCGCTGGCGCTGACCGGCTTTCCCCGCGATAAGACGATGGTCGGCATCCTGCAAGACGTCAATCAACAGGGCAAGATCATCGATACCGAGTGGAGTCCCTTTGCTCGCGTTGACGTGGTGCAGACCAATGATCACAGCGCCCGCTACATCTTCGCTGACAGCGGCGCGGGCGCGTATATGCTTCCCTATGATGGTGATCCCGCCAGCCTGAGCAGCTTGGCCGACACTGTCGAATATCTGCCCTTCGACTCCGGCAGCGCGGATAAAACGCTGGTGATCGGCGCGGGCGGCGGCAAAGATATTCTGCTGGCGCTCAACGCCGGATCGACGGCGATCACGGCAGTCGAGGTCAACCCGGCGGTCGTCACTGCCGCCCGCAAATTTGCTGCCTACAATGGCGGCGTGCTCGACCTGCCGCAAGTCGATCTGGTCGAGGGCGATGCCCGCTCCTTCGTTGAGCGCAGCCAGCGACCAGTACGACCTGATTTATCTCAGCCTCGTTTACACGCAGGCGGTCGAACCCGCCAGCCAAGCGCTGATCGAGAACTACATCTTTACGCAGGAAGCCTTCGCCACCTATCTTGGATCGGCTGGCTCCCGGCGGGCGCTTGGCGATTGTCGCCCACAACGCGCTGGAGGGCAGCCGCGCCGCCGTCACCGCGCTGCAAGCCTTCGAAAACGCGGGCGTCGCTCCGGCTCAAGCACTCGATCACCTGTGGCTGTGGAGCTATCCAGCCACCGACCAGACCGTCACCACCAGCGTCTTGATCGTCGGCAAAGACCCGCTTCCGGCGGACACGGTGCAGTCGCTCAACACGGCAGCAAAGGCGCAGGGCATGAACCCGCTCTACGCCCCCGGCGACTATGAAACCCTGTTCGCGCCGCTGCGGGGCGGCGAAAGCGTGGCGGACTTCATCGACGCCGACGCCGCTTACAACCTCGCGCCGACCACAGACGATCAGCCCTACTTCTTCAACCTCGACTACGGCATCCCGCCCGCTATCCGCTCGGCGCTAGTGCTGGCGGCGCTGCTGGCGGTCGCGCTAGTGGGCGTCGCCGTCTTTGCTGGCAGCGAGGCGTCGTCGGAGCAGGGCGGTTGGCGGCGAGCGGTCGTCTATGCCTCACTGATCGGCGTGGGCTTCATGCTGGTCGAAGTCCCGCTGATCCAGCGCTTCCAAATCCTGCTCGGTCAGCCGATTTTGTCGCTGGCAGTCGTGTTGGCGACGCTTCTGCTGGCGGGCGGACTCGGCAGCTTCGTCAGCCAGCGCTGGATGGTGGGCAAGCTCCCCGTCCGTGTCATGATCGCCGCCGGGTGGATCGCGCTGGTGGTCGTGATCTACGAGTTTGCCTTGCCCTCGCTGGTCAACTCGCTGCTGCCGCAGTCGTTCGCCGCCCGCATCGCCGGGATCGTCGGCTTGACCGCGCTGCTCGGCTTCCCGATGGGCATTCCCTTTCCCAGCCTGATGCGCCTTGCTGGAGCCAGCGCGACCGCTCAGCGCCAGCAGATCGCGCTGCTCTGGGCGATCAACGGGGCGTTCTCGGTGCTCGGCTCGACCCTCGCCGTCGTCATTTCAATGCTCTGGGGCTTCCATTGGGCGCTGCTGATCGGCGCGGGCTGCTATCTGCTGCTGGTCGTCGTCGCGTGGAGCTATCGCCGGGTCGTCGCCGGGGTGTCCGCGCGGGTATACTAGCGCTATGAATCGCCAACTGCTGCGCGACCTGCTGGTCGATGCCTACGTCGCCTCGATCCCGTTCTTCATCCTCAATATCTTGTGGATCGTGGTCTCGCTGCCGATCGTCACCATCATCCCGGCGACAGCGGCGTTGTTCTATGCCACCAATCGCCTCGCTCACGAGCGCCCCGCCAGCCCGTCGACCTTTTTCGAGGGGCTGCGTAAGTGGTTCTGGCGGAGCTACTTGTGGGGTGGGCTGAACCTACTGGTCATCGCCGTGCTGGTCAGCAACCTGATCTTCTACAGCCGCATCCAAGCGGTCTGGACGGCGCTGGCGACGGCGCTGGTCGTCTTCTTGCTGATCGTCTGGCTGCTGCTTCAAGTCTCGATGTTCCCGCTCATGCTGGAACAGGAGCAGCCGAGCTTGCGGCTCGCGTTTCGCAACAGCTTCGTGGTCTTGCTTAAGCGCCCGCTGGCGACGCTGCGCTATGCCCTGCTGATCGCGCTGATCGCCGTCGTAACGACTCTCGTGATCCAACCGGCGTGGTTGTTCATCAGCGCCAGCGTTTGCGCCTACCTTGCCAACCGCGCCACCCTCGACACCGTCCACGCCGTGATGGGCTATCCGCCACCGGACAAGGCTTGATCGGCTTAGCTCAGGCGGATCACGGCTGACTCGCTCTCGCTCAGCGTCAAAATTAGCCCCTGATCCATCAATGCCGCGCCGGTCAACGACTCGTAGGTCTCGCCCTCGAACCCGGCGATCTGGTAGACTCGCTCCGCAGTCAAATCCTTCAGCTTGATTGCCCGCTGCGGTTCGCCGCCCGTCAACCGAAAAACGAACAGCAGACTCTCAGCATCGTCGGGCAGATGATACTGAAAGGCGCACCAACGCTCGCCAGCGCCGCTGCGCAGCGGCTGATCGGTCAGGTGATACAAGTCGCCTTCGCGCACGAACCGCCGGATGTGTTCTTTGTAGACCCGGATGTGCGCTGCCAGTCGTTTTGCTACCCACTCCGGCAGATCGGGCAGCTTCTGCGACATCCCGAACGCGCCCAGCATCGCCGCCCGCGTGAAGCTGTCGAACTGCTCCATCGTCAGCGCCGGGTCTCGCGGGTTGAAGTCCTGCTCCGGCGGCGGGTTTTCGCTGCGCCACTCGCTGGCGCTCCAATGGAGACAAGCGTCCGCCGGGAGTAGGGTCGTCGCGCCCCAGAACACTTGCAGATCGTGGGTCAGCCAGTCGGGATCGCTCAGGAAAGTCAAGTGCGTGTGCCGCAGCATCTCCAGATCGATCCGCAGCCCGCCCGACGCGCAGTTTTCCAGCACCACTTCCGGGAATGCCGCCCTGATCCGGTCGAGCAGGCGATAGTAGCCGCGATAATGCGCGTATAGACCATCACCCGCGCCGTGCCCATGATCGGTACGGTTACAGCCCGCGAATGGTTCGAGGTTGAAGTCGAGCTTGAGCCAGTCAGCATCATAATCGCGGATCAAGTGGCTGAGCGTCTCGAACGCCCATTGCTCGGCGTCGGGATTGCCCATGCAGACGTAGCCGAGCGGATTGCCGTCGCTCTGCGCCGCGAAATCAGGACGCCGGTTGTTAAGCGCTGCGCGTTTTCCCAATCCCTCGATTTCGCACCACAAACCGAACTTCATCCCCAGCGCGTGAACACTATCCGCTAGCGCCCGAATCCCGCTTGGAAAGCGCGCCCGGTTGACCAGTTCCCAGTCGCCGCGCAGATCGTGCCACCCGATGGGAATGTGCCATGACAGTCGGCTGCTGACCCCGAACCATCCGGCGTCGAGTGTACATAGTTCCACGCCGAGCGCCGCCGCTGCTGCCGCGTTGGCGCGAAATACCGCCTCGTCGATCTCCACGTCCTCGTAGCTCCACCAGTGATTCCACTCGACCGGCAGCGCGCTAGACAGCGCGTTATGCGGAATCCACCAGCGCCGACCCGCCCGCGCGAACTGGCGCGCGGTCTCATCGAAAGTCGTCCCGAACGCCAGCACCACGCGCGGCGCTTCCAGCGTTTCACCTGCCGCCAGCGTTTTCTCGAATGCCCAGTCGTTCAGTCCGCCGCTGAATCTGACGCCCTCGTCCGACGGCTCGAAGCGGAGGCACCAATTCCCCGACCACGCCACAGCCCCGGCGATCACGCCCTCGTCCGCCAGCAGCGCGAAGTAGGGATGCTGCCCTTTCGACGCTCGCCCCATGCGTGTTTCCAGCGTCACGGCGTCCCTGAGCGCTGCGCGCACGGGTTCGAACTCCTGCCCCCAATCGCTGTCGAAGTGGAGCAGGTCGTAAGCGTCAAGCGCGAAGCTCAGTGCCAGCAAGTCAACCCGCGTGATCTGCTGTGGCGTGGTCGCTTGCACCGTTAGCCATTGTTCGAGCAGCGCTGTACCCTCGTAAATCTGGACGTGCTGCTCGACCCTCAAGTCTCCGCCGCTCAGCGTGGTGGTCACGTGCTGAATGCCGTCGGTTGCCTCGACGCGGAAGCCGTCCAGGCGTAGATCGCGCGCGTCATAGCGTTGATCGTCCACGTAGACGGCAAATCCACCGCCGTCGGCAGCGCTCAACCAGTCGTGCCCGTCCGCCGTGATCTGCCGCAGCCGGAGATGTTCGCCCGTTTCAAAACTCAAGCTGAGCCGCGTCGTTTCGATTTTGAACTGCTTTGTCTCCATGAAGACCAATCACTTTTGTCTAAGCTGCTCGCTTCAGCGGGCTTGAGAGGATAGCCGGATGCTTCAAGCATCCGGCAACTCTAATTCTACCCCGTACCTATCCGGCACTACCCAGTTACGCCCAAATTCCCCTACAAGATCCCATTCTCGCAAGGAGACAACTCCTATGGATGCCAAAACAGCCTTCAGCCCACCCCTGGCGAATGCGACCGAACTTGCCGCCAGCTTGTGCCTGACTTCGACAACTTTACGGCATGGCGCAATTCGGTGGCGCGGGCGAGAATAGAGGCTATGCGCTGTTCGTTGGCGACGACGGCACGGTCTATCTGGCGGGCGTCGCCGGAACTGTGCTGAACAGGCAGTGGCAGCGCTGGTGCAAGTTGATCGTGTCTTTGAGCCTGACCTGAACCGGCACGGCACCGTCGCTTGACGAGTTTTTCGCCCGGTATCACTTGCTCTATCCCTTCAGTCAAACTTTATTCCCTGAAAATCCGTCAAGACCAATCTGACGGCAGCGCCGGGTTTTTCACCCGTGCTCATCCACCCTTGAGGAGAAAGTCATCATGTCCCAACCCGTAACCAGCTTTGCCAATACCGGCAAAACCATCCGCATCGGGCGCATTCTCGACACAAAAACCGGCAGAGCGGCGGTGATCGCTTTTGATCACGGGCTCCATTTAGGACCCCAGCCCGGTATCTTGAATCCGGGACCAACGCTCGAAATGCTGACGGATGCCGGAGCTGACGCGTTCCTCGTCTCACCCGGTGTTGCGCGAGCATTCGCCAGTATCTTCACTGGGCGCGGTGCACCGGGATTAATCATGCGGCTGGATTGGACTAATCGCTGGCGCGACCAAACCATGCTCGGTTATGACGAAGGGCGCGGCTGCTTGCTCGCCTCGGTCGAGGATGCGGCGCGCTTAGGTGCCGATGCCGTGCTCGTCTACATGTTCTTCGGCTACGACGACCCGGCGGTCGAAGCCCGGCAAGCCGAGGATGTCACGTCGGTCGCGCAAGCCTGTGAACGGCTGGGCATCGGTTGCATTATTGAGCCAATGCCGCGCGGTCGGCTGGTGGGTGATCAACAGTACCGCGCCGAATATGTGGCATTGGGTGCGCGGATCGCCTGTGAGTTTGGCGCCGACGTGCTCAAGACCGATTACACTGGCAGCTACGAATCGTTTAAGCAGGTGATCGAAGCGTCGTTCCGCCCGGTGTTGATCGCGGGTGGACCTAAGACCCCGACACTCCGCGACACGCTGGAAATGGTCAACAACGCGGTGACAGCAGGGGCGAGCGGCATGTTTATTGGTAGGAACGTTTTCCAAGCGCCCGATCCATCACGGCTGATGCAGGTGCTCCGCGCCATGATTCACGAAAATCTCGGCGTTTCGGCGGCGCTTGAAGCGCTGGGCGAATAGCCGGAAGTGAGTACCTGAGGGTGAGGGGACAACCTCTTACCCCCGCGTAACTGAAGTTTTGGGGTCACGGATCAATAGGTCGGATCGAGCCAGTCGCGCAGCCCTTCGCTGAGGAGGTTGCAGGCGAGAATGGCGAAGAGAATTGCCAGACCGGGGAACGTCGCCATCCACCAATCGTAGAATTTGGTGCGCCCCATGGAAATCATCGCGCCCCATTCTGCTGTCGGTGGGCGCACGCCTAAGCCGAGGAAACTCAGAGCTGAAAGCAGCAAGATTACCCCGCCGATGTCGAGCGCAGCCTTGATGATCAACGGCGTCCAACAGAGCGGCAGGACGTGTCGAGCGAGGATGCCGATCTCGGTCGCGCCAATTGACCGCGCCGCGAGTACGTGCTCCTGAGCGCGGATCACCAGCACTTGCGAGCGCATCAGCCGGGCATATTCGGGCCAGATCACGAAGCACGACGCTATCGCCGCATTGACTAGGCTGGGACCAAGCAGCGCCGAGATCGCCAGCGCCAGCACAATCGCTGGAAAGGCGAGCGTGACGTCCGCCACGCGCATGATCAGATCGTCGAGCACACTACCGAAAAATCCCGCCAGCGCACCCAGAAAACTGCCGCCAACCAGCGAGATTACCACAACGACCAACGACATTGGCAGCGAAATCTGCGCGCCATAGACGGTGCGACTGAAGACGTCACGCCCCAGTTCGTCCGTACCAAAAAGGTGTTCAGCCGAAGGCGCACTCAGACGGTTGGGCATATCTTGCGCCAGTGGTTCATAGGGGGCGATCAACGGCGCAGCCACGATCAGCAGCAGAAAGACCACCAGAATCAACAGACCCACCCAAAGTGCCGGGTACTTGCGCAGATGGCGCAAAACTCGCGTACCGAGGCGGTCAGTTTTGCTGGTCTTGAGGATGGGTTGAGCGATGACGTTAGCTCTCATAACGAACTCGCGGATCTAGAAAGCCGTAGAGCACGTCAACGACCAGATTCATCAGAATGTAGATGATCGCAATCAGCAGCGTTCCGCCCTGAATCGCCGGATAGTCGAGCGCGCTAGCGGCTTTGACGAGATAGGTGCCGATACCGGGCCAATCAAAGATAGTCTCGGTCATGACCGCGCCGCTCAGCAGTCCGGCGAACGCCAAACCGAGGATCGTCACCAGCGGGATCAAGACGTTGCGCAGCGCGTGGTTGATCACGACTTTACGCTCACTCAAGCCCTTGCTGCGCGCGGTGCGGATGTACTCGTTATGCATTTCGTCGATGATCGCAGCGCGAGTTACGCGCATTACAATGGCGAGCGTAAAGCTGCCAAGAATGAAAGCGGGCAGGATCAAATGTCCAAGCGCACTCCAGAAAGTCGTCCAGTTGCCGGCGAGCAGGGAATCCATCATGTAAAGCCCGGTCACGGTCGGTGGTGCGGTCATCCGGGGATCGAGCCGCCCCGGACCGGGCAATATGCCCAGATGATAGTAGAGGATGAACAAGAAGATCAACCCCGTCCAGAACGGCGGCAGCGACGCATTCAGCAGTGACACCGCCCAAGCAACGCGGTCGAAAAGACTGCCCCGCCGCACCCCTGCCAATATTCCAGCCGGGACGCCGATTCCGATGGCGAACAGCAGCGAGACGACGCCGAGTTCAATCGTCGCGGGGAGATAGAGCCGCAAATCGTCGATGACCGGTCGATGCGTCAGGAACGACATGCCGAGATCACCATGCAGATAGTTGCCAATGTAGGTGAGATACTGCTCCCAAGCCGGTCGGTTCAATCCCCATTGTTCGCGGGCGGCGTCAACGATTTGTGGATTGTTGAGCTGGCGCTCGCCCACGATCATTACGATGGGATCAACCTGTGTCAGGTTATACAGGATGAACAGCACCAGCGTGATGCCCAGCAACATCGGAATCGCCAGTAATACGCGGCGAAGAATATAGCGCGGAAGACCCATCAAATAGCCTCAAACACTGCGCCAGACCTCACCGCCGAACGGGGCGAGGTCTGGCAAAAACACGTTCTCCTTTGGCTGGAAAACGGCGGCTTACGACGACGTTTTATCCATCGCGTAGAAATCGAAGAAGTAGACCGGGTGGAAAACGAAATTCTGAATCTGGCTGCTGGTCGCCACCAGAATTTCGTTCTGGCACAGCGGAACGAAGACCGCCGCATCTTTCTGCGCCTGCTGATATTGCTGGTAAAGCGTCGGTGCGGGTCGCTTGATCGGTTTCTGCACCCGCCTGCTGCGCCAGCGCAGCGATTTCCGGAATGTCCATCATCATGCGATGCGCCGGACCGACGTCAATGCTGGAGAAGTAGTCCGACCACATCGTCGCGTCGAGATAATCCGGCGACCACGTGGAGAGCAGCATTGGTAGCTGCTGGGAGCGGTAAGCCGTCAGGAAATTCGAGCTTTGCTCAATGTCGATGGTCGCATTGATCCCGACTTCGGCGAGGTCGTTCTGGATTTTCGCGCTGATGGTCTCCGACGGAATACCGCAGACACCGCCCTGACCGAGCGAAAGCGTTACGTCGAAGCCGTCCGCCATGCCCGCTTCGGTGAGCAGTTCGCGCGATTTGTCGAGATCGCGTTCGTAGCGAATCGAGGGATCCGACCCCTGAATGCCAATCGGCAGCATCGCCGCTGGTCGATCAGTGTAGCCGAGCAGCAATCCATCAGCGATACCCTGATAATCAATCGCGTAGGCAATCGCTTGCCGCGCTGCTTGGTTTGCCAACGCACCACCGAGCGTTTCGTTCGGCGACATGGCGAGGTAAGAAATATTCAGGCTTTTACCCTGCTCAAGCTTAAGGCTGGAGTCTGCCGTGACCTGATCGGTAAGGTCTTTTTCGAGATTGTCCACGATGTCAAGGTCGCCGCGCTGAAGCTGCTGGAGCGCCGTCGTCGAATCGTTCACCTGCGTCAGCGTGACGCCTGAGATCTTTGCCGGACCACCCCAGTAGTTATCATTGCGCACCATCGTCGCCTCGGTGTTCGGCGTCCAGCCGGTCAGGATGAACGGACCCGTCCCGGCGGAGTTCTGATCCAGATAATCCTGCGCGGCGTCGGTGACTGTCGGCGTCGGCGGCATCGGTGCCACCGTGTTCCTTGACGACTGCGCTGTCCGTCACGCTCATGGCGGGTACGGTGACGATGCTGAGGAAAGCCGGGGTCGGCTGCGCTGAGCGTCACCTCAAGTGTATGGTCGTCAACGACTGTGATGCTATCGATAGCATCGGCGTAGAACGAAGGATTGCCCTTGATGTTCTTCAGCCGCATCCACGAGAAACGCACATCCTCAGCAGTCATGGGATTACCGGAACTGAACGTTACGCCCTCGCGCAGGTGGAACGTGTAGGTGAGTCCGTCGTCCGAGACTTCCCAACTGGTCGCCAGACCCGGCTCCAATGCGGTGAGATCATCCGCTGGCACGTTGATCAGCGTCTCGTAAACAGCGTGGAAGACCGTCAGGTTGGTTACTTCGTAGGCACGGGCAGGATCAAGGGTGATGATGTCCTGCACGTCAGCCGCGACGATCACCGAATTGTCAGCCTGTGCGGCAAGTCCACTAATGCTCAGAAGTGAGAGCAGGAGGAATAGAACTGAAACGAGCAGCAGATGCTTACCTAAGTGAAGCTTACGCATAGCTCTTCTCCTTTTCGTCCCGTAATCTCGATGAGGTTTACGCTAGTGTAACGCAAGTTGCAGGACAAGGAAACAATCATGATCACTTGTCAACGACGTGCCTTGGCAGTTACCTGCATGCCCGGTAGCACGGTGGCGGTCATGCTGGTTTTGGGCTGGTCGCTAGGGGGGCTGGTTCTCTGCGCTATCGACGATCAGTTGTACAGGTTATCCACCGCCATCCGACTCGCCCGGTTCATTAGGCGTAAGCGTGAATTCCACATTGCGCCCGAAGCAGGCACAAGCCTTCGCCATCTCGGTCTCGATGGTGGGCAGATCGGCGGGGTCGAAGTGGAGCGAGCAGCCGGTCGTGACCTGAAAGCCGTAGGTCTGCGGCAGCGCTACCCATACTGGGTCGAATTCCGGCAGCGCGGCGCGCGACCGGCGCCAATCCGCGTCTCGTGCTCGAACTAAACGACGGGAACGACATCATGCCGTCGATGCAGTGGCTAGCAAAAGAGGGCTTGGCACGCTGATCTTTTGGGTAATGCGACCCACTATTAAGCCTCCGCGCCGAGATTTAACGCTCGCTTAGCAACTTCGACCGGGTCCCATAACAATGGCTTGTTACTCTGCCCACGATTAGATGTAATTCTTGACCTTCGCGGGCATAAAATGTCCTTTCGCAAGGAGACCTCAGTGAATAAGCGTAATTATCTATCCCGTCGTAAATTCTTGAGTTTAGCGGCAATGGCAAGCATTGGAATCGCCATCTCACCCCGCATCAGCTTTGCCGAGGACGCAACCGCCACACCGGTGCCTCAACTGCCGCCTGCTCCGGCACACGGTCCGCTGACCGCCGAAGCTGCTGGCGGCATGGATGCGCTGATCGCGGCAGCCAATGCCGAAGCCGAGCTTTCGACGGTCGCGCTGCCCGATGACTGGGCGAATTACGGCGAGATCAAGCAGGCGTTCTTCGAAAAATATCCCGGCATTGCCACCTACAACGACCTGAATCCTGAGGGCAGCTCCGCTCAGGAAATTGACGCCATTACGTCGAACGCGGGCAATACCGGACCGCAGAACCCTGACGTGATCGACGTGGGTTTCCTCTGGGGCAAAACCGCTAAAGATGCTGGTCTGCTTCAGCCTTACCAAGTCGCCACTTGGGATACCATCCCGGACGCGCTCAAAGACCCCGAAGGCTTCTGGTACGGCGACTACTACGGCAAGATGGCGTTTGAAGTCAACGCCGACCTCGTGACCAACGTCCCGCAGGATTGGTCTGACCTGCTCAAGCCGGAGTATCAGGGCATGATCGCGCTCTCCGGCGATCCGACGGCGGCAGCGCAAGCCGTCTACATGATTTGGGCGGCGGCGCTTGCCAACGGCGGTTCGCTCGACGACCCGATGCCGGGGCTGGAATTCTTCAAGCAGCTTGCCGAGGCGGGCAATCTGGTTGGCGCGATCTCCAGCGCTGCCAACGTCGCCATTGGTGCGACGCCGATCACCATGCGCTGGGATTACAACGCGCTGGCGAACCGCGACTCCAACGCCAACTCGGTCAACATTCAGGTGCTCTATCCCAAGAGCGGCACCATCGCTGGCGTCTACGTGCAGGCGATCAGCGCCTACTCGCCGCGCCCGAACGCCGCTCGACTGTGGGAAGAATTCCTGTATTCGGATGAAGGTCAACTGCTGTGGCTGAAGGGCTACGCGACCCCGGCGCGCTTCGACGACCTGAAGGCGCGCGGCGTGATCCCCGAAGACCTGCTCGCCAAGCTGCCGGACAGCGACGTTCCGGTCGCCATCCCGACGCTTGAGCAGATCACCAACGCGACCCAGATCATCACCAGCAAGTGGAATGAAGTGGTGGGCGTGGCGGTCAGCGCCAGCTAAGCAGCACACTTGCTTTTGAGGCGATCTGCGTCAACCGAAGCGCAGTAAACGTGACGATTGGTTTTGGTGTCGGCGTTGGTTCTGACACCAAAACCAACTGCTATTTAGTAGAGGCTACACCTTCAGGAGTCGTTGATGGCGGGAGCAGAATCGATCAACCTCAAGGCGGAAACAGCGCGTCCGCCGCTGCCTCGATCACCGGGGTTGCCTCGCCCCTCGCTCTCGTGGAAGTGGCTCGGCGTCGTGCCTTTCTTCCTGTTCGTGATCGCTTTTCAGCTTTACCCCTCACTCTCGATTGCGATCCGCTCGTTCGTCGATCAGGCGGGCAAGTTCACGCTCGACAACATCATCGGTCTGAACCAACCGCTGATCATGAATTCGTATTTCAGCTCGATCAAGATCAGCCTGATCAGCGCCGGGTTGGGTGGCTTGCTCGGCTTCGGGCTGTCGTGGGCGATCACGCTCGGCGGGTTGCCCAGCGTGGTGCGCACGGCGATCCTCTCTTTCAGCGGCGTCGCCGCGAATTTCGGCGGTGTTCCGCTGGCGTTCGCCTTCATCGCCACTATCGGGCGAACGGGCATCCTGACCAAGTTCCTGAGTTCAGTCGGCATCCCCATCTATCCCGGCTTCACGCTCTACGGATTCTGGGGCTTGTGCCTGACTTACACTTACTTCCAAATCCCGCTGATGGTGCTGGTGCTGGCACCGGCGCTCGACGGACTGCGCCGTGAGTGGCAGGAAGCCGCCGAGAACTTGGGTGCATCGCGCTTTGAGTATTGGCGCTACATCGCCCTGCCGATCCTGCTGCCTTCGATCCTCGGCGCGCTGATGCTGCTGTTCGCCAACGCTTTCGGCGCTCAGGCGACCGCCTACCAGTTGGTCGGCGGCGGCGCGGGGCAAAATTTGGTGGTTACGGTGATGGTCAGCGCCCAGTTCAGCACCGACAGCTTCGCCAATCCCGGTTTGGGCAATGCGCTCGCCTTCGGCATGATCGTGATCATCGGCGTGACCATTGTCGTCTACAGTTGGATGCGCCGCCGCGCCGGACGCTGGCAGAGCCGCTGAAAGGAATTTGCCCGTGACCCGAAAACGTGGCTCGTGGTTCGCTTGGCTTTGGCTGGTGCTGGGTATGCTCTACCTGCTGCTGCCGCTGTTGGGGACGCTTCAGTTTTCGCTGCAAGCGACCCGCGACGTGCCGATCAGCTTCACGGCTTACGTCAATGCCATCACCGCGCCGGACTTCGCCGCGAGCTTCCTGTTTTCGTTCCGCACGGCGTTGATCACGATCCTCGTCAGCACGCTGCTGATCGTGCCGACGGCGTATTGGGTCAACCTACGCCTGCCGTCGCTGCGCCCCGTGATCGAGTTCCTCACGCTGCTGCCGTTCATCATCCCGCCGGTGCTGCTGGTCTTTGCCCTGATCCGCAGCTACAACGGCACCTCACTAACCAATAGCAGTAGCGGCGTCTACGTCCTGATGGTCGGCGCTTACGTGATGCTCTCGTTCCCTTACAATTACCGCGCCATCGACACCGGGCTGCAATCGATTAATCTGCGCGCCTTGACCGAAGCAGCGCAAAGTTTGGGCGCGGGCTGGCTGACGGTTCTGTTCCGGGTCGTCTTTCCCAACATCTACGTGTCGATCTTGAACGGCGCTTTTATCACCTTCGCGCTGGTGATGGGCGAGTTCACGATCGCGTCGCTGCTCTCGCAGCCGATGTTCGGTCCCTACATGAACGAAATCTCCTCGCGCAAAGTCTATGAGCCGTCGGCATTGGCGATCCTCAGCTTCGCGCTCACGTGGGGTTGTATCCTGATTATCCAGCGGTTGGGACGCGGACGCGCCGGGTTCAAGCCGATTGTCTTAGGCTAGAGGTGTGACGATGGCTTTCCTCGAAATCAACGACGTCAACAAGCAGTTCGTCCACTTCACGGCGGTCGAGGGCTTCAACCTGAAAGCGGAGAAGGGGGAGTTCGTCTCGTTCCTGGGACCGAGCGGCTGCGGTAAAACGACGACCCTCCGCATGGTCGCGGGCTTTGAGACGCCCACGTCGGGACAGATCATTATCAATGGCGCGGACGTCACGCGCGTTCCGGCGAACAAGCGCAAGATCGGCATGGTGTTTCAGTCGTATGCGCTGTTCCCCAACATGAACGTGCGCGCCAACATCGGCTTCGGCTTGAAGATCGCGCGCGAATCCCGCGAGCTGATCGATCAGCGCGTGGACGAGATGCTGAGCATCATCCACATGGAGGAGTTCGCGCAGCGTTTCCCGCATCAACTCTCCGGCGGGCAGCAGCAGCGCGTCGCGCTGGCGCGAGCGCTCGCTTTTCAGCCGCAGGTGCTGCTGCTCGACGAGCCGCTCTCGGCGCTGGATGCCAAAATTCGGCTGTCGCTGCGCCAAGAAATTCGTGCCATTCAGCGGGCGCTGAATATCACGACGATCTATGTCACCCACGATCAGGAAGAAGCGCTGTCGATCTCTGACCGCATCGTCGTCATGAACAAGGGACATGTCGAGCAAATCGGCACGCCGCTAGAGATTTACAACACGCCGCAAACGGCGTTTGTCGCGTCGTTCGTCGGTACGCTAAATCTGCTGCAAGCGCGGGTGGAAGACGAGCGCAGTGGGCGCGTCTCGATTGAAGGACAAACATTTAGCTTGGGCAAGCCGCTTAGGGACAAACGAGCGACGATGCTGGCGATCCGTCCGGAGGCGTTCGACTTGGTGAACGGCAGCGCCAACGCTCCTGATCACGCCGCGAACCACCTGCACGGCACCGTCGAAGACATGTACTTCTTGGGCGCGGTACTGCGGCTGCGCGTGCGACTCGGCGAGCAAGTCGTCAACGCCGATGTGTTCAACAACCTGCACCTGCGGATCCCCGACCGGGGCGAGGCTCTGACGCTGAGCTTCATGCCCGAAGCCTGTATCGTCGTGGACGGCGCGCTTCAGCCCGCGTCACCAGTGGTGTGATTCCTCCTCGCAATTCGTTAGCAGCCATTTGAAGGTGGCTCATGACAGAGTCGCAGCGGTCAAAAGCGCTGTGACTGTTCCCGGCTCTTTGACGTCGTACCGGTTGGAGCGCGAAAATTTGCTCTGACCTTCTCCTGTGATTAGCTTGCTTGATGGGAAAATTCCGCCTCGGTTTTGCCCCGGATCATAGGGATTGCTACCACTTGTCTGGAGTTTGCCTATGTTGCGGGTTATAGTTCCCTGCGTTGGGCAAACCTTTGTTCCAGATTGACTGCCAACGGATGCTAAACGCTGGCTGGAGGTGAATTGCAACCCTTGACCGACTACTCACATATCTGGGGCGTACGCCATAATCCGCATTCCCAATCTGAAGCTGAGCAGCTTGAAAGCGAAATGCGTGATTGCCAGCGGTTGCAACTAAATTCCGTTCGCTTCTGGGTGAGCATGGAGGCGTTGGAGCAGCAGGGCGACCGCTATTTTGATAGGCTGAATCGAAAGTTGCGTGATGAGTAAGGCAAAACGAAACTCACTGCTGCTGTTGACCGCTGCCGCAGTGCTGACCCTAATCCTCGCCATGAGCCTGCCCAACCTCGTGCTTACCCCCGGTCAGCCGTTTTCGCTGGAACAGCCTCAGAGTGACACGCCCGGCGCGGACGGTCTTGCCCCCGGCGGCAACCTGCTCGTCCTAGTGGTTCGCGGATTCGTGGCGCTGGGGCTGATTTTTCTGCCGGTCTATGTGATCTATTCGCTGACGACACGGGAGGGGCGACGGCGCTTGATCGGCAACATGGTGCTGCTCGTTTTGCTGCTTGCCCTTGCCGATTATCTCCAGCGCAATCCACTCAATCCGGTTGAACAGCCGCCCACCGAAGAGGCGGCGCTCGGTCAATCGAGCATGGATCTGCAATCCGGTTTAGCGCCTACCGTCTTCACGCCGAACCCACCATCTTGGCTGACCCCGGTTATAATCCTCGTAGCTTCAGTCATGGTCGTGGCTGTCCTCCTCGGCGTCTTCTGGTACCTCCGCCAGCGGGCGAAACCGGCGGATTTGGCGCTCGAGCGGCTGGCGGAAACCGCTCAAAATACGATTGACTCTTTGCAGGCAGGCGGCGACTTTGAAGTCTCGGTCATCCGCTGTTATCAGGAAATGAGCCGGGTGGTGAAGGAAGAGAAGGGTATCGCGCGTGAGACCGCAATGACGGCACGCGAATTCGAGGATCGGCTGATCAGCAAGGGACTGCCGCAAGACGCAACCCGAACGCTCACCCGGTTGTTTGAGCAAGTTCGTTACGGGGGAATGGCGACCGGTTCTACAGAAGTAGACACCGCGTTAGCTTGTCTGACCGACATCGTGAATGCTTGCGGCGGGCAGTATGGCGCTGGATAAAGTCAAAATCGGGTCTCGTCTTCTTGCTGGTCGTCCTTGTGCTCAGCGTTTTGACTCTGCTCTTCTGGGATTTCGTCCGCGATACGATTGTCGTGCCGATTGATTATCTGGTCTGGGTGAGCGGGCTGGTTCTGCGCAGCATTCCGCAAGAGCTATACCTTGCCCTACTCCTGCTGATCAGCCTTGCCCTAAGCGTGAATACGGTTGAGCGGATCCGCTCCAAGCAAGCGACCGGGATTTACGAGCCAAGCCGTCCCCAAGGTGAATCGCGCTACCATCGCTGGCTGCTGCTTGTGAGCAAGCAGTCTGCTAGCCCGTTTTACCGGGATATTTTCGTCTCAGAAGCCCGCAACTTGATTCTCTCGATGCTCGCCTATGATCACGGGATCGATAGCGCTGAAGCGGAAACGCGGGTGAGAAACGGCACGCTGGCGGTGCCGGAGCGGATCAAGAGATTTGATCGAGATGCGGAATATCCAGATTTACCCCCGCTCACTGAGCCGCATCCAAGTTGCCCTACAGCGGTTGCGGATTCTGAAGGCAGATCCTTCAGCCGACCCGCAACTTGACCGCCTCGTTGCCGAGGTTATCGACTTTCTTGAACGACACGGAGATCACGTATGACCGAAATCAACCCCAATCCTGAAACTCAGGTTGCCGCGCTTACCGAGCAAATCATCCGGGAAGTCAGCCGGGCGGTGGTCGGGAAAAACCGCCGTCCTCGACCAAATGATGTGCGCCTTCCTTTCCGGTGGGCATGTGCTTCTTGGAAGATTACCCCGGTTTGGCGAAGACCTTGATCGCCAACAGCTTTGCTTCGGTCTTGGGCATGTCTTTCCGCCGCATCCAATTCACGCCTGATTTGCTGCCGGGCGACATCACCGGCGGTTACGTCTACAACCGGGCGGAGAACCGCTTTGTTTTGCGAAAAGGTCCGCTGTTCGCGCAGATTGTGCTGGCGGATGAGATCAATCGGGCTTCGCCGCGAACGCAGTCGGCGCTGCTGGAAGCGATGCAAGAACGGCAGGTGACCGTCGAAGGCGAAACCATGAAGCTGCCCGAACCGTTCCTCGTGATCGCCACCCAGAACCCCATCGAATATGAGGGCACTTTCCCGCTCCCCGAAGCGCAGTTGGATCGCTTTCTGATCAAGCTCTCGATTGGTTATCCCAGCCCGGCTGACGAGAAAGAGATTATTCATCGCCGCCGCGAACGCAAGCAGGAGGATCAGTCGCTGCAGGTGGTGGGCAGCGCGCAAGACCTGCTCGACATGCAGCAGCAGGTTGAGGAAGTGTTCGTGGATGAGGATATTGAGCAGTATCTGGTCGATCTGGTCGGCAAGACGCGCTCGCATCATCAGGTGGCGGTCGGCGCTAGTCCCAGAGGCACGCTCGCGCTGCTGAAACTGAGCCGCGCCCGGGCAGCCATTCAAGGGCGTTCGTTTGTGCTGCCGGATGACGTCAAGCACTTTGTCAAACCCGCGCTGAATCACCGGCTCATCCTCCGCCCGGATATGTGGTCAATGCCGCAGGCGGCGGATCGCATCCTCAGCGAGGTGATTCAGTCGGTTCCGGTTCCCGTCATTAAAGATAATACGCCGTGAAAGCTCCGTTCGTAATCGTGCTGAGCCTGACCTTCGGCATCCTGCATTCTCGGTCTCGCCACACTTGCAGCGTGGATCTGCTGATCCTTAGCGATCCCGCTGATGGTGTATCTATTCGTGGCGATCTTCCAGCGCCCGGAAACGGTCAAGCTCATTGTGACGCGGGAAATCTCTCCGGATTACGCGCCGCAAGGTGCGCCGATTACCATCAAACTCAGCGTCACCAACCAAGGCGCGGCGCTGGACAGAGCTGGCGGTTGCAAGACGTTTTACCGAAAGGGGCGACGCGGCTCGAGGGTAAATCCTCCAGCGCTGCTTTCCTCGCGGCGCAGGACAAGCTGACGTTAGAGTATACGATCAGCGGCGGATCGGGGCGAATATCAGCATTACGAAGTGCTGGTCACTGCCAGAGATTTTCTAGGCTGCTTTGAGCAGTCGCTCGTTTACCGAACCACAGCCCGACTTCGTCGTCCACCCACGCTACCCGAAGTTAGATCGGATCAAAATCCGCCCGCCGCAGACGCGCGGCTTTGCCGGACCGATTGCGGCGCGGCAGGGCGGCATCGGCATTGATTTTTGGGGTGTGCGCGAGTATCAAGCCAGCGACCCCCAGCGGCAGATCAATTGGAAACTGACGGCGCGTGCCGAGCGCGACCTCTACACCAATATTTTCGAGCAGGAGCGGGTCGCCGACGTCGGGCTGATCGTTGACGCGCGCCAGCGCGCCAACGTCACAACCGCCGACGATTCCCTGTTTGAACACTCAGTCCGTGCGGCGGCAGCGCTCGCCGAGAATTTTCTGGACGACGGCAATCGGGTCAGCCTGCTGGTTTACGGTTCCGGCATCATGCGGGTCTTTCCCGGCTACGGACGAGTTCAGCGCGACCGGATTCTCCGCGAATTAGCCAAAGCGACCTCACAGCGTCAATTACGCGCTGGAGAGCTTGACCCATTTGCCCACGCGCCTGTTTCCGGCAAAGTCGCAGCTTGTCCTGATCAGTTCGCTGCTGCCCGAAGACATCCCGGTGATCGTCCAGATGCGCGCTCACGGATACGCTGTCCTGATCATTAGCCCTGACCCGATTGCCTATGAAGCAGCGCTTCAGCAGGACACCACCAGCGCGGCGTATCGCATCGCCTCGGCAGAGCGAAATTTCATGCTGCGGCAGGTGCGCGAAAGCGGCGCGCGGATCGTCAACTGGCAAGTCGCTCAGCCGCTAGAAAGCGTCATCCGGGAAACGCTCGCACGCCAACCGCTGGTTATCCGCAATCACAGGATCGGCGTGTAATGGCAAAAAAGTCGCTCATTGGATTGATTGTCATTACCGCTGCGGTCTTTTCGTTCAGTTATGCGGCGGCGCAGGTGTATGGGTTTGTGGCGGTCGCTGTTGGGCTGGGAGCGGCTTGGCTCACCCTTGAAGTCAAGCGCGAGCATCGGTTCGCTACCGCTTTCTTTCTCGCTTTTGTGGCGCTGGCAGTATTGGCAAGTCTGAAACAAGCATCGCCGCTGATTGTCTTGCTGGGGCTAACGACCGATCTGGCGGCGTGGGATTTGTCGCGCTTTCGGCGGCGGATCGCTGGAGAAGCCGAGGGCAGAAGCGGCAGCATTATTAGAGACCAAGCATCTTCAGAAGCTGGCGGTGACCGTTTGCGCCGGATTTCTGATTGCGCTGCTGCCTTTGCTCATTCAACTTTCGATCAACTTCGTCGTCCTGCTGTTGATCATCCTGCTGACCGTGATCGCCCTGCGGCAGTCCATGCTGGCTATTCGCGGTGGGGACAACCGGGGCGCTTAGGATGGCTTACGATCGCTGCGCTCTCAGGCGATGTGCCAAACGCCCCGCCAGCGCAGCAAAATCACCAACGCCAGACCGCCGTTGATCACGCCGGTCACCGCCAACGTTGCGGGCGTTCCGAAAAAATCCGCCAGCGCGCCGATCACGAGGGCGCTCAAAGGCGTTAAGCCGAGAAAGGTCAGCGTGAACAGGCTCATCACCCGCCCGCGATAGCTGTCCGGCACGACAATCTGAATCATGGTGTTGACATTGACGAAGAACAGCACGAAGGCAAACCCGAACACGCCCATATAAAACGCCGCCAGCGGCAGCGCCGCTGTGCTCGCCAGCATGATCATGCTCCACGACCAGACGATGATCATGACCGACACGACCGGTCCGTGACCGAAGCGGTTGACCAGCGGCGTGAGCAACAGCCCGGCGACAATCGCTCCGACACCCTGCGTAGCGCTGAGGAGTGACAAGCCCATCGACCGGGGAATGCAAAACGACATCGGCAAGCGCGGGCAGCAGGGTGATGGTGTTGACGGCAAAGGTTGACCCGACTGCCGACAGGAGCAGCAGCGGCAGGATCGTCTCGTGCTGGCGCGAAAATACCAGCCCTTCACGCATTTGGCGGATCGGCGACCCTTTGCCGACGCCGGGCACGCGAAAGTTCTCATGGATCACGAGCAGCGAAACCAGCACCGCTAGAAACGTGATCCCGTTGACGAAAAAACACCATCCCGCGCCGAGGCTCGCCAGCAGCACCCCCGCGAGCGCCGGACCAACTACTCGCCCGCCATTCACCATAATCGAATTGAGTGTGATGCCGCTGGACATGTCTTCGGGACCAACCATGTCTTTGATGAAGGACTGGCGCGCGGGGGCATCGACAATTTTGGTCAGCCCCAGCAAAAGCGCCAGCAGGACAATGTGCCACACCTGCACCGTACCGGCAAACACCAGCGCCGCCAAGATGAACGCCAGTATCATTTGAAGCGTCTGGGTGAGGAGCAGCAGACGCGCGCCGCGAGAATCTATCGACGACGACGCCCGCAAACGGCGACAAGAGGATCGATGGGATCCCGGCGGCACCCGCTACGACGCCAAGGGCCAGCTCAGAGTGGGTGAGTTCGAACACGAGCCAGCCCTGAGCCAAGACCTGCATCCAAGAGCCGGAGATTGAGATGAGTTGTCCGCCGAAATACCAGCGAAAATTACTGTGGCGCAGCGCTGAGAAGGTTCTGCTCGGTGCCACTTGCGCGGCTGAAGCCATACGACCAATAATCCATTATTGCTTAACATTCCTAGAGAATCATGGCACAAACGACCTGCTTGGCGCATTAAGACCAACGCGAACCAAAGTGCGCAAACCCGATCTGAGGACGCTAGAGCGTCAAGTTCCAAGCTGCTAACTCTCCGGCAGTCGCGCGTCCGGCAAGATTGTTCCGTGGATGCGGCTAACTTGTGCGTCATTAGCTCCGAGTAGCTGACGGCGATCTATCGATAGGGAACAGGCGGATCTGGCTGAAGGCTTCACTGCCAGCGGGTAGCGAACTTGCCACTCGCAAGACGATGCCGCTAGTCTTCGTCATCCACTTCGGTCGGCAGATCGACGTTTCCCAGATCCGCAATCGGTTCTTTGATGAATTTGTTGAGGCGTCTGCCGGGGGTGCTCGGCGCAGCTTGCGCGGCAAGGTCGTTGTAGCGCAAACCGACCATTGCACAGCCATGGTAGTAAGCGGCGCGGGCGATTGCGTGAGTGGAGACCGGCGCTGCGAACAGCACCAGCACGCTTAAGGCAATGGCTTTCGGCGTCGTTTCCGGGACGAGCAGTGCCGATGCCAGCGCCAATCCCATAATGCCCATGATGGAGACTTTGCCGGTCGCATGGAGCCGGGTGAACACGTCCGGGAGCCGGATATTGCCGATCACGCCCATCACGCTGAAGAACAGCCCGAAAATTAGGAAGAAGACACCCAGCGCTTGCAGCATTAGAAGAACCTGCCTTCCGAAATAAAACGGGCGATAGCCAGCGTCGAAACGAACGAAAAAGCGGCTAAGGCGATGCCGACGTCGATGAATTGACTGTTCTGCAAGACGATGCCGAGCACGATGATGACGCCAATGAAGATCGTGTTGAGTAGGTCAAGCGCCTGCAAGCGATCGATCAGCGTGGGACCCGTCCAAATGCGATAGGTGGAAAACGCCAGCCCGATCACCATAATGACCAAGGTGGCGTTGGCAGCGAATGCGACTACTTCAGTCATGATGCTATTCTCCTATGATCGGACGGAGCAAGTTCAGACGCTCGGCTTGCTCGCGCTCAAGTACCTCGCGCAATTCGGGGAGTTCCAAACAATGGATGTAGAGCGTGTCATTGTTGTCGATGTCGATGACAAATTGACCGGGAGTGGCTGTGATTCCATGCGCGCTGAGCGCCGTCAGCAATTCGCTGGGTCTACCCCGCTTGCTGGTTTTGACGGCGAGGATCGCCGTTTTCAAGCGGAGATCGGGGCTGAGCACCAGCCGAGCGACCCGTACTGATGACGTGAACGCACTCCAGAGCAGAACGCCGGTGTAGATGAGTAGGGCGAGCGGCTGGCGCAGCGATCCGACGCGCTCGTAGCGGACGCCCATTCGCCGCAGCAGGATCAGGATCACGAACCCCAAAGCGTAGCCGAGAGCGAAACTATCCAGCGTGACGTGACCGGTGACCGCGCACCAGATGAGCGCGATTGGAAGGGCTGAAAGGATGAGTTGCAGCATCAGGTTATCTCACTTGATCTGAACCTGCGGTCGATAGGGTGGTGGTTGGTGCTGCCGCTGTTGCTTCCCCGGTATGGCAGTAGAAGGCACCGTCCGGGAGTGGGACGTCGGCGTGGATGGCGGGCGCGAGGACGGCACAGGCATAGATCGCCGGGTTGCTCATCTGGGCAACGGTGTCCTCGACGACATTGACGAGCGGCGCGGCGAAAACGCCGAGCAAAATACAGGCGCTAATCAGCAGCGCCGGGGCGAGCACGCCGTCACCGTGCGCCAGCCGCGGCGGGTGATCTTCGGGCGCGGGTTTGACGAAGATGTGCTGCCACGTCCGGGTCACGTAGAGCAGCGTCAGCAGCCCGCCGCCGATCACGATGCCGAGTACGACCCAGCTCTCGACGTCCGCTCCGCCGCGCACAAGCGCGACTTTGCTGATGAAGCCGTTGAGCGGCGGAATGCCTGCCAGCGCCAGCCCGCCGATCAGGTAAAGGGCGCTGATGAAGGGCATCCCTTTGCCCGCGCCCTTGAGTTCTTTCAGGTTCGCGCTGTGTTTCTCGTTGTAGCTGGCGATCACGCCGGTGATCATCAGCATTCCCGACTTGATGAAAGCGTGGTTGAAGATGTAGATCAGGGCGGCGACTTGTGCCAACTGTGAACCCCAGCCAATCGCTACGAGGATGAAGCCAACTTGTCCTAAAGTGGAATACGCCAGCATTCGCTTGGCGTTCCACGTCCGTAACGCCGCCAGCCCGCCGAAGAAAATGCCGATCACCCCCAAGACGAGCAGGATGTCGCGGACAAGCTCCGCTTCGTGAATCAGGAACAGCGTGTTGTTGCGGATGATCCCGTAAATGCCGACCTTGACCACGATGGACGATAGCATTGCCGAAAGCGGCGTGGGCGCGGTCGTATGAAAGTCCGGCTGCCAGAAATGAAACGGAAAGACCGCGCTTTTGACCAGAAATGCGCACATGATCATCACCAGAGCGGGCAGCGCCAGCAGCGGACGCTCGCCAGTCGAGAGCGCCTGCGCGATCTGCGCGAGGTTCAGCGTGCCGAAGGTCGTGTACAGCGCTGTGATGCCGATCAGCAGCAGCAGCGAACCGATCCCGCTGATGAAGATGTACTTGATCGCCGCTTCCAAGCCGAGCATGTTGTCCGAAATAGCCACGATCACGACCGAGGACGTCACCATCAGTTCCATGAAGACGAAGAAGGTGAAAATGTCGCCCGTGTACAGGCTGCCATGCAAGCCGGTGCTCATGGCGAGGAATGCGGGCATAAAAACCGGGTAGGTGATGCTCTCGTCGTGCGATTGCAGGCAGTAAAGCAGCCCGGCGACGATCACGAGGCTGCTCATGACGCACAGGAGCGCTGCTAGCTTGTCGGCAACCAGCACAATGCCGAAGGGGGTCATCCAGCCGCCGAGCCGGTAGACCTGCACTCCGACCAGATCGGGTTGGAGATTGGCGAGAAGTACGGCAATACTGGTCAGCGATGCGGCAATCCCGGCGATCAACGCGATGATGCGCTGGAGCCGGTTGTTGTGCGCGAACAGCAGAGCGAGCGCCGCGCCGAACAGCGGAATGATAATGGGACCGAGAACGAGCGTATTTTCTGCGCCAGCCATGATTAGCCTTTCAACTGATCGATGTCATCCAGATCGACCGAGTTGAAGCGATTCCCGGCGACTTCAATCATGCCGAGAATCAGCGCGTAGGATCCCAAACTGATCACGATTGCGGTCAGCAGCAAAGCCTGAACGACCGGGTCGCTGGCTTGACCATTCCCAAGCTGATCGGTGTAGGGGGGCACTTGACCGTCGAAGGCACCGGCTGCCAGCATGAACAAGTTGACGGCGGTGAACAGGGTATAGAAGCCCATTCCAGCCTTGACGAGGTCGCGGCGCAGTAGTTGAAAAACGCCTAACCCGAACAGGATGCCGGTAGCGATGGCGAATAACACGTTCATAGTTTTTCGATCCCCTCCGGGCGGGTCATGGCGTTGATCATGGTGATGATGCTGCCAAATACGGTCAGGAAGATGGCGATTTCGAACACGGTGGTGGAGGTGAAGTGCAAGCCACCGGGCAGCGGAATGCCGATGATGTTGTAGTGCTGAAGAAAGCTCTTGCCCAGCAGCAGCGGCAGCAGCGCGTTGAGCGTCGCCAGCATCAAGCCGATGCCGATCAACATCTCGACCCGCAGTTGGCGCAGACGGGTGCGGTCATAGCCGAAGACCTGATACCACAGCGCGATTCCAATTCCGCCGATCACGCCCGCCGTGAAGCCGTCGCCGGGAGCATCGCCGCCGTAGGCCAAGTGGGCGATGGCGATGATCATCGCGACTGGCAGCAAGATTTTCGCGGCGAGTTTGGTCAGCGGCGTAGCGATCTGGCTGGGCGAACGCGGCACGCTCAGCGGGTTGGCGCTGCCGTTCTTGGTTGAGATGAAGAGGATCGTCAGGACGCCCATCGCCGCCATGCTGAAGACCGTGATCTCAAACAGCGTATCCATGCCGCGAAAATCGGTGACGATCGCGCCGACAACGTCGGTGACGCCGACCTCCGTATCCGCGTTGCCGAGGTAGTAATCGGCGAGGATGCTTTCGCGGCTGGGGCGGTTGACGACGGCAGCCAACGCGAACGCGCCGACCCCGACGCCCACCAAGACGGAAATCAGAATGTCACGGCGGAGCATTCGACGACCGCCGCTCCAGATCGCTTCGGCGGCGCGCCGTCGGCGCTGTTCGCTGATGCGGCTGAGCATGATGATCACCATGACGCCCGCGAGCGTCTCGACCAAAATCTGCACCATGGCGATGTCCGGTCCCGGCGCGAGCAGAAAAATGCCGCCCACGGCGTAACCGGCTACGCCCAGCGCCAATGTCGCCAGCAAGTGTCCCTTGAAGAGGATGCTGCCGATGACGGCGACGATCGCCAAGATGAGCAGCGTGGTTTCGAGGATGTCGGTGCTGGTTATCGCGAAGTCGATATGCGTTCCCGCGATGTATTGAGTGGTAGGCAGCACGATCAGCACGCCAACTACGCCGAGGATGATCGCGAGATACTGGCTCAGCTTGCCGCTTTGGGACTTCAACACGAAGTCGCCTGATACGTTCAAGCTTCGAATGAAACTCATGTACACCTGTCGCCCGCTGCTTGGCGAGGGGATGCGTAGTTTCAGCCACCAGCCGCGCAGCAGAAACACCCCAACTCCGAGCGCAATCAGCCCCAGGCTGAGGAAGAAGATCGGGTTGAAGCCCGGAAAGAGGTGCAGTTCGAAGTGGACGCCTTCCGGGGCGGCAAGCTCAAGGAAGGGCACCAGCACTGGCTCGATCAGCAGGGCGAGCACGACCGAGACTGCCGCGATCACGCCGGGACCCACCAGCAGGTAAGGCGAAACGTGATGCCCATGCTCGTGATCCGCGTCGTGATTGTGCGGGTGCTCGGCTTCAACCGGTTTTTTGAAGAAAACGTCCCAGATCAGGATCGCTCCGGCGGTCACGGTGAAGACTGCCGCTAGACTGATGCCGATCAAGACGAACGGCGCGGCTGGTTGGTGCAGTTCGGTGACGGCATGCAGCAGAGCTTCTTTGGCGGCGAAACCCAGCAGGGGGATCAGCCCCGCCATCGAGAGCGCGCTGACGAGAGTGATCGCCAGCGCACCGGGCATTTTTCGCGCCAGCCCGCCGAGTTGGTCGATGATGCGCGTTCCGGTGTGGTGGTCAATCGCCCCGGCAACCATGAACAACGGGCTTTTGTACAGCGCGTGCGCGATGATGCCGACCAGCGCCGCCATGTATCCCTCATAGTGGGGGAGTCCCAGCATCAAGACCAGCGCGCCCAACCAACTGACCGTCGCGTAGGCGAGCAAGCCTTTCAGGTCGCGCTGGCGCAGGGCAATGGCGGCTCCGATCAGCATGGTCAGCAGCCCGACGCCGACCAGCCCGACCAACCACATATCGGTATTGCCCAGTGTCGGGTAAAGCCGCGCCAGCAAATAGACGCCCGCCTTGACCATCGTCGCCGAGTGAAGGAAGGCGCTGGCGGGCGTCGGTGCGGTCATCCCGCCGGGCAGCCAGAAGTGAAACGGGAACTGCGCGCTCTTGGTGAAGCTGCCCAGCATGATCAGCGCCGTCACGCCCGCGTACCACGGATGATCTTGCATCCTGAACTGAAGCACGTCCGTGAACGATGCCGATCCACTGGCTAAGCCGAGCAAGACCAGCCCCACTAGCAGTGCCAAACCACCACCTGCCGTAACCACCAGCGCTTGCGTCGCGGCGCTGCGCGCTTCCGGGTTTTTGCCGTCGAAGCCGATGAGCAGATACGAGAAAACGCTGGTCAGCTCCCAGCAGACGAACAGCAGCAGCAGGTTACCGGCGAGCACCACGCCGAGCATGCTGCCTGTGAAGGCGCTGAGCAGTGCCAAGAATCGCGGTGCGCGCTCGTCGCCGTCCATGTAGTCGCCAGCGTAGAGGAATACGCCCGCGCCGATGCCGGTGATGAGGAGGGTAAATAACACGCTCAAGCCGTCGAGGTAAAGCTCCACTGACAGGTTGAGGGCACTCACCCAAGGGTAGCTCAGGACGATCACGCCCTCGTCGTGCAGCGTTGGCAGGAGCGTGATCACCCAGACGAACAACAACAGCAGCGTCCCGGCGATTATGCGGCTGATCCACTTCGCCGGAATTGTGGTGGCGATGAACGGAATGATGCCTGCGAGTAAAAAGGGGATGGCGATCAGGGCTAGTTCCATGAACAGTCCTTATGCTTGAAATATGCCTCGGCTGGCGCGAAATTGACCGCTTGATTCGGTCGGCGGCACGACGGCGCAATGGGTCGCAAGTATGATGGCAGAACGTGGCAGATGATTGTCGCGTTATGAGCAGATCCATTGTCAAGGTGATACGTCTGAATACGAAACCGGCGAATGAGTATGCCGCATGGGCGGCGTATCAAAGCCAATAAGTAAGCATTCACTTTTGGAAGTAGTACGGGTGGTGAAAAGACCGGATTATATAGATGAGTTCGGTTCACTTCAACCTACACCGACTTCACACAGACTTTCTCAGGGGATTCTTATTATTGCGGGCGTGCCGTTCGCGTGCCTGACGTGATCGATCCAGCAGAGTTAAGCACCCTTACGCCTAAATTTAACCCGCGTTTTGAAGCGTCTACCGGGTAAGAGAGTTTCTATTTTCGCGCCTCGCGGTTCTAACTTGACTTGCGTCTCGTCTTTAGTGTTCGGCGGCAATATTCCACGTTTAATCCCTTGCGTGGATTTTTGCTCATCGCTCAGATTATTATTCCTCGCAGCGTTGATCGCGAATCGCCTGATCGACGACCGGTTCCGCGCCTTGGCGCACGCCGAGGCAAATGTCGCTTTTATTACGCCCGATGATGTACTCTTAACAACGCTGCTAGCGACCGCTATAGGAGAATGATCTCATGAACAAGCCCCTGTCTTTGCTGTTGATCCTTGTTTTCACCGTCCTCGCCTGCCTGCCGGTTGCAGCGCAAGAGTCGGCGACGCCGGAAGCTACCAGCGAGTCGTTTCCGATCACGGTTGAGCATAAGTACGGCACCACCACAATTCCCAGTGCGCCGCAGCGAGTTGTGTCCATCGGCTATACCGATCAAGACGCGCTGCTGGCGCTCGGCGTGACGCCGGTCGCCGTGCGCTACTGGTATGGCGACGCGACCAACGCGATTTTCCCGTGGGCGCAGGATAAAGTCGAAGGTGACACGCCTGCCGTCCTCAGTATGGATTACGGCAGCCTGAATTACGAAGCGATTCTCGCCCTCAAGCCCGACTTGATTACCGCCGTCTACTCCGGCATCACGCAGGACGAATACGATACCCTGTCGCAGATCGCGCCGACCATCGCCCAGTCCGGTGATTACATCGACTTCGGGATGCCGTGGCAGGAAACGACCAAGCTGATCGGTTCGGCGCTCGGCAAATCGGCAGAGGCGGAAGCGCTGGTGAGCGACGTCGAAGCGCAGTTGACACAGGTGCGCGAGGACAACCCTGCATTCGCGGACATGACGGTCGCGGTCGCCTACAACTTCAGTGGAACCTACGGCTTCTACACCGCTCAGGACGCGCGCGGACGGTTCTTCACCGACATTGGTTTCGTCATCCCGGACGAACTGGTCGAAATCGCCGGGGAGAGCTTCTACGCGAACGTCAGCAGCGAACGCTTTGACCTGCTTGACCAAGACCTGCTCGTCTTCTTGGGGGTGCAAAATATCGATGGCGGGCGCGAAACGATTCAGTCGGACCCGCTGCTCAGCCAGCTTAACGTGACGAAAGCGGGACACGTGTTGTTTGTGCCGCCGGAATTGGACGACGCGCTTCAG
The DNA here is from genome assembly GCA_963848465.1 of uncultured Chloroflexia bacterium. Classification (GTDB taxonomy): domain Bacteria; phylum Chloroflexota; class Anaerolineae; order Aggregatilineales; family Phototrophicaceae; genus Flexifilum. Next base: position 155,659 of record CAWKDY010000001.1, on the reverse strand, counting down.
TTCAATACCGTGCTGAGCATTCCTTATTTGGTCGATGGGATCGTGCCCCAACTGCAAGCGACGCTGGGGATGGAACCGGCGGCTACGGCGGAGCCAGCCTCATAGTGTCAGCGAGCAGGGCATGACCACTCGTGTAAAATCCGCTCACCATAACAGCCAACGCATTCTCGGCAGCCGCGCCTTGCTGCTGCCGGGACTGCTCGTCTGCCTCGGCTTGTTGGTCGTCTGCTTGTTGTGGAGTATCACGCTCGGCGCGGCGGATATCGCGCCGAGCACCGTCTTCGCCGCGATCTTCGCGCCGGACGGCTCGTTTCAGCACGTGATCATCCAGACGGTGCGGCTGCCGCGCGTGCTCTCCGGCGTGATCGTCGGGGCGGCGCTGGCGGTCGCGGGCGCGATCATGCAGGGCTTGACGCGCAACCCGCTGGCGGACTCGGGCATTCTCGGCATCAATAGCGGGGCAGCCTTTGCCGTCGTGCTGGCGGTGTTCCTGCTGGGGGATCTGCCGCTTTCCGCTTACGCCTTCTTCGGTTTCATCGGTGCGGCGGTGGCGGCGGTGCTGGTCTACGCCCTCGGCTCGATGGGGCGGGGCGGGGCGACGCCGCTGCGCTTGACGCTGGCAGGCGTGATTCTGACCGCCTTCATCTCGTCGTTCACGACGGCGATTCTGATCCATGACCGCGAGACGCTCGACCAGATTCGTTTTTGGACGGCGGGGTCGCTGGCGGGGCGCGACATGGCGCTGCTGGCGCAGACAGCGCCCTACATGATCGCCGGGCTGATCGGTGCGCTACTGATCAGCCGCCAGATCACGACGACCAGTCTGGGCGACGACGTGGCGAAAGGCTTGGGGCAGAATACGGGTTGGGTCAAAGCCGCTGCCGCGCTGATGGTGGTGCTGCTGGCGGGTGGCGCGGTCGCGCTGGCGGGACCGATTGGCTTCGTCGGGCTGGTGATTCCGCATCTCGTCCGCTTTATCGTCGGCGTCGACTACCGCTGGATCATCCCGTACTCGGCGCTGCTGGGCGGAATACTGGTCACGGTGGCGGACGTGGGCGCGCGGATCGTGATCCGCCCGCAAGAACTGCCGGTTGGCGTGATCATGGCGCTGGTCGGCGCGCCGTTCTTTATTCTGCTAGCACGGCGTCAGCTACGGTAAAATGATGACGACACCCGATCACCCGCAACCGACGTGGATTACGCTGCGGCTGCGCCGTCCGCCGTTTTCGTACCGCGTGGATCGGCGCGTGCCGCTGGTCGCCGTGCTGATCCTGTTGTTCGCGCTCGGCACACTGATCGCTAGCGTCAGTTACGGCGAATACGACATCCCGCCGCTGGAAGTCGTCCGCACGATCCTGAACGTTAATCAAGACAACCCCGACTACGCCAACCTGCGGCTGGTCGTGAACAGCTTTCGGCTGCCGCGCATCGTGCTGGCGTTTCTGGTGGGCGCAGCGTTAGCGATCTCCGGCGCGATCATGCAGGGCATCACCCGTAACCCGCTGGCTGACCCTTACCTGCTCGGTGTTAGTGGTGGCGCGGCGTTGGTCGCAGTCAGCTTGATCGTCTGGCTCAAGAGCGTGCCGATCAGCTTGCTGCCGTTCGCCGCCTTTGCTGGAGCGCTGTTGGCGGCGGGCGTGATCTATCTGTTCGCGTGGAAGAAGGGCAGCACCTCCCCGATTCGGCTGATCCTGATCGGGATCGCCGTGCAGTCGCTGGTCGGCGCGTTGACGACGATCATGCTGCTGTTCGGCAACATCACCGACGTGCAGCAGGCTTACGTCTGGCTGACGGGCAGTGTTTACGGGCGCAAGTGGGAACACGTCTACGCGCTCGGCGCATGGCTGCTCGTCTGCCTGCCGCTGGCGTTGGTGTTGGCGCGCTCGCTGAACCTGCTCAATCTCGGCGACGACCCGGCGAAGGGTTTGGGGCTGCGCGTCGAGCGGCAGCGCGGCTTGCTGCTGGTCGTCAGCGTGGCGCTGGCAGCGGCAGCCGTCGCCGTCGCTGGAACGATTGGTTTCGTCGGCTTGGTCGCGCCGCACATCGCTCGCCGGTTGGTGGGTCCGTCGCACGAGGGGTTGATCCCGATCAGCGCCGTGTTGGGTGGCGCGCTGGTGATGCTGGCTGACTTGATCGGGCGGGCGGTGGTCGCGCCGAGCGAACTGCCGGTCGGCATCGTCACCGCCATGATCGGCGCGCCGTACTTCATGTATTTGCTGTACCGCAGCCGGAATCGCTAACGCACTTACCCGTAAGCAATTGAGTTGTAGAGAGGTTTGCTGTGGCCGAACTCCGTGCAATGAGCTAACGCTCGCCTACGACGGTGCGGCGATCATCGAGGGCTTGAGCGTGACGATCCCCGACGGGCAGATCACGGCGCTGGTCGGGCCGAACGGCTGCGGTAAATCGACGCTGCTGCGCGGGATTTCACGTCTGCTCAAGCCGCGCGCGGGGAGCGTCCTGCTGGAAAGCCAAGATATCTGGAAGCTGCCGACCAAAGAACTGGCGAAGCGGCTTGGTATTCTGCCGCAGGGACCGGTCGCACCGGAGGGTTTGACCGTTCACGAACTGGTCGCGCAGGGGCGCTACCCGCATCAAGGCTGGTTACAGCAGTGGTCGGCGGAAGACGAGCGCATCACCGCCGAGGCGTTGGAGATCACGACGATGACGCCGTATGCGGATCGTCCGGTTGATGCGCTCTCCGGCGGGCAGCGGCAGCGTGCCTGGATCGCAATGACGTTGGCGCAGGACAGCGACTTGATCCTGCTAGACGAGCCGACGACCTTCCTCGACCTCGCCTACCAGATCGAGGTGCTCGACCTGCTGCACGACCTCAACGTCGAGCGCGGCAAGACGATGGTCATGGTGCTGCACGACCTCAATCACGCCTGCCGCTACGCCGACCACTTGATCGCGATCAAGGATGGGAAGATCGCCGCACAAGGTAAGCCGGGAGCGGTGATCGACGAGGCGCTGGTGCGCGACGTGTTCGGCATCGACTGCCAGATTATCCCTGACCCGATCACGGGAACGCCGATGGTGATTTCGATTGGGCGCACGCACAAAAACGCGGCTGCTCAGCGCCCTTTCGTGGTCAAGCATGAGCGCATCTCATGAACCGTCCGCCGATAACGGCAAAATAAGTGTTACTGTAACCTGCTGGCGCTGGTGTCGCGGCACAGCAGATACTGAGCATGAGTCCACAGGAGGGGATTAGCGATCTCCCCCCGAATCTCGACCCAGTGATCGTAGTAATCCGGCGCGAACATCACGTCCTTGACCTGCTCCGGCAGGTTGCCTTCGGCGTCGGCGTGCGCTTCCGCCCATTCGATCAAGGCTTGGGCGCGGTCGTCGCGCCCGACTTGCTGGTAATACCATGCCAACCACAAGCCGAGCAGCACCCACGCGCCGCCACCGTAGTAAGTGTCCTCGACATGGCGATGAACCCCGTGCCCCTCCGCCACTAGATCGCGCTCGATCCGCGCGACCGTCCGCACCATCAGCGGATCTTCAGGGGCAAGCAAGCCGTATTCCGGCAGCGCTGCCATGAGCAGGTTCGCATCGACTTGATCCAGCCCGACCGATTTCGCCAGTTCGCCGCCGGGGGTGATCCCGTGCGTCAGAACGAAATCCTTGATCGCTTGACGGGTGGCGCTGAAGTCGAGGCGCGGCACGAGCGCTTGCGCCGCCCCCAGCCCGGCGTAGATCGCGGCGATGGTACTGACGTGGAGGTCGCCGCCGCGTTCTTCCCAGCAGTCATTACAGGGAGTCTGCCAGATGGCGGCGAGATAACGCGCCGCGAGTTCGACCGCGCGTTCCCAGTTGACCGGCAGGGGAGTCATTCGGCAGATTTCGACGTACTTCGCCAGCGACCACAACCAGATCGCCGGACCGTCCAGTTGAAATTCGGGCCAGTCCGCGGGACCCGCGTCGCCATCGTCGGTGTAGCGGGCGTTGAGCGTGTCGCCGGGGAGGATGGCTTCGCCGCGTTTGGCGCGGGCAATCGTGCGTTCCAGCTTCTCGGCGCGCTGGTTGATCATGCGGACGCACCAGTCATGGAAGCGTCCGGCGCTGTCCCACTGAGCAGCGGTGCCGCTGGGGTGGCTGATCGGCGCGCTCTGCCCGTTGAGGGTCAGGGCGTAGGCGACGAACGATCCGTCACGAAACCACGAGAACTGGTAATCGGGCATGTGCGGGCAAGCGAGATACCCCCCGCCCGGCTGCTGATTGTCGAGGATCACCTGCTGACTGCGATAGTAAATGCGGTCGCGCAATCCCATTCGTTCACGATTCATTCGGCGTACTCCACGACGATCATGCTCCACGTATCGAGGTGCGGCAGCGTCACGCTGAGCACGCGCGCGCTGACGGAAAAGGGTAACGACTGCGCGCTCATGGTCACGGCGCTGTCCGGCGACGCCGCCCAGACCGCCTTGACTGCGCGTGTTACGTCGATATTCACGGCAAGGTTCTCGAACGGCGTCGGCGCGATGGTGGTCTTGCCGTTCCACGCCGAGTCATCGATGCCGACGAAGTTCAGCAGGTTATACGTTTCAAAATCGGCACCCGCGCGAACAATTGGCACGACGCGCCCCTTAGCGCGGATGCCGCTAGTCCGCACTTCGACCCCGTTGGCGGCGAGATCGACGGCGCGCGCGCGATCATTGGCGGCGGCGCTGGTGCCCAGCGCGAGTACGTTCTCGTAGCGCACGATGAAATCGTAGTAGCGCTGGAAGAGGGCTTGGTCGTCGGCATTGAGCGTGCCGTACTTCGGGAAGTACGGATCAGCCAGCAGCGCGTTCGGCTCGCCGGTTTCGATGTAGGTTGCACCGCTGGCGAAGATCACGGCGTTCGCCAACCGCCAGTTGATCGCCTGTGCCGGGTCGATATAGGCGGCGATGATCACCGGCTTGCCGCCGCCCCAATGCTCGGCGTTGGCGATGATCCGGTTCAAGTCGAGGTAATCGGTGTAGGGCGACCAGACCTCGATGTAAACCGCGTCCTCGTTCGACGGCGCGACCGTTTCGACGGGCCAGTTGCCGACGCAGTTGAAAATCGTCACGCCGTCGCTGCCACGCTTCTCGCTCACCAGCGCGGCGGTCTGGTCGATGAACTGCGGAAAGACTTCCGCCAGATCGACCGGATTGCCCGCCGTGTCGAAGGCGGTCTTGGGCGCGCCGTACTGGTCGATGTGGATGCCGTCGAAGGCGGTGTGGTCGAGCACGTCGGCATATTCCGCCAGCAGATGCGCATTCCACGCCGAACCGGGCGTCGGGTCGAGGATGGCGATAAAGCCGCCCAGCGTGAACAGATCGCCGTGCGCGCTGACCAGCGCCCAATCCTTATGCGTCTCGTAGAACGGCATCGACGCGCCGTAGATCGCGCTGTAGGGCATGGCGGCGATATTGCCGGTATGCGCCAAGTCGATCAAGTGGGTGACGGTTTCGAGCGAAAGCGGGCGTCCCATGCCATCGCTGAAGCTGTTGTCGTCGGGCAGCAGGTCTTCCCAGCGATACTGCCAGTCGTAGAACTGCAAGCCGTTGATGTGGTGCTTCAGCAGCCAGTCGAGCGTTTCGGCGTCGCCCGCGCGCTGCGGCGTGAAATCGCTGAGGAAGCCGTAGCGCGGCGCATCGATCCAGCGGTCGAGTATGTCGAAGGCGGTCGAAGTCGTCGCCAGTACCGCCTCATCTGCCCCGTAAATCGTCAGGTCAAGCCCGTAGCCGCGCGGCGATTCAGCGGGCGGCTGCCACGTCAAGTCAGCTTGACCATCGATCAGCGGCGCACTCAGCGTAGCGACCGTCCGGCTCAAGTAGCTGATCTGCGCCTCAACGCGGACGGCATCGGGGGTGGTCGTCTGTATGTGCAGAGTGACGATTTCGCCGGGGTGGTAGAAGCTCTTATCGGGTGTGACCGTCACGGTCGTGGAGACAGCATACACGAAAGTTCCTTTCAACAGAACGAGTGCGATCAGTACCAGCAGCCAGCGTTTCACCCACGCACCGCCCCGCTGGTCAAGCCTTGAATGAAATAGCGCTGGAAGAAGATGAACAACAGCACTGTTGGGATCACCGCCGTCAGCGACCCGGCGAAGACCAAGCCCCAGTTGGTCGCGTGAGTGCCCCGGAAATTGGCAATCGCAATCGGCAGCGTGCGCAAGCTCTGGTCGGTCAGGAAGTTCAGCGCCAGGATGTATTCGTCCCATGCACCCAGGAAGCTGAAGACGGCGACCGTGCTGACGGCAGGCGCTGCCAGCGGCAGCATCACGCGCAGAAAGATCGTCAGCGAGTTCGCTCCGTCGATCACCGCGGATTCTTCCAACTCGCGCGGCAGGTTCTCGAAGAATCCGCGCAGCAGGAAGGTGTTAAACGCCAGTGGTCCCGCGCTGTAGACGAGGATCAATCCCGGCAGGCTGTTGAGCAGCCCCAGATTTTTCGCCAAGATGAACTGCGGGATCAGCAGCACGACGCCGGGGATCATCAGCATCGCCAGCAGCACGGCGAAGATCGCCTTTTTGCCGGGAAAGTCGAAGCGGGCGAAGCTGTACGCCATCATCGACGCCAGCACCGTCACGATCACGGCGGTGGCGATGGCGACGAGGGTGCTGTTGAGCAGCGCGCGCCCGAAATTGCGGCTGGTGAAGGCGATCTGGAAGTTTTCCAGCGTCGGGTTTTCCGGGATGAAGCGCGGCGGGACTTCCTGCACATAGGCGGAGCCTTTGAAGGCGGTCGAGACCATGTACAGCAGCGGCGCGATAGCGATGATCACGCCGATGCACAGCGCTGCGAACACGATCAAGTTGAACAGGCGTTGTTGGCTGCGGTCGGTCGCAAGCATGGTTAATACTCCACTTCGTTATCGCGCCGGTTGAAGAAGCGCATTTGCACCACGCTTACCAGCACGATCACTCCGGCGAGGATATAGCTCAGCGCCGCGCCGTAGCCGAACTTGAGGTTGCCGAAAGCTTGGTCGAACATGTAGGTCAGCGCGACTTCGGTGCGATGCAGCGGACCGCCGCCGGTGATGATCAGCACCGAGAGGAAGACCTGAAACCCGCCGATCATCAGCGCGACCAACACGAACATGGTCGTCCGCCGGATCAGCGGCAGCGTCAAATAGCTGAAGCGCTTCCATTCGCTCGCGCCGTCGATGGCGGCGGCTTCGTAAAGTTCGGTCGGGATGCCTTGCAGCGCGGCGAGGAAGATCATCATCGCCCAGCCCATGCCTTTCCAGATGCCCAGCTGTAGATCGCAATCCACGCGGTGTCGCCGTTCGCCATCCACGAGATCGGCTGCTTGAGGATGCCGAGTTTCAGCAGCACGAAATTGATCAAGCCGGATTCGCCGGGGCTGAACAGGTACAGGAACAGAAAGCTGACCACGACCCACGAGGTGACGACCGGCAAATAGTAAATGGTGCGGAAGACTGTTTTGCCGATCACGACGCGATGCACCAGCACCGCCAGCGCCAGCCCGACGATCATCTGCCCGGCGACGGTGACGACGGCGTATATGGCGGTGTTGCGCAGCGCCAGCCAGAAGGTTTTGTCGGCAAGGCGGCTTGATAATTGGCGAAGCCGACGAATTGGCTGACCTGACCGGGCGTGATCTTCCAGTTGAAGAAGCTGATGTAAAGCTGGTAGAACAGCGGGTAAACCGTCCACAACAGGTAGAGCGCCATCCCCGGCAGCAGAAACAGATAGGGCACGTACCAGCGATAGTACATCTTCCCGCGTCGCTTGCGCGGCGGGTGTGCTGCTAACAGTGCGGACGAGCGCGTGCCGGTTGCAGGGGTATTCATGGTGGAAGGCTGCCTCCTGATTTAACGCGGGGTGGTTCGTAGGGGCGCAGCGCGCTGCGCCCCTACCGGAACCGGATTCACCCCATTGGGGCAAAAGTTACGACTGGTTTTGCGCCAGCAGTGAGTCGATTTCTTCGGCGGCGGCGTCCATCGCTTCTTGCGCCGACATTTCACCACGCAGCGCCAGTTGAGCGGCGTCGCTCAGCACCGACTCGATTTCATTGTAGTTCGGGACGGGCGTGCGCGCCTTCGCGGTCTGCAATTGTTGGAGGAAGATGCCGTAGTACGGGTGATCGGTGAAGTACGGGTCATCAAGCAGGCTGTTGAGCACGGTCAACTGCCCGACCTTCGACATCGCCAGTTGATAATCTGCGCTCTGCGTGAAGCGCAGGAATTCCATCGCTTCTTCGGGGTGCGCGCTGTTGGCGTACATGACGATGTTCTCGCCGCCGACGACCGAAACGTGACCGCCGTCGCCCGCAGGCATCAGCGCCGCGCCGATGTTGAAGTCAGGGTATTGACTGTCGGCGGTGGGGTAGAGCCACGGACCTTCAAGCATCGAACCGATCGTGCCGCCGAAGTAGCCTGCCCAGGTGTCGATGCCGCTGCCGATGAAGCCGTCGGAGAAGCAGCCGGAGCTGATCATGTCGGTCAGGAACTGGATCGCCGCGACCGTCTTCTCGCCGTTGATGTAACCGGTCGAGGTCGTCATATCGGGGCTGGTCAATGTCGCCGCCAAAGCTCCAAATCCACGGCAGCAAATTCCAGCCGCCCGTGCCGCTGTCGCTGAACAGGAAGTGGTCGTCGCCGAGCGCCTTGACCGCGTCACACTGCGCCTTCAGGTCGTCGATGGTTTCCGGCGGCGCGTCGATCCCGGCTTCGGTGTACAGCGCCGGGTTGTAGATGAACACGCGCGTGTTGGTGTCCAGTGGCAGCCCATAGTAAGCATTGTTGTAGGCATTGGTCGAGAGCGGACCGGGGAACACGGCGTCGGCATAGGTCTGGAAGTCGGGCATGGTCTCGCTCAGGTTGGCGAGGAAGCCCTGCGCCGCAAACTCCGGCGACCAGATGATGTCCAGCCGGACGAGGTCGGGACCCGCACCACCGGCAGCAGCGGTCAGCAGCGCTTGACGGAAGCCGTCGTAGGGGTAGGGCACGGATTCGACGTGAATATTCGGGTGTTCCGCCTCGAACATGGGGATCAAGGTGTTGACCAGCGTGTCGTTTTCCGGCGAAACTTCGTTGTAAGTGTGCCAGAAGTTGATGGTCACGGTGTCTTGTGCGGCAATTGGCGCCGCGCCGATCAGCACGACGAGCACCATGCTGGCGACGATCAGGGATAGGGTGCGTAAACGCATGATTGAGAATGCTCCTCTAAGTGACTAATTTCGACGAAAGGTGATCTGTATTGAGTTGTTCCACTTCTTTGCTGTGCTGACTCCCTTCTTTTGAACCGCTTCAATCATGAGGTAGCGTCTTAGCGTAAGGGTTGGGTCGTCTGCCGAATTTGCAGACTCGGCTGGATCAGCCGACCGCTTAAGCCGTCGGTCGGGCGATCCTCGATCACGTCGAGCAGGAGTTGGAACAACAGCCGTCCGATCTCCTGCACGGGCTGCTGGATGGTTGTCAAAGCCGGGTGGCTGTAGCGTGCGAGCGCGATGTCGTCAAAGCCGACCACTGACACGTCGTCGCCGACCGTCAGCCCGCGCGACTGGATTTCGCGCATCGCTCCGAACGCCATCCGGTCGTTATTGCAGATGATCGCGGTCGGTGGCTCGGCTTGGCTCAGCAAGTAATGCGTCCCTAGCTGCCCGGTGCGCTCGGTGAAATCGCCCTCGAAGACGAGATCGCCGTCAACCGGTAGATTATGCTCTTGCATCCCTTGCCGGAACCCCGCCCAGCGCTGCTCCGAGAGTGATTGCTCCGAGGGCGGCGCGAGATAGCCGATTCGCCGGTGTCCGAGGTCGGCGAGGTGCTGCACCGCCAGCCGCACGCCGTAAGCGCCGTCCACGTCGATCCAGTGGAACCCGCGCTGGCTGGTATTGCGCCCGAAGACGACGAATGGGAAGTTGTGTTCTTGCATGTAAGCGATGCGTGGATCGTGCTCGCGCGGAGCGAACAGGATCAATCCATCGACCTGCCGTGCGGCGATCAAGCGGCGGTAGAGCGCCATTTCCTTCGCGCCGACCGGGATCGTCCAGAAGGTCAGCCCGATGCCGCTGTCAATGGCTTCGGTCGTGACGCCGTTGATCAGTTCTTGCACCATCGGGTCGAATTCGATTTTGGTGTTGTAGGGGCGTAGTTCGGTTCGCACCATGCCGATGGTGTTGGTGCGGTTGGTGCTCAGGCTGCGAGCCGCCGCTGCCGGGTGAAAGTTCAGCAGTTCGATGGCTGCGAGCACGCGCTGCCGCGTTTCGTCTTTGACCAGCGGGCTGTCGTTGATCACGTTGGAGACAGTCCCAACCGAGACTTTGGCATAACGGGCGACATCACGAATAGTTGGCATCAAGAACGCACTTTATCAAAAATTGAACCGTTTCAATTAGAGTATTGCGATTTTGAAAGTTTGTCAAGCAGTTGGGCAAGTTGCGCTGAATCTGACCGCTGAGGCTTCCCGGCGGATGTCCGGCGTCATGGCAAATGGGTGATCGATTGGTTAAACACCGCAAGTGACCATTGTCCTGCTGGATAGCGTCAGGCTCAACGGTCGATGGAGAAGGGGATGGTTTGATTGCGCTACTGAGCACCCCCACGTTAGCATTGGTGGTCATCCTTATTCTGTTAGTGACGGGTTCAATCATGGCAAACGGAGCAACAATCAGCAAAAGTAATTACGGGACGACTGCCGATGGCAGGTCGGTCGAGCAATACACGCTGACTAATGTCAACGGTCTGGAAGTCAAAATTATCACCTACGGCGGCATTCTCGCCTCGGTGAAAGCGCCGGATCGCTATGGCAATCTGACCAACGTCGTCCTCGGCTTCTCCCGGCTTCAGGACTACGAGACTCGCAATGCCAGTTTCTTCGGTGCGCTAATTGGGCGGTTCGGCAATCGCATCGCCGGGGGCAAGTTCTCGCTCGATGGCGTGGACTACACGCTTGCCCTGAACAATGGTTCGAGCTCGCTGCACGGCGGGGCGAAGGGGTTCGACAAAGTCGTTTGGACTGCCCAAGCCAGCGAAACCGATGACGGCGTTGCCTTAACCTTGCGCTATTTCAGCGCCGACATGGAAGCTGGCTATCCTGGCAACCTTGACGTGACTGTCGTCTACACGCTGACCAACAAGAACGCGCTGCGGCTCGATTACAGCGCCACCACCGACCAGCCGACGATCATCAACCTGACCAACCATTCCTACTGGAACCTTAAAGGTGAAGGCACCGGCACCGTCGATGACCAGATCCTCTGGATTAATGCAGATCGCTTCACGCCTACGGATGAACATCAGATCCCGACCGGGGAGATTGCGCACGTCGAGGGGACGCCCTTTGATTTCCGCACGCCCACCGTGATCGGTCCGGTGACCCGCTCATCTGATCCGCAGTTGATGGGTGGAGAGGCGCGCGGTATCGACCACAATTTCGTGCTCAACCGCGCCGACCTGACGGACACGTCGATGCTGCGGGCAGCCATCCTCTACGAGCCGAGTCTTGGTCGCACGCTGGAAATCTGGACGACTGAGCCAGCGATTTAAGTCTATGTTGGCAATTACTTCGGGCAGTGGAGCAATCCGACTCAGCCGTGGATCGGACCGAGCGGGCACTTCTATCGGCAGGGCGACGGCTGCGCGCTGGAAACGCAGCACTTCCCCGATTCGCCCAATCATCCGGATTGGCCCAGCACGCGGCTCGAACCTGGCGACACCTACCGGACGACGACGATTTTCCAGTTGGGCGCGAAGTAGATCACCAAACGAGAGGCAGGAAAACCGTCAGTCGCGAAATCCCGGCGCGACGTGTCGCAGCGCGCTGTCTGCGGGTAGAATAGGCGCTATTTGCAGCCGCGCGCAGGCGCGGATCAGCCGAAGGAGCAGATGGAGCGCATGGTACTCGCACTCGGTGTCGACGGTGGTGGGACGCATACCCGCTGCATTGTGGTCGATGAATCAGGTCGGATAATTGGCTATGCCGTCAGTGAGGCGTCCAAGCCCGACGCCGTCGATCTCCAAATCGGGACGGCGAATCTGCAGCAGGCGATCCGTGTGGCGTGCCAGTCCTGCGGCACGCGCGCGATTGACAGCCTCTTCGTGGGCATGGGGGGCATCAGCTCGCCGAGCGACATTGAAGTCATCCGGGGAATGCTGACCGGGTTAGAGCTTAATCCTGCCGCGCCCATCGGCATTGATTACGACGTGCGCGTGGCGCTGGCAGGAGGCACGGCGGGCGCGCCCGGTATCGCGCTGATCGTCGGCACCGGGTCATCCTGCTATGGGCGCAATGCCGCCGCTGAGTCGTGGCGCAGCGGTGGCTGGGGCTACATCATGGACGACTACGGCAGCGGCTTTTATCTGGGACAGCAAGCACTGGAAGCCGTAATTCGCGCCTACGACGGGCGCGGCGTGGCGACGGCGCTGACTGATCCAGTCCTGAGAATCGCTGGGGCTGGACGACGAGCTTGGGCTGATGCACAGCGTGTACTACCCGACGCTGAACTTCGGCGGGATCGCCCAACTCGCCCGGATCGTCGTCCGCGTCGCGGAGCAAGACGCCGTCGCTCGCGCCATCGTCGAGCGTGGCTGCGCTGAACTAGCGTTGATGGTCAAGGCGACGGCGGATCATCTGCGCTTGAGCGGTGCGTTTCCGGTCGTTCCGGTCGGCGGGCTGGTCGGCGGCGGGTGGTATCGGGAACAGGTCGCGGCGGCGATTGAGGCTGCCGTGCCGGATGCGCAAGTGAGCTACCCGCTGGCGTCGCCGGTGGTCGGCGCGGCGCTGCTGGCGTTGGAGCAGGCAGGCTTGACGCTCTCGCCCGACGCGTTGGTACAAGTCGAGTCAGCGCTGCCCCAATAAGCTGGGGCAGGATTTTCAGCGAGTTATGATTTTCGGGCAGAATGCAATTTCTAGGCTTCGCGTCGATAGGGCTTCAACAGCGCCGGTCTACGGCTTCTCCGGCGACTTGATCGTGACGATTTACCTGCTCAGCCTGCTGACCATCTGCACCAGCATCGCCGGGACGGACGGCAACGACAGTTTCTCGATGATGGGGGCGATCCGCACGCTGACGCAGCTTTTCGCTTACGATGCGCCGTTCATGCTGGCGCTGCTTGGTCCGGCGCTCGCTCGTGCGCGCGCCAGCGACGGAACTCACGCCGGTGGCGGCGCCGCCACGTTTGCTGCCCATCGAAGCCGAACCAGCGCCGGAGAACCACAGCTATCAACTGCGGCGCTTCCAGCCCGACCGCGTGATCCTGATCGACGCCGTGCAGATGGATCTCGCGCCGGGTGACATTCGCTTGATCGACCTGAACGCTATCAATGGCTTTGGCGCGAGCACCCATACCACGCCGCTGGCGCTGTTCGCGCAGTACATCCGTGCCGAACTGGGCTGCGAGACGCTGCTGATCGGCATTCAGCCGGGCGACACGACCCTCGGCGCGCCGCTCACGCCGGAAGTGAAAGCTGCCGTTCGGCGTGAGCGCCGGGTTGCTTCAGGCGGATTTTGGCTCACGCGGGTGCGGATGACCTGCGTCGTCGGCAGAACGCGCCGCGTGGGGCGGGTTTGGGAACCGATTTCAACGACGCAACCCCGCAGCATGATGCCAATCCGGTTGCGAAATCGTGCGTAATGTAATGAATGCTGCGTCCTGTGACCGTGATCGTCAGTTAACGCGAGTGATGGTTCCGCCGAACGCTGGTCGTTCGGCGACTTTTTCGTTCTGCCCCCAAACGGACAACCTCGTAGACGTGTCGGGGTTCCAGTGAATAATCGGTATATAATGCGGTCGAAACGCGAACGCATCGCGGTGTTGCATCCTGATGAAGCTCGACCTACCGGCAAAGGCAGGTGAACCATGACCACGACCCAAACAGCGCAGCAAACGTGGAGCGGGCTGACCGAACAAGAGGTCTTAGCGCGACGACAGGGCGGTCAGGGCAATAACGTTCGGCTGGAGACCAGCCGCTCTTACGCCGACATCATTCGCCATAACGTGCTCAACCTGATCAACATCATCCTGTTTGTGATCGGTGGTGTGATGATTGGCATCGGGCGGGTTGGCGATGCCGTGACCAGCGTCGGGTTGATCGTCCTGAACATCCTGATCGGCGTCTATCAAGAGATCCGCGCCAAACGCCAGCTTGACAAAATCGCACTCCTGACGCGCCCCAAAATCACCGTCATCCGGGCGAGTCACGAGCGGACAGTGGATGCTTCGGAATTGGTCGTCGGCGATATCGTGCAACTGCGACCGGGCGATCAAATCGTCGTCGATGGCGTGGTGGTCGGCGCTGGCAAAGCCGACGTGGACGAGTCGCTGCTGACCGGGGAATCGGACGCCATTTCCAAGTCGAATGGCGACGAAATCCTGTCAGGCAGTTTTTGCGTGGCTGGTTCGGTGCTCTACGAGGCGACGCGCGTCGGCAACGAATGCTTCGCCAACAAATTGACCCAGAATGCCCGCAAATTCTCGATTGCCTACACGCCGCTCCAGCGCGAGATCAACTTTCTACTGCGTATTCTGCTGCTGCTCGCCCTGTTCATCGGCTCGACGATGGCGGTCGGCTCGATCATTGCGGGCTTGCCGTTCCTGCGCCAAGTGCAGATGGCGGCGGTCGTCGCCGGGTTGGTGCCCAACGGCTTGTTCTTCATGGTGATCCTCGCCTATGCGATGGGCGCGCTGCGGATCGTCCAGCGCGGCGCTTTGGTGCAGCAGTCCAACGCCGTCGAGTCGCTCAGCAACGTGACCGTGCTCTGCACCGACAAGACCGGCACGCTCACCGCCAACAAGATCAACTATCATGAAATCTATCCGGTTGGGATCGACAAAGCGCAGCTAGAGCACCTGATCGGCAGCTTCGCGTCGAGCGCCAGCGCCACCAACAAGACCTCCGAAGCGATCATCGCTGGTATCGCCGGGGACAAACTATCGCCAGTAGACGAAGTGCCGTTTTCGTCGGCGCTCAAGTGGAGCGCGCTGGCGTTCGACAGCGAGTTGATGCGCGGCGTCTACGTCTTGGGCGCGCTGGCGATGCTGCGCAGCCAGCTCCAGCTTGATCCTGCCGCGCAGGTACAGATCGAGGCGTGGTCGGATGCCGGGCTGCGGGTCTTGGTGTTTGCGCGCAACCCGGAGGTGCTGACGCTGCATAATTCGGCGGGCGAACCGGAACTCCCATCGCTGACGCTGCTCGGCGCGATCAGCTTCAGCGACGAACTGCGCCCCTATCTGCGCGAGACGATTGCCGGGTTCAGGCAGAATGGCATTAAGCTGAAGATCATCTCCGGCGACGACCCGCAGACCGTCGCCGCGCTCGCCAAGCAAGCGGGCTTCGATGGCGATCTGAAGTACGTCTCCGGGACGGATCTGGTCGGCATGGACGACGCGCAGTTCGCGCAGGTCGCCGACGAAACGACCGTGTTTGGACGCATCACGCCCGATCAAAAAGAACGACTGGTCGGCGCGCTCCAGCAGAAAAAGCACTACGTCGCCATGATCGGCGATGGCGTCAACGACGTGCTGTCGCTCAAGAAAGCCAACTTGGGTATCGCGATGGAAAGCGGCAGCGCCGCGACGCGCGGCGTCGCCGACATGATCCTGATCAACGACTCGTTCAGCGCCTTGCCCGCCGCCTTCGACGAAGGTCAGCGCATCATCAACGGCATGAAGGACATCTTGCGTTTGTTCCTCACCCGCGTGACCTATGCCGCCTTGCTGATCGTCGCCATCGAGTTGATCGGGCTGGGCTTTCCCTTTATCCCCAAGCAAAACTCACTGCTGGTCGCTTTGGGCGTGGGGCTGCCGACGTTGTGCCTCGCTATCTGGGCGCGTCCCGGTCCTGTCCCGAAGCACGGCTTTCTCCGCGAGATCGCGCGCTTCGTCGTCCCGGCGGCGATCTCGGTCTCGGTTTTCGGCACGCTGGTCTACGTCTTGGGCTTCTTCATCGCCTTCATGGATGTCTCGATCATTCCGGTCACGCCGGAGACGATGGCTAGCTTTGAAGAATACGTCGGCATCGACTATACGCTGACTTCGGCGAACGCTTATCAAATCGAGGTGGCGCATCTGGTCGCCCAGACGGCTTTAACCACCTTCACTGTCTTCGCCAGCTTGATCCTGATCGTGTTTGTCGAGCCGCCCATCGAGTATTTCGTCGGCGGTGACGAATTCAGCGGCGACTGGCGTCCGACTCTGCTCGCGGGCGGGCTGCTGCTTGGTTTCATCAGCGTGATCGCTATTGAGCCGCTTCGGGCATTCTTCGAGATGATCGACCTGCCGGTGCTGGCTTACGTTGCCATCGCGCTGATTACTTTGATTTGGATGCTGCTGCTGCGGATGACGTGGCGGCGCAATTGGCTGGAACGCTTCCTGCAAATCGAACCGGCGTTGACCTAAGCACCCTGCCGAGACCGCCACTGCGGACGATCTCGGCGGGGGATATCAGCTTCACCAGCTCGGTAAGCGCCAATTACATTTTGTAGCCGAAGCGCCGCAGCATCGCTTTGCGCTCGGAAATATCCTCGTCGGTCTCGATTCCTAGGGACTTGATCCCGTCGATCACGCCCAGAATGCCGCGACCCTGCTCGGTCTCGGCGACGATGACTTCGACCGGGTTCGCGGTGGCGCAGAAGATACGGCAGACTTCAGGCACCTGCTTGACCGCGTTCAAGACGTTGACCGGAAAGCAGTTTTGCAGAAAAATGATGAAACTGTGCCCCGCCGAAAGGGCGAGCGCGTTCTGCTTCGCCAGCTCGATCATCGCTTCGGACGTGCCGCTGTAGCGAACCAGCGCCGGACCGGACGCCTCGCAAAACGCCAGCCCGAACTGCACGCCGGGTATGGCGGTGACCAGTGCCTCGTGTAGATCCTCGACGGTCTTGATGAAATGGGATTGCCCGAGGATGAAGTTGATCGCTTCAGGTTTCTGAATTTTAACGGTGAGAAGTTCCATAGTTGGCTGTCCTTTCTTAATTTGAGGGGAGTCGTCACTGGATGTCGTTGCGACGAACCCGCTGCGGTTCTCCAAAGACGCCTGATCAGCGCATCAACCGCTGGGCGGTTAAATAATCGGTGATCAAGATGTTGATCCACCCGCCTTGGATCGCGCCGAGGATGGCGTTCGTTTTGCGCGCCACCCGCGATCCCAACCGAGCGCTTGAACTCGTTTTAACTGAGCAAGCTGCATACTGATCACCCGATCATTCAGCGGCGTAGACACCGGTTGTCCCTGCCCATCAAAAAAACGCAGGAAAATGTCGCCCACCGCGCCACGCTCTTGCAGCATGGCGAGTTCTTCCTGTGTGAACACGTTACCGCTGCTCATCAACAGCTTGGACGGTTCGACACTGCCGATGCCCACCAGCGCCAGCGTGATCTGGTCGAACAGGTTGAAGGCTTGCTGCACGAACGGGTCGATCATGAGTTCGTCGCGCATTTGCACCGAACTGGCGACACCGGGCGCGGGCAGGTAGAACGCCTCGCCCTGAACGAGATTGGCAAACTGCTCGGTGATGCGCGAGGCATAGATTTTGGCGGATGGGCTGCCGACGCCGCCGAGACACTGAACCACTTTCGCGTTGGTCGCCTTGACCAGTGGATGCATGGCATTGACCATCGCCAGCAGGGACGAACTCCACGACGACAGCCCGACCACCTCATGGTGACCCAGCGTGGTTTCGACGTAGTAGGCGGCGGCACTGCCGATGTGGTCGAAGACCGCCTCGTCACTTTCGTCGGCGCAATCGACGACGATGGCGGCTTTGAGACCGTAGCGCGCGCACAGGTCGCTTTCAAGCTGAGCATAGACGCCGGTTGGCGTGTTCACGGTAATGCGGACGATATCTTCGTCCTCGGCGCGTTTGAGCACGCGCGAGACGGTCGCCTGCGAAATATCGAGCTGCTTGGCAATATCGGACTGCTTCTGCCGCTGCATGTAATACAGATAAGCCACTTTAGTAATCAAGCGCACCTCTTCAGTGCGTGATGTTCTATTGAGATTCGACATGCATATCAATCCTCAGCGGCATCTATATTCATGTGACAATACGGCGCTCGACCGAGATTGTCAATACGAGCGCTTCACCGGGTGCGAGCAACGCGCACGGCGAGATATTTCTTGCTTGGCAGTGCCACTTCGACCGTTCCGGTTGCCGCATCGGCAAACCGATCGATGGTCATATCCCAAGTATCGATGATGTCGATGCGATAGCTGCTCCCGGCGGGCAGGGTGATCCGGCGGGATCGCGGCTGATGCCGCCCTTGATACAGCAGGAAGAAGTCGTCGCCATTACCGCCGCCAGCCATGCCCTTGTAAATCCCTTCCGGGAAGGTCTGCCTAATCTGGTCTGGTTGGAGCGGGAATAAGCCCGGCGCCGGTACGGCTTCGACGATCTGCCGCAAGAAGGCGATTCGCGCCGGGCTTTCGCCTTGAAGTGCCCCACCTTTAGACCACCACAGCCTTTCTTCAGCGTTCCAGTAGGTTTCGCCGTGCCCGACGTAACCCCCGACGGCGAAACCCAACCAGAAGCATTCGACCAGCGCCTCTGCTGACAGCGATCCCCACGGCATACCGATGTCGCCTTCATAGCCGCACTCATCCACGATCACCGGTTTGCCGTATTGCTCGACCTGTCAATCCGCCGACTTTCTGCGACTTGTTTAAGGCTTCGTAAACCGATCCCCACTATCCCCCTTAACATCGGACTCGCTATAATCGGCGCGGATCACCTTAGATAAGGAGAATATGGAATGCGGATGAAACGATTATTGCTGTTAGCCGTTTTAAGTTTGTTGATCATTGCGCCGTTGAGCGTCATGGCGCAGGATGCTCCAATCGAGATCAATTTCTACTATCCTGTTGCGGTGGATGCGCCAGCCGCGCAAATCCTGCAAGGCTACGCCGACAGCTTCCACGCGGCGAACCCGAACATCACCATCAATCTGACCTATACCGGATCATATACGCAGACGACCCAGACCATCCAGACCGAAATGTCGGGCGGTGGCGCTGGTCCCGACGTAGCGGTGATGCTCTCGACCGACCTGCTGACCTTCACCGAAGCGGGCACGATTACCCCGGTGCAGACCTACATCGATCAACTGGACGATCCGCAGGCGTTCATGGACGACCAGTTCCCGGCGCTGCTGCTCAACAGCGAGGACTCGGATGGCACCATCTGGTCGCTGCCGTTCCAGCGCAGCACGCCGATCCTCTACTACAACGTCCAGATGCTCAAGGACGCTGGTTTCGACGCACCGCCGACCAACAACGAAGAACTGTTGACGATGGCGCAAGTGCTGACCAAAGCCGACGGTTCGCAGTGGGGCTTGCTGGTGCCGTTCGCGGGTGGCTTCCCGATCTGGATGTTCCAGAGCTTCGCCATCGCCTACGGGCAGAACATCGGTAGCGCCGACCCGACCGAAGTCTTCCTCGACAACCCGAAGGTGCTGGAAGCGCTCGATTTCGCCACCAAACTGGGTACCGAATATAAAGTCGGTCCCGTTGGCGGCAGCCTGTGGGGCGATACCCCGACCGCGTTCGAGGCGGGGCAGGCAGCCATGATCTATCACACCACCGGCAGCTTGACCGGTATTCTCCAGAACTCGCCGTTTGAAGTGGGTGTTGCCAACCTGCCTTCCGGTCCGGCGGGTGCGGATGGCACCGGTTACGGCACGCCGACCGGCGGCGGCAACATCTACATGTTCGACTCGCCCGATCACCCGCACACGCAGGCGCAGCTTGACGCGGCGTGGCTGTGGACGCAGTATCTCGCCTCGCCCGAAATCCAGTCCGACTGGGGCGCGGCGACCGGCTATGTCGCCGCCCGTCCGAGCGCGTGGGATCTCGACCCGCTCAAGTCGCTGGCGGACCGAACATCCGCAGTACACCATCGCCCGTGATCAGCTTCAGTATGCTGACCGCGAATTTGCGACTTATCGCAGCGTCGATACGACCAATATCATCAACCAGACGCTGAGCGCCGTGCTCTCCGGCTCGGAGACCGACGCCGCTGGCGCGATGGCATCGGCACAGCAGCAGATCGACTCGCTGCTTGCGGAATACAAGTAAGCAAATCGACCAAGTGTGAGATTGTAGGGGCGCAGCGCGCTGCGCCCCTACAAATTCTCAAATCGACTAATTGATGCAATCTGAGGCGGCGCGGTACACTAAGCGTCGCCTCGTTGTTTTAGGAGCAAGCCTGAATTGTGTCCGCTCGCTCGAACCCCAAACCCGGCAAATCGCTGAGAGCGCGTTTATTCCCATATTTTCTGATCGCGCCGACGCTAATCTTCGTGTTCGCGTTCACGCTCTATCCTGCCGTCAACACGGTGATCGACAGCCTCTACAAAGTGCCCCGCAGCGCGAGCGATCCGCCGGTTTACGTCGGCTTGCAGAACTACATCGACCTGTTCAACCCAGACCACTTCATCGGCTCGAACTTCGTGCTGATCGTCGGCAACACGCTGGTCTTCGCCTTCGTCACCGTGATCGTCGCGGTGCCGCTGGCGCTGATGTTCGCGCTGCTGCTGAATCGCCGTCTGCGGCTGATGTCGATTTGGCGTTTCAGCCTGTTTTACCCGGCGCTGCTGCCGCTGATCGGCGCGGCGAGCATTTGGGCGTTCCTGTTCTCGGACTCCGTCGGCGTGATCAACACGGTGCTGCGGTCGTTCGGGCTGCGCGGCGTCAACTGGCTCGGCGACCCGAATATTGTGCTCGCGGCGGTGATCCTCGTCAATATCTGGAAGCAGACCGGCTACTACATGATCTTTTACTTGGCGGGCTTGCAGAATATCCCGCATGATTTGTACGAAGCGGCGGAACTCGACGGCGCGAACGAACTGCAAAAACTGATTCGCCTGACGCTCCCGCTGCTGCGCCGGACGACGCTGTTCGTGCTGGTGATCGCCTTCACTTTCGCCTTTCAGACGGTCGAGCAGTTGCAAGTGATGGGGCAGGGCAACCCCGGCAACCGCAGTAATTTGCTGCTCTACTACATTTTCCAGACCATCCCGGAGCGGCGCAACTGGGGCTACGTCAACGCTATGACGGTCGTCCTCGTGCTGATCTTGCTGGTCTTCACCGTGAGCAATTTCGTCTTTTTCGAACGGGGGCGCGAAGATGACTAAGCGACAGCGTCGTTCACTCGGCGGTATCAGCGCGACCGCCTTGACCGTGATCGCCTCGATTGTCTGGCTGCTGCCGTTGATCTTCGCGATACTAGTCAGCTTTCGCCCGCGTTCCGAGCCGATCACCTCCGGCGGCATCTTCTTCGGCAGCGCCATCACGCTAGAGAATTACGCCAGCGCGCTCAACGTCGCGCCGTGGGGTTGGCACTACCTCAACACGGTGATCTTCGTCGTCGGCGTCCTAGTCGTCCAGTTCGTCACCGTGACGATGGCGGGCTACGCTTTCGCGCGGCTCAAGTTCTTCGGGCGCAATTTCCTGTTGTTCGTGATCCTGCTGCAAATCATGATTCCGACGGCGGTGCTGCTGGTGCAGAACTTCGCCATCATCCGCGAACTGGGCTTGTTCGATACGCGCTGGGCGTTGATGCTGCCCTATTGGGGGTCGGCGTTCGGCGTGCTGCTGCTGCGCCAGAGTTTCCGCGAAGTGCCGTATGAGCTGGAGGAAGCCGCCCGGATCGACGGCGCGAACTGGCTTCAGATCATGCGCAGCGTCTACGTTCCGCTCTCGATCCCGTCTTACGTTGCCTTCGCGCTGGTGTCGATCAGCAGCCACTGGAACGAGTTCCTGTGGCCCTTCATCATCACCCGCACCGAGGAAATCCGCCCGCTGACCGTCGGGTTAAACAAGCTCTACCAAACCTCGGACGTCGGCGCGGTCTACGGGCAGTTGATGGCGGGCACGATCATCGTGGTCGCCCCGCTGGTGATCTTGTTCATGCTGTTTCAGCGCCGCTTCATCGAGAGCTTTGCCACCAGCGGCATCAAATAGCGGTAGCTGTCGCTTTCGTGGCTGTGGCTGCTGTCATGCCCTGAATTGTGGGTGGGCGGTGGATCAGTCGGATTGATTGATGCGAGCATCGTCGTCGGCAGCAAATTCGCCAGCAGGCAGACCGTCTATCCGGTGGCTCGCTAGTCATCGCCACTGTGATCATCACCGCTGTCGTGTCCGGAATCATCGGTCGGCTGGGCGGTCGGCTGCGCCGTGCTCTCGGTGCGTGGCGGATCGGTCGGGCTGATCGGTGCGAGCGTCGTCGCTGGCAGCAGGAGTTTTGGCAAGTAGATCGTCTGCCCGGCGATAATTCTCTGGTTCTGCGGCAGGCAGTTGACCGCGACCACTTGATCGACCGTCGCGCCAGTTAGAGCAGCTAAGCTCGGAACCGTGTCGCCCGGTTGGATGACGTAGCTTGCCCAGCCGGAGGGCATCGTCGGCGCACAGACTGTCGGTGCCGGGGTTGAAGTCGGGGTCGGTGTCCGCGTTGGTGAAGGTGGCGGCGTGATCGTCTCGGTCAAGACCGGAATCGAGTTGGGCGGGTTGATCAGCGCCAGCGCTGAGGCGATCAAGTCACCTTGATCAGTGGTATAGGCGCTGACCTGCACCATACTGCCGACGACCGCCGCGTCAGCGCCGGGGATTCCCGCCGCGACTTGGATGTCTAGATCGGCAATCCGCCACTGCGTCCCGTCGATCTGTTCGACCTGACCGCTGAATTCGACTTGCTCCGGTCGCTTGAGCGTCTCCAGCGCCTGAATCTCGTCCAGCCGCCGCCCGCCGAACTGCTCGCCGATCAGCGAACTGCGCGCGCCTTCGCTGAAGCGCTTGACGTTGTAGAGCGGATCACCCGGCAAGCTGTTCTCTGCGGCGATGAACAGGGCGGCAAACACGACCAGCAAGCTGGCGACCAGCGCGGTCAAGCGACCGTAAGCATTATGCGCCGGGCGCGCCCGCAGTTGAGCGTTCACCCGGGTGCGGACGCGCGTTTGCGCCGCTGAAATCTCATAGGAGCTTGCCTGCGCCCGCGCGACCAAGCCGCCGATTTCGAGCATCGGCTCCAGTTCGTCGGCATACTGCGGGTAAACCCTCAGGCAGTCGCCGATGCTCTGCCCGGCAGCCAACCGGTTGATGCAGTCGTTGAACACCTCACGCAGGTCTTGATCAGCCATTGGTCACTTCCAAATGCATATCGCCGAGGAATTTTCGCAGGGTATTGACCGCCCGGAATTGGAGCGATTTGATCGCGCTCACGGACTTGCCCATGATGTCGGCAGTCTCCTGCAAGTCGAGCTTTTGCCCGAAACGCAGAACCAGCACTTCCTGCTGCTCGGCGTTGAGCATCCGCAGCGCCCGGCGCGCGTGTTCCAGATTGAGCGAGCGGATGAACTGAACTTCGGGGTCGTCGTCCGCCGACGACGGAACCCATTCCTCGAGCGACGTGACCGGGTAGCGCCGCATTTTGCCGTAATGACTGCTCAGGACGTTGTGAGCGACCCGAAAAATCCACCCGCGCAGGCTGTGACGCGGCGCATTGCGACCGCGCAGCGCATCCACCAGCTTGAGGAAAACTTCGCTGGCGAGATCTTCCGCCAGCGTCGAATCGCCGACACGCAGGCGGATGAATTGATAAACCGGCGGGAAATATTGCTCGTAGATTTGCATGATCGCATCCGAATCGCCTGTCCGCGCCTGCGCCAGTAAACGATCTTCAGTGGGAATATCGGGTAGGACAATGACGATCATCGGTTGGCTGCCAGCGTGGTGATCCCGTTAGTGTGATCCGGCGAATGGGGACGCTGCGCTTCGCGCGCAGTCCGCCACCTGATCCTAGCTTGATTTACGACCCCGGCATAGGGTTGGGCGATCAGCGACGCGCTGGACGCGCCTGTGCTTTGCCCATGCGCATGCCGAGCAGCAGCACGACCAGCACGACGGCGATGCCGATCAGCAGCCGGAAGCCTACCAGTCCGCTGTCGGTTCCGGCGGTCAAGGCGTGTACCGTGACCATCGCGAACGCGCCGTAACTGGTCAAGTGAATCCAGCGCCACGCGCGATGCCCGATCCGCCGCTTGACCTGAAAGCTCAAGGTGACGACCAGCGTCAGCCATAACGCCAGCGTCCCCAACCCGACTTCCAGCGGGCGATACGGTCCGATGAAGGGGATCAGCACGTCTTTGAGCGTGTAGCTAAAGTAGGTGTCACCCAGCAGCAGCAGGGCATGGGTGAAGCCGAGCACCAACGCCAGCCATGCGATAGCGGTGTGCATGGTCAGCGAGAGCGTCCCCGGCGACCAGTCCTTGACGTGCTGCCCGCTGACAAACAGCCCCCAGACCATCGAGGCGCACAGCAGCAGGTAAGCGCTGATACCCGCCGAACGGGTCAGGTGCCAGGCGAGCTTTTCGTCGGTGCTCAAGCTGGCTGCCGAAAAAACGCCGTTGTGCAACGTCCACACCGCCGCCCCACCGATCACGACGAGGCTGAAAATCAGGGCGAGCAGGTCGATCCACTTTGCCGGTTTGATCACGGGTTTATTCCTTCTGTTTTCGAGTTCGGGTTGACCGGGCGGCTCAGTTTGCACCGAGCCGCCCGAACTCATACCTTAGCTAGTCGTCGCCGTGATCGTCGCCGGAGTTGTGCTGTTCGCTCTCCGAGCTGTGATGATCATCTTCGTGTTCGTCTTCGTGGTAGCCGCTGCTGCTGGTGCTGCTGCCGCTCGACGAGCTAGGCATTACCTGCACAACCACCGAGGCGGCTGGCGCGTCTTTCAGCGGAATGTTGAAGACCGGCAGTTGCGAGCAGTCACCGTTCATCTGTGTCAGGTCGCGCGATACCCACGCTGAACTGCCGCCGTCCATGCCGACGACCACCCAGTTTTGTTCGGGGTTCAAGCCGCCGACCGCGTACTGGCTCCCCTGCGAGCCGAAGTTAAGCACGCTGTAGCCGGTGCCGGGACCGCTGCGCAGGTTCACCGAACCGCTGGCGACGGTCGCGGTGCAGTTCGATGCTGATGATGCGGACTGCACCGCTGCCGTGTTAACCGGCGCTTGCGGTTCGCCCAGCAGCGCGAATTGATCGCTCGGCATCACGCTCACGTCCGCCGCGACGCTGCCGTTGGCGGCGTTCGCCTGCACACTTAGATCGTAGCGCCCGCCGTCGAGGATGAGGTTGAAGCCATCCACGTCGCGCGACGAGGTGGCGACCAACAGACCGCTGTTGTCAGTCAGTTGGGATGAGGCGACTGCGCCGGGAAAGCTCGCCGTGATCAAGCCGGTCGTGTTCGGCTGAATGTCCAGCGCCACCTGATCCGCCGGATGTACGGCGTCGAGGCTCAACTGATGCTGCTGATTAAGCTGTTGCGCACCAACCGTCCGCGTATCGACCAGCACGTCCTGCGAGCGCGTGACCTGCGTCAGATCCGCCTGCGAGCCGATTTGCGCCGATGCTAGTGTCTCGCCCGGCAGTCGCTGAATGGTCAGCGTATGGCTGCCGCTATTGGGGGCGATACTCAATTCGACGTAATGCACGCGCGGGTCGGCGGACGAGAAGACGACGCTGCCGTTCGCGTCGGTCAGCGTAACCGCCGCCCGGCTGATGCTGACCGTGACGACGCCGGTCGTATCGGCGGGCATACTAATCGTCGCGCTGATACTTGGGTTGCTGTTGTCCAGTGTGATGAGGCTGGTATCTTCGGCGAACGCTTGTCCCGCCACCAGTAGGAAAATCAATGCCATCAAGAGTGCGTACCGTTTCATTCGTAAAGCCTTTCGCTGCTTCTAAGCTAAATGGAAATTGGGGCTAATCGGGTTGCTCAGCGGCTGGACTGGCTCGCCGCTGGTGCTTGCTGCTGCTGTTGTTGGACGACGACTGGAGCGGGTCCGCTGATCGCCTGCGGGTTGGGCGGCACGATCATCTGAGCGGCGGGCGGCGCGATCACCGGGGCGGTGTTCACCGAGCGGGTGTTGGTCGTCGGCGACTGCGGCGTGCGCAGCAGGACGACGCTCGGCGCTTGGTGCAAGACCAAGGCTGTCGGCTGCATCGTAGCCGTAGGGGCGGGCGCGGCTTCGGTGACTACCGGGATCACATCGTTCAGACGCGCGGTCTGGTCGATGGTCGCCACCGTTTGCGCGCCAACCAGTGTGGCAACTGTGCTGCCGCTGACCAGCGCGACCCGTACCAGCGCTTTCTTGGAACGATCCAGATTCGCCATCATGTCTCCTTACGTATAGATCGACGTCGTTATCGGCAGCGGATGGGTTCAGCGCCGTTGCGCGGATAACTATCACTAACGACTGGCGATCTGCGAAAAAGTTTCGCACGAGTTTTTCAGTACCTAAGACTGAGGGGGAAATCGGCGCGCCAAACTCGAAACAGCGGGCATTCGCGCCCGCGATCGGCAGCGGAGTCCAATCGATTGGTTCTGAGTCCGCGCCCCTAGCGGTCAAGCGGTCGGAACGGTTAGGATTGGGAACAAACAACGATAGCGTAAGGAAAGGGCAGTCTGGTGGAATATCGTCGTTTAGGAAAATCAGGGTTGAAGGTCAGTGCGCTGTCGATTGGCGCGTGGGTGACGTTTGGTCAGCAGCTTGGGGTCGATGACGCGCTGGAGATCATGGCGGCGGCGTATGATCGCGGCTGCAATTTCTTCGACAATGCCGAAGCTTATGCGCAAGGGCGCGCCGAAACTATCATGGGCGAGGCGCTGCAAAAGGCGGGTTGGCGGCGCGACAGCTACATCGTTTCGAGCAAGGTGTTCGGCGGCAGCCTTGAAAACCCGTCGCCGATTCAGCGCGGGCTGTCGCGCAAACACGTTTTTGAAGCCGCCTATCAAGCGATTGACCGCTTGCAGTGTGACTATCTTGACCTCTATTTTTGTCACCGCCCCGACGCCGAAGTCCCGGTCGAGGAGACGGTTCGCGCTATGACCGAATTGATCCAGCGCGGCGACGTGCTCTACTGGGGCACGAGCGAGTGGTCGGTTCAAGAGTTGATGGAAGCCTACTCGGTCGCCCGTCAGTATGACTTGATCCCGCCGACGATGGAGCAGCCGCAGTACAACATGTTCCACCGCTACCGGGTCGAGACGGAGTACAAGCGTTTGTATCACCCCGATACCATCGGGCTGGGTACGACCATCTGGTCGCCGTTGGCGAGCGGGTTGCTCACCGGGAAATACAATCAGGGCATTCCCGCCGACAGCCGCATGAATCTGCCCAATTACGAGTGGCTCAAGAATATGCTGCTCAGCGATGATGGACAAGCGCGAGTCGCCAAAGTCCAGCAGCTCGTGCCGATTGCCGATGAACTCGGCACGTCGATGCCCAAACTGGCGCTGGCGTGGTGCCTCGAAGAATCCGCACGTCAGCACCGTGATCACCGGGGCGTCGAAGGTCGCGCAAGTTGAAGAAAACTTCGACGCGCTCGAACTCGTGCCTAAGCTGACTGCCGAGGTCATGGCGCAGATCGAAGCCGTGCTCGACAACAGCCATGCGCAATTGTTTGGCGCAAGCTAAATCCTACACAGGTGAGCGCGTAGGGGCGCACGGTTGTGCGCCCTTTCAGCGAAGTCGAGGTTAGTTTGTATTGACCGCCGCGTCGATCTGCCGCCGCGAGCGCCGGAATTGACTCATGTACAGGTCGTAGTAGAAGCCGTGCATGGCGATCAGTTCGTCGTGCGTCCCGCGCTCGATCACCCGATGATCGTTGACCACCAGCACTAAATCGGCATTGCGGATCGTGCTCAGCCGGTGCGCGATCACGAAGGCGGTACGACCTTCCAGCAGCCGCAGCAGTGCCTCTTGAATTTGAACCTCGGTGCGCGTATCGACGCTGCTGGTCGCTTCGTCGAGGATCAGAATACGCGGATTCGCCAGCACGGCGCGGGCGATTGCCAGAAGCTGCCGCTGTCCGTGACTGAAATTGTTCCCCTGTTCCGAGACCACCGTTTGATAGCCTTGGGGCAGGAGGTTAATGAAACGGTCGGCGTTCGCCAGCGTCGCGGCGGCGATCACCTCGTCCTCGGTCGCATCCAGCCGCCCGTAGCGGATATTCTCCATAATCGTCCCCGAAAACAGGAACGTGTCTTGCAGCACGATCCCCAACTGCTGGCGGATCGATTCCTGCTGCACGCTGCGGATATCCTGCCCATCGATGCGGATCGCGCCTTCGGTCACGTCGTAGAACCGGCTCAACAAGCTGATGATCGTGGTCTTGCCTGCGCCGGTCGGACCGACCAACGCGATGGTTTGTCCCGGCTGCGCTTCAAGGTTCACGTCGATCAGCACCGGCTCGCCCGGCTGGTACTCGAAGCTGACGTGATCGAACTCCACCGCGCCCTGAACCGGGGGCAGCGGCAGCGCGCCCGGTGCGTCCTGCACCGTCGGCTCGGCATCGAGCACGACGAAAATCCGCTCCGCGCCCGCCAGCGCCGACTGAAGCTGGTTGTAGAGCATGGCAATCGCGCGCATCGGCTGGAAGAAATTGCGCACGTAGATCACGAAGGTGGCGATCACGCCGACCTGCACGATCCCTTGCAGCGCCAGCCATCCGCCGAGCAGCGCCACCGCCGCGATCACGATGATGTTCATCGTGTTGAACATCGGACCGAGCGCCGCCGTGATCACGTCCGCGCGCGTCCCCGCCCGCTTATACTGGGCGTTGACCGCCACGAATTGATCGTAGGTGGCGGCTTCGTGGGCGAAGGCTTTGACCACCCGAATTCCGGCGATATTTTCTTCCATCACGCTGTTGAGGTTGCCCAAGTTGGTCTGAACTTGGCGGAAGGCTTTCCGGCTGTACTCCGTCACCCACGCCGTGATCGCCAGCATGATCGGCAGCAGCGTTGCCGTCCCCAGCGCCAACTGCCAGTTCAGCGCGAACATGGCGATCATGATGCCGCCCAGCAGTAAGATATTGGTGGTGAAATCGATCAACCCATTGGAAATGGCTTGGTTGATGGCGTCGGTATCGTTGGCGACGCGGCTCATCAAGTCACCGACCGAGTGATGATCGTGATAGTCCATCGATAGGGTTTGAAAGTGGTTGAACAGGCGGCTGCGCAGTTCGGAGACGAAATGCTGACCGACTCCGACCATGATCTGCCCCTGAATCACGCCGGAGACGCCGCCGCCGATGTAGACCAGCGCCATGACGACCACCAACCCCCATAAGCCATCCAGATCGCCCGACCCGATGAACGTGTCAATCGCGCGACCGATTAGGATTGGTCCGGCGAGGTTGCACAGCGTGCCGATCAGCGACAGCACCGCGACGATGCTCAAGCGCCGCCAGTAGGGTTTCAGATACCCGAACAAGCGCCGGAGCGTTTTGCCGAGGTTGCTCGCGCCCTCGCCGGTCAGGTTCATGCCGCCGCCATGCCCTAGGCGAACACGAGGAGGCTGTTGGCTAGTCATGATCGTTCTGCTCCATCTCAAAGGAACGGCTCTGCATCAATTCGATGGCATCAGCGCCAAACTGCGACCGGAAAATATCCTGATAGACCGGCGACGTTTGCAGCAGTTGTTCGTGATTGCCTCTGGCGATGATCCGCCCGCTGTCGAGGATCAGGATTTGGTCGGCATTGAGCACGCTGTTGATCCGCTGGGCGATGATGAACGAAGTCGCGCCCGCCATCAGTTCATCCAGCGCGTCCTGAATTTTGATCTCGGTTTCCAGATCGACGGCACTGGTGCTGTCGTCCAAAATTAGGATACGCGGTGCGACCATCAAGGCGCGGGCGATGGCGATCCGCTGCTTCTGCCCGCCGGAGAGGTTCGCGCCGCGTGCCTCGACCGGACTGTCGTAGCCGTCCGGCATCGCGCTGATGAAATCGTGCGCTTGCGCCGCTTTTGCCGCCACGATCACGTCCGCGAGCGGCGCATCCGGTTTCCGTAGGCGATATTCTCGCGCACGGTGCCGCTGAACAGCAGCGTTTGCTGCATGACGATGGCGATCTGCGAACGCAGCGCTTCCGGGTCCCAGTCTTTCACGTCCACGCCATCAACCAGAATACGCCCGCTGCTGGCGTCGTAGAACCGGCTGATCAAGTTGACCAGCGTTGTCTTGCCCGCGCCGGTTACGCCGAGCAGCGCGATCTGCTGTCCCGGTTTCGCCTCAAAGCTGATTGTGTCCAGCACGTCGCCACGCCGCTGATCGTCGTCGGTTTCGAGGTTGTCGGCGACGGCGCGGTTCTCTTGGTGGTCGCTGCCATAGTGGAAGGTCACGTTCTCGAAGACGATGTGTCCCTGCATCCGGGCGGGATTGTAGGCGTTCTCGTTGCTCCACTGCTGCGGCTTGGTGTCGAAGACTTCCAGCACCCGCGCCGACGATGCTTCGGCGCGCGAAGCCATTGTCACCATGTTGCCTAGCAGCAGCACCGGCGCCATCCCGATCATCAGGTAGTTGTTGAAGGCGACCAATTCGCCGATAGAAAACTGCCCGTGTACCACGTCGATACCGCCAAACCAGATCACCGCGACCAGCCCGACGTTGGTGACGACCGCCAGCACCGGCATGACCAGCGCCAAAATCCGCCCGACGCGAATGTTGCGCTCCATGTAATCGACGTTGCGGACTTGGAAACGCTCGATTTCGTAGCGCTCGCGCACGAAGGCTTTCACCAGATGCGTGCCCGCCAGATTTTCCTGAATCACCGTGTTGAGCGCCGCCAACTTTTGCTGAACGACGTTGAACAGCGGGCTGGACGTGCTGGTGAACGTCCAGATCATGATGCCAGCGAGGATCAGGCAGACGATCATGATGCTGGCAAGCTGCCAGTTGGCGATCAGCACCAGCGCCGTGCTGCCGATGATCATCAGCAGCGCGCGCAGCAGCAGCGCTAAGCCGTTGCTGGAAAACATCCGGATGATGTCTACGTCGCTGGAAATGCGGGTCATCAAGCCGCCGGTGCGCAGTTGATCCAGTGTAGCGAATGGCAGTGACTCGATGTGTTTGAACAGGTCGTTGCGCATGTCGAACGCCATCCCTTGCGAGACGCGCGCGCGTACGAACCCTTGCCCCAGCGTGGCGACGGCGCTGACCAGCGCCGCGATGATCATCACCAGCGCGCCCCGCGAAATGGCGTCCATGTTGCTCGCCCGGATGCCGTCGTCGATCACCGACTGGAGCAGTCGCGGGATCAGCAGTTCCATCAAGACCGGCAGGACGACGGTCACGACGCCCAGCACGACCTCCCAACGATAGGGACGCAAATAGCGCATCATGCGCGTGAGTGCTTTCATTCTAGGTCGGTGACCTCCATCAACTGGATGATCTCGCCCAGTGCCTCGTCGATCAGGCGCAGGCGTGCTTCGGGTAGGGTGGGCAGCCGTCGGCGCAGCAGCCCGATCCCCGCGACCGGGGTCGTCTCCGCTAGTGCTCTACCGCTAGCGGTCAGGTCGATGATCACGACCCGGTTGTCAGCGTCGGATCGGGTGCGCTCGACGTGACCGGCATCCTCTAGCTGCGTGATCAGCGTCGAAGCGGTGCTCGCGCTGGTGTAGAGATAGCTTTGAATCTCGGTGACGGTCGCGGGACCCTGTTCCTGTATGAACTGGAGCACCGCAAGCTGGCGACCGCGAATCCCTTGCTCGTCGACACTGCGCGCCGTCTGGCGTAAATGGCGAAAAATGAGCAGAAACTTGTGTAAAGCATCACTGGCGACTGACGAATTGGCAGGCATTACGTCCTTTGCTCGGCGAAAAAGGTTCGCTGAAGAATATTTCGTTGTAGAAGTATTTTACGAAACTGCCGGTGGGCTGTCAACTTAAAGATGAGACCATTATGCCCACGCTCACGAACGCGCGGACAGCTTGGTCGTCGTTTCGTGCTCGCCGAAGCGCTATAGTAGATCGGGATCGTCGGCGGTCACTGCGACGGCGGCGAACACGAATTTTCGAGAGTTCCGGTCAATACTTATTCTTGAGCCGCAGGGAGCGCGATCATGAAAATCGGGATGGTGACAGACAGTTTAGGCTACTTAAGTTTTGAGGATCTCGTAAAGACGGCTGCCGATTTAGGCATCCAACAGCTAGAGTTCCCCTGCGGAAACTGGAGTCCGGCGCCGCACGTTCAGCTTGACCGGTTGCTGGCAAGTGACGAGGAACGCCGCAGCTTTCTTGGACGCATCCACGATCAGGGCTTGACGGTGGATGCCCTGAACTGCTCCGGCAATCAGCTCGCGCCGGGTGCGAGCGGTCTTGCGCATGATGCCGTCGTGCGCAAGACCATGCAGCTTGCAAGCTTGATCGGCGTGCGCCGCGTCGTCATGATGTCGGGCTTGCCCGCCGCGCCGGGCGACAGCCACCCGAACTGGATCACGGTCGCTTGGCCCCGCGAGACGACCGCTATCCTTGAATATCAGTGGCATGAAGTCGCCATTCCGTATTGGCGCGATTTGGTGCGCTACGCCGCTGATCTGGGCATCGAGCAGATCTGCATCGAGCCTCACGGTCATCAACTGGTTTACAACGTCCCGACGATGCTCCGGCTGCGCGAGGCGGTGGGCAGCGTGGTCGGTGCGAACTTCGACCCCAGCCATATGATGTGGATGGGTGGTGATCCGCTGGCGGCAATTCGCCAACTGCGGGGCGCGATCTATCACGTTCACGCCAAAGATACGCGCATCGATCCCCAGAACAGCGCCCTGACCACCCGGCTGGAAACCAAAACCAGCGATCATGCCAGCGAGCGGGCGTGGAACTACGTCACGCTGGGCTATGGGCACGGCGAGTCTTGGTGGCGCGATTTCGTGCTGCTGCTGCGGCAGGTGGGTTACAACGACGTGCTGAGCATCGAACACGAGGATGTCAGTATGGCGCCGCTGGAAGGGGTCAAGAAAACGGTCGCCTTCCTCGACGGCATCATTGAACGTGACTGATCGCCCAGCCTAGCTGTCGGTGCCCGTGCCTTAAAATCAGAACTCCTTGTTCAGTCTGTTTCAACGCCGCTTTATCGAAAGCTTCGCCTCTAGCGGCATCAAGTAGGGATCACCCGTCGCCTGCGGCGCTCGGTGGCGCGGAGAAAGGGATTGCTGTTGGATATTTTTTCAAGTATCTTTTTTTCACGCTAACCAACGCTGTCTCGCGGGATCACTGTCGGCAGCCTCAAATAGACTTTCAGTTGCACCAAAGGATGAACCATGAAATTTGATGAAGGGCAGTGGCGCTTGCTGCCGGGTACAGAGGCGATCTATCCGGCAACCAACGCCGAGGTGCGGGTCGAGTCGGATGCGCTGGTTATCACCGGCTACGATCACGTCATCAATCACCGTGCCAACTATATCGAAGGCACGATTATCACCGCGCGGATCACGTCGCCGATGCCGGAGGTGATCCGCGTGCAGTTGACCCACTTCAAAGGGCGGCGTCCATCCCAACCCGCCTTTGATCTCGACTACGCCCGCGCTAACCCGGACGTCTCGACCGGGCAGGACGAAACGCACGCTTGGCTGACCGCCGGACGGCTCTCGGTGGTCGTCTCCGCCGAAGGTGGGCAGTGGCGCATCGACTACTTGCGCGACGGTCAGCCGCTGACCAGCAGCGAACCGCGCGCAGTCGGGCTGTTCGCACAGAAGGGCGAGACTTATCTCCGCGATCAGTTAACGCTCGACGTGCGCGAGACGGTCTACGGCTTGGGCGAGCGCTTTGGCGCTTTCGTCAAGAACGGTCAGTCGGTCGATGTTTGGAACGCCGACGGCGGCACGCTCTCGGAGTATGCCTACAAGAACGTGCCCTTTTACGTCACCAGCAAGGGCTATGGCGTGCTGGTCAACCATCCCGGCAATGTCTCGTTCGAGGTAGCGTCGCATCACGTTAGCCGCGTACAGTTCAGCGTTAAGGGGCACAGCCTCGACTACTACCTGTTCGGCGGACCGACCATCAAGGACGCGCTCGATCAGTACACCGCGCTGAGCGGGCGTCCGGCGCTGCCGCCGGAGTGGTCGTTCGGCTTGTGGCTCTCGACCTCGTTCACGACCAACTACGACGAACCCGCCATCCTCGCCAACATCGACCGAATGGAGTCGCTCGGCATCCCGATTAGCGTGTTTCACTTCGACTGCTTCTGGATGCGCGAATTGACGTGGAGCAGCTTCATCTGGGATCGGCGCAACTTCCCTGACCCGGCGGCGCTGCTCAAGCGCATCAAGGACAAAGGCATCAAGATCTGCGTCTGGATCAATCCCTACATTGCCGAAGCCTCACCGCTGTTTGCCGAGGGCATGGCGCAGAGTTTCATGCTCCACGACCTTGACGGCAACGTCTGGCAAGAGGATCGTTGGCAGCCGGGGATGGGCTTCGTCGATTTCACCAACCCGGCGGCGTGCGAGTGGTACGCTGGTAAGCTCAAAGCGCTGGTCGATATGGGCGTGGACTGCTTCAAGACCGACTTCGGCGAGCGCATCCCGACCGAAGTCCGCTACTTCGACGGCTCCGACCCGGAGCGGATGCACAACTACTACACCTATCTCTACAACCAGACCGTCTTTGATATGCTGCGTCGCGAGAAGGGCGAGGGCGAAGCGGTCGTCTTCGCGCGCTCGGCGACGACGGGTGGGCAGAAGTTCCCGGTGCACTGGGGTGGCGACAACATGGCGACCTATCCCTCGATGGCGGAGACGCTGCGCGGGGGCTTGTCGCTGGGCATGAGCGGCTTCGGCTACTGGAGTCACGACATCAGCGGCTTCACCGACACCGCGACTCCCGACCTTTACAAGCGCTGGGTCGCTTT
Source organism: uncultured Chloroflexia bacterium (assembly GCA_963848465.1). Classification (GTDB taxonomy): domain Bacteria; phylum Chloroflexota; class Anaerolineae; order Aggregatilineales; family Phototrophicaceae; genus Flexifilum. The sequence goes on along the minus strand of CAWKDY010000001.1, from coordinate 121,029 downwards.
CGGGCTGCTCTCATCGCACAGCCGCTTGCACGGCAGCACCTCGGCGCGGATGCCATGGCTGTTCGACGACGAAGCCAGTGACGTGCTGCGCTTCTTCAACAATCTCAAAAAGAGCATCATGCCCTATCTGATGGACATGGCGGCTGAAGCCCACGCGCACGGCACGCCGATGCTGCGGGCGATGCCGCTGGAATTCCCCGACGACTCCGCCTGTCGCTACCTCGACACCCAGTACATGCTCGGTTCGGCGCTGCTGGTTGCGCCCATTTTCAGCGAGCAGGGCGAAGTGACGTATTACCTGCCCGTTGGCGAGTGGCGTAACCTGCTCACTGGCGAAGTGGTTTCTGGTGGTGCGTGGCGTACCGAGACGCATGGCTACCAAAGCCTGCCGCTGTGGGTTAACGTCGAGCGTGGCGCTGGCTGGGCGTGCTTGGGGCAATTCAAAGGTTAATCGAGGCTTTTTGGGGGAGCGCACCGCTGTGCGCCCCTCCGACAGCAAGATCAGGGTGACTGCGCCTGCGCCCGATGCTCAAAGCATCGGGCTAATGCAAAAAGCCTGCTAGAAGCAGGCTCTTGAGCCACCTTCAGGTGGCTTGTTCTTGATAGCCGGATGCTTCGAGCCTCCGGTGGCGGTTCTGGGGGTAGGGGCGACCGGACAGGTCGCCTTTACTCGATTTTGAGCGCGTAAGGTGCGCCATCCGCTAGGGCAGTCGGGGCTTGTACCCGCAGCCCTTCGGCGTCGCGCGTCCACGTGACCGGTGTATCCGTGCCCAGCAGCTTGACCGACTGGATCGCCGTCGGGTAGTAAGCTGAGTTTGTGCCCAGCGATTCGATCACCCATTTGCCCGATTCCGGCGCGGCGAGGGCGATTGCATAGAGCGCAGCGCCTTTAGTCGTGAAGCGCAGGTCGCGCCCGGTGAACACCGGACGTTCGGCGTCCTGAAATCCTCCAGCGACGATCTGCGTGGGACCTTCGCCGTAGACTTTCCACGGGCTTGTGCCGTAGATCGCTTCGCCATTGACGGCGAGCCACGCGCCGACTTCATGCAGAATTGTCTGATCGCCTTCGGGGATCGTCCCGTCGGCGCGCGGTCCGATGTTCAGCAGCAGTCTGCCGTTCTTGCTCACAATGTCCACGAGGTCTTGCACGATCACGAGGCTGGTTTTGTAGTCCTGCTGCTCGGTATAGCCCCACGAGTTTTTGGCGACAGCCGTATCGGTTTGCCAGACGTCCGGGCGGATATCCCCCAACTGCCCGCGTTCAACGTCGAAGATCGCCGTCCCTTCGGGGAATCCGCCGACCTTGTAGTTGATCACCACGCCGCGATCCCATTCCAGCCCGCGATTGTAATAGTGCGACGCGAAGCGCTGGAGATAAGGCGCAAACACGGTTTGCCGGATCCACCAGTCGAAATAGATCAACTGGGGTTGATATTTATCGACCAACTCGCGCGTGCGGCTGAGCCAATCCTCAAGGAACTTAGCGTCCGGGCGTGGCTGCCAGTCGCGGCTGTCCCACTCTTCTTCTCGAGCCACGACGCCGGACCCGGCATCGCCGGGCGTAGAGATCGTCGTCTTCCGCTCGCTTTACGTCCGAGTCGAAAGTCTTGCCGCCGTTGAAAAACCACCAATGCTCCGCCCGGTGGCTCGATACGCCGAAGACCAGTCCCTCTTTCCGCACCGCTGCCGCGATCTCGCCGATCACGTCGCGCTTGGGTCCCATCTTGACGGCGTTCCAGCGCGAGAACGAGCAGTCGTACATGGCGAAGCCGTCGTGATGCTCGGCGACCGGGATCACGTACTCCGCGCCCGCCGCTTTGAACAGCGCCGCCCACGCCGCCGCGTCGAATTTCTCGGCGGTCAGCATGGGGATGAAATCCTTGTAGCCGAACTTTGCTTGATCGCCCCAGCGGGCGCGGTGATGCAGAAATGCCCTGCTGCCGGGTAGATACATGTTGCGCGGATACCACTCGTTGTCGAAGGCGGGCACCGAATAGATGCCCCAATGGATGAAGATGCCGAACTTCGCGTTCTGATACCACTGCGGCGCGGCATAACGCGCCAGCGACTCCCAAGTCGCTTCGTAATTTGTCTGAGTCATGGTAGTCGCCTTTCTTATTCGACGAGGATCGCCACGTCGTAGCCGCTCAAGGATAGGGTCTGCTCGACCGTTTCGTCGTTGAGCAGGTTGCGGTACTGCTTGTCCGCCAGCGGGATCGTCACCGCTTGCGCCGTGTGGTTGAGCACGAACAGGATCGGGCTGCCATTAGCTGCGCTCAGGCGCGCGGCTACTTCGACGCCTTTAGGTGCTTTCAACGCCGGGACGATCCCGTGCTTGCGCGTGATTTCGCCGTATAGATGGTCGAGGAAAGCGTCGTCCGGGTCGGTGGCGATGTAATAGGCTTCGCCCGACCCGAAGGCGTTGCGCGTGACCACCGGCATCCCGGCGTAGAAGTCGTCGCCGTAAGTGGCGATCACCTCCGCCGACTCGGCGTGCAGCAGGTCGGCGAGGCGGTTGCCCCGGTAGACGGCGCTGCGGTCGCTCATGATGATCCGGTTGGTCTGATCCTCGTAGAGCGCGTCGATCTCCTCGACTCGGATGCCGAGCACCTTCGCCAGATCGCCGGGATAGCCATTTTCGAAGGCGAGATCGGTCTCGTCGACCAGCCCGCTGAGCGTGGTCGTGACGAAGCTGCCGCCGCCCGCGACGAAGGCTTCGACCTTCGCGCCAAAACCCGGCTTGAGCATGTAGATCATCGGCGCGACCACCACGTCGTATTTGCTGAAATCGGAGTCCGGGAACACCACGTCAACCGCGACGTTTTGGCGGTAGAACGCCAGATAATGCTTGGCAATCGTTGCGATGTAGCGCTTGTCGCTAATCGGACCGACGGCATCGTCGAGCGCGTGCCAGTTATCCCAGTCGAACAGGATACCGATGCGGGCATCGACGCTTGCGCCGACGATGGTATCGCCCAAGCCGCCCTAGCTCCGCGCCGATCTGGCTGACTTCGCGGAAGACGCGCGTGTCGCTGCGCCCGTTGTGCTCGACGACCGCGCCGTGCAGCATCTCGCAGCCGCCGCGCCCGCGCCGCCATTGGAAATACAGCACCGAATCCGCGCCGTGCGCGACCGCCAGATAGCTCCACAAGCCGCAGCACGCCCGGTCGCTTGAGCGCGTTGATCGTCTGCCAGTTCTGGCTGCTCGGCGTCTGCTCCATCAACAGGAAGGGCTGCCCATCTTTCAAGCCCGCGATTCAGGTCATGCAGCAAGGCGATCTCGCCGGACGACTGGTTCGGGCGCGGATAGCAGTCCCACGAAACGACGTCCATTTCCTTCGCCCACTGCCGGTAATCGAGCGGCTTGTAAGTACCCATCAGGTTGGTCGTGATCGGGATCTCCGGCGTGATCGAGCGCAGGATGTCGCGCTCGTTGCGGAAGCAATCCAGCTGGCTTGCGCTCATGAAGCGGAAATAATCGACGTTCAAGCCGTGCGTCAGTGTCTCGCCGCCTTCCAGCGGCGGCATGATCTGCGACCAGTCGGTGTAGGTGTGACTCCAGAACGCCGTCCACCAGCGCGCGTTGAGTTCGTCGAGCGTGCCGTATTTCGCCTTGAGCCACGTGCGGAAATTCGCGGCGCAGGTCTCGCAGGTGCAGGTGCCGCCGTATTCATTGCTGACGTGCCACAGCAGCAGCGCCGGATGATCCTTGTAGCGTTCGGCTAAGGCGCGCGCTATTTCGCCGCTCAGACGGCGGTAGTCCGGCGAGTTAGGGCAGTAATTGACCCGCTTGCCGTGCGGATGGCGCACGCCGTGATCGTCGGAACGCAGCACGTCGGGGTAGGCTGCCGACATCCATGCGGGCTGTGCCGCGCTCGGCGTCGCCAGAATGGCGCGGATGCCGTTGGCGTGCAAGCCGTCGAGGATCTCGTCCAGCCACTCGAAAGTGAACTTGTCCTCGGCTGGTTGCAGCGACACCCAGCTAAAGATGCCGACGGACACCACTGTGATCCCGGCTTGGCGCATCAGCTTGAAGTCTTCCTGCCAGACTTCGCGCGACCACTGCTCCGGGTTGTAATCACCACCATGCCACAAAAAAGGCGCTTGTTTTGAAACCGGCTCGTAAGAAGTCAACCTTCACCTCGCAAAGTTAAGCATTGTTTCACCGCGAAATAGTTTGTAAGTGTAGCGCCTTCGCGCCCGATCCACCTAGCGAATGGATCGGGTGCTCTCGCGCACGATGAGTTTGGGTTGGAGCACACGCTGATGAATCGGCGTATCCGGCGACTCGATCAGGCTGATCAAAAATTCGGTCGCCAGCCGCCCCATCCGGTCGAAATCCTGCTGCACCGTCGTCAAGCCGGGGACGAAGTGGGCGGCTTCGGGAATATCGTCGAAGCTGACCAGCGAAATGTCATCCGGCACACGCAGCCCGCGTTCTCGTAAGGCGGTGTGCGCGCCCATCGCCATCGAATTGTTCGCCGCGAAAACGGCGGTAAACGGTTCGCTGTAGTCGAGCAGCGTTTGCATCGCCCGGTAGCCACCGTCGATGTTGAAATCGGCTTCCACGCTCATCGCCGGTGCGAGCCGGTTGTCTTCCAGCGTCCGCTGCCAGCCGACATGGCGGTCGTGAGCATCGTAATTCAAGCGTGGACCGCTGATCTCGGCAATCGATTTGTGCCCCAAATCGATCAAGTGCTGCGTCGCCAATCGCGCGCCCTGCGCCTGATCGTAAACCACCGACGGGATGTTCGCGCCCAGCTTCGCGCCAATTTGCACGAACGGGATGCCGCCGGTTAAGCGGATCAGTTGGTCATAGTCGTCGATGATCGGCACCAGCGGGATCAGCAGCAGACCGTCAATCGAACGCGACGCGGCACTTTCGACTGCCGCCGGGAATTCACCGCTGGAAATCGTCGAGATGACGAAGTGATAACCCATGTCGTGCGCGGCGTGCGCCATCTCGTACAGGAAGCGGTTGAAGCCGGAAAAGAACATGATGACTTCCAGCGTGTGCGAGCGCTCTGTCTGAAGAATTTGCGCCGCTCGATTAGGGCGATAACCCAGCCCTTCAATCGTCTTGAGCACGCGAGCGCGAGTTGTCGCCGACACGTGGGCGTTATCGTTTATCACGCGCGAAACCGTCTGGTAGGAGACGCCAGCTTCGCGGGCAACGTCGCGCAGAGTGGGGCGTTTGGTTTTCGCAATCGACATGGGGAAATAATCTGCCTTTTTGTGTGACTTGTCACAATTATTTCTGATCAATTTACCTGAGTTTGTGCCGATCCGTCAAGTACAATCGTTCACAAAGCGAAACAATCGCTTGCAAAAGCTTGGAAAAGTGTGGTATAAAAATTGTGAACGGTCACAATTCGGGATCGTTTTGACCGGCGTTTCAGCGAACAGCGTAGGTCTGCAATGAGTTATTTGCAGGCGTGAGCGCTCTCACTTTCTCATAGCGAACGTGACGTTTTTTTGGAGAGACTGGAGGTGTTGACGAAGCAAGCTCAGAAATTTAAGTCCTTCAAATAATTGGAATGCAACCTATTCAGGAGCAAATTTTCAATGAAATCTCGTCTTGTGTTGGCTATTGTTCTACTCCTCATGCTCTCGACTTCGTTGGTTGGCGCGCAGGATGCGATGACCTACGGCGAAGCGCCGATGCTCGCCGAAAAAGTGGCGGCGGGTGAGCTGCCTCCGGTCGCTGAGCGTCTGCCGGAGAACCCGCGCGTTATCAGTCTGCCGGGTTCGGATATCGGCACCTACGGCGGCGACTTCCGCGATCCGTTTGTCGGTGATTCTTACTGGTCCAGCCAGATGATTTTCTGGACGGTCTGGAAGGGTTTGGTCAGTTGGACTCCGGATTATTCGGATTGGACGCCGAATATCGCCGAAAGTGTGGACGCTAGCCCCGATGCGAAGTCCTACACTTTCCATCTGCGCAAAGGTCTCAAGTGGTCGGACGGTGTCGACTTCACCGCCGATGACGTGATCTTCTACATCGAAGACATTCTCGGTAATTCCGAACTCAACGGCGGCAGCTTCCCCGACGGATTCCTCAAGCCGGGTACCGAAGCCCCGACCGTCACCAAGACCGACGACTACACCTTCACCATCACCTTCGACGTGCCCTATGGCATGTTCCTGCTCAACATGTGCACCTATGATGGCTGGACGATGGTCGCTGCGCCCAAGCATTACCTGTCGCAGTTCCATGACAAATACAATCACGACGGCATTCCTGCCTTGATCGAGCAGACCGAAGGCGCCAGCGATTGGGTTTCCCTGTTCCAGGCGCATTCGGCGGTTGGTCCCGGCACCGATGCCGCCGTCGTCAGCCGTGACGTGAATTACCCGACCATGTTCCCGTGGGTTTACACCGAACCGCTCGGCACCGGCACGCAGTTCGTCGCCGAGCGCAACCCCTATTACTACTGGGTCGACACAGCGGGCAACCAACTGCCGTACATCGACCGGATCGTCGGCTCCGTCTATCAAGACGATCAGACCATGCTGGTAGACGTGCTGGCGGGTAAGTTCGACACCATGGCGAACTCGACCGACGAGCAGCGCTCGCTGTTCTACGAAAATCAGGCGACTTCCGGTCTGGCGATTTACCCGACCAAGAGCGAAGGCGGCGGCACGGTCAGCATCAACTTCAACGAGACCAACCCCGACCTCGGCGCGATTTTCAGCGAGAAAGACTTCCGGATCGGCATGTCCTACGCGATTGACCGTCAAGAAGTCATCGACATCGTTTACTTCGGGCAGGGTGAGCCGCGTCAGGTTTCGCCGGTCGCCGAATTCGCCGCTCTACAACGATCAACTGACCAACCAGTACCTCGATTACGACGTCGATGCCGCGAATGCTGCGCTCGACAAGGTGCTGCCCGACAAGGATGCCGACGGCTGGCGCCTCAACCCGGCGACAGGCGAGAAGTTCTCGGTTGTCTTCACCATCCAAACGGGTGACTACGGGCTGCGCTTCGGCGACGTTGCCGAACTGCTCAAGCAGTATTATGCCGCTGTGGGCGTCGACATCATCGTTGACACGGTAGACAACCAAGTCTTGACCGACCGCATCAACGACAACAGCGTCGAAGCCGCGATCTTCACCTCCGAAGGTGGATTCGGCATCACCGCCATCAGCGACCCGCGCTATTTCGTGCCCATTCACGGGCAGTCGATCTGGGGCAACGGTTGGCAGCTTTGGTATCTCCAACCGAACAACGAATACAAGGTCGAGCCGCCGCAGTACATTCAGGATGACGTCGCCCTCTACAAGCAGGTGCTGCAAGCGCCTACCTCTGAGCAGCGCATCACCCTGATGAGCCAAGTGCTGCAAACCGCCGCCGATAACTTCTGGGTGATCGGCATCTCCAGCCCCACCGACAGCTATCGTCCGCTCAGCGCCCGCCTCGCCAACGTCCCCGCCAGTTGGGTCAACGGTTGGAACCCCGGTGGCGTGGCTATCGCGCTGCCCGAGCAGTGGTACTTCAAGAACTAGTAAATTTAACTGCTGTTCCTAAAGTAAAATCTATTGAAGGCGGAATACCCATTCCGCCTTCAATAGACATTCGTTATTGAGGAAGACTTATGGGGAATTATATTCTCAAGCGGTTGCTCTATGTTATTCCCACGTTGTTCGTCATCTCGATTCTGATCTTTATCACTATTCAACTCCCGCCCGGCGATTACGTCACCAACATGCTCGAACAGATGCGCAACCAGAGCGGCGCATCGGCGACGTGGACGCCGGAGTTCGAGGCGGCGATGCGTGACCGCTACGGCTTGAACGAACCGCTGCCCGTCCAGTACGTCAAGTGGATTAGCAACATCGTCCTGCACGGCGATTACGGTTACTCCTTCCAGTATTCCGAACCCGCTGCGACGATGATTTCCGACCGTATCGGCATGACACTGGTCGTCTCGTTTGCCAGTTTCATCTTTAGCTGGATGGTGGCGCTCCCTATCGGCATTTTGTCGGCGGTGCGTCAGTACAGCCTTGCCGATTACTTTTTCAGTTTCATCGGTTTCATCGGCATGGCGACTCCCGGCTTCTTATTTGCGCTTGTGCTGATGTACATCGCCTTCAAGTATGGCGGCATCAGCGTGAGCGGCTTGTTCTCGACCGAGTTTCAAACCGCGCCGTGGAGCCTCGCCAAAATCGGCGACCTGATTAATCACCTCTGGATACCGATGATCATCGTCGGCACGGCGGGGACTGCCGGATTGATCCGCATCCTCCGCGCGAACCTGCTCGACGAACTGAACAAACCCTATGTCGAGACGGCGCGTGCCAAAGGACTGCCCGAATGGCGGCTGCTGGTCAAGTATCCGCTGCGCCAAGCGCTCAATCCGTTCGTGAGCGGGTTGGCGTGGCTGCTGCCTAGCTTGATCGGCGGTGAGGCGATTGTCTCGATTGTCCTCAACCTGCCAACGACCGGACCGGTGCTGCTCAATGCCTTGATGATGCAGGATATGTTCTTAGCCGCCGGTTTCTTGATGCTTCTGAGCTTGATGACGATCGTCGGCATGCTGCTTTCCGACCTGCTGTTGGCTTGGCTCGATCCGCGTATCCGTTACGCGAAGTAGGGGAATTGACCGCTCATGGCTAACGAAATTATCGACATCCCCGGTCTGGTTCCACCTACCGAACAGGCTCCGCTCACCGATGAGGAAATGCCGCGCATCGTCATCGCGTCGCAGTGGTACTTGATGTGGTGGAAATTCCGCAAGCACCGTCTGGCGATGGTCAGCCTGACCATTGTCGTCGCGCTGTACATCATTGCCATTTTCGCCGGGTTCTTCGCGCCGGTTGTCACCGCTACCTATCACCGCACCTACACCCAAGCGCCGCCGCAGGCGATTCAGTGGTTCGATAACGGCACGTTCGCGCCCTTCGTCTACGGCTACAAGCAATCGACCGATCCGCAGACCTACAAGCGGACTTACGTCATCGATGAAATCGACCAAGATTCCGCTCGGGTTCTTCGTCCAAGGCGATCCCTATCAGGTCGGGTTGCACGGACTTCCGATTCCGGGGATTCAGAATATCGCGATTACGTGGAACGTCCACCTGTTTGGACCCGTCAACGCCGACGATCCGTTCTATCCGCTGGGCGCGGACGACGTGGGGCGCGACATCCTCAGCCGCATGATCTACGCTTCGCAGGTCTCGCTCTCGATTGGCTTGGTCGGCGTGTTCCTCAGCCTGATTCTCGGCGTGCTGCTCGGCGGCATTTCCGGCTTAGTCGGTGGCTGGATCGACACGCTGATCCAGCGAATCATCGAAATCCTGCGCTCGATTCCTGACATTCCGCTCTGGATGGCGTTGGCGACCGCCGTGCCGCCGCGCCTCGACCCGGTCTACGTCTACTTCGGCATCACGATCATTTTGTCGCTGCTGCGCTGGACGGATATGGCGCGCGTCGTGCGCGGGCGCTTCCTGTCGCTGCGCGAGGAAGATTTCATCATGGCGGCGGAGCTGGACGGCGTACCCCGCCAGCGCATTATCACCCGCCACATGATCCCGTCGTTCCTCAGCCACATTATCGCTTCGGTGACGCTGGCGATCCCCGGCATGATCCTCGGCGAGACGGCGCTCAGCTTCCTCAGCTTGGGGCTGCGACCGCCGGTTGTCAGTTGGGGCGTGATGCTTCAGGACGCCATGAACGTCGCCTATATCGCCAACATGCCGTGGCTGCTGCTGCCCGGTCTGGCGGTCGTGATCACGGTGCTGGCGTTCAACTTCCTCGGCGATGGCTTGCGCGATGCCGCCGACCCGTATCATTGAGCGCTAGTACGGTGGATGCGGTGTAGGGGCACGATATATCGTGCGCCAAACTCTGTTCATCGGTCAATCGCTACGAACCCGTTATGGCACTTTCGAAACGAGTGATTTAAAGAGAACGCCTAATGTCTGATGATTCGAAGTTATTGCTGGAAGTAAAAGACTTGAAGCTCCACTTCTTCACCGGCGAAGGCGTCGTCAAAGCGGTTGACGGCGTGAGCTTCAACATTCGCCGGGGCAAAACGCTGTGCGTCGTCGGCGAAAGTGGCAGCGGCAAGAGCGTCGCCGCGCGCGCCATTTTGCAGATCGTCCATAACCCCGGCAAGATCGTCGGCGGCACGATCCTCTATCATCGTCCACTGCCCTCCGGCGACGCCGAAACCGTCGACATCACCAAGCTTAATCCGCGCGGCAGCGAAATTCGTCGTATTCGCGGCAACGAGATTTCGATGATCTTTCAGGAGCCGATGACCTCGCTCAGCCCGCTCTACACCGTCGGCAACCAGATTATGGAAGCTATCCAACTGCACGACGTCGTTTCCAAGCAGGAAGCCCGCGACCGCGCTATCGAGTTGTTGGGGCGCGTCGGCATTCCCAAGCCGGAAGTCCGCGTCGATGAGTATCCGTTTCGGCTCAGCGGCGGAATGCGCCAGCGCTGCATGATCGCGATGGCGCTCTCCTGCAATCCCAAGCTGCTGATCGCCGACGAGCCGACGACCGCGCTCGACGTGACCACGCAGGCGCAAATCCTCGACTTGATGCTCAGCTTGCAGCAGGACTACGGCATGGCGATCCTGTTCATCACCCACGATCTAGGGGTGGTCGCCGAAATCGCCGACGACGTCGCCGTGATGTACCTGGGCAACGTGGTCGAGCAAGCCGACGTGGACACCATCTTCAACCATCCGCAGCACCCCTATACCGAGGCGCTGCTGCGCTCGCTGCCCGAAATCAGCTTGACCCGCAAGCGCCTTGACGCTATTCGGGGCATGGTGCCGTCGCCTTATCAGCGTCCGCAAGGCTGTCCGTTCCACCCGCGCTGTGACCAAGCCATCCCCGGCTTATGTGATCGCGTGGTGCCGCAGCCGATCTCGATTGGGGTGGATCACGAGACGCGCTGCCTGCTTTACGACGAGACTTACCAAGCCCAAACGAAGGTGGCAGCTCATGGCTGATGTAGCAAACGAAGCACCCATTCTGCTCGACGTTCGCAATCTGAAGATGTGGTTCGCGCAGCCAGCACGGTTTTATGGGGCGGCAGACCAGCTACGTCCGCGCGGTTGACGACGTGAGTTTCTACATTCGTCGCGGCGAGACGCTGGGTTTGGTTGGCGAGAGCGGCTGCGGCAAGACCACGATTGGGCGCTGCGTCGTCCGCTATTATGAGCCGACGGCGGGCGAAATCCATTACTACGGCGACGGCACCGACGTCGATCTGGCGTCGCTGAACCGGCAGCAGCTGATTAAATATCGCCAAGAAATCCGCATGATCTTTCAAGACCCGTATTCGTCGCTCAACCCGCGTATGACGGTCTTCGAGATCGTCGCCGAAGTCTTGAAGGTCAATCACCTCGCGTCCGGCAAAGAACTGGAAGACCGCGTGGCACAGCTTTTGAAGCGCGTCGGATTGCGACCCGAATACATGCGGCGCTACCCGCACGCCTTCAGCGGCGGCGAGCGTCAGCGTATCGTGATCGCCCGCGCGCTGGCGACCAACCCGCGCCTGATCGTCGCTGACGAAGCGATCTCGGCGCTCGATGTATCGATCCGCGCCCAAATTCTGAATCTGCTCGAAGATTTGCAGCAGGAAATGGGGCTAACCTACTTGTTCATCGCCCATGACCTGAGCGTCATCCGGCATATCTGCAACCGCGTCAATGTGATGTACGTGGGCAAGCTGGTCGAGTCCGCCGAGGCGACCGAACTCTACCGGGAGCCGAGACATCCCTATACCGAGGCGCTGATGTCGGCGGTGCCGATCCGTAACCCGCGCCAGCGCAACCGGGGACGCCGGATTCGCCTCGAAGGTGATGTCGCCGACCCGTCAAATCCGCCGACCGGCTGCTACTTCCACCCGCGCTGCCGCTATGCCAAAGATCGCTGCGCGCACGAGGAGCCGTCGCTCGACCAGGTGTCGCCGGAGCACTTTGTCGCCTGCCATTACGCCAAGGAATTGACCCTGCGCGGCGCGATTGCCGAGGAAGTCCCCGTCGCCGACGCCTAAATTGACATTTGTAGGGGCGAGGCACGCCTCGCCCGTTTTGACCTCATTCCCGCTGCACTTATTTCCCCTCTCCACATCGTGGCTGAGGGGGCGACACCTCGTTTGCAGGCTATCGTGATGAGCGCGAGGATTCGGTGTAGGGGCGGGTCTCAGACCCGCCCTTCTAGGGAAAAACCCATCGCTGTACTTTTTACTGTCGCCCCATCAGGGGGCAGGGGGTGAGGTAAATCTACTCCGCCAGCGGCAGACCGAGTGCTTTATTCAGCTTCATGACCGTGAAGCGGTCGCGCAGATAATGCCCGTAGCGCTGCGCCTCGCTGACCGTGTCAGCATCCAAGCCGAGCGCGTCGGGGTTCGATGCGCCGCCCAACCGGTTCAGGATGTCGATGATCACTTCCGGCGGCGGAACGCTGGCGAGGATCGGCTGTATCGTGTCCCATTGAGCGAGGATGCGCTGCTTGAGCGCCTCGTAATCCGCTGGTGTCTGGTTCAGGTAGGGCGCTTGAATCCGCAAGATGTCGGGGGCAGCGTCACCGTAGACTTGCTCGATCTCGGCGATCTGCCGTTCGCGCGAGTCCGGTTCCGCTGCTTCCAGTAAATTAATCAGTTCGTCGTAACTCAGCGTGCGAAGGCGCGCGTAGTGCGCGGCGATCAGCGTGGTTGCCACCCCGACTTTCGCGCCGTGCAGCAGCGCCGGTCTGCCCTCGCGCAGCAGCTTCATCTCCCAGTAGTGCGAGCAGTGATGCTCCGCGCCGGATGCCGGGCGCGAGTTGCCGAATTCCAACATGCCCATGCCCGATTCGATCAGCGCGTGCATCAAGGCGTGGACGCCGTCCTCGCTGCGTTGGGCGATGGCATCGACCGCCGCGACGCAGGCGTCGAGCGCGCGCCGCACCCGTGCTTCGACGGCGGCGTTGTACGGCTCGTCGTGGAGTAGGTGGCTCAGGTTCCAGTCCGCCAGCGAGGTGTATTTGCCCAGAATATCGCCGAAGCCCGCCGCGATCATCGCCTGTGGCGCGGCTGCCAGCGTCGGCAGGTCGGCGAATACGGCGACCGGGGCGTCGGTCGGGAAGGTCTCCTTCATGCTGCCGACGATCAGCGGCGCGCTGACCGAGACGAAGCCGTCCACTGATGGGGCGGTCGGCACGGCGATGTAGGGGTTGCGCGTGCGGAAGGCGCTGTAGCGGGTGATGTCGGTGACCGTGCCGCTGCCGACCGCCACGAAAACTTGATCTCCCGTGCTCGATCCCAGCAGCACGCGCAGAATGTACTCGGCTCCGGCGGTGACTTCCTCACCCGCCAGCACAAGGTTGATGGTGGTAAAGCCCGCGTCGCTGACGGCATGATAGACTCGTTCGCCCAGCGCGGCATAGGTATTCGTGTCGGAGACAAGCGTGATCGTGGTTCCGGTATAGTGCTCGCGGAGGTAAGCGATCAGGTCGTCAACGGCGTGGTCGCTGATGGCGACGGTGATCCCCTGCGTGGGGTTGGTTTGGTCGGACATTCTTTTATCCTGTCGTTGATCCGCGCCCTCAGAACAGCGCGGAAAGCAGGTCGCCCAAGCGGGCGACCACAAAAATGCGGCGGAAACGTCGCGGTTCAGGCGCGGATCACCTCGACGCCCCGCGCCGTGATCGCTTTAGCGGCGTCGTCGGCGAGCGCGTCGTCGGTGATCAGCAGATCGATAGCGTCCAGCGCGCCGATGTTCATCGGGTTGACTCGCCCGAATTTCGTGCTGTCCGCCAGCAGGATCACGCGCTGCCCCTGCCGGATCATCGCCTGTTTGACGTAGACCTCCTGCGCGTCGGAAGTCGTGATCCCGTGCTCCAGCGAGAAGGCGCTCGCCGAAAGGAAGGTCAAATCGGCGTTGACCAGCTCCAGCCCGTCAATCGTCTGCGGACCCACCAGCGAGAGCGTCAGGCTGCGGATTGTGCCGCCGGGGACGATCACCTCGAACTGAGGGCAGCGGGTCGTGGCGATGGCGATGTTCAGCGATGGCGTGATGATGCGCAGCGAGTCGAGCGTGGGCGGGATGTGGTTGATCAGCTCAAGCGTCGTCGAACCGGCATCGACGATGATCGTCTGCCCCGGCTCGATGAACTCCGCCGCTTGCGCGCCGATCCGCGCCTTCGCTTCGCTGTTGAAGCGGCTGCGATACTCCAAGTTGGCGCGGGTTTCCGCCAGCGGCGTGACGCTGACCGCGCCGCCCCAAACCAGCTTGCATTCGCCCGCTTTTTCCAACTCGCGCAGGTCGGCGCGGACGGTCATCAGCGAAACGTTGAGCAGTTCCTGCAACTGCACGCTGCGGACAGCGCCTTCACGCTGCAAAAGTTCGCGGATGATGCGCTGGCGTTCAACCGCAAGCAGATTGCTATTGTCGGTGGCAGCCATGAGGACTCGATCACTTGCATGTCTTATCGGTTAAGGGGCGAAGCGTGCTGAACCTGACGGTAATCTCCGCTGAGTATGCCGAGAATTATCGGGAATGCAAAATTTCCTCATGAAAATGAAAAAATTTGCAAGTTTCCCCTAACCCGATATGATTACGAACCGAAAGTGCTGCACTACTTTATCTAAGATTGCCCTGTGCCGTTTATTACGGACATCGTGCCTAACAAAGGATAATAGTCGACCTCATGTATACGATTGGCATCGACTTTGGGACGCTTTCGGGACGCGCGCTGCTGCTGGATCTGGACACTGGCGCGGAAGTCTCCGAGGCAGTTTACGAGTACCCGCACGGCTCAATCGAAGACGTGCTCCCGGCGACCGGTCAGAAGCTCCCCCCTGATTGGGCGCTCCAAGACGCCCAAGACTATCTCGACGTGATTTACCACACCGTCCCGGCGGTGATCCGGCAGAGCGGTATTGACCCGAAACAGGTTGTCGGCATTGGTATCGACTTCACGGCGAGTTCGCCCATGCCCGCCAAAGCCGACGGCACGCCGCTCAGCTTCCTGCCCGACCTACAGGGCGAACCTCACGCCTACGTCAAGCTCTGGAAGCATCATGCCGCCCAAGCGCAGGCGGACGAGATCAACGCGACGGCGCGGGCGCGCGGCGAAAGCTGGCTGGCACGCTACGGCGGCAAGTATTCGTCGGAGTGGTTCTTCAGCAAGCTGCTGCAAATTCTCGAAGAAGCGCCGGAGATTTACGCCCAGATCGACACGTTTGTCGAGGCGGCGGACTGGATCGTCTGGCAGTTGACCGGCAAGCTGTCGCGCAATACCTGTACCGCTGGCTATAAGATGCTGGTGCAGGACGGCGATTATCCCTCGCCCGACTACTTCGCCGCGCTGAACCCCGCCTTCCGCGATGTGATCGGCACCAAAGTCGGGCGCGAGTTCATCGCGCTGGGCGCGAACGCCGGTGGTCTGACCCCCGCGATGGCGGAAAAGCTCGGCTTGCCTGCCGGGATCGCCGTCGCGGCTGCTAACGTGGACGCGCACGTCGCCGTGCCTGCTGTCCGCGCCGCCGAGCCGGGCATCATGGTCATGATCATGGGCACGTCCACCTGCCACATGATCTGCGCCGAGACGCGCGAAGAAGTCGAGGGCATGTGCGGCGTCGTCGATGGCGGCATCGTCCCCAATCTGTACGGCTACGAAGCCGGGCAGTCGGGCGTCGGCGATATCTTTGCGTGGTTCGTCGATCACGCGGTGCCGGGGGAATACTTTGAAGCCGCCAAAGCTGCCGGAGTCGGTATTCACGCCTATCTCGAACGCGAAGCCGCCAAACAGCAGGTTGGCGAGCATGGCTTGCTGGCGCTCGACTGGTGGAACGGCAACCGCTCGACGCTGGTTGACGTCGAACTCAGCGGCTTACTGGTCGGCATGACGCTGGCGACCCGCGCCCCCGACATCTACCGCGCGCTGATCGAGGCGACTGCTTACGGCACGCGCGAGATCATCGAAGCCTTCGAGTCGTCGGGCGTGCCCGTCAAGACCTTGATCGCTGCTGGCGGCTTGCCCGAGAAAAACGCGCTGCTGCGCCAAATCTACGCCGACGTGACCGGACGTTCGCTCAAGCTGGCGGGGTCGCCCCAAACTCCCGCGCTCGGCTCCGCCATTCACGCGGCGGTGGCGGCGGGCGTCTTCCCCGACATCAAAGCCGCCGCCGACAAACTCGGCAAGCTCAAGGATATGATTGTCGAGCCGATTCCGGAAAATCAGGCGGTCTATGACCAGCTTTATGCCGATTACAAGCTGCTTTACAACACGTTCGGGCGCGGCGCGAACGACGTGATGAAGCGTTTGAAGCAAATTCGCAACACCGCGCTAGGAGAAGCCTAAACATGCTCTTGGAAGCGTTACGCGCCGAAGTCTGTGCGCTGCATGCGTATCTGCCCGATAACAATCTGGTCGCGTGGACGAGCGGCAACGTCAGCGCGCGCGACCCGGAAACCAATCTGGTCGTCATCAAACCGAGTGGGATCAAGTTCGCTGACCTGACTCCGGAGAACATGGTCGTTACGGATATTGACGGCAAGATTGTCGAGGGCGACTACAAAGCCTCGTCTGATACGGCGTCCCATTGCTACATCTACCGGCATATGCCGCACGTCAACGGCGTGGTCCATACCCACTCGCGCTACGCGACCGCCTTCGCGGTCGTCGGCAAATCGATCCCCTGCGCCACCACCGCGATGAGCGACGAATTCGGCGGCGAGATTCCGCTGGGTGGTTTCGCGCTGATCGGTGGCGAGGAGATCGGCAAGGTGGTGGTCGAAACGCTCAAGGACTCGCACAGCCCGTCGTGTCTGCTGCAAAGTCACGGCGTGTTTGCGACCGGAAAAAGCGCTGAAAAAGCGGTTCAAGCGGCGGTGATGACCGAGGACAACGCGGCGATTGTTTGGACGGCGCTGCAAATCGGCACGCCGCTGACGATCTCCGACGAGGACATCGCCAAACTGCATCACCGCTATACCCACGTCTACGGACAATAGTGCTGCCGTAGGGGCGACGTTGTCGGCAGCGCTAAGCCGAACCCGGACTTGATATTAGGTAGGGGCGACCTGTCAGGTCGCCCCTACGGTGAAGCTTCGTACTAGATCCGCTGCTTGAGCAGGTAATAGGCGTCGTTCCAGCGCAGTTCCTGCTTGAACCCGTACAACTGCGTCTCGTTGTCGATCTTCAGCAGCTCGATTCCCGCCATTTCCGCGAAATCCTCGATGTGCTCCGCCGTCAGCGACAAACTGAAGCCGGTATGATGCGCGCCACCGGCGTAAATCCACGCTGCTGCCGCCGTCTTGAGGTTCGGCTGCGGAATCCACAGCGCCCGCGCGACCGGCAGCTTGGGCAGCGGCTCGTTCGGCGGCACCACGTCCACGTTGTTGATCAGCATTCGGAAGCGGTTGCCCATATCCATCAGCGAGACGTTGATTGCCGGTCCGGTCTGCGAGTTGAACACCAGTCGCGCCGGATCAGCCTTGCCGCCGATGCCGAGCGGATGCACTTCGAGGCGCACGCTCACCCTGTGCAATCGACGGGCAGATTTCCAGCATGTGCGCGCCCAACACCTTTTGCCCGTTGGGGCTTAGGTGATAGGTGTAGTCCTCCATGAACGACGTGCCGCCTTCCAGCCCCGCCGCCATGACCTTCATCGCCCGCACCAGCGCCGCGGTCTTCCAGTCGCCTTCGCCGCCGAAGCCGTAGCCGTCCGCCATCAAGCGCTGGGTCGGCAGACCGGGAAGCTGAGCCATCCCGTGTAAATCCTCGAACGTGTCGGTGAAGGCTTTGAAGCCGCCGGCCGTCAGGAAGCTGCGCATCCCCAGCTCGATCCGCGCGGCTTCGCGGACGGAACTGTGTCGCGCGCCACCCTTCCGCAGATCGGCGGCGAGCACGTACTGATCCTCGTAGACATTCACCAGTTGATCGATCTCGGCGTCGCTCACCTGATCAACGTGATCGACCAGATCGCCGATGCCGTAGCCGCTGACCTCGTAGCCGAAACGCATCTGCGCCTCGACCTTATCGCCTTCGGTCACGGCGACCGAGCGCATGTTGTCGCCGAAGCGGGCGAGCTTCGCGCCTTGCGCGTCGTGCCACGCGGCAGCGGCGCGCGTCCACACCGAGAGGCGCTCCTGCACTTCCGGGTCGCTCCAATGCCCGACGACCACCTTGCGATTGATCCGCATCCGGCTCATCATGAAACCGAACTCGCGGTCGCCGTGCGCCGCTTGGTTCAGGTTCATGAAGTCCATGTCGATCTCTGCCCACGGGATGTCCTGATTGTACTGGGTGTGCAGATGCGCCAGCGGCTTCTGGAGCGCGGCGAGTCCGGCGATCCAGTTGCGCGAGGGCGAGAAGGTGTGCATCCACGTCACCACGCCGATGCAGTTCGGCGCGGCATTGGCTTGCATACAAATGCTGTGAATTTCTGCCGACGTGGTGAGTACCGGCTTGAACACGATCTTCACCGGGATCGTTCCGGCGTCGTTGAGCGCACCGACGATTTCCTTCGAGTGCGCCGCGACCTGCTCCAGCGTTTCCGGTCCGTAGAGATGCTGGCTGCCGGTCAAGAACCAGACTTCAAAACTGCTCAAATCGATCATGGGCTAAATCCTTTTGCCTGAATGAGTGTACCTGAGTTGCCGAACGAAATTTTGACTAGTTCCAACGACAACCGCCAAACCTTGCCGCGTGTCAAGGATGGGAACTTGTAGGGGCGTTCAATTGAACGCCCCTATGGGACGTGTCTGTTACTGCGTCCAATCTACCTCCCTCCCTCCCATGAGATGATCTCTCGCATTTCTCCCCCTCTCTACGCAGTGGAGAGGGGGTCGGGGGGTGAGGTCGCTTACTCCGGGTAAACGGGTTCGAGCCAGCCGTCATCCGTCCACACCAGCCGGTCGATGTGCATGGTCGGCGTACCCGCCGCCTCCGCGTCGTAAGCGTGGTAGACGATGTAATCGACGCCGTCTTCCTGCAAAATTCCATTGTGCCCCGGACCCCGCCAGCGGTCGGTGGGGAAGGTCACTTGCGTGCCACCGCCTGCCATCATCGAGACGCCGTCGCGGTCGATATACGGACCCGTGATGCTCTCCGAGCGCCCGACCATCACGCGGTAGGTGCTATTTTCGCCCTGACAGCACGAGTCGAACGACACGAACAGGTAGTAGAAGTCGCCCTTGCGGATGATGAACGGCGCTTCGACTGAGTGCGGGTCGGGCGGGCGATATGCCAGCGCATGGATCGTCGGGTCTGCTTCGGCGGGTTTGCCGGTCGCGGTGTCGATCTGCACCATTTTGATGCCCGACCAGAAGCTGCCGAAAGCCAGCCACGCATTGCCGTCGGCGTCGATGGCGAGGTTCGGGTCGATACAGTTGTACGGGTCGCTCCGGTGCGATTCGATTACTAAGCCTTCGTCGACCCAGTCGAACTCGTCGGCGGTCGAGTCGAGCGTGACGTTGGTCGCCAAGCCGATCACCGAGCGGTTGCTGCCGAAAGTCGAAGCCGCGTAATACAGGTGATACTTATCGTTGAAGTAGGAGATGTCCGGTGCCCAGAGATTAGTTACGCCGGGGATCGCATCGACCGCCCATTGCGGCGCTTTCGAGAACACGCTCACCGGGAAATCGCGCTCCCACACCTGCATGTCGGCGGATTTGCGCGTGCCGATGCCGTTGCCAGTAAAGTAGATGTGATACCCGTCCGGCGACTTGATCAGCACCGGATCGTGAACCTGTCGGAGACTGCCGCTCAGTTGTACGTGGGTTGACATTTCTCCCTCCGGGGTGGCTTCGGGGGTAACGCTTGGGTCCTGCATCTGCGCGAGCGCGGGCAAGCTCAGCCCAACACCGGCACCCAGTAAGGCGCTCGAACGAAGAAATTGTCGGCGGGTAAACCTACGCATACGAATTTTTCCTAACTACTCAAATGACTACTTTTGTCCAAATTATAACCTGCCGCATTCGAATGCATAATCCGAATGCGGCAGAGTCTAGGCATAATTTGGCGAATTGTCAATCTGGCTCGCTGCGCTCAATCTGCCCACGTTTTTATCTCAATTGCTACGCCAAGACGATGGTCGCCACCGAATGCGGCGGCAGTTCGACGCGCCACGCCGAGCCATCGGCGCTGACGTTCAAGTCGGCGAGCTTCACGTTGTCCGGCTGATCAGCGCTGTTGCCGTCGCGGGCGCTGTCGCTGGCGAGAATCTGGGCGCTGACGACGCGGGACACGTTCGGGACGCTCAGCGTCACCGCCGCCGATTGATCGAGGTGGCGGTTGGTGACCGTGACCGCCGTGCCGCTCTCGCTGCGCGAAGCCGTCGCGCTGATGGCGCTGGTGTAGCCCTTGCGGTTGCTGCCGAATCCGGAAGGGATCAAGGCGCCTTCGCTCACGTCAACTGGCAGGGCGGTCGCGCCGAGGTGCGGCTTGTGCAGTTGGAAGACGAAGTAAGTCGGCGTCAGCCACATCGCCGCGCCTTCGGTCATGACCGAAGCGTGAATCACGTTGACGACCTGCGCCAAATTCGCCATCGCCAGCACGTCGCATTGATGATGGAAGCCTTCGAGGGCGATAGCGGTGGCGACGGCGTCGCGCATCGTGCCCGCCTGCTCGTAGGTGATCGGTTCGCGGTGGTTTTCGCTGCCGGGACCGAACGGACGCGCTTCCGGATGCCACACGCCCCACTCGTCCAGCGCGATACCGACTTTGCGACCTTTCAGGCGCGGGTCGCCCGCGTTGGCGGCGAATGCATCTTCGATCAGCTTGGCGGTACGCCGGCACGAAATCCTCGGTGCTGTCGGCTTCCGCCAGCAGCGCGTAATAGTCGTCTTCGCTGAAATCGGCTTCCGGTCCACCGTAGATCCAGTAATAGTGAATCGAGTAGTGATCCATCAGCCACAGGTAACGCTGGTTGATCTTGAAGAAGGCTTGGTTCCACTCGTCGGTGAACCCGCAGGCGACCAGTTCGGCAGTCGGATCGACGTGCTGAAGCATGGTCGCGTAGCGGCGATACTCGTTGGCGTAGCTCTCGACGTCGTAGTGACCGCCGCAGCCCCAGTTTTCGTTGCCGACGCCCCACAACTTGACGTTGAACGGCTCATCCGAACCGTTAGCGCTGCGCTCGCGCTTGAGCGCCGTGCTGACCTCCGTGTTGCAGTATTCGACCCAGTCGCACAGCTCTTGCACTGAGCCGCTGCCCATATTCCCGGCGAGATACGGCTCTGCGCCCAGCAGCTTGCACAAGTTGATGAATTCGTGCGTGCCGAGCGTATTGTCGTCCTCGACCTGCAAGCCGCACGACATCCCCAAGCGGGTCGTCCGCTCGCCGATGCCGTCGCGCCAGTGATAGTGATCGGCATAGCAGCCGCCGGGCCAGCGCAGCAGCGGCACCGGCATCGCCTTGAGCGCGTCGACGACGTCTTTGCGGAAACCGCCATAGGTCGGAATGTCAGTGTCCTGATTGCCGACCCACAAGCCATCGTAGCTACAGCGCCCTAAATGCTCGGCGAACTGCCCGTAGAGTCGCGGCGAGATTGTCCCGATTGGGCTGTCCCCGCGAACGACCAATTTTGTTTCATTCATCACGGTATTATCTCCAATCCAAAAAATAGATCTAACTCGCCCTTATTATGACACTGGAGGCGAGACCACTCTGATAACCACAGAAACCATTTGAATAGTCGGGTTTTTTCCCGCAAGAGCGTTCAATTGAACGCCCCTACCTTCCCGCGAAGCAGGCATCTTCAAATGGTTTTTACTGCATCAAATGAGCGAAAGCGCGCTCAAGATCGTGGACTTCGTCCATCCCAATCGAAACCAGTTTGCCGATGGGCGCGGTCTCGATCAGCGAGCGGGCGGTGAACTCCGCCACCTCCAGCCGGTCGAATGTCTGCAAAATGCTGCCGCCGGTCGCCAGCACGCAGTCGTTTTGGAGCAGCAGCACCGGCGCGCGCGCTGAGAGTGTGTCGGCAATCGCTTCCGGATTTGTGTACTGCGATCCAAAGGGGACTTTCGGGACTGCCATCAGCAGGATGTAGCTTTCCGGAATTGTCTTGGTGTCGAATTGGTGCTCGGCGATGGCGTAGGCGGTGATATACGGCGCTTGCGCCGTGATGATGCACTTGATCTGCGGGTGGCGGCGGTAGATCGTCTCGTGGAGGCGCACTGCGCGGCTCGGTATTTTTCCGCGTTCGCGCTTACCGTCCTCGATCAGCACAATCGACTCGATGTCAACGCTGGGGCGGTCGATGTCGGTCGGCGTGATCAGAAAACTGCTTTCGTCGACCCGCGCCGAAACCACGCCCTCGGTGCTGATCATCAGGTGGCGCTGGCAGGCGCGCTGCACGATGTCGACCATCGTTTCGCGCAGTTCGCGTTCGCGGCTGCTGTGCGACGTAGGCGTGAATTCAGGCAGCAGGTGGTCGTGGTGGGTGAGCAGCGTAAGCTGATCGTCGCTCAGCGTTCGGATTTCGCCCAGCCCCTGCGCATACATCTGCGTGCGTGCGCAGAAGTCGAGCGTTTCCAGCCGTTGGAAGGCGCTGAGCAAGTTGTCGCCGACCGTGACCGCGCCGTGATTTTCCAACAGCACCACGTCGTAGCCCTCGCCGAAGGCGCTGGCGATGCGTTCGCCCAGCATCTCGCTGCCGGGGAGGGCGTAGGGCGCGTAACCGACCCGTCCGCAGATCTGCCGCGCTTGCGGGATGATGCTCGTATCGGGGATCTTGCGGACGATGCTGAATGAGACTAACGCCGGTGCGTGCGCGTGAATGATCGCCTTAACGTCCGGGCGCATGGCGTAGATCGCGCGGTGAAACGGCAGTTCGCTCGATGGCTGGTGCAGCCCGGTGATGCTGCCATCGGGCAAAATGCAGTTCATGTCGGTCGCGTTAAGTCTGCCTTTGTCGACACCGGTCGGCGTGATCCAGATCGTGCCGTCGTCATCACGGATGGAGAGGTTGCCGCCGGAAAGGGTGGTCATGCCGCCGTAATAGATGCGGTTCATGATCTGGACGAGCTGCTGGCGCGGCGAGAGTAGATCGAACATCAGTTGTTTTACATCCTTCGGTTAGCATCGGTCGCTTTTCGACCGTCAAAGACCTGCCATGATTCCGCCTAAGTGTAACCGATTTGCGCGCCCGAAGGGACAAAACTGGCGCGGATAGTGATGAAAAGCGCCAAAGATTCTGACAGTTCTCGAATAGCGGCGGGTGGTTGTTTACAAGTGGGGGCGGGTGTGGTTGCACCTATGCTTTTTGCTGTACCTGACCGGGTTTTCGCTTTGTTCTTTGCCCCCTCTCCACAGCGTGGAGAGGGGGTTGGGGGTGAGGTTCGAGGAGTTGGGTGCTGCGCGGAGACTATACCGTGGTGCCGACGTCGCTCGGCGGCTGACCACCGTTAGGCGCTGCGGGTGCTTGATTGTTCGGGATGCCGTTCGGCTGCCCGTTGCCACCATTATTACCGCGCGGTCCGGGTCCACCATTGGGCATTCCATTCGGCTGACCGCCACCGGGGAAACCGCCACCGGGGAAGCCGCCACGTCCGCCGAAGAACCCGATTTGCCCGTCGAGCGTGATCTCGGCACCGTCGCGTTCCACCGTCAGAGTGACCGTGTTATCGCTGCCGGGAGTCATCAGCGTCATCCAATCGACTGAGCTAATCGCCTCGTCGTTGACCGCCGTGATCACGTCGCCGACCGCGAGGTCGAAGGTCGCATTGTCGCCGACTTCGACGACCTGATAGCCGGTCTCGATCCCTTCAAGCTGGACGTTGAGCATCATTTCGGTGGCTTGCAGCGGGTCGGACAGCGGCGCGAACCCGCCGCGACCATCGCGGCTGCCCAGCGTCACCTCGACGCTCATCTGCTCACCAGCACGCTCAATCGTCAGCGTGATCACGTCGCCGGATGCCGCCGCATCGACCACCGCTTGCAGGTCGCTAGCGCTGGTGATTGCGCTGCCGTTGACCGCCGTGATCAGGTCGTCGACCTGAAGCTGAGCGGTCTCTGCCGGTGAATTCCGGCTGACCCGCACGATGCTTACGCCGGTGTCCGTGTCACTGACCGAGACTCCCAGCCACGTCCGCTGCATCTGCAGCGGCGGTGCGGCGGTGTCGGTCGCGGATGGCACTGGCGTGCTGTCTTGGGCATAGCTGATGCCCACCGCTGACGAAATCACGAGCAGCGCTGCTGCCCCATATGTTGCAAATTTCCGCATGGTCTTGTCTTCCTTTTCCGTTGGTTACGGACTCTGGTCATAATTGGCACCGGCTTGAGTGAACGTCACCCTGCCGACCAATGACAGCAGAATAACCGGGGCGAAAGTAGAACCTATCCAGAATCTGTAAATCTTGTGTAAACCGGCGCGGGCAGCTTGGTCGCAGGGCTATTTTTGTAGGGGCACGCACATGAGGGTGTTTAAAAACACCTCTGCTGTGTCGAGAAGTCATCAAATTTGGTGACGAACACTTGAAACGGGCGAAGGCACTCTCCCCTCCCTGAATTCGGGGAGGGGAAGCGCGCAGCGCGGGGCTGGGGTCAAAGAGTGACTTGCACATAGGCGCGCCCATTCCCGGCAGACACGCAGGTCTGCCCCTACAACCAATTCGGTTGTTTGACGCAAAGCAACCGCGGGCGGGCAAATTCAGACGAATCTAGCATTTTCTGAACACGCTCTGAACAAGTTACTTGTATGCTTATAAAGAAAGGTGGCAACCTACAGAAAGCACGGCGATGAAGACAATTCTGATCGTTGACGACAAAATGAGCGTCCGCCGCATGGTCGCGGACTATCTGGGCGAGAACGGTTTTCGCACGGTCGAAGCCAGCAATGGGCGCGAGGCGCTGTTCGTCGCCCGTCACGAGAAGCCCGACCTCGTGCTGTTGGACATTATGATGCCGGAGATGGACGGCTTTGAGTTCATGCGGTTCTTCCGCAAGGAGTGCAAAACCCCCGTGATCATGCTCACCGCCAAGCTGGACGAGACCGACAAAGTGGTCGGCTTAGAGTTGGGTGCCGACGACTACGTAACCAAGCCCTTTGGCATGGCGGAGTTGGTGGCGCGCATCCGCGCGGTGCTGCGGCGTTCCGGCGAAGAACTCTCGACCTCGGAGGTGCTGCGCGTCGGCGTGGTCGTGCTCGACAAGAAGACGCATCGGGTGATGATCGAGCGGCGCGAAATTGACCTGACGCCCTCTGAATTTGACTTGCTGACGATCTTGATGGCAGCGCCGGGGCAGGTCTTCTCGCGCGCAGACCTGTTGGAGCGGCTCAAAGGCAACACCTTCGAGAACGTTGAACGCACCGTCGATGTTCACGTCCGCAACCTGCGCGCCAAACTCGAACACGACTCGCGCAACCCGCGTTACGTCCAAACGGTCTTTGGCATCGGCTATCGTTTTAGCGCTGAGGGCGACCAAACCCCGTGATCAACCGCTCGCTCGCCTTTAAGTGGATCGGCACGCTGCTGCTGACCAGCTTGGTTGGCGTGATACTGGTCGGTCTGTTCGCTTACCGCACCACCGTCACCGAGTTTGATCGTTTGCGGCTCGATCAAGCGCAGGCGACTTTCACCAATCAAGTGACGAACTACTATCAGACGAATGGGTCGTGGGGCGGGGTCGAGGATTGGCTGCGTAATCAAGGGCAGGGCGGGCGGCAAAAGTCAAATCCAAACCGCCGCACTGGTCGATACCAGCGGCGTGACTGTCGTTGACTCCGGTCCCTATCACATCGGCGAGTATGTCCCTGCTGACCTGATCGATCAGGGCACGCCGATTGTGGTTGGCGGTCAGACGGTTGGCACGGTGCTGGCGGCGGCGCCGCCGCCGGGTCCCGATCCGCGCCAGCAGCAGTATCTGGATCGCACCAATCAGGCGTTGCTGATCGGCGGGGTAGGGGCGGGCGCAGTCGCGCTGCTGGTTGGGCTGCTGCTTTCGCGCTACTTTTTGCGCCCGCTCACCGAGCTTACGTTGGCGATCCGCGCCATGCGCCAAGGCGACCTGAGTCAGCGGGTAGAGGTGCGCACCCAAGACGAATTGGGCGAACTGGCGCAGGCGTTCAACCAGATGAGCGCCGACATTCATCACGCCAACCAACTGCGCGAGCAGATGACCGCCGATATCGCCCACGATCTCCGTACTCCGCTGACGGTCATCATGGGCTATCTAGAAGGGCTGCGCGACGGCACGCTCAAACCGACGCCGCAGCGCTTCGAGGCGATGTACGACGAGTCGATCCTGCTCAAGCGCTTGATCGACGACTTGCGCACCCTGTCGCTGGCGGACGCGGGCAAACTGAAGCTGATGCTCCAGCCGATTCCGCCGCGCGAACTGTTGGAGCAGGTCAAGCAGGCGTTCGAGCCGCTCGCCGCCGAACAGCAGGTCGCGCTCCAGCTCGATGTCACTGAGGGGCTGCCGGTCGTGGCGGTAGACCGCGAGCGGATGGCGCAGGTGCTGACCAATCTGGTCAGCAACGCTTTGCGCTACACCGCCAGCGGCGGGTCGGTCACGCTGCGGGCGCGCGCTCAAGGCGACGTTGTGCAGTTGGTCGTCAGCGACACCGGCTCTGGCATTGCCGAAGATCAGCTTCAGAGCGTCTTCGAGCGCTTCTATCGCGTCGAAGAATCGCGCTACCAGAGTGAGGGCGAATCCGGCTTAGGCTTGGCGATTGCCAAGTCGCTGGTCGAGGCGCATCACGGCACGATTGCGGCAGAGAGTCGCGTCGGCGTCGGCACTTCGATCATCGTCACGCTGCCGACGCATCCCACCTAATTCCGCGTATGGCGGCGCATCATTGGATAAGAATCGGCAGCGTATGTCTCTCGCTCGTCGGCTAAAGCAGAATCGAAGCCACCAACGGCGAGCTTGCGCCCCTCCTTGAATTCGGGGAGGGGTCGGGGGTGGGGTCAGAAGCGTCGGCACCACCATCAGCATCACGCTGGGGTCGATCACGGGGTCGGGTGTTTCTCCGGCAGCTTGAACAGGTCGTCTACATTGACCAGTTGTCCGGTCTTCATGGCGATATTGCCGGAAATGCCGACCAGAATTGACGCCGCGCCGTCGATGTGCGACGCCGCGCGGTGATAGGGATCCGGCGGCGGGTTGGGCGAGAAAAGCTGCTCCAGCATCACCGGGTCAGCGCCGCCGTGACCGCCCGCGGCGGCGGGTATTTCCACCTCGTAGGGCTGCCCGAACATCGGGTAGGCGTGGATCGTCGCTTCCTTGAACGCGCCTTTGCTGGCGCTGGCTTTGCTGTTCTCGTCGTTGAGCAGGTGGGTGACGTTCTCGCGGACGTCCAACTCGATCCGCCCCTTCGTCCCGGTGATGGCGACGTGCAAGCCTTCCCACGGCGAATAGGCGACCAGACAGTAGGACAGCAGCACGCCGTTCTGATAGCGCGCGGTGACGTTGATCGTATCTTCGGTGGTGACCGGTTCACCGAACACGTTGCGGTCACGCAGGTAGCCCGTTTCCTGCTTCGGCATCCAAGTACAGCCCGCGATAATCCGCCTTCTCGTCGAGGAACAGCGCGAACGGATCGTCTTTGGCTTCCGGCACGCCGGTGTAGCGCGTGTAGCTGTAATGCTCGCCCCGCGCTTCGGCATTCTCGCGCCCGTAGAACTGTACGTCGCCGAGCGCGAACACCTGCTTGGGATAAGAGTCGATCCACCAGTTCACGAGGTCGAAATGATGCGTCGCCTTGTGGACGATCAAGCCGCCGCTGTTCTGCTTTTCCCGGTGCCAGCGCCGGAAATAATCCGCGCCGTGACTGGTATCGAGCAGCCACGAGAAATCGACCGAGAGCGGTCGCCCGACCACGCCGTCCATCACCAACTGGCGAAAGCGGGTGTAAGCGGGCGCGTAGCGATAGTTGAACGAGACTCGCAGCGAGTGTCCGGTGCGATCAATCGCATCGTAGATCGCCTTCATCTTGTCGAGGTCGATCGTCATCGGCTTTTCGGTGATCACGTCGCAGCCCAGTTCCATCGCTCGCACGATGTAGATGTGGTGCGTCGAGTCCATTGTCGTGACGATCACGACGTCGGGGTGGGTCTCGGGATCATCCGGTCGAAATCGCTCGCCTTGTAGGTGGGCAGCGGCGCTAAGCCGCGCTCGTCGCTGATATAGCGGTTGTACCAGTCCATGCGGGTTTGGCTCAGGTCGCACAGCGCCACCAACTCGGCGGAGTCGCGGTACGTGTCGGTGATCGCGTCGACGTACATCCCCGCCCGCGATCCGGTGCCCACCAGCGCATAGCGTTTTCTGTCGGTCATCGTGCCTTCCTAATTTGCAAGTGACTAATGCAGGTCAATCAACGGGACTTCGCTTGGCAAGACGTACTTGGTCACGACGATCCACGTGCCCCGGCTCAAAATGTAGCCCATCACCGCGCCGCTGAGGACGATGATGACTGCAATCGGCAGGATGATCGACGCGACCACGACCAAGCCGCAGCCGATGACGATCCCGACCGTCCACAGCGGCTGCGCGAACACCAACTGAACCGACAGCTTCAGTAGACGTCGAAACGGCGCATCCCACACGGCGATCAGCGTCCACAAGTAGACGTTGATCAGCACCAGCAGGATGGCAACCGAGAACGTCACGCCGCGCGAGAAATACGCGAGGACGTCGCTCGTGCCCATCATGCTCGAAAATGCGCAGGTTGAGCAGCACCAACCCGCCGACCAGGATGTCTAACCCGGCAGCCAAGTAGGCTTTATACCACGTCCGCCGGATCGTGCCAAAGAAGACCGAAAACGTCTCCGGGTTGCGCTTCGTCGCCCAGCGAAACATGACGCCGAGCAGCCCGACCAGCGCCACCGGGAACGTGACCACCAACACCGTGAGCACTATCCACAGGAGATTCGCCATGACGGGCGTAGACCAGCGATCCAGCCCGTCCAGCCAACTATTCTTTATTCGCATCTGGGTGCGACCTTCTCGCTACCCCTTCAAGCCTGTTGTCGCAATGCCTTCGACAAGGTAACGCTGGAACAATATGAACAGGACGAAGGTTGGCAGCAATGATACCCCAAGCATGGCGAAAACAGCGCCCCAATTGGTAATACTGGTCGCGTCGGTGAAGGTTCGCAGCGCCACCGAGACGGTGTACAGCTTCGGGTCGGTCAGATAGATCAGCGGACCCAGAAAATCATCCCAAGTCCAGTAGAACGAGAAAATCGTCGCCGTGATGATGGCGGGCGTCAACTGCGGCATGATCACGTAGCGGAAGATGCCCCATTGCCCCGCGCCGTCGATCATGGCGGCTTCGTCGAGGTCAATCGGAATGCCGCGAATGAACTGGACGATCATGAAGATGAAGAAAGCGCTCCCGCCGATACGCGGCACCAGCAGCGGCAAAAACGTGTTGAGCCAACCCCATTGGCTGAAGATGATGTACTGCGGGATCAGCAGGACTTCGCTCGGCAGCATCAGCGTCAGCAGCATAATCGTGAACCAGATGCTCTTGCCGCGATACTTGACGCGGGCGAAACTGTAGCCGACGACCACCGACGCCGTGACCTGAATCAACGTTCCCACACCGGCGTAGATGAATGAGTTCTTGAAGAAGGTCGCGAAGGTGATGCCGCCGAAGCCTGCCCACCCCTCAACGTAGTTCTCGAAGTGCAGTGTCGACGGGATCAACGAGGTGATGTTGGTGAAGATTTCGTCCGGCGCTTTCAGTGAACTAGCGAACAGCCAGAGCACCGGGTACAACATTAGCAAGCCGACCACGCCGACGCCGACGTGATAGACGATTGTCCGGAGCAGTTCCTCTCGCCGTTTCTGCGCTCTGAAGGCTTGCTCTGACGGCGCGCGTTGTGGTTCAATCCGGGTTGCCATCAGGGTTACTCCAATTCCGTCTCGTAATAGACCCAGCGATTCGACAGCTTGAAGTTGAACCACGTCAGCACGGCGATCAATCCCAACAGCACCCACGCCATCGCTGCCGCGTAACCCATCTGGAACTGGTTGAACGCCCGGTTATAGAGGTAAATGGCATAGAACAGGGTCGTATCCAGCGGCGCGCCCGTCCCTCCGGTCACGATAAAGGCTTGCGTGAACGTCCTGAACGCGCCGATCATTTGGATGATCAGGTTGAAGAATATGATCGGCGTCAGCAGCGGCAGGGTGATGCTGAAAAACTTGCCCACGCCACCCGCGCCGTCGATATCGGCGGCTTCGTAGAGCGCTGCCGGAATCTGGCGCAGCCCGGCGAGGAAGATCAGCATCGGCGAGCCGAACTGCCACGCCGCCAGCAAGACCAACGTCCAGATCGCCGTTTTCGGATCGCCAAGCCAGCGCACCGGATCGATCCCGAAGAAGGCGATCACCGCATTGACCAGCCCTTCGGAGCCGAACAACTGCCGCCACATCACCGCGACGGCGACGCTGCCGCCGATGATCGACGGGATGTAGTATGCCGCTCGGTACAGGTATACGCCGCGCCGGTAGGTGTTCAAGAGCATCGCGATTCCGAGCGCGGCTGCCAGCCGCAGCGGCACCGAGAGTAAGACGTACTGCACCGTCGCCTTGACGGCGCGCCCATAGCGCGGATCTTCAAAGAACATACGCCGGAAGTTGTCTAGCCCGATGAACGTCCCTTGGTTGCTCAGCGTGTCGTAGTTCGTGAACGCCAGCCACAGCGAGATCGCCATCGGCACCAGCGTGAACAGCAGGAAGGCGATCAGCCACGGCGAGAGGAACAGGTAACCGGCGAGATTGTGCTGCTTGAAGTCACGGCTGCCCGTTGCCTTTCTGAGTTGCCCGCGCGGTTGGGCTGTCGGAGTCGTCGGAACCACACTATCGCTCATAAATAGACCTTAATTGCTCAGAAGACACTTTAGAAACAAAACGCATGGGATGGGGATGACCGCAGCCATCCCCTCCACCTGCTTCGTTCATTTACTCGTGTTTAATTACTTCTTGTTTTGCGCCAAAATGGCGTCGCCATCCGTCACGAAGGTCTGCCAACCTTCTTCCGGCGTGATCATGCCGAACAGCACCGGGTCCATGAACTCCGGCGTGAACACGTTGCTGACGATGTCGGCATAGCCTGCGGGTTCCGGCGGCGGCACTGGGCTGGCATCTTCGCCAACCTTGGCGATGAATTCGAAGACCTTGGCGTTGACCGGATCAACCATGCTCGCCAGATGATCGCGGACGTGCGCCGCGACCGGGACACCGCGCTCGCCACCTAGGACGTCGTTGGCTTCGATGTTGTTGGTGAAGTAGTCGATGAACATGGCAGCGTCATCGACGTTCTGGCACTGGTCGGTGATCGAGAAGAACATCGACGGCTTGAGGTAGTTGGCGGACTGCCCACCCGCGACGCGCGGCAGCGGATAGAGCACGAAATTGCGGTCTTCGCCAGCGGCGGAGTAGATCGAGACGATCTGGTTGCTCCACTGGTAGCGCATCGCTTCGGTGCCCAAGACAATCGGCGAGCCTTCTTGACCGGCAGCGCTGACGTCCGCTTGCTCGTCCATCGAGGCAATCGCGCCCGAGTCCATCAGACTCTTGATGCGATTCAGTTGGTCGTATACGGGCTGCGGGTCATCGACCGCAATCGCCGTGCCATCGGCATTGAACAGGTGTTGACCACTGCTCAGCAGCAGCGAAACAATGTTCGGGTCGTCCCAAATACCGTAAGCGATGCCCCAGATGCCCAGCTTGTCGTGGATTTCGGTGGCGATGGTCGCAAAATCGTCCCACGTCCAATCCCAAGCGGGCAGGTCGACGCCCGCTTTGGCGAAGGCGTCGGCGTCGATGATGATCGCCTGCGAGTTGGTGCCGAGGCTGATACCGTAAGTTTCCCCGTTCACCTTGCCGCTGTCGAGCACCGACTGCCCGATGTCGGAGACGTCAATCGCGCCGGATGCCATCAGGTCGTCCAGCGGGTGGAGCAAACCACGAGTCGCCCATTCGGTCATAAATTTGTAGTCTTGCTGCATGACGCAGGCGACGTTGCCACCGGCAACCTGAGTGTTCACCTTCGTCCAATAATCGCTCCAACCCACAAATTCATAAGTGACGTGAATGTCCGGGTGTTCCGCTTCGAACATATTGATGACTTCAATGGTGCGGTCGTGCCGGTTCTGCGAACCCCACCAAGTTACGGCGAGTTCGGTCGTGTCTTGGGCGGCGACGATCATGACTGACGTGAGCAGCAGCGCCACCACTACGGTGATGAGAAGTGCAATTTTCGGAGTTTTCATATCTCTGTCCATCGCTTTCATCTAAACTAAGAATTTCAAATGAGTTTGTTACTACGGTATCCTTATGGGGTTACACCTCCTGTATCCTGCCTGACGGATGGCTCTAAACATCGGTTTGCATTCAGACGATGTTCATATATCATATAGGATATAGGTTTTATTGCAACAATGCAAAACAAAGTAAAGGCTCAGGAATGACGTCGGTCTTTCGCAGTAAGAAAGAAGTGGTCTACGATCTGCTTCGTGAGGATATTCTGCAGGGCAAATACAAGCCCGGCTCGCGCTTGGTGATTGACGAACTCGCGGCGACGCTCGGCGTCAGCCAAATTCCGATCCGCGAGGCGATGCGCCAGCTTGAAGGCGATGGCTTCGTGACCATCGAACCCTACGTCGGTGCGACGGTCGCCGAACTCAACGCCGATTTCATCTTCGAGGTCTTCGCGCTGCTGGAACATCTGGAGATCATCAGCAGCCGCGCCGCCTGCCGCGTGATGTCCGCTGACGACTTGCAGCAGCTTGCCGACATGATCGAGCAGATGGAGTCCAGCGTCACCGACCCCGAGCAAATGGTCGAACCAGAATAAGGCGATGCATCTGTTCGTCTGCAGCTGCGCGAAAACCACGCTTGATCCACAAGATGATGGAGAAGGTGCTCGATCACTGGGATCGGCTGCGGCTGCATTACCTGAATGACGTCTTCGGCAACCGCATCGCCGCCGCCCAAGCCGATCACATGCGCATATTGGCGGCGTTCTACACCCGCGATCCTGACGAGGTCGAGCGCGTCGTCCACGCCCACAATCAGGGCGCGCTATCGAGCTACATCCGCCATCTTGAAGTCGGCGGGGCACGCCGGGCTGAGCAAAGAGGGCTTCCGATGATCGAACACGACCTCACTCCCAACCGACCGGATTCGGGCAGGGCGGACTATCACCGGCATGTCGGCGATTTTGCTGCCGTTTACCGAAGCCGGGCAAATCGACTGGGACGGATTCAGCGCCCACGTCGCCCGCACCGCCCAAGCAGGACTTACGCCCGCCGTCAACATGGACACCGGCTACGTCAACTTGCTCGACGACGATGACCCGCGCTGCCGTCCTTCAGCAGACGCGGGCGGTGCTTGGGGCAGGGCGCGTTCGTCGCCGGAGCTTACGTCGGCGATGCTCCCGGCGCGGCGTGGAATGTGGACGCCTACCGCCGCCAGATCGACGCGATCCAGCGCTTCGGCGGCACCCCCGTGATCTTCCAGTCCTACGGGCTGGTCGATCAAGCGCCCGCCGCCATCGTCGAGTCCTACGCTCAAATCGGCGAGTTCTGCCCGCAGTTCATCGCCTTCGAATTGGGGACGATGTTCGCGCCCTTCGGCAAAATCTACGATCTGGACACCTACCGGGGCTTGCTGAGCGTGCCGCAGTGTATCGGCGCGAAACACTCGTCACTCAGCCGCGTGCTGGAATGGCAGCGGCTCGACCTGCGCGACGATCTGCGCCCTGACTTCAAAGTCTTCACCGGCAACGACCTCGCCATCGACATGGTGATCTACGGCAGCGATTATCTGCTCGGCTTGAGCACCTTCGCGCCCGACCTGTTCGCCCGGCGCGACGCGCTCTGGGCGGCGGGCGATCCCGCCTTCTACGAGTTGAACGACCTGCTGCAATATCTCGGTTTCTTCGCCTTCCGCGCGCCCGTGCCCGCCTACAAGCACAGCGCGGCGCAGTTCCTCAAGCTGCGCGGCTGGATCAGCTCGGACGCGACCCACCCGAATTCGCCGCACGCGCCCCGCACAGCGACGTCGCGGTGCTGCGCGAGATCGCCGCGCGACTGGGCGTGCTGGCGGAGGATCAGCCATGAGCTACCGCCGCGTTGCCCAACTCCGCACAGCTGATCAATTCCGCGCCTACCTTGCCGAGATCGGCGCGGACATTCCCTTTGATGCCGAAATGCAGCGCGGCATCTCCGCGCCGCTGGCGCAGCCCTACCGCATTCACGGCAAGACCCTCGCCAACCGTTTCTGCGTCCTGCCGATGGAAGGCTGGGATGCCGCCCCCGATGGTCAGGTGACCGATCTGGTGCGGCGGCGCTGGACTCACTTTGGCATGAGCGGCGCTAAGCTGATCTGGGGTGGCGAGGCGGTCGCCGTCCGTCACGACGGGCGTGCCAATCACCGCCAGCTTGTGCTCAACGCGACGACCGCGCCGCAGATCGCCGATCTGCGCGACCTGCTGGTCACGACCCATCACCAGCACTACGGCAGCGATAGCGACCTGCTGATCGGCTTGCAGTTGACCCACTCCGGGCGCTTTTGCCGCCCGAACAGCCTCGCGCTGGAGCCGAAAATCCTCTATCACCATCCGCTGCTCGACGCCAAGTACGGCTTGCCTGCCGATTATCCCGCTCATGACCGACGGCGAGATCGACGACCTGATCGCTGACTTCGTCATCGCGGCGCGCCGCGCCCGCGACGCTGGCTTCGATTTCGTTGACCTTAAGCACTGTCACGGCTATCTGGGGCACGAATTCCTGACCGCCGTTGACCGGGACGGGCGCTATGGCGGCAGCTTCGAGAACCGCACCCGCTTCCTGCGCGAGATCGTCGCCGGGGTTCGCCGCGACGTGCCCGGTCTGCACATCGGCGTGCGCTTGAGCGCCTTCGACTGGATTCCGTTCGGACCGGACGACGAGGGGATCGGGACGCCTGCCTCGTGGTCGCAGGGGCATTATCCTTACGCTTTCGGCAGTGACGGCAATGGCACCAGTATCGACCTGACCGAGCCGAACGCCTTCCTCGACCTGCTGGAAACGCTCGACATCAGGCTGGTCTGCGTCACCGGCGGCAGTCCCTACTATACGCCCCACATCCAGCGACCGGCGCTGTTTCCGCCCTCGGATGGCTACGATCCGCCCGAAGACCCGCTGCTGGGCGTCGCCCGCCAGATCGCCGTGACCGCCCAGTTGAAAGCCGCGCACCCGACCCTGATGATCGTCGGGTCGGGCTATTCCTACTTGCAGGATTGGCTGCCCAACGTCGCCCAGAACGTCGTCCGCACCGGCAAAGCGGATTTCGTCGGTCTGGGGCGCATGATGCTGACCTACCCGCAGATGCCCGCCGACATCCTCGACGGTAAGCCGCTGGAGCGCAAGCGCATCTGCCGCACCTTCAGCGACTGCACCACCGCGCCCCGCAACGGTATGGTCTCCGGCTGCTATCCGCTGGACGATTTCTACAAGCATCGCGACGAAGCCCAGCGGCTGGCGGCGCTGAAGAAGGGCGAATGACGCATCATTACGCCTTTCCTAAATTGCGATCGAACAAACCCAATCTCCACACCATCGTTTTTCTCCCCCTCAATCTACGTGGAGAGGGAGAGGGGGCTTCGTAGGGGCAGAACTCAGTTCTGCCCCTACCTGTGAGAATCCATTTAAGATGGACTCACCAAGCTTTCCAAAAGGACACCTTTCACGCATGACACCTTATCGTATTGCCATTGTCGGCACCGGGAGTTCAGTTGGCAATCACCTGCGAGCCATCGAAGCGTTGGGCGACCGCGTCGAACTGGCCGCGGCCGTTGACCTCAACCAAGCCCGCCTCAGCGCCATCTGCGAGCAGTATCATATCCCCCACGCCTATACCAGCGTGACCGCCATGCTCGCCGCCGAACAGCCCGATCTGGTCAGCATCGTCACGCCGCCCGCGACGCACCAAGCCGCTCGCCATCGAGTGTTTGGAGGCGGGAGCGTGGGTTTACTGCGAGAAACCGCTCTGCGCGTCGCTGGCGGAGTTCGACACCATCAGTCAAGCCGAAGCCCGCACCGGGCGTTACGTCAGCACCGTCTTTCAATGG
Source organism: uncultured Chloroflexia bacterium (assembly GCA_963848465.1). Classification (GTDB taxonomy): domain Bacteria; phylum Chloroflexota; class Anaerolineae; order Aggregatilineales; family Phototrophicaceae; genus Flexifilum. The sequence goes on along the minus strand of CAWKDY010000001.1, from coordinate 85,002 downwards.
CGCTTCGGCTCGGCGGCGAAACACGTCAAGCGGCTGATCGAAACCCAAGCGCTCGGCAAGCCGCTGGTCGCCGTCTGCCATACGCTCTGGTATCGCACGCAGACGTATTACAACGTCGGCTGGCGCGGCAAATGGCAGACCGAGATCGGCGGACCGACCATGACGCTCGGCATTCACTTGATGGATTTGATGCTCTGGCTGCTCGACGACTGGCGCGAAGTTCACGCGATGGCGGATACGCTCGACCACACCATTGAGGTCGAGGACATTTCGATAGCGATGGTGCGCTTCGGCAGCGGCACGCTGGCGACCATCGTCAACAGCGCGCTCTCGCCGCGTCAAGAGAGTTATCTTCGGCTCGATTTCCAGCAGGCGACGGTCGAATGCCGCGCGCTCTACCGCTATGACAACGAAAACTGGAGCTTCAGCCTGCCGCCCAATGCGGCTGACTCGGCGGCGCTGGATCAGTGGAACGCGCTCACCCTAGCTGATGATCTTCCCGGCGAGCATCACGTCCAGTTGGGCGAACTTCTCGACAGCATGGAACGAAACGAGCGCCCGCCCGTCAGCGGCGCTGAAGCCCGGCGTATCCTTGAATTCGCCGCCAGCCTCTACAAATCCGCCAATACCGGAAAACCCGTCCGGCGCGGCGAGATCACGCCCGACGATCCTTACTACGCCGCTATGAACGGCACGTTGGACAATAACCATGCGGGTGTTTAAAAACAACTCGCTCTATCGAACCATCGCCCAACGTCATCACCCACGTCTGAAACGGATGAAGCACGCTCCCCTCCCTGAATTCGGGGAGGGGTCGGGGGTGGGGTCATCTTGGGGAATACGCCTATGAACCTACCGCTTCCACCTGAGTGGATTGATCCGCCCGCCGAGTTCTCGCTCGCGCCGTTCTGGTTCTTGAACGACGACCTGCGCGAAGACGAGATCGCGCGGCAGTTGGGCGAGTTTCAGGCGCATGGCGTCGACGCCGTCGTGCTGCACCCGCGCGTCGGGCTGCCGCGCTCACATGGGCTGGATGAGCGACGCGCTGCTGGCAATGCTGCGCTTCGCCATCGAGGAAGCCGCGCGGCGCGGCATGTGGATCATGCTCTACGACGAGGGCATGTATCCCAGCGGATCGGCATCCGGGCAGGTCGTCGCCGAGAACCCCGTGTATCAATGTCGTGGGCTGGAACGGATCGAGATCGCGGACGACGCCGAGATCGCACTCGAGCCCGGTCAAACGCTGGTCGCCGACGTGAGCTACAAGGGCATGCGCTATGCCATCGTCGACCGCCCGATTGACTCGGTGATTCGCGGCTTGCACTTTCTCGACGAAGACCCATCTGTTCCGGCAGATACCGTTCCCGCAGAAGACGAGCCACCCGCCGCCGATCTGCTCAATCCGGACGCGACGTTAGCCTTCATCCGCCATAGCTACGACCGCTATTATCAAGCCTTCGGCGACCACTTCGGCACGACCATCAAAGCCATTTTCACCGACGAGCCGAACCTGCTCGGCAGACCGCGCGAGACCGACATCATGCCCGGCACGACCGACATTTTACGCCACGTCAATGCCGCGCTCGGCTACGATTTCACGCCGTTTCTGCCCGCGCTGTGGGACGCCGACGCGCCGGAACGGGTCCAAACGCGCACTACTTGCGCGCCCTCGATCAGCGCCTCGAAACGACCTACTACGCTCAGCTATACGGCTGGTGCGAGCAGCATAACATCGCCCTGACCGGGCACCCCGCCGAGCCGGACGCGACCACCATTTTGCGCTATTTTCACCTGCCGGGGCAGGACATTGTCTGGCGCTTCATTGAGCCGGATCAGCCTTCGGCGCTGGAAGGACGGCAGTCCACTCAGGCGAAAGCGGCGTCCAGCGCCATGCTCCACAACGGACGGCGGCGCAACGCCAACGAGTTCTGCGGCGCTTACGGCGACTCGCTGACCTTCGAGGAAATGTGCTGGCTGGCGAATTGGCTGCTGGTACGCGGCTGTAATCTCCTGATCCCGCACGCCTTCTACTATTCGGTGCGCGGCGCCCGCCGTCACGAGCGCCCGCCCGACGTGGGTATTCACAGCCCTTGGTGGGATGACCGTTTCACCGCCTTCGCGCAGGGGAGCCAGCCGGCTGTGCTGGCTCAACACCGACGCCGAGCAGGTCTGCGACGTGGCGATTCTGGGCGAGCAGCACAACCTCGCGTGGCGGGCGGCGAAAACGCTGTTCGAGCATCAGATCGACTTCAACTATCTCGACGCCGACGATCTGCTGCACCGCGCCGCCATCAGCGCCGACGGGATCACCCTCGGCGGCGGGCGCTACCGCGCGCTGATCCTCGACGGCGAGTCTGACACCGACGTGCAGCCCGTGATCGAGTCGCTGGCGGATCGCGTCATCCGCTGGAGCGACGACGATCGACAAGCCTCGCCGCGCTGCGAGCGCTCGTGCCGCCGACGTTACATGCAACTCCACCTGAACGCCCGGCTTGCGCGTCCGCCACGTCCGCAAAGCGGGCTTCGACTGGTACATTCTGTTCAACGAAGCGGCGGACGCCATCGACGCGACCGTCGATCTGGACGGCACAGCCATGCTCTTGATCCCTACGCGAACGAGTCGCAGCCGTTCACTGGCCATCTGTCGCTGGCGGGGCACGCGATCAAGCTATTGTGGTTCAATCAGCGGCGAGTAGGGGCGACGGCATTCGCTACCCCGGCTTACAGCAGAATACGGATGGGGGACATGAAAGCGAAAATTGGCGTTGGCGCTGCTGATTGCTGCGGCGCTGGCGGTCGGCGTAGTCGCAGCGCAGACGCCCGCGATCACCCGCGTCGCCACCGGGCTGCAAAATCCGCGCGGAGTCGCCGTGCTGCCTGACGGCCGGCTGCTGGTCGCGGAAGCGGGAACGGGCTTCATCCCTGACGATCCCGCCGACTACACCGGCAAGTTGAGCGTCTTTGACGACCTCAACGGCGACGGCGACTACGACGATCCCGGCGAGATCGCGCCAGTGCTCGATCACCTGCCCGGTTACAACATCATGGTTCAGTTCAACCCGGGGCGCGACGAGATCGTCGGCATTGGCGACGTGCTGGCGCTGGACGATGGGCGCGCCTTCTTCACGCTCGACGACAATTTCACCAAGCTCAGCGTCGTCGCGCTTGATCCGTCGCTCCATCGCGTGGGCGATCTGGTCACGCGGGACAGTACGCTGAATTCCATCGCCTACGACCCCAGCCGCGGCGTGATCTACGTGGCGGAGAGTTCCTTTAACGACTTGGCTGCGGTCACGCTCGACGGCGAGGTCAAGACGGTCGCCCAGTTCGGGCTGCTGGCGCACAACCAGCAGGCCGTCCCGGCGGGTATCGCGGTCGATCCGCAAACGGGCGACGTGCTGGTCGCGCTGTTTTCAGGGCAGTTGTGGGATTACTACGGCTCGATCCTGTCCTACATGCCGGGCGACGCCAAAATCGTGCGCGTCAACCCGCGACAGGCGCAATCAGCGACGCTATCACCGGCTTGACCACCGCCATTGACGTCGCCGCCGACGAAGCGGGGAATATCTACACCGTCGAGATGACCACCCGTTGGGCGACCCCGCCGCTGACCGACGCTTTCGACCTCTACGACCCGGATGCTCCGCCCGACGCGGGCGGCTATCCGCGCTTTTCCGGTCGCGTGACCCGCTATTCAGCCGGACGGCAGCGCGCCGCTGATCCTCGCCGACGATCTCGATACGCCGACCAACCTCACCTATCACGCCGGATCGCTCTACGTCTCGACGGGCGAGGGCACGCCCGGTCGCCCGATCTGGGGGCGCAGCGGCTCGACTCGCATCGTCGGCGAACTCTTCAAAATCACGCTCGCTGCGAACTGACCCGCCGAATCAAAAGCGCCGCCGACTCGTTCGAGTCGGCGGCGCATGGGGCGGTCTGAATGCCGCGCGTGGTTAGGCGGCTATAACGACCTCAGTGTTTTCGAACTGGCTGTTGTACAGGTCGGCATAGAAGCCGCCCGCCGCCAGCAAGCCCTCGTGTGTGCCCTGTTCCACGATGTCGCCGTCGCGCATGACGAGGATCAGGTCGGCGTTGCGGATGGTCGATAAGCGGTGCGCGATGATGAAGCTGGTGCGGTTGCGCATCAAATTGTCCATCGCCTTCTGGATCAGCACCTCGGTGCGGGTATCGACCGAACTGGTCGCTTCGTCGAGGATCAGCATTTGCGGGTCAGCGAGAATCGCGCGGGCAATCGTCAGCAGTTGCTTCTGCCCCTGCGACAGATTGCTGGTTTCCTCGTTGAGCACCGTGTCATAGCCTTCGGGCAGCGTCCGCACGAAGTGATCGACGTGAGCAGCTTGTGCGGCGGCGATCACTTCCTCGTCGGTTGCGTCCAAGCGTCCATAGCGGATATTTTCCAGAATGCTGCCGTTGTAGAGCCACGCATCCTGCAAGACCATGCCGAACAGCTTGCGCAGGTCATGGCGGCTGAATTCCTGAATGTTGTGACCATCAATCCAGATCGCGCCGCTGTTGACGTCGTAGAAGCGCATCAGCAGCTTGACCATCGTCGTTTTGCCCGCGCCAGTGGGACCGACAATGGCGATCTTCTGACCGGGGTTCACGCTGGCAGAGAAATCACGAATGATGACTTTATCCGGGTTGTAGCCGAACTGCACGTGCTCGAACTCGACCTGCCCGGTGACGGTTTCCAGCTTGATCGGGCTGCCGGTTTCGACGATTTCTTCTGGCTCGGCGAGGAAGGCGAAGACGCGCTCGGCAGCGGCGGCGGTTTGCTGAAGCACGTTCGAGATATTGGCGATCTGCGAGATCGGCTGCATGAACGAGCGCGAATACTGGATGAAGGCTTGAATATCGCCGACGGTGATCATGCCGCTGATCGCCAGAACCCCGCCGAGGATCGTCACCGCCACGTAACCCAAGTTGCCGATGAAGGACATGATCGGCATCATCATGCCGGAGAGGAACTGCGACTTCCATGCCGAGCTGTAGAGCGTCTCGTTGTAATAATCGAACTGCTCGATGCTCTTGGCTTCGCCATTGAAGGCTTTCATGACGTTGTGACCGCCGTACATTTCCTCGACGTGTCCGTTGACGTGACCGAGATAGTCCTGCTGCTCGCGGAAGTATTTCTGCGACTTGCCGACCACCAGCGTGATCACACCCAGCGACAGCGGGATGATCAGCGCGGTTGCAATCGTCATGATCCAGCTAATCGACAGCATCATGATGATCACGCCGACCAGCATCGTCACCGACGTGACGATCTGCGTCAGGCTCTGGTTGAGCGTCTGGTTGATCGTGTCCACGTCGTTGGTGATGCGCGAGAGCACCTCGCCCTGATTGGTGCTGTCGAAGTAACGCAGCGGCAGCCGGTTGATTTTCTCGGAGATGTCTTTGCGCAGCTTGTAGGTCACACGCATCGAGACGCCCGCCATCACCCAACCCTGAATGTAGCTGAACAGCGCCGAGACGAGATACAAGCCCGCCGAGATCAGAATGATGTTGCCGATGTAGCCGAAGTCGATGCCATCGCCGGTTCCCGAAATTTGCCCGACCACGCCTTCGAACAGCTTAGTCGTCGCCTGACCGAGAATTTTCGGTCCGACAATCGAGAACAGCGTCGAAGCCATGGCGAAGATCAGCACAACCGTGATCGCCACCTTGTGCGGGCTGAGGTACACGATCAGCTTGCGCATCGTGCCTTTGAAGTCGCGGGGTTTTTCGCCCTTCATCATCATGCCGCCGCCCATCGGTCCGCCGTGCCGGGGACCCGCCGGAGCGCCGCCTTGCTGATTGCCTCTGTTTTGTCCCATCATGATGCTAGTTCCTCAATGCCCAGTTGCGACAGGGCGATCTCGCGGTAGATTTCGCAGTTTTCCATCAATTCGTTGTGCGTCCCCTTGCCGACGACGCTGCCTTCGTCCAGCACAATGATCTGCTCGGCGGTGCGAACGGTCGATACACGCTGCGTCACGATCAGGACGGTGCTGGAGCCGGTCTGCTCTTTGAGCGCTTTCCGCAGTGCGACGTCGGTCTTGAAATCGAGCGCTGAGAAGCTGTCATCGAAGATGTAGATCGGCGCTTGCTTGACGAGCGCGCGCGCAATCGAGAGCCGCTGTCGCTGCCCGCCGGAGACGTTGCTCCCGCCCTGAGCAATCTCAGTCGCTAGCCCGTCCGGCTTCTCGGCGATGAACTCCGTCGCTTGCGCAATCTCGGTCGCTTGGCTGATGAGGGCTTCGCTGGCGTTCTCGTCGGCGTAGCGCAGGTTGCTCGCAACTGTCCCTGAGAACAGCATTGCTTTCTGCGGAATGTAGCCGATTTTGTCGCGCAGGTCGTGCTGCGTGATCTGGCGGATATCTACGCCATCCACCAAGATTTCTCCCTCGGTCACGTCGTAGAAGCGCGGGATCAAGTTGACGACGGTCGATTTGCCGGAGCCGGTCGAACCGATAAACGCGGTCGTCTGACCGGGCTGCGCGGTGAAGTTGATGTCGTGCAGCACGTCCGCCTCTGCGCCGGGATAGCGGAACGTGACGTGCCGGAACTCGACCGTGCCGGTGAACGGATTCTTGAAGGGCTGCGGTTTTTCCGGGTCGTTAATGGTCGCTTCGGTCTCCAAAACTTCGGCGATCCGGTCTGCCGAAACCGAGGCACGCGGCAGCATGATGAACATGAACGACATCATCAGGAAGCCCATCACCACCTGTATCGCGTACTGCATGAAGGCGATCATGTCGCCAACCTGCATTGCCGACTGCGCCACTTGATGCGCGCCGACCCACACGACCAGCAGAGTCACGCCGTTCATGATCAGCATCATTGCGGGCATCATGAACGCCATGACGCGGTTGACGAACAGGTTGGTGCTGGTCAAATCCTCGTTGGCTTTGTCGAACCGTTTTTCCTCGAACGACTGCGTGTTGAAGGCGCGCACGACCATGATGCCGGAGAGATTTTCGCGGGTCACGAGGTTGAGGCGGTCGACCAAGTTCTGGATGATGCGGAACTTCGGCAGCGAAAGGGTGAAAACGGAGGTGATCAGCCCGATCAGGACGACGATTGCTAGTGCGATGATCCACCACATTGAGCCGTCGGTTTGCAGCGCCTTGATCACGCCGCCGACGCCCAGAATCGGGGCGTAAATCACCAGCCGCATCATCAGCACGATGATCGTTTGCAGTTGGGTGATGTCGTTGGTCGTCCGCGTGATTAACGAAGCCACCGAGAATTTGTCAAATTCGGTGTTGGAGAAGCCTTCGACCTTCTTGAACAGGTCGCGTCGAAGATCGCGTGCCGCGCCCGCCGCCACTCGCGCGGAGAGCAGACTGACGGTTATCGTACAGACCACCGATATCAGCGAAAGCAGCAGCATGTCCATGCCGGTGCTCAGGATATAGCCGTTTTGCAGGCTGGTCGTGTCCATCCCCAGCGCGGCATATTCCGCTTTGACCGTCCCGACCGCTGACTGACTGATCAAGCTGCTGTCCATCGCGTCCAAACGCTGGCTCATGGCGTTGAGGATTGGCGTCCGCAGCACCGCTGGCATGTTGCTGAGCAGCGCGAACAGATCGGTGCCAGCGGGTAGGCTGGATAGGTCGAAGCCGGAGCTTGTTCCCATCGCTGCCGCTTTTGCCGGATCCGCCATGATCTGCTCGATGCCAGTGACCGCGAGCAGCGCCTTGCCCATAATCGGGTTGAGCGTGTCGATTTCCGCCGTGCCGATCTCGTTGAGTATGTAGATCGGCTCGTTGGCGAGCACCGGATACAGGCTAAGATACTTATCGTAGTCCGCCGAGTTTTGATCGACCTGCGTGTAGGCTGCTTGCACGGTTGCTAGGTCGTCGGCGCTCAGAAACAGGGTGAGCTTGTCCATCTCGCTGGTGCGCAGCGCGACCGGAACGGCGCTTTCGACGCCACCTTGTTGAATGCCCACATTGACGATCTTGCCCATGTAGTCGGGCAGGGTCAGGTCAGCCATCGCCTGCGCGAACAGCAGGACGACCGCTATCAGGATGACGAAGATGAAGGGTTTGAGATATTTCGCCAATCGTAGCATAGCTGTGTTTCAGGTTACCTCTCTAGAGTCTCGTTAGATGTGAATTGCAGCGTGCGTTGGAGGGCAGGGAATAGCACTTGCGCCGCTTCCAGTTCTTCAGTCGTGAGCGGTTCCAAGTATTCCGCCACATAATTGACAATTTGATCGAACGTTGCTTGAGCGTGCGCCAGTCCTTCGGGCGTGAGCTGCAGCAGTGATTGCCGCCGATCATTTGGGTCCGGCTCGCGCACGATCCAGCCGCGCTCGTGCAGTCGCTGAACCAGCGTGCTGGCGGATTGCAGGCTGACCTTGCGCCGCTTTGCCAAGTCGCTGACGGTTAACGGGTGATCCTTGAATTGGGTCAGCGCCATGAGCTAAATCAGCGTGCCATCGTCCTCACCCGTATCGCGCATCCGTCCACCGATCAGCCTACCCAGCAGAGGTAGGAATTTGACCAGCGCTTCCGCTGCCTCATAGGACGTCCAAGTTTCTGTCATTGGATTTATCAACCTATCTGATGGTCAAGTAAGACTGATAGTCAATATAGTTGAGTATCTCTCCACTGTCAATGGCTGAGCGCCCTAATTCACACTTTTTTACGAAACGCTGATATTTCGCTTAACTTCCCTGTATTTCAGAGGCACAGCGCGCCGTGCCCCTACAGACCTAACCTAGCTGATACCCAGCAGATCGCCATTCGGTGCGGAGACTTTTCCGTTGCTATGGCGAGCATCCGTCAGCAGCGCCGTAAGCTCATCCTCCGGGTTGCGGAACTGCATCGTGTACAGCCGGGCGTACAGACCATTGAGCGCCATCAGTTCGTCGTGCGTGCCCAATTCGATGATCTGCCCGCCTTCCAGCACGGCGATCCGGTGGGCGATCTTGATCGTGCTCAGGCGGTGCGCCACGATCACCGTCGTCCGGTTCTGCATCAGCCGGTCGAGCGCCTCCTGCACCAAGCCCTCGGACTCGTTGTCGAGCGAGCTGGTCGCTTCGTCCAGCAGCAGGATCGCCGGGTCTTTCAAGATCGCGCGGGCGATAGCGATCCGCTGGCGCTGACCGCCGCTCAGGTTCATGCCGCGCTCGCCGACGATGCTCTCGTATTGGTTGGGAAAGCCCATGATGAAGTCGTGAGCGTTGGCGGCGCGGGCGGCGGCGATCATCTCGTCCTCGCTGGCATCCAGCCGCCCATAGAGGATGTTCTCGCGGATCGTGCCGCCGAACAGGATCGTCTCCTGCGGGACGATGCCGATCTGCTCGCGCAGGCTTTGCTGGGTTACGCCGCGCAGGTCGTGGCTGTCGATCGGATTGCCCCGTCGGTCGGGTCGTAGAAGCGCGGGATCAGGTTGAAGATGGTGCTTTTGCCTGCCCCGCTGGGACCCACCAGCGCGAGGATTTCTCCGGCGTGGATCGTCAACGAGATGTCGTGCAGTACCGGCGCGTCCGCCTCGTAGCGGAAGGAGACGTCCTCAAAGCTGATCTCGCCACGCACGGCGGGCAGTTCGACTGCGTCCGGCGCGTCCTGCACGCTTGGCGCGGTGTCCAGCATGTCGAACACGCGCTGCACGCCGCCGATTGCCGCGCTGAACTGCCCGTACAGCCCGCCCAATCCGCCCAGGCTCCCGGCGATGGAAATCCCGTAGATCAGGAAGCCGGTGATCATGGCGACCGACAGCCGCCCCGCGATCACTTCATTGCCGCCGTACCAGACAATCGCTGCGATCGCGCTGAAGCCCAGAAACATCATCAAGCCGCCGAACAGCGAGTTGTAAACCGCCATCTTCAGCGATGCGCTGAAGGTCTTCTCCATCGCGGTGTTGTAGCGCCCGGTCTCGTAGAGCTCGCGCCCGAAGCTCTTGACCACGCGGATCCCCTGCAAACCTTCCTCGGCGACCACCGTCGAGTCCGCCAACTGGTCCTGAATCTTGGTGCTGCTCTTTGTAATCCGTCTGCCGAAGATGAAGGCGATCAGGATCAGCACCGGCGCCAGCGCCAGAATGAACAGCGTGAACTGGGCGTTCATGGTCAGCAGGATGGCGACTGAGCCGATAAGCGTCAGCGTCTGGCTCAGCAGCGAAGTGATGTTGTTGGTCAGCACCGAGCGCATCTGAGTCACGTCGCTGCTCAAGCCGCGAGACCAGATCGCCGACCCGCCGCGCGGCGTAGAAGTCGAGCGAAAGCTGCTGCAAGTGGCTGTAGAGCGACGTGCGCAGGTCGAGCACGATCCGCTCGCCGATATACGCCAGCAGATACGACTGCACGAAACTGAAGACCGCTTGCAGCAGGAAAATGCCGATCAGCAGCCCCGCCAGCAGGTTGAGCGAACTCGTTTGCGCCGATTGGGTGACGCTGTTGAGTAATTGCACGATGACCGCCGGGAAGGCTAAGCCGAACCCGGTCGAAAGCATCAGCGCCAGAATCGCCAGCACCATCCGCCCGCGATAGGGCTTCAGATAGCCCAGCAGTCGTCTCCAGTTGACCGATGTGAGCGATGGGCGAGCGGTCTCCTCGCTGGTTTCATTTTTCTGCGCGTCTTGGCGCGAACGATTTCATCATGACCGGTTATGCTCCATCTAGGCGTGAGGCGACCAAATTGGTCGCTTGAACTGCCAAACCATAGCCGGGTTATTTAAACTCAATATAAACAAACGCTTGTGAACTTGAGCTGACGCGCTACGAAGCGGCGGATTGGTCAGGATTAGAACCACTCTGACCCTTCAAAATCACTAGAAGCTTGATACGATGAGCTTTGGACGATTTTCAAACGAACGGGGAAGTTAGATGACGGAACATTATTTAGAGGTGACGCAGGAAGCTGGCGCGGCGCTTTTTCGCCGCCAAATTGAGGGCGCGGTGATCATGCTGAATCTGCTGCGCTTTCGCGAAGTCGCGGATTACTCCGCCAATCCCGACATCGCCCCGGCGGAGCCGATTTCCGGGCGCGAAGCGTACCAGAAATACATCGATCTCACGCTGCCGTTGCTCACGGCAACCGGCGGCGACATTATGCTGCTTGGGGATGGCGGGCGCTATCTGATCGGTCCGCAAGCGGAGGTGTGGGATCTCATGATGTTGATTCGCCAGAACTCGCTGCAAGACTTCCTGTCGTTTTCGACGAACGAAGCCTATCAAGTCGTGCTGGGGCATCGAACGGCAGCGCTCGAAGATTCGCGGTTGCTGCCGCTGGTGGAGTTTCCGGGCAACAGCATTCTCTAGTTTACGCGCTGCGCGAGTGCGGCCGCACTCGCGATGCTCACGGCATCGTCTGGCAGGGTGATGGTGAAGGTCGTGCCGGTGTCGGCGGCGCTGGCGACGGCGATTGTGCCCTTGTGCAGGTCGATGATCGTCCGGGCGATGGCGAGACCTAAGCCGCTGCCATCGGTCGAGCGCCGCCGCGATTTGTCAGCTTTGTAGAAGCGCTCAAAAATCCGCGCCTGATCGGCTTCCGAAATGCCGATACCGCTGTCGGCGATGATGAACTCGATCTGGTCGTCGCGCCGGTGCAGTTCGATATGGATGCTGCCGCCTTGCGGGGTAAACTTGATCGCGTTGTTGAGCAGATTGATCCAGACTTGGCTGAGCAGGTCTTCGTCGGCGCAGATGCTGGCTTCGTCCAGCGTGATGTTCAGGTCGATCGCTTTGGCAGTCCACTGCGGCTCGCAGGTCAGAATCAGATGCCGGATCTGTCGATCCAGCCGGTAGCGCTTCGGCTCGAACTTGACTTGATCGGCTTCCAGCGACGCCAGCTTGAGCAGATCGTCCGCCAGTTTGGACAGCCGCGTGCTCTCGGTTCGATGATGCTCAGGTAGTGTTGGCGATCCTCCGCGCTCAGAGTGCTCGTTTTGCAGCGCTTGGGCGAACCCCCGGATCGAGGTCAGCGGCGATTGAATCTCGTGCGACACGTTAGAGATGAATTCCTGCCGCATGGTCTCCATCTGATCCAGTTCCAGCGCCATCTGGTTGACCGTGCTGACCAGATTGCCGAGCACGCCTCTGGTCTGACCGCGATCCTCAAAGTAAGCGCTGTCCACCCGCACGCTGAAATCGCCCTTGGCGATCCGTTCCAGCGCTTCGATGATCGGCTGGTAAATGCGCCGCTGCTCCTCGGCGAAGCGTGGGCGAAAGACGTGCACCACCAGCCAGATCGCCAGTACGGTCAGCGCCAAGCCCAACAGCGCGTTGACCACCTGAGCCGCCACTGCGGGCGGCATCCAACCGATCAGCCGTACAGCCAGTTGGTCAGCAGAAAAGCGATGCTGATATTCACGATCAGCGTCGTCAGGATGCCGATGAACCACAGCCGCCCCGCCCATTTCTGCCGCCGGGTCATGGATCCACCTCCATGCGATAGCCCAGCCCGCGCATGGTCGTGATTTTGAAGGAATACTTCGCTTCGGGGAAGCGCTCGCGCAGGCGGTTGATGTGAACGTCGAGCGTGCGCTCGTTGCCTTCGAAGTCGTAGCCCCAGATGTCCTCGATCAGTTGATCGCGCGAAAGGGTGATGCCGGGATAGCTCGCCAGTTCGAACAGCAGCTCGAATTCCTTCAGCGGCAGTGTCAGATGCTCACCGCGCACAGTGACCTCGTAGGTCTTGCGGTTCATGAACAACTCGCCGACCTGTACCGTTTGCGAGGTGGCGATGCGGTAGCGCTTGAGCAGCGCCTTGACCCGCATGACCAGTTCCAGCGGCTCGAACGGTTTGACCAGATAATCGTCCGTCCCCAACTGGAAGCCGCGAATCTTGTCGCTGGTTTCGCCTTTCGCGGTCAGCATCAGCAGCGGGATGTCATAAGCGGCGCGCACTTGGCGGCACAACTCCCAGCCGTCCATGTTGGGCATCATCAGGTCAAGGATGATCATGTCCGCCTTGACCGATTCCAGCTTTTCAAGCGCTTCCACGCCGTCGCCTGCCTCGGTCACGGCAAAGCCTTCTTGCTGAAGAAAGACGCGGGCGAGTTCCCGAATGTGCGGGTCATCGTCCACGATCAAGATCTTGCTCATTGCACCCACCGGCTTGCTCTGCTTTCGCTCAGTATAATCCGCCCGCGCGATTCAGCCTATCGTCCCTTTGATGGGGTTGAGCGGTAGGCGGAGTCATGGTAATGGGCAGACTTGCGTGCCTGCCCTCAATGGCGGGGTGAAGTTCTAGCGCAGGAATTCTTCGCGGATCGGGTTGAAAGTGTCCACCAGTCGCACGTGAGCCGTCAGCGGCTGGATCGTATGCGGCAGGTTCGGCGGTACGGCGATCATGTCGCCCGCGCTGAGGCGGTAGGGCGTGTCCTCGATGAAGAAGATCACGTCGCCCGCAGCGACATAAGTGACCTGCTCGTGGGGGTGGTGGTGCGGTGGATCGGGCTGCTCTTTAGGACCGTCGGTGCAGTCGATCACGACCATCATCAGATTGTCGGTGTGGGTCAGATAGCGCGTCCGCCCGTCGCCGACGGTTTCGGGCGTCACTTCGTTGTGCAGAGTCGCAGCGGACATGGGGATCTCCTGTTTAGCGGTTAGCAATTAGCGTTTAGCGATTGGCTAAAGATTACCGCAGATGTAGGACGTGAGTATAAGGAAAACGTGGCTGTAGGGGCACGGCGCGTCGTGTCCCTACGCGAAAAATCATCGTGCGAGCGTCGTTACCGCGCCAGCCAGCCGCCATCGACCGGGATGATCGACCCGTGCAGGTAGTCGGCTGCTGGCGAGGCGAGGAAGACCACCACGCCTTTCAGATCGGACGGATCACCCCAGCGCCCCGCCGGGATACGCGCGAGGATCGACTCGCTGCGGGCAGCGTCGGCGCGGAGTGGGGCGGTGTTGTCGGTCGCCATGTAGCCGGGCGCAATCGCGTTGACGTTGATGCCCAACGCCGACCACTCGTTCGCCAGCGCCCGCGTCAAGCCCATGACGCCGCTCTTTGCCGCCGTGTACGACGGCACCAGAATCCCGCCCTGATACGACAGCATCGAGGCGACGTTGATGATCTTGCCGCTCTTTTGCTGCGCCATTACCCGCCCCGCCGCTTGCGAGAGGAAGAACAGCGCCTTCAGGTCGATCTGGATCACGCTGTCCCAGTCGTCTTCGCTGAAGTCGAGCGCGGGCGTCCGCCGGATGATCCCGGCGTTGTTGATCAGGATGTCCAGCCCGCCGAGTTCGCTGACCACGCTGGCGACGGTCGCGTTGAGGTCGTCAATCGAGGCTGCGGATAGGTCGAGGCTGATGTTCATAAAGCGCCGACCGAGCGCGCTCGACCTGATCGCAGGTCTCGGCGCAGTCGGGCGTGCGATCCAACCCGGCGACGTCCGCGCCCGCTTCCGCCAAACCGACCGCCATCGCCTGACCCAAGCCCCGGCTCGCGCCAGTCACCAGCGCGACTTTGCCGTCCAGTCGAAATTTGTCGAGAATGCTCATCATGTTCACCCCTAGCGCAGCGTCGTCATGGCGACGGCGTCCATGTCGCTGAAGGTCTGGTTCTCGCCCGCCATCGCCCAGATGAAGGCGTAATTGCCCGTGCCCATCCCGGCATGGATCGACCAGCTGGGCGAGATCGCCGCCTGCTCGTTGCGGATGACGAGGTGGCGCGTCTCGTCCGGCTCGCCCATCAGGTGAAAGACGACATTATCGCCGGAGATGTCAAAATAGAAATAGACTTCCATCCGCCGCGCGTGGGTGTGCGCGGGCATTGTGTTCCACATGTTGTTGGGGTCGAGCAGCGTCACGCCCAGCACCAACTGGCAGCTTTTCACGCCGTCCGGATGGATGTACTTGTAGATCGTCCGCTCGTTTGAGTTGGCGATGCCGCCTAGATGCGTCGGCGAGGCGCTGCTGATCGGGATGTGGGTCGTCGGGTAAGTCGCGTGTGCCGGGGTGCTGGTGAAGTAGAAATGCGCCGGAGCGCTGGCATCGGCGCTGGCGAACTGCACCGATTTCGCGCCCTTGCCGACGTACAAGCCGTCGAGCTTCGACATCGGGTAGTCGGTGCCGTCCACGCTGACCGTGCCCGCACCGCCGACGTTGACGACCCCAACTTCACGACGCTCCAAGAAGTAATCCGCGCCGAGGTCTTTGGGGCTGGCGGTCAGTTCGAGCGACTTGGTGACCGGGCAAGCGCCGCCGACGATGATCCGGTCGATGTGGCTGTAGACGAGGTTGATCGCATCGTCGCTAAACAGGCGCTCGATCAGAAATTCGTCGCGCAGTTGATCGGTTGTGAACTGCTTGACCTTCTCAGGGTTCGAGGGGTAACGCATTTGCATGGGGTTGATCCTTCCACGATTGTAAATTGTTTTCGTAGGGGTGCAGCGCACAGCGCCCCTACACACATACGACTAGAGTTCCAACAAGTATAGCTGCACCTTGCCGCCGAAGTCCGACGCATACAGAATGCGGCTGCCGTCCCAATCCCACGTCGGGTGGCAATGGCTGCTCTGGGTGTGCCACGAGGTCTTGTGCGTGGCAAGGACTTGATGCGTCGCTTTTTCGCCGGAGATGTCGATCAGCACCAGATCGTCCAAATCGTCGCCGACCAGCACGGTGTTATCCGGGTTGGCGTGATAGTGATTACAGTAGTAGGGCAGGTCAATCTTGCGAACGAGCTTGCCGTTGCGATCCATCAGCCCGACGAACGGGATCATCGCGTTCTGGTTGACCTTGGTCTCCGTGACCACCGCCTGCGTTCGATCCGACGTGATGGTGCCGTCGTGACCGGGTCCCCGGTCGTCGAAGAAGACGTAGCCATCCTGCGTCCAGAACTCGTGACCGATGGAGTCCTGCTCCTCCTGCCGGAAGCAGGGGCGCGCCTCGTGCGAGATGAAGTCGAGAAACCAGATGCGCTGCTGCACCAAGTTCCATGGTCCCTCGTGACAGAACGTTCCCAGCGTCGAATCGACGGGCGAGAACTGGAAATGCCCGACTTGATGCGTGTCCTTGAGCACGTCGAACGACCCCGATCCGTCCATGTACGCCAGCGTGATCCGCCCGTCCTTGATGGCATAGAAGCGCTCTTTAAAGCCGCTGTAGTTCGCGCCGTGATAGTGAATTGGCGACTCGCTGACTTCGTTGCGGCAAAAGGCGACGTACTGGCGATTGAGCGCAATCGAAGGCACGCTCGCCATCTCGTAAGCCCCGGTTTCGGCGTAGAGCAGGGTCGTTGCGCCGGTGGTCGTGTCCAGCGCCTTGACCTCGCTGTTGGTCGTGTAGGCGATCAGCTCGCCGTCCGGTGTTTTGGTGACAGCGTGCGGTGACCGCATGATGTCGTCGCTGATCTGCTCGATCTCGCCGCTGTCGAAGTTCAGGCGGAAGATGTTGTACTTAGGGTCTTCGTGCGGGGCTTTGTCCTCGCCCGACGCGCGATCCGACTGGAAGATGATCTCGTTCTTGCCGCGCACAAACGAGTTTTCAGTGAAGTACATGTGAACATTGTTGCCGGTGCTGGTCAACTGCTTGATTTTGCGCCCGGTTTTCTCGTCGGCGAACGTCTTGATCTCCGACTGCCACTTTTGACCGATCATGGTGAGTGTCCTTGTAGAAGTAGTTTGCTGCTAATAAGCCCGCTTCGCCGAGGGTTGAAACCCCCGGCTGCCCTCAATACGTCGCCCACTGAAGGGGTCGCAAAGACAATTATTTGTTTAAGTCGCCCCTTCAGTGGGTCGCGTTTTCTCGTAGCGATGGGTTTCAACCCGTCGCGGCGCTCATAGCGGCGTAATCCGCAGTGTGAATTCCGTCCCGTTCACTGTCGTGCTGATCCGCTTGATCACGCCATCGCGGTCGTTGACGCGGCTGACCTCTGCCAGTTCTTCGACCTCGAAGTCTGCGCCGTCTGCTGTCACGCGAATCGCGTTATGCTGCCCGCGAATGATCACCGTATCGCCATTTGCTTCGACGTCGCCCCATGTGACGAAGGCTTCTACTATGGGCAGCGGATCGCCCGTGAAGGCGAAGATGTCACTGATGATCGCCACGCCGGTGTGCGGATTGAGTGTCAGTGTGCGGCGGGCAAGTGTCAGTTTCGGCAGATCGTAGGCGGTTTGGAAGTCTACGACGGCGAATTTCGCGCCGCCGTCGCGTTCACCGCGCTCGACGATCACGCCGTGATACTGCTTATGTCCGCCGAATTCAGGACCCGGCTGCTCCACCTGTCCGCCGATAGTTGGGAGATTGTGCCCGTAGGCATTGTTGAAGATGTTCTCGTAGCGCTGCTGGCGGAAATAGTCCTTAGCATACTTGCCGCGCCCGGCGTCCGGGATCAGGCTTTCGCCGTCGAGGTGATAGACGAAGCTGCCGACATCGACGTGGCTGTGATGCCCGTCGGTGTGCCCGGCGGTCAGCGCTAGGATAACTTGCTTGCCGCCCGCCGCGCCGACCAGCTTGACGACGCCGACTTCGGGCAGAGTGTAGTCGCGCTGCGGCGGCGGGGGAGTGTCCGCGCCATCCCACCAGACGATCTGGCGCAGCAGGATCGGCAGCTTGGCGACCGAGTAGCTGTGCTCGTCGGGCTGCGTGTTGCTGCCGACCAGCGCTCGTAGTTCCGGCGTATTCGTCCGCTCGGCGAGCTTCTGGGCAATTCCGGCGGCGAGGTAGACCTCGTCGGGCGCATCGCCGAAATTGAGGTACATCGGCGGCGTCAGCGCCATCCCGACCGGATAATACGCGATGTCCTTCAGCCGCTCCTGCGCCAGTAGGTCGAGTTCGCCGCCGGTAATCTCGCGCAGGAGCTCGGCGACGGTGACGTAGTACATCAAGCCGTAATTCCAGTAGCCGACGCCCTCGATACTGCCGCCGTCTGCCTCGAAGCCGGTGGCGATGTAGGTGGCGAAGCCTTCCAGCACCATCGACAGCGCTTCCGCCAGCGTTTGCACGTCTTTTTCGAGCCGCAAGAAGGCTAAGCCGACGCTGCCGTTGACCACGCCGTTCCAGTTGAGCGCGCCCTTAAACCACCAATGTTTGCGCCCGTAAGCAAGGTAGGGCTTGAAGATGTGGCGCTCGACTTCTTGGCGCACTCGCTGCCGGACTTCCGGCGCGAGGTCATCGCCGATCAGATAGATCGTCTCCGCCAGCGTCGCGCCCGTCTCTGCGGCGAACAGGTCGATGCTGTCCGGCTCGCGCGTCAGCGACGTATGCGCCCCGAACGGCTGATCGCGCATGATCGTCGGGTCGATGCGCCAGTAATCCGGTCCCTGTTCCTCGTGCGCGGGCAGCACCCACGCCGTTTCCTCGCAGATCGCCCAGAGCAGGTCGTGAATCGGGTCGATCATCGACTGGTCGCCCATGATGTACTCGACCAGCGCCCGCGCCAGCATCGCCCGTCGCTCGAAGTAGGGGTTTTGATAGCCGGGGCGCTCGCCGTTGCGCTCGAACTCGCGGTACTGTGTGTAGGTCAGCCGCGAGATTGGTTGCACGGCAGGGACGACGGCGCGGATCGTCTCCAGCATTCGCGGCGTGATCGCCGCGTCGCGGATTTGGGCGCGTAGGTCGCCCAGTGGAGCAGGGTGGTTCAGCCAGCCTTTAAGCTGGTCAATTGAGGGTCGCATTGTGATTGGCTCCAACCAGAGTGAGTTCATCGGCGAAATGACAGGCGACGCCGTGCCCGTCCGGGCGCTCGCGCCATTCCGGGACTTGCTGCTTGCAGATGTCCTGAGCATAGGCGCAGCGGGTGTGAAAGGCACAGCCGGATGGCGGGTTTGCCGGGTTAGGAACGTCACCTGTGAGCACGATCCGCTCGCGCGTGAGGTCAGGATCAGTTGAAGGGACAGCAGAGAGCAGCGCCTCGGTATAGGGGTGCAGCGGATGATGGTACAGTTCCTTCGAGTCAGCGACTTCGACGATTTTGCCGAGATACATTACCGCGACCCGGTTGCTGATGTGCTCGACCACCGATAGATCGTGGGCGATGAACAGGTAGGTCAAGCCGAGTTCGTTCTGCAAATCTTGCAGCAAATTGACCACCTGCGCCTGCACCGATACGTCCAGCGCCGAGACCGGCTCGTCGCAGACGATCAGGCTCGGACGCAGCGCCAGCGCCCGCGCGATCCCGATGCGCTGGCGCTGCCCGCCGCTGAAAGCATTCGGGTAGCGGTTCATGTGTTCCGGGCGCAGACCGACTTTGCGCAGCAAATCCGCTACCTCATCTTTGAGCTGGCGCGGCGGCTTGCGCGAGTGGATCACCAGCGGTTCGCTGACGATATCGAGCACGGTCATGCGCGGGTTGAGCGACGAGAACGGGTCTTGAAAGATCATCTGGATTTCGTGGCGATACGCTTGGAGTTCCTTGCGCGTCAGCGTGGCGAAATCGATCACCTTAGCTGGTCGTCATCGCCGTTTTGTAGGGGCGCACGGCTGTGCGCCCCGATTCTTCGGTGCGTCTCGTGATAGAGCAGTTCGCCGCTGGTTGGCTCGTAGGCGCGCACGATGCAGCGCCCAGTGGTCGTCTTGCCGCAGCCGCTTTCGCCGACCAAGCCGAGCGTCTCGCCCCGGCAGATTTTGAAGCTCACGCCGTCAACGGCGCGCACCTGCCCGACCACCTGCTTGAGCAGCCCGCGCCGGATCGGAAAGTGCATTTTCAGGTCTTTGACTTCCAGTAACAAGTTTTCCATAACGTTATACCGTTTCCGTATACAGCGTGCAGCGTACCCAGTGATCCGGCTCGACTTCCACCAGCGGCACGTCGCTCTGACACCCGGCTTTCTTGAATTTCACCGGGCAGCGGTCGATGAATGCGCAGCCTTTCGGCACGTTGAATGGGTCAGGGATGATGCCCGGTACCGGATGCAGCTTCGTCCGTTTGTCGTCACCCATCGTCGGGACGGATTGGAGCAGCCCAATCGTGTAGGGATGCGCCGGGCGCTTGAGCAGCGTTCGCCGCTCCGCCACTTCGACCACCTTACCGAGATACATCACCGCGATCCGGTCGGCGGTTTCGTTGATCACGCCCAAGTTGTGGGTGATCATCATGATCGCCGAGGAGAAGTCCTGCTGCAACTTGCGCATCAAATCGAGGATTTGTGCCTGAATGGTCACGTCGAGCGCGGTCGTCGGCTCATCCGCGATCAGCAGCGACGGGTTGCACGACAGCGCCATCGCGATCATGGCGCGCTGGCGCATCCCGCCCGAATATTGGTGCGGATAGGAGTGGATGAACTCGCGCGCGTTGCCGATGCGGACGGCTTCGAGCATGGCGACCGCCCGATCCTCCGCTTCGACCTTATCGACCTGCTGATGCAGGATGATCGCTTCGGTGATCTGGTCGCCGATGGTGTGCAGCGGTGAGAGCGAAGTCATCGGCTCTTGGAAGATCATGGCGATCTCGTTGCCGCGAATGTCGCGCATCAGCGATCCGGTCGGGTCGATGTCAACGAGGTTGACCTCGTCGCCGTTGCGCCGCCGGAACCAGATTTTCCCATGCGGGATCGAGGCGACGCGCTTGGGCAGCAGCCGCAGGATGCTGTGGGCGGTCACGCTTTTGCCGCAGCCCGACTCGCCGACCACGCCCAGCGTTTCGCCTTCCCGGATGTTGAGCGTCACGCCGTTGATGCCGCGCACGATCCCGTCCAGCGTGCGAAAGTCCACCTCCACGTCGTCGATCTCAAGGATGTTTTCGGGTTTCATCAGCTTCCTCAGATCGTATACGGGTCGGATGCGTCACGCAGACCATCGCCCATAAAGCTGAACGCTAAAATCACGATGACGATCACAATCGCGGGCGAGAAGACCCACGGATAGAGCGCCAGCGATTGCAGGTTTTGCACTTCTTGGAGCAGCACGCCCCAACTGGTCGTCGGCGGGCGCAGCCCCAAGCCGAGAAAACTGAGCGCGGTTTCGGCGAGGATCATCGCCGGGAGCGAGAGTGTCGCCACCACGATGATCTGCCCGATGGTCGCCGGGATCAGGTGTTTGAAGATGATGCGGGCGTCGCTGGCTCCGGCGAGCTTTGCCGCCATCACGTAATCGCTCTGCCGCAGCGACAGCACCAGTCCGCGAAGCTGCCGCGCCAGCCACGTCCAGCCGATCAACGACAGGATCAGCGTGATGGCGAAGTAGGTCTGAATTTGCGACCAGCCAGCGGGCACGGCAGCCGACAGCGCCATCCACAGGGGTATTGAGGGGAAGGCGCGCACGATCTCGATCAAGCGCTGGATACCCTCGTCAACTATGCCGCCGAAATAGCCCGAACTGATGCCCAGAACCGTGCCGAACACCAGACTGAAGACCACGCCGATCAAGCCAATCGTCAGCGAAATTTGGCTGCCCAGCACGATGCGCGAGAACATGTCGCGCCCCTGCCGGTCGGTCCCCAACAGGCTGACCGTACCGCCCGGCGCTTGGAACAGGTGCAGATCGGTGTCGATTAAACCGAATAGTTTGTAAGGCTCGCCGTGTGTAAAGAATTCTAAGTAGACTTTTTCATCGGTCGGGATGTAGATCCGGTGCAGGTCTTTGTCGAATTCCGTGTTGACCGTGTAGATGAAGGGATGTAGTTGACCGTTGTCGAACCAGTAGATCGGCTGCGGCGGTAGGTAAATTTGCTGGGCGAAGCGCGTCGTCAGCCCGTAGGGGGCGACGAAGTTGCCAAACAGCGCGATCACGTAGTACGCCAGCACGATCACGCCGCCGATCAGCGCTGCCCGGTTGCGCCGGAAGCGCCGCCAGATCATCGTCCACTGCGAGGCAGCGAAGCGTGCTTCGGCTTCGGTCAGCCCTTGAACGTCGTTACCCAGCGCACGGGCGTCGTCGCGCTCCGCCAGTTCGCGGTAGAGGTCGCGGAGTTCGCCGGACTGTTCTTCGAGAGTTTTGGGTTTCGTAATCATGAATAGACAATCCTCGGATCGAGCCACGCCAGCACGAGATCGGCGACCAGATTAGCGACCAGCAGCATCACCGACATCAGCAGCAGGAACGTACCGGCGACGAACATATCTTGACTTTGCAGCGACCGGAGGAACATCGGTCCCGTCGTCGGCACCGAGAGTACCACGCCGATTAAGATCGACGCCGAGATGATTTTGGGAACTTCCAGCGCGACCACGCTCACCACCGGGTTCAAGGCGGAACGCACCACGTAGCGGTTGATCACCACGCGCTCTTTCAGCCCTTTGGCGCGCGCCGTCGTGACGTACTGCTGGTTGAGCACGTCGAGCATCCCGTTGCGCATGATCCGCATCAACTGCGCCGTGCTCGCCAGTCCTAGAATGACGGCGGCGGGCCACAGGTGCAGGAAGAAGTCCCACGCCATCGCCGGACTCATCGGTTGGTTGGCGTACTGGGGCGACTGGCTGCCAATCACGTCCCAGCCGAGTAGAATGCCGCCGATGTAGATCCAGATCAGCGCCAATAGGAATCCCGGCACTGACAAGCCGAGGAAGGCGACTGCGGACAGCGCGGTATCGCCAATCGAATACTGGTGCGTCGCCGAGTAAATCCCAATCGGTATTGACAGCGCCACCATGATCACAATCGAGCAAGCGCCCAACAAGATCGTATACCAGATGCGCCCCTGAATCAGCGACCAGACGTCGGTTGACCACTCGTAAGAATAGCCGAAATCGCCCTTCGGAAAGCCCGAAATCCACTTGACGTACTGCGTCAGGAACGGCTCGTCCAGCCCGTAGCGTTCGCGCAGGAGTTGAGCCGTCTCGTCGGACATGCCGCCACCGCTCGTGCCCTGCGCCGCTTGGAGCGTGTTCATGAAGTCGCCCGGCGGCAGTTGAATAATCGTGAAAGAGATGAAGGAGATGATAAACAGCATGGGAATCATTGCCAGGACTCGCCTGACAACGTAGCTAAGCATAACTGCCTCCTGAAGAAACGGCTGAATCAGAACAGGCGGGGGCAGCGGCTTGCTTTGCAAGCTTGTGCTGCCCCTAACTGCGTTTCTTCAGTCAGCTATTGATTGGCTGCCCCGTCTGTAAAGTAGAACTGTGCGGGATCCATCGTGCCGGGGGTGAAGATGATCCAGTCGGCGGTGTGGTTCTCCATCACGTTCATGAAATTGTTCTTGACGACGACCGGATTCGGGACGCCGCCCACCGTGCCAATCGTCCACAGTTGGGTCGTGGACATCTTGACGATCTCTTTACCGATTTCAAGCTGAGCGGCAGGATCGGTCGTGACCTTGTACTGGTCGTACAGGTCCATGACGGCTTGGAATTCGGCGGTCGGCGCTTCGCCTTCCGTGCCACCACTCTTGTACCAAATGCCGAAGGCGGGCGCCATCCACGAGCGTTCGTCGAAGGGGAACTGGTAGATCGGGTCGACCATCGGCACCAAGCCGCGGTCGGTCGTCCACGTCGCCACCATCACTTCGTTGGCGGTCGCGCGGGGCCAGTAAGCGTCGCGCGTCTCGACCGTGACTTGGTTTTTGATGCCGACGTCGTTCCACGCCTGCGACACGAGTTCCCATGCGTCGCCGGTGCCGGTCGCCGTGTTCGACGTTTCGATGTTGAGCAGAATTTCGGTGCCGTCGGCGAAGGTATAGTAGCCGTCGGCGTTCTTGGTCAAGCCGATTTCGTCGAGCAGGGAAGTCGCCATCGCCGGATCATACTCGCCGTCCACGTTAGCGATTGACGCATCGTAGTAGGGCGAATCGGGGACGACGGTGATCGTCTGCGGGAAGCCTTGTCCCAAGAATGCCACTTGGTTGATCTGGTCGCGGTCAATCGCGACCGACATCGCGCGGCGGAAACGAATGTCTTGGAACAGCGTGCGATAGTTCGGGTCGTCGTAGCTCTGGTTGAACCACAGCGTCGCGGCGGAAGCCTGCGCTTGGGGCCACATCAGCATGTGGAAATCGTTGGCTTCGGCGTTGTCTTGATAGACCGGGTACTGGGCGAGGTCGATGGCGCGCGCCTGCATACTCAGGTCACCGGCGATACCCATCGCGTTCACGCCCGCCGTGTCTTCGACGAAGTGGAAGTAAATCTTGTCGATGTAGGGGAGCTGGTTGCCTTCAGGATCGACCGCCCAGTAGTACGGGTTGCGCTCGGCGACCATCAGGGTCGTGCCGGGTTCGTACTGCGTGATCGTCCACGCGGTCATCATCGGCTTGTCGACGTTGTAGTCGGAAGCTTTTTCTTCGAACAGGTCATAGCTGCCAGTGTCGCTGTAGGCAGGGTGGAACTGCTCTAGATAGTGCTTGGGCGCGTAGAAGCCGAAGCGCTCGAAGCCGAGGGGCCAGTTGTTGCCGTGAAACGCCAAACCGACCGTTTCCGCCAAGCCGTTCGGGGCGGCGAAGTGCAGCGTGATCGTGTTGTCGTCGATTTTTTCCAGCGTCATTGGCTCGCCACCGACCATCCACTCGTTGTGAATCGCGGCGGTGACGTTCGTGTCGGTCTCGATGGCATCCCACCAGAACAGCACGTCGTCAACCGTGAAGGGCACGCCGTCCGACCACTTCAGTCCCTCGCGGAAGTGCAGGGTCAGCGCCTTACCGTCGTCGCTGAAATTCCACTCGTCCGCCAAGCCGGGCTGGATCGTCCCCGCTGGGTCACGGGGCCAACGCAGCACGGGATCGTAAATGATGCGCCCGAAGGCGTGGAAGTCGCTGACGCCGCGCCATGCACGGTGCCAAATACCGCCGTAGACGCCGACGCTGTCCACTGGCTCGACGACGCGCGGATTCACCGGAAGGCGATCTGCGACCGGCGGTAGTTCGCCCGAAGCGACGAGGGCATCGAGGGTGGGGGCTTCCTTATATTGCATTTCCTGTGCGGAAACGACGACACCAGAGAGGAGGACGGCGGCGAAAACTGCGGCAAGAAAGACTAAGAAACGTTTATGGGACATGACTTTTTCTCCAAAATATTCATAAATCGGGTCGCTAGACCTGCATTTGTTCACGTGTTTTGTGGTTGTGTCTGCCTGCCTTTCTGCGTATGCCGACGAGTTAGTCTGCGGCTCATGTTAGCGCTAACTCCTAACTATTCAACTGAGTCAAACTCAGATGAAACCTGCCGCAGCACCGATTTGAACCGCTCAGATGCTTCGTTTGCTTGACCAGAAGATCGCCGCGCTACTGTGTTAGCGCTAATGCGATTTCAGGCAAGCAAAAACCACTATATATTAATTTCATTCTAGGGGCATAGCAAAGATTTGTCAATCGGTTGCCGAAGCGTGCCGCCTCTCGCCCAGCGAACCTCGCTTCTTTCGTAAATCTAGTCGGTCTAAGAGGATTTATAAAAGAGCTTAAAATTGCTTGAAAGGTGTTTAAGGTGTATCGGCGGCGTTTCGACCCTTAGCCAGCGCCAGCCCGCGCATGGGAGATCATGACGACTTACCATTGCTGGCGGTACTTGCGTCCCGGTCTATCCTGCGTTAGCGTTAACGTATGTAGTAATGATTGAATACTCAGGGCAACTGGCATAGCACAAGATGTCAAAACGACACCAGCGCGTCACGATTGAAGATGTCGCCCGTGAGGCGGGCGTTTCCATGATGACCGTTTCGCGCGTCATCAATGGGAAAGGGCGGGTTAGCGATGACACCCGCGAATACGTCCGCGACATCGCCGCACGGCTCGGTTATCGCCCCAACCGCGCTGCCCGCACGCTGGTGACCAACCGCACGATGATGGTCGGTTTTGTCGTGCCCGACATCACCAACCCGTATTTCTCCGAGATTTTTCTGGGTGCGGAGGAAGTTTTCTGGCAAGAAGGCTACAACGTGTTGGTCGCCAATTCGAATGAGACCCCCGCCCGCGAGCGGGCGGTGCTGGCGCAGTTTGACGAAGCGACTATCGACGGGCTGATCGTCTGTAGTTCGCGGCTGCCGAATAAAGTCTTGTTCCCCCTGTTGCAGCGACATCCGGTCGTCGTGACCATCAATCGCCGCCCGCCGGACAACGTCGCCAGTGTGGTTGCGGCGCGCTACCGGCAGGGCGCGGTTCCCTTGATGGCAGCCCGTTATCTTTATGAGACCGGGCGGCGGCGGATCGGGTTCGTCAGTTTGAAGCACAGTTCGCAGTTCCTTTCGATCCACGATTTCGTCAGCGAATTGGCGCTGGAGGGGATCGAAACTCGAAGCGAATGGTGTGTCTCCTGCTATCCGACGTGGCAAGATGGCTATCAAAG
Source organism: uncultured Chloroflexia bacterium (assembly GCA_963848465.1). GTDB lineage: Bacteria > Chloroflexota > Anaerolineae > Aggregatilineales > Phototrophicaceae > Flexifilum. The sequence continues at coordinate 58,893 of CAWKDY010000001.1, read as the reverse complement.
CGGGCAGCAGTTGCTGCGCGCACACCCGGAGATCGATGCTGTAATCGGCGGCAACGACTTGACGGCACTGGGCATCATGCAAGCCGCCAAAGAACTAGGGCGTACCATCCCCGACGACTTGGCGATCACCGGCGTCGATGACATTTTGCTGGCGTCGCAAGTCACCCCGCCGTTGACGACCTTTCGAGTGCCCAAGCGCCAGATGGGGGCAGAGGCGGCGCATCTGCTCATGCTGCGGATGCAGGGCGACCTTACGCCTCGCGAGTTCGCCTACGATGCCGAACTGGTCGTGCGCGGCAGCGCCTAACCCTCGGCAGACGGGAAATTTGGCGGAATACGCGCCGATTTAGAACAAAATCGACGGCGGAAACGTAGTTCATTACGGGCGAGATCGTCATGACCCGTGTATGATCTCGCCTATAGTTGAAGCGCATAAGCGAGGCGAAACGATGTCCTATTCAGCCGAAATTAGCCGTGCTAACCCCAGTATGTTCCTCTTTATGATCGACCGATCCGGCTCGATGTCCGATCCCTTCGGCGGCGGCGGCGGCAAAAAAGACCAGAAGGTTGCCGATGCCATCAACAATCTGATTTTTAACCTGACCATCAAGTGTGCCAAGTCGGAAGGCGTGCGCGATTATTATCATGTCGGCGTCTTGGGCTATGGCGAAAAAGTCGGCTCGGCGCTCGGCGGCGCGTTGGCGGAAACCGATCTCGCACCGATCAGCGCGATTGCCGACGCGCCGGAGCGTATCGAGGAGCGCACCAAGAAAACCGACGACGGCGCGGGCGGCATCGTCGAGCAGAAGATCCGCTTCCCGATCTGGTTCAGCCCGGTGTCCAAAGGCGGCACGCCGATGTGCGAGGCGCTCCGCAAAGCCCAGACGATTGTCGAGCGCTGGATCGCCGAGCACCCCGACTGTTTTCCGCCCATCGTCATCAACATCACCGACGGCGAATCGACCGACGGCAACCCGCTCAAAGCCGCCGAAGCGCTCAAGGGGCTGCACAGCAGCGACGGCGACGTCTTGCTGTTCAACGTCCACCTGTCGTCGTCGCGGTCATCGTCCTTCGAGTTTCCCGGCAGTGAGTTGGAACTGCCCGATCAATATGCCAAGCAGTTATTCAACATGTCGAGCGTGCTGCCGGAGCACATCCGCAGCGCGGCGGAGCAGGAGGGCTACGCGATTTCGGAAAACTCGCGCGGATTTGTCTTCAACGCCGACATTGTCTCGGTGATCCGCTTCCTCGACATCGGCACGCGACCGAGCAACCTCCGTTAGCGCGATGCAGATCGGCTGCGATGCTTTTTGGCTGCAAAAGGCGGGCAACGCTGAGGATGAGTACGAGGACGCCTTTGCCGTCGCGCCGTTGGATCGGCAGCGGTGGCGCGAATTTCGCTGCGCCGTCAGCGATGGCGCGACCGAGACCTCGTTTTCCGGCTCGTGGGCGCGGCTGCTGGCTGAAGCTTTCGTCGCGCGGCGGCTGGATCAGTCAACCGTGCTAGCGGAGGCGCTTGAGCCGCTGGCTGCCGTCTGGCGCGAGCAGATCGACGCCCGCACCCGCGCCAAGCCGCTGCCGTGGTACGCTCAAGCCAAGCTGGAGCAGGGCGCGTTCTCCTCGCTGATCGGGTTGTCGTTACGCGCCACCGGCTCGTGGCAGGCGCTCTGCGTCGGCGATAGCTGCCTGTTTCATGTCCGCCCGCATCAGGCGATCTGGGCGTTCCCGTAATCACCTGCCGGAACAGTTCGGTAACCGTCCTCTGCTGATCTCGACCGATCCAGCGGTCAATGCGGGAGTGCAGCCGCAGCGCGCGCGCGGTCGCTGGCAGGAGGGCGATTTCTTCCTCCTGATGACCGACGCGCTAGCGCATTGCTTCATCAGCCAGCCCCGGCTGCGCCGTCAACTGGTCAATGCGCCGGATCAAGCCCATTTCGAGCAGATCGTGATGCAGGCGCGCGCCGACCAGATCTGTCGCAACGACGACGTGACCTATTTGAAGGTCTGCCCGTCATTCGGAGACGTGCAGCATGGCACGGGTTAACGCGTGGGCGAACCCGAATGAATACGTCGAGGCACTGCAAGCGCCCCAGCGCGCCTTTTCCGACCCGGCGTTGCGTGACGCGCGCATCGTCACCAATCGCTTTGGGCTGCCGCGCCCGATCTCCGGCAATTTCGCCACCGTTTTCGAGGTCGAAACCGAGCAGGGCAAAGCCGCTGTGCGCTGCTTCATGCGCGAAGTCACCAACCAGCAAGAGCGCTATGCCGCCATCGCCGCGCACCTCAAGCAGCGTTCGCTGCCGTTCATGGTCAATTTCGAGTACCTGCCGGAGGGCATTCGCGTGCGCGGCGGCTGGTATCCGATCCTCAAAATGGATTGGGCGGCGGGTATCCGGCTCGATACCTACATCGAACAGCATCTCGACGACGCGCCGCGCTTGCGCCGCCTAGCCGACCAGTGGATCGCCGTTTGCCGCGATCTGCGCGCCGCGCAGATCGCGCATGGCGACCTTCAGCATGGCAATATCCTCGTCACCGACGCCGACACCATTACGCTGATCGACTACGACGACATGATCGTCCCCGGCGCGTTTGGCTTGGAGACCCGTGAACTCGGACATCGGCATTATCAGCATCCGTCACGCGCGACGGATTTGCCGATCAATGGGGACAACTTCACCCGCATCGACAATTTCTCCAGCACCGTGATCGGCGTGTCGCTGTTGGCGCTCTCGCTCGATCCATCGCTCTGGGCGCAGACCGGAGCAGGCGACGAGAGCTTGCTCTTTCGGGATGTCGATTACGCCGCGCCGGAAAACTCGGCGGCGCTGCATCTGCTCACCCGCCATACCGATTCGCGGCTGCGGGCGCTTGGGCAGACCATGCTGACAGCGGTCAGCGCGGCGTCCTATCTCGACGTGCCACCGCTGGCGCACAGCCCGTTAACGACCAGCACTTCCCGCGCCAAATCGTGGCTGGTCGAGCGGCTGTTCGCCGCTGACCCCGTGACTTCTGTGCCGGATTTGCCGGCCACCAAGCCGGATTCGTGGGTGTTCGACTATCTCGCCGAGGAAGCCGAAGCGCCCGCGCTCCCCGACTTCAGCGACGACTTTCTTCGACCGGAACGCAGCGCCATCGATCAAGCCTTCGCCGAGTCGATCTGGCATTCGGCAAGTTGGATTGCGCCGGTCTATCTGATGGTGCATGTTGATGCTCCGCTTTCCCGATTATCCGGTCGTCCGCGACAAGCGCCGCCGCGAGGCGCAGTATCGCAGCCTTGACGATCAGGTCGCGGTGGCGCTCGCCAACCGCAAGCGGCTCTCGCGCTTGATCGTCGAGGCGGATCGCTGCTATCAGCAGGAAATCCGCGTGCTCGAACTACGGCTGGCGCGGCTGGCGGATGATCTTCAGTACGCCCGCGCCAAGGAAGCCCGCGAACTCGTCCACATCGAACGCATCCTCAACGATCCAGCCGCCGAGTCGGTGCTGCCGGTCGCTGACCTGCGCGCTCGCGAACGCCAGTACGGCGAAACGCGCAGCCAGCTGGAGCAGCAGCAGCGCGACGAACAGGCGCGGTTGGATCGCGTCCGGCATGACTCTGAAAATCTGGCGCGCGTGCAGCGCTTGCGCGACGAATTTGCCGCTAGCGAGCACGATCTTGCTGCGCTTCGGCGCGAGCATGTCCAAATGCGCACCGAACTCGACCGCTACGACCGCATCACCCGCCGCGATTTGCTGGAGTCTGCGCTCCGCAGCCTGCTACTCAATTCCGAATAAACCCCCTACCATCACGACGAATCTCTTCACAAGTATGTGACATCTTTCACTGATGCAAATTCGCGTCCAGCGCTACAATGAAGTATGCGCTTATTCGAATACCTGAGGTGGGAAATATGGATGCGTTGACTCTGGCGCGATTACAATTCGGCGTAACGACGGTTTATCACTTCTTTTTCGTCCCGCTGACCCTTGGACTTACCATCATCGTCGCCATCATGCAGACGATCTACGTCCTCCGGGGCGACGAAAAATACAAGGGCATGGCGAAGTTTTGGGGCAAGCTGCTGCTCATCAACTTTGCGATGGGCGTCGTCACCGGCATTGTGCAGGAATTTCAATTCGGCATGAACTGGTCGGAATATTCCCGCTTTGTCGGCGACATCTTCGGCGCGCCGCTCGCTATCGAAGCGTTGGTCGCTTTCTTCATCGAATCGACTTTCTTGGGCGTCTGGATCTTTGGCTGGGATAAGCTGTCGAAGCGCGTCCACCTCGCCGCGATTTGGCTGGTCGCCATTGCCGCCAATGTCTCGGCGTTCTGGATTCTGGTCGCCAACGCCTTCATGCAAAACCCGGTTGGCTACACGATTGCTGCCAGCGGTCGCGCTGAGATGACCGATTTCTTCGCCTTGATCAAGAACCCCAACGTTTGGCTGGAATTCCCGCACGTCGCGCTGGGCGGTCTCACCACCGGCGCGTTCTTCGTGTTGGGGATCAGCGCGTTTCACCTGCTGCGCAATCGTCCGGGACAAAAAGATGCATTCCGTGCCTCGGCTCGGCTCGGCTTGATCATCGGCACGATTGCCGTGCTGCTGACGATGGTCGTCGGGCATCTTCAAGGTCAGCGGATGGCGGACACCCAGCCGATGAAATTGGCGTCGGCGGAAGGCTTGTGGGAGTCGGAAGACCCGGCGGGTCTGTCGATGTTCCAGATCGGCAACGAGGCGGATCGCACCTCGATCATCAACATTCGCATCCCCTCGCTGCTCAGCTTCCTGTCCTACAACACGTTTGACGGCAAGGTGCAGGGAATTAATGAACTACAGGCGCAGTACGTCCAGCAGTACGGACCCGGCGACTACGTGCCGCCCGCCATCTGGCTGACGTATTGGAGCTTCCGCGCGATGGTTGGCGCGGGTTCGCTGCTGTTCCTGTTGGGGCTGGTCGGCTTGTACTTCTCCTATCGCCATCAGTTGGACGTCAGCAAAGCGAAATGGCTGCTCCGTATCTTGGTTGTGGCGCTGTTCCTGCCTTATCTGGCGAACACCACCGGTTGGCTGCTCACTGAAGTTGGACGTCAGCCGTGGATCGTGCAGGGCTTGATGACTATCGACAAAGCGGTTTCGCCCAACGTCACCGTCGAAATGCTGGCGATCTCGCTGATCGGCTTCACGCTGATCTACGGCGCGCTGATGGTCGCCGACATTTACCTGCTCCAGAAATTTGCCCGCCAAGACCTTGACGGTGGCACCCCGATCCCATGGCTCGGCGGTGATGATAAGTCAGAATCGACTGGGAAGCCGTCGCGCTACGAAGGCGCTTACTAAAGGGGAAGCCTCATGGATTTACAAACACTCTGGTTCATCTTGATCGCGGTGCTGTTTACCGGCTTTCTCTTTCTGGAAGGCTTCGACTACGGCGTCGGCATCTTGCTGCCCTTCGTCGGTAAAGGGGATCAAGAGCGGCGGATGGTCGTCAACAGTATTGGACCCGTCTGGGATGCCAACGAGGTTTGGCTGCTGACGGCGGGCGGCGCGATGTTTGCCGCTTTTCCCAACTGGTACGCGACTCTGTTCAGCGGCTTCTATCTGGCGCTGTTCCTGATCTTGATCGCCCTGATCGTGCGCGGCGTCGCCTTCGAGTTCCGCAGCAAGGATGCCAATCCGCGTTGGCGCAGCCTGTGGGATGCCGCGATCTTTATCGGCAGTTTCCTTCCGGCACTACTCTGGGGCGTCGCTTTTGGCAATATCTTGCGCGGCGTAGCGATTGACGCCAGCATGACTTACGTCGGCTCGTTCTTCGACCTGCTCAACCCGTTCGCGCTGCTCGGCGGGCTGGTTACGCTGACGCTGTTCGTCCTGCACGGCGCGCTGTTCTTGGAGTTGAAGACCGACGGGGCGATCCGCGAGCGTGCCGAGCGCATCGCTCGCCGCTTCTGGCTCCCCGTGACCGTGCTGGCGGTGCTGTTTGTCGCCTACGCTGCCATCGACACCGACATTCTTCAGAACCTCAACCCCGCCAACGTTCTAGGGCTGGTCGTCGCGGTCGGCGGGCTGCTGTTCACAGGCTACAGCATCTTCCAAGCGCGCTATGGACGCGCCTTTATCGGCACTGGCTTGACTGTTGTCGGCGTCGTCGCCTTGATCTTCGGCACGCTGTTCCCGCGCGTGATGCCCTCGTCGCTCGATGCCGCCTTTGACCTGACCATCTACAACGCTTCGTCCAGTGCCTACACCTTGCAAGTCATGTCGGTGATCGCTCTGACGATGGTGCCGATTGTGCTGGCGTATACGGCGTGGACGTACTGGATCTTCCGCAAGCGCCTGACTACCGAAGCCAAGCTCGAATACTAACCTCAATATAGCAATTCCCTCGTAGGGGCGCGGCACGCCGTGCCCCTACCACGCCAATTGATGGGTATAATCGCTCATCAATGTCCACTTACGCTCATTTCGCATGACTACTTCCCAACCTGCACCGAAGCCTCGCCTCGATTCGCGGCTGCTGAGCGAGGCGCGCGCCTCGCCCGGATCGCTGGCTGCCAGCTTGAGCGCCAATGCGCTCTTGGGCGTCGTGATCGTCGGGCAGGCGCTCCTGCTCAGTCAGATCATCAACCGCGCCTTTCTCGGTGGCGAGTCGCTCGATCAACTCGCGCCGATGCTGATCGGGTTGGCGTTGGCGATCGGGCTGCGGGCGGGCGCAACCTATGCCGCCTCGATTGCCTCGGCACGCCTCGCCCTGACCGTCAAGAACGCGTTGCGCCAGCGCTTTGTCGCCCAACTTTATGCGCTCGGACCCGCCTACAGCCGCGCCGAGCGCAGCGGCGACCTCGTCCTCACTGCGACCGAAGGCGTCGAGAAGCTCGACGGCTACTTCCGCGACTACTTGCCCGGCATGTTCACGGCGGTCTTTCTGCCGCTGCTGATCCTGCTGGTCGTCCTGCCGCTCGACCTGCTGACCTTCGCCGTCTTGCTGATCACCGCGCCGCTGATCCCCTTCTTCATGATGCTGATCGGCAGGGCGGCGGGCGCGCTGGCGCAGCGCCAATTCTTCGAAATGCGCTATCTCGGCGCGCACTTCCTCGACGTGATGCAGGGCTTGACTACGCTCAAGCTGTTCAACCGCAGCCGCTACCAGATCGAGACCATCCGCCGGATCACCGACGAGTTCCGTGCCGCGACGATGCGTGTGCTGCGCATCGCCTTCCTCTCGGCGCTGACGCTGGAACTGCTGGCGACGCTCAGCGTGGCGATTGTCGCCGTCGAGATCGGGCTGCGGCTGCTCGACGGCGAGATCGGCTTCGGTCACGCGCTCTTTCTGCTGGTGATCGCGCCGGAGTTCTATTTGCCGCTGAGGGCTTTAGGCGCGAAGTTCCACAACGCGACCGAAGGCAAAGCTGCCGCCGAGCGTCTCTATGCCGTGCTCGATACGCCGCCGGTCGAACCGCCCACCGCTTCTCAACCAATGCCGCACCACATGGCGATCAGCTTCGAGCATGTTGTGCTCAGCTACGACGATGGCGCGCGTCCGGCGCTGCGTGATCTCTCCTTCGCTATCGAGCCGGGCGAGCGGGTCGCGCTGGTCGGCGCGAGCGGCGGTGGCAAGACTACCGTCGCCAACCTGTTGCTCGGCTTCGTCCAGCCCGACGCCGGGCGGATCACCGTCGATGGTGTTGATCTGCGGGCGCTGCCGCTGGTAGACTGGCGCGCGCGGATCGCGTGGGTGTCGCAGTCGCCCTATCTGTTCAACACGACCGTCGCCGCCAATCTGCGCCTCAGCCGACCGGCTGCCACTGACGCTGACTTGATCGCGGCGGCGATGGCGGCGGGCGCGCATGGGTTTATTACTCAACTACCCGATGGCTATCAAACGCTCTGCGGCGAGCGCGGCTTGCGCTTGAGCGGCGGGCAGGCGCAGCGGATCGCGCTGGCGCGGGCTTTCCTGCGTGACGCGCCCCTGCTGATCCTCGACGAGCCGACCTCGCAGCTTGATCCCGACGGTGAAGCCGAAGTGATCGCCGCGCTCAACCGGCTGGCGCAGGGACGCACCGTCCTGCTGATCACGCATCGCCTCAGCGCTGCCCTTGATGCCGACCGCATCCTCCTGATCGACGCGGGGGCGATTGTCGAGCAGGGCAGCCACGCCGAACTGCTTGCGTTGGGTGGCGCTTACGCCCGCCTCGCCGCCAGTTACGAAGGTGACGCCGATGAAGCGTAATCCGTTGCTGCGCGTTTTGCGCTGGGCGCTCCCGTTCTGGCGCGGGATGCTGCTGGCGGCGCTGCTCGGCGCGCTGACCATCGCCAGCAGTGTCAGCTTGATGGCAACCTCGGCGTGGCTGATCTCGAAAGCCGCGCTTCAACCCTCGGTCGCCGATCTCGCCGTCGCGATTGTCGGCGTGCGCTTCTTCGGCATCGGACGCGGCGTTCTGCGCTACCTCGAACGGCTCGTCTCGCATGATACGACTTTTCGCCTGCTCGCTCGCTTGCGCGTCGAGTTCTACCAAGCGCTGGAGCCGCTCGCCCCGGCGCGCCTGATCGCGCAGCGCAGCGGCGACCTGCTCAGCCGCGTGATCGACGACGTGGAGAGTCTGCAAGACCTCTACCTGCGCGCGGTCGCGCCGCCGCTGGTCGCGCTGCTGGTTGGCACGGCGCTGACGCTGTTCTTGACCGCCTTCGACCCGCTGATTGCGCTGGTAGCGCTGGTGTTTATGCTGGCGGCGGGCATCGGCGTGCCGCTGCTGGCGTGGTGGGGCGGCGAACGCTCCGGCAAAGTGCGCGTGGCGGATCGCGCGGAACTGAACGCGACGCTGGTCGATAGCATTCAGGGGATGGCGGAAACGCTGGTTTACGGGCAATCGGGGGTGCAGCTTGATCGCATCGGTGTGCTCAGCCAGCAGCTTGCCGATGCCGAGCAGCGCATCGCCCGATACGACGCGCTTCAGGTCGCTCTCAGCGCTTTGCTGACCAGCGGGGCGGCGGCGGCTGTCCTCGCGCTGGCGATCCCGCGACTAGATGGCGTCTATCTGGCGACCGTCGCGCTGGCGACTACCGCCGTGTTCGAGGCGTTCACGCCGCTGGCGCAAGCGGCGGTCAATCTCGGCGCGACCGGGCAAGCTGCCGGTCGCTTGTTCGAGATCGCCGACTTGCCTCCCGCCGTCACTGATCCGCCCGCACCGCTCGATCTCGCCTCGATCCCGGCGCATCCGGCGCTGGTCATCACCGATTTGTCCTTCCACTACGCGGACGAACCGCTGATCCTCGAAGACGTTTCGCTGCGGCTTGAACCCGGTCAGCGGATCGCCATCTTGGGCGAGAGTGGGGCGGGTAAATCGACGCTGGTTAATCTGCTGCTGCGTTTCTGGGATTACGACGCTGGGCGGATCGAACTGGGCGGGCGCGACCTGCGCGACTTCGCTCAAGCCGACGTGCGTGCCACCTTCGGCGTGATGACTCAGCGCCCGTATCTGTTCAACACCACCATCCGCGAGAATATTCGTATCGCCCGCAGCGACGCGCCGCCGGAAGCGGTCGAAGCCGCCGCTCGCCAAGCCGGGATTCACGACTTTATCGCCGCGCTGCCGGATGGCTATGCGACGCTGGTCGGCGAAGATGGATCGCTGCTCAGCGGTGGCGAGCGCCAGCGGATCGCGCTGGCGCGGGTGCTGCTCAAGGACGCGCCGATCCTGATCTTGGACGAAGCGACCGCCAACCTCGACGCCGTGACCGAGCGTGCCGTCATGCAGACGATTCTGCGCGTCACCACCGGGCGCAGCCTGCTGATCTTCACTCACCGCCACGTCTTTTTGGATCAGATGGATCAGGTGTTCGTCATTCGGAGATCGCCGTCTGCTGCCGACCAACGTTTCGCGAATTCTGTAACGACGACTTGTCAAAATGGCTGGTCATCAGTCGGGGCGCGACTTGTCGTGCCTGTATCATGTTTGCTGCGAAGCTTGAGGCTGGGCGTGCATGCTGAGCAAGGTGTGTTCCCTCTCTCCACTGCGTGGAGAGAGGGTTAGAGGGTAAGGTCAGTATTGCTACGGAATAGCAATCAGTTCGGGATAGGGCATTCCCACGATTGGACTGCCCGCCGAACCAAAGTAGCGATACAGCCACGCCGTCAGCTCGTAGTTTCCGCTGTCGAGCGGCAGCGTGATATTGAACGTCTGGCTGTGCGAAGCGCCCGCTGGCAGGTAGAAGACGACCTGCGGTTGTTGATAGTCGGTGTCGCCGCTGAGTGAAGTGGTACTGTAGGCGAGCGAGTACGAGAACGCTAGATCGGCGCTGTCAACCGTGTTGTTGGTCGCGCTGAGCTTGAGCGTGATCGTCGTCTCGTTTCCATTGGGCGCGCTGGCGACCTCGCCGATGCTCAGGGCATAGGCGGGCACGACCACGATTGGCTCCCAGTAGCTCTCGCCGTCCTGATGCGTGTCCTCGCCGGTGGCGGGATCGACCCCATGCACCCACGCCGACAGGCTGTATTCGCCGGTGCCGAAGTTTTCCGGCAGACCGTCGAAGCTGAGCGTCGCCGTATCGCCGGGTGCTAAGTCCTCAATCGGCTGCTTGGGCGACATGTATGCCGGGTCAACCCAAGGCTCCTCGCTCCCCGGCAGCGACATGAAATACCATGCGGCTCCGGTTTGCGCCGTGTCCGAGACGTTCTCGACTTGGAGCGTGACCGAGATGAGGTTGCGCGGCGTCCGCTCGAAGCTGAAATCGACCAGTCGCAGCACTTGATCAGACGTGACCGGGCGATTCAGCGGGACCTGCACCGTTTCGAGATCGGGGATCGGCGTTGCGGTCGCTGTCGGCGATGGTTCGGGGGTCGCTTCCTGCACGGCGGCGACCTCGGCGGCGTTGTCCTTCAATGCGGGCGCGCTCGCCCCGTAGTCGGAGCTGACGTTGACTGTATTTAAGTTGGCGGGCTGCCCGGCTACCAACCGCAGCGTGGGAATCGGAGTGATCGTCGTTTGCGCCGGGCGCGCGAGGATCAATGCCAGCGCCACCAGCCCGATGACGATGATCACGCTGGAAACTGCCGCGACGCCGAAGCTGCCGTGCTGCTTAAACTTCCGTCCCTGCTGGGCATGAGCCGCTTGCGCGTCGATCTGGGCGATCCAGCGCTGCTTCGACGGATGATCGATGCTTGAGATAATCATGCGCGCTTTGGCGAACTCGCCCCGCGCGACCAGCGCCTTCGCTTGTTTGACCCGCTGCGCGGAATTTTCAGACATCCTTTGCACCCTTCGCTCTGACGAGAGATCAATATGTTCTAAACGACGACTAGCAGGATCCGCACGGCTCGATGTTTCCGCACTGGCGGCAGTCCGGGGCTGCTGTAACCGCACGTCCGCGATCACTACCAGCGCGCCCACCAGCGCCACGCACCAACCGAGCGCCGCGATCAATAACGAAAATATTACAGCTTTTTCATTGGATACGCCATAGAGCGGCAGCAAAACCAGCAGCGCGCCTTCGCGGACGCCGAGACCATTGATGCTGATCGGCACGGCTTGGGCGAGGTTGACAATCGCCAGCACGAACGCCATCGATACTAGCGAAACGCCCTCGAGCCGCACCGCCAGCCCGATGACCCACAAGATCGCCACCCAGCACAGAAAATAGAGCACGCTGACGATGCAGCTCAAGATCAAGCGGCGCGGCGTCCGTGCGTAAGCCATGCCTACGTCATAGACCAACTGGATCGCTTGCGGCATGCGCGCCCGCAGGGGGGCGAAGCGCGGCAGGATCAGCAGCCCGACCACTGGCAGCGCCAGCGCGATCAGCAGCAGCCCGCCGACCCCGGCTTCGCTGATCTGCGTCGCTTGCCGGACTTCCGGCGTGACCAGCAGCGCGAATAAGCCGATCCAGACTGTCACTGCCAGCCCTAACAGGCGGTCGGCGAGTGCTGACGAAACGGCGTCTACCCGGCGAACGTGCGCCCGCGACAGGTACAGCCCCTTGATCACGTCGCCGCTGACGTTGCCGGGGATGAAGCTGCTGTAAAACGCACCCACCAGATTGAACAGCGCGACCGCCGCCAAACTCACGCTGCCCGAAAACCGCGTCAACAGCAGTTTCCAGCGCAGCGACGCCAGCGTGAACGCGATCAGCCACAGCGCCGGGACGAGATACAGCCATGGCGTGTTGATCTGCCGCAGCGCGATCAGCAGCGGGGCGAGGTCGATGCGGCTGGCGAGCCATACGCACAAGCTCGTCACCAGCACGATCCGGATCAGCAGCCAGATCAACCGGTTTACGGGCAGCGCTCGTGGCTTGATCGCGTTCTGTATAGCGTCCGGTCTGCTCACGGGTGCCTCAAATGCGTCATTCTGTCTCATCGGCGGGTGCTAAAACGTAGAGCATTGTATCACAGCGCAGTCGATCCGGAATCAGCCAGCGAAGCAGGTGCATCACGCGGACAAAAATGCGGTAGGAGCGATACGGACTGTCATCCCGGTAGCCCTCGATCAGCTTGTACTGCTCGACCCGAAAGCCGCAGCGCTCGGCGAGACTGTGCATCGTATCCGGGCAGAACCAGCAGGTATGCTCCGGATTGCGACAGGTGCTCGGGTAGGCGACCGTCGAATAGAGCACGTAGACCAGCGCGAATAGATAGGGCGTCGTCAGCACGACCCGACCGTTGGCTTTCAGGTGGGCTTTCGCCCGCACTAGAAATTCGCCGGGGTTGGCGAGGTGCTCGATCAACTCGCCCGCGACAATCGTGTCGAAGGTCTGCGGCAGATCGAAAGTTTCAGCGCTTTGCATGTAAACGTGATCGTAGCCGTGATCTTGCAGCAGCTTGACGTTCTCTGCCGAGATGTCGATGCCGTACACGTTGGCGAACTTCTTTCGCAGGTATGCGTGAATCCAGTAGGGTGACTCGAATTCGACCTTATGCCCGGTGCAGCCCACGTCGAGCACGTCAGGTCCCTGCACCCACTTCAAAATCTCGTCTGCGCGCAGCATCGCTCACTCCTGAGTCTCGTCGCTTGCCTAGGAAGGATCATTTGCAGCGTCGGCGGAGCAAAAACCCGGCGAGGGTCGCTGTCAACGCAATCGCAAACAACGCCGTCGGCGTCACCGGGATCGCCAGCCGGGTAAGCCACGCTAAGCTGATCAAATAGGCGCTCAGCGACAGCGGGATGGCGTAGAGCAGCCATTGAGTCCAACCGCCGACTGGCAGTAGCGCGCTGGCGAGGCTCAAGCCCGGCGTGACCAGCAGCAGCGGCGCGAGGATCCACGTCAGCAGCGGCGTGCCCGGTTGCCAGATCCGCAGCGCAGCGGTGACGAGCGTTACGACCACCAGCCCGGCAGCGACGCGCGATACTCGCGGCGGCGTTGGCAGTGGCGCGCTCGACGACGGCTCGGTCGTCGGATCGCGCAAGATCACCAGCACAGTGATCCCCACACCGGCTCCAACGACCGCGATCAGCAGCAGATGATAGCCCGTAAGCTGCGTTTTCGCGCTCAGCAGCCCGAACGAGAGCGCTAGGCTCAGCCCGGCGGCAGCCAGCGCCACCCGTCGCCCGTCGAGGAACGTATCCGTCGCGGGCTGACCGATAATCCCCAACCCGACCGCGATCACCGCGCACAGCAGCAGCAGATTGTCCACGATGGTGTAGATCAGGCTGCCGTAGTTGATCAATCCAGCGTCGGCTCCAGCGGTGCCGATGGCTCCAATCACCAGAAACACCAGCAGCGCGACCCGCAGCGAGTTCGGCAGCGACTTCACGACGCGGTCAGCTCCTGCGGAAACATGACCTGCGCCAACTGCACGAACGTGCCGTTCTCATCCTGCCGCTGCACCCAGACCGAGACCCGGTACTTGCCCGGCTCGATGCTGAACGCCGACGTTTCAAAGTGGATCGCCTGCGCCTCTGCCGGAGCTAACTCGATCCGTGTGAACGGGCTGAAATGCGAGATCGATCACGCTGACGGGCGTTCCCTCTACTTGACCGAGCCACATCAGACCGACCGCGTAGCGATAGACCTGCGCGCGTGCCTCGACGTTCTCCAAGCGAAAATCGACGCTCAGGCTGCGTTCGCCTCTGCTCGTTGACTATCAGGGCGGCGTACTCCACCGTGACGCCGTTATCCGGCTGTTCACGCAGCGACAGCCCTTGTATGATGGCTGCCTCCGGGTCGAGATAGGCAATCTGCTCGCGCGCCCACGTCTGTACGCTGACATCCTCCGGGCGATTTGGCGGCAGGTCGAAGGTTAACTGCTTGGTGGCGGCGGGCGCTAAGTCAAAGTGCGCCGGAACCGCTTCGTAAATCTCGGTCGCCGCCGGATTGACCAACGAATAGCCCGCGTCGCCGGTGACGGGATTGCTCTCGTTATTGCGCACCGTGATCACAATCTGATCATCCTGCTGGGTCGTGTCCACCACTTCGATTGGTGGCGGCGCGGTCACGTCGCGGCGCCCCATGATCGGGTGGCGCAGTACTAGCGACATGGTGATCACTAGCAGTGCCAGCCCGAGGATCACCGCGCCGGTCTGCTTAGTCAACGGGTTTGACCTCGTAAATCGATAGGTCCCGGTTTTGGTACATGAGCTGCATGTTCGGGTCCGCTTCCATGATCGCGTGCGTGCGTACCGGATCGGGCAGTTCCGGCGAATAGTTGCGCACGACGATGTAGCGGACGTGGTAAGTCGCCAACACGTCGTCCATATTGGCGAGTCCCTTCATCACCGCCATGCCGTCCGCCGCTGCTTGCAAGCCGTCGCCGTTGCTGACAATGTCGGGTGACATCGCCACCAGCAGCGGACGCTCCAGCAGGTGCGGCAGTTGGAAACCGTAGAGCGACCCGGTAACGATCACGTCGTCCGGGCTGCTGAAGTTCTTCAGCCACGCCACCCCGTCGAGCAGTTGCGGCGTGACGATCTCGAAGTAGCGCGACGCGGTGAAGCCGATGGCGATTTCGCTTACCGCAAGGCTGGTCACCAGTGTTGCGGCGAAGATCATGCGCGCCGCCTGCCTCGACCACAATAGCAAGACTGCCCCCGCGCCCAGCGCGACCGGCAGCGAGAAGAAGTAGATCGCCCGTGTGTATTGGAACTTGAGCGCGATTACCCAGCCGAAGGTGAACACGACCGTCACGACCGTGTAAGCGAGGATCAGCAGCCGGGCATTGCGATCAACTCCGCGCAGCCGCAGCAAGGCGACCATCCCGCCGACCAACAGCACCAGCGCGACCGGTGTCATGATCCGCGCCCACGCTTCCCAAGTGACCTGCGTCGTGTCGAAGCGCTGCGCTTGCGTCAGCACGCTGGCGAAGTTTTGCTGCGAGAACAGGTGCAGCAGATCGAGCAAGATCGGCAGCCCGACAATTAGCCCTGCCAGCCCAATCGGCACCACCTTCTTGAGCGTCACCAGCGGGTTCAGCACGATTTGCACGATCACGAAGCTGACCAGCGTTAGCCCGATCCACATCGTCGTGACGTGATGAACGTAAGCCGCACCGCAGATCACCAGCGTCGCTAGGATCAGGTGCTGCCGGGTCGGTTGATCCCAGTAGTCGAGCCAAACCAGAAATACGTAGGGCACCAGCGCGATGCCGATGAGGTTCAGGTAGCCCGCCCACGACATCATGTCGATGTAAAGCGGGAGCACGGCGCTCACCAGCGCAGCGAGCAGCGCCGCGTCGTCCCGTTTGAACAAGCGCCGCGCCAGAAAGAACACCCCGGCGACTTCAATCGCGCCGAAGATTGGCGTGATCCGCGCGAAGTCGAACACCGATGCGCCCGAAAGCCCGCCGAGAATGCTGTAGATCATGGGTCCGCCGGGGAGCAAGGGCCAGCGCACGGTGCCGAATTGGAAAAAGGGGACGAAAGGCGGCGGCGTTCCGGTTTGCAGCAGCAGGTCGCTGTAATAGAGATGCAACCCGTAATCCGGTCCGGTGGGATAGGCGAAATTGTAGACCGGAATCCCGCGCATCAAGACGGCGAGCAGCAGGATCGGCAGCAGCATCAGCCGCCGGGGGAAGCTGCGAGGCTGCGCTGCTTTCACGCGGGCGAAGGAGGTCGAAACCCAGTTGATAGCGGTCATGATCGGCTTAAGACAGGGCGAATGGGGAAGTCAAAGCTTTGACTTCCCCATTCGTCAAGTCGGGTTAAACCGGGTTAGCCCCGCTCTGGAATTTCAATTTGAGTCACGCTCGTACCGTTCACCGCGAGGTAGTATCGTCCCGCCGGGAACAGGCAAACCGGGAAATTGGTGAGGAACATCCCATCGGGATCGACGTTCACCGTCCACACGAAGTCGGTACCCACCAGCGATAGGTTGACGGTCGTGAACACACCGGGAGGCAATGAGCCGACCACCGGCAGTTCACATTGATAGACACCAATCGGCGTGACGGCATCCAGTGTCACCGGAGTTCTCGACGTTATTCAGCGTGACGGTGATGCTCGCCGGTGTATTGTACTGAGCGCTGACGATCCCTGCTCCGCCAATCGTGAGCAGCAGCACAAAACCGAGCGCCACTTTGAGAAACCGATTCATCCTATCCTCCAGTTGCTTATCTGAAATGATGATCAAGGTTGAGCAAACCCGCCAGCAGACTGCCCAGAAGCAGATTGATTCCGAGCGTAAAGATGACCAGACCAATCATCAGCACCGGTAGGTTGGACAGAAAAGCTAAGCTGATCGCCAAGCCTACCAAGCTGATGATCATAGTCGCTAGCAGACTGTAGTTCAAGTTCAGCCGCGTTTTGATCCAGTTGGACAGCCGATCCTGAACGGTCACGCCGTTCTTGAACAGGTAGAAGCGCGCGAACAGCCCCATGATGAACAACTCAATCGCCACGACCGTCGCGCCGAAAGCGACGGCGTAGGGAACGCTGTCGCTGCTCGCCCGCACGACTTGGTTCAGGTAGATGCCGATCCCTAAGCTCAGAAACAGGATCGCAGGGAGCATGAACAGCCAATTCGGGCTAAACAGGAGGTAGATTTTGAAGTGCCGCCAGCCATCACGCCACGTTCGCAGATGCGGCTTGCGCGTGCGCCCGTCGGGATACAGGGTGATCGGTATTTCGGTGATTTTGCACGCTTTCAAGCTGAAGCGGACGACCATTTCGGTCGCCATCTCCATCCCTGAGGTCACCAGCCCCAACCGCCGCACAGCCGCCGCGTTCATGCCGCGCATCCCGCAGTGATAGTCGCTCACGCTGCTGCCGATCACCAGATTGCCGAGGAATGTTAGCACCGGGTTGCCGAGGTACTGGTGTAAGAAGGGCATCGCGCCCGGCATGATCGTCCCCTTGAGGCGCGTCCCCATCACCAGATCGTAGCCGTCGCGCAGTTTCGTTACGAACGCTGGGATCAAGTCGAAGTCGTAGCTGCCATCCGAGTCCGCCATGATGATGTATTTGCCCCGTGCAGCGAGAAAGCCGGTACGCAGTGCTGCGCCGTAACCGTGTTCGGCAACCGGGATGACGAGTCCGCCTGCCTGTTGCGCGATCACCTGTGATCCATCGGTGCTGCCGTTATCGGCGACGATCACTTCGCCGCGCAGGTGCGCGTGCTCCAGCGCAGCAATCGCTTTCCGAACGCAGTCCTCGATAGTCTCGGCTTCGTTGAGGCACGGCATCACCACCGACACCTCGATCTCCTCGGTTTGGAAGTCGAGAATACGGAGCTGCTCGTCTTTACTGATCGGTTTATCGACGTGCACCGGCGTATGCATTGTTCCCCCGCTGTCCAAAGTTGCTGCCGTTTGGGGTCGGGTTAGGAGCCGCCACCCAATTTGGGAATCTGCCCGGTTGCCATGTGAGGCGTGGGGCGCGCTCGCTCGGATCAATCGGGATTTCGCTCGACAAGCTTGCCGTTGAGACCGGGCACTCATGGTGCTGGTTACCGATTAATGGATCCAAATTCAGACAAGTATAAAGCCTAGCCTATTCGCCTGACAACTAAAATTGCGAAGCTGGTTCATTTCATGATACGAAAGTCGAGCTTGCTCTCCTAACTGATAAGTGTGAATGTTCATTTGCGCAGTGAGCTTGCTAATAGTTATTGGACTGAGTTAATCATGCTATACTCATGATTGGTCAGTGGGTTCTCCGGTGTGGCACGCTGCTTGCCAACCCCGGAACCGTTAGTGCTTCACCATGCCGATTGGCTGGTTGATCGCAAGTTGTCATCGAGATCACGCCGACTGGCTCGGTTTTGTAGTTTGTAGATTGGTGATTTTGCCCAACACGGGATCGCCCCAACGGGACGGCGCGTGTGGTACAAGGGATGGAAGCTATGTTGCACTCGAAAGTCGCCCGGTTTGCGGGTCTTTCCCTGATCATCGGCTTGATCTTGAGCCTGACCTTCGGGAGCGTTTATGGGCTGGCGCCGCGACCCGACCTCGCCGCACCCGCTGCTGCTGAACAGCCAATTGCCCTCGGCAGCGAGCCGCAGGTGGAAGCAGTGAGCGATCTGCCCATTGGAACTCTGCTACCTCCTCCTCCGCTCGATGAAAGCCAGTTGACCAGCGTTCAGCGCACTTTGCTGACTCAGGCGACCGAGCAGGGCGCGGTCAGCGTGATCGTCGGCTTGCAGGTGGCTTATCGCTTGCCGGACAAGGTGAACGCGGCTGAGTTGGCGCTCCAAACCAACACCATTCAGCAGCTACGGTCGAACGTGATTGCCAGTTTAGCGCCTTACGCCGCCGACGTGCTGTCCGAGTCAACTCAGTGGGTGATTCCGTATGTCGCACTGCGGGTGGACGAACAAGCCCTCCGCGTGCTGCTGGCGTCGCCGGACGTCACATCCATTGATCTCAATGGGCGCAGCACGGTCTCGTTGACCAGCGCCGAACCCGTCATTCGCGCGCCGCAGGTCTGGTCGATGGGCTACACCGGCAGCGGACAGACCGTTGCCGTCCTCGATACCGGCGTCGCCGCGACTCATCCCTTCTTGAACGGACACGTCGTCGCTCAAGCCTGCTACTCCGGCAGTGGCTCGACGTCGAACTCAAACTGCCCGAATGGTCAAATCTCGCAGACCGGCACTGGTGCTGCTTCGCCCTCGGTCTGCTTCAGCAAGACGGGTAACGAAGCCTGCGCGCATGGCACTCACGTGTCCGGCATTGCCGCAGGTTATCAATCGACCAGCTTCTCCGGCGTCGCCCCCAACGCGAACATCATCGGGGTCAACGTTTTTAGCTCCGACCTTGGCGCCTACGACAGCGACATTATCAGCGGCTTGAACTACGTTTATGGACTCCGCACGACCTACAGCATCGCAGCGGTCAACATGAGCTTCGGCGATTTCGGGCGCGGTTCGATCTCGACCTGCGATACGGTCCTCAGCAGCATGACGTCGATGTTCCAGACGCTCAAAAGCGCCGGGATTGCCGCCGTCGTCGCCGATGGCAACGATAGGTCCGATTCGAAGCTCAGCTTCCCGGCATGTATTTCGACCGCCGTCAGCGTCGGCGCGAGTTCCGACCTCGATACCCGCGCTGATTTCTCGAACATCTCCCTAGCCGTGCAGAAGTTGTTTGCGCCCGGTGTCTCGATCACCTCGTCGGTGCCAGTTGGCAGCGTCGCCGATGTGAGTGGTACCGGTTTCGCCGCGTGGGATGGCACTTCGATGGCAGCGCCTTTTATCACGGGCGCGTTTGCCGTTTATCGCCAGTTCTCGCCGTCAGCCTCGGTTGATACTATCCTGAACCGCTTCCGCACCACCGGCAGACCGATCTATATTCCCCCCGGCGGATCGGTGCCGCGACTGAATTTGGAAAACGCGATCCTCAACGTCGCCCCGACG
Organism: uncultured Chloroflexia bacterium; assembly: GCA_963848465.1. Classification (GTDB taxonomy): domain Bacteria; phylum Chloroflexota; class Anaerolineae; order Aggregatilineales; family Phototrophicaceae; genus Flexifilum. The sequence goes on along the minus strand of CAWKDY010000001.1, from coordinate 39,130 downwards.
GCGATCCCTGCACCCAGCAACGACTTGATGGCGAATGCGACGATCATCAATTCGCTGCCCTACGGCATCACTGAAGGGAATATCGCTAATGCGACCACGACGGTTGGCGATCTCGAATTCTGTACGACCGTGAGTACGACGGTTTGGTTCCGCTACACACCAACGACTGCACAGCAGGTGCGGATCAGTACGCTCGGCAGCAATTACGATACGGTACTGTCGGTCTTTAATGCCAACACACTCGGCGTTATGGGCTGCGATGATGACTTCAGCGGGTTTACTTCACAAGTCATCGTCAATCTGGGCGCGGGGATACCCTATCTGATTGGGATTGGTAGTTGGGGCACAACCGGAATTGCCTCCGGTACGCTCGTGCTCAACGCGACGGTGAACGGAACCGCGACCAATACGCCGACGCCAACGGCGACAGCGACGAGCACGGCGACTGCAACGCGGACGAGCACGCCGACCGCAACGGCGACGCGGACGAATACGCCAACGAATACGGCAATTCCCACGAGCAACCTGTTGACCAACGGCGACTTCGGCGCGGGCGAGACTGGCTGGAATTTCTTCGGCGAGGTCAGCCACAGCGTCAACGCCGGAGTGCTCGATTTCAACCGGCAGGTGGGCGCGAGCAACGCCCTCATCTATCAGGATGTCGCGGCGGCGCCAGCGACCGGGACGAAATTCGAACTCGACCTCGACTTGGGCAACAGCAGCGCCAGCGCCCGGACGGTCAACGTGGTGCTGCGCAAGCTCGACTGGAGCGAATTCGGCGATCTGCCAGTTCACGCTCCCGCCCAACAGCCCGCTGCGAACTCACGCCCTGCAAGGGATTACGGCATCGGCGTGGTCGAGCATCCGGCTGGAGATCAGCTCGGTGGAGGAAGACACGAGTACGGTGCTGCATCTCGACAACGTATCGCTGAGCGTGCATCCGGAACTGAGCATCACCGCCACCAACTGCGTCAGCCCCGACCTGCCGAACACCAATGCCGTCACCAACGGGACGTTCAACAGCGACTTGAGCGGCTGGAACTTGTGGGATGGGATGGTCGGTCAGTGGAACAGCGGGCAGATGAACCTGTATCGCAGCAGCGGCAGTGGGTCGGGAACCGCCTATCAGGTGGTCGGCGACCCGGTGGCGCTCAACAGCCATATCGAACTCGATTTGGATATGGGCAACAGCAGCGGCGCGGACAAGCGGATGGTCGCCATTGTCCGCAGCAGTGATTGGAACAATTACTTGGTCTGTCCATTCCTGATCCCGGCCAATACCGGGATGCACACCTACAAGCTGAAGGGGCGGGCGGTCACGCCGTGGGCGGATACCGTCATCGAACTGAGCCTATCCAGCGCGGACAGCTTGGGTTGGCTGCAAGTCGATAACGTCAATTTGCATCACCTCGACGTCTCGGAATTCATTTGGGTGACGGAGTGCGACGGTTTCACCGCGCCCGACGGTCTGAACTTGGTTCGCAACGGCGATTTCGCCGCCGGGGTGGAAGAATGGTCGTGGTGGGGCGGCATCCTGCCGACGGCGACCGGCGGCGCGCTCCAATTCAACCGCCAGCCGTCCTCGCCGGGGGCGTCGATCTTCCAGTTCTTGAACTTTACCACGACGCCGGGGACGAAGCTGACCATGAGCTTCGACCTGAGCAACAGCGCTAACGTGCCGCAGGACTTCAGTATCATCATGCGCAAGCCGGACTGGACGGAGTGGATCGCCTGTCCGTTCACCATCCCCGCCAACGCCGGAGCGACCACCTACACCATGTCGGGGTTGTCGCCGGGGGCGTGGGAGAACATTATGCTGGAAATGCAGTTGGGCACTGAAACCACCAATCCGAGCTTGACGCTCGACAACGTGAGCGCGAAGCAGGACTCGGCTTTGTCGGTCGGCGGCACGGTCTGCGGCGACCCGAACGCGCCGTTGTCCGCGCCAACGGCTGAGGCGACGAAGTCGCCAGTAAGCGGCGTGGTCGAGAGCGACGATCCGGCGGTGGCACAGACCGACGGCTGGGTGCAGATGACGCAGCCCGGAGGTACGAGCGGCGGCAGCTATCTGATCAATACCGCGCCGGATGACTCGCTAGCCGTGAACTTTAGTGGAACTTACATCGACGTGATCTACCTGACCGGACCCTCGTTCGGGACGTTCCGGGTGGAGGTGGACGGCGCTTCGATTGGGACGGTGGCGACCGCTGCCGACACTTACGGCGTCAACGCGCAGGCGCTGGTCGACGGCTTAGCGCCGGGTGAGCACCAACTGCGGTTGGTGGTTGAGGCGGGCGTGGTTGGCATCGACGCCTTTAGCGCCAGTGCCATTTTGCCCGCTGTCGCGCCGACCGAAGCAGTAACCCTTGAACCGACGGCAGAAGTGACCGCCGAGGCGACGGAAGCACTCACGCTTGCGCCGACCGAGCAAGTGACACTTGTGCTAACCGAAGAAGTGACCAGCGTTCCGACCGAGGAAGCCACACTTGTGCCGACCGCGGAAATCACGCTTGCGCCAACCGAGGAAGTGACGGTCGCCCCGACCGAACTCCCGACGGCGCTGCCGTTCCCGACGCTTGATATTGGTACCCCTCTGCCGACGGCGACATGGACCGAGATCGCCACCGAGGAACCGACGCTTGATGCGCCGCTCACGCTGCCGACGGAACTGCCGACGGCGCTGATCTTCCCGACAGTGGATACCGGTGTGACCGAACCGACATCCGCGCCGACGCCTACGGAAACTGCCACTGTCATCGCTATTGCGACCGAGCCGACGCCCACGCCCATTCCGCTGACGCTGCCCGTACTGGCGACCTTCAACGACGGCGCGACCGACTGGTCGGCGACGGCGGGTTGGATGTTGGCGCCGCAAGACGCCGGACAAGCGTGGCTCATGAGCAGCGCCGCCACCACCGAGACGCTGACATGGGGGGCAGCACTCGACTTGACGACGGCGGTGCATCCGCGACTAGACTTCCAGTCGCAGTTCGTCGGCGCGGGGCTGGTGACCGTGCAGGTCAGCACCGATGACGGCTCGACATGGACGGTGGCGGCAATGGTGCCCGGCGCAGCCGACTGGATGGCGGTCAGTGTTGACCTCAGCGCCTACGCTGGCAGCGTGATCCAACTGGAGTTCGACTGGCAGGCTGCCGATGGCGTGACCGGCGATCAATGGTGGATCGATACGGTGCAGGTCGCCGACGTGCTCGACGTAGCGCCTTCGCTCGATGACGCATCGTAAACAAGAATCGACCTAGGAGCGAGGCATGCCTCGCTCCTATACGAGCACCAACGAATATTCAACTAGTCTCTGAAAACGATGTAATCGATGGCTGCGACAGTGCTAGATAGCGCTGTTTGGTTTGCTCCCAGTCGAAATGATCGACCGCCCACTGGCGGGCGGCGCGTCCCATTTGTTCCCGGCGTGGCTCGTCTGCCAGCAAGCTTTGGATCGCCGCACGCAGGTGTTCGGGCGTGCGCTCGATGAACAGTGCCACGCTCGAATCGAGATACTCGCAGTTCGTCTCGTTGTCAGTGACGATCACCGGTACGCCGCACGCCAGCGCTTCTTGCACCACCAGCGGGAAGCCTTCATCCTCGGACGGCAGCACGAAAATGTCAGCAGACTGATAAAGTTCCCGCAGCACATCCTGCTCGACCGAGCCAACCGAATGCACCGCCGGGTTCGACTGGCTCAGCATTGCTTGCCCGCAGAGCCACGTTTCGAACGAGTCATCGGCAGCCGCGAGCACGATGTCGATCCCCTTCTTATTCACCAGCCGTCCGACGAACAGCACTACCGGCTGAGTCATGCGGCGCTGTGAGCGTAGAGCAGCTTTTCCCGCCGGGGAGGGCGGATGGAAAAACTCCGTGTCCACGCCGTTGCCGATCTTCTCGACCAGCGTCCCCGGCTTGACCAGCAGCGTGATTTCCGCCTGCACCTGACGATTCAAGACCACCACCGCATCGGCGCGGCGAGCGCAAAACCGCCCAATGCTGGCAAACGCCGCGTGCTCGACCCAATTGGTCAAGCGGCTGGCGTAGTTAACGAAACCCACGTGCTCCGCCACGATAATCCGCAGCCCGCGCCGCTGCGCTAGCCAAACGCCGGTCACACAGCTCATATAGAGCAGTCCGTGCGCGTGGAGCACGTCGGCGTCTTGCAGCGCCGACCGCAGTGCCGACAGCAGGTGGAGCGGAGAGAACAGCGGATAGGGGAGTCCGAAGCGCTCCAGCGGGTTCCACGCCGGGACATCGATGTAGGTGATGCCGTCGCGCACGCTTGAACCGGGGGCGCCCCCGCTGCTGATACAGACGACCTGATGCCCATCCGCCGCGAAGCGCTTGCCCAATTGGTGGATCACGAACTCGATGCCACCTTTATGCGGCAGCCGGTAATGTGAAACCATGACGATCTTCATCGGTCGCGGATGCGCTGTTCTTCACTGTTAGGGTGAATGGACTGCCAATCGTACTGGATTATAAAGCCAAGTCTAGCAGCTTCCAACCGCACGCCGGGCTATCACGACCGGCTCGACTGCTTCAGATCAAAGCGCCCGTGAAGCGATGGATCACGGTTCGGCTGGAGTGGGTTATACTTGCCCTGTTGCGTAAATATTCATACAGGATTGCTCTCATGGAAACGATGATTACGGGTGCTCAATGGATCGCTGGCAGCGCGAGCCGTGCGGGTGATGCTGCTTTCTACAGCTTCAACCCGCGTACCGGCGCGACGGGGACGGTGCCGTTCCTCAACGCCACCCCCGGCGAGCTTGACCGGGCGGTCAGCGCGGCGCGTGCGGCTTACGATCAGCTTCGGCTGATGCCCACCGAGCGGTTGGCGGGGCTGCTTGAGGCGATTGCCGACGAGTATGAAGCGCTCGGCGACCTGCTGCTGACGACTGCCGACGAAGAAACCGGACTCGGTCTGCCGCGCCTGACTGGGGAGCGTGGACGCACCACCGGGCAGCTACGCAAGTTCGCCGCCTTCATCCGCGATGGCTGGTACGTTGAAGCGATCATCGACCGCGCGCTGCCGGAGCGGCAGCCCGCGCCGCGTCCCTCGATCCGCCGGATGCTGCTGCCGTTGGGACCCGTCGCTGTGTTCGCCGCCAGCAATTTCCCCTTCGCATTCAGCGTCGCCGGGGGTGATACCGCCTCAGCGCTGGCAGCGGGCTGCCCGGTGATCGTCAAGGCGCATCCCGGACATCCCGCCACGTCCGAGTTGGTCACGCACGCGATCAATCGCGCCGTCCGCGCGCAGAATTTCCCCGTCGGAACCTTCTCAATGCTTCAAGGCGATCAAATCGCGGTCGGTCAGGCGTTGGTTACCCATCCGGGGATCGCCGCCGTCGGTTTCACCGGATCGCTGCGCGCCGGACGCGCGATCTTCGATGCCGCTGCCGCTCGACCGACGCCGATCCCGGTCTACGCCGAGATGGGCAGCGTCAACCCGACGGTCGTGCTCCCCGGAGCGCTCGCCGAACGCGGGGCGGTACTGGCGTCCGGCTTGGCGGCGTCGGTGACGATGGGCGAAGGGCAGTTCTGTACCAATCCCGGCTTGGTCTTCGTGATCGACAGCACCGACAGCCAGCAGTTCATCGAGGACGTGACCGCTAAAATGCACGAGACGCAGCCCGGCGTGCTGCTCAACCCGCAAATTCAGCAGGGCTTGACGCGCGCGGTCGCCGGGACGCTGGCTCGCCCGCAGGTCAGCAAGCTTTCGGGCGGATCAGCGCTGCCGGCGCCCGCCTGCGGCTACGAGCACACTGTCTTGCAGACTAACGCGCGCGTCTTCCGCGAGGACGCCGCCTTGCAAGCCGAACACTTCGGACCGGTGACGCTGTTCGTCGTCTGCGAGTCGCTGGACGACTTGCGCCTGACGCTGGAATCGCTCGAAGGCAACCTGACCGCCAGCATCCACGCCGCTGACGGCGAGGTGGATGCGGCAGGATCGCTGTACGACATCTTGCGCGAAAAAGCAGGACGGCTGCTCTGGAACGGTTTCCCGACCGGCGTCGAAGTCGTCTACTCGATGCAGCACGGCGGACCCTACCCGGCGACGACCGCTCCGGCGACCACCTCAGTCGGCATGACGGCGATCAAGCGCTTCCTACGCCCGGTCGCCTTCCAGAATCTGCCCGACAGCCTGCTGCCGCCCGCGCTCCAAGACGCCAACCCGCTCGGCATCTGGCGCGTCGTCGACGAAAAATGGACGCAGGACGCGATTTAGCCGCTCTGCTCTGTCTTGTTCCTGAATGACACGAGAAGGTGAGCGATGGCTTTCTCGTGTCCGCTTTCGCTTCAACCTTTTACCGTTGAACGCTGCTTTACTCGTAAAACTCCGGCGCCTGTTTGAGTGTTTCCCACTGCTCCTTGTCATGACCGAAAATCACCAGCCCGATATGCTCCCGTTCGACCAGATCAAGCAATTTAACCGTACTGGCGTGGATCGCTTGGGCGTCCGGATTGCTACCGTCGTCCTGCTGATCACGGGTAAAGCCCTCGCCGAAGGATACAGCGTCAATCGTAAGCAAAATCGCCCCTGTTTGGGGCAGCCGCACCAGCACCGATTGATGTCCGGGAACATGCCCGCTCGTCTCAATCAACTCCAGCCCCGGCAGCAGTTCCGTATCCCCGTCCACCAGCCGAATGCGCTCGATTGGCTGATCCCATTGGGGTCGAAGGGCAGCAAAACGTGGGTTGGTTGCGGCATCCAAATGATGCACGCGCTGAACAACATATTGCGCCTTGGTGAATGCCGCGTGTCTTCCGGCATGGTCGATGTCATAATGCGTCGAAATGACGGTATCAATATCGTCCGGTTTTAAGCCAATGCTCGCCAACTGCTCGATAACGTCCTGCCCATTCTCGAAATCCGATTCTTCTTCAGGCATAACCTCCGGCAGACCAGTGTCAATCAGAATATTCTTACCGTCGCCCGTTTGCACCAGATAGCACACGATCGGAATATCATATTCCGGCATAGACCCAACTTGCATCAGATATAAACGCCGCGGAGCATCTTGGCTCATCATCAGTTCCTTATGGAAAAATCGACCAACAGGGCAACTGGGTATTTATGAAAAAGCCGCATTTCCGTAGGGGCAAGGCAGTGCGAAGCTTCCCGACGGGATGCCTTGCCCTTTATGAATGCATAATTTCATCACTTACCGTGTCACCACTCCTATTTATAGCTTAGAACATAAATTCTATTTGTCAAGTGGTCGCGGGGAGTGGGGAAGAACAGAGACAAGCTCCAAACCCCTCACCCCGACCCCTCTGCGAACCTTCGGTTCGTCTGCGTAAACGGGGAGTGGGGAGAAAAACAGACTCGAGGGTCACGAAGATGATCCGTTCAGAAACGATCTCCTCAATGTTCCCCACTCCCCGGTTGCGTGGTAAGTGATGCTTGTATTTGGTTTAACGTGAATTATAGCTATGGAATTTGAGGGGAGATTTTCATCGTAGGGGCAGGACTAAGTCCTGCCCCTACACGAGAAAACTTGTTTGCGAAGTCGTCCTATCCATGTATGACGTTAAATACAATGACAATTCGCGATTGGTTAGCGCTTGACCCCGCTCATCGAGACGCCCTCGATGAAATAGCGCTGGAGCAGCACGAACAGGATCAGCATCGGCAGCGTGGCGATCAGCGACCCCATCATCAGCAGATTCCAAGGCGTATCCCGCTGTCCTTGCAGCAGCGCGATGCCAATCGTCACTACTCGCGTTTGCTCGCTGTTGGCGATCACCAAGGGGTAGAGGAAGTCGTTCCACGCCGCCTGCACCGTGATCACCGCGAAGGCTGCCAGCGCCGGGACGGACAGCGGCAGCGTGACGTGCCACAAGATTTGCAGCGGGTTCGCGCCGTCGATGGTCGCCGCTTCTTCGAGTTCGAGCGGAATTTGCAGAAACGCTTGGCGCAGCAGAAAGAGCGCAAAGGCGCTGAACACCCCCGGTACGATCAGCGCTTGGAAGGTATTGCGCCAGCCCAAGCTGCGGATCAAGAGGTATTCGGGGATCAGAATCGCCTGAAACGGGATCATCAGCAAGCCGAGGCAGAGCGCGAACAGCAGGTTGCGCCCCGGAAACTTGAAACGGGCGAAGCCATAGGCTGCCAGCGAGCAGGTGATCAACTGACCGAGCGTGCGCCCAATCGTCATGATGGCGGTGTTGACGATGGTGCGGTTGAAGCCGCTCGACGTTTCGTATAGTCCATTCAGGTTGGCAAGGCAGGAGACGTTCTGCGGAATCCACTGCACCGGCACGGTGTTGATCTCGCTGGACGGCTTGCAAGCGGTCGAAGCCATCCAGAGGAAGGGCAGCACCATCACCAGCGCGCCGACGATCAGGATTCGCGTAGACCAGCACCCGCATCGCCAGCGAGAGCCGGTCGTAGCTAGGCGTTGCTTGCTCGGCGCTCGATTGCACGTTTTTAGCCGTCAGTTGATTCATAGTAAACCCACAAGCGCTGGAGGCGAAGTTGGAACAGCGTGACCGCCAGCATGATGGCGAACATCGCTAAGCCGATGGCGGAGGCATAGCCGAATTCGGCGTACTTAAAGCCGCGTTTGGTAGAGGTAGAACGACAGGGTGGTCGCGCTGCCGCCGACGCCACCCGCGACCGTCCGCGCCGTCATGATGAAGACCTGATCGAAAATCTGGAACGAGCTAATGAACGCCAGTACGACGATCAAGAACAGAGTGGGGGAGAGCATCGGCAGCGTGACGTTGCGGAAGCGCTGCCAGCGCGTCGCGCCGTCGATCAGGGCGGCTTCGTACAAGATCCCCGGAATGTTTTGCAGTCCGGCGAGGAACAGCACCATGTCGAAGCCGATCCGCTGCCAGATCGTCACCACCGCTATCGGGATCAGCACGAGGTCGGGGCGCGTCAGCCAGTTGAGGTCGAGCAAGCCGAAACCGGCGAGCAGGTTATTGAGCAGCCCGTAATGCGCCTGAAAAATCCACGTCCAGACAATCGACGCCGCGACCGTCGAGGTCACGACCGGCAGAAAGTAGAGGGTGCGGAAGATGCTGCGCCCGCGCAGCTTCTGGTTGAGCAGGATCGCCACGCTCAGCGACAGCACCGTCCCAACCGGGATGGTCACCGCCAGCACCTTGAGCGTGTTGCCGAGCGCTTGCCAGAAATCCGGGTCGGTCAGCAGCCGTTGGAAGTTCGCCAACGCGACGAACTCCGGCGGTTTGATGCCGTTCCAGTTCTGGAAGGCAGTCCAGAACGAGAGCAGCACCGGAATGCCGAAGAAGAACAGCAGTCCGAGCGTATTCGGGGCGACCAGCGCCAGCCCCCACAGCGCTTGACGCCGCGCGCGCGGGGTTTTACCGAGAAGGTTGATCAGTGGAGCCATGCGCGTTTCTCAGTCAGGTCGTAAAAGATGACCTCACCCCCATCCCCCTCAGCCACGTCGTGGAGAGGGGGAGTCGTGCAACTTCGTTGAAATCCAACCGCGCTGGAAAGCGAAGTGAGGCGGGGGTGAGGTGAGGTCATCGGTCGGGGCACAGCGCGCTGTGCCCCGATAAAAACAGATTACATGCCCGGATTCAAGTAGGGTGCAATCGCGTCACAGGCTTGGGTGGTCGCGTCTTCGACGCTCACGCCGAGGTCGAAAATGTTGATGATCATCTCGGTCGTCGGGTCGCCCGCTTCGGCGAAGGTGGTCACGCCCTGCGAGTTGTCCAGCGCGTCGATGAACGCCTGAATGTTGACGGTCGTGTCGCCAAAGCTGTCTTTCCACATTTGCAGCAGTTCCGGCGCGGGGTCGGCTGGCGGCACGCCACCGGCTTCGGCGAAGAACTTCTCGCCCTCATCGCTGGCGAGATACAGGATCAAGTTCGCGGCGAGGTCGGCGTTCGGGCTGCTGGCGTTGCCCGCATAGGCGACGGCGTGAACCGTCGAGCGGCTCATGCCGGTGGTCGGGTTCTTGGGCAGGGTGACGATGTCCCAGTTGAAGGGCACGTCGGCAATCGCGTTCGGGAGCTGCCATTCGCCGTTGCTGTACATGGCGACTTTGCCCGACTTGAACATGTTGTACTCGTCGTCGGCGTTGGTGCCGCCCAGCACGGAGATCGACGGCATGGTGCCGTCATCCAGCAAGCCCTTGAGGAAGCTCAGCGCTTCGATGCTGCCGGGTTCGGTCAGGGTGCAGGCGGTGCGGTCAGCATTGGCGACCGGCGCGACACCTGCCGAGGCGATCCAGTTCGACCAGCCCGACTGATAATCGTTGTAGACGGCGGCGCCATAGACGCCGTTGGCGCTGTCGGTCAGCGCGGCAGCATCGGCGGCGAAGTCATCCCACGTCCAATCGGCGGTCGGGTAATCGAGACCCGCCGCGTCGAACAGATCCTTGTTGTAGAACATGACGATGCTGTCCCAGTTGAGGGGCGCGCCGTAAACGTCGCCGTTGTCGCCGGAGCGATACGGATCGACCAAGCCGGAACCCCAGACGGTCGAGTCAATGCCCGCCGCGTCGAGGTAGGGTTGCAGGTTGAGCAGCACGCCGTTGGTGGCGTAGAAGCCGAATTGGTCTTGCGACAGGTTGAACACGTCCGGCAGGTCGCCGCTGGTCGCGTCGGTCTTGAGCAGATCCCAGTACTGCGCCCACGGCACTTGCTGAACGTCGACTTCCGCGCCGGGGCAGTAGTCGGCGATCCACGCATCGGTGGCGTCGGTGAGGATTTTCGCCCAGTTCTCGTCCCAGACTTGAAGTGTCAGCGATCCGGCTTGAGCACACGGAACGGCGGGGATAGTGGCGCTCATGGTGTCTTGCGCCTGAACGCCGACGGTCAGAGCGAGCAGCAAAATCGCGCTGACCAGCAAAATGCTGAAACGTTTGGTTCATGAACATGATTTCTCCCTACAGTTAGCCAAAAAGTGATCGAATCTTGCCAAGATCTACTCTGCACAGGATAAAAGCCCGCAACGTCGAACGCAAGATAACCATTTAATCCTGCGTACCATTGGCGGCGATGTTATGGCGGTCGAAATGGTGACACGGGAAAGTGTAGCGCGCGGCGGGGAGGTTCGCAAAACGTTGGTTTGCTGATGGTTCGCTGATCGGGAAGGTGCTGCGGGGGCAGATTTCGAAATCTGCCCCCTGCTGCTGCTGGTTATGGCGTAGACGGCAGGTCGGCGCAGGCGGCGCTCGCGGTGACGTAATCGCCACTGACCCAGCCGATTTGTCCCTCGTAGGCGACGTGATACCAGTTGGTGCTGTTGCGCGCGTCGGCGCTGACGGTCGAGCCGAACGGGATCGAGATCAGCACGGTGCTGCCGTCGGTCGACGGCTGATTGCGCAGGTTCAGGTTGTAATCGACGATGATGCCGCAGGTCTGGGCGCCGAGCGCGCCGCTGCTGGCTGCGCCGGTCGCGTCAGCCGCCGGGGTGGCGCTGGCGGCGGGCGTCGGCGTCGCCGTCGGGAAGGCGATCCGCGTTGGTCGGGGGACGGTCGGCGTGGGCGTCGTCGGGATGGTTGGCGTCGGTGAGGGCGCGGGTGTGTCCTCGATGGGAGCGCCAGCGCCGCCGTTGCCGCCATTGGGTGGCGCTTGTCCGTTGAGCTGGGGCAGCGCGCTCGCGCCGCTGATCAACTGAGGCAGCAAGAACCCCTGCGCCTGACCGAGTTCGCCGTTGACCAACTGGGTGGCGACTTGGGTGGTGTCGGTGCCGAAGCGGGCGATCATCTGCGCTTCGCGTCCGCCCGCTGCGACCATGTCGTCGAGCGCGCCCGCGATGGCGGTGATCGCCGTGTCGAGATTACCGCTGTGCGCCGCGACCAGATCGGCGACGGTGCTGCCCGCCTGAATCTGCGCCAGCAAGTCGGCGCTGGACAAGTCCGGTTTGCGCGGTCAGTCGCTAGCGCGACTGCCGTTGGGGTGTCAGCAGATGCTTCGGTCGGCGCTGGCTCGCTGGTCGGTGCTTCGCGGGTAGGTGGCACGTCGGTGGCGGCTGCGGGTGGTGCTTCGCGGGTCGCTGGCGCGACTGGCGTATTCGTCGCGAGTGGTATGACGACATTGGCTTCGGCGGTCGCTTCCGGTGCGCCACCGGAGAATACGCCACCGCCGAGCGCGTTAGCGCCGTTGGAGGCTGCGCCGTTAGGCGGGCTGCCGCCAGCCGGGAAAGTGCCATTGCCGCCATCGGGCGGTGCTTGACCGCCGCCGAACTGGGCAGCGCGCTTTCGCCGCTGATCAACTGAGGCAGCAAGAACTGCTGCACCTGACCAAGTTCGCCGTTGACCAACTGAGTAGCAATTTGGGTGGTGTCGCTGCCAAGCTGCGATGACCATCTGTGCGCCGAAACCGCCGGAGGTCGCCAGTTCGTCGAGCGCGCCCGCGATGGCCGTGATCACCGCGTTCAAGATCGCCATTGTTCGCCGCGACCAGATCGGCAATGGTGCTGCCCGCTTGACTTGCGCGGCAATTGTCGGCGGACAAGCCGGTTTGCGCGGTCAGCGCCAGCGCGACGGCAGTCGGCTCGGTGGCTGATGCTGCGGCTTCGGGGGTTGTCTCGACCGTCGCTTCGGGGCACGCCGGGGAAACTGCCACCATCACCGCCTTGCGGAAATGCCCCGTTCCCGCCGCCGTTCTGTCCGCCGAATTGGGGCAGAGCGCTCGCGCCGCCAATCAACTGCGGCAGCAAAAACCGCGCCCCTTGAGCGAGTTCGCCGTTGACCAATTGCGTAGCGATCTGGGTCGTGTCGCTGCCGAAGCGGTCGAGCAGTTGACCGCCGCGTCCACCGGCGGCGACCAGCTCGTCGAGCGCGCCCGCGATGGCGGTGATCACTGCATCGAGATCGCCGTTGTTCGCCGCGACCAGATCGGCAATCGTGCTGCCCGCATCGACTTGCGTCGTCAATTGTTCGCTGGTCAGCCCGGTTTGAGCGCGTCAGCACCAGCGCTACCGCTGTCGGTTTGCTGGCGTCCGGTTCCGCCGTTCCTTCGGCTGGCGCTGCGCCGGGGGGCGGCGTCGCTTGCGCGTTGACGTTGCCGAACGCACCGCGCGTTACCGCCGCGACGTTACGCAGCGTCGTATCGGCGGCGACGGTTTCGTTGGCTGGCGTCGGTGCTGCCGGTCGTGATCAGCAGGGGCGCGCCGAAGGTGATCAGCGCCAAGCAGATGCTCACGCCGATGCCGATCATGCCGTAAGAACGGCGCGGATCGCGCTTGCGGTTGCCGCGCTCGATCAGCAGGACGAGCAAGCTGCCGACGAAGACGACGGCGGCGTTGAGCGTCAGCCAGTTCATCAACTGCGCGCGCAGCGTCGTTTCGGCGAGGAAGTAGGCTGCCAGCGGCAGCGCGATCACCATCAGCGCCAGCAGCGCCGCGATGATCCCTTGCTGCTTGTGGCGCAGCGCTTGAAGCAAAGCGAAAGCGAGGTAGAGCAGCGCGATAAACGGCGCGAATGCCATCAGGAGTTGCAGATTCATGCCTTTTCCTTAGTTACTCATAGCGCAGGGCGTCAATCGGGTTGAGCCGTGCTGCTCGTGACGCCGGATAAACGCCGAAGAAGATGCCAATTGCCGCCGAAATGCTGACCGCCAGTACGACGTTTTCAGGGCGAACGATCACGCTTAAGCCATCAACCAGCGAGGTGATAAGCGCGCTGCCGCCCGCCGCGATGGCGACGCCAATCACGCCGCCGATCAGCGTGAGAACGACCGCTTGCACCAGAAACAGGACGATAATGTCCGAGTTTTGCGCGCCGGTCGCTTTACGCAGCCCGATTTCGCGCGTCCGTTCGGTGATCGTCACCAGCATAATGTTCATCACGTTGATGCCACCGACTACCAGCGAAATCCCGGCGACGACGCCCAGAAACAGCGTCAGGATCGAGATCACGCTGGTCAGCGAGTTGACGATGGTCGAGGCGCTGAAGATGTTGAAGTTGTCGGACTCGTTGGCGGTCAGACCGCGCACGGTGCGCAGGGCGGCGGTCAGGCTCTCCTGCACGGTGGTCATCTGGTTGACGTCGGTCGCTTTGACGAGGATGGTGTTGACGACGGTCTCGCCGGTGGTGGTGCGGCTGTTGTTCAGCCGCGCCTTGAATGCCGTGATCGGCACGATGACGGCGTTATCGCTGGTGCCGCTCTCGTTGAGCACGCCGATCACCTGAAAGAGCACGTTCTGGACGCGGATCGTTTTGCCGAGCGGGTCTTCCGTGTCGAACAGGTTCTCGACGGTGGTCGTGCCGATGACGGCGACCTGCGCGCTGCCGGTGAGTTCGTCGGCGCTGAAGAAGCGCCCCTGATCGACCGTTCGCCCCTCGATGTCGAGGTAATCGGTGGTCGCGCCGGTCACGCTGATGTTGAACGAGTTGTTCTCGTAGACGACGGCATAGTTGCCGCTGGTCTCCGGCATGACCAGATCGACCCCCGGCAGCAGGTCGGGATTTTGCAACTGCTGCGCCTGTTCGAGCGTCAGTTGGTCGAGCCGACCGTTGGCGCGCGTCGCCGAGACGCGCAGCGTGTTCGTGCCCAAGCCTTCGAACTGCTGGGCGACATAGGCTTGCACGCTTTGACCGAGCGAGAGCAGCAGCACCACCGCCGCGATCCCGATGGTAATGCCCAGCACCGTCAGGAAGGCGCGCAGCTTATTGGTGCCGAATTCAATCAAGGACAAGCGAATGTTGTCGATCAGCATTATTCGAACCTCAGCGCGTCAATCGGACGCATCTTTGCCGCGCGATTTGCCGGGTACATCCCGGAGATAATTCCGATCGCGCTGCTGATCCCGGTCGCCAGCAGCGCCGATTCGGGCGTCAGGGCGATGGTGAACTGCGGGATCAACTTACCCGCGATCAGCAGAATGCCGCCGCCTAACGTGATGCCGACCGCGCCGCCCAAGCAGCGAAAGCAGGATGCTTTCGATCAGGAACTGGGTCAGGATCGTGCTCGCTTGCGCGCCGACGGCTTTGCGCAAGCCGATCTCGCGCGTGCGTTCGGTCACCGACACCAGCATGATGTTCATCACGCCGATGCCGCCGACCAGCAGCGAAATCCCGGCGATGGCGCTCAGGAACAGCGTGACCAAGCTCAGCGTCGACGAGAGCGAGTCGAGCACCGACGCCGCGCTGTTGACGCTGAAATCGGCGGCGCTTGAATTGGTGATCCGGTGCGCCGCCAACAGGTAATTGGTGACTTCATCGGTCGCCGCCGTGATGTCGGCGGAGTCGGTCGAGACCGCCTGCGCCTGAATCGAGCTGACGCGGTAGCCTTTCCCAGCGACGTGGGCGTTTGCCAAGCCGCGTTTGCGCCGTCGAGATCGGGATCAGCACGGTTGTCTGCGAGAAGCCGCTGGTCGCCCGTTCTTCCATCACGCCGATCACCGTGAACACCTGATTGGCGACCAGAATCGTCTGCCCGACCGGGTTGGCGGTGTCGAACAGGTCGCTGGCGGCGGTCTGGTCGAGCACGGCGACCCGCTCGCTGTTGGCGATGTCGCTGTCGTTGATGAAGCGCCCCGAACCGATGTGCCAGTTATTGACGTCGCCGTAATTGACGGTCACGCCTTCGATTGAGGCGCTCTCGCTGGTGGTGCTGTAGGCGATATTGCCGCGCACGGTGTAGGTCGCGGCGACGGCGACGACGTGCGGCGCGACGGTCGGGTCTTGCAGTCCTTCGACGTCCTGCGTCGTCAGCGGCTGCGTCCCGGACGCGGTGAAGCGCCCGCGCGACGCGCTGATGTCGAGCACGTTGGCGTTCAGGCTCTCGAACTGCCCCTGAATGTAGCTTTGCAGGCTGCCGCCGAGACTCATCAGGCTGACGACCGATGCCACGCCGATCATGATGCCGAGCGTGGTCAGCAGCGCGCGCAGGCGGTTGGTGCCCAAGGCGTTGAGCGCGATGCGAAAGACTTCAAGCAGATTCATCGGTGCCTCGCTAGGTGGGCGGGTCTCAGACCCGCCCCTACAGCGAGTTGGCTCGCTTGCGATGACGCGCTGCTGGCGGGGCGTGAGGTCGGTGCGATTTTCATTAGGTGTATTCCTCAGCCTTGCCGCCGTAGTAGGCGTTCTCGAAGACGCTCGCCAGTTCTTCCGCCTCGGACGGACGCTCCGCCGTTTCCGCGTCGAGCGGCTCGGCGATCTTCTGGTCGGCGATGACCAAGCCGTCGCGCAGCATGACGACCCGGTTGGTGTGCCGCGCGATCCACGGGTCGTGGGTGACGAAGACGGTCGTGATGCCTTGGTCGCGGTTCATGCGCTGGAAAATCTGCATGACTTCCTTGCCGCTGCGGGTGTCGAGGTTGCCGGTCGGCTCGTCGGCGAGGATCAGCGACGGCTCGTTGACCATCGCACGGGCAATGGCGACGCGCTGCTGCTGACCGCCGGAAAGCTCGCTCGGCAGGTGACTCAGCCGTTCGCTCAGCCCGACCGCCTCAAGCGCGGCTTTCGCCTTCTGCGATCGCCCCCGCGTGCCCGCGTAGAGCAGGGGGAGTTCGACCTGCCGCAGCGCCGACGTGCGCTTGAGCAGGTTGAAGTTCTGGAAGACGAAGCCGATCTTCTTGTTACGGATGCGCGCCAGTTCGCTTTCGCCCAACTGGGCGACGTCGATGCCGTCGAGGTGATAGGTCCCCGTCGTCGGCTGGTCGAGCGCGCCGAGGATGTTCATCAGCGTGCTTTTGCCCGACCCCGACGGTCCCATGATCGAGACGAATTCCCCGCGCTCGATCTTCAGGTCAATGCCCTTGAGCACGTTCAGGTCGATCTCGCCGATGTGATAGGTCTTGGTGATCCCCTGAATGTCGATCACGGGCAGGGGGGCGTTGGCGTCTGCCTGCGGCGTCTTGCCGTTACTGTGTCGTCCGAATTTCATCAACCACCCCCTCGTCCGGCGAAGTTGCCGCCACCGGCAGGCGCGCTGCCGCCGGCGATTCTACCTGCGCCGCCGAACAGCCCTAAGCCCGCGCCTTGCTGGGTCGTGCCGTTGGTCGCGGTGCTTGCTAGAATGACCAGCTTATCGCCGGTGCTGATGCCAGCGGTGATTGCGCTCTCGCTGTCGGTTTGAGCGCCGAGAGTCACGGGCACGTCGGTATAAGTACCGGCCGCCGTCTCGACCTTGACGGTTGATTGCTGAGTCCGGTCGTTGACAGTGATGAAGCGGTTGGGCACCACCAAGACGTTATTGAGTTCGTTCAGCACCACGTTGGCGACCGCCGACATGCCGGGACGCACCGGCGCATCCGCCGGATTGAGCGTCACCTCGACGTTGTAGGTCACTAGATCGCTAGTCGAGGACGGCGACAGATCGACGCGCGTCACGGTGCCGCTCAGCGTCACGTTGTTAAGCGCTTGCAGGCTGACGTTGACGGCTTGTCCTTGAGCCAGTTGGGCAATGTCCTTCTCGTCCACCGAGAGGGTGATGGTGTAGTTGTTGGTGTTGATCAGCGTGATTGCAGCGCTGTTGGGCGGCATTTCGCCGACCTCGACGTTCACGGCGGCGACGATGCCGTCGAACGGCGCGACGATTTCAGCTTCGTCGCGCTGCTGCTCAATCGAATCAAGGTTCAACTGCGCCGTCTCGATGTTGATCTGCGCTTTGCGTAGGTCCGTATCGCTTGGTCCGGCGTTGAGCGCGTCGAGCTTCGCCTGCGCGCTGATCAGCGAGGCGTTCGCCGACGAAAGCTGGCTGGTATCCGGCACAGCGTTGAGCGTGTCCTGATAGTTCTCCTCAGCGGTGGTGACGCTCTCCTCGGCATTGGTCATGCTCGCCTGACTGGCGATGCGGTTGGTGACGGCGTTGGGCGCGTTCGGATTCGGGTTCGCGCTCATGTCGCGGCTCAACTGCTGCTGCCACAAGCTGTTTTTCGCCAGTTCCTCGTTCAAGCGGGCGATCTCGGCGTCGTTGCCGGTCGAGGCGCTTTGCGACGCCGAACTTAGCGATGCTTGTGCCGATTGAACGCTTAACTCGGCGCTTTTCAGGTCGTATTCGCTCGGCGGCGCTTGCAGCGCTGTCAGCGCGTTCTGGGCGACTTCCAGACTAATCTCTGCCGTCCGCACCTGCATGTCGATGGCGCTGGTATCGACCCGCGCCAGCACGTCACCGGCGTGAACCACGTCGCCGACCGCGACCAGCACGTCGGTCACGGGGGCTGATGTCCCGAATGTCAGCGCCGTCTGATCGGCTGCTGCCAGCGATCCGGTCGCATTGAGGGTCTCGGTTAGCGTACCCGGCTGCACGGTCATCGTTTCGACCGGGACGAGCAGAGGGGTGGTCTCAGGGACGACCGCTGTATCCGACTTCGCCATCATGACGCCCATCAGCGCCACGCCGATCAGGAGCAGCGGCACCGTGATGATGCGCACGAAATTGCGCAATCCACCGGCACGCAGCCGCGCAGTCAGCCACCAGAGCAGGATCACCCCGCCCAGCGCCAGCACGCCCGCGCCGATGTAAGTCGTGGGTATCGAATTGATCATGAACTTGAACTCCCGGTATCAATGGCGACTTCGCCGGTCATGCCTAAACGCACATGCGGGTCGGTCGTGTCGAGGGTGACTAAAACGTCGTAGGTGACGATGCCGTCGCTGCTGGTCGAACTCAACCAGCCGACGTTCTCGACTTTGCCCGGAATGTTCACCCCGGTGAGCGCGTCCAGTTGAATGGTTGCGTTCTGCCCGACGGCGACGCGCCCGACGTCCAGTTCGTTGACCGGCACGGTCATCTGGAAGTTGGACAGATCAGCGATTTCGACCGCTGCCAAGCTCGGCGCAACGCTATCCCCAGCTGCGATATTCACAGCCGTCACGTAGCCGGATCGCGGCGCGACCAACTGGCTTTTCTCCAGCGTGTTTTGGGCTTGATCCAGCGTGAGCTGCGCTCGCTCGATGGCGACCTGCGCGTTATCGAGCTGCTGCTGGGTGGGCGGCGCTTGCAGTTGGTCGAGCTGAAGCTGCGCTTGCTGGATGCGGATCGACGCCGACCACAGTTGAGTTGAGGCATTGCTGGATGCTTGCGCGTCTTGCAGTTGCAGCAGGGCGATCTGGGCGTTGAACGACGCGGCACCGATCTTTGCCTCGGCTTGGGCGATCTGGTCGGGCGTCCCGTTCATGAACGCCCGCTCTTGCTGAAGCGTATCCAGCGATTGCTGCGCGTCGTCGTACTTCTGCTGCGCCGAATCGACTTGATCGCTGCCGCCGTTGGCTGCCGAGGTATAAGCGGCTTGTGCGCTCGCCAAGTTCGCCTGCGCGACGCGCAGGTCGCTGTCCGAGGGCGGGGCGAGCAGGTCGTCGTAATCAAGCTGCGCGCTTTCCAAGTTGAGCTGCGCTTGATGATAACTGTTCCACGCATCAGTATTGTCGAGATCCGCTAGCACGTCGCCCGCATTGACGTAATCGCCGACTTCCACGTAGATGCCGTTCACCGTCCCTGCCGCCTGAAAGCTCAGCGAGACCTGGGCTTTCGCCTCGACCGAGCCAAGTGCCGAGATTTGGCTGCCAGCGGTGGCGACGGCGAGGTTTTGCTCGCCGTCTGCGGGCAGTACGAAACCGTCGGGCGGCGTGAATCCTTCGGGCGGGGTAAAGCCCTCGGGCGGGGTGAAGCCGCCGGGGTTGTCTTGCGCTTGAACTGCCGCGCCGCCGATCATCAACGAAAGCACGATGACAAGTGCTGTGATCGTCATGCTGGCTGCGGATTTCCTCACGGTCATCGAAAATACCTCATAAGTTATCCAATCTTTATTTTGCCTGTTCCGTGTGAATATTTCGTGGGAGACTTATGGGGAAACTGTAAAATCTTTCACAAATTCACGATTTCCCCAAAATCGCCTTCTATAATGAAGGGAAAATGAATCTATTTTGGTGGAGTATCGTTCGATGCTGCGAGTTCTAGTCGTCGATGACAACAAGGAGACGGTGCGGGCGGTACGCGTTTACTTGGAGCGAGAAGGCTTTGAGGTCTTTTGCGCCTACGACGGCGAAACGGCGCTGCATACGCTGCACCACGAACATCCGGATCTGGTCGTGCTTGACCTGATGCTGCCTGATCGGGACGGCTTGGAGATCACACGGATTGTACGCAAGGATGCGACGCTGCGCCACATCCCGATCATCATGCTGACCGCGCGCGTCGAGGACGAAGATCGCATCATCGGCTTGGAGATCGGCGCGGACGACTACATCAGCAAGCCCTTCAACCCGCGCGAAGTCGTCGCTCGTGTGCGCTCGGTTCTGCGCCGCAGCAAAGGCGATGCCGAGGATGAAAGCGAGCGCAGTCTGAGTTACGAAGGATTGCAGCTTGAACCGTCGCGCCGCCGGTTGACTCTGAACGGGCAAGCCGTCGAACTGACCCGGATTGAATTTGAACTGATGCACGCATTGATGAGCAGCCCCGAACACGTTTTCACCCGCGCCGAATTGATCGAAAGCGCGCTCGATTATCAATACGAAGGCATGGAGCGCTCGCTGGATACCCACGTCAAGAACCTGCGCAAGAAGCTCGAAGCCGACCCCAAAAGTCCGCGCTATATCCAAACGGTCTACAGCATCGGCTATCGTTTGGGAGGCAGGTAACGTCGATGAATCGTCTGTGGGTGCGCTTGAGCTTCGCCTTTAGTGCGGTGGTCTTCACCAGTTTGGCAACGATTGCGCTCGTCAGCGTCATCGTGATCCGCGCCAACTCGGCAGAGTTCGCGCACTTGAGCGATAACGCCGATGCCAGTTTCGCCATTCCCGCCATTGCGCCGCAGAACGGCGAGGCGACTCTCGCTGCTCCGACAACCACTGCTGCTGACTCGACGACCGCTACGCCGCCCTCGCATCTAATCCCAGTAGAGGTGGATGGCAGCACCGTCGCCTATATCGACATGAGTTGTTTGTTCCAACCGCCGCCGCGACCGTCGCCGCTCGTCAGTTGGGAGGGCATAGTCTTGATCGTCGCTGGCGTCAGCATCGTGATTAGCATTCTGTTTGGCGTGCTGATGAGCCGCAGCCTAACCAAACCGCTCAACGGGCTGGCGGTCACCGCCGACGCCATCGGCGCGGGGAAGTGGGATCAGCGTGTGCTGGTCAAAGGCACGACCGAGATCGCGTCG
The DNA here is from genome assembly GCA_963848465.1 of uncultured Chloroflexia bacterium. GTDB lineage: Bacteria > Chloroflexota > Anaerolineae > Aggregatilineales > Phototrophicaceae > Flexifilum. Next base: position 18,087 of record CAWKDY010000001.1, on the reverse strand, counting down.
CTGGCGCAGTCGTTCAACAAGATGGTCGATCAGCTTCAGCGCAACGAACTGCTGCGCCGCAACCTCGTCGCCGACGTCGCTCACGAACTGCGCACGCGCCCCCGCAGCAATGGGCCGAGTGTGCAATCGGGCGGCGACCGCCCGACCATCGCGGCGATTGAGCCGCGCACGATCGCCTTCCCCAGCAGCTATCCCGTCGGCAGCATCGTCATCGACACCAAGGGCCGCCAGCTGTTCCTGATCAAGTCGGCCACCGAGGCGTTGCACTACCCGATCTCGGTTGGTCGCGAGGGCTTCTCCTGGACCGGCACGGAGACGATCAGCCGCAAGGCCGAGTGGCCCGACTGGTATCCGCCCCAGGAGATGCGCTATCGCGATTGGCGCCTGCCCGAGAAGATGACCGGCGGCATCAAGAACCCGCTGGGCGCCACGGCGCTGTATCTGGGCAACTCCCTCTACCGCATCCACGGCACCAACGATCCAAAGTCGATCGGCCGCGCCGCCTCGTCGGGCTGCTTCCGCATGCTCAACGGACACATCATCGATCTGGCCTCGCGGGTGGATGTGGGCACACCGGTGACCGTCGTGCACCGCCTGCCGCCGGAGCTGGAGAAAGTCGTGGCCGAACAGCTGCCATCCCTCAAACCGGTCGCCACGAAGGGTGCCGGGCGCTCGTAGACGCAGCTCTCACGTCTCGTAGAACTGCACCGGGGCTCCGCCAGCGGGGGCGAGCAGCTCGCCCTCCCACATCACGCGCCGGCCGCGCATGATCGTGCCGACCGGCCAGCCCTGCACGCGAGGCCGTCGTAGGGCGTCCAGCCGCAGCGCGATCGCGATCCAGTCGTTGGGATGGTTTCGCGCCGCTTCAGGTCGACGATCGTGAGATCGGCGTCGTAGCCGACGGCGATGCGGCCCTTGCCGCGATGCTGAAGATGCGCGCGGGCCCGGCGCTGGTCAGGTCGACGAACCGCTCGAGCGTCAGGCGCCCGGCGTTGACATGGTCGAGCATGATCGGCACCAGCGTCTGCACGCCCGGCATGCCGGAAGGCTCTCCGGATAGGGCTTGGCCTTTTCCTCCCGGGTGTGCGGCGCGTGGTCGGAGCCGAGCACATCGACGACGCCGTTGGCGACCGCCGCCCATAGCGCCGCGCGATGGCGCTCGTCGCGCACCGGCGGGTTCATCTGCGCGAAGCGTGCCGAGGCGCTCGTAGCAGTCGGGCGCCACCAGCGTGAGGTGATGCGGCGTGACCTCGACGCTCGCCACATCCTTGTGCGCGGCCAGCAACGCCATTTCCTCGGCGGTGGAGACGTGCAGCACGTGCACGCGCTTGCCGATGCGCTCGGCCAGCCGCACCAGTCGCTGCGTCGCCATCAGAGCCGCCGCCTCGTCGCGCCAGACCGGATGCGAGGACGGGTCGCCCGCGCCGGCGCAGGCGAGCGCTGCGCCTTGAGCCGCGCCTCGTCCTCGGAGTGGAACGCGGCGCGCGACGGACATGGCGCGAGATGATGCGTGCCGAGCGCTCGGCTCGTCCTCGACCAGCAGGTCGCCGGTGGATGCGCCCATGAACACCTTGACGCCGGCCGCAGCCCTGCAGCCGCTCGAGCGCCGGCAGCTCGTCGACGTTCTCGCGCGTGGCGCCGACGTAGAAGGCGAAATCGCAGTGCATGCGGCCCCGGCGCGCGCCGCACCTTGTCGGCCAGCGCCTCGGCCGTGGTGGTGGCGGCTTGGTGTTGGGCATCTCGAAGACCGCGGTGACCCCGCCCAGCGACGGCGGCGCGGCTGCCGGTCTCCAGGTCCTCCTTGTGCTCCAGGCCCGGCTCGCGGAAATGCACCTGGGTGTCGATCACGCCGGGCAGGACGTGCAGGCCCGCGCGTCGATCGTTTCGGCTGCTGCGCTGTCGGCAAGGGCGCCGATGTGCGCGATGCGGCCGCCGCGCACGCCGATGTCGCGCATGCCGGTGCCGTCGTGATTAACGACTGTTCCATTCTTGATGATCAAATCGAAGCTGTTGGTCATGTCCCGCCTGTGGGTCCCGACGCTTGCCTTGGCCACATGCCGTGCTTACCTGTTGGCCGGGAGGTATAGCAGACCTGACGCCTCCTGAGAGGGGACCCGGCCGGAGATGACGGCACCTGCGGAGATCGCGCTGCTTCCCGACCGTGGCGTCGTGCGCGTCGCGGGCGAGGATGCCACCAGGCTGCTGCAGGGTGTCATCACCAGCGACATGGACCTGCTGTCAACGCGGCCGGCCCTGCATGCCGCGCTGCTCACGCCGCAGGGCAAGATCCTGTTCGACTTCTTTGTCGTGAAGGCACCTACGGCTTCCTGCTGGAGCGTCGCAGCCGAAAGGCCGCCGACCTCGCCAAGCGGCTGACCATGTACAAGCTGCGGGCCAAGGCGGACATCCAGGATCGCAGCGCCGCCTATCGCGTGTTTGCTGCGTGGGGGGCCGCTCCCGCGCAAGTCGAAGCCGCCGGCGAGACCCACGTCTTCCCTGATCCGCGATTGAGCGCGCTCGGATGGCGCGGGCCGACCGGTGCCAGGCTCGTGACCGGGATCGCCGCGGCGATTGGCGGCGTCGATGCCTCGCCGGAAGACTATCATGCGCATCGCATCGCGCTGGGCGTGCCCGAGGGCGGCAAGGACTACGCCTTCGGCGACGCGTTTCCGCATGAGGCCGACTTCGACCAGCTCACGGCGTCTCCTTCGCCAAGGGCTGCTTTGTCGGCCAGGAGGTGGTGAGCCGCATGCAGAACCGTGCCACCGTGCGCAAGCGCATCGTGCCGGTGACGGCGAGGCGCCGCTGACACCGGGCGCCGAGATCGAGGCAGGTGCCGCGGTGATCGGCTCGGTCGGCTCGGTAGCGGGACGTCAGGCCCTGGCCCTCGTTCGCCTCGACCGCGCGGCCGAGGCCGCAGCCAAGGGCGAAGCCTCAGGGCAGGCGGGGTGGCGATCGTGCTGCGCAAACCGGACTGGGCGACCTTCGATCTGGCGCCCGCCACGGCGGCTGCGCCATGACCGCGCCGGAGCCGACGTGCGGTGTCGCTGGGCCGGCATCGCCGAGCCGATCTATGCGCGCTACCACGATGAGGAATGGGGCGTGCCCACGCCGACGACCGGGCCATGTTCGAGAAGCTGGTGCTGGAGGGATTCCAGGCCGGCCTGTCGTGGATGACGATCCTCAAGAAGCGCGAGAACTTCCGCCGCGCCTTCCACGGCTTCGACCCCGAGCGCATCGCGCGCTACGGCGCCAATGACGTCGCACGGCTGATGGCCGATCCCGGCATCGTGCGCAACCGGCTCAAGGTGGAAGCGACCATCGACAATGCCCGCGCGCTGCTGGCGCTGCGCAGCGCACGCGGCTTTCCGCGTTCCTGTGGGGCTTTCTCGACGGGCGCCCGCAGATCAACCGCCACAAGAGCTTCAAGACGGTCCCGGCCGAGACCCCACTTTCTAAGGCCATCTCCAAGGCGCTGAAGGCGGAAGGCTTCCGCTTCGTCGGCCCCACCACGATCTACGCCTTCATGCAGTCGACCGGCATGGTCAACGACCACGTCGTCGCCTGCCATCGCCACGAGGCCCTGCGCGGAACTGCAGCGGCGGTTCGAGCTGCCGGCGGTGCGGGTCTCGGCATGAGCGAGAAGGGCAGCTCGCGCGCCGAGGCGCCCGCGCGGCCCGCGCGCCTGGCAGCGCATGCTGTCGGGCCGCCGTCTCGACCTGCTCGACCCCGCGCCCAAGGACATCGAGATCGAGGACATCGCCCACGGGCTCGCCCGCGTCGCGCGCTGGAACGGCCAGACGATCGGGCGAGCATGCCTTCTCGGTCGCCCAGCATGCCCTGCTGGTCGAGGAGATCGCCGCGGCCATGCAGCCGGACCTGGCGCGGCGCTGGCGACTTGCGGCGCTGCTGCACGATGCGCCGGAGTACGTGATCGGCGACCTGATCAGCCCGTTCAAGTCTGCCATCGGTCTCGACTACAAGGCGTTCGAGAACCGGCTGCTGGAAGCCATCCACCGCCGCTTCGGGCTGCCGCCGGTGCTGCCCGAGCGCATCACCATGGCGATCAAAACGGCAGACCGCATCGCCGCCTTCTACGAGGCGACCCAGCTGGCGGGCTTCACCGAGACCGAGGCCAACCGCTATTTCGGCGTGCCGCGCGGCGTGCCGGATCCCTTGCACGAGCGGCTGGAGGCGCTCGATGCAGTGCCAGTCGCGGCTGCCCAGGCGGATTTCCTCGCCCGCTTCGAGGAGCTGGCCAAGGACCTGTCCCAGGACTAGCAACGAGGACCGATGACACACAACAGTGAACCCGCCGCGACCCGCGCAAGACGCACTCGGCGCATGCACGGCGCCATCCATGTTTGCCCGCTGAGCGCGGTGCCCGAGACGGTGGCCCGGAGCCACGCCTCGCACCTGATCACCTGCCTGCAGGACGAGATCGCGGTGGAGACGCCGCGGCTGATTGGCCCGACCGGCACTTGCGCCTTCATGTCCACGACATCGCCGAGCCGATCGATGGCCACATCGCGCCGGGCGAAGAGCACATCGAGCAACTGATCGAGTTCGCCCGCGATTGGGGCGGCGAGGCCCGATGGTGGTGCACTGCTGGGCTGGCATCAGCCGCTCCACGGCCGCCGCCTACACGGCGCTGTGCACCATCAACCCGGACGCGCCAGAGGAGCTGATCGCGATGCGCCTGCGCGAGGCCTCGCCGACCGCCTACCCGAACCGCCTGATCATCCGGCTCGCCGACGCCGCGCTCGGCCGCAAGGGCCGCATGGTGCGCGCCGTCGAGAGCATCGGCCGTGGCGTCCCCGCCGGCGAGGCCGTACCCTTCTCGCTGCCCGCCGACCATTCGGACTGACGGGCGAGACACCGCGCCTGGGGGGGTGCCGCAGCCGCCTGTGCGCCGTACTTGCCACCGGAAAAATGCCACGATCCGGGCCTAGCCCCTAGAGCCTTGATTTTGATCGAGGCTTTTCATGGAACCGATCGCGCACCACCAGCACAGTGCGCTGCAACCGAAGGCACAATTGCAGGCGTCGTCGGCGCCCGAGCCGATCGCGGTCGGCCTCAACGCGGCGATCCTCGCCGTGCGGGGTGACGAGCCGGTGGTTGCCGTCGTGCCGGCGCGCCGCGAGGACCGCGGCGGCGACGGCGCGCTGCCCTGCGGCTTCTTCTCCCCCGTCAGCACGGCAGCCTCGAGACGGCCTTGCGCGTGTGCGTGCAGCATCAGACCGGGGTCGAGCTCGGCTCCGCGCGGCAGCATCTGCACGCGCTCGGCGGCCGGCAGGGCCCGGTTGGGATGGCTCAATCGGCCGACCTGCCTGTCGTTGCCATCTGCTACCTGGCCCTCGTCGATCCGGCCCACATCAACGACCGCGACGGCGCCGGCTGGCGCAGCTGGTATCAGTATTTCCCCTGGGAGGACTGGCGCCGGGGCAAGCCGGCGTGCCTGACCGAGGACATCGAGCCGCGTCTGAGGGCCTGGGCAGGCCTGACACATGCGCCCTGCAGCGAGCGCTTGCGCATCGCCTTCGGCTGGGACGGGGTGGCGTGGGACGAGGAAAAGGTGCTCGAGCGCTACGACATCCTCAGCGAAGCCGGCTTGCTCGAGGACGCCGCGTCCCTCGCGTCCAACGCTGGGGGCGCATTGCGGTCCCTGCCGCGGCTGCGGCACCCCATCCTTGGCGACCATGCCAGGTGCTTGCCAGCGCGATCAGCGAGCTGCGGCGCAGCGTCAAATGCCAACCCGTGGTGTTCGAGCTGATGCCCAGGCTGTTCACGCTGTTCGAGCTGCAGAAGACGGTCGAGGCGATCCTGGGGCCACACCTGCACAAGCAGAACTTCCGCCGCCTGGTCGAGACCGGGGGCCTGGTCGAGCCGACCGACGAGCACCGCTTGCGCACCGGCGGCCGACCCGCCCGCCTCTACATGTTCCGCCACGACGTGCTGCTGGAACGCCCGGCGCCGGGCGTGCGGATCAAAATGGGCCGGGCCTAGTCTGGAGCGCCCGGGAGCGATCACGGCGGCCTTATCCCCGCTCGGGGATTTGCGGCTATGATTGATCCGTGTATGATCAAATCTCGTTGCAGTGCTTGATTTTGCCGTGGTTCGTGCGCTTATCCAGGGCAAGCGCCGGGCCGGATCGGGCGGCACCCTAGGGGAAATCACATGCCCAAAGCCATTGCCATCTGGGGCGTCGTCGCCATCGCCTCGGCGATCTTCGCCGGCATTCTCGCCTCGGCAAAGCATCGAGATCACTCGTTCTGGGCAGCGTGGAGTTTTCTCCTGCCGCCGATGCTGCTGCTGTTGTTGCTGATGCCGTCGAACAAGGGGCCGCGTCCACGCCGTCCTAGCATCGACGAGGTCGACGACCGGCAGGCTTATTGACGTTGCCCCGGCTCCCGGATATTCGCTATCGCCAATTCCGTGATGACAATCAGCGCCTGGCCCGGATCGCCGCCTGGGCGGCGGCGAGGCGGGCGACGGGCACGCGGAAGGGCGAGCACGAGACATAGTCGAGGCCGGCGTCGTGGCAGAAGGCGATCGAGGCCGGGTCGCCGCCGTGCTCGCCGCAGATGCCGACCTTGAGGTCGGGCCGCGGCCTTGCGGCCGCGCTCGGTGCCGATGCGAACCAGCTCGCCGACGCCCTCCTGGTCGATCGACACGAACGGGTCGACCTCGAACATCGCGCGGCTCGGTGTAGTCGGCGAGAATCGGCGCCGCGTCGTCGCGCGACAGGCCGAGGCAGGTCTGCGTCAGGTCGTTGGTGCCGAACGAGAAGAACTCGGCGCCCGGCGTCGCCGGCGGCGATCTCCTCGGCCCTGAGCGCGGCGCGCGGCAGCTCGATCATGGTGCCGACCTGATAGGTCGAGCTTGGCGCCCGGTCTCGGCCTCGACCGCCTCGGCCGTCCGCCGGATGATCACTGGCGCAGGAGGTCGAACTCGCGCCGCCAGGCGACGAGCGGGATCATCACCTCGGGCATGACCGGCTTGCCGGTCTTCTTGCCCGCGCTCGACGGCCGCCTCGAAGATGGCGCGGGCCTGCATCTCGGTGATCTCGGGATAGCGGATGGCGAGGCGGCAGCCGCGGAAGCCCAGCATCGGGTTGATCTCGTGCAGCTCGGCATGCGCGCCTGCAGCTTTTCCGGCGGGACGCCGAGCTCGCCTGGCGACGGCCGCGGCCTCCTTCTCCTCGTGCGGCAGGAACTCGTGCAGCGGCGGATCGAGCAGGCGGATCGTCACCGGCAGGCCGGCCATGATCTCGAAGATCTCGGTGAAGTCGGCGCGCTGCATCGGCAGGATCTTGGCCAGCGCCCGGCGGCGGCCGGCCTCGTCGTCGGCGCAGGATCATCTCGCGCACGGCCAGGATGCGGTCGGCGTCGAAGAACATGTGCTCGGTGCGGCACAGCCCGATGCCCTCGGCGCCGAACTCGCGGGCCTGGCGCGCATCGCGCGGCGTGTCGGCGTTGGCGCGGACGCCGAGGCGGCGGGTCTGCGTCGGCCCAGCCCATGATCTTGGCGAAGTCGCCCGACAGCTCCGGCTGGCGCATCTCGACGCGGCCCTTGCAGCACCTCGCCGGTGGCGCCGTCGATGGTGATGATGTCGCCCTTGTGGAAGCGCGCCGCGCCGACCGTCATCGTGCCGGCCTTGGCAGTCGATGCGCATGCGTCGCCGGCGCCGCAGACGCAGGGCCGGCCCATGCCGCGCGCCACCACGGCGGCGTGGCTGGTCATGCCGCCGCGCGTGGTGAGGATGCCGGCGGCGGCGTGCATGCCGTGGATGTCCTCGGGGCTCGTCTCGATGCGCACCAGGATCACGTCGCGGCCCTGGGCCTTCATGGCCTCGGCCTCGTCGGCGTCGAACACGATCTCGCCGGCGGCGGCGCCGGGCGAGGCCGGCAGGCCCGTGGCCACGATCGTGCCGCTCGGCATCGGGTCGATCGTCGGGTGCAGCAGCTGGTCGAGCGCGCCGGCGTCGATGCGGGCACGGCCTCGGCTCGGCGTGATCACGCCTTCGTCGGCCAGATCGACGGCGATCTTGAGGGCGGCCGGGTGGTGCGCTTGCCGTTGCGGGTCTGCAGCATCCAGAGCTTGCCTTCCTGGATGGTGAACTCGATGTCCTGCATGTCGCGATAGTGGCGTCTCGAGCTTGCCGAAGACTGGCAATCGAGCTCGGCGAAGGTCTCGGGCATCAGCGGCCTCGAGCGACGGCGCGGTGTCGCCTGCCTCCAGGCGGGCGGCCTCGGTCAGGGGCTGCGGCGTGCGGATGCCGGCGACCACGTCCTCGCCCTGGGCGTTGACGAGGAACTCGCCGTAGATCTCGCGCGCGCCGGTCGAGGGGTTGCGGGTGAAGGCAACGCCGGTGGCCGAGCGTGTCGCCGCGATTGCCGAACACCATGGCCTGGACGTTGACGGCGGTGCCCCAGTCGTCGGGGATGCCGTTGCAGGCGGCGGTAGGTGATGGCGCGGGCGTTCTTCCAGGAGCCGAACACGGCGCCGATGGCGCCCCACAGCTGCTCGCCGGTATCCTGCGGGAAGGGCTTGCCCAGGTGCTCGGCCACGACCGCCTCCTTGTAGCGCGGCGACCACCTCGCGCCAGTCGTCGGCGTCGAGGTCGGTGTCGAGGTCGTGCCGCCGAGGTCCTTGTAGTCGCTCGAGGATGCTCCTCGAACAGGTCGTGGTCGACGCCCAGGACGACGTCGGAGTACATCTGGATGAAGCGGCGGTAGCTGTCGTAGGCGAAGCGCGCGGTCGCCCGACTGGCGGGCCAGGCCCTCGACGGTGTCGTCGTTGAGGCCGAGGTTGAGGATGGTGTCCATCATGCCGGGCATCGAGGCGCGGGCGCCCGAGCGGACCGAGACCAGCAGCGGGTTGGCGGCGGTCGCCGAAGCGCGGCGCCGACAGCTTCTGCCGACCTCGTCGAGGGCGGCGTCGACCTCCGCCTCGAGGCCCGGCGGGATAGCTGCCGCCGTTGCTGCGTGAATAGTGCGTGCACACCTCGGTCGTGATGGTGAAGCCCGGCGGCACCGGCAGGCCGAGACCGGCCATTTCGGCGAGGTTGGCGCCCTTGCCGCCGAGCAGGTCGCGCAGGGCCGCGGTTCCGTCCGTGCGGCCGGCACCGAACAGGTAGACGTTTCGGGTCGAGGCTGGTGAGCCGGAGGTCGTCGCCATGGATGCCGTTCCTCATGCTGGCCGATGCGTGTGCAGTCCGTGCCTTCGTTAACGCGGACGAGGGCAAATCAGCAGGCCCCATGTAGCCGCGCCCGGCAGCCGGGCAAAGACGGCTGGGCAAAGCCGTGCCCCGATCGCGTTCGCATCGCTGGTTGCAACGGCCGGCCCGACAGGCAGCAATCGCTTCGGCGGATGGCCAAGTTTGTCTTTGACCGGCGTTGACGTTTTGCGCACTGTCCGCCCGGCAATCTCGGATTGGCAAGGGTCGGCGGACATGAGCGACAAGCTGAAAGCTGTACTGAAGACACTGGACGATGGTTCCAGGACAAGGCGCTCGAGCGCCTGTTCGAGCTGCTGCGCATCCCCAGCATCTCGACCGATCCTGCCTTCAAGGCCGATTGCCAGCAGGCGGCCGAATGGTGCGCGGGCGAGCTGAAGGACATGGGCTTTGCCGAAGCCAAGGTGGTGGCGACGACGGGACACCCGATGGTCGTGGCCCACGATCGCAAGACGGTGCCGCAAGGGCAGCGCCGCACGTCCTCTTCTATGGCCATTACGATGTCCAGCCGCCGGACCCGCTGGACCTCTGGAAGACCTCGCCGTTCGAGCCGCGGCTCGCCACCGAGCAAGGCAACGGCCGGGTGATCGTGGCGCGTGGTGCCGAGGACAACAAGGGCCAGCTTTGACCTTCTTCGAGGCGGCGCGCGCCTGGAAGGCGGTGGCGGGCGAGTTGCCGGTTGCCGTGTCGGTGCTGCTGGAAGGCGAGGAGGAATGCGGCTCGCCGTCGCTGCCGGGGTTTCTGGCCAAGCACGGCAAGGAGATCAAGGCCGATCTGGTGCTCGTCTGCGACACCAGCCAGTGGGACAAGGACACGCCCGCCGTTGACGACGCAGCTACGCGGCATGGCAGCGCTCGAAGTCGTCATCTCCGGCCCTTCGCGCGACCTCCATTCCGGCCTCTACGGCGGCGCCGCCATGAACCCGATCCGCGTACTCACGCAGATCTGCGGCGCCATGCACGGCAAGTACCGGCAAGGTGCAGCGTGCCCGGCTTCTACGAGGGGATCGAGAAGCCCTCGGCTAGGCAGCTCGAAGCAATGGAAGGGGCTCGGCTTCGACGATGCCGCCTTCCTGGCGGTGTCGGCCTGAGGTGCCGGCGGGCGAGGCGGGATACTCCAGCCCTGGAGCAGATCTGGTCGCGGCCGACCCTCGAGTTCAACGGCATTGCCGGCGGATATCAGGGCGTTGGCACGAAAACGGTCATTCCCGCCGAGGCGTCGGTCAAGATCACCTGCCGGCTGGTGCCGGGCCAGGACCCCGAAAAAGTGGTGGCTGGCATCAAGGCTTTCGTGACCGGAGCGGCTTCCCGCCGACTGCCAGGTCGAATTTCTCGGGCGGTCATGGCAGTCCGGCGATCGCCTTCGATGCGGACGCGCCCCACATGGCCAAGGCCGCGCAAGCCCTCTCGGAGGAATGGGGCAAGCCGGCCGTCATGATGGCGCTCGGCGGATCGATCCCCATCGTGCAGTCGTTCCAGGATGCGCTCGGCATGGACAGCCTGCTGGTCGGCTTCGGGCTCGACGACGACCGCATCCACAGCCCAACGAGAAATACAACCTGTCGAGCTTCAAGAAAGGCGCCCGCAGCTGGGCTCGATTCTCGACAAGCTCGCCGATTGAGGCGGCTGAGAAGGATTTATGTCACCGTGCCGACACGTGGAATGTCGCCCACCTCCTCGGCTGCAAGCAGGCGCAACATGTTGCGCCCACAGAGAGACTTACTCGATCACAGACGACGGCAAGCCAACGCTGCAAATGTATCGATTGCCTACTTCCATCCTTTTCATCGCACGGCGAGTGCCAACGCTAACGCTGGGTGCAGGCCCACACGCGCAGTTCGCAATTCTTGGCGAGCTTGCTGCACTCGGTCATTGCGGCGCCAACAGCCGTTTCCTTTTTGCGCGACGTTCCCCACCCATGGCCGCCGTGGCCGGAGACGTAGGCGCCGCAGGTGTTTTTGAACGTCAATACGTGAGTGCACCTGTTGTTGCACTTTGCGAGCGCCAGCCGCTTGGCCGTGTCGCGATCGTTATAGTTGACTTCCCAGGCCCAAGCGTCTTTGGGTCCGTAGGCCACCGCGCCCCAGCAGTCACCAACAGTGCATTTGGCAAAGGCTGGCGAGGCAATGACCGCCAGGCTCGCGGTTGCGGTGAGGGTTATGAGTGTCGTTGTCCACGTCGCGCGCATCTTCCCCATGCTGCTCCTCCTCGTATGTCGGGAATGATCAGTCGGCAGTGAAACATCCATTCGCGATCCCGTATAAGGTGGCTTGACGGCAACGAGACGCGCGATGTTGGCCGCCGGGCGACCTTAACCGTCGCCGTAAGCTGCGCAAGAAGCCCGTGCCGCAGGTGCGAAGATTGGACGTGCCCGGCCTTGCTCCGCGCACCATCCGGCTTCATGACGCTGAAAGCAGACGCGAAAAGGGCTGGTGCCAACGTTGGGCTACAGGCCGTTGTCGAGCACTGTTCGCGCCCAGTAGCGCAGAGGGACTTGAACTCCTCGCGCAAGATGATGGTTCCTCATTTGTTCCGGAGGCCGATTGCGTAAGTCGGGGTCGCGCGGAGTTGTTGGAGAGCTGCAATGCAAAGATATCTAGCCCGGCAAATGAGCATGCGGCTTGTGCGCTTCGCCGTTGCTGGGCGCGCCCTTGGGTTCGCCTTGGGCTTGGCCTGCATTGTCGTGTCATTGGTCGCAGCCGCCGCCGGCGATGCACTGGCCCAGCGCCCCTCCTACCGCGATCGACCCGAAAGCTACAGCCGCGACTACGACCGTGGTGGGCGCCAGGCACGAGAGCACGAGCCCGGCATCTTCGACTACTACCTGCTGTCGCTCTCCTGGAGCCCGACCTTCTGCGCCGAGGTGGGCGAGCAGCGCGGCGACCCGCAATGCGGTGCGCGCCGGGGGCCCGTTCGCCTTCGTGCTGCATGGGCTGTGGCCGCAATACGAGCGCGGCTGGCCGCAGGACTGCCGCAGCTCCGACCGCGGTTTCGTGCCTCGTCCCGTGGCAAGCCGCATGCTCGACATCATGCCGAGCGAGCGGCTGGTGTTCCACGAGTACCGCAAGCACGGCACCTGCTCCGGCCTGGGCGTCGACGGATTCTTCGATCTGGCGCGCAGGCTGTACGAGAAGGTCAGGATCCCGCCGCGCTTCGTGGGGCTCACCGACTCGCGCATGACGATCAGCCCGGCTGACCTCGCGCAGGACTTCATGGCCGCCAACCCCGGGCTCAGGCCGGATATGATCGTGGTGCAGTGCGGCGGGAGCGGCAGTCGCCTGAAAGAGGTGCGCATCTGCTTCGACAAGGGCGGGAATTTCCGCGCTTGCGGACGCAATGAGAACCAGGCAAAGCTGTGCCGCGCCGAGCGCATGTACGTGCCGCCGGTGCGCTTCGGCGGCGACGGCGAGCGGCGTGACAGCGACAGGCGCGATTCGGACCGGCCCGACAGCCGACCACCCGATCGCGGCGCCCCCGCTGGCCCCCGATACGCTTCCCGGCCCACGAGGGGGCGAGCGGCGACTGTAGCGGCGACAACTCGGCATTGCCGGTGGGCGCAATGTGGGCCGGCGTGATATCCTGCCCGACATGTTCACCGGCATCATCACCGACATCGGCGAGCTGCCGCGCGCGAGGGCGGCACGTTCACGATCCGCTGCGCCTATGCGGCCGCCGGCATCGCCGTCGGCGCCTCGATTGCCTGTGACGGCGCCTGCCTGACCGCGACCGAGTCGCGCCCGCCGGAAGGGCTGCGCGGTTCACGGTCGATGTCTCCAACGAGACGCTGAGCAAGACGACGCTGGGCGACTGGCAGCCCGGCCAGCGCATCAACCTGGAGCGCGCGCTCAAGGCCGGCGACGAGCTGGGCGGCCATATCGTTGCCGGCCATGTCGATGGCGTCGGCCACGCATCGTCGACATCCGCGCCGACGGCGGCAGCGCGCCGCTTCACCGTCGAGGCGCCGGCCGCATCTGCGCCGCTTCATCGCGCCCAAGGGCTCGGTCGCGCTCGACGGCATCTCGCTCACCGTCAACGAGGTCGACCACAGCCTCTTCGGCATCAACCTCATCCCGCACACCTTGACCCATACCACCTTGGGGGCGCAAAAAGCCCGGCGACCGGGTCAACCTGGAAGTCGACGTGTTCGCCCGCTACGTGGCGCGCGGCCATGGAGTTCGGCAGTGACGTGAAGGACGGCTTGAAGACGGTCGCCTACTCGAGGCAACGGGTTCCTCTCGCCGATCGACGAGATCATCGAGGACTTGCGCAACGGGCGCATGGTCATCCTGGTCGACGCCGAGGACCGCGAGAACGAGGGCGACCTCGTCATCCCGGCGCAGATGGCCACGCCCGACGCCATCAACTTCATGGCCAAGCACGGCCGCGGCCTGATCTGCCTGTCGCTGACGCGCGAGCGCGCCGAGCAACTCGGCCTCGACTGATGGCGCGCACGAACGAGCCGCGCAACCAGACGGCCTTCACCGTCTCGATCGAGGCGCGCGAGGGCATCACCACCGGCATCTCCGCGCACGACCGCGCGCGCACCATCGCCATCGCCATCGACCCGACCAAGGACCGCGACGACATCGTCTCGCCGGGCCACGTCTTCCCGCTGATCGCGCGCGAAGGCGGCGTGCTGGTGCGCGCCGGCCATACCGAGGCCAGCGTCGACCTCGCGCGGCTCGCCGGCCTCTATCCCGGCCGGCGTGATCTGCGAGATCATGAACGACGACGGCACCATGGCGCGCATGCCCGACCTGGTCGCCTTCGCCCAGCGCCACGGCCTCAAGATCGGCACCATCGACGACCTGATCGCCTATCGGCTGCGCAACGACCAGATCGTCAAGCGGGTGGCGAGACCGCACGTCGAGAGCGCGCACGGCGGCGCGCTTCAAGCTGCACGTCTACGAGACGGCGGTCGAGCCGGTCGAGCATCTGGCGCTGGTGAAGGGCGACTCGCGCACGCCGGGCCCGGTGCTGGTGCGCGTGCATGCCGTCAACGTGCTCGACCGACCTGCTGGGCATCGGTGCCGGCGGCCGCGCGGCGACGATCTGACAAGGCGATGCAGGCGATCGCCGAGGAGGGACGCGGCGTGATCGTGCTGATCCGCGACCTGCGGCCCAAATCGGTGTCGACTGGGTGGCGCAGAACGCCGAGCGCAAGCCAACACGAAGAAGGCCGACGCCGGAGCGGCGCCTGGTCGAGATCGGCGTCGGCTCGCAGATCCTGCGCGATCTCGGCGTCAGCGACATGGTCCTGCTCTCCAATGCGCCGCCTCGCGCTATGTGGGCCTGGAGGCTTTCGGGCTGCGCATCGTCGGCCAGCGCCGGATCGCTGAGACGCCATGGCCGGCAAGACGACAGCGATCGCGCCGACGACCGACCTGCAACGCGCGGGCGGCCTCGGTGCGCACATCCTGATCATCGAGGCCCCCTACTACGAGGCCGTATCGCGACGAGCTGGCGGCCGGCGCCATCGCCGAGCTCGAGGCGGCGCAGGGCGCACCTACGAGCGCATCGCCGTGCCGGGCGCGCTTGAGATCCCGCAGGCGCTCGTCCAGGCGGTGAAGGCGGGCGCGATCGGCTCGGACGACGCCGACGCGCGCTTCGATGGCTGTCGTCGCGCTCGGCTGCGTCATCCGCGGCGAGACCTCGCACTACGACATCGTGTGCAACAACGCCAATCACTGGCTGATGGAAGTGGCCGTGGGCAACGCCATCCCGCTCGGCAACGCCATCTTGACGGTCGACACGGAAGCGCAGGCCCTGGCGCGCGCCCGCGGCGGGCGCGACGGCAAGGGCGGCGATGCGGTGCGCGCCTGCCTGCGCCTGATCGCGCTCGAGCGCGTGTTCGCCGACGAGGAGACGGATGAGCGCCGGCACGCAAAGCCGCGGCCAAGGGCGCCGCTCGGCCCGCAGCCAGGCCCGGCTCGCGGCCGTGCAGGCGCTCTACCAGATGGATCTGGCCGAGACCGACCTGTCCGCGGTGATCGAGGAGTTCAAGGCGCATCGGCTGGGCAGCGACGGCTGGAGCACGGCACGGCCGCCGAGGCCGATCCGGAGCATTCTTCGCCGACCTGCTCAAGGCGTGGTGCGGCGCCAGCGCGAGATCGACCCGTTGGTCGACCAGCAGCTGGCGCAAGGGTTGGCGGCTCACGCGCATCGATTCGATCGTGCGCGCCATCCTGCGCGCCGCCGCCTTCGAGCTCATGGAGCGCAGCGACGTGCCGCCTCGCGTCGTTATCAGCGAATACATCGAGGTGGCCCACGCCTTCTTCGAGGGCGACGAGCCGAGCTCGTCAACGGCGTGCTCGACGGCCTCGCGCGCAAGCTCAGACCCGGCGAGCTGCCCGAACGGGGGTGAGCGGGATAAACGTCCCCTCTCCCATGCTCCTTCAGCTGGGGAGAGGGTTAGGGTGAGGGGCAGACGCTTGCTCCGGCGTGTGTTGCTGCCCCTCACCCCGACCCTCTCCCCGCGGGCGGGGAGAGGGGCCGATGCGGCAGGTGCGATGGCGGCGACCACGAGGTAAGAACATCTGCACGGCGAGGAGGCGATCATCCCATCCTGGCGCCGCTGGCGCAGCGGGTTTCCCGGCGCGTTCGGCTTGGAGGACGACTGCGCGCTGATCACGCCCGCGCCCGGCACCGAGCTGGTGCTCAAGACCGACCCGGTGGCCGAGGGCGTGCACTTTCTCGCAGCGACGCGCCCGAGGATATTGCCTGGAAGGCGCTGGCGGTGAATGTCTCCGACCTCGCCGCCAAGGCCGCCCGGCCGCTCGGCTACCTGATGGCGCTGTCCTTTCCCGAGGCGCCGACGGCCGACTGGCTGTCGCGCTTTGCCGCCGGCCTCGCCGAGGCGCAGGCCCGTTTCGGCTGCCATCTGATCGGCGGCGACACCGATCGCCGGCCCGGCCCCCTGACGGTCACCATCACGCTCATCGGCGAGGTCGAGGGGCCGCATGGTGCGGCGCGGCACCGCGCGAGCCGGCGACGCCCTGTTCGTCTCCGGCACGCTCGGCGATGCGGCGCTCGGCCTGGCGCTCAGGAAGAACCCGGCACTCGCCGACGCCTGGGGCCTGTCAGCGGCCGAGGCCGAGCATCTGCGCCAGCGCTATCTCCGCCCGCAGCCGCGCCTCGCCCTGGCACGGCGCTGCGCGAGCACGCATCGGCGGCCATGGACATCTCCGACGGCCTCGCCAAGGACCTGGCGCGCATGTGCGCGGCGAGCGGCTGCGCGGCAGGCTGCGCGTCGCCGACCTGCCCCTCTCGCCCGCCGCCGGAAAAGCCCTGGCGGTCGATCCTTCGCTCGGCCGGCATATCGTTGTGGGCGGCGACGACTACGAGATCCTCGCCGCGGTACCAGTAGCGCAGGCGGAAACGTTCCAGGCCGCAGCGGACGCCGCCGCGTTCCCGTCACGCGCATCGGCGGCGCCAGACCGGCGCCGGCATGGTCATCGCCGGTCGCGACGGCCAGCCGCTCATCCTCGACCGCAGCGGCGGCAGACCATCCGACCTCGCTGCCGATCCCCGGACACCGGACAGGATCGGCATGCCGATGACGGCAAAGCCTCCGCCCCCGGCCCGAAGACCCCACTCATGAGGGTGATCCGGAACACGCCGAGCGCCGCCACGGCGAAGGCCGGAACATCTGGCATCGCACAATTGTCGTCCCAGGACGGCCCGCTGAGAGGCTGGAGGAGCCCCACTGGCAGGCCTCTTGTCAAGTTTTGAGGGGGATAGGCGGACACATTCGTGTTGTGACGATGTGCCCATGTTGCAAGCGGAGCGCAGTTTTGGCATGGTCCCGCGCGATTCTGGCCCTGGCCAGCGGCCTCCGGGCGGTGGACGGCGCACGGCTGTCGCGCAGTCCGCGTCTCATCCGTCGAGTTTTGGTGCGGCTATTCTGGGGGGACCTGGGCCAATGGGTATGGTGATGTGGGCAATCATCGCTGCGGGTTCCTCTGCTCGTCTATGGCGCCTACACCGTGCGCGCCGTGATGGCGGCTGACGCCGGCACGCCCCGCCGATGCGCAGATTCACCGGCCACCATCCAGGTGGGCGCGCAGGCCTATCTCACGCGCCAGTACACCACCATCGCCATTGTCGGCGTCATCATCTTTCATCGTCGTCGGTGCGTTGCTCGGCTGGCTCGTGGCCCGTAGGTTTCACTGATCGGCGCGGTGCTGTCGGCACGGCCGGCTTTTGTCGGCATATTCATGGTGTCGGTGCGCGCCAACGTGCGCACGGCCCCGGCCTCCACCCGCTCCCCTTGCTGAAGGATCTGTCCATGGCCTTCCGCGACCGGTGCGGTGACCGGCCTGCTGGTGGCCGGCCTCGCACTGTTGGGCGTCGACCGTGTACTACGGCGTCCTCACAAGCAGGCATAGGGTTTCGACCCCCACCCAGCCGCACTGTGGTCAACTCTCTTCTTGGTGGCGCTGGGCTTCGGCGCCTCGCTGATCTCGATTTTCGCGCGGCTCGGCGGCGGCATCTTCACGAAGGCAGCCGACATCGGCGGCGACTGGTGGCAAGGTCGAGGCCGGCATCCAGGAGGACGATCCCCGCAACCCCGCCACCATCGCGGACAACGTCGGCGACAACGTCGGCGACTGCGCGGGCATGGCGGCCGACCTGTTCGAGACCTACGCGGTCACGGTGGTCGCGACCATGGTGCTGGCCGCCCATCTACTTCAGCGCGCCAAGCCCAGTCGTTCTCGATCTGATGCTTTATCCCTTGCCGTCTGCGCCGTCAGCATAGTCACCTCGATCATCGGCACCTTCTTCGTCCAACTCGGCGCCAACCAGTCGATCATGGGCGCGCTCTACAAGGGATTTATCGCCAAGCGATAC